>JBEKEZ010000004.1:0-219083 GCA_050013575.1 Terriglobia bacterium | reverse complement strand
CGCTGGACACGACGCGGCGCTCACCGCCTCCTCAAGCTCCGCCTCTGGATCGCTCGCTGCGGAACAACTTGGTTCGAAGTCTTGTATTCTCGCGGAGCTCAACTGACAAATGCTTGACACAACCCGTTAGACCTGCCGCGTTGACTTAGCTGTAACCGTGGCCTAAGATTGCCCTTAAAGAATGTTCCCTCACATGCTCGGTCGAACAGTCGGCCACTATCGCATCGTTGAGAAGCTCGGTGTCGGGGGCATGGGTGTCGTCTATAAGGCCGAGGATAGCAAGCTGCAACGGCTGGTCGCCCTCAAGTTTCTGCCTGAAGAGCTGGCTAAAGACCGCCAAGCGCTGGGCCGCTTCCAGCGTGAGGCCCGCGCTGCCTCGGCGCTAAATCATCCCAACATCTGCACGATTTATGAGATCGATGAACACGAAGGTCGGCCCTTCATCGTCATGGAATATCTGGAAGGCCAGACGCTGAAGCAACGCCTTGCTGTGGGGGCGCATGGCATGCGCCCTGACGGGGGCGAACGCGGTTCACCCCTACAGATCGACACGCTGCTCGACCTGGCCCTCCAGATTGCCGACGCGCTGGACGCCGCGCACGCGAAAGGCATCGTCCATCGCGACATCAAGCCGGCAAATATTTTCGTCATCCCGCAGGGCGGGACGGCCAGGGCCAAGGTGCTCGACTTTGGGTTGGCCAAGCTCTTGCCGTCTCACCGCCCCGCCTCGGCCGGGGAAACTACTGCCGAGTCGACAACGGAGACCAGTGGGGGGTACTCGACCAGTTCGGGCCTGGTTTTGGGCACAGTGGCCTACATGTCGCCCGAGCAGGCAAGAGGCGAGGAACTGGACGTGCGTACGGACTTGTTCAGCTTTGGCGTAGTGCTCTACGAGATGGCCACAGGCCGGCCTGCGTTTTCCGGGGCGACCACAGCCGTCATCCACGACTTGATTTTGAACCGGGCACCAACCTCCCCGCTGCGGCTGAATCCCGACTTGCCAGCGGAATTAGAGCGCGTCATCGACAAGTGCCTCGAAAAAGATCGCAACCTGCGTTACCAGCACGCTTCGGAAATTTGCACCGACCTCCGGCGCCTGAAGCGGGACACGGATTCGGCGCGGGTGATAACCCGTGCGAAGCCGGAGGCCACAACTGACATCGCGAAACGCTGGAAGGTGATTGTTCCTGCTGCTGCGGCTGTGCTGGCATTCTTCGTCGCAGGTTACTTCTATTTTCACGGCACACCAAGACTCACGGACAAGGACACGATTGTTCTCGCGGATTTCACGAACACGACGGGCGACCCCGTGTTTGACGACACGCTTCGCCAGGGGCTGGCGGTGCAGCTTGAACAGTCGCCTTTCCTCAGCCTCGTCTCCGAGGAGCATATCCAGAAGGCGCTGCGTCTGATGGGCCGGACGGCGGATGCGCGACTGACTCCGGAGCTCGCCAAGGAAATCTGTGAGCGAACCGCCAGCGCTGCCGTCCTGGAGGGCTCGGTTGCAAGCCTCGGAAGCCAGTATGTCTTGGGGTTACGGGCCAAGAACTGCCGCACCGGGGACGTCCTGGATGAGGAGCAGGTGCAAGCGGCAAGAAAAGAAGACGTGCTGAATGCCCTGAGTCAAATTGCCAGTAAATTCAGAACTCGAGTCGGCGAATCGCTCACCACGGTGGAAAAGCACGACACTCCGCTCCAAGAGGCAACCACGCCGTCACTCGAAGCCTTGAAAGCCTATAGCACCGCGTGGAAAGTTCACTTCTCAACTGGCGATGCCACCGCCGCTCTGCCCCTTTACAAGCGCGCCCTTGAGATCGACCCCAAATTCGCAATGGCATATGCGAATCTGGGGAACTTGTACGGCGAGATGGGAGAGTCTGACCTCTCCGCGGAGAGCAACAGTAAAGCCTATGACTTGCGGGATCGCGCCAGTGACCGGGAGAAGTTCTTTATCACTGCTTCCTACGAAATTCGGGTGACGGGAAACCTGGAAAAGGCGCAACAGACCTGTGAGGCGTGGGCGCAAACTTATCCTCGTGAGGTGCATGCCCACGGATTTTTGGGAGGGATGATTTACCCTGTCTCCGGCAAATATGAAAAAGCGGTCGAAGAAGCCAAGAGAAGTATCGAGATCGATCCGGACATTGCCATCCCGTATGGAGATCTTGCCTACAGCTATGAATACCTTGACCGCCTGGGGGAAGCCGAGAATACCCTTCAGCGAGCCTTCGAACGTAAACTGGAAACCCCTGATTTTTTGGTCCAGCGATACGACATCGCCTTTTTAAGAGCTGACAAGGCGGGAATGGAACGGGCAGTGGCTCTGGCACAGGGAAAACCCGGAGTGGAAGACGGGATTTCCGACCACGAGGCTTTTGTCCTGGCATATTCCGGTCACTTGCAACAGGCAAGAAGGATGTCACAGCGTGCGGCGGACTTGGCTCAGCAGGCGGCCCAGCGGGAAAGGGCGGCTCTGTACCAAACGGGGCCAGCACTGTGGGAAGCCTTTTTCGGGGATGCGCCTGCGGCCAAGCGGAGCGCGGTGGCAGCACTTGCGCTTTCCAATGACCGGGAGGTGCAGTATGGCGCTGCCTTTGCACTGGCCCTTTCGGGGGATTCTTCCCGATCTCAAACCCTCGCGAATAATTTGGAAAGGCGCTTCCCGGAGGATACATCCGTCAGACTCAGTTACCTGCCAGCGCTCCGCGCCCTTCTCGCCCTGAACCATAGCGAGCCTGCAAAGGCTATCGAACTGCTACAAATCGCCGCTCCCTCTGAACTGGGCGCGCCGCGCAGCAGCTTCCATGGTTTCTTCGGGACCCTCTATCCGGTCTATGTGCGTGGCGAGGCCTATCTGGCGGCGCACCAGGGCGCCGAAGCCGCCGCGGAATTCCAGAAAATTCTCGATCACCGCGGGATCGTGGTCAGCGATCCCATTGGCGCACTGGGGCACTTGCAACTCGGCAGAGCGTTCGCTTTGTCGGGAGATAAGACCAGGGCAAAGACTGCCTACCAGGATTTCCTCACACTCTGGAAAGACGCCGACCCCGACATCCCCATCCTGAAGGAAGCCAAAGCGGAGTATGCGAAGCTGCAGTAATTCCGCCGATTGAGCCTTGAAAGTAAATCGCTGCTCTATTCGCCCGCCGCGCGGCAAGGATTCCGGGCGGTTGACAGCCCACTCGGAAAATAGCGTGTCGCTTTATCCTCACGCGGCGTGAAGCTGTCCCAAGTGCCCTTCGAGGAAGCTTAGGCGAACGGCGCCGGCTGGGACAGATCGCTGGTGACGCCGCGGTGTTGACCGATGCCGGCCCGGCTGTCACCGACTCGGAAGTTGACCCGCTACCTCGGTGTGGGATAGGTATCTGAGATTGTGGAAGCCGCTCCGATGACGAGGTGAACTCGCCGCTACGTCGATCGGAGTTGCGGCGGATATCACCATCTTCGACCCCACCCGCGAATGGACCTACCGCACTGCCGAAGGCCGCTCGAAGAGCCGCAACTCGCCGTTCGATGGATGGAAATTCACGGGGAGAGCGACGGCAACAATCGTTGGTGGAAAAATTGTGTACCGAGTCTAGAGTTCCTCGCTTTTTGCCTGCCCGGCGGCTCTAGCGGGTCGGTTTTCGAGCAGGCGGTCAACCGCCGCAATCTCTATCGTCCAAGAACAATCGGTAAATACATGGCGACACGATTTCGTTGAATGCCGAGCCGGGGGCGTTTCAGGAACCACCTGGCCCTACCAAAGACCTGATTGCTTTGAATCCGCGGAGGTTACGGGCCGCAACTACCAACGAAACAAGGAGTCCGGCAAGCCTCCGAATGGTCGAGATGTAACCGTCACATGTTGGTCCGTGCCAAGTCTATGCGGACCACAGGGCGAGAACTCAGAAGGAGGAGATTTGTTGCGGAATACAGGGGCACATTTGTGTCATGTTCCCGCGAGGATCTCTCAAAAATAACGCTTGAATGGTTGGATGGATTACGGTAAGCAATTTGCAGGAGAACTTGAGCCTTGGCGACCTTACCCACACCCCATTTGGAAGCATTGCTGCAGCATCCATGCCCGACCTAACCAGCCGTTACAATGTCGTTGTTCGCCGAGAACGTCCTTGCCTTTTGGCGTGGGATTCGATAACAATAGCACCTCAATTCTCCGCGAGGAATCCAGGTGCAACTTATCCCCAAGGATGAGAAGTTCTTTGACCTGTTCCACGAGCAGGCAGAGAACATTCACAGAGCCGCGCAGATGCTGGTCGATCTGTTCGACAACTTTCGCGACGTCGAGCGCACCGTGTCGGAAATCAAATTCATCGAGCACAAGGGCGACCAGATTACGCACTCCCTGATGATGAAGCTCAACAAGACCTTCATCACGCCGTTCGACCGGGAGGACATCCATGCGCTGGGCTCAGCGCTCGACGACGTGCTCGATCTGGTGGACGCCGCCGCCAGCCGCATCACCATTTACAAGGTGAAGCAGATTACCCCCGGCGCCCAGCAACTCTCCAAGGTGATTCTGCACGGGACGGAGATTATCGTGAAGGCCATCGCGCAACTCAATCACCCGCAGAACATGCTGGAGTATTGCGAGCAGCTTACCTTGCTGGAGGAGGAAGCGGACCGCATCAAGGGCGAGTGCATTGCGCGCTTGTTTGAGGACTCCACCGAACCCATCGAGGTCATCAAGTGGAAGGAAATCTATGAGGTGCTCGAGGCGACCACGGACAAGTGTGAGGACGTGGCCGACGTGCTCGAAGCCGTGGTGCTCAAGTCCACCTGAGAAGGCGCGTGCGGGAGCGCTGGGGGGCGGGACTCGCGTCGGAAGTCCTCGCGAGTCGGTCGCAAGGTCAAGGCTGCTGCCCGCAGCGGCGGCAGGCGTTCGTGTCCCAACCGAGCCTAGACCGCAGGTTAATCTCCGAGATCTCCGTGCCCTCTGCGGTTTGATTCAATCCCGTTTCACCTATGTTCAACTTCGCGATCATTCTGGTTCTTGTCGCCCTAAGTTTTGATTTCCTCAACGGCTTCCACGACGCCGCAAACTCCATCGCCACCGTCGTCTCCACGCGCGTCCTCTCGCCCCGTGTCGCCGTCATCTGGGCGGCATTCTTCAACTTCGTCGCGGCGTTCACCTTCGGCACGGCCGTGGCGAAGACCATGGGCCAAGGAATGATTCGGCTCGAAGCCATTAATCTCTACGTGATCCTTGCGGGACTGCTGGGCGCCATTTTCTGGGACATCATCACCTGGTACTGGGGCTTGCCCATCAGCTCCTCGCACGCGCTCATCGGAGGGTACGCGGGCGCGGCGATCGCCAAGGCCGGATGGGACGTGATCATTCCGGGCGGCTGGGCCAAGACGCTGGCGTTCATCATCGTGTCGCCGACCATCGGATTGATCCTGGGAGCGGGCTTGAGCATCGCCACGTACTGGCTCTTCCGGCACTGGGCGCCACAGCGACTGGACAAGTACTTCCGCAGGCTGCAACTGCTTTCTGCCGCCGCGTACAGCTTCGGCCACGGTACCAACGACGCCCAGAAGACCATGGGAATCATCGCCGGCACACTCTTCACCGCCGGTTACCTGGACCACTTCTATGTTCCCTTCTGGGTGGTGCTCATGGCTCATGCCGCCATCGGCCTTGGAACGCTGACCGGTGGCTGGCGCATCGTGCGCACCATGGGAATGCGCATCACCAAACTGAAGCCCATGGGGGGGTTCTGCGCGGAGACGGCGGCAGCGGTCAGCATCCTGGGGGCGGCGGCCGCGGGCATTCCCGTATCAACCACCCATACGATCGCCGGCGGCATCATGGGGGTGGGCAGCATTCATCGCCTCAGCGCCGTCCGCTGGGGCGTGGCCAAGAACATCCTCTGGGCTTGGGTCCTCACCATCCCCGTCGCCGGCGTCGTTTCCGCTGGCGCCTTCATGATCCTCCATCACTTCTTCCCCGCCGCGTGAGAGCAAGGGCAAAGTACATAGACGCTTCCAGACGCGGAAGAATATCGGCATCAACATTCGTCAGGGCCAGATCACAGGACTAATCGGCCCGTCAGGTTGCGGCAAGACCACGCTGTTCCGCTGCTTCAACCGCATCGACGAGCGCTACGGCGAAGTGACCACCACGGGCGAAATCAAAATTCTTGGACAAGACATTTACGCCCCGGAAGTCTCGCTGATCGAGCTGCGCAAGGCGGTGGGTATGGTGTTTCAGCTCCCCAATCCGCTGCCCATCTCCGTTTACGAGAACGTGGTCTTCGGCCTGCGCATCCACAGTGGCTACGGCGCCCTCAGGAGGTCCGCGTTGGACGAGGCGGTGGAAACGGCCCTGCGCGAGGTGTCACTCTGGAATGATCTCAAGGACCGCCTGCAAACCCGCGCCACGACGCTGCAACTGGGGCAGCAGCAAAAGCTCTGCATCGCGCGGCTGCTGCCGTTGAAGCCCGAGGTCATCCTGATGGATGAACCGTGCTCGGCCTTGGACAGCGAAGCCACGCTCGGCGTGGAAGAGTTGATGCTGACCCTTGCCAGCCGCTATACCATCCTCATCGTCACCCACAACATGGCTCAGGCGCGCCGGGTCAGTCATGAATGCGCCTTCATGCTCTTGGGTGAAGTCATCGAACACGCTCGCGCCGAGAGCCTGTTCCTCACGCCCAAAGACTCTCGCACCGCCGACTACATCGAAGGGCGCTACGGTTAAGGCACAGCAACCGCAACCACTGCCTCATCCGCAGGAAATGCCCACTAGGAGAATCGCAGATAAAAGCTCACCTCAGACCGCGCCGTGTAGCGTGTGAACGGATACTCCAAATTCATAACGGGCAGCCGCAAAGCCGGGTATTGTGAGGATAGAAATTTTCAGTCGCCCAGCGGATAGGAACGGTGGAATGGTCCCCGCCAAGAGTATCAGCCACTTGCCTGTATACGCCCTACTCGTAGAACTGGCCCTGCGCCGGCGGGCGGGGTGCACTACCAACATCAATGAACGTTCTTTCCGGGAAGTGCGAAGTCGCACCCGGCCCACGTCCAGCTTCACCAGCCCGGCCAGGTACGAGTCCATCAACTTCGGCGTCATCATTCACTTGAATTGCTGGTCGGAAAGTAAACCCGTACGGGATGACGACCCTCTAAAACTGTGTTTAATTCTTTTGGAGAAGTGAAAGGACGTACATGGGCGCAGGTTCATTCGATTTCCCACTTGCAGGATTGCTGTGCATCCGCTCAACCTCCAATGGCTCATGTTGGAGACGGCTGCGTCGGATGCCTTCGAAGTCGGGTATTACTTAGGCAAGTAGCGCATCAATCTGAGCAGGAGCAGCATCTTGGGATCCGGCCTGCGACGGCACAGCAAAAGGAGAATGACCAAGAAAATAACAGTCAATAGGCCCGCGACAATACCCACTTCCAGCCCGGGGACGACTCCACCACTCATATTCAACCAACTTACACTGGCGCACTGCTTTTACCGGCGTGTGAAGCTTGTGTTAATCTACCATTAAGTTTTGGGGATCAAAGCGGATATTGATTATGAGTTTCGGACAGTTTAACTTAGACCGCGGGTAGGCTCAACACGGGCAGGGACTTCAGGGATCTGGCCCGGCTGTCACCGACTCGGAAACTGAGCCGCTACCTCGGTGTGGGATGGGTATCTGAAAAGTTATTTCGAGATTGTGGAAGCCGCGCAGGCGGCGAGGTAAACTCGCCGCTACTTCTGACGGCTGCCGGGTTTGGTGGCGGGAATTCCGGCCTTGCACAGCGGGCAATCGGCAGGATTATAGTTTTGGACGCTGAGGGTGACGAGCGCTGATTTGGGCACGCCGAGCGAAGCCGCTCCGCCGCTGCGATCGATGAGCGCGGCTACACCCACCACTTTCCCTCCCGCTGATTCCACGCAGTTCATCGTCTCGCGCGTCGAACCGCCGGTAGTGATCACATCTTCTACCACCAGCGCGGATTCTTGCGGAGCAATGCTGAACCCGCGCCGCAGCGTCATCACGCCCTCCTGGCGCTCAGTGAACAGAGCGCGAGCGCCCAAAGCTCGGGCCACCTCGTGGGCGACGATCACACCGCCGAGGGCAGGTGCCGCCACCACGGAAGCCTTCGTCGGCCCAAGCTTGCGAGCCAGCTCCGCGCACAACTGCTCGGCAATGCGAGGATGTTGGAGAACCAGCGCGCACTGGATGTAGCGGTCACTGTGAAGGCCAGAAGAAAGAATGAAGTGACCCTCGATCAACGCGGAGTGCGTGCGGAAGATATCCAGAATCTCGTTCTCAGTCATGAGGACGGTCGATTGCCGATTTTCGATTGCCGATTGCTACAGCCGTCGCACCGAACGCGTCAATCGTCATTCGGCAATCGAAAATCGCTTGCGAGTTTGCGGTTCATTTCTCACGCGCGCGCGACCGCCAGTGCCTTCTCCATCTCAGCGACAATCGCGTCCGCGGCTGCCGCCGGATCAGAAGCGTGGGTGATGGGGCGGCCTACCACCAGGAAATCCGCGCCCGCTTGAATGGCAGCGAGCGGCGTCGCAACTCTCGCCTGATCGTCCGGCGCGGCGCCGGAAGGTTGTGCCGCAGCCGCAGCGAGCGCGGCCCGAATGCCGGGCGTCACGATCAGAAAGTGCGGCCCGCACGCCTTGCGGATCGCCACAATTTCTCTTGGTGAAGCGACAACTCCATCCGCACCCGCGTCCTGCGCCAGCCGGGCGAGGCGGACCACGGCTTCTTTGGCACGGCCAACGAGGCCGATCTCCGCCAAATCAACGCCCGAGAGACTGGTCAAAACTGTCACGGCGATCATCCGCGGCCTGGCGGTGCCGGCGCGCCCGCTGCTTTCGCGCGCGCCTTCAACTGCCGCTTCGAGCATCTTGCGCCCGCCGCTCGCGTGAACGGTGAACATGCCGACGCCGAGTTGCGCCGCTTGCCGCGCCGCCGCCCGCACCGTGTTCGGAATATCGTGAAACTTCAAGTCGAGAAAAACCCTGTCGCCTCGCGCCACCAGATCGCGGACGAGGTTCGGCCCCTCCGCCGAGAAGAGCTCCGAGCCGACTTTGAAGATGCCCGCATGACCGCGCAGTCGTTCCGCCGCTCGCGACGCGGCATCCGCACTCGGAAAATCCAGCGCCACAATCAGCTTGTCGCGGGCTTGCACGAGGTCGGCTTCAACCATGCAAGATATTCTAGCAAGCGAACGCCAGAGCTAGAAGCTAGAAATCAGAAGCCAGGAGGGAAGAGGCAAAGGAATCGACCGGGACCAGACAACCTCTTGCTTCTGATTTCTGCCTTCTAATTTCTGATTTCTCCCCCAAACTCCCTCTGGAACTCCTCCGAGCGCTTGCGCAGGTCGAGCCAATCGAAGAACGAGTCGGGGAGATCGAGCCAGACTTTGAACCAAAGCGCGATTTCCTGTTTTTCTCTCCGTTTTTCAGCCCTCACGCGCGGGCTCGCGGCCAGGCTCTCGGCGCGCAGTTTGCCTTTCACGACGAGAGTGCGAACGAGATCGGCGCCCACGCGGTCGGACGCAGCGCGGTATTCGCGGTAAGCCACGTCCAATTTCCGGAGCGCCGCCTCGGCTTCGTCCAAGTCATGGAACTGGAGCACCCCTTTCAGCCGCCCGGCGTACGGTTCCTCCATCCAGGGATCGACGTAGCGATTATTGAAATCCACTCGTACGCCGGCTTCGCCGAGCACATTGGCGATGTAGGAGAGGGAAGTCTTGCGGCCGGCGCCGAGCAAACGGCGGAGGTCGGCCTCAAGAGCGCGAATCTCACTTTCCCCCACTCGTTCTAGCCTCCGCGCCTGGGCTAGCTCCAGGATAAGCTGTTTTTTGCTTTTGGTGTTGGCCACGTTTTGTTGAGCCGCCGGTGGTGTGAACTTTGCCGGAATCCTTGGCCGGAGACGACCTTCCGTTTCTCGCCGGAGATCCGCCGTGGGCCGCGCTCGCGTCTCCCGGCGCGAGAGAGCGAAGCACTGCCACCTCCTTGCGATATCGTGCCACGTTGCGTTCGTGCTCGGCAAGCGTCGCCGCAAAAGTATGGCCGCCGTGATTGTTGCTGACGAAATAAAGAGCATTGCCGGAGGCCGGCGCCAGCGCGGCGCGAATCGAGGCCTCGCCCGGATTGGCGATGGGGCCGGGCGGCAGTCCCGCGTGAAGATAAGTGTTGTAAGGCGAATCGAATGCCAGATCGCTTCGCGTGATGGGCGGTTCCGGGCGCGTGAGCATGCGATGGTTGAGCCGTGCCGCGTAAACCACGGTGGGATCGCACGCCAATTCCATGCCTTTCTCCAACCTCCGGGCGAAAACTCCCGCCACCACGGGCCGTTCCGCCGGGTCGGGCGTTTCCTTTTCAACCAGCGAAGCCAGAGTGATCACTTCGTGGAGGGATTTTCCCGAATGGTCAAGATCGGCCTTGAACTTCGCGCCCAACACGTGGCGAAACCGGGCCAGCATGGTTTCGACCATCGTCTGGGCTGTGACGCCGCGGGGAAATCGATAGGTATCAGGGAAAAGATATCCCTCGAGCGTCGACGCCTGAGGATCGAGATCGCGGATGGACGAAGCCTGTTGCGCGACGCGCAGGAACTCATCGGGATTCACGTGCATTGTGTCGTGAACGATCTCGGCGATGTCGAAGCGGTCGGAGCCTTCCGGGACGAGGACAGCATAGAGGTAGATGTCGCCTCGGATCAATTTCTGATAGACGTCGATGGGGCGAAGCGGGCGATCGAAAAGGTATTCGCCAGCCTTCACCCGGCGGCGGAAAATTCGTCCGGCAAAATAGCGAAGCAAAAACGGCCATCGATTTGCCAGCACACCGCGCGCAACCAGAGTGCTCGCCAGGTCAGGGGCGCGGGTTCCGGGTGCGATCTCCAAAATCACGTTTTCGGAATACCCTTGGTAAGGGCGATATAGCTCGCGTCTCAGCAGCGCCGCGCCGATCGCGCAGGCGAGGAGCGCGAGCACGGATACCGCTCCCAGGAATTTCTTCATGGCTCGGCTCCATCGCTCAGCGCGCGCTCCGCATCGCTCGCGCGCCGATCGAGGTATCCTTGCAAGAGCAGCGTGACGGCCACGCGATCAACGGCGCGCCGCCGCTTCTCGATACTTATTCCGGACTCGCGCAGCACCCGGTTGGCTTGGACGCTGGTCAGGCGCTCGTCCCAGAGTTCCACCGGGCAGGGCACTCGCCGCCGCAGCTTCTCTGCGAACGCCGCGGCGCGCTGAGACATAGCAGTTTCATTGCCGCTCGCGCTCAGCGGGTTGCCGACGATCACGCGCTCGGTGGAGTATTCCACCACGAGCTTTTGGATGTGTCGCAAGTCGTTTTCGGTGTTGGTGTGCTGGAGCGTCTGGAGTCCCTGAGCCGTGATCCCCAGCGCGTCAGAAACGGCGAGGCCCATGCGCTTGGTGCCGAAATCGATGGCCAATATTCGCTGCGTTAGAGCCGGCAAAGTCATCCCTCCGGCCTTTATCATAACATCGCGGACGGCCGCGCCATTCGAATGCGACTTGACATTGGTGTACAATGCAAGCCGCCCGCAATCGAATCCAAAGCAGAGGACGATACTATGTTGAAGCGAATTGGCATCACCTGTTGCCTGCTCGCCCTGAGCGCGCTTTCTGCCGGCGCGCAGTCGGGCGAGTGGAAGGAACTTTTCAACGGCAAAGACCTGACCGGCTGGAAGCACGTCGGCCCGGGCAAAGACACGGTAGAGGACGGCCTCATCAAAACCAGCGGCGGCATGGGACTGCTCTATTGGACGGGCGGAAAGATCGGCGATTCTGTGATCCGCGTCGTTTACAAAATGAGAGACAAGAACGACAACTCCGGGGTGTTCATCAGAATTCCCATCGAGCCCCGCGAAGCCTGGATGCCCGTGCATTACGGCTACGAAGTCCAGATCGACGACAATCCTGAAGCGGGCGGCGAAGATGATGCTCACGCCACGGGTTGCCTGTATTCCATCAACAAGGCTCTGGCGCGGCCGGGAAAGGGCTCCGGCCAGTGGAACACGATGGAAATTACCATCGACGGCCCGCACACCGTCGTGACCCTTAACGGAGAGAAGGTCACCGACTACCGCGAGGGCGATCCGGTTCCGCCCAAGAAATTCGATTTTGAGCCCGAGCGCGGTCCCCGGCCCAATGAAGGCTATATCGGCCTGCAAAACCACAGCGACAACGACATCGTGTTTTTCAAGTCGGTGACGGTCAAGAAATTGGGCCATTGAGCGATTGAGTGAATGAGCGATTGACTTGGGTCCGTTGGTCGTCGTCGACGGTCGCCAGTTCTCTACTGGGACTGCCGGGTCAGCGGCGGGCAAACTGGAGAGAGAAAACAAAATGAGTTCACCGATTATTCGTCGTCAGTTTCTTCGCGGGGTTAGTGCTGCGGCTTTGGGTTCAGCGGCACTTCCGAAGTTCGGTAAAGCTGAACGCGGTCAAACGCCGGCAACACCTGCGTCCACGCCGCGGCTATTTGCCGGTTGCTGCGCCTATTCATTCCGGAAATATCTGGCGAGCGGCCGCATGACGATGGAAGATTTCATCCTCAAAGGCGTGGAGCTGGGGCTGCACGGCGTGGACATCACGGGCTACTGGCTGAAATCTCAAGAGCCGGCATATCTCGCGTCCTTGCGCCACTTCGCGTTCAAGCAGGGCATGCCGTTTTCGGGAGCGGCTTGCGGGGCCAGCATGGTGCATGCGGACAAGGCGAAGCGCGCCAGCGTGCTGGAAGAGATCAAGAAATGGGTGGACGCTACCGACGCGCTAGGCGCTGCACACCTGCGCATCTTTGCGGGAGAGCTTCCCCAAGGCGCGACGGTCGCGCAAGGCATCGATTGGACCGTGGAGGTGATGAAACCGGCGTGCGACTACGCCGGGCAGCGCGGCATCACGCTGGGCGTCGAGACCCATGAGGGCATCACGCAAAGCGCCGACGCCACGCTGGAGATCATGCGCCGCGTTGACTCGCCCTACGCCGGCGTGAATCTCGACATCACAAACTTCCTTGCGGACTCCGACGAAGACCAGTACAAGCAGATTGAAGCTTGCGTCCCCTCCGCGACGCACACCCACATCCGCGATCGGTTTGGCAATTCTCATCATCTGATTGATCTCGACCGCGTCTGGCAGATTTTTGCCCGGGGCGGGTACAAAGGCTACATGTCGGCCGAATACGAGGGCGAGGAAGACGCCATGATTGCGGTGCCGCGCCTGATGGACCAGATCAAGGCGCTTTGCAGGAAGTACTCTTCGGCGTAGGCCGGCATCGATTTTGGATTTTGGATCATGGGCCGAGCAGGGCTCCTCCCTCCATTCCAAAATCGAAATGAACGAGTCACGGCATTGCTTTGAGCGCTCTGTATGGGGCGCCACAGGCGGCTACCCGAAAGAAGGAGATCTTCCATGTCCAATCGTCGAAAATTCATGACTGGTATCTTACAGGGTGGTGCGGCGCTGGCCGCGAGCAGCTTCTATCCATCCAGCCGGGTGCTGGGGGCGAACGACCGGGTTCGTTTCGCTCTGATTGGCGCAGGTGGGCGGGGCCAGGAGGATTTCCGCGCGGCGCTGCGCGCGCCTAATGTAGAGGCGGTGGCGGTCGCGGACGTCTACACGCGGCGCCTTGACGAAGCGAAGAAGATTGCACCACAGGTGAAAACGTATAACGACTTTCGGCATTTGCTCGACGACAAATCAATCGACGCGGTACTGATTGCCACACCGCAGCACCAACACGCCCTCCAATTCGTGCCCGCAATTCAGGCCGGTAAGGACGTCTACCAGGAAAAGACGATGGCGTTCAATGTCGACCACGCGCAGCGGATGCGGCGCGCGTTCGACGGGTCGAACCGCATTGTGCAGATCGGCAGCCAGGCTACCAGCGGGCCGGCCGTGGCCGCGGCGCGCGAATACCTCAACAGCGAACGCATGGGGACCATCACGCAAGTCCACACGCACCACTATCGCAACGCGCCGTACGGCGGCTGGAAGCGCTCCATTCCCGCTGACTGTGACCCCGAGCACGTCGACTGGAAATCCTTTCAAGGTGAGGCGGCGCCCCACGAGTTCGATCCCAATCGCTATATGAACTGGCGTTTCTTCTGGGAGTATTCCGGCGGCAACGTGTTTGAGAATATGATTCACCAGGTAATCTTCTGGTACAAAATGCTGGACCTCAATATCCCGCGCACCGCAACAATGGGCGGCGGCAATTATTTGTGTCCGGAGATGGAAGTGCCCGACACCTACAACGTGGCCATGGACCAGGGCAATTTGCTTTTCACCTGGAACTCGATGTTCGGGAACCGGCGCTACGGCGAGGGCGACGACGCAGCGCTGGGCACCAGAGGCGCCATCCTGCGCGATGAAAACGACCGCGTCCGTTATGTTCCCGAAGGCGACCGAGGGCACGAAGGCGCGGGACAGGCAGCCGCAGCCGCAACCGCGCCGGACATCGTGGGCGGCTCGGACGCAACCGACGCCCACCTTCAGAACTTTTTTGACTGTGTTCGGAGCCGCAGGCAGCCGAATTGCCCATTCGAACTCGGCTTCCGGTCCGCGATTGCCTGCCGGATGGCACTCGCCGCTTATCGCGAGGGGCGGCGCGTCAGATGGGACCCAGCGAGGGAAGAGATCGTGTGAGGCGGGCGGAGACCGCGCTCACTCATCCGCAGAAACAGAAGCGGTGCGCACGCCGCGACGCAGAATAAGATCGAGGTCTGCACTGAAGGATTTCAAGGCCGACTCCGGCAAGCTCATCAGACAGGCGCGAAGGGCGAGCAAAGCCTCTTTACCCAGCAGGTCAAAATCGTGCAAGTAGAAATCGAGGCGCTGCCAGACTTCCGGCGACTGGTCTTCGGTGCGCTCGCCGTAGTCGTAAGCACGGTAGAATTCCGCCGAGAGCTTAAGCGCTGCTCTTCGAAGCATGTCAACCTGAATTTGAAAGCGCCTCTTGGCAGGGAACACGAGCTGGGTCAAAAGCTCGGGCATGCGCGAATGGTCGATCATGGTTTGTGACCGGAAGTGACGCGACACCGTGCTGCGATAGGGAGCGATGGCGTAAAGTTGCGCCATATTTTTCTGGATGGCCGCCGCCAACGCGGCGATGATCCCGGCCACCCGCTCCCATTCACTCACGGAAAGTCGCACCAAGCGCCACGCGATGTCGGGACGGCCGGAATTGCGTTCCTCGATAGCGTCGTTCAGCACGACACTAAGAATACCGACCTGGGTTTCCAGTTCCGTCTGGATCGACGCGTAGAGGGCTTTGTACTCGGCATGAAGTTGCTTGAACGCAGGCCGAACCTCGGCTTTCGAACTCAGTCGAAGCACGCGGCGAAGGACCAAAGCCGCGATCAGGAGAATCAGTCCACCCCAAAGCAGCCTCATTGCCGCTAGTATAGGCATTTCCGTTGAAGCTCACAAGCAAGAAGTGACTCGCTTGCACCCTGGGGGCGGACCAGGGTCGGGGGGATTCTCGATCCGGCGGGGGAGGGACACCGGCTCGCTGCGTTTCCGACCGGAAACTGTCGAGGCTTCGGATTCAGGAATGGGGAATAATCTGACGAAGAGGACAAGCGCCAATCCGAGGGCGAATCCGCAGCCCCGCCACTGCGCCTGCACCGCGCGAAAGCCATCTACTCCGCGAAAGCCTGCGCTGCCGGTTCGGCCACGCGAGCCTCGGAGTGTGGCCGCCAGAAAAGCGACATGGCGTAGTAGGCGATGAAGCCCGCGAATATCAGTAGCGCCCCAAAGGCGAGGCCGTTGATGCCCAACACCTGCTGGTGCTCGCTATGAATGACCGCGAGGGTCAGCAGGAGAACCGGAGGCACGCCAACCGCAATTGCGCCCGCCAGCCCACCCGGCACGCGAAACTCGCGCTTGAGCTTCGGCTCACGAATGCGCAACGCTACCAGGGTGATGAATTCGAGCGCGAGGCTGGCGCCGTAAAGCACGATGTCGAGCGTCACCAGGCGTTCGAAGCCGAGCCCGAGGCAGAGGGCCCAGCCGGCCGCACATACGAGAATCGCCACCCAAGGGGCGCGCGTTTTGGGATGCAGCTTGGTGAAAACCCGCGGAAGCATGCCATCCTGCGCCATGGCCAAAGGCAGGCGCGAATAGCTCATCACCAGCGCGTTGAACATGCCAAACCCGCTCATCATGCCGCCCAGCACCAGCGCCACCCGCAGCCATTTGCCGGCCATCAGGCCCGCCAGATCAGCCCATGAGCCGGTCTCAAATGCCGACGCCTGCACCCCCGTGAGGCGTACCGCCAGCACCGGCAAAATGTAGCTGAACGCTACCAGGATCACGGCCGCGATCATGGCTCGGGGATAAGTGCGCTGCGGCCGCTCCACCTCCAACGCGATCGTCGAGGCATTGTCCCAACCCATGTAGTTCCACATGGCGATGAGTGTGCCGCCCAACAGTCCCACCGTCGACGTGACAGGAGCAGTGTGGACGTGGGCCAGAGTCCCGACCTGGAACGGCGCGAGCACTACCATCAGCGCAAACGGCGCGGAGAGCAGGAAGAAGAGCCACAGCGACGTCATCCCCACCATATGCACACCGGCCAGGTTCAGCGCGCAGCAGACCGCCACCACCCCCAGGGCGACCATAATCCCGCGATAGCCCACCGCGAACCACGGAACCAGGCGTGAGAGATAGGCGACGAAAAGCGTCGGGTAGATGGCCATGTCAAAGATGCTGGCCGCGAGCGACAGCCACGCCTCCTGGAATCCCCAGAAGTTGCCGAGGCCGCGGCGGACCCAAGCGTAAAAGCCGCCTTCAGCAGGCAGGGCGCTCGCCAGCTCACCGATCATGAACGCGGTGGGCAGGCTCCAAAGCAGCGGGGTGAGCAACAGGATCAGAATGGCGCGATTGTAGCCAGCGCCGTGCACTATGTCTTCGGTGCCGTAGGTTCCGCCGGAAACCATGAAGAAGGTCGCGGCGATCAGTGGCCACAGGGTCAGCTTGGCGAGGCTTTTTCTTGCGACAGGCAGGGCTTGCGCTGGAAGCTCGGCGGGCAATGATACGCTGCTCAATTTTTCTGTGTCTCATCCTCCTCGACGGAATCCGTTCTCAAGAATTCGGATCGGGTCCGTAATCCGCAGAATACAAGTTTCTCGCCGCGACGCAAGAGAAAAATGAAGTTCCGTACGGATTTTTTTCGCGCCGGCGTGGCCTTTGATATTTTCAATTTCTGCAGCATTCGGTGTGCCTGCAAGCGGCTATAATTCAGAAGCCCCAGATTGGGGAGTTGGGTGGAATTGCGGGCGTGAAGGCCGGCCCCGATCAGGTGGCCAGCCGGGCGGAGGCGACGCCGGTGAAGAGCTTTTCTGAGCTGAGAGCACGGGCGCAAGAACTTGGCCCCAGGCGAGTCGGTTTGGTGGTGGCCGATGACGAGGTTGGCCTTCAGGCGGTCGAGAGCGCCACGAACCTCAACATCGCCATCCCGGTGCTCGTGGGCGACGAGGCCAAGATTAGAACGAAGATTCGTGAGCTTGGCGCCCAGGCACTTCTAGAGAGAGCGGTATTTGTCGCCGCCCGGGACTCGATCGGCGCGGCGCAAGCGGCGGTGCGGATGGCGCGCGAGGGAGAAATCGACCTCTTGTTAAAAGGTCATTTGCGCACCGACGAACTGCTTCGGGCTGCGCTCGACAAGCAAAACGGATTGCGCACCGGTCGCTTACTGAGCGATGTGCTGCTTTACGAAGACACGCTCGCCGGCACTCGGCGGCTGGTGGGCATCACGGACGGCGGCATCAACGTCGCTCCGACCCTCGATGAGAAGAAACAGATCGTCCACAACGCCGTCGCCGTCCTGCACGCCATCGGAATCGAGAGGCCGAAAATTGCCCTGATGAGCGCCACCGAGGCAGTGACGGAATCGGTGCCTTCAACCCTCGAGGCGAAAACGCTCACGGAGATGGGGGCTGGGGGCGAATTCGGCGAATGCGAAGTATTCGGACCGCTCGCCCTCGACAACGCCTTGCTCGAATCGGCGGCGAAGGCCAAGGGTATCACCAGCCAAGTGGCGGGCCACGCGGATTGCATGGTGGTGCCGAACATCGAGGCCGGAAATCTGCTGGGCAAAGCGGTGAAATACTTCGGGGACTCGCAGTGTGCACACGTCGTGGTAGGGGCCAAGGCGCCGATTCTCATTCCCTCCCGTGTCGAGAGCGCGGACGATAAGTTGAATTCGATTGCATTGGGCGTGGTGGCCAGTGGCCGCTGAACCGAAACACATCCTCGCCATCGATCCTGGATCAACTTCCACCAAGTTTGCCCTGTACGCTGACGAGAAGCCGCTGCTGGTGCGTATCCTGCGGCACTCCGAAGAAACAATGCAGCCCTTCAAAGGCAAGCCGCTCATCGACCAATGCAATTTCCGGCGCGGGGCGATCCGGGCAGAGATCGAAAAGGAAGGATTCCGCTTGGCCGGCCTCGCTGCCGCCGTGGGCCGGGGAGGGCTGCTGAAGCCACTCGCCAGCGGCACATATCGCGTGACGCAAAAGATGCTCGATGATCTGCTTGCCGCCGAGCGGGGCGAACACGCCTCCAACCTTGGTGCCTTCCTCGCCAAACAACTCGCTGACGACGCGAACGCGCCTGCCTTCGTAGTCGATCCCGTGAGCGTTGACGAGTGGCCTCCACGCGCGCGCCTCTCAGGCTCAGCCGAGCTGCCGCGCCAGTGCCTGTCGCACGCTTTGAACACCAAGGCGGTCGCCAAGCGCTTCGCGCGTGAACAGCGTCGCCGCTATGAAGACTTGAGGCTGATTGTCGCTCACTTGGGCAGCGGCATCTCGGTCTCGGCCCACGACCACGGCAGGATGGTTGACGTGACGAACTCACGCGAGGAGGGACCATTTTCGACCGAGCGCGCCGGCACCGTACCGGCAATGATGCTGGTTGACTTGTGCTTCTCAGGCAAGCACACGCGCAAGGAAGTCGAGAATCTGCTCTTTCGCGAGGGCGGACTGTATTCGTATTTGCGCACCAAGGATCTGGTGGAAGTCGGAAAACGCATCGCTGCCGGCGACGACAAGTCAGCGCTGGTCTGGGAGGCAATGGTCTACCAGGTCGTCAAGGAGATTGGCTCGATGGCAGCCGCGCTCCAAGGCCATGTGGATGCGGTGCTGCTCACGGGCGGGATGGCGCATTCGGAGCGGTTGGTGAACTCCCTGCGCGCCTCGGTGGAGTGGATCGCGCCAGTTGAGGTCTGTCCCGGCGAGGACGAGCTCCAGGCGCTGGCCGAGGGCGCGCTCCGCGTGCTGCGCGGCGAAGAATCCGCGCGGGAATACTGAACGAAGGACGCGGTCCACACCCGCTATCGGGCTGGCTTGGAGCGTATCCAAAGCGTTGCCCAGCGGTAAACCCTCGATCACGTCCACCAACACCGCGTCCGCCAGTCCGAAATCTCGATTACTCGCCATCCTACCAGGTCAGGCGAGTCTGAGCGTCGCGCAGCCCGCCGTGGACCGTCCTGCTAAGATACTTACGTTTCTCGGTTTCGACGTCGCGTCCCACGTACACCCGCGACAGCCAAGGCCACGGGCCGCGACCGATAATCTGGCCAACCTCTCGGGCCAAGGCATACCTCCGTTTATGCGCGGCACGCACGCGGCACCCGGATCCGCGCTAGGTAATTCAGTTGTTGGGAGTTAGAGAAAGGACGTTCGATCGATGGTCGGTATCGGCGTCGCACTGGCGTGTAGCGAAGCAGTCAACTGTGAGCCCAGTGTCAGTGCCGCACGTTGACTTGCCCTCGATCGCATCTGTAAGATGTCAGTCGAATGACGGAGTCCCACCCCAAATGATCGGGAAGGAAGTCTCCCACTATCGCATACTGGAAAAGCTAGGTGGCGGCGGCATGGGAGTGGTGTACAAGGGCGAAGACGCCAAGCTGCACCGCTTCATCGCTCTCAAGTTCCTGCCCCAAGACTTGGCGAGAGATCACAATGCTCTGGAACGGTTCCAGCGAGAAGCCCGCGCCGCCTCCGCACTGAATCATCCGAACATCTGCACGATTTACGATGTTGACGAATTCGAGGGCCAACCCTTCATCGCCATGGAGCTGTTGGAGGGGCACACGCTCAAGCACTACATCAGCGGCAAGCCGCTCAAGCTCGAAGAGATTCTTGAGGTGTCAATTCAATTAGCCGACGCCTTGGACGCGGCGCACTCCAAAGGCATCATCCACCGAGATATCAAACCGGCGAATATTTTCGTCGTTCAGCAAGGCGAGGCACTGCGAGCCAAGATTCTGGATTTCGGCTTGGCCAAGGTGGAGCAGGATCAAAGTGCTGGAGGTGCCGCGCTCACGTCCATGCCCACGACGCCGGCGGATGACAATTTAACCAGCCCGGGCACGGCCATGGGCACTGTGGCGTATATGTCGCCAGAGCAAGCGTTGGGGAAAAAGTTGGATTGGCGCACGGACATATTTTCGTTAGGTATCGTCCTTTATGAGATGTCAACCGGGCGCCCGGCATTTTTGGGGAACACGTCAGCGGCCATCTTTAATGAGATCCTAAACCGGATGCCAACGCCGCCATTGGAATTGAATCCCGAACTGCCGGCAAAGCTTCAGGAAATCGTCGGCAAGACACTCGAGAAGGACCGTGAGCTGCGCTGCCAAAGCGCCGCCGAGCTTCGAGCCGACCTCAAGCGGCTGCGGCGAAGTCTCGAATCCGGCAGGTCGGACACAGGCAATGTCTCTGCAACTAAGGTGAGTGCTGGAGTGGTCGCCGCTTCCAGTTCCGCGGCTTGGGATTTGCCTGACGCTCGTAGGTCATCAGCGAGGCAATCGGGAGTCCGCCCTCCTCGGGCGCGAAAGCCCGGTAAATCGATCAACTCACTTGTCATTCTTCCCTTTGTCAACTCGGCCGGTGATCCGGAGATTGAGTACTTGAGCGACGGCATGGCCGAGTCACTGATTTATAGCCTTTCGCAGCTTAAAGGACTCAGAGTCATACCTCGCGACACGGCCTTCCGGTACAAGGGCAAGTCGTTCGACGCGCAAAGCATTGGCCGGGAACTGAATACCCGCGCCGCCGTTTCGGGTCGGGTGGTGAAGAGGGACAACACGCTGGTGGTCGGTGTGGACTTGGTTGACGTGACGAACCAGGCGCAAATCTGGGGCGGACAGTTCACCCGGCCGGCAGCGGAGATTCTGGCGATTCAGCAAGAGATCACGAAGGAGATCACAGAAAAACTGCATTTGCGTCTGACACAGGGAGAGAAGAACCGCCTCGGCAAGCGTGAGACCGTGAGCGCGGAAGCGTATGAGCTTTATGTGAAAGGGCGGCATTCGTTGGACAAAGTCAGCCTGGATGGATGGCAGAGGGCCGTGGAATGCTTCACTCAAGCCATCGGCAAGGACCCCAACTATGCCTTGGGGTATGCAGGTCTGGCCGAGGCTCACGCGTTGCTCGGACTTATTACCAGGCCGGGTGACAATGTGTCCGAAGCTTGCGCGGCCGCGAGGCACGCCCTGGCCATTGATGAGAATCTTGCCGAGGCGCACCTTACTCTGGGATTTGTTTTCGATCGGTACGATTGGGACTGGGCCGGCGCCGAAAAGGAATATCAGCACGCCATCCGGCTGAATCCTCGCCTCGCCAATTGTCATGCCCGCTATAGCCTTTACTTGATGAGAATGAAACGCTGGGATGAGGCGATTGAGGAGGCGAAAGCGAGCATTGAGCTGGACCCTCAGTCGGTCGCATACATTTCAGATCTCGGGTGGATTTACTATCACAGGCGCGATTTCGACCGGGCAATCGAGCAATTTCGCACCGCCTTGGCCATCAATCAGCAGTCGCCTTGGGCTCATCACCTGATGGGTTGCGCCTTCCAGCAAAAGGGCATGTTTGAGGAAGCTCTGGTTGAAATGCGCAAAGCGATTTCACTGTCCGACGATCCGCAGTATGTGGCCGGCTTGCTCCGTGTCTCGGCGGCCGCCGGAAACCGCGACGAGGCGGGAAAACTTCTGAACCAGCTTCAGCAGCAATCAACCGGGCATTACGTCATCCCTTATGAATTCGCCTGGGTTTATGCAAGCCTGGGTGATGATGAGCGCGCGTTTGAGTGGTTGCAGAAATGCTTTGAAGAGAGAGATCCCAACCTGGCCTATATCCGGATCGAGCCGGGCTTCGACAGAATCCACGATGCCCCCCGCTATGTCTCACTTATGCGGAGGATTGCTCTCGCTCCCTGATCCATCAACTGCCGTTCAATAAGAGCAAAGGCTTCTCGCGCAAAGGGGCGAAGTGAATCTCGCCCCGAATAGGGGCAGCCTTGCGCAGTCGCGTATGGGCGCGATCGCTGTAGGCCTTTGGGAGCAACTGCCTCCTGCTTTCCGCCTACTGCCTACTGCCTTCTGCCTTTTGCGCGTTCAGTGGCCGTCGCCGCCATTAATGGGAACGATCTTGCAGCCAGGAGCGCTGGGCGTGGTGCAGCAGCCAGCCAACTGCTTGACGCTTTCCTGGTAGATGATGTTCCACGACCGCTGCGTTAGAGAATTTCCCGGCGGCATCCAGTGTGATTGGGGAAACTGTCGCGCCCACTGGTCTTCACCTGGGGACGGTGCAAGGCCAACGGCCTGGTTCATGGTGGCGTGGCAGGTCAGAAGCGAGCCGATGCGATGGCAACCGACGCAGGTGTTCCCACTCGTGGTGATGCCATAGGGTTTCGCCCAGCTTCTGAACGCGGCGCCGATATCATTGGTGTATCTGCCGAAGGGGTCCTTAGGCAGTTGCCCAGTCTGCGCAACGAAAGGTGAATACATGAACGGATCGCTGTCATGGCATTCGACGCACTTCACTGCCGCCGTATCTTCAGGCGAGCGCCAAAATGTTTGGGCGGCGGGGTGGCCAGGCGGCGGCGCGGGTTCGTCCGGCGGGGGGACACGGCGGCCATCCAACCCGTGATTGGGCGAAACAGGAGACGGTGCAAGAGCCTGGAACCAGCAAGTGCTTCCAGTCGCCACGCTGTGAGCAACGATGTCGATTTCGTCGAACAAAAACGTGTCAGAGGGCCGAATAGTTTTTTCCCGGCAAGCCACTACGATTTGGGCGCGGCTCTCGTCGCGCAGAACGAGGACGCGTGAGTTCGGAATGCATTGGCCCTCGGCGCCAGGCTCGTTGTAGGGCAAGAGCGACGGACGGTCGCAGGTCATGTTCGGTTCATAGTGCGAGGGGACGCGCTCGTCAACGGTGACCGGCATGAGCGTGCCGGAGCGGCAGTCGAAGGAAGGGATGGGCGCAATCCTTGCGGCACACTCGCGGCCGTACTCGATGATGCTCTGGGCGCGGGCCACACCGCTCGCCACCATTACCAGAACGAACCAGCTTGTAGCGCACTTTCTGATTGTTGACATCTCACGCCTCGTTAGAGGTCTCGCACCAGACCCGGGGTCGCCAAGATCACTTTTCGGATGGCCTTGTGGTAGCGAACGTAGCCGGTGCAGCGGCAGAAGTGGTCACCACACGCCTCGAGGATTGCTTCGTCAATCTGATTGCTGGTTACCGGCGCCAGGCGCAAGCGCTCAAGCAGCGCCCGCGCGGCCATCAGCAACCCTGGCGTGCAATACCCGCACTGGAACGCAAACTCATCCAAGAACGCCTGTTGCAAAGGGCTCAGTTCGCCTTGTGGAGTCGCCAATCCTTCCACTGTATCGATGGACTGGCCGTTGACCTCCGCAATCGGCGTCGAGCAGGAAAGAATGGGTACGGGCGTCGCGCCCGGGACACGGTGGAGGATCACCGTGCAAGCGCGGCACACGCCGATTCCGCAGCACAGTTTCGTCCCGGTCAGGCCCAGTTCGTCACTCAGAAAGTCGAGCAATGGCAAGCTCGCGGGCACGTCTTGAACGCTGTGCTTCCGGCCATTCACCGTGAGCTCCACATTGATATTCGGTTGGCTCATTGGCGCAACGCCTCCAGAACTTTGTCGGGAGTGATAGGCAACTGGTGGAAGCGGTGCCCGGTTGCGTCCGCGACCGCATTCGCTATCGCGGGGGCGATCGGGGTAAGCGCCGCTTCAGCGATGCCGCGACCGGGTTCGTCGGGCGAAACAGGTTCAAGCAAGTGGAGTTCGATTCGATCCAGCGGCAGGTCGCGCCAGAGCGCGGCTCGATATCGATTCAAATTCCAATCGCCCTCGCCCGCGCCACCCACGGTGTGCGGCAGGTACTCCAGCAGGGCAAAGCCAATCCCCATGGCAACGCCGCCGTAGTATTGGCCCATCACCATGTCCGGCTGAATCACGCGCCCCGCTTCCAGGAAAGACTGGACGGCCACCACCTTGACCTCGCCGCTGGCGCGATTCACCTCAACCGCCGCGAGAGTTCCCGAAGGTGCGAAGAGGCTGCGGCCGTAGTTCTCCGAGTTTGGCGGCGGCGTCTCCACGTTTTTGCGATCGTGCGCCGTCCACGCGACGGAGCCGGCGCGCCGGGTTGCCAGGCCATCGACGGCGCCGCGCCAATTTTCGGCCCCCACGTCGTAGCTCGCCCTGACCCAGCGCCCCTGATTGACGGCGTGGACCATGGCAGCGGCCACTGCCCGATTCTGGTGCAATTGTCTTGCGAGCTGGCGAAGCGAGAGCGGCGTTTCTCCCGGTGCAACCAGCGCGCCGTCTTTCCACGCGACGAATCTGGGATCGAAGGGCCTGTCTTTCGGAAACTTCCAAAGTTTACGCGCCAGAGGCCAGATGCCGGTTTCAAGCAGTGCCCGGCTGGCTTCTTCCACCACGTGAACCTGCTGGCAACCGGTCATCGAGGCGCTCGAAGACATATAAAGCGCGGGCGTCCATCGCGGATTGGACCAATCCCACGGCTTGGTCGATGGTGCTTCCGACAAATTCAGCGCTGCGAACGGAGATGGGTCGCCCATGCGGATGTCATCAGC
Organism: Terriglobia bacterium; assembly: GCA_050013575.1. GTDB lineage: Bacteria > Acidobacteriota > Terriglobia > UBA7540 > UBA7540 > DASYXZ01. The sequence continues at coordinate 194,169 of JBEKEZ010000004.1, read as the reverse complement.
ATTGGCGCCCAGCCACTTGGCGGTGCTAATGGCCAGCGAAGTGGCGGAGCCATTGCCCATATCCACGGCGTTGGTCGTCACCCGGAGTTTTCCGCCGGCATCGATTTCCACCGCCGCCATCACGCCATCACGCCCGGTTCCGTAAGCGAGATTCGCGAGAGCGAAGCCGACGCCGTAAAGAATGTCAGTGCCGGAGTGTTGCTTTTTCGTCTGCTCCCGCTCGACCCATAGGGGATGCTCGCGCGCCAGCCGGCAGATCTCCGCGAGGCGCAGCGATTGGCGCACTTGGTAACCAGTGACCGTGTAACCGCCCTGAGCAAGAGCATTGCGCTCGCGCAGAACGATGGGGTCGGCGTTGAGGGCCTTGGCCGCTTCGTCAATGAGCGACTCCAAGGCAAAAGCGGCTTGAGGTCCGCCGAAGCCGCGCATGGAGCCGGCGATTACGCCCACCGATGACTGGGCCATAGCATCAATGGCGACGCGAGGGACCGCGTATCCGCCCCCACCGCAATAACCTGCCAACTGGGCCACCCATTGGCTGTAGTTGTTGCGCCCTCCGGCGCGCAATTGGTAATCCCCCACCAGAGCCTGGAAGCGCCCGTCTTGGTCAATTGCGAGAGTCTGCGTCATCGACGCGCCCAATTGCTTGAGTCCCGACTGAAACTGCTCGAAGCGGTCATAGGCAAGCCGGGTGGGGCCGTCAGAATAGGCAGCCGCGATGGAAAGCAAAGTGGGAAAAGTGGAAATGTCGCGCCCGCCAAAGCCGCCGCCGGGATAACACGAGTTCACTTGGATGGTCTTCACCTTGATTGGGCATTTCGGATCACTGAACATGTCCACCGCGTCGACGATGCTCTGGTCTGGCGACTGTGTGCCGATGACGAGGTGCAGCGTGCTCGAGGCGGGATCAAGCCAGCCGAGTCCGGATTCGGGTTCCATAAACAGCGGGTCGAGCTCCTGTGTTTCGTAGGTGTCTTTGAACAACTTCCAGCCCTGAGTGCGCAGCTCTTCGGTGATAACCTGCCGCCACTTGGCTGCTTCCTTGTCCTCCCCGGTCTCGGTGCTATACGGATCGGTGATGCCGTTCAGAACCTGAGAGAATTTTTCGCCGCTCGAGTCCGCATACCGAGTGAGGTACGTGGGCGGGATATAGAGCGGGCCGGTCAGAGGCACGGCCAGCATGCGACGGGGGTAGGGACGAGTCACGCGCCGGGAATGGGGCAGGTGATGTGCTTTGTACGCCACACGGGGGACAGCGGTGGAAATCTCCTCGGGCTGGGCCAGGTTTTGTTGGAGCACGGCTTCGCCATAACGTAGAACTTCATCATTAAACTGAAGAAGGCGATGCGCCTGGCGAAAGATTCGGACGTTCTTGAAGATGAGGACGGCGACCGGCTGACCAAGAAAGTCGGGCGCTTCCCCGACGGGAACGAACAAACCCTTGGTTTTGCCATTCGCCGTCTCATCGCTTCCCGGAAAGATGATCTGATCCCGGTCCAGTTCAGCGGCGGTGATCACACGAATGGGCTGGAGATCAGGCGGCAGAATGCTAAGATTGATGGATTCGAGTTTTCGGCCGGCAACACTCGATCGCAGCACGTAGGCCGAGCGCTCGGCGGTGGGCCAACCTTTCATGTCGCGGCTGCGAAAATCGCGGGCATAAATCTTCTGCCCCGTAACTTTGGCGTAGCCATCGATTCGATAGCGTGCCTTGCCCGGGGGACCGCTCCAACCCGAGGAGAAATCACTCGTAGGCGGAGATGCGATGGCGGTTCGGGGCAACGCCCGGAAAACCACCCACATGCCACTTGCGCCAGCCGCGGCTTTGAGGAAATCACGACGGATGATGCGAAACCTGCCGACGTCGCCATCCACAGAGGGACCCTCCGGCTCTGGACTCTCAGAATTCATTTCAGGAATTGAGCTTCCACTGCAATTGACTCGGCCTCCCTTGTGCTACTGAGTCCGATTTTCTTCGCGGGGCGCGGAGAAACACGAGATCCTTCGCTGCGCTCAGAGCCTGCCCCCTTCGCGGAGTTTACCCCCTCGGCAGGCTCGGGGCAGGCTCTGAGCGAAGCGAATGGGCTCAGGGCAAGCTCTGACCGAAGGGAAGGGATGACATCGTCGGAGTCATTTCTCACCAGCCTGCCACCCCAAATCCCAATTCTCACATCGCTCTCCCCGCTAATGGCTTTGAACCTCAAAAATGGCTTCGAACCACAAGCACGGCCTTTGGACAAAAGCCGGCTTATTTGTTTCCAATAACATAGCGGCACTGAGCTTCCGCCCAAGAATGGCTTTGAACCCAAAAAATGGCTTCGAACCATAGCGATCTTCTTTGTTTTCAACAAAAAATGGCTTCGAACCGCGTTTTTAACATCTTTTTTCAGCACAGTGCTCAGCCTGCCTTCTTTGTCATTTATTTTCAATAACATAACAGTTCGACATCACGGCTTGGAATGGCTTCGATCCCATTTTCGATCTTTGATCTTCCAATTTCGATTCTCGAATTTCGATTTTCCAGTTTCCAATTTCGAGTTTCGAGTCCTAACCCCGAACTTCCAATCCCCAATTCCTGTTCTTCTTCGTCTTCTTCCGCAGGCGGGACGGCGGAGAAGAAGACAACTACGAGCGGGAAACGAGCCTGGATTTAGTATAACGGTCCGTTACTGTTTGTCAAGTAAATTCTCGCGATTCGGGGCGTCAGTGTGGCGTCGTCCCTGCCCCACAGTTCCCCGTCCGAGATAAGCCCCCACTGTGCTACCAATCCCGAACTTCCACTCGGCGCGCCAAGAATTGTCTCTCGCTCGCCACTTGCCACTTTTGCCAAGTTTGGTTGCGGAAGGCGAAAACGGGAACTCACAGGAGGAACCGGCGCCGGCATGTCACTTGGGAGGAATCCGTGGCAGGCATCGCAGAAGTTCTTACATCGCCGACGCGGTCCAAGGGTAGCCTACTTGTTGCAAAGGCTAAAGGGCCGAGTCTATTGTGCTCCGAACTCCCCCTAGTGGCCGGCACTGGACCGCCGCTTTCGCGGCGGTGACGGTCATTCCCGTCCCGCAAGGCGGGAGGAATCCAAGCCATTTTCATGCATAGTGGCGAGCCGAAGGCTCATGAAATCTTCGCCGATCCGCTCAACAATTCGGCCCTGCGCGTCGCGGAACATCCGGCAGCGCCGGGGCGTATAATCGGACAGGAGCTCCGGCCAATGAGGCCTCACCCGGCGAAGATCCATCCTGGGATCAGAATCGACAAGATCCCCGTCAAGGGTCCGGCTGGCCTTCTTTTCACAATCGGAGTGCTTGTCCTTTTCCTGATTGGCCTCCCAGCCGCCCGATGGTTCCTGGCTTTGAGCCTGCTTCTCGGGGTGGTCATTGGAGTCATTCTGCGCCTGACAAGCCGGGACTGATTTGGTGATTGCCAATTGTGCGGGTTCCACTGACCACGCCGCAGCCAATCGCAAATCACAAATCAGAAATCGCCAATCCTTTTCTATCTTTGTTGGATGGCAACGTATTTCAAGTCGGTCGGTCCCGTGTACTCGGCGAGCGGGCGGATGAGTCGGTTATTGGCGTACTGCTCGAGGATATGCGCCGTCCATCCCGAAATCCGGCTGACGGCGAAAATCAGCGGGTAGAGATCGACGGGTATTCCCAGAACGTAATAGGCCGAAGCGGAATAGAAGTCCACGTTGGCGTTGATTTTCTTTTCGCGGATCATCAAGTCTTCGATCTTCTTCGACATTTCAAACCATTTTGTTTGGCCGCTGCGCCGGCCCAACTCTTCTGACATTCGTCGCAGGACCGTGGCTCGCGGGTCCTCGGTGCGATAGACCCGGTGGCCGAAGCCCATCACCTTCTTTTTCTGCGCGAGCAACTGGTGAACGTAATCCTCCGCCTTGCCCGGCTCCTGAATTTCCAGAAGCATCTTCATCACTTGTTCGTTGGCGCCGCCGTGCAGCGGACCTTTGAGCGTTCCAATGGCCGAGGTCACAGCAGAATGCATATCGGAAAGCGTGGACGCCGTCACGCGCGCCGCAAAGGTGGAAGCGTTGTAGCTGTGATCGGCGTGAAGGACCAGCGCCACGTCGAACCAGTGAGCGTCTTCGGGGTTGGGCGCCTCGCCCCGCAGCATATAAAGAAAATTCGCGGCGTGACTCAGTTTGGGATCGGGCGGAAGGGGCTCCTTGCCTTCCCGGATGCGCCCGAAGGCGGCGACGATGGTGCCCATCTGCGCGGTCAGGCGCAGAGCTTTGCGCCGGTTCGCTTTTTCCGAAATATCCCCGGCTTCCGGATCGTAAAGCGACAGCACAGAGATCACCGTGCGCAACGTCGCCATGGGATGCTGAGGAGGAGGCAGGCGCTTCAGCAGATCGATCGGTTCGGGAGCAATCGCGCGGTTTTCGTCTAGTTGTTGTTGAAGGTCTTTGAGCTCTTGGCGCTTGGGCAGGCGGCCATACCAGAGGAGATAAACAACCTCTTCAAAAGTCGAGTGCGCCGCGAGGTCGTGAATGTCGTATCCGCGATAAATGAGCTTGCCGCGCTCGCCGTCGATCGAACAGATCGCGGAGGTCGCAACCACCACATCCTGAAGACCTGCCTTCACCTCCGCCATCAACGCCCCCTCCTTGATCTGCCTCGCTCGCGTGAATGCGTACGGGATCGCCCATCATACACGATGGAAACATTGCAAAACAAGAAAGCCTCGGCTCTTCAAGAGAATTCACTTGCGGTCGGGGATGTTAGTGTGCAGTCGCAACATGTGTGTAGCGGGGACCTGCCACTTGCCACACGCCACATGCCACTGTTCTTTAGATTGCCAGTGCCTGGTCGAGGTCTTGAATGAGATCGTCCGCGGCTTCGACGCCTACGGACAGCCGCACCAACCCATCGGTAATGCCCAGGGCGATTCGCTGCTCGCGCGGCACAGCGCGGTGGCTGGTGGAAGCCGAGTGAACGATGAGCGACCGCGTATCGCCCAAGCTGGCGGCGCGGGCGAAAATCTTCACGCGGTCCATCACTTTTTTGCCGCTTTCGTATCCGCCTTTCACTTCAAAGCTGATCATGGCGCCGAAGGCCTTCATCTGCTGTTTGGCCACCTCATGGCCGGGATGGCTGGGCAAGCCCGGATAATTAACGCGCCCGATCCTGGGGTGCCGGGCGAGAAACTCCGCGACGCGCTGCGCGTTGGCGCAATGCGCGGGCATGCGCAGGTGCAAGGTATGGATGCCGCGAAGAATCAGCCAGGCATTGAACGGGCTGATGACGCCGCCAAAATCGCGAAAGACTTCGTGGAGGAGCTCGGAGATGTAATCCTTCGACCCGACGATGATGCCGCCCATCGCGTCGCCGTGCCCGCACAAGTATTTCGTGGCGGAGTGAACCACGACGGTCACTCCGGAAGCAATCGGCTGCTGGAGCGCCGGGCTCGCAAACGTGTTGTCGATCATGGTGGGAATACCGCGGGAGCGGCCCAGAGCGGCGAGTTGTGCGAGGTCAAGAATCTCCATGATCGGATTACTCGGTGTCTCAAAATAAATCAGCTTGGTGTTCGGTTGGATGGCTTTCTCGAAGCCCTCGACGCTCCGCGAAGCGACAAATGTCGCCGAGGCGCCCATGCGCGGCAGTTTCTTGTTCAGGAAATTGTAGGCCGCGCCATAAAGCGAACGCGCCGCCACCACGTGATCGCCGCTCCTGACATAGCCGAGAATCGCGGTCGAGATCGCGGCCATCCCCGTCGCAGTCGCCAGCGCGGCTTCCCCGCCTTCGAGCGCCGCCATTTTTTCTTCCAGCGCGTGAATCGTGGGATTCCCGTAACGCGTGTACATGTATCCGAATTTCTCATCGCCGTAAACGGCAGCCATCTCATCCGAGTTGGCGGAGACAAAGGTGGTGGACTGATAGATCGGCGTGTCGAGCGCGCCGGTGGCCGGGCAGGGTGCTTCTCCCGCGTGCACCGCCAGGGTCGCAAAATCGTATCCATTTTTCATGAGGCACCTCGTTCGACGACGTATGGCCTTGCTCTGGAGCGCCCATAGAGTAACCCGCCGCGGTCATCAGGAAAAGAGCCAGTTCACGGAAATTTGGAAGAGACAACGCCGGTGAGTCAGGCGATGGGTGTGCCGCTGGACAATGGAAAACGAAATGACTAGACTTGATTCATCCGGTGAATCGAAATGGCGCGGGAGTGAATTATGGCCCACTGTCCCGAATGTGACGCAGAGATCGACGTTGGCGACGACATCGAGGAAGGACAGACGCTCGACTGTCCGGAGTGTGAAGCGCTGCTCGAGGTCGTGACCGCGAACCCGCTCGAGCTGGATGTGGTTTCGGTGAAGGAAGACGAAGAGGAGGAGGCTTATTAGAGTCAAGACTTTGCTCTCGCACAACCGCGCGATTGCCTCGCCGCCTTCTTCAGGCTTCCACTCCAGCCGCCGCAACGCGCAGTGCATCACCCTTGCCTTGTTGCTTTGCGCCGTGGCCTGTTCCGCCCTGCTGGGCGTCGCGAAAAAGAAGACAATTTCACGAACCGTCTCCGGCGTGGTCCTTGACGCGTCCGATAATCCCATCGCAGGCGCCACCGTCGAATTGAGCGACAAGTACACCGGCAAAACAGTCGCCATTTACACAGAGGAAAACGGAAGCTATCAATTCGCCGACCTCAACCCCAATCACGATTACGAAATTCAGGCACGCAGTCAGAACAAATCTTCGGAAGTCCGCAGGCTGAGCTCGCTTGACGACCGCGATAAGATCGTGATGAATCTCAGAATTCCTCCCCTGGAAAAATAGCTGGGCTCGCGCGTCGTGGCAAAGTTTTCACGATGGCACTACGACGCGAAGCGCGCGAGGGACCACCTCAACGACGGCGGGCAATTCCTGCAAGAACTCGCCATCACCAAAAAGCTCGAGACGAGTAGGCGAATGCAACTTCACGCGGCGGGTTTGAAAGTAGATAATCCGCGGATGCGCCAGGTGCGCACCCCGATAGGCACGGGGAATCCAGCTCACCAATTCCCGCTTGCTCATGGCGGGGACGATGCACACGTCCAGCAGGCCATCGTCCAGCCGCGCCCGCGGCGCGATGCGAAATCCATCGCCGTAAGAGGGGTTGTTGCCGACGACCGCGAACATGACTTCGCCCTTGAAACTCCGTTCATTAGAAATGAGTTCCAGCCATTGTGGGCGATAGGAGTGGAGACAACGGAAAATGCCCCACGCATAAGCGAATCGCCCGTGCAGGCGATGGACCCGGTCGTTCGCATATCGGTTGACGACGGAATCAAAACCGACGCTGGCGATGCAAACATAAACGACGGATGACCTCTCCCCGGCGCGCGCCCCGCCTTCTGCGCTCGATACGCGCGCCAAATCGATTTCTCGCACGTTGGCCTGGAGCAGAACTTCAGCCGCTCGTCGCGGCTGGCGGGGAACGCCGAGCGCGCGCGCCAAATCGTTGCCACGGCCCACCGGAATGATCCCCAGCGGGATCTTGCTCGGAAAAACCCCGTTCAATACGTTATGGGCAGTGCCGTCGCCTCCAACTGAAACCACGATGTCCGGCATCTGCGCGCATGCTTCGCGTGCCAGCTCGCGCAAGTGCTCCGAATTGCGGCTTTCGCGGACTTGTGGCTCGACGCCGCCGCGGCGCAAGACTTCGGCAACTTCGTTGACAACACGGCGAGCCTTGCCTCTGCCAGCAGAAGGATTGATCAGAATGGTGATCTTCACAGGGCAGCGGAAGGATGCGTGAGCGTCGTGGAGAAGTCAAGTGAGCGAAAGGACAACCCGATGGCTTTCAGGAAGCGCGCTAGCGGAGACTCATCCGCGTCGATGAATGGCCATGATGCTGAGGTCGTCCCGCTTTGCCGCCCCCGATAGAAAGTCGGCGAGGTTCTGAACGCATCCCTGAACCAATGTCCGCGGCGGAAGGGCCGGACTGGCTGCAATCAACTGTGAGAGGCGTTCGATACCAAACTCGCTGTCTGATCCGTCGACGGCCTCGGTAAGTCCGTCGGTGAAGAGAACAAGACTTTCGCCCGGCGCCAGTTGCAGTTTTCGGGTGGTGTAGTTGCCAGTGCAGAATATGCCCAGCGGAAGGCCGGTCGCACCGATACTTGTAACGCTGCCCCCTCGAACCAGGAGAGGCGGGACGTGGCCGGCGTTTGAAAGCTCAATTTCTCCCGACGCATCGGCTCGCCCCCAGACCAGCGTGGCGAAGTGATTGGACATCGCGCCCTCGCAGAATGCGCGGTTGGCCCGTTCGATCTGTTGGGCCAAGGGCAGACCCGCGCCCACCAACATCCGAAAAATGGCGCGGAGCTGCGACATCAGCATCGAGGCCGCAACACCTTTTCCGGAAACATCGCCAATGGCAAAAAACAGGCCGCCGCCCTCGGCCGGCTGGCTCACCACGTCGCAGTAATCGCCGCTGACCGGGCCCAGCGGTTCGTAGTGGTAGTAGACCTCCCATCCGTCGTGGCGAAGGTCTTGTTGCGGCAAAAGCTCGCGCTGAATCTGCGCTGCCAGCTCAAGGTCCTGTTCCAGAGCTCGCTGCTCGGTCTCTGTAAGATGGGGAATGCAGAACCTCAACAGCGGGTTCACAGCAAGGCGCTCAAGCTCGATCGGCTCGTGGCACTCCTCGCAAATGCCATAGGTTCCCGAGTCAATGCGCTGGAGCGCCGAATCCACTTCTTGGAGAAGCTCGATGAGCTGAGCATGCTCTGCTGAGCCCGCTATGACGGATTCCAGCCGCTGCCGCCGGTCCAATAGTTGTTCACGGAAAACGCCGCCTGAAACGCTGGCCATGGTGAATCCTCCTTTGCAACGCAAAGGAACACAGCTTTATTCGATGAAAACTATCCGGTTTCGACACGCAAAGTTTCGAGATGGGCTCAGGTGCGGGAAAGAGATTCCAGACCAAACGTCTCAATGTGGAATTTGATCGCGGACTTCACGTCGGCTACTGCTTCGTCGTAAGTATCTCCTTCACCGACCACTATTCCGTTCACGCCGATGGCGTAACCGACGAACCCGTCCCGGCGGTTCTCGATAACAATCTTGACTGCGCGCATCATCGATATTCAGTCGCCGTCTATGGCGTCGGTTGGCTGGACTTCGGACGGAAGTTCACTAGGAATTGTTGCCGGCCGACTTTAAAGACGACCTCTTTGTGAATCGGATTGCCAGCGCTGTCCCACGGGACGAATTCCGAGGCGGGATCCGTAATTCGCTGCCACGCTGGCTGTGCAAGGTCCCCGGTCGCTATGTACACCGCCCCCGCTTTAATCTGGCGCTGCGCTTCGCTCTTAGATTTGCACATATCGAGGCTTACGAGCCAGCTATCAAGCCTCGCGCCAACTTGAAACACCTTCTCGGATTGCACGAACTTGTCGGATTGCACCAGCTTCACGCATGCCTCGCCCCCGCCCGTGAAAATGGCATCCCCGCGCCGTGCATCCGGATCAACTCCTTTGCCCTCGTGCTTAGTCTCAAAGCTTTTCTGGGCCTGGTCTGCCGCGTCGACCCCGTGGAAGTCGCTAATGACGCGACGGGCCAAGGCCTTCTTCGCCTCGAGGGGCCGGCTTTTCCATTCATGGATTTGCTGCGGCGTGAGATCGGTGAGCAGGAGGTAGTACCGCCACATCAGCTCGTCGGAGATGGACATGATCTTGCCGAACATTTCGCCGGGGGGCTCGCTGATGCCCACGTAATTGTCGAGCGATTTGGACATTTTCTGCACGCCGTCCAGGCCTTCGAGAATGGGCATGGTCATGATGACTTGCGATTCTTGCCCATACTCCTGTTGAAGTGTGCGGCCGACCAGCAGGTTGAATTTCTGATCAGTGCCACCGAGTTCGACATCAGCTTCGAGCGCCACCGAGTCATAGCCCTGGCCGAGCGGATAGAGCAACTCATGGATGGCGATGGGGCGTTGTTCCTTCATGCGGTTGGAAAAGTCGTCGCGCTCGAGCATGCGCGCCACAGTGTATTTGGAGCACAGCTTGATCCAGTCGAGGCTCGTCAGCTTGCCCAGCCACCGGCTGTTGAAGTCGACCACGGTTTTGTCAGGATCGAGGATTTTGAAGACTTGCTTCTTGTAAGTCTCGGCGTTGGCAGCGACCTCTTCCGGTGTCATCGGCTTGCGCGTCACGTTCTGGCCGCTCGGGTCGCCGATCAAGCCGGTGAAGTCTCCAATCAGGAAAATCACCGTGTGCCCGAGGTCCTGAAAGTGTTTCATCTTGCGGATGAGCACGGTGTGGCCCAAATGAATATCCGGCGCCGTAGGATCAAAGCCCGTCTTCACTCGCAGCGGCTTGCCGGTTTTGGCCGAGCGCTCGAGTTTGACGCGCAAGTCCTCAACGCGAATGGTCTCTGCCGCGCCTTTGGTGAGATACGCGAGTTGTTCGTCGATCGTCATCATCTTATCCAAAACCTCGCGGCTCCATCAGCCCTTCGGAAGGCTATGCGATCAGTTCGAAAAGCCCTTCAATCACCTCTGCCAACTCTTCGGCGCTAACCCGACCCATGCGTCTGCCCAGCCGTTCCGTGGAAATTGTCCGGACTTGTGAGATCTTCACCCACGACGCTTTTGGCAGGCGGGCGCTCTCAATCTTCAAGTCGAGGGGCAAGCCCGCTGCTTGTGGTTGGCTGGTGAGAGGAAGCGCAATCACTGTGCCAGCGCGCTCATTGAAGACGTCATGACTGATCACCAGGACGGGACGTAATCCGGCCTGTTCGTGGCCGCGCACTGGGTTTAGGTCAGCCCAGTATACTTCGCCTCTCAATATTCGGGCCAGGGTGCTTCTCCTGAAAAAGTCTCCTCCGCGAGAGCTCTTTCCTGGTTGCAGTCAATCTTTGCCAGCGCCTCAATCAACCGGCTTCGCTTGTGCCGCGTTCTCATCTCGGCAAGGGCAGCTTGAACGGCCCGGCTGCGGTTTGGGAAACGGCCTTCACGAACCCAACGGTCGATTTCCCTTACAGTTTGTGCTTCGAGGCTTACGGCAACTTTGGTTGTGCTCATAAGTATGACAAATTATCACACCTGATCGGAGATGTCCACTGCGCCGTCGGTTCCCGCGCCAAACCTTAGGCCATTACCACGACGCGACGGCCCTCGACGCGAACGCGGTCTTCGAGGAGCAAACAAATGGCCTCAGTATAAATTCGGTGCTCTTCCTTGAGGATGCGCGAGGAGAGCGTTTCCACGGTGTCGTCGTCGAGCACGGGCACGACCGCCTGGCGGACGATTGGCCCGGTATCCACGCCCTCGTCCACGATGTGCACGGTACAGCCAGTGAATTTCACACCGTGTTCGAGTGCTTGCTTCTGCGCATCGGAGCCAGGAAACGCCGGCAAGAGCGCGGGATGGATATTCAGGATGCGCCCGGAAAACTCGCGAATAAAATAGGGACTGAGAATCCGCATGAAGCCGGCGAGGCAAACTAAATCGACGTGATGCTCTCTCAGGACGGCGACCACCTCACGATCAAATGCCTCGCGCTCCTTGCCTTTGGACGGGATGAACCGCGCATTGAGGCCCATCTCCCGGGCTCGCGCCAAGCCCGGCGCTTCTTCGCGATTGCTGATGACCACAGTGATCCTAGCCGGAATTTTTCCCTCCGCGACATTGCGCGCGATCGCCTCGAAATTTGAGCCGCGGCCCGACAGCAAGATCCCAAGGTTTTTCATCGTTGGCTGCTCATTGCCGAATTTCGATTGCCGATTACGAAGAAAAGCCCTCAGCAGTCAGCTTTCAGCGATCAGCAACATCGAGTAGTTTCTTGGCTGACAGCTGACCGCTTATGACTGAAAGCTTACTCGGTCGGCGATCGCCAATCGGCAATCTTAGATATATCTCACTCCTGGTCGCCCGCGCACGACGCGGCCCAGCATCCAGAACTTTTCTTTCATCGCGACCAGCGCGGCGGCAACGGTGCGCAGATCATCTTCCGAGACGACGAGCACGTAGCCTATGCCCATATTGAAAGTCCGAAGCATATCGTCGAGTGGCACGTTTCCGCTGCGTGCGATCAAATCGAAAATCGGCGGCACCGGCCAGACGCCTAGCCGGATTTCGGTGGCGCAGTTGCAAGGAAGAATGCGCGGCAAATTATCGGTGAGTCCACCACCGGTGATGTGGGCCATACCTTTCAGCCGACCCTTCTTGAGCAGCGGTTGGACCACCGGCCAATAGCACCGATGGGAAGCCAGCAAGGCATCGCCGAGAGTTTCTCTCAACTCCGGAACACGCCGGTTGAGCCTCATGCGCGCGCGTTCCAGCAAGACTTTTCGGGCAAGCGAGTACCCATTGGTATGCAAGCCGAGCGAAGGCAGACCGATCAGGATGTCGCCCGGAACGATGCAGGAGCCATCCACGATTTCTTTCCGGCGAACCCATCCTACGATAGAGCCGGCGAGATCGTATTCACCGGGTGAATAAAAGCCAGGCATCTCTGCTGTTTCGCCGCCGATCAGCGCACAGCCGGTTTCGCGGCAGGCGCGAGCCAGGCCGCTGATGACCTCTGCTACGATTTGAGGTCTGAGTTTTCCCGTAGCGAGGTAATCGAGAAAAAAGAGCGGCGTTGCGCCATGCACTGCGATGTCGTTCACGCAATGGTTCACGAGGTCGGCGCCGACGGTCGAGTGGCGGCCGAGGGCGAACGCAATTTTGAGTTTCGTGCCCACGCCGTCCGTGCTGGCCACGAGCACGGCGTCCCTGGGAAGCCCGGCGAGCGAAAAGAAACCCCCAAATGCTCCCACATCCTTCAGAACCCGCGGATTGAAAGTCTGGCGGGCGAGGCGCCTGATTCTCAGTTTAGCGCGGCTGGCGGCATCGATGTCGACGCCCGCATCTCGGTAGCGCATCGGGCTCGATTATAGGTTATTTGGAGGGGTCGAGGGTGAGAAGAAACTGGAAATTGAAAATTAGAAACTGGAAATTCGAAACTCGAAATTCGGACGCTCCATTCCCGGCTTCCAGATTCTAATTTCTAATTTCCAGTTTCTAATTTCTGATTTATCTCAGAAGAACTTTCCTGTGCGTGACCATCGCGTCTTGGTCAGGAAGTTCAAAATGATGGAAGCATCAAACTCCAGGCGGCCCTTCAGGCCTTCATCCATCCAATCCTTGCTCGGCGCATCGTAAGACCAGAAAACGAAGAGCGGCTCGCCGACCACGTTGCTCTCCGGGACAAAGCCCCAAAAGCGGCTGTCCCACGAGTTGTCCCGGTTGTCGCCCATCACAAATAAATACCCGGGAGGAACGTGCAGGCCGTCGTCCTTGATGTAGCTAGCCATTTCGCGCGCCCAACTTGGGTCGAGCCCCCACGCCGCAGGCAGCGTCTCAATCTGAGCGATGGAAGGCGGAAAATTATCGCGAAGCGGAATCATGCCGGGAAATTGATGCTCCACGTAGGGCTCGCCGAGAGGTTTCCCGTTCACGTACACCCTTTTGTTCGAGAGTCGCACCACGTCTCCGCCGATTCCAATGACGCGCTTCACAAACATCGTCGAAGGGTTCAGCGGATAATGGAACGCCACGATCTCCTGCCGGTGCACGTTTCGAATTGGCGGAATCCGCCACGGCGTGTACGGCAACTGTGGACCATACAGCAATTTATTCAGGAACAGGTGGTCGCCGACGAGAATCGTTTTCTCCATCGAGCCGGTGGGAATCACCGTCGCTTCGGCGATAAACGTGCGAAAACACAGCACGCCGACCAGAACCACCAGAAGGGAACGCACTGTTTCCCAAGCGGTTTCGCCCTTGGCCGGCTTGGCGGCAGTTGCCGCTTCCGGCGCAGCCACAGGCGCGCCTTGCGCCACGGCGTCCGCACCAGCAGCGCTCGGAGTGAGGTTCGGGTCCGGTTCGAGATTTGACATAGTGACTAGTCGCGACTGCGTAACGAGATGAGTGACTCCTGCACGGTGGTAGGATAGCTCGCGGTATAGCAACTGAGGCAATAGCGCCCTTCCCTATCGCTCACAGCCTGGCGCATTCCCTCCAGAGAAAGATATCCCAGACTATCCGCGCCGATGAACTGCCGAATGTCATCCACGCTGTGCGTTGACGCGATCAGCTCCTTCCTGGTCGGTGTGTCGATTCCATAGTAGCAAGGCGAGATGGTGGGCGGACAACTGATCCGCATGTGGATTTCCCTCGCGCCTGCCTCCCTTACGATGCGCACAATCTTGCGGCTGGTTGTACCACGAATGATGGAATCATCCACCAGCACGATTCGCTGCCCTTCGATCAGGCTGCGTACTGGGTTGAGCTTCATCTTCACGCCAAAATCGCGAATCGCTTGCGAGGGCTCGATAAAAGTCCGGCCGACGTAATGGTTGCGAATCAAGCCGAATTTCAAAGGAATGCCCGACTCTTCCGCATATCCGATGGCGGCGGCCGCGCCGGAATCCGGCACCGGAACCACCAGGTCGGCGGAGGCGGGATGCTCGCGCGCCAGCATACGGCCCAGCATCTCGCGGCTGGCTTGCACGGAGCGTCCGAAGACCACGCTGTCCGGCCGCGAAAAATAGACGTGCTCGAAGATACATTGCGAGGGCTGGATTGGATTGGTGAAATGCAGAGACGTCATCCCGCGCCCGTCCAGAATCACCATCTCACCCGGCTCGACGTCGCGGATGAATGTGGCGTTAATTAAATCGAAGGCGCACGTTTCGGACGCGACCACGTAACCCCCGTCCAGCTTGCCGATGCTCAGCGGGCGGAATCCGCGCGGGTCACGGATGGCGTAAACGCTGTCCTTGAAGAGCATCACCAGTGAGTACGCGCCCACCACCCGGTCCAGCGCATCGGATACCGATTCCGGAATTCCCGACTGTTTCGACCGCGCGAGAAAATGCAGAATCACTTCGCTATCGCTCGTCGTCTGGAAAATGTCGCCGCGGCTTTCGAGCTCTTTGCGCAGAGACGACGCGTTCGCCAAGTTGCCGTTGTGGGCGAGCGAGACTTGGCCTTTCTGGCAGCTCACGGTAATCGGCTGGGCGTTCTTCAGGTCGGTATCGCCGGCGGTGGAGTAGCGCGTGTGGCCGATGGCCGCGTGCCCGGGGAGCGTATTGAGCACATCCGCGGTGAACACTTCCGCCGCGTGGCCCATGCCTTTATGGGTGACGATTTGCTTCCCGTCAGACGCGGCAATGCCAGCGCTCTCCTGGCCGCGATGCTGGAGCGCATAGAGACCCAGGTAGGCCAGCTTCGCAGCCTCCGTATGGCCGAAGACCGCAAATACGCCGCAATGGTCGTGGAATTTGTCGTCCGGTAAATCGAATTGGGGAAAAAGTTGAATTGCTGGCCGCAAAGAGTTTTCTCCGCTCACCAGAATGGAAAGCGACTCGTTTGCCCTGATTGATTCGATGCCTGCTGTCTTCCGGGGCTGGCCTTCGTTTGCTCTCAACCGTGAAAGCTGGCGCCACATCACCGCTGCGAAAACAAACCGCCTCACTTCCGTTCCGCCGCGCCGTCCTTGAAAATCCATTCTCTCTCGGATTGAGGCGCGAAGCAAGATGATTCTGAGAGGAAGGGACAAAGTTCTGACGCCGGCTACCAATCATGGCACGGAGCTTCGTGGGCTGGAACAAAGCTCGCCGCGTGATCCTGCCACCAGTGATGCCACCGGGCGGCTACGCGTTCAGACTCGGCGCTGCCCGCCGCCGCCGACAGCTTGAATTTCTCGCCGGTCAGCGCCTGCAAGGCGAAGTTCGCGACCTGCCGAACCTCAGGGGCTGGATCGCGCAACATGGCGAGCAGCGCGGGGATCGATTCCTTGCTGTTCAGGCTTTTCACGCCGAGTATCGCATTCACGCGGTCGGTGGAATTCGCGGAGTGCAGGTTTTCGAATAAGACGTCGTTGGCGCGCGCATCGCCCAAAAACCCGAGGGCGCGCAGGGCATCACCACGCAGATCGGCTGACGACGCGATGATATCGAAAAGCGCAGGGAAAAACGCCGAATCCGCTTTCTCGCCGATCAGCAGAATGGCGTAAGCGCGCAAGGCGTCATCGGGCCGATCCGTGGCCGATCCGCGCGGTGGAGCTCCCGCGAATTTCTCGCCGCGCGCAATCTTGAGGATCGCGCCCCATGCGGCCGGTGTACCCAGCCGCGCCAGGCCTTCGAGGGCGCGTTCGCGGTTCCACCGCCGTTCCGAAGCGGGTGCGCGGGCGAGCGAAACCAGTTTGTCCAGGAAGAAAGGTTGCGGCAATGTGGTCAATACGAGCACCGCCTCGGACGGGTCCGCAGGCGGCGGAGCATCGAGCATTTTCAAGTAAGGTTGGAAGATGGCGCGCCGTTCTCCTTCGGAAGAGGGCGTCACCTCGAATGAGAGCTCATTGACAGCCAGAGCATAGGCCGCCGGCGGACTGGTGGTGAACTCCGGCGAAGCGGGATCAGCAGTGAGCAGAGGAAGCCGGCGCTCGGCGCGGACGCGATATCGGCCGCTGGGCATCCGCGCCCACTGATTGAGCAACCAGCGTTCCGCGTGAACTTGGCCGGGAGGCAGCCTGTCGGACCCGTACACCACGCTTCCCTTGGCCCCGCCGCAAGGGCTGGGCGCGGGGTCGGGCAGCGCGCGGCCCTTCTCCGTGGTGACTGAAAAATTCGGCTCACCTTCAAGCTCTCGATCCAAGGCGCGATCGGGCGACCGGTAGCGGAATGAAAACGTTGAAGTGCCGGTGTTCTTGATTACAAAACTGCAAAAGATCGGCTCGCCCTGAAGGAACTTTTCCTTGTCGAGGGTGAAACGAGCGACGTAACCGACTTGGGCTGGGCACGCGCCTGGCAAAATCAAGAGTGCGGTCAAAAGAAACGCGAGCGCGGTGGGCAAGCGCGAGTGCTTCTGCGCACTCCAGCCACCGTGATCATTATGACCGCGAAGCTGCAGTGACCCTTCAACCCTCAATCCCACCATAGGGGGTCATCATACTCGAAAGTTGCAGTATTGAAACGGCGCTGCACGGTCTGCGCTGGATCTTACGGGTGGTGAGCCTGGGCGTTCATGTAGGCGCGGAGGATCGCGTTAATGCGGGTCTGGTAGCCGCGGTTGCGCCGAAACCAGTCCAGAAGATCCGTGTCGAGGCGCATCGTGACAGTTTTCTTGGGGCGAGGCAAAACAACTTTGGCATTGGCCCAAAAAGCCTCGTCCGTCGGGTGGATTTCGGGGTCCTCGGTGACGGCGGCGTGAATCTGCGCGTCCGTCATGGAGCGTAGGCGCTTCCAGTTGCTGCGGGGTTCAGCCGCCTTCCTCCTCGAGTTTTTGCCAGTACGTACGGCGCTCATGAGGTTCCGATCTCCTTGCTGATATGAGGTGCCGTTCTCCGTTCTCACGGTCGGTGTAGATGACCGTAATCTCAATGCCGGTCACTAAGCCGATGGCGTAAACGCGTGTCTCACCATAATCGAAGCGGTCATCCACTCTCTCCACCGTGGGGCCGTCGAAAATCCGCGCGGCGTCACGGAAGTCTATTCCATGGCGCCGGACGTTGATGCGGTTCTTCTGAGGCGTCCAGGTGAATCGCATCCCCACGTACTTTACGAAATGTATTTACATTTTTCAAGTGGGCTTGTGCTCCGTTCTGCGGAGGCCCTCGAAAGCCTGCGAAGGGCAACCGAAATTGAAACGGCGCGGCGTAGTGGAGTAGCATCTAAACAGACGATGTTGAACATGGCTCTGACGCTTCGTCACGGGCGTCTTGCATTTCTGCCTTCGATCTTTGTTCTTCTCGGCCTGCTGTGCGCGCCTTGCGCCACCTGGGCCAGCGACACCAAACTTTACCTTAAAGACGGCACCTACCAGCTTGTGAAGTCTTATGAAGTGCATGGCGACCGGGTGCGTTTCTACAGCGTCGAACGCTCGGACTGGGAAGAAATGCCGGCGTCGCTGGTAGATTTCGAGGCCACCAAGCGCGCTCAACAAGAAGAGCAAGTGTCGGCGAAAAAGGACCTTGAAGAGGCTCGTAAGATCGACAAAGAGGTGTTCGAGAAGCCGTCCGAAATGGGCTTTGAAGTCGCGCCCGGCATCCGCCTGCCTGCACAAGAGGGAGTCTATGCCTTCGACGGCGTGCGAGTGATTCGGCTGATCCAGTCCTCAGCGGAAGTCGTGAAGGACAAGAAACGGGCGGCGCTTTTGCTCGCCTTGCCGGGGCCGCTGGTGAAGAACCGGTCGCTGGTCGTGCTGGATGGCCCACGCGCGGCGGTGCGAATCCTGGTGGCCCAACCGGTCTTTTACGTGAACTTCGCTGACGGCGCGGGTGCAAGGCTTGACTTGATTCCGGTGAAAGCAAACAAGAATTCCCGCATGGTGGAAAAGCTCGAATCGGGCGTCGGAGTGGGGCAAGCCGGAGAATCGCGGACCGCATTGCCCGTCGAGCGCGTTCAACTTGCTCCCGGACTCTTCAGACTCAAGCCGACCCAGGAACTCGCTCTGGGCGAATATGCTCTGGGTGAGTCGGTGGGTGAAAAACTCAATCTGGATTTATGGGATTTCGGCGTCGACGGCGCGCTTGACCGAAATAATCCCCAGGGACTGTCTCCAACAGGGGATAAACCGCCCGTCATCCGGCGAAAGCCTCCCGTGCCTGAACCTCCTCAGTCTTGACATCTCGTCACGCCGTCAACATAATCCGCGCGGAAAGCAGAAGGCAGGGGCCAGAAGGCCGGAGGGATAGTGTTCATTCGGGGCCGAATTCCTAAGGCCGTCAGCGCGATCTCTCTGGCGCTTCTGGTTGGTCTATTCATCACGCGCGACTTCGCGTCAGCAGGGGCGGCCCCGAGAGGCGGCGCATCCACAACGGACAAGAAAATCCCCCTCGGTTTCAGCCCGCTGAGTTTTGTTACCGAGGGGCAATGGGAGAAATCCTATCTCGCCATTCCCAACGCGGCGCGATGCGAAAAATACTTGCGGCGGCTCACCGCGGAACCGCATGTAGCGGGCACGACCGGCGATCGACGGGTCACGCAGTTTATTTTCGATGAATTCCAGCGCGACGGCCTCAACCCGGAGATCGTCGAGTATAAAGTCCTGCTGTCCTATCCGAAGAAAATCGCCGTCGACCTTGTTGCGCCAGACAAGGTGAAGCTTGCAAACTCGGAGCCTGAAATTCGGGGCGATAAGAGCACGCGCGCCTCAGACCCCATGGCGCGGATGCCGTGGAACGCTTACTCGCCCTCCGCCGACCTTACGGCGCCCGTGGTTTACGCGAACTACGGGACGGCCGAGGACTACGAGCAGCTTGAAAAGCTCGGCGTGAGCGTCAAAGAGAAAATCATTTTGGCGCGCTATTTCCACGGATATCGCGGCGGCAAGAGTCTGGAAGCGGAGAAGCGTGGCGCGGCCGGAGTGATGGTCTACTCCGATCCCGCCGATGACGGTGCCGTTAAAGGCGCTGTTTATCCGAAAGGGCCGTGGGGTCCGCTTGGGCATTTCCAGCGCGGAGCCGTCGTCTATGATTTCATCACGCCCGGCGATCCCCTCACACCCGGGTGGGCCTCGACGGAAACGGCGCGACGCATTCCGGAGGGGGAATCCCAAATCCTTCCCAAGATCCCGATGGTTCCTCTCTCAGCCGCGGACGCCGGGGAAATTCTTAGCCGTCTCACCAAAACCGATTCTCCGGTTGCGCCCAAGAACTGGCAGGGCGGACTGCCTTATACCTATCGCATCGGTGGCGGCAGCGTGCAAGTGCATATGGCCCTCGAGATGGAGCGCCGCGTGACGCCCATCTGGAACGTCATCGCGAAGATTCCCGGCAGCGAGGAGCCCGAAAAACAGGTGATCCTCGGCAACCATCACGACGCGTGGGTCTACGGCGCGGTCGATCCTGCCAGCGGCACGGCGACGATGCTCGAGACGACGCGCGCCTTCGGAGAACTTTTGAAGCGCGGATGGCGCCCGCGGCGGTCCATCGTCTTCGGAAGCTGGGACGCGGAAGAATACACTCTGACCGGTTCGACGGAGTGGGGCGAGCAATTTGCCGATGAGCTTCGCAAGAACGGCGTCGTGTGCCTGAACGTTGACTCCGCGACGAGCGGCCAGGATTTCACGGCGAGCATGGTGCCCGCGCTGCTTCCCGCCGTCATGGAGACCACGCAGTCGGTGCTTGACCCGGCGACGGGACGAAGCATCTACGAGCGATGGAGAGAACGCCGGGCCGAGCCCAACGTCCGCAGTTACCGCGTTGAGGGCGCGTCCGGCGCGTCCGTACCTTTTGGAGTTTTGGGCGGCGGCTCAGACTTTATGGTCTTTCTTCAGCATAACGGCGTGCCCTCGCTCGACATGATTTTCGACGGCCCTTACGGGGTGTACCACTCCCTCTACGACGATTTCAATTGGATGAAGCGCTTCGGCGACCCGGGATTCCATTACCACGCGGCGATGAGCCGGCTCTGGGGCCTGCTGGCCATGCGCTTTGCGGATGCCGACCTGTTGCCGTTGGACTACTCGATCTACGCCACCGAAGTTGCCGCCTATCTCGAAGGCCTGCGCAAAATCGCACCGGCAGGATTTTTCGAATCGGACATTCGACCGCTGATCGATCAGTGCGGCGAATGGCGAGAGGCGGCCGCGCGGCTTAACAATCGCCTTGAAGCTCTTCGCAACGGCGAGCCGGGCGCGGCCGGGTGGAGCGAGCCCACACCTGCCGCTTACGAAGAGCTGGCGAGAATAAACTCCGCTCTCATGGCAGAAGAGCGAGCCTGGCTCGACGACGACGGCCTGCCGCGCCGGCCGTGGTTTCGTCATTTGGTGTACGCGCCATTGCCGAGCTACGAAGCCGAAACGTTGCCGGGCCTGAGAGAGGCGCTCGAAGCCAAAGACTTCGAGGCGGCGCGCCAAGCAGTGCGTCGTCTGAAACGGTGCTTGGACAAGGCGCGCGCAACGTCGCTGACTGCCAGTGGGCGATGAGGGTTTGTCATCTCGGATTTAGGATTTGGGATTTTGGGCCGGAGCGCCCGCCGTGGTCTCTGACTTGCGCCGGCCGCCGTGTTTGCTTGCGTACATACGTGCATCAGCCTCGGCGACGAGCTGTTCCGCAGTTTGACCGGGGGTGTGCAAAACGAGGCCCAGGCTGGCGGATACGGGCGTGTCCCCAACGCGGTTATTGCGGTCCCATTCCTCCACCTTCTCTTCGATGCGCCCCTTGACGATTTGAGCCCCGGGCTCATCGGTTTCCGACAGGATGATCAGAAACTCGTCGCCTCCGTAGCGGATCACGAAATCTGATCCGCGAACACAGGACTTGAGGATGCCCGCCATTTGCGCCAGCACGTAATCGCCCATCAGGTGGCCATATCGGTCGTTCACCTGCTTGAAGTTATCGAGGTCGCACATGATCACGCCGAGGGGGCGCTTGTTCCGTTCGGCGCGAGCGATTTCGCCCTCCAAGAGATCGCGCAGGAAGCTGCGGCTGAAGACGTTGGTGAGCGAGTCGATCATGCTGCTGGATTGCTCCGATTGGGCGGCGAGGGTCTGCTGCAAGTTGACGAGGCGGAGCCTCCGCATCTCCGATTCGCGCCGCACCAGGTAAAGCGTGAGCACCACCACCAACATCATGATCAAGAAGAGGAACTGGGGCGGCATTCTCAAGACGAGCTCGTTGTGGTGCCAGAAACTCTCCGGAGTGAGGAGAGACAGAGTGCCCAAGACCAGGACCGCGGCCACAAAGATGATCAGGATCCACAAGTCGTGTCTTTGGGACTCGAGTTTGGTGAGTTCCGCTTGAAGACGGGCACTTGGCCCCAGTTGCTCGGTAAACTTAGGATGATTTTCCACACTGTTGCCTCGCGAGAGTGCGCCCCTTGAGAAGCAGCAAGGACGGGGCTCGCGACAGCGTCTTCATTATAGCAATCTGCTGGACCAAAGCAAGGCGAAAGTGGCTCCAGGGCTCCGCCATCTAGTCTTAACCATATAGTAATAACCCTGCCCGGGCAACGTCCTCAGGACGCCACTTTTTCGGCGATGCTCTTGGCTTGAGTAAACAGGAGCAGGTAATCGGGCCCGCCGCCCTTCGAGTCCGTGCCCGACATGTTGAAACCGCCGAAGGGATGCACGCCGACCATCGCCCCCGTGCATTTGCGGTTCAGGTACAAGTTGCCGACGTGGAATTCCTCCATCGCTTTTTCCAGCTTATTCCGGTCGCGGGTATACACCGCTCCCGTCAAGCCGAATTCGGTGTTGTTGGCGATTTCCAAGGCTTGGTCGTAGTTCTTGGCTTTGATCACCGCCAGCACCGGTCCGAAGATCTCTTCCTGCGCGATGCGGCCTTTGGGTGGCACGTCGGCGATGACCGTCGGCAGAATGAAGTGTCCCTGGCCGGGTTCCTCCTTGCCGCCGGTAATCAGGCGGCCTTCCTTCTGTCCTGCCTCGATGTAGCCTAGGATGGATTTCTTGGCCGATTCGTTGATCACCGGACCCATGTAAGTTTCAGGGTCGTCCGGCGGCCCGACCTTGATCTTTTCCACGCGCGCTTTCAATTTCTTGAGGAAGGTGTCGTAGACGGATTCCACCACAATGGCGCGCGAGCAGGCCGAGCACTTCTGGCCCTGGTAGCCGAACGCCGAAGCGGTGACGCCCTCCACCGCGGCATCCAGATCCGTCTCAGCGTCCACCACGATCGAATCTTTCCCGCCCATCTCCGCTACGACTCGCTTAATCCAGATCTGTCCGGGGACGTGTTTCGCGGCGAGCTCGTTGATGCCCAGCCCTACTTCCTTCGAGCCTGTGAAAGCCACAAAGCGCGTTCGCGGATGTGCCACCAGCGCGTTGCCCACTGTGCTGCCGGGTCCCGGAACGAAGTTCACCACGCCGGGCGGCATGCCCGCCTGCTCGAGGACCTCGAGGAATTTGTAAGCGATAGTGGGCGAGTCGCTCGAAGGCTTCATCACCGCCGTGTTGCCGGTCACGATAGAAGCGGCCGTCATGCCCGTAAGAATCGCCAGGGGAAAATTCCAGGGCGGAATCACCACGCCCACGCCCAGGGGAATGTATTCGAGAAAATTCTTTTCGCCCGCCACTGGCGTGAGCGGGGGCGGCGAGGCAAGGCGCAGCATTTCGCGGCTGTAGTATTCGCAGAAGTCGATCGCCTCGGCAACGTCCGCGTCGGCTTCCCCCCACGACTTGCCCACCTCATAGACCATCCAGGCGGCGTAATAGAACTTTCGGTGGCGCAGGATCTTCCCTGCCGCCTGTAGCAGATCGACGCGCGCTTCGACGGGGGCGCGGCCCCAGGTGCGAAACGTTTCGTCAGCGGTCTGGATGGCGCGCTGGGCGTGCTCCGCATTGGCCTTGGAGAAGATGCCCACCACCTGGTCCTTCTGCGCCGGATTGTAAGAGCTGAACTTGTCCTCCGTCTTGATCCGCTGACCGCCAATCACGATCGGGTATTCCTGGCCCAGCTCTTTACGAACCGCCTCCAGCGCTTCCTGCATGCCGCGAAATTGCTCGGCGTTGCCTTTGAAATTGCACAATGGCTCGTTCTTGAATTCAGATAGATTCATTCAGGGCTCTCCACTTTCGATTCTCGGTATTCCAGTTTTCCAAATTCTCCAGGATCTTCGATTATAGCGGCCTTGTTGTGATCTGAATAGCCGCCAGGTGCCAATGTCGAGTTTCGATTTCCCGGTTTCGATTGGCGATCGCCCATCGCGCCACAGAACCGGCCAAACGAGTCACGATTCGCTGAAGTCGATCATGACGGGTTTGGCGCGGAAGCCGCGGGTCTTGATGATGAGGAGCGCGAATCCCAAGACAAACCAGATTGCCCCGACTTTCTTCGCAATCGGGTTGAGATTCCACCAAATCAGGCCGCAAAAGGCGAAGCCGAAAAGAGGCAAGAGGGCGTCGACGAAAATTCTCTTTTTTCGCCCGGCCTGTCCAAGAATCACGAACTGCCAGAACGTGGCAAAGTTCACGCCCATGAAGGCGAGGAAGGCGCCGAAATTCAGCGTTTCGCCGGCGTGCTCGTACGCGTTGCCAATGTAGTTCAGGGCCACGGCCCCGGCAAACGACACCGCCCCAATCAGCAAGATGCTGTAGTTGGGCGTGCCGGTTTTCGCGCTGACGTGGCCGAAGATTTTTCGTGGCAGGACGTCGTCCCGGCCCATCCCAAACAGCAGGCGCGCCGCGCCCATGCCTCCCGTTAGCGCGCTGCCGAAAGCCGCCACAATCAGAATCGCCCCCATGCCGTGGAACAGCAGCAGCCCGCCCACTTGCCGGCAAACGTCCATGAAGGCCGTTTCCAGATTCGGGAACGTGTGCCAATTCGGCCAAATGCGCGCGCCGAGATAAACCTCCAGCGCGCTGAAAAATCCGGCGAATGCGCAGGTCAACACTGTGGCCAGGAGGACGTTGCGTTTGGGGTTCACAACCTCTTCGGAGAGCGTCGTGACGCCGTCGAAGCCGATGTAGGTGAGCGCCGCAAACGACGTGGCGGTCATCACCGTCGGCCAGCGAAACGTCGCCGGATCATAGAACGGCTTGGTGGAAAAAACGCCCGGCCAGCCGTCCAAGTGAAACAAATATCGCACCGCGAGATAAATGAACAACGCGACGACGATGAACATGAAAAAGAGCAGCACCTTGTTGGCTACGGCGCTGGTCTTTACGCCGCGCAAATTCAAAAACGTGATGATCCCCACAATCACCGCCGCCCAAAAGATAAACGGGATTTGAGGAATGTGGTATTCGCGATAGCGCTCGTGCAAGGCGGTCGAAATCCAAACCGTGTTGATCACCGGCTGGAGAATGTAGTCCAGAATCATCGCCCAGCCGGCCAGAAAGCCGAGGTGTGGATTCAACCCGCGGCCCACGTAGGTGTAGGCCGACCCTGCCGCCGGATAAAGCGCTGCCATGCGCCCATAGCTGACCGCAGTGATCAGCATTGCGAACATGGCGATGAAAATGGTGGTGACGAAATGGCCGTCGGAGAGTTTTTGCGCCACTCCAAACAGCGGCACGGGCGCAATGGGTTGGATCAGAACAATGCCGTAGAAAATCAGGTCCCAAAGCGTCAGCACGCGGCGAAGATGGGGCTCGCTCGCCGCCCCCTTCGCTTGAACTGCCGCTGCTGTGGTTGTCGTGAACTCAGCCATATCACCAAGCCTCTCGCCGAAACCCCGACCGTCCGTCAGCCGACCGACTAGGCCGACGGACGCGAAGTATCTCACGTCCGGAAGGCGGGGTGGAAGCGCAAAATTCGCCGCTCCCCGATCCGGAATCCCGAATCCGGAATGCCTGGTTTCCCTTTACTGCTCTCTGCTCGCCACCTGCCCCTTGCCGCTCGCCACTTCCTGGCTGCCACTGTGGGTCGAGTTTCGATTTTCCAGTTTCCAGTTTCTGTTCTTCCCAATTCGGGAATAGTGACGGGACCGAAGAAGCCATCGCACTGAAAACAAACAACATTCCGGCTTCGTTCCCAATTTTCCCATTCTCGCCCCTAGCCCCTTGCCACTCGCCACCGTCCTCCGAATCGGGAATAGTGAACTCTGCTCCATTCATATTTCTCGAAAAACCGGCCTTTTTTCTCGATAAGTCACTGAAATAGAGCCAGTTAATCTCAATGGGTTCGTCTCTCCTGAAAATGGCTTAACATTCTGATTTCAAACCACTTAACCTCAATGGGTTCGCTTGGGTTCGCTTCTTCGCACGTGTCCGGAGTTCACACGCACGCAGCCCTCGACACGCGCCGAAAGCCCGAGTCCGCACTCGCTTCTGCTCCTGAGCATCCACTCTGCTTGCCACAGTCTCCCGCCTGCGGGCTTCTGTCAATCGGGCAGAACCCCAGGATTTCCGCGAAATCACCTTAGAACGGCTTAAGACAATCTAGGGGTTTTCCCTAGTAAGTCATCTGATAATGTTGAATTTTGAATGCGAAATCGCCGGCGAAATCTGAGGTCTCAGCTTTGAGATCCCACTCGCGAGAACGCCCGCTGGTATACATACCAGCACACGTCTGAGAACGGCGCTGCGGCATTCACCTGCCCGTGTAGGGCCGGGGCCTAGGCCGACGCAAGCGGCGGCGCTTGGGCGCGGTCGGTGAGAAGGCCCGCAGACCTTGGAAAACAGGTTTGTGCCACTCGCTGTCATTCCGAGCGGAGCGAGGAATCTCGCTCCGAGCTTGGTCTGCCCGTTCCCGGCAGCTCCGAACGACCGGTAACGAAAATAAGCAGAGCGAGATTCCTCTCCGTCGGCTGACGGATCGGAATGACATCTTGGGCGGGTCGGTTTTGTCAATGCGAAAATCGAGGTTTAGAGTTGAGCGGTTGGTGAAAGAGAGAGGTAATGCCGTCGTTCTGAGCCCTTCGCCATCATTACGCTGGGCGTGCTCGACGACAATATCGATCTCAGCCGCTTCGACGATTCCAATTGGCGTTAAGCCCGCCCGTGTCCCGCAGAGCGGGATACTGGCCTGCAATGGACGACTCATCTCTGACCCTTGTCTGTCTGTTCGGAGTTTCCCTTGGCGAGAGGTAGCCGCAGCAAGGTTCTTATGCTGTGGGCTTTTCGGGTTCCGGGGGTGGACAAGCCCACGGCGCAAATGACGTGCCGAGACAACGCACTCAGAGAGATAATGGTTCGAGTATGAGTGGACGCCCAACCCCTTCGATCAGCGGCACACTGCAAGATCTCCGCGCGAAAGCAACGGATTTTTTCCGGGAGCAGATGGCGATTCTGGTTTTGGCAAACCATCCCGAAAGACTTTCGCCGCAACAAATTTCCGAAAACGTCGATGCAATTCACTCCATGCGGAGCCGCAAGGAGTTGAAGGCTTGGATCAGCAAGCTACGAATAACGGTCGAGCAGATGCGCCAAAAATTCGGTGTGAGGATCTCCCGAGAGCAGACATTTGCCATCATGGATTGGATTCACCGTACTGCGGGCCCAAATCAGGCGTGCTACATGCCGGCGGGGATGCTCGGCGACTATCTTACCATGTACGCGGAGATGAAACTTCCTCCCCATGCAAGAGTGAGCCTTGATCCCCTATGCATCGGGCGCGACTATCCAGGGGGGTTCGAGGTACGCGTACTCGAAGCCTCGCTGTTTGAGGATATGTGTGCTCTGTTCAACCAATCTCAGGAGCGCTTCGCCGCCATCCCGAAAACTCGTCCCGTTGGCGCGATCGACCTAAAAATCGCCGCGAAAAGGCACGCCGCCTTGATGCGAGCGACCGTGTCCACAGCGTTCTATTTCGTCGAGGCATACATTAATTGCCTCGCGGCAGATCACGTCCACAAAAACGGCGGACAACTCTCGGAAAACGACCGCATGGTTTTGACTGAGTGGGATCCGTCCAAGAACCGTCACCGACTCCTTAGCACAAGGGATAAGCTCGTGAAGTATCCTCGTATCATCACCGCATCAGCTTTCCCGCCCATCGATGAGAACAGCTGCCCGGAACTTAAGTACTTTGTGACGACAGCCAAGGACTTCCGCGATGCCATCGTCCACGCATCAGCTTCGTATGATCCGGTGGAAGCCTACCCCAAGAAGGAACTTCTGTTCGCCGGGCTGAAACAAGACGAGGTGGGCAAGATCGTCGATACGGCTGTGGCACTAATAGAGAAAATTGAGACGCTAGTGAGCGGGCGGCCCCAGAAATGGTTGCGCCGCCGGGGCGAGAACGGATTTTTTCCTGACGAGGTCTTCGAGTAACTGATTATGCGCGGATAGGGTCGGCCGATTTAGCTGAGGGAGATTTGAAATTTCGCGGGTGGGGCGAACGCGCACGGCTTCCGGCTGGCTGGCGCAGACCTTCCAGGCGGTCTGGCGGCCTTAGTCGCAATTGGTGCAAACAACGCGGGTCCGGAGGATCAGCGCCAGCTGGCCGTCTCGTCTGTAACGGCCAGCGGCTCAAGATCAGAAGACCTCACTCTCCACCTGCGCTAGGCCTACGGAGAATTCCTCAGTAAGGGCCTCAGCAGACTTAATGTCGTCGAAAATGCGGATATGGGTGTGGCGTGGCACTACTTTCGCATAACCAACTGTCCGACCGCTGGGATCAATCAGCTTTTGTCCTGCGATTGAAAGGTTAATCCAGGATTCGTCTTCCTCCGGTGTCTGCTTCCACCCCACGAAGCGCGGCTCACCACCCAACGAGCGGTGAAAGTACAGTGGAGAGAACCCGGCAACGTGGCCTTTCGGGATGATCTGGTTGCGGTCCAATTCGAGTTCCTTTACCGCTGCGTCCAGCCGGAAATTAGGAAGCATCGACATAATCTTGGAAAGGGGAACCTTTTGGAGCGAACATATAAACAAGTGCTCTACCAGTCGGGATAAGGCTCTCTTTTCGAGCTTTGCATTGAGGTCATATAGAGGCTCTTCGCTGATTGCCTTTGATAGTTCCCAGCGGAGCCAGGTCTTCGTAATGCTGGGGGTCATAAACACGAACACAGCTTGTAGAACCGTGTTTACTGTCTTTGCGCCCACAAACTTAGCGCCCGAAGGAGAATATCGAACGGAAGGGTGGCGGCAACTCGAGTCTTCCCTGCGGTACGCCCTTTCCTCCAGTAGGCTAATGCACTCGCTCGCCAAGCGCTCCATCCGCTGCGTTACAGGCAGGGATGCGAAGTAATCTATGTCATTCCGCTCCCGCTGCTCGCGCTCTCTCTTGCGCATAATGGGTGCGATGACATGTGCAACTCTTCCAGCCAGCTTTTTTTGAAACGCCTTATCAGCGGGTCCTGACCAGCAAATGATATTCTTCATCTGCAAGTCGAAGTGCACACGAAAGTTACCGTGCTCGTCGTTCGGGCGCGGAGAAAGGTGATCCCTACGGGAAGTGTAGATTACAGACACTTGGCGCTGTCCGTATCCTGCCTCGAAATATACAGAAGGTCGGGCGTATGTCAGGTCGGCCAGAAGAAAGTCGCAGTTCTGAATCTCGGCGATTATCCGATCGTCCAGATCATCGTTGTGTTGCAATCGGTCCACGCGTATCGGTATGACGCCGTAGTCTCGTAGTATGGGCGCTATAGACCTGTCATAGAGGGCGTCGGTGTCGCTCCGATCAAAGGCCATTGCAACAAAACATCTCATCATAGGTAGTAGCGCTGAGTTTCGCTTTTCAGCAGGCAGCTCTTTCTCTGAACTGGAATGCCGGCGCACACGATGATCGATTCTCGACCAACTCAATGGTAGCATGCACGCTTTGTGCATGCGCAGAGTTTCATTTGTTTGAAGCTCTGCGGCATTACTCCCCGGATGGGATGCGCGCGGCGACTAAAGCTAGACAGTAGACGGTAGACTGTAGACAGAAGACGGTAGGCGGCAGGTGGCAGGGGAAAGACAATCCTCCGCGCGAGCTGCGCTACCGGCTTCTCAGACTTTCGCGATCGAAATCGAGGAGCAGAAAGGGCAACAAAAAGGTTGCAGTTTCTGTTGAGCCATGCTAATCTGCAACCTGGAGGTTGCTTAACATGGATAATCGTATTGAGAAGCGAATTGAGCTCAAGGCGCCGGTTTCGCGCGTCTGGCGCGCGCTGACCGATCACCGTGAGTTTGGCGAGTGGTTTCGAGTGAAACTGGATGGCCCATTCGTACCGGGGCAGATCTCGCGTGGCCACATTACCTATCCTGGCTACGAGCACCTTAAATGGGAGGCCGTCGTGCAGAAGATGGAGCCCGAACGGCTCTTCTCCTTCACCTGGCATCCCTATGGCGTCGATCCCAAAATAGACTACTCGAAGGAGACACCGACGCTCGTCGAATTCAGGCTGGAGAAGACCACGAGTGGCACGCTGCTTCTGCTCACGGAGTCCGGCTTCGACAATATCCCCGCAGACCGCCGCCTGGAAGCATTCCGGATGAATGACGGGGGCTGGACAGAGCAAATGAAGAACATCGAGAGCTATGTCGGGAAAAAGTCGTAGCAGCATGGTGGCCAAACGGCGGGATTACTCGCCCGTCTTTGCCGCGCTGGGCGACAAGACGCGGCTATCGCTGGTTGCAGAGCTCTGCGGCGGGCAACCACGCTCGATCTCTCAGCTCACAGGGGGCTCCAGGCTGACCCGGCAGGCGATCACCAAGCATCTTCGAGTCTTGGAGTGTGCCGGAGTCGTGCACAGCGCTCGTTCGGGTCGCGAGAGCCTGTTCCGATTCGATCCGGAGCCGATTGAAGAAATCAAAGAATACCTCGATCTCGTCTCCGAGCAGTGGGATCAGGCCTTGGTCAGGCTAAAGTCGTTCGTCGAAGACTGAGTGCCTGGAGCCGGTGGCGCGGATTTTCGGCTGTTTGAAGCTCTACGGCTTTTCTCTGACGTCCCTCCGCCATTGCCACTTCGCACCAGCCCACGTACAATGAATTTGTCCATGCTTGATCTGGTTCAGATCGGCGTCTCACGTCCTCCGGCTCGCCGGCCGGAGTGGCTAAAGGTGCGCCTGCCGGGTGGCGACAATTATCACGATCTAAAGCGCCTGATGCGTGGGCTCGAATTGCACACGGTGTGCGAGAGCGCGCGCTGCCCAAACATTGGCGAGTGCTGGCACCATCGCACGGCAACCTTCATGATTCTGGGAAACCTGTGCACGCGCCGATGCGGCTTCTGCGCCGTGCCGAAAGGCAAGCCGGCGGGCGAAGTGGATTGGGAGGAACCCGAGCGCGTGGCCCAGGCGGCGCGAGGCATGGGACTTCAGTACGTCGTGGTGACTTCGGTAGACCGCGACGATCTCGAAGACGGCGGCGCAACAATCTTTGCGCTCACCATTGAAGCTTTGCGGCGCGATCCCGCGTGGCGGGACGGCTGCAAAGTGGAAGTGCTGATTCCGGATTTTCGCGGCTCGGACGAGGCGCTCGAAATCGTGATGCGTGCCCGGCCCGATGTCTTGAACCACAACATCGAAACCGTGCCCCGGCTTTACCCGGTGGCGCGGCGCGGGTCGCGCTACGAGCGCTCACTACGGCTTCTCGCGCGCGCTCATGAACTCGAGCCTTCGATTCCCACCAAGTCCGGGCTGATGGCCGGCCTGGGTGAATCTTTTGAGGAAATTTGCGCGGTGCTGGGCGACCTCAGCTCAGTGGGTGTTGAGATCGTGACTATCGGTCAATACCTTCGCCCCTCTGGCGAACAGTTGCCCGTGGCGCGCTTTTACACGCCGGAAGAGTTCGCCGCCCTCAAGCGCGAAGGCCAGCAGCGCGGCATCCGCCACGTCGAGTCCGGACCGCTCGTCCGCAGTTCCTATCACGCCCACGAACAATTCCAAGTGACCAGTGACAAGTGACGAGTGACGAACAACGGCCGTCAGCGGTCAGCCGTCAGCTTTCAGCAAGAAACCAACTGCGGTAAGCGCCCGCTGAAAGCTGAAGGCTGAAAGCTGACTGCTGATAACTGACTCGCCTTGCGACCGACGCAGCCTTTCCTTCAGGATGTAGCCGCTGGAGAGCTTTCTCGGCTTCGCGATGGAGGGCTTGCTGGATCTCGGAGCTCTTGCCCGCTGACTCTTCCAACACTTCGCGATAATCTGCTTCAGCCTCTCCGGCGTTTCCCAAGCGCGCCTCCAAGCTGCCGATCAGCAGTTTCCAAAGCAAGTTGCGGGGATATTCCTTCGACAATTCCTGGAAAAGGAGGAGTGAGGCCGCGTATTGGCGTTCGCTGGCTCGCGAAAAATCCTTGGCCAAATAAAACTTGGCCTCACCGCGGACCAAGTCGCCGTTCGCGGCAGCGTTCTGGAGCTGTTGAAGTCCCAGATCGCGGCTGCCGCCGGGAAGTCCAACGAAGAATTTCAGCATCTTGATAATCGTGGGCAGCGTGTCCACGAAGTAGTTGTAAAGCCCGAGGCCGGCATTTGCGTCGACGAGCGTAGGATCGTCTCGCGAAGCGAGGAGCAGGAGGGCGCGCATCCTTTTGGCGGCGCGCGCGGTGGCCAGATCTTGGTCTCGCAAGCCGTAGTATCGCGCTCGGAGCGCATAGGCCATGCCCGCGTAGAGGCGATTGCGCGCCACAGCATGGCCGGCGCGGATTTGCTCCGCCCCTTTGCGGATGGCCGTGTTCACCATTTCTTCGAATGGCGCGTCGTAGGGCGAGGTTTTGGAGTAGACCACATCGAAGACGTCCGGGTCGATCAGGTCGGCAGTGGTCAGATAGATCTTCCACCAGAGGGCGTCAGCGGCCGCCAGGTAACCCAACGGCGAATCGGGCTCTTGTGCTTGGATCTGCTTGAAGATTTCAATCGCGCTGTCAGGATCGCCATTCATCAGCAGGTCGATTCCCTGGCGAGCGGCAGGGCATTGTTCGCAGGCCTGGTTTGCCGGGCCAGAGGCCGTGACCGGGAGCCCTGAGGCGAGCGCCCTCGAAGCGATTGAAGCGCAAAGGAGAGCGGCCACCATCGTCCAGCCGCCGAACCGGGCATCGGACTGGCGCTTCCCCATGTCGCTGGTGCCGTTCCAGGTTATTTCGACTAATCCGCGCAAGGCCGGCAGCACGTCGTTGCTGGGGAAGACGGAAGTGGGATACATAGCCTCTATTGCGTTGGAGCGGAGCTAGTGCCGTTCCAACTTTTCTCGGCTAAAAGGGGTCATCCACGGCGCAAACCCGGTCAGCGAGATACAGGTGGAGTAGATTGCCGAATTAAGTTGGAACGGCACGAGCACCTTACGCTTCTGATGTTCTCGCCGAAGGGCGCGTCACCTTAATTATCGGCCAAAATTTTCGCGAGGATGCAAGCGGACCAGCACATCGCGCGCCGCCGCGTGCACCGCACCCTCCGCCTGCGAGTCCGGTCGCTCCGTATCTCTGAACACTTGCCGATAGAGCACCTCGGCGCGCGCGGTTTCTCCCAGCCGGGTTTCCATGCTGGCGGCCAGAAGCGTCCAGAGCGGATTATGCGGGTAGTTGCGCGACAACTCCTGGAATAATTCGAATGCTTGTCGATATTTTCTCTCACTCTCACGCGAATAGTTTTTGGCGAGATAAAATTTTGCTTCACCACGGAGCAGATCCCCTCGGTCGGCTGTCTTCTGGAGGAGTTGAAGTCCCAGGGCGCGATTGCCCGCCGGCAGGTCGTCGAGCACGCGCAAGAGCTTAAGGGGTGCCGAGAGTGTATCGATGTAATAATCATAAATCCCCAGCCCAAGGTTTGCGTCGGTGAGGTTAGGGTCCCTATTGAGAGCCGAAAGCAATAGGGTGCGCATCTTCTTGCCGGCTCGGCCGGTACTGAGGTCCTTTCCGCGCAGACCGTCGAGGCGCGCCGTGAGCGCGTAAGCCATGCCCTCATAGAGAGTGTTGCGCGCGACGTCCTGCCGGGCACGAATGCGCACCTCGGCGCGCGTGGTGGCGACACGGATCAAATCGGAAAAATGAGAATCGAAGGGCGAAGCGTTCACCCTCGCGACGTCAAAGACGTCGGGATCGGTCAAGTGGGCTGTGGAATAGTAAATCTTCCACCAAACGGCTTCGGCGTCCAGCAGGTAGCCGAGCGGCGATTGCGGGTCGCTCTGCTGGATCTGATGGAAAATAATCAGGGCCGCGTCCGGATCGCCGTCCATCAACAGATCGAAACCGCGGCGAGCACGCTCGCGGTCTGCGAAGTCGTTGTCGGGGTCAGCAGAGTTGTCGGCAAGAAGACCAACGCCAAGGCCGAACGAGACCCAAAGCGCCAACAAAGCGAGCGCCGCTCGCAGCCTTGGCCTCGCCCTTTCACGGAATCTCTGTCCTCTTTTGCGCACGCTTCGTCTATCTGGCTGCCTTCATTTGGAATTCAACTGCCGGTGGGCTTTCTCGCCGCGAT
The DNA here is from genome assembly GCA_050013575.1 of Terriglobia bacterium. Lineage (GTDB taxonomy): Bacteria > Acidobacteriota > Terriglobia > UBA7540 > UBA7540 > DASYXZ01. The sequence goes on along the minus strand of JBEKEZ010000004.1, from coordinate 160,440 downwards.
CACGGCTGCGAGGGTCAAAGCGCTTACGACCAGGGGAAACCATACTTGAGAAATCCACGGCTGAGGGATTAAGAATAGCACATCAGAATCTCGCAACGACGATGGCCAGCCGATCGTCAGCCAAAGTCCAAGGTAATAGACAATATCCCAGGTGGCAAAGGTCCAAAGGAAAAAGGCAACGCGCGCGACCCCGCCTCGAGTTCCCAGTAACGCCACACTGACGAGCATGGCCATGGTTGCCGCTTCGCGCAGCATTTCGATTTTGACCAAGCTTGCCGGCATCGCGGCTAAAACCTCGGCTGTACCCTGCTGTGCGCTTCCCGGACTTATGATCGTCATCACTTGAGGACCGGACAGAATTCCCGTGGCGGCGCGGAGATAAACCACGACCGCCGCCTCCACGAATCCGAAAGCAATTCCAAAAGTCAGTCCGATACCAAGCGTCTTAGGGTCGAGCGAAAGGCCCCGGCTTCTGTAAATCAAGTACGTGACGGCCGGCACGAAGGCCAGCAGGTTCACCCACCATGGCGTTGCCAGAGACATAGCTGACTTCCTCTTTGACGCAGAACTGCTCGGCTGCGCTGCCTCCTGAAATCAGTGGCGAGTGGCGAAAGTCGGTAGCTCTCAGCGCTCAGCCGTCAGCCTTCAGCGATCCCGCGTCGGGCAGAGGTACTTGCTGAAGGCTGACCGCTGAGGGCTGTTGCTTGCCACTTGCCACTGCGGTCCACGCCCGCAGCACTTCCGCGACGCTCCACGCCTGCGCGATGCAACCGCGCGAGGAATAGGGCGGGTCGCCGTCAAAAATCTCGCCCACTGTGCCGAGTCCGGCTTCGGTCATGGCTTGCGCCATCGGCTCGAGGAAGGCACGAGCGCGGGCGGGGTCGCGATACACGCGGAGGTGAGCGAGAACAAAAGGCCCAAGCAGCCAGCCCCACACGGTTCCCTGATGATAGGCGGCATCGCGTTCGTGCGGCGGCCCGGCGTAGTGCCCGCGGTATTGAGGATGGTCGGGCGCCAGGCTGCGCAGGCCTCGCGGCACGAGCAAATGGCGCTCGCAAGCGTCCACCACCGCACGCATTTGCTCCGGCGGGAGCAATCCGTCGGCGAGCGACACCGCGAAGATTTGATTGGGACGAATTGCGGGGTCGTGGCCCTCGGGGCCATCCAAAACGTCGAAGCAATAGTGGGCCGCGTCATTCCAGAACCGCTGAAAGCCTTCGTGCGCGCGCGCGGCCATATTTTCGTAATAGGTCGCGCTTTTCTTCAGGCGGCGCGCCAACCGCGCCATCGCCAGCAGCGCGTTAAACCACAGCGCATTCACCTCCACCGGCTTTCCGATTCGCGGCGTCACCGGCTGTCCGTTCACCCGCGCGTCCATCCAGGTGAGCGCCACGCCCGGTTCGCCGGCGTAGAGCAAACCATCCGCACGGTCGACGTGGATGTGAAACCGCGTGCCGCGCACGTATCGGTTAATCATCTCCGAGAGAACGGGATAAAGCTCGCGGAGAGTTGCCGTGTCGCGCGTGGCGGCGACATACTGCGAAACCGCCTCGATGTACCACAGCGTGCCATCCACGGCGTTGTACTCGGGATTATTTCCGGCCTCGGGGAAAAAATTCGGGAGCATCCCCTCGCTCACGAATTTCGCGAATGTTCTCAAGATTTCTTTGGCTATTTCGGCGCGTCCGATCGACAGCGTCAGACCCGGCAAGGCGACCATGGTGTCGCGGCCCCAGTCGCCAAACCACGGGTAACCGGCAATCACAGAGTAGGCCTGAGGGTTTTCCGCGAGCGGCCGCGCCACAATGAACTGGTCAGCGGCGAGCACGAGCTGTCTTACCCAGAAAGGCGCCGTTGCCCCAAGCGACGGATGAGTGGAGCTCCATTGTTCGATGAGCTTCCGCTCGTGGCCCAGGCGCCGCTCGAGCGCCGCACTAGCATCGAGATCGGCCGTGGCATCCGTGCTGAGGACAACTGTGGCTGACTCCCCTTCTCCGATTTCCGCCGTGAAGTTGGCGGCGTGCAAGTGATCTTCGTGGTCCTCAAGCCCGCGCCCACGCTCCACCGCGAGGTCGTAATTCCTGTACCAAATGTGCGTGGCCTCGGCCTCGGCCTGCGGGCTGAGGAGGTAAATGGGCGCGGCTCCCGGAAACGCGAGCACCCGCACGCCACGCCCGATGCGCTGAACGTCCATGCGCCAATCGCCGGCGCGTGTTACCGAATGGAAGTCGCGATAGTTGACCAGAACCTTCAGCGTGAGCCGCAAGCGGTGGTTGGCGCGAGCTAAAGTGTAGGTGACATAAGTTGTGTTGGCGCCGTGCTCCATCCAGATGCGTTTTTCAAGCAGCGCATCGGCGAAGGCGAACGTCCAAACGGGGATTGTTCCCTCCAGGCGGAAGCGCTCAATGAATTCATAACCACGAGGATCAATTGCGCCGCCCACCCAGCGGTTGGCGCCGAGCGCGTAGACTTCGCCGTCGTACTCCGCGAGCTCATCAATCTTCGTGACGAGCAGCGTCCGGCCGAGTGGCGGCTTGAGCGGGGCCACGAGCAGCGCGTGATAGCGTCGAGTGAGGACGCCCGCCACCGTGCCGGAGGCAAATCCTCCCATGCCGTTCGTGATCAGCCATTCCCGCTGCTCGGCAGCGGCGAGGTCTTTGCAGATTTCAGGGCCTAAATCGATCATGCTCGAATTGAGTGATTGAGCGATTTGGTGATTGAGTGATTGACGGACAAGCAGAAATTAGAAACTTGAAAATGGAAACTAGCCGTTTTACTTGCGCGTCCAGTTTCGAGTTTCCAGTTTCCGCCCTTTCTTCAATCACCCAATCGCCCAATCACAAAATCACCCAATGGTTCTACCCTCCGCTCTGCTCCAAGAGTTTGGCCACGAGACTTGTCCATCCGGTCTGGTGGCTGGCGCCGAGGCCCGCACCATTGTCTCCGTGGAAATACTCGTAGAACAGGACGTAATCCTGCCAATGGGGGTCGGACTGAAACTTCTCCGTGGCGCCGAAAACGGGCCGTCGGCCGTCCGGCCCGCGCAGAAAGATTCGAGTCAGGCGGCGAGAAATCTCCGCCGCCACTTCCCACAGCGTCTTCATCTCGCCGGATCCCGTGGGGAATTCCACCTGGACGATGTCGCCATAATAGTGATGAAACTTCTGAAGCGATTCAATGAGCAGAAAATTCAGGGGCAACCAGATCGGACCTCGCCAATTGGAGTTCCCACCGAACAATCCGGTTTTCGATTCCGCGGGCTCGTAGTCCACCCGATACTCCTGCCCGTCGACGTGGAGGATGTAAGGATGGTCGCGATGGAATTTCGAAAGCGCCCGTACGCCGTACGACGAAAGGAACTCGTTTTCGTCGAGCAGGTACCGCACCATTCGAAGCAATCGATAGCGATTGACAATGGAGAGCAGGTACCGCGGACCATGCTCGTTCTTCTGACTGCGGTCGATCGAGTCGGCCACGTCCGGCCCATGTTCCATGAACCAGCCAATGCGCCTCGCGAAGTGCTTGAACCTCTGCACGAATTCGGGCTCCAGGGTTTCTACGGCAAACAGCGGTACGAGACCGACCATCGAGCGGACTTTGAGCGAGTAGTGATATTCGTCGGGCAGGTGGAGGCAGTCGTAGTAAAACCCGTCGTGCTCGTCCCACAGACTGATGCCGTACCCGCCTATGTCATTCATGGCATGAGCGATGAACGAGAAATGTTCGAAGAACTTGCTGGCCACGTCCTCGTAAGCGGGATCCTCGCGCGCCAATTCGAGCGCGATCGCCAGGAGATTGAGGCAATACATGGCCATCCAGCTTGTGCCATCCGACTGCTCGATGTGCCCGCCGGTGGGCAGAGGCTTGGAGCGATCGAATACGCCGATGTTATCGAGGCCCAGGAAACCGCCCTGAAAAACGTTGCGCCCTTCCGGGTCTTTCCGATTCACCCACCAAGTGAAGTTCAGCAGCAGCTTGTGAAAAATGCGCTCGAGGAAGGTGCGGTCTGATTTGCCGCGAATGCGCCGCTCAATCTTATAGACACGCCATGCGGCCCAGGCCAGCACCGGCGGGTTCACGTCGTCGAAGGCCCATTCGTAGGCGGGCACTTTCCCGCTCGGATGCATGTACCACTCGCGATGCATCAAGAGGATCTGCTCTTTGGCGAAGTCCGGGTCCACCAGGCTCATCGCCACGCAATGAAAGGCGAGGTCCCAGCTCGCATACCACGGATATTCCCACTTATCCGGCATGGAAATGACGTCGGCGTTGTAGAGTTGAATCCAGTCGCGGTTGCGACCGTTTCGCCTTTCGGCAGGAGGCTGCGGGCCGGCGGGATCGCCCTCCAGCCAGTCGCGGATGACGTAATGGTAGAACTGCTTCGACCACAGCAAGCCGGCGTACGCCTGGCGCTGGACGATCATGGCGTCCGTCGAACAATGGCACTTGCCCACGCGCTTCGCGTAAAACTCATCGGCCTCTGCCAGACGTGCCGAGAAAACGGCGTCGAATTCCTCATCGAACATGGGCGCGCGGGGCGTCTGGTCCGTGAGACGCAATCGCACGACGACGCTTCCCTGGCTGGCGATTTCCGGGCGGTAGTGTGCCGCAACTTTCGTTCCCGTCTGTGCGGCATTCACCGCCTCGCGCGCGCCATGGACGACGTAGCGATCGATGCCGTCCTTGACGTAGGGCGAGCGCTCGGGCCAGCCAAACAGGCGCACAAAATTGGTCTCGTTCTCAGTGAAGAGCAATTCCGGAGAGCCCTCGCAAACCAGCCAGCGGCGGCCGTAATATTGGTGCTCGACGTCCACTACGGATGTTCCGGGCGGAGCGCCGGCCTTCGCCAGCCTGGGCCGGTATTCATCACGCCCCCACGACCAAGTATTCCGAAACCACAGTGTGGGCAAGAGGTGAAGAACAGCGGATTCCGGCCCGCGGTTATGCGCGGTGATGCGAATCAAAAGGTCTTCAGCAGACGCCTTGGCGTATTCCACAAAGATATCAAAATAGCGGTCCTCGTCGAACACGCCCGTGTCGATCAATTCGTATTCCAGGCCGCCGCGCCCCCGCCGGCGATTCTCCTCGATCAGCCGCGCGTAGGGAAACTCCGCTTGCGGATACTTGTAGAGATATTTCATGTACGAATGGGTGGGCGTGGAGTCGAGATAGAAGTAGTACTCTTTGACGTCTTCGCCGTGACTGCCCTCGCTGTTGGTCAAGCCAAAGAGCCTCTCTTTGAGAATGGGATCGCGGCCGTTCCAGAGGGCCGGCGCAAAGCAAATGAACTGATGGCGGTCAGAGATTCCACCCAGTCCGTCTTCGCCCCACCGATAAGCTCGCGACCGCGCGTGATCGTGGGGAAAATAATCCCACGCCGTCCCGTACGGACTGTAGTCTTCTCGCACGGTGCCCCACTGCCGCTCGCTCAGGTAAGGTCCCCAGCGATTCCAGTGAACCTTGCGCTGGCGCGATTCTTGCAGGCGAATTTCCTCTTTAGTCATTTGGATCTCCGGCCGCCCCTGCCAAGTCTGGCCCTGAGTTCTTGGTGGTTCGAATGTCCGACGCTGTAGACAGTCTCGGTAATTCAGCCGCAGAAAATCCGGCAGCGCGCAAGCATACCGTATCTCGAATTATTTTGTTCACCGAATAGTCCTGCTGGAGCAGGGAGATCTTGGATTGACGGAGGTGAATGCGGACTGTAACATGGGGTCGGCTGCGGAGGTCTTTCCGGGAATCCACTTCTGAACCGAATTCTTTCACGACTCGGCGCAGTCATCGGTACCCGGGCTCCGCGCGACACTGGAAAGGGTTGTCTTCGCGGACTGCCGGTTCGTAAGGGCGCCCCTCGTGGCCTCCCTTCGGAGGGCGGGCACAAGGCCCGACCCTGCGGCCAGCGGTTTTTCGGCGCTCAGACAGCGCCGCTACAGCTTGACGAGGCCTGACGGCATGGCATTGAAGATCATGGCGGTTGATGATGAGCCGGAAGTCCTAAAGTTGCTCAAGGCCCTGGTGGAGCCGATGGGGTGCGTTGTGGTTACGTTTGAGGACAGCCGCGAGGCTGGCCGCGTGGTCGAAAAAGAGAAGTTTGACGGCATCGTGCTCGACGCTTACATGCCTCACCTGGATGGCTTCCAGCTCGCCGAACGTATCCGCTCGTCGCACCTGAACAACGAGGTCCCGATCGTGATGCTGACCGGATACAACGACGTCAACACCATGCGCAGGGGCTTTAACGCCGGGGTCAGCATTTTCCTGGGCAAACCGTTTAATCGAGAGCGCATTGGCGCACTCTTCGGCGCGGCGCGCGGCCCGATGTTGAAAGAGAAGAGGAAATACGCGAGATTGCCTCTGCGCACTACCGTCACTTGCCGTTGGGCGGGCCATCGCCAGGGGCAGTTTGTCGCCGGAAGCCTTGACATCAGCGAGGACGGAATGTTACTGGGGCCGTCAGGAGGGCTGGACGTTGATCAAGAGCTCGAGCTGGAATTCGAGGTGCCCACGGGAAAGACCCCGGTGAAAACGCGCGCGAAAGTCATTCGCCGCGACAAACCCGATAATATTGCCGTGCATTTTGTCTCGCTCTCTCTGAAGGACCTCGACGCCATCAAGAGATATATCGGCGCGCGCGTGAGAGGGTGAGCAGGAATTAGGATTTAGGAGTTAGGAATTAGGGAGCACCAGGAAGCATTGCTGGAAGATCGAAAATCGGCCAACGTGTTTGCCACTCGCAGTCAAGCGGCGAGTTTGGAATTTCCAGTCTTGATTCTCCAGGACTGCGAGTTTCAATCATCGAGGTTCGATTTTCCAATTTCTAATTTCCAGTTTCCGACGCGCCCACGCCAGCCTGCGCAGAGAAACTGCTTAGGGCTGCCTGCTCATCGTCGAACGATTCAATCACGGTCAGCAATCGCGTAATGCTCAGCACCTCGCGCACCCGCGGCGTGAGTTTCAAAAGTTTCAGCTTGCCCCCGCGTCTTTGAGCTGAAATCACGCCCCGCACCAGCGTCTTGATTCCTTGACTGTCAATGCCGGCCACCTGGCTGCAATCGAGCAGCAGCGCGGTCCGGCCCTCGGCGACGAGGCGCTGTAACTTCTGATCCAATTCCTCAACTACGGCGCCGATGTGCAGTCTTCCGCTCAATTCGAGTATGGTCACGGACCCGGCCTGACGTTCCTTGACGATCGCCTCCATAGTCAATTGCCCCGGACCTTGAGTGGACTAGACGCCGAGAAGATTTGCCGACCTGTTGCTGACGCTGCGATTGTAACGCCGACCAACCGCAAAGAATAAATAATTCTGTTCAGTGCTTGATCGGTTGTTTCACTGCGGCTGCGTCCATTTTTCACGTTCAACTTTTTCTTGGGCCGGCGCGAATCCCAGGCTGGACCATTATAGTGCAGACGAACGCGGTCAAGGACAGTGACGAGCAACTGATTGGCGATTTTCGATTGTCGATTGAAAAACAGTGAATTCTTCTTCCTCATCAATCGGCAATCCACAATCATCAGTCGAAGACTACTTGGCACTTGTCATTCTTCACTTGTCACTGCTTTTCTCACGCCAGCGGCAGGCGCAGCCGCGCCACGCATCCGGGATCGGGCTTGCGGTCTTCCAAAGTGAGGGTTCCGCCGTGGGCCTCGGCGATCTGGCGGCTGAGCACCAGGCCGATGCCCGAGCCTTGCGGTTTGGTCGTAAAGAACGGGACGAACAGATTGGTCGTAGCGGGCAGACCCGGGCCGTTGTCTTGCACCCAGACTTCCACATGGTGAGCGTTCTTCCTCCAGCCCACTTTCACTTCGCCGCCGGACTCCAGCGCGGCATCGACGCCGTTGCGCACCAGGTTGATCACAAGCTGCTCCAACTGGTCGCCGTCGGCGCGAATCATAAGCTGCGGACCGGCCTCGAGCATTACCTTCAGCCTGGTTTCGAGCTCGACAACGCGGCGCAGCAACTCGCCGACGGCGAGCGGCTGGAATTTCGGCTGCGGAAGCCGTGCCAGGCGCGAATACGCCTCCATGAACCGGCTCAGCGCTTCGGAGCGCGACTTTATGATTTCGAGGCCTCGCTGCATGTCCTCTTCCCAGTCGTCCGGTCGGCGCGGCTTGGTGAACAGGCTGGCGAGCATTCCGGCCATGGACTTGATGGGCGTCAGGGAATTATTCAGCTCGTGCCCCAGGACGCGAATTAATCGCTGCCACGCTTGGCGTTCTTCGTCGCGCAACGGCCGGCTCAAGTCTTCGAGAACCAGCAACTGGTGAGGCAAGCCGCGCTCGCGAAACGTGCCTCGACGCAATCCCCATCGCGCCGTCTGGCTGGGCCGGCCCGGAAAGCCGCGCTCGAGGGTGCGCATGGGTTCACCTTCCAGGCAATCAGCCAGACCCAGTTCCGCCGCGCTGCGTCCCAACAGCCCTTCCGGCGGCTGGGCGATGAGCTGTTCACCGGCGCGATTGATCAGGCGCAGGCGCTGTTGGCCGTCGAAAGCGAAAATAGCGACGTCGATTTCCGCCATCACTTTCCGCAGCAACGCGGTAGCTTCTTCGGCGCCCAGGCGCTGCTCGCGCATCGTGTCGCTCAGCGCGTTGGCCTCCATGAAAACCTCACCCATCGCGTCATCGTGGCCCGCCCAACGCGCCCTGAGCGAATAATCTTCCTCCCGCAAGGCGCTGAGAAGATTGGAGAGCGTCTGAAGCGGCATCACCACGCGCTCTCGAAGAGCTGTGGCGAAACCCAACCAGAAACCAACGATGACGATCGTCAGCGTCCACTGCGTCTTGCTGGAAAAATCGCCGCCCCAAAGCAGGACGAGCGATACCATTGTGGCGGGCAGCCCACCCAAAAAGGCTATCAGCAGAATCCGGCCCTCATAACTCAGTTTTCGCTTGCGAGGCTTCCTGCGCGGACCGCGGTGTGGGTATTGGTTAGCCACGGGAAAATCAGGAATTAGGAATTAGGGATTAGGAATTAGGGACCCCGGCCTGGGCGACCGCCGCCTGGTTCTTCGGCTCTTTTAATGCTTGGATCAGGCCATTGAGCATTCTGCCGATTTCTTCGATTTTTCCAGATGTTTGCTTAAGCTGGTCAGGACTCATGAACCCTAGCCCTTGGGCCACGATTGAGTGCGTCTCCAGCTCCATGAGAGAGCCTCTCGCGATGGCCAGAAACCGGAGGTAATCGTTGGTCGTGCCTCTGCCCCAACCTTCCGCGATGTTGGCCGGTATTGACGTGGCCGCTTTACGAATTTGAGTTGTCAGTCCAAACTTCTCAGTTTCCGGAAAATGACCGCTGGTTTGTACACTTCGATGGCCAACTGGACCGCTTTCTGCCAGACCGCCAGCTCCTTATAGTTTTTCACTCTTCCCTCCCTAATTCCTAATCCCTAATTCCCAATTCCTTCTTCGTCACAACCCATACTTCTGAAATCTCCGATACAGCGCGCTACGGCTCAGGCCCAGAGCGTCCGCGGCTTCGCTGACGTTTCCATCGTAACGATCCAGTGCCTTCTTGATGAGGAAACTTTCCACGTCCTCCAGGCTCATCTCTTCGAGCCGCGGCGGACCTTCACGAGTGGCGTGCAGACCCAAGTCGCTCGCGTGCACCATGTCGTCCTGCGCCAGCAACACGGCGCGTTCCACGGCGTGGTCAAGTTCGCGCACGTTGCCGGGCCAACTATAATCCAAAAGGGCCTGGAGCGCCGAGGGATCAAACCCGACCACCTTCCTTCGATACCGCCCGGCGTGCTGACGGAGAAAGAGCATGGCCAGTTTGGGGATGTCGTCGCGCCGGTCTCGGAGCGGGGGCAGGTGAATTTCGATGGTATTGAGCCGGAAGAGGAGGTCCTCGCGAAATCGGCCGGCGGCGACTTCCGCCTTCAAGTCGGTGTTGGTGGCGGAAAGGATTCGCAGGTCTGCTTGGCGAGTCTTGGATGAACCGACGCGCTCGAACTCTCCGGTCTGAAGCACGCGGAGAAGTTTCGCCTGAAGGTTTAACGGAACGTTCGAAATTTCGTCGAGGAAAATCGTGCTGCCGTCGGCCAGCTCAAACCTTCCCACTCGGTCCACCTTGGCGTCTGTAAAAGCACCTTTGATGTGCCCAAACAGCTCGCTCTCAAATATTCCTTCCGAAAGACCGCCGGTATTGACGGTGATCATCGGCCGCGAGGCGCGGCTGGAGCAGGCGTGCAGCGTCTGCGCCACCACTTCCTTCCCCGTTCCGTGCTCGCCGGTGATCAGCACGTTGGCCTCGGACGGCCCGATACGCGTAATCAGCTCCAGCACCGGCCGCATGGCGGCGGACTCCGCAATGAAAGTGGGCCGGCCCTCGGCGCGCAACAGGCGGTTTTCTGCTTCCAGGCGCTGCTCACGCCGAAGCGCATCGCTGAGCTCAAGCTGGGTGCGGATGATGGTGATCAGCCGGGCATTGTCCCAGGGCTTTTGGATGAAGTCCTTCGCGCCGCGCCGAATGGCCTCCACTGCTATCTCCACGGTGCCCCAGGCCGTCATCACCACGATGGGCAGAGCTGAGTCAATCGCTTGCATCCGAGCCAGGAGATCCAGGCCCTCCTGGCCGGAAGTCGTATCCCGCGCATAGTTCAGGTCGATCAGCGCCAGATCAAAGTCGAACGCCTCCATCGCCTTCATCGCCTCGGCAGGTGAGAGCGCCGCCTCGATTCGGAAACCCTCGCCCTTCAGCAGCAGGCGCAAGGCCTCGAGCACGTCGGGTTGGTCGTCGGCGACAAGAATTCTGTAGGAGTTGGATTCCGCTTTCTTCATATATTGCCGATTGTCGATTGCCGATTGCCGATTGAAGTCGAAGGACCTTCTTCTTTAGTCTCAGCGGGTGCTTTCGATGTTTTTCTGGAAGCAATTGTCGATTGCCGATTGCCGATTGCCGATTGTCGATTGATGATTGGGGTCGAAGTATGATGCTCCAGCAGTCTGCTGGGCCGCTTCGCCGTTTTGCGCGAGGCAATCGCGATCGCAAGCAGCTCGCTAGCCTCCCTCAACAGGTCGACTAATCGTCGGGGCTTAACCAAGCCCGATTCGTTTAGAAGTTCAAGCCAGTAGAGGCTTTCGTCAGCTTCCTCAACCACAATGGAAAGTTTCGCTGCGAATTCTGCGCGCGACTGAGCCCGGCAGGCCGCGCGGTAATTCGCCCCGACAGAAGTCGCCGAACGAAGCAGTTGCCTTCCCGTTACCTGACCCGCAAGAGTGCGAGGCATGGCGTCCACAAGCTTGATGACCCGCAAGGCAAATGACTTCGTGCGGTCCCTCATCTCTTTAGGAGTCATGATACGCGTCTCCTTGATACTGCGACTCAATCGGCAATCGAAAATCGGCAATCGGCAATCAAAAATCGGCAATCGAAAATCGGCAATATCAATTCGACACCCACCCATCCACCAGTTTGATGATTCGGTGCCCGTAGGCGGCGTTCGTTTCCGAGTGTGTCACCTGAACGATCGTGGTTCCTTCGTTGTTCAGCTTCTTGAACAGCTCCATGATGTCTTTGCCTTGGCTGGAGTGCAGATTGCCAGTCGGCTCGTCCGCCAGGATCAACTTCGGACTCGCGATCACTGCCCTCGCCACCGCCACGAGCTGCTGCTGCCCGCCGGAAAGCTGGCTGGGGAATAAATCCTTTTTGCCCACGATGTGAAACCGGTCCAGCGTGTCAGCCACGATGCCCTGGCGCTCCGAGCTCTTGATATCCCGATAAGATAGCGGAATGTCCAGGTTCTCCGCCACCGTGAGATTATCGAGCAGGTGATACTGCTGAAACACAAACCCAATGTATTTCTTATTGATTTCGGCGCGCTGCTTGGGATTCATTTTGTGGACGGCATGATCGAAAAAATAGTATTCGCCCGTCCAGGAAGCGTCGAGCATCCCCAGGATGCTGAGCAGGGTCGACTTTCCAGCGCCGGATGGCCCCATGACGGTGATAAATTCGCCCTCGCGTATTTCAATGCCAATGCGACGCAAAACGTAATACCTCGCCGGCCCGACAGGAAAGGACTTCTCAACGTTGTTCAATTTGATCATTCGGCCTCGCAAGAAATAAGAAGTGGCAAGTGGCCGGCGGCAAGTGAAAGAGAGGGGGTTAGGGATTCGGGGTTAGGGGTTCGGGAACTCTCAACAGCCTTGTCTGCTTCTGCGAACCCCGGACCCCGAAATCCGAACCTCGTCATTTTCTCCAGCCAGTCGCCACTAGTTCTACTGGGTGTATCAGGCTTCCGCATCCGCGGCTTCGGCCATGCTCTCGTCCACGATCCGGCCGTCAAACAAGCGCACGGTGCGCTCGGCGTGGCGGGCGTAGCGGGGGTCGTGAGTCACCATGATGATCGTGGCGCCCTCACGGTGAAGGTTGCGAAGCAGCTCCATGGCCTGCTCGCCGTTCTTGGAGTCCAGGTTCCCTGTCGGCTCGTCAGCCAGCAGAACGGAAGGCTTGCCGGCCAAGGCGCGCGCCACGGCTACCCTTTGCTGCTGACCGCCGGAAAGCTGCGAAGGATAGTGCTTCAAGCGGTGCGCCATGCCGACTTTCTCCAATGATTCATGGACGCGCTGTTTGCGTTCGGCGGAGGGCATGCCGCGATAGGTGAGGGGGAGCTCGACATTTTCATACACCGTCAAATCGCCGATCAAGTTAAACGCCTGAAAGATGAAACCCACTTCGCGATTGCGAATCCGGGTGCGATCGGAAAGCGACAAGTCCTCCACCGACTTGCCGTTGAGGATATACGCTCCGTCGCTTGGGGAATCGAGAAGCCCCAAAATGGACAGCAGCGTCGACTTCCCGCAGCCTGACGGGCCCGAGACGGCCACGTACTCACCCTTCTGGATATCCAGATGAATCCCCGACAAGGCATGAGTTTCCACTTCGTCCGTATAGAAGACTTTGGTGACGCCTTCCATGTGAACGAGGGGAATTTCCGATCCCCTGCTTTCCACCTTCCCCGCGACTTGGGTGCTGCGATTGGTCGAGTCCATGTTGTATTCTCCTCCTCTAAATCTTACGAATCCGAAAGACCTCTGGTTCAAAAAACAGGAATTAGGAATCAGGAGTTAAGAAATAGCCAAGCATTCTATCGCGTGCCTGCGCCGGCCCTAATCCCCAATTCCTAATCCCTAGTTTAGCTGAATTCTATCGAACGCGTCCCACCTCGACATGTCGGAAAGGATGACTTCGTCACCCTCTTTCAAGCCGTCCTTGATCTCAATGGTGTTCACTGAGCTTCGTCCCAACTTGACCGGGACTCGAATCGCTTCCTTGCCGCCGTTGGTCGTCTTGAAAAGCGTGATGGTGCTGTCCGGCTGGCCGAAAGTCGGTCGTCCCACGTAAAGCACGTTTTCCAGCCGTTCCAGCTCAATGGTGCCGTCGACGCTCAGGTCGGGGTAGGCGCCCTCCGGCAGTGGGCCGTCCAAGGCGCAATCGACCGTCACGGTGCCGTTGACGGACGAGGGATCAATGCGAATGACGTGGCCGGGAATAATGCCGTTGTGCGTGTCGATGGTCGCCTTCTGGCCAATCCGGACATCCTTCACTTGAGTCTCAGCGATTTTGACTTCGGCTTTCAGATTCTTGGGCTGCGACACACGGGCAATGTTCGTTCCCGCCGTAACCCGCTGCCCGACTTCCACCGGCAAGAGCTGAAGCACGCCATCGAGACCGGCGCGTACGTTGAGCAGGTCCACTTGGCTGCGTTTCAGCTCATAGAGCGCCCGCAGTTGGTCAATCTTGGCTTGCTGAGCCGCCAACTGCGCCTTTTCATTTTCGGCGTCCGTGCTCAGCCGCTTTTGCTCAATGTCATTGCGAGTGATCAAGGAATCCGATTTCACTTGATCGAGCTGCACCGTTAGGTTCGAAACCAAGCCACTTTCGGCCAGCTTCTGATCGACTTCCAACTGAAGTTTGGCTTGCCGATAATCAGCGCCGACGGTGGCCGCGGTCGACCGCTGGTCGAGCAACGCAGTTTCCAGCTTCACCTTCAAGCTGTCGTGGTCGGCTAGCGCGGCTTTCATCTGATACTCCGCGTCTACGGCGGACTGCTGTAATTCCGGGTTGCTCATTTCGACCAAGATGGTGTCCGCCTTCACTGGCGTGCCGGGAAGTACCAGCCGCTTATCGATGCGGCCGTCTGTGGCCGCGGGAATCCAACGGATTTCGACGGGAACCAGTGTGCCCAAGCCGCGCACTTCACGAAGCATCGAGCCTCGCTTGACCGTGTCGCGCCAAACGGTGCCGGAATCGACCGACGGCGCCGCCATCTTCAACTTCGAAAGCCCGATGGTAGCGGCAGTGACTGTCACCACCACTGCCGCGCCGTAGATCGCTCGGCGAATTCGTTTCTGGCGCAACGCTTGGGGTCGAGGAACATCCATGACTTACCTTCCAGAGGCAACTGCCGTGCCATTGACTTGCTGGCTTTATTCTACTCATAGCACGAGGGTTAATCAACCGCAAGTTCGCCTCCGTCCTCGATTCTTGCCCGATTGTGGGACTTGACTTTCCCAAAATCGGACACGAGCCTTCAAAGCCAGTGGCGAGTGGCAAGTAATTTCGGATTGACGATTCTCGATTGCCAATATATGAGGGAAGAGTCCGCTGTCTTTCAATCGCCAATCGACAGTCGAAAATCGGCAATCAGTTGCTCGCCACGTGCCACTCGCCGCTCTCTTTCTAGCCACCAGCCACTGACCACCAACCACTGCCACATTTGACGGTGGTACTCGAGAATTGTCACGTCAGGCGTTGCCAACCACCAACCAACTGTCGGGTAGGCTGGGCTTTCGATGCTACACTGGTCATGCCCGGATGCTGAGTCCAGGCAGGGATTCGGCGAGGTTTGCTTTGACCAGGATGGCTGTAGAGGAAAATGCCAAGCCACGGACAAGACATCAAGATTAAGATGTCACTCCGGACGGAGCGTGGCGCAGAGACCGATCTGCTTACCGATGCAAGACCCTGGCACGGTCGGCTGAGGCCATCGACATGGGTGGATCGCCAAACGCGGCAGTGATGGGCAAGACCGAGAAGCAAGAGAACATTTGGAAGCTCCTGCCTCACATCTGGTCGCTCATCCGGCCGCGGCGCTGGCTGCTGGCGTTTGGGTTCGTTCTGATGGCGGTTAACCGGGTGTGCGGTCTCGTCTTGCCCGCCTCCACGAAGTATTTGGTTGACGACGTTCTGGGCAAGAAGCACGTTCAGCTCTTATATCCGTTGCTGGGCGCAGTGGTCGGTGCGACTATGATTCAAGCCGTCACGTCCTTCGCGCTCACCCAGCTTCTCTCGAAGGCCGCGCAGCGCATGATCGCCGATCTCCGCCGCCAGGTGCAGGCGCACATCGGGCGCTTGCCGGTCTCATTCTACGACGCGAACAAGACGGGCGCGCTCGTCTCACGCATTATGACGGACGTGGAGGGTGTGCGAAATCTCCTCGGCACCGGACTGGTTGAGTTCGCCGGCGGGCTAATGACGGCCACTTTCGCGTTCGTGGTGCTGATGAGGATCAGCACCTTTATGACGTTGCTCGCGTTCGTGGTGCTGGGCGTTTTTGGGTATGCGCTCCAGAAGGCTTTCGCCACCATTCGCCCCATCTTCCGCGCGCGAGGCAAGATCAACGCCGAAGTGACGGGCCGCCTCGCGGAGTCACTGGGCGGGGTGCGCGTGGTGAAGGGCTATCACGCCGAAGCGCGGGAGGAAAGGGTCTTCGCGTCAGGAGTGGAACGGCTTCTCCAGAATGTCCTCAAGACGCTCACCGCCATGTCGGTGATGAGTCTTTCGTCGACAACACTGATGGGGCTGGTCAGCGCCCTCATCATGTACCTTGGCGCGCGCCAAATTCTCGCCGGCACTATGACGCTCGGGACATTTCTCACTTACACCATTTTCCTAGCCCTGTTGGTGGCGCCGGTGTTCCAGATCGTTCAAATCGGAACCCAGCTTACGGAAGCGGTGGCGGGGCTCGAGCGAACGCGGGAGATTTTGGGTGAGCGTCCCGAAGACGACTATCCGCGGCGCTCGCAAGTGCTTGGCGCCATCCGCGGCGAAGTGGATTTTGAAGATGTGTCTTTTGCCTACGACACGGGCAAGAGCGTCCTCCACGAAATTTCTTTTCGCTCTGAGCCCGGGACGGTTACGGCTCTCGTCGGCCCGTCCGGCGCGGGCAAGTCGACGGTGATCGGGCTGATCGCGGCGTTTTATACGCCCACTTCAGGCACGCTGCGCGTGGATGGCGTCGACCTCTCGACCGTCCGCCTTGATTCCTATCGCACTCGACTCGGCATCGTGCTTCAGGACACTTTCCTTTTCGACGGCACGATTCGCGAAAACGTCGCCTTTTCGCGTCCCGACGCGAGCGAAGAACAAATCCTCGCGGCCTGCCGCATCGCGCGGGTCGACGAATTCGCAGAGACATTCGAGAAGAACTATGACACCGTGGTAGGTGAACGCGGCGTCAGACTTTCCGGCGGGCAGAAGCAACGCGTCTCCATCGCCCGCGCCATCCTAGCCGATCCGAGAATTCTGATTCTCGACGAAGCCACTTCGAGTCTCGATTCCGAATCGGAGGCGATGATTCAGGAAGGCCTCTCCTACTTGATGCAGGGACGCACGACATTCGTCATCGCCCACCGCCTCTCCACCATTCGCCGCGCCGACCAGATCCTGGTGATGAATTCAGGACGCATCGTCGAACGCGGAACGCACGAGTTGCTTTACGCCGCTCAGGGCCGGTACTACGAGCTCTACACGAAGCAGCACGGCGTGGAGGCGAACCTTTTCCTCGCGCCCGGCGAGGCCGATAAGGTTGAGAGCACTGAGCGGGAAACCGCAGCGGTCGCTGTCGAGGACCGGAATTCGTCCATGCCCGATCCAGTGCGATTGCTCCGCGGTAAGGCGCAGTGAGATCGGGAAAAGTCCAAGGTCAAAAGGCAAAGCTAACATGCTCTTTGACCTTTAACTTTTGACCTTTGACATGTTGTTCCCTGGGTGAAAGAGGCCGGGCTGCTGGAAGGAATCCCCGGATTTCTGGTGTACACTCACCGTGGGCTGTTGCACAATCTCGATGCAATGCTAGCGCTTAAGGAGTATGTGAAATGAAGATCGCGACCTTTGCCAAACTGTTTGACCATTCCATGATTCGCCCCGATGCGAGGAAGGAGGACGTGGTCAAGTTTGCGCAGACCGCTGCTCATCTCAAGACCGCCACACTCACTGTGCAGCCGCACTATATTCGGCTGGCTGCCGAGCTGTTGAAAGGCTCCGGAGTTCTCGTCGGGACGGTCGTGGGTTTTCCACAGGGGAACGAAACGCCGGCCATGAAGGAATTCCAGGCCAAAACCGCGCTCGATCTCGGCGCGCAAGAGTTCGATATGGTGATGAACATTCCGGCACTGAAGAATTGCGAGAAGGAAATCTTCATCGCCGATATCGCGGGCGTAGTCAAGGCGGCCAACGGCGCGGTGGTGAAAGTCATCCTTGAGAATTGCTTCCTGACTCAAGAGGAAAAAAAGCGAGCCTGCCAATGGATCGTCGAAGCGGGAGCACATTTTGTGAAGACCTCCACCGCTTACGCCAGCGGAGGCGCGACCCTGGATGATGTCCGCCTTATGTCCGAGGCCGTGAAAGGAACCAACTGCCAGGTGAAAGCGGCGGGCGGAGTCCGCGAATTGCCGGAGATTCTGGAATTCCTCAAAGCCGGTGCGCGCCGGTTCGGCTCAACCCGAACTGACCAATTCTTGCGCGCCTTTCACGAGCTTCCGCCAGAGAAGCGCGAAGAGTTCGGGGAGTTTCTGGCTGACTGCGCGGCGTGAGCGGGTTGGCGCCTCTCGACATTCATTGCCGAGAATCGATTTGTAGTGTCGCCAGTTCAATGCCATCCACAGGGTCGCTTGAACCGCGTGACGATCTCGCCACAACCACGATGACATCCTCAACTAAACCCGCTCGCCGGCGCTGGCTCATTGCCATTGGGGTGCTGGGTCTCCTAGCTGCGTTGGCCGTTCGAGTTGTGGTGGGATTCGGGCGCTGGCTCGTGGTCTCTGATCCTCTTGAGCCCGCGCGCGCCATTGTGCTGCTGAGGGGAGAGGTTCCGTATCGGGCCGAGGAAACCGCCAGAATCTACCGGCAGGGACTGGCCCCGGAAGTTTGGATGGCTCCGGATCTGCGCAACCCAGAGATGGACCGCCTCGGCATTGCCTACACGCCGGAAGAGGTTTACGACGAAGCCGTTCTGACGAAGCTGGGTGTGCCAAAGTCAGCCATCCGCCTGATGCCCAACGCCACGCAGAATACCGAAGAAGAAGAACTCGGCGTTCTCCAGGAACTCAGGCGCGTCGGCGGGGACCGAGTGATCTTGGTGACCTCGAAGTACCACACCCGCCGCGTGAGGCTGGTCTGGCATAATCTCGCAGGCAATTCTCCGCGCGCCATAGTTCGCGGCGCGAGCGACCAGCCCTTTGATGCCGATCATTGGTGGCGCAACGCCGATGACGTGAAGGTGGTCGGGCACGAATTCTTCGGACTTCTCAACACTTGGGCGGGATATCCGATTCGGCAGCGACAAACGGACTGAGCTTGCTCTACTCCTTTCGCCCGGAGGTTGTCTCCATGAGCCTGTCGCCAGACTCGTTCAAGATCATCCGCGCTGCGCGGACTCGCAGATGGCCACATCCTCGTGCTGAATCCTCTCTCCGACCTCGACGCTCTGCCGGTTGCGCTCGAGGCTCTGTTCGCTGACATCGCGAAAATAGAAATCGAGAATCGCCAGCCTGCGGCCCACCGATCTCCATCGCGGCAACCGGTCCCTCAGCCGACGGATTCCGTGGCTCTTGTGCTCAAGGGTGACGCCCGCAGCACTTTTTGAACTTTTTCCCGCTCCCGCAAGGGCAAGGCTCATTCCGTCCCACCTTAGCTTGAGTTCGGCGATACGGAATCGGGGAATCCAGGTCTGACAGCAGAGTTGGCAGGAAGCTGCCTGCGTCGTCGTCCTGCTCCTGTTCGTCATCTTCCCATTCCTCTTGGTCTTCTTCGAAGCACGCCCACCAGGCCATTTCGTCGACGACATTCGTGATCAATGCGTTCCGGCGCGGTAGTTCCTCCAGAGCTGCCTCGCGGCCCATCGCGATTGCCTCCGGAATTTCCTCCCACGAAACAGAACCTGGATCGATAAGATCCTCATCATAGGCTTGGCGTAGCTCTTTCTCGACCTCCGCTGGGCACAGGTCGGCGCAGGCGCCAGCCAGACCATCCCAAACGTAGCTGGGTGTTCGCTCCAGGGTCTGGAATAAGCGGCCGAAGTAGGCCATCACTTCTTCCCGGCTTCGCTTACCGCAGCCTACCAGCGTCAAGAGGCCGTCCAGCGCGGCGGCACGCACGTATTCATTGGCGTGCTCATTTTCCACCAGCGCCATCATGCCGCTCGGGTCTCCGTCTGAAACCGAAGCCAGGATGCTGGCGAGGTCTTCTGTCACCACATCCCCGGCCAACTCAAACGCCAGCTCGCCAGGCGCAGAAAAGATCTGGACGAGTAAGGGATAGGCTCGCGGTTCCCGGAATTGAGCCAGCAGAAACATCGCGTAAATGTGAATCATGCGGCCGCCATCGTCCGCAAAGGGCTGAGGGTCCCTCGCCACCTCTTCCAGAACTCCCAGAAGCAACGGGGTTATTTCCTCACGATGGGCAACGGCCTCCTCCACGGCGATTCGCGGGAAGTGTCCCTCATTTCGTTCGAACTGCGAAAGGATCTCCTGGATGTCCATCGGGCTTCCTCCAATGCGGCGCGCGCATCCAGCTCACGCCGGCGAGCGTAGCGCCCTCTCCACTTTGCCCCACCCCACTGCCGAGCCCTGGATGGCGCGCAGCACAACTCGGAAAAGAATGACGTACATCATCTGTCGATAAGCGAAACGTTGAGGCAGAAGCCAAACGAGCAGGAGTCGGCTCTCCTGCTTTTCCATCAGGAACGCCAGCTCACACGCCAGCAGATCAACGCAAGTGAAGATGAGGAAAAACAGAAGTGTGCGTTCGAAATTCGTCGTGCTCACCGCCAGCGCCTGGGGAAAAGGAATCACGGGCCACTTCTCGAGCAATTGAGCGCTGCCCCAGAGAACGAACGATCCGGCAAGCATCAAGTCCACCGTCGGCGAGAACATTGGAAACAGAATCTGGAAGATGAAAATGTTCGGCAGCGCGATCCAACCGAGCGTGCCATAGCGTTTTCGAAACAGCGTGTCGCGGTGTTTCCACACGGTTTGGAGCGTGCCAAAGGTCCACCGAAAGCGCTGGCGCACGAGAGCGCTCCAGGTCTCCGGCGCTTCGGTCCAAGCGATCGCGTCCTCGTCGTAAGCAATGCGGTAGCCCCGGCGAAGGATAGCCAGCGTCAAATCGGCGTCCTCGGCCACGGTGTCGCGCGAAAACCCGCCGCACTCGCGCACCACGCTTGTCCGCCAGGCGCCGATCGCGCCCGGCACCACGGTGATGCAATTGAGAACGTCAAAAGCGCGCCGGTCCAGGTTCTGATTGGTAATGTACTCCAGGGCTTGCCAGCGAGTGAGCAGGTTGTGGCGGTTCCCGACTTTGGCGTTGCCGGCCACCGCGGCCACGCGCGGCTCAGTGAAATGCCGCACGAGGCTGCGCACCGCGTCGGGATGAACCTGCGTGTCAGCGTCGACCATGACCACGAAGTCTGTGGTGATCTCGCTCAAGCCGCGATTGAGCGCCACCGACTTTCCGCTATTCGCCTGCTGAATGATTTTCACCCGCGGCTCGTTGCCGAAGGCTCCCACCAGCTCCTCATAGGTTCGATCCTTCGACCCGTCATCCACTACCAGAACATCCAACTGCGGCCAATTCGAACCCAGCACCGAGGTTACGGTTCGGACGATTACCGCCTCCTCGTTGTAAGCGGGGATCAACACGGTCACGCGCGGCTCAAAGCCCTCAGGCCGCGAAGGCGGTTCGAGCACCAGCTTCTGGTAGGCGGCAAGGATCCCCATCAGAATCAGCCGCCCGCTCACCAGGAAAATGCCGGCGAGAAAAATCCAAGCCACACCGAGGTTCGCGTAGCGCAACGCGTCAAAGACGAACAGGTCCACACGGGCAGCCCAGCGGTCACGCGGATCGAGCGCGGGCATCACCACGTCGCGCGAAGGCACAGCGGCGCCTTTGGCCGCCAGCAAAGCGCGCAGCGGCACAATTTCCTTTCCCTGAGCGCGGACGCGGTCGATGATTTCCGGAAGCGCCTCGACCGTAGCGCTGCGGTCCCCGCCACCGTCGTGCATCAAGACGATGCTGCCGGCAGAAAGCTGGGTCATCACAGCGTCGATGATTTTCCCCCGGTCGCGCGTGAGATAGTCGCTGGTGTCAATGTTGTCGCCCACGGTGAAATATCCGAGTTTTTGGATCACTTCGAGCGGCGCCGCTTCGGCGGGCGTGCTGGGAGCGGCGTCAATGTTATAAGGCGGGCGGAAGAAAACCGTCTTCACGCCCAGGACGCTCTCAAAGAGGCGCTGCGTCAGGTTCAGTTCCCACTCGAGCTCGTTCGAGGGCAATCGCGAAATGTCCGGGTGCGTGAAGGTGTGGTTGCCGATTTCGTGTCCTTCGGCGTAAGCCCGTTGCAACAGATTGGAGTACTTGTCCGCTTGTAAGCCAATGACAAAGAAAACCGCGGGAGCTTGCCTCTGCTTCAGGATGTCCAGGATCTTGGGGGTATAGGCCGGATCAGGGCCGTCATCGAACGACAATACGATTTTGTCAGGCGCCGCTCCGTACATCTGCAAAGTGTAGGGAGCCGGCAGCGAGCCATAACTTGCCGCGGCGATCAGGCCGCTCGAGGGATCGAATTGGATGGACCGCCGGCCTGGCTGCGGCGTTGTGCCCAGCTTCAGCAATTCGCCGCTTCCTTCCTTCTCCAGGTCATAGGGCAGGACCGTCGTCTTCAGCGCTTCGCGATGGGACGCGATGCCGCCTGTTCCGGCGAACAGATCCCAGACGGTGGGATCTTCCGAACCTAAGCGCCAGATCACCTCGCCGGCCACACCGGCGCGGTCCGATTCAAGCACCTGGTTGTAAGTGGATGGCGCATCCAAGAACCAAACGGAGTGGAGGATGTCGTCATCGTCATAGTACTCGTAGTGCGGATTCAGTGAGTCGGCATCGAAACTCACGCTGGAGTCTGATTCCTGCGCCGTCAACAGCGCCTCTTGAAAGGTAATGTCGCGCGCAGGAAGTCTCCTAGCTTTTTCTCCTTTCCCTTTGTCGGCCTTGCCGCCTGCCGTGCTTTTCGGCAAAGACCAGTCATAACCGTACCCGCCGATCCCCACCAGTAGTTTGTCGGGCGGAATCCGCTGAAGCGCGCGGCGGAGGCTTTTTACAAACCAGGGATAAGAAGCGACGGGCCCTGCGGCCGATTGGGAATCGTGCTCGTCGTAGTTCATCAGAATCACGCCGTCCGTGGTCTGGCCATAGAAGCGGTAATCGTAACTTTCGTCCTCAGCCGGCAGCGCGATCAGGACCTTGGCGCTGCTCTTGTGCAGTCGCAACGCAAGCTGCGAGACAAATTTCCTGAACGCAAGCTGGCTGCCATTCGGAATTTCTTCGAAGTCCATGACGACTCCGGGAAACCCTCGCAGGCGGACGTAGTTTTCGAGTTGCAGGAAGAATTTCTCCTGCGCCTTCTGGCTTTCCAGAAACCTTGCCATTTCCCGGCCCTGCCACTTCTCGGTGGCCGCGTCGAAGTTGTTGACCATCGGCATCACGGGCATCTTGATCGCTTCACTGCGAAACCAGTCCAGCACGGGTCCGTCGTCCTCGCGCCGAATCATCCCGTCCGGCGTGGTGACGTGCAGCCACTCCGGGATCAAGAGATCGATCTCTTTGTAGTGCTGGTGCAAGCCCGTAAGGCTCGTCGGATCCCAGGGAACGAAAAAGGCGGCCCGAATGGGCTCCAGCCGCGGTTTGCCAGGCGCTCGTACTTCCAAAAGCTTCCGAGGACGCCGCCCTCGCGTGGGTGCCAGGCGCTGAAGGACCGGGCGCAGCCCATAGCTCGGCGCGCGCGCGATGTAGGTGGGCAGCAATGGCGCTCGGAGAATGGTGACGCCGAAGAGGACCAGCATGATCGCGGTCACCGCCGCGGCCACCGCCGTGACTTGGCGCGTGTGCCGGCGCCGGCGTTGCGTTGGATCGTAGAAGACCGGTCCAGAATTCATTCCGAGGCCAAGGTTATCCTACGGCGATAGATTGTCAATCGCCCGGGCGCGCTAAGGCTCAAATCGTAGGACCGAGCGGCGCTCGGCCGGGCCAACGCCGCCCGCGCTACGGATGTCTCGCCGCCAACGTTCAAATCGGGAATAGTGGCCATATCCGTGAGCGCTATCTATTGATTCTAAACGACATTCCGGCTTTGAACGTAATTTCCGCTTTCCAATTTCCAGTTTCTGCGTCTGCCAATCGGGAATAGTGAACCTCCCTGCACCATTCATATTTCTCGAAAATCGGCCTTTTTTTCTTCGTAACAAATTGAAAAACAATAACTTAACCTCAATGGGTTCGCCTTCGCCAAAAATGCTATATCTTTCAGAATCTAAACATCTTAACCTCAATGGGTTCGGTTGGGTTCGCCTCTCTCCTCCTCGTCCCTCACCGCAGGTTCTTGATTAAATCGCGCGTTTGCTTTCGCGGTCTCCGCCACAGTATGCCTGTATTCCAGGAAATCCCGGATGAGCGCCCCGCGAGACGGGATCCTTGGGTACTTCCTTCTTCCGGGCTTCGCTCCAAAGAGCGATAACCTGGCTTCTACTGCGCTGCGAACCGCCGCCGGGGTGGGCAGAGGTCGCCGCCCCAGGACAGCGGTCAATTCCGTTCGCCACCATTCGTGCCGCATCTGCTTAGTGAGCACGAGAACGTGCATCACTGCTTCGAGCTTCGCGTCCAAGTCGTCCGTCGAGGGCGCGCCCGCACCGACCCAGGCCTGGATTCGGCGCGCTTTTTCCCACCATAGGCGGGCCAGCATTTCCACGGCGGCAAATGTGGCTTTTGCCTTGGGATTAAAGATGGCCATCAGGTCGCGATGCAGGTCGCGGAATTCCCGTGGATCCTGGCCTCGCGCCTGAAGCTGTTTCTCCAGTTCTTCAGAACACAGACTGCGCTCGATGCCATTCAGGGCGGCGCGCCGTTTTCCGGCAACGGTTCTCGGTCCGGTGGATTTGAGCGCATTACGGCGATTGGCAGCAAGGCGCAGAGGGCTGCACCCCGAAGACAGTACCGATGTCGACATGACATTGTTCCTTTTCTGTCCAGGCAGCGGCAGGGCGCTCGCGTCCAGCCTGGTAACTTCAGAATATCCACAGTAGGTTTGAACTTGTCCATAGGGAAAACCCCTAGTTTCTCAGGAAAATCACCCTAGACCGCCCTAGTCAAAATGCGACACTCTGGCGCTGGGAGTCGCAACTAGGTCTAGGTAGGAGCGACCCTCGTGGTCGCTCCCGCCCGGGCGGGACGGGCATCCCGCAGGGCGGGACCCGCCCCTACGTCAAGCCCCCCATCGTCGTCCTCGCGTGGTAACATGCGAACTATGCCCGAGCGGGGGACAACCGACCCAATCGCACTACCGCCGGCATTCCTGGAGGTCGTCGACTCCGACGGCGACCATCGCGAAGTTCGAATCGATTGCTCGCCCTTCCTGATCGGGCGCGGCGCCGAGAGCGGGAATCACCTTCAGCTCTCCGACAAACGCATTTCCCGTTCCTCGGCCGCCGTGGTCTACTCGGACGGCCTTTTCAGCCTTGAGGACCGCGGGCAGCGCCTCGGGGTGTTGGCCAACGGTCAGCGGATCACCTCCCATCCGATCCGCGACGGCGACGTCATCACGTTTGGCGCGACGGAAATGGTCAAGTTGGTCTTCCGCACCAAGCCTGCGGACAAGTCGATCCCCCAGATACTCTCCCGCCTTGAGGAGGCCTCGGCCCTCGAGGGCGGCTCGCGCGACCTGCGCCAGCTCAGTTTGCTGCTCGAAGCCACGAGTCTTTTGCAGTCGCGAATGCCTCTCGAAGAAGTGCTGGCCGCGATGGTCGACCGCGCTATCACGGTCACGGACGCCGATCGGGGATTGCTTCTCGAGGCCGACGCGCGGGGGCAACTTCATCCCTTGTTCGCCCGCCAACGCGGCGCCGTGCCGTTACCTGTCGAAAGCGTCGAGCCGAGCCAGACAGCGATTGCCCGCACCCTTGAGCGGCGGACCAGCGTTGTGGAGGCGGATGTCACTCTGGCCGAGGAAGCCATCCGCAGGGCGGTGAGTGTGGTGGGCCAGCAACTGCGGGCGGTGATGGCCATCCCGCTGATCTCGCAGGCCGCCATGCTATCGTCCCACGCCATCCCGCAGGGCGGGACAGGCGAACTGCTCGGCGTGCTCTACCTGGACAGCCGCCGTCCCACCGCGTTCTCGGCGCTCGAACGACGGATTCTGGAAGCGCTGGCCGTCGAGGCTGCCAGCATCCTCGACAATACGCGATTGGTGAGAAAAGACCGCGAGCGGCAACGGCTGGAGCGCGAGGTTGCCATCGCCCAAGAGATCCAACAGGCGCTGCTGCCGAAAACCTTCGATCCCTTACCCCATCTTCAGGTGACCGGCGTGAACAAATCTTGCCATGAAGTGGGCGGCGACTATTTCGACCTCATTGAGCTCGGCAATCGGCGCACTGCCTTCATGATCGCCGATGTAGCGGGCAAAGGCTTGGGAGCAGCTCTGGTGACGGCCTTGCTGCAAGGCACGTTTTCGGCGCTCACCCTCGGGCAGGAACCGGCTCGCGTCATGACGCATTTCAACCACTTCAGTTGCGCCCGCTCCGAGCTCGGGCGTCCGGTTACGCTCTTTCTCGGCATTCTCGATGCCGACGGCAAACTCGAGTACGCCAACGCCGGCCACCCGCCTCCGCTCCTCATCCGAGGCCGCCGAGTCGAGAGCGCCTTTCACGCCGAGTCCTTGCCGCTCGGCATGTTCGAGGAAGCGGAGTTCAGGACCTTTTTCTCCACACTCGAACCGGGCGACACGCTGGTGCTATTCACTGATGGGATCACCGATGCGCTCAGCCCAGAGCCGGAGCGGTTTCAGATCGAAAGGCTGGAACAAGTCGTGACTGAACACGCGGCGGCGTCCCCCGAAGAGCTTCAGGCCGCGATCTTGAAGGCGGTCGAAGATTTCACCGGCGGAGTCCAGCAAACAGATGACATGACTCTGCTCATCTTGAGATACCTGGGAGCGCAACCGGCTTAATTTCTATCTGCGCTCCTTGTGGCAGAAGCTCCAACACAGAGAATGCTGAGTTAGCTGCGGTCTCTCTGTTGGACGGTTTTAGGCACCGAGGCCACAGAGCTATGGCAGGCGAGGACTACTTTCTGGTCAACTCCACGGCGCAACCGGTTCGGATCGATTCTTTGGCGGCGTCCAGGACTTCAGCCACTTCAACACTCATTCGCGCTGAGACCGGATCCTCGATGGGCTGCTCGTGCTGAATGTGATAGATGAAGTAGGCGACGGCGCTGCTGGTTTCGTGCATGACCAGCCTCAACTCCACCGATTGCCCGTGGGGATTCTCATTTGTCTTGGGAGTGTGAGCGGCGCCATAGAACAACGCCTCGTCGGTCGAGAGAAGGCTTCCCTTGGGACCGAAGACCTCCACTTGCCGTTCTCGATAAGGCAAGTTACGCGAGACGTTAAGGGTGGCCGTCGCGTCCGGATATTGGAGCAGGATCACCGCGTCGTTATCGGTGGCGTTCGCCGGTCCGGCGCTGAGTTCGGGTGCATAAGCGAAGACGCTCGATGGCCGGCCTTTTAGCCAGAGCGCCCAGTCCACGCTGTCGCTCCCCAGCGTTGAAAGGACGCTGCGGCGTTCATCCCCGCCGCTGGCAACGGCCTTCGCCCCAGGTGCGGCGGCGCCAACCGCCGCCGTTCCTTTATTGCCATCTTCATCGCCACTTTCGTCGCCGTCTTGGTCGCCGTACAGCACAGTGATTTTCTGCACCGGGCCGACAGCGCCTCCCAGTACGCGGCCGTAAAGGTCCTGGCTGGCCGCAACCCAGGCGCTCTGGTAGTTCACCATGAGCCTGATCTTGGCGGCGCTCGCCACTGACTCCATCTCTCGCGCCTCGCCTGCGCTCGCGGCCATGGGGCTCTCGAGGGCGAGATCGATCCCTCGTTGGGCGCACTCCCGCACAATTTCCAGGTGATCGGTCGGCGCCTCCGCCAAGACAGCGTCAGGCTTTACTTCATCCAGCATCGTTCGGTAGTCATCGAAGAACTTCACGGAGGTGGGAACCCGTCCTCTGGCTTGGCGCAGCGAGTCCTTATTCGAGTCAGCGATGGCCACCAGTTCCGCCGCCGGCTCCTCTGCAATCTCTTTGAACAGCCGCCGGGAACGATCGCCGTCGAGTCCGACGACGGCCAGGCGGACTATGGGTTTGACACTCTCGAACATCACCGCCTGTGCGAATAGCGGCGCCTCGTACAGAATCTCTGGACGGTCTGGTCCTGCCTTCCAGGTTCTCACGATTTGCATGTCTCGCCAGCTCCAGATTCGACTCGGATCGGACTCAATGGAGGCCGGCGTTGAATCCCAATAACCATTCGGATAAAAGTAGGCGCCCACCACTTGGACCCAGAATGAGAACAACACGGTTGCGACGAAAACCGCGGTGGCGGGCCGGGAAAACCGAATTCGTGGCCAGACCGGAACAAGAAGGAGCGCAAAGAATGGAAGGAGATCGCACAGGTAGCGGGGGCCGTAAACGCCGCCGCCCCACCAAAGGCCCAGGCGCGCGTGGATGACATAGACCGCGAGCATCCCGACGATGAGATACCGCCCCCAGCCGAATAGATTCTCTTTCCAGATTCTCGCCGCGCCCCAGAAAGAAAATACCGTCCATGGCATGTAGACAAAGAGCCCGCGATTGGGGCTCACCAGCAAGCCTGCAAACCCGTGCCACCAGGGAAATCGGGCGGGATTCATGGGACTGTTTTCGGGAAAGGGGACCAGCGGATTGGGGTACGCCCCCAAGAGTCTGCCGAAAAAGTGAACGTTGTAAAAGAGAACGAGAGCGCCGACGGCGGCCAGCGGCGCGCAGAACTGAAACAGGTTCTTGCGATCGCTTCGGGCGAAGTAAACAAAGAAGAGTACAACCAGGACTGCGTACGCCGGTTTATTGGCCGCCGCCAGGGCGAGGGCAAGGCCAACCCCGAAACCATGGCCGGAGGAAGCCGGATCACGCAGGAGCGCCCATAGCAGAATCGCGAAGCTGAGCTCCGTGAATCCCTGCCGCCAGAGCGACTGACTGGAGGTGCTCCAGGTGTTGCTCGCCAGCGCGTACACCAGAGTGATCGCCAGGGCGGCGCGAGGCGCCACTAGTTTTCGCAGGGCCAGATAGAGCACCCCTGCCGACAAGGCTGCAATGAGAGACGCGCTCAATTTCTCCATCGTGTTGATGAGGAATGTCAGCGCGAAAGAGCCTTTGGCGAACGGTGGGTGCTGCACTCGAAGCCACCAGGCGGGCAGGACGTAGAGCGGAGTGATGGTGAGCGGCTCGATAAGCGGGTAAACGGAATAGAGATGGCCGCGCACCGGCGTGACGAAATAGGGGTCGTGCGCGAACCGCCCCTGCATGTAGGGCTCGACCCAATCATCCAGGTACAGATGGCCATCGAGAAGCAAACTGAACGGCAGAACCCGCGCCGGTATGCTGTCGCGGCTGAGGTACCAGCGGAAATTAGAGTTGTAGACCACCAAGAGAAAGAAGGTGAGAACAACACAGGAACGAAGCGGGGACCGTCTCTCGTTTGATTCTTGGGCCATGGCACTCAGCCACCGTCGATCGACCAAGGGGCGCATCTTATCGCTCGCTTCGTGGGGCGTCAACGACGAGAGGAGTGTTCTCTGTGGCCTCCGTGCCCTCGAAGCTTCAATACAGAGGCCGCCGAGCTGCTCCGTGTAATCTGTGTTGAGTCTCTTTTGGCGGGAGGGAACACAAAGGTCTGGTGTGACCGATGCCTCCGCCATTTGCATCCAACCGATGGTAGACGATGGAAATAGATTCTATTCTCAAAAGGCCGACGGTTCGAGCGACCATGGTCCAGGTTGTGATCGTCGCGCTCCTGATCGGCTGGTTCAAGTTTGGCCTGCCCAGAATTCAGAAGGCGCGCGCCGGCTCCGAAACCGCGAAGCGCGAGACCAAAATCACCGAGTTGTTCCAGTCGGTGATTGCCGAAGACCCGGCTCGAGAGGTCGAAGCGCCCGCCGCCCAGGGCACAGCCCAAGCGCACCCGCAGAGGCTGCGCATTACTCCCTCGGCGGCTGATATCGAGCGGGCTCTCGGCGTGCCTGACGCATTTTATGTTGATTTCCGCCAGGGACGACACCTGATTTGGGCCGGCACAAATCATAAGCTCGAAGCCTCGTTTGACCACGGGCGTTTGTACTGTCTCAGAATGGAAGACTCCCGCACCGGCCACGGCGTGCTCGTGTTCGATTCGAGCGCCGAGTGGCATCCGTTCTAATCTAGCTAATCTGGCATCTTATTGTGTGTCTTAATCGGCAGGCGCGGGCTTGGCCCGCAATCAAAGCGCACCTAACAGGACCCGGTGAAGTACGGTCTTTACTTGGCGAGCCTTTGCGGGCTGGGCGCCTGGGCGTGAAAGGCTTCTGTCTTTGCTCGAAGAGCGGGTTCACGCCAAGCCGCCAAGGAAGCGCTCAGACGATGAGGTCGGATAATCGAATCTTCTCCCAATATCTTCGGGAGCCGAGAAGGGATCGCTACTCGATGCGGATATTGCCCGAACCGGTCTCGAGATCCAGCCTTACGCCGCCGCCGCGAGCTTTACCCTGCATGTGCCCGCGGCCGATTGTTCCCTGGACGGTAATGGGAAGGTCGGTGTCGATGTGGCCGGAGCTCGTGTGCGCGTCGAGGTCGAAACCCACCTGTGTTGTGAGACGCACGGTCAGAGTTCCTGACCCGGAATGTAACCGCCACTCGCTGGTCGGCTCGCCCGCGACGGTGATATTCCCGCTTCCGGCGCGCGCGTCCACCCCGCCCTTCACGCCAGTCACCTCCGCGCCGCCGGAGCCGGTTTCGACTCGCACATCGCCGGGCGCGGTCTGTTGCAGGCGAATATTGCCGCTGCCCGTCGTCGCCACGATGCCGCCTGCGATGTCGGCGCCCTCAATCCGGCCGCTGCCCGAATGCATTCGCGCCGGGCCTTTGATCGAGTCGGCCTCGATGTCGCCCGAGCCGGTTTCGAGCTCGGCCTCGTCGCCGATGCCGGAAACCTTGACGCCGCCGGATCCCGAGCGCGCTTTGAGCGGGCCGCGAATGCCGGAGATATTCAAGTGCCCCGACCCCGTGGACGAACTCAATCGAGTTTCGGATGGCACTTGTATTTCGTAGCTGATGGAAATGTTGCGCCGCAGCTCGGGGTCGTCGATATGGCCGATGCGGATCACGTTGCCGCTTTGTTCGATGGGCGGATTGGACTCGAGATAGCGAACCTTACGCTCCGATTCGTCAGAACTCTCGCGCCAGCCGTTGGAGGCGCGAATCATCCCGTGCACGCGCACGGCGCTGGAGTCACCGGTGCGGACCTCAATGTTGCCGGAGCCGGTCGTCACATCCAACTCCACCGCGCCCGTCACCTTCAAGGTGCGATCGAACGAGCCTTCGGCGGAAAAAGCACGCGCCGAGAGATTCATCGCCATGCCCAGGCAGACTATGGCCGAGATGGCAGCCAATCGATGCATGCGAGTCTTCATTTTGCTAATCCTCTCCGACCTCCTGGATGGAGGTCACGCGCCAACTCTGTGAAGCTGGCGTGAAATGGATCTTCGAGTTTCGAATTTCGAGTTTCGATTTTCGACCATGTTCAATCAATTCGAATATCCCCGGATGAAGTGCGAATCGTGAGCGGCGCCCCTCCGCCGCGCAGCTTGCCGTGCACGTCGTGTTTCGTGTCACTGGGCTGGAGCGCCAATTCGTGCCCGATGGAAAAATCTCCAGACCCGGTATGAGCGGAGAGGTCGTAGCCGACCTGCGCCGCCAGGCGCACCGCAACGTCGCCCGATTGGGTTTCCACTTCGATTCCGCTGTTTCCTGACTCTTCGAGTTCCACGTCGCCGCTCGATGTGTGAGCGCGGACGCTCTCCCGCACGGATCGGACGCGAAGGTCGCCGGAGCCGCTGGTGAACTCAACAGGCCCACGGATGCCCTCGACGCTCAGATCGCCCGCGCCGGTCGTGAAGGTCAACTTGGTGTTCGCAGGAACCGTGAGCTCGTACAACAGATTCGCGTGTCGAAGCAATTCCGGATTCCCCAACCGATCGATCGAGATGTGATTGCCCTCCTGATGCACAGGAAGGTTCGACTCGGCATACTGCGCGGCACTCTCGACCGCGTCAGCGCTATCAGAATCGTTCTGGGCCTTCACAATGCATCGAATGAAGACCTTCCCGTCCTCCCCGGCCCGCACGGAGAGGTCTTCCGAGGCGGTCCGAGCTTCGATTTCGACCGCGCCGTTCACCTTCAAGGTCCGCTCGATCGTCTTTTGCGCGAGCGCATCGACGCTCAACAGACTCATTCCCGGTCCCAGAATGGCCGCCGCCAACAACTCTCTCTGCCATTGCGAAAAAACGCGCATCTCATTGACCTCCTTCTTCTCGTCCATGGTCTCCCTTGGGGTTCACTTTTCAGGCCGATTGTGTGACGGTTGAAAGGTGAATTTCGTTAGCAACATTCTCGAAAGCTGTCAGCCATCAGCTATCAGCCGTCAGCGAACCCTCTTGCTGATCGCTGAGAGCCGATGGCTGAAAGCTTGTTCCAAATCGTCAATCGAAAATCGGCAATCATTCGTACCGCAACGCTTCCACGGGATTAAAGCGGGAAGCGCGAAACGCCGGCACGAGGCCGCTGATGGTTCCCACCAACACCAGAATTGCCGTGGAGAGCATCACGGTGGAAAAGGAAATATCGAGGTGAATGTCGCGCCGGCCGGAGGTGTCTTCAAAGCCTTCGCCCAGCAAGGGCAGCGTGCCGATCAGGTGGCTGAGGATGTAGGAAAAAGCGATGCCGATGATTCCCCCGATCAGCGTCAGCACCAGAGCCTCGGAAAGGAACTGGGCTCTGATGTGTCGCCGCCGAGCGCCGACCGCCCGTCGCAGGCCAATCTCGCGAATGCGCTCGTCCACGCTCACCAGCATAATGTTCATTACGCCCACGCCGCCGATGCCGAGGGTCAGTGCGCCGATGAAGGTCAGCAAAACCTCGAGGCCGATTGACAGGGCGTCGATGATGGGGCGAAACTCCTGCCGGCCAAACATCTGGATGGACCGTTCGTCGGTGGGCGAGAATCGTTGCCGTTTGGCGACCGTGGCGCGCACCTGGTTCATCGCTTGTTTCTCAAACCTCGGCGAGATGGGCGCGAATACCAGCACGCTGGCGTAACGAGTGTTCCAAAGATCGCTCGCTGCGGTGTAGGGGATCCAGGCGGACTCGTCGTCCATGGTAAAATAACCGCTGAAATTCAGCTTGCGGTCCATGACTCCGACCACGGTGAAGCGCATTCCACCGATAGTAACCATTTCACCGGCCGCCGGCCGCCCGCCAAAAAGCTTCTCGCGCAACCGGCCTCCCAGAAATACCAAACGCCGGCGCTCCAAGATGTCTTCCGGGCTGATCCAGCGGCCCTCCAAAGCGACTTGGTTGCGCATCTCGCCATATTCCGGATAGACGCCTCGAATGGCGGTCGAAACCAACGTGTCGCCATGAACGATAGGCAGCCAGCGGACCGTCTCCAGGCTCAACTGCTTGACGAGTGAACATTCCGCGCGAATCAGGTCCGCGTCCTCCTGTTCGAAGACCACGCGCTTGCCGGCACGCTCACCGCCAGCCTGCTCGCTCGTGGAGCCCGGCCAACAAATGACAGCGTCTCGCCCAAAGGCCTCGAAAGCTTCCACCATCACGGAGCGGAAACTGCCGCCGTAGGCAATCAGGAGCGTAACCGCCACGATGCCCCACACGATGCCGAGCATGGTGAGGAAACTGCGCAACGGTTGCCGCCGTAAGGAAGTCCAGGCTTGAATCATGACTTCTCGAAGCATGATAAGTTCTCAGTTCTCAGTTTTCAGTTCTCAGCGTCCCAGAATCTCTAAGTTTCGCGATAAAAGACGATAGCATTCGTTTCAACTCCACCGCGCGATTGTCCAAGGGCTTGTACTCGGCGTCGAGAAGAAGGCCTAGGTCGTGTGCGAGCAGCAAATGATACTCAAGTTCGCTCGCCGAGCCTGCTTCGATCTGCAGATACCTTCCGAGTTCGGCTTTCCCGCCTCTTCCACATCCTTCGGCGATATTGGCGGGGATTGAAGCGCAGGCGCGGCGGATTTGGCTGGTCAATCCATATAGCTCATCTTTAGGAAACCGCACCGTGGCCTTGTAGACGGCGAGTGTCAATTCGTGGCCTTTCTCCCATACCTTCAGAGTTTTGAAGTTCTGCAATTCGGCCTCCCTGCCATTGAAACCTTGAGCGTTCTTACTGACGACTGAAAACTGACGACTGATAACTTCTTTTATCCGCCCGGTTCATACCTCAGTGCCACAATGGGATCGACCGACGCGGCCTTGCTCGCCGGGTACATCGCCGCCAGCAAGGCCACCGTCCCGAGCAGAACAAACGATACCGTCGCTGACTGCCACGTCGGCAGCAGGCCGGCAAAATACATGGGCATGGGCAGCGAGTTCACCAAGGCGCAGACTCCGTAGGCGACGCCCATGCCGATGCCGCCGCTCAAGAACACCACGATGAGCGTTTCAATGAAGAATTGCCGCAGCACAACTCGCGTGCTGGCGCCCACAGCCTTGCGCACGCCGATCTCTTTCGTCCGCTCTTTCACCGCCACCAGCATCACGTTCATCACGCCGATGCCGCCGAGAAAGAGGCTCACCAAGCCGACCGCTCCGAGGAAATACTTCATGCCATCCGACATGGCTCGAAACGCCTTGGTCTCTTCGTAGGTATCCCAAATGCTGGCGGCTTCCTTATCGTGGGGATCGAACTCGTGCAAATGGGCAAGCGCGCGGCGGACTTGCCATATGCAGGCATCGTGGTCCTCTTCCGACTTGGGCGTGACCAGCAGGCGATCGATGCTGTGCGGCGGCGAGGGCGGTTTATTGGGAAAATCCTGCATCATGACGCTGAACGGTATAAAGATCTTCTGCACATCAAACCCATCGTAGCTGGAGTCCTGGTCCTTGGGCCTCATCACTCCAATCACGGTGTAAGGAAAGTCGCCGATGTGGATGGTCTCACCCACGGCGGGGCGAGTGGCGAAGAGCTGCTTCTTGGCGTCGCTGCCCAGTACCGCGACGCGGCGCGCGCTGGCCACGTCATCGTCGTTGTAAAATCGCCCCTCGGAAACAGGGATGGTGCGAATCTGGGCGAATGGCGGCAGTGACCCTGCCACCGTCAGCGTGCCACTGTTATAGAGGCTGCGCACGGCGACGCCATTGCCGATTTCGGGCAAAACGTAGGCGCAGGAGGGAGATTGTTCGCCCACGAAAATGTGGTCAGTGTCCGTCCATCGAATAGCGCGGCCGGCGCGCACGCCGCCGGCTTGAAGGCTGGTGCGGCCGGCGAACACGATCATGATGTCCTTGCCAAAGTTGGCGGCCACCCGCGCCTGCCCCACGCGCAGACCCTCGCCCGCCGCCACCATCAGGATGATGGAAATAATTCCCCAGGCGATGCCGAACATGGTCAGGAAAGTGCGCAGCTTGTTCTTCCAAAGGGTAGCAACGGTATCGAGGAGGAGATCTTTAAGGACCATGGCTGTCCTTTGTCATTCGTCATTTGTCCCTTGTCTCTCGTCCCTCGCTGGATCTGGCGCAAGTGACAAAGGACCAAGGACAAATGACGTCCCTATTGCAAAACAACCTTGTCTCCTTCTTTCATCCCTTCCAGCAATTCTGTTTTCACCCCGTTCGAGATGCCGAGCTTCGCCGCGAGCTTGCGCTTCCCGTTTTTCTCCTTGGGGTCAGGAACTTCGAGAAAGGTCTTGCGGTCCTTGTCGTAAATGACGGCCGCCTCCGGGACCATCAGCACATTGTGTTTTTCTTCCAAAATGATTTCGGCGTTGGCGCTCATATTGGCCTTCAGCTCGCCGCCGGGATTCTGGATGGACACGCGCACTTCAAAGGTGGTGACGTTTTCTTTCTCCACACCCATGGGAGAAATCTTGGTGACTTTGCCGTTGAACTTCTTGTCTTTGAATGATTCCACCACGATGCGTGCCGGCTGCCCGAGATAGACCTTCCCGATATCGGCCTGGTCCACCTTGCCGAGAACGTAGACGCTCGAGACGTCGCCCAGAGTCATGAGGAGCGTCGCTTGGGAGCCCAGCACGAGAATCGAGCTGACCGCGGAGCCGATCTCGACGTCGCGCGAAAGCACGAGACCATCCATGGGGCTCACGATGGTCGAATTGCGCAGGTCCTGTTCGGCGCTGGCGAGCGCCGCCTCGAATTGCGCCACCTGCGCCTTGGCTTTGGCCACTTCCGCCTGGCTGACCGTGATATTGCGCCTCGCCGAGAGCTGTTTGTTGAGCGCCATCTGATAATTCCGGTCGGCGTCATCGAGAGCGGAAGCGGCGACCAGGCCATCCGCGGCTGCCTTACGATAGCGCTCCGCAGTTGCTCTCAAAAATGGGACATCGGGGCCTTCAGCGTCCACCAGATTGCGCTGATAAGTGGCTTCGGCTGATTGCTGTCCCGCCTGGGCGGCCATCAGGTTGGCGCGCGCCCCATCCACGGCGGACTGCAACTGCTCTTTGTCGAGGTCCACCAGCACCTGACCCTCTTTTACTGTGTCTCCATAGTCCACGTAGATTTTCTTGACGATCCCGCTGGCTTTGGACTTCACTTCCACTTTCGCCAGCGGCTCAATCTTTCCCGTAGCCACCACCGATTTCGCCAGGTCGCCTTTTTCGACTGCGGCGATCTTGGAGGGATCGATTTGATTATTGGGCCGGAGAGCCGCGCCAATGCCAAAAACCCCGCCACCCAGGACTAAGACTACCGACACCAGGATGATCCACCGCCGCCGGCGCTTGCGATTGTTCTTATGATTTTCCGCCATTGGAGTACTCCCTCTCCTTAAGAACGCTGCCGTCCTACCTCGGATTACGCGACAAGTAAGCTAAATGTTCCGCGATTGTTTGGACGGGGAGGAATGGGAAAGGTTAGTGGAGCGCAGCGGCTCCACACTGGCGCTTGAAGCTTAGCACCTTCCTTTTGCAGTTGAGCGGAACCCCTTGCATTCGCTTGAGGGGGGCTTTTGGAGTATCGTGTTGAGCCTGGTAAGAATCCGCCGGGTCGAGCTCCGATGAAGACCAAATCGCTGCTTTTCGCTGTCGTCGCCTTCACCTTCGCCGCGCTTCTGGATGTGGTGAGCCAAACTCTAACACCACTGCCTGCGACGATGCTGCTGACGGTGCGCTGGATCGCGATAGCGGCGTTCACCCTTTACGCCATCACCAAGCGCTCACTTACCGCATGGATTCTGGTGGCGATGTTCATAGGCGCGGCGCTGGGCCACGACTGGCCCCGCGTCGCCGTCAACCTGCGGGTGCTGAGCATGATTTTTCTGCGCCTCATCAAGGTGATCATCGCCCCGCTGCTTTTCTCCACGCTGGTGAGCGGCATCGCCGCGCACGCCGATCTGAAGAAAGTCGGGCGCATGGGCATCAAGGCGATCGTCTACTTCGAAGCGGTCACCACTGTGGCGCTGTTCATCGGTCTAGCCGCCATTAATATCAGCAAGGCCGGGGTAGGCGCAAAGGTGCCGCCGCCCTCCGGCGAAACACTGCCAGTGCAAAAGCTCACGGTGGCGGAAACCATCCTGCATATCTTTCCTGAGAACCTGGCGAAGTCGGTCGCGGAAGGCGAAGTCCTTCAGGTGGTTGTGTTCAGCATCCTCTTTGGCGTTGCGCTGGCCATGGTGCGCGAGGAGCGTCGCCGGCCGCTGCTGAATATTTGCGACAGCCTCGCCGAAACCATGTTCAAGTTCACCAATCTGGTGATGTACCTTGCGCCGGTCGCCGTGGGCGCGGCCATCGCTTACACGGTGGGCTCCACTGGCATGGGTATTTTGGTGAATCTTGCCAAGCTGCTGGCCACGCTCTACGTGGCGTTGTTGATTTTTATTTTTGGAGTGCTCCTGCCGGTCGCCCTCCTGGCGCGGGTCCCGCTGAAGAAGTTTCTGGCGGCCGTGGCGGAGCCGGTGTCCATTGCGTTCGCCACCTCGAGTTCCGAGGCTGCCCTGCCGCGAGCCATGGAAGCGATGGAAGCCATCGGCGTGCCGCGACAAGTGGTGGCGTTCGTGATCCCGACCGGCTACAGCTTTAACCTCGACGGCAGCACGCTCTATCTCTCTCTGGCGTCGATCTTCGTCGCGCAGGCTGCGGGCATGCACTTGAGCCTCGGGCAGCAATTGCTCCTGATGCTGACGCTCATGCTCACCAGCAAGGGCGTCGCAGGAGTCTCGCGGGCGGCGCTCGTCGTGCTTCTCGCGACTGCGGGCTCGTTTGGCTTGCCCACCGAGCCCATCTTTGTCCTGCTCGGCGTCGATCAATTGATGGATATGGCCCGGACTTCGGTGAACGTCCTGGGCAATTGCCTGGCCACGGTCGTGGTCGCGCGTTGGGAGGGCGATTTTGGAAAAGGCCAGCCGTCACCAACCGTACTGGAGGCGGTGAAAGGCTAGGTGCCTTATCTTGTGTCCGCTAAGTTCGGGAATCTCCGAGTCCAGGCCGATTTCTCTGAACAGGGACGCGATCTCAGTGCCCAGCCCGCCAGCGGGAGTTTCTTCTCTTTTGGCGGCATTGCGCAAGATATCTCGCACTTCCTCTTCCACGCTCCCCCCATGCAGCCTTGCACGTCGCTGCAAGCGCGACTTGACCTCAGTCTCAATATTCCGAACAATCAATTGAGCCACCAAGCCTCCTTATTGCTGTCACGATATCGCGAGCGTTGAAGGTGCGTCAACAACTGTGAATCAGTTCTGTCTGTTTAGCCGGATGGCGTTCCGAGATAAGTTCTGGCACAGAAATACTCGTGGCGGTGTCTAAGTCTTTGGGGGCCGGCGCCGTGACTGCCGTAAAACTGAGAAGGGCCGTACTTGTATTGGCGATGGCGACCCTATTGGTTTCCGGCCCATACACCATACTAACGAACGATCCCACAGGGTTTTCAGCCCTTATCGCCGCCGTGTACTTGATTCTGGTCACGTCCTTTCTGTCCCGCCTGCCCGAAGGGTCGGGCGGCGAAGCTCCTCCAACGCCAGCGGTCACGCTTCCCGGCCGAGCACGTTGGCGCGAGAACGTGCGCAGCTCCTTTTGGTGGGCACTTGGCATTTGCATACTTGGGGCGGCGTACGCGTATCTAACCCAGGATTACATTCCGCTTTCGCTGACCGTTGGCGCCGTGCTTTGGGCCGCTCTGTTTCTCCTTTCGATCCACACGGTATTTGATGCCCTTGAATTACTCCGGTCCAGAAAGCTCGCGAGGATAATCGGAGGCTCTCCGAAGCGGCGTTCTCGCCTGCGCCGAATCGGGGTTACAATGGGTGCGATGTGCGACCTTGTCCTATTGGTCCAATATTTGTCAGCGGAGAGCGAGTATCCTCCCGGCCCCGGATTTTTCCTCGCCCTTATATTTATTATCTTTTCGCCTTTCTTAGTGATCTACGGAGTTCATCGGCTCTTCCAATTCATACAGTCCCGTAGGGTGCCGCCGCTCTCGTGGCCGCAGAGGAAGCGCTCAAGATGGCACAAAGCAGCGTTATGGTTCCCGACGCTGATCGCAGTTCTGGTGGTGCTATTCCTGCCTCAATCATGTGGGCTGGTTGGTCACCTCCGGTACGGAGCCGCACAGACTCTTTCCCACTTCCGCATTCGCATCCCGTGGAACTGGTGGATGTGGGCAAGATTCAGCCAGATTAATGGCGATGGATCGATCGAGGTACTGTTCGGCCCGGGAATCGCGCAGGTTGGCTTCAGACCTTATCTGAGCGGGCGGCCACCGCTATCCTCTGTTAGCTTCTCGTGGCATGAAAAGACGGCTTGGGACAGACAAACTGATCGGGAAAACGCCAAGGCTCCGCCTAACCGGGAGTTCCACATCGGCGCCGACCGACTGAAATGCTGGGAGCTCCCACTTCAAGATCGGCTGCACCGCCTCGCGAATCCGCCACTGTGGATTGTCGACTGCGCCGCGTCTCGGGTCATGGAGGGCCATGAATTTTCTGCTGGGTTCCTCGGCCAGAAAGGCGACATCCCGAGTTTCTATGAGGCCGTCGCACAGATAACACGAATTGATTAATCACTCCAGCGGCTGCAGAACCTCTCCGACTTCGGCACGCTCAAGAGTGCAAGTGCCACTATTCGTGCCGCAGCGCCACCATCGGGTCCACGCGGGCGGCGCGGTAGGCGGGAATGTAGCAGGCCACCAGTGCGACGGCGACCATCAACGCGGAAACGCTGGCGAAGGTGAGGACGTCATACGACGCGACGCCTACTAGCAAGCTCACCAGGACGCGGCTCACTGCGAGCGCGGCCAGCACACCGATCCCGACCCCGGCGCCCACCAGGATGACGGCTTGGCGGACAACCAGTCGCAGCACGCTGCTGGGCTGCGCGCCCAGTGCCATGCGGATGCCAATCTCGTGTTGGCGTTGGCTGGCCGCGTAGGAAACCACGCCGTAAACTCCCACCACGGCCAACAACAGTCCCAGCGCGCCCAGTGAAGCGGCGAAGCCCGCGCCCACCTTAAAGAGGAAGTACCCATTGGCGCCGGCGACGGCCTGTTCCATAGTCATCACGTCATACACGGGCAGATTCGGATCGAGTTCTCGCACCAGAGCCTCGGCGGGAAGCCTCAGTGACTGAGGTGGCACCGACGTGCGCAATTGCAGGACGTGCATTGATTTGTAGTTCTGCGTTTGGGGCACATAGAAGAAATTTCCAGGCGCGTCCAGCAGACCCTGCACCTTGGCGTCTCGCACCACGCCGACCACGGTCACCCATGAACGCGAACCGCCTTGAGACTCCGACTTAAATGGCCCCTCGGAGCCTTCAGTGCTAAAGCGCTGCCCAACCGCTTCCTGATGCGGCCAAAGCCGCTCGGCCATGGTCTGATTCACGATGGCAACGCGCTGGGAAGCGCTGGTATCGGCGTCGGTAAACGCGCGCCCTTTGATGATCTTCATTCGCATGGTGGAGAAATAGTCCGGGGACACGCAGTTAATGCCGGCTCCCGAGGCGCGTTTGTCCTTTGGGATGGGTTGGCCTTCCGGGTACACGCTGGAGCCGTCTCCGTAGTAGCCCAACGGAATCGAAAATGCCAGGCTCGCCGATTCGACGCCGGGCAGCGCCTTCGCCCGGCTCAACAGCTCGCGGAAGAAAGCCTCGGAGCGCGGCTGATCGTAGCCTTGGAGCTTCGGATCCAGGCTCACGTTCAGGACATGGTGCGGATCGTAGCCCAGGTCGATGGATTCCGCGTTCGTGAGGCTGCGCGTGAAGAGGCCGGCCGCAACGAGCACGATCAGCGAGCCGGCCACCTGCGCCATCACCAACCCGTTGCGAAGCCAGTGCCGCCGAGTGTCCCCAATCAGGCCGCGCCCGCTTTCGCGCAGCGTGTCGTTGAGATTGGTGCGAGAGATGCGCAGCGCCGGCGCGAGTCCGGCTAAGATTCCCGCCGCCAGGGCGACACCTGCCACGTAACTGAACACGCGCCAGTCAAACGTGAAGGCAAGCCGCAGCGCGAAATCGCCGAGCGGGCGCAATTGCTCCAGCCCGCGGATCACCCAGTTTCCGATTAGCGCGCCGCCCACGGCGCCGGCAATCGCCAGGAGAATGCTTTCGGTCAGCATTTGCCGGATCAAGCGCGCGCGGCTGGCGCCCATGGCGGCGCGAACCGCGATCTCCTTTTCGCGTGCCGCCGCCCGCGCCAGCAGGAGATTGGCCACATTAAAGCAGGCCACCAACAGGACGAGGCCGACCATGAGCAGAAAAATCGTAGTCACCAGCGGCATGGAATTCGCCACCGCAGGTTCCGGCCGCGCGAGATGCTCAGGAATGACCCGTGCCATCTGGCCCTGATCGACTTCGGGATACGCCTTTGCCAACCGCTGCGCAATGACGTTCAGAGCTGCTTCGGCGTGCTTGGCACTGACGCCAGGCTTCAAGGTGGCCAGCACACGCAACTCAGTGTCACGCCGATCCGTAAAAAATTCGGAATTCCCGGATTTGATTGCGTACATCCCGATTGGGGCATAGGCGTCAAGCTCAACGATGTTGTAAGGTCCAATAAACTGTTCCGGGACCACGCCAATCACCGTCACCATTTGCCCGTTCAAAGTGACGCTGCGCCCGACCACGCCGGGATCGCCACCGAAGCGCCTTACCCAATAACTGTGGCCGAGTACAACGACGGGGCCTGTTTGCGGTTCGTCGCCTTCACCGGGCGCAATGAGCCGCCCGAGCGCCGGGCGAATTCCGAGCATCGTGAAGAAATTACTCGGCACGTACGCCATGATGAGTCGGTCGGCATGCCCTTGGTAACCGAGTCCGGCCAGAGTGAGGTCGTAAAACGTCATGTCCGTGAAAACGTCGGTGGACTGCTTCCTGTAATCCTGGTAATCAGGGTAGGAGAGCTGGTTCGGATCGGCGTCCGCCTTGTATTGCACGGCCACAACCGTCAGCCGCTCGGCATCCTTTACCGGTAGCGGGCGAAACATGAAGACATTGCCCAGGCTGAAAATCGCCGTGTTGGCTCCGATGCCGAGCGCCAGCGTCATTACGGCGATGCTGGTAAATCCCGGATTCTTCACCAGCATCCGCAAGCCGAACCGAACGTCTTGCCACAGAGTCGCCATCGAAACACCTCCGCCATTTTCAACGTGTCCGACAGTCTTGAAGACTACTACGGTGCGAAAGGGCTCCAAGTTCCCGGGAAGTTAACCGATGGCGAGACAGCGACAGCTCGCTCCCAGGAAAATAGATCTGCCTGTTGATCATATACCTTCTTGCCGATCGTGACATAGCCTCTCGAGGCGACGGGCGAGGGCCAGTGACGCCGGCCGCCTGAAACCTCTCCCGTCACAAGCCAAAGTGACGAACATCACTGCGAAACGCGAACTTGTCTGAGAGGCTCGGCGGACAGCACGCATTCTGGGGCGGGTACTCAAGCGAGGCCAACCGTGCCGCTGTGTGATTGCCAGCGCCTGCTACACGATGTGGCACAGGCGCTCGAAGCACTAAACGAAACTGGGCAGGAGCAAATCCTCTACCTCACCCAGCCACCACTGACCGACGCGGAT
The DNA here is from genome assembly GCA_050013575.1 of Terriglobia bacterium. Lineage (GTDB taxonomy): Bacteria > Acidobacteriota > Terriglobia > UBA7540 > UBA7540 > DASYXZ01. Next base: position 118,042 of record JBEKEZ010000004.1, on the reverse strand, counting down.
CAGGATTTCCTGCTCGAAACCCTCGGCCGCGGAAGCATCACCATTTTTTCCAACGATCCCAACGCCAGCGCCTGGCAGGAAACCAAAGTTCCATGCGTCTGGCTGGGAGAGTATCGCGACGGAATCGAGCGTGTGGTCCTCAAAACCATCGAGATTGCTCCTTACCCTCGCATGGCCGGCTGGGAAAGAGAGTCGGTCTCCGAAGCCCTCGTCAGATTGAAAGAAATCCAAGCGAAGACAACGAATTCTGAATAATTCAGCAGCGAGTGGCACGTAGCGAGGGCGGCATAGTCCACGGAACGGGCGCGCGCCCGGATGGCGGGACGAACTGCCGCTTTGATCTCGCGAACTCGCTCGGGCAGGAATGGCGGCCGCGGAACAGGGGTTATCCCTCTAGGGGGCTTGCCAATCGAGCGTGAAGATCTCGGTGCTGCCAAGGTCGCGCGTCATGATCGGCCGATCACCCGGGGCGAGGGAGAGTGACGTGCCGTAGAATCCTGTCGAGTGGAAATCCTTGAGGTCCACGACGCGCTCTGCTTTCCTGTCAGCAGTGCCGAAGCGCATGACGGCGGGATTGCGGCCACCCTGAACATAGTAGACATAGCGATCGTCGTGCGACCAACAAGGCCAGCTAAAGAAGGCGCCCTGGACGACTCCCTCCCACTTCTGGGTGGAGAAATCGAAAAGCGCGAGGCGTGATGAATCGCGGCTTAAAGCCACGAGGTTTCTCCCATCGGGCGACCAGCGAGGTGAGAAGAATCCGTTCGAGTCCGGCACATCTGTCACCGTCTGGGTGTCAAGGTCGAGAATGTGGATGTTCGGACCGGGCAAGGGCGATGTGCCCGAGCCGCCGCTGAAGCAGATCTTCTTGCCGTCCGGGGACCAGTTTGGGTCCGACTTCACCTGGTTCAGGTCCGCAAGCAACTCTTGCGGCTGGCCGCCGCTGGCGGAAAGGCGATACATTCTCGACAACCGCCCAGGCGCCGCAGTGTAATAGAGAAGTTCAGCCCCGTCCGGAGACCAGCGCGGACCCAAGACGTAAGACATCGGTGATTTCGTCATCTCCGGTTGGGTAAGCTGGAGCCGCGCGCTCCCGTCTGCCTTGCTCCGCCAAAGAGCGCCATCGGGAAAAGTCACATACGCCACCCACTGTCCGTCGTTCGAAAACGATACCAACTCTGCCGAGACGCCGGAGAGGAATGGTACGAACTGTTTGCTCCGGTCATCGTACCGGACCACCTCACCTCGTGGCGCCATTCCCAGCGCAAATAAGTGCTTTCCGTCCTTGGAGGGCAAAGCTTCGCTGAATGGAATGGGGCCGCTGGTAAGCAGCACCGGCTGCGTAGAGGCCTGACGCAGCACGCGGCGTCGTTCTGCCAGCGCCCAAATGCCTCCCAGTGCGTAGAAGACGAAATATTTGCCGTCCGTGGTCCACCTGCCGCAGCATTCGTCGGGAGGGTTGTGCCATCCCGGAAACAACGGACGGGTGCTACCCCCCTCCGCCGATACTTCCCACAAGGTCCGCGAAAGCCTTTGCTCATCGAACAACGTAAAGCGGACTTGCTTGCCGTCGGGCGACCAGGCGGGCTTCAGAACCTTGCCCGGAACACTAGCCAGCTTACGCGCCTCGCTTCCATCGTCTTGGGCTACGAACAGGTCACCACCTTGTGTATAGACAACGCGCCGGCCATCCGGCGACCACGCTGCCGATGAGGCGAGAAGGTTGCCGATCCGATGGGGAGAGCCGCCTAGAATGGGCACGCTCCACAGCGAGCCGGGGTTGTAGGTGGTGACCTCTCCAGCCAGGAGATTCGAACCGTCCGGGGAAACGTCGAACGGGTCGAAATGCGGCATGGGCACGCGCGCCGGCTCTCCGCCGCGGATGGCGACTTCGGTAATCCACGATGACGTGCCGGTCCCTTCAGTGAAGTACAGCCGCACGCCGTCCGTGCCCACAAGGTCCTTCATGATACCGTCGTTGGTTATTTGCTGATAGGCCGTCACCTTGGGCGGCGGCAAGGGGCGGAGTCCCACGTAGGCGAAGGCGGCAGCGGCGACGACCGCCACGATCGCAGGAATCCACCAGCGCCGGCGGAGCGCAGACATGGCCCGAGCGACGGCGTCCTCCCGGGCGGCTGCGAAGCGAGCGCCCGCTATACCCAGCGTGTGCCCTGAACTGGTGTCGCGCCGGAGGCGCTTGAGGTCTGCCCGGAGCTCCGCCGCCGACTGATAACGCAGGTCGCGATCCTTCTCCAACGCCGTCAGAATAATTCTCTCGAGCTCCGCTGGCAGCTCGGGGTTCAGTTCGCGGGGTGCCAGAGGCGCCTGGGTGAGGATTGCGGCCAACACGTCCACGGCGGTGTTGCCCGTGAACGGCTGCTGCCGCGTGGCCATCTCGTAGAGCACGCTGCCCAAGCTGAAGAGGTCCGTGCGTGTGTCGAGATCCTCCCCGCGTGCCTGCTCGGGGGACATGTAGGCCACCGTTCCCAGCGCCATACCCGGGCTGGTCAGCGAGTCATCATGGCTGGCGGCCGTTTTCGCCGTGCCTTGGGAAGCCCTGGCGACCGCCTCATGATTGGCGTCTCCCACGGGCAAAGCCTGCGCTGAGTGCCGCGAAGCAGCGCCCGTCTCGCCGTCAGGGGTGAGCTTCGCCAGACCAAAGTCGAGGACCTTGGCTTCGCCCCGCGTGGTCACGAAGATGTTGGCCGGCTTGATGTCCCGGTGGATGATCCTCTTGGCGTGTGCAGCCGCCAGAGCATCGGCAATCTGAACAGCGAGGTCGAGAAGCTGTTCGATCTTCAGCGGCCCGGCTTCGATCAAGCGCCTGAGGGTGCGCCCTTCGAGCAACTCCATCACGATGTAGGGAAGGCCGTCGTGTTCGCCCACGTCGTGGACCACGCAGATGTTCGGATGGCTCAATGCCGACGCTGCCCGCGCCTCACGCTTGAAGCGTTCGAGCGCCTGCGGACTGTGCTCGGGCGACTTTTCGACGTGCCCCTGGGCGGGCCTCGGGACCAGCAGGCTGAGAAACTTCATGGCCACCAAGCGGCCCAGGCGGGTGTCCTCGGCCTTGTACACCACTCCCATGCCGCCACCGCCCAGCTTCTCCAGCAGACGGTAATGCGAAATGGTTTGGCCGGCCAGGAAGGTCGCCGCCGTTGCCTCTTGATCCTGAGCTAACGCTCGCGCCGCCACCTCCAGGGCCGGGGCCTCCAGAAAACGGTCTTCTCCTTGCTCTTGATCCAGCAACGATTCCACTTCGCGCCGGAGGTCTTCATCGCCGGCGCAAGCCTCCTTCAGGAAGGCGCTCCTCTGCCCCTCCTCACGCTCCAGAGCGGCGTGATACAAGCGCCCGATTTTCTGCCAACGCTCAGACTCCAACTGCCTTCTCCTTGCTCAGCTCACGCCGCAGCCAGCTCTTGGCGAACTTCCAGTCGCGCATGACCGTTTCGGGTGAAACCTTCAGCACTTCGGCGGCTTCCTCCACGCTCAAGCCGCCAAAAAAGCGGAGCTCCACCACCTCACTCTTCCGCGGGTCTAATGCCGCCAGAGCTTTCAGGGCATCATCCAGGGCCACCAAATCCGCGCCCGGCGCATCCGCCAGCACCAGCGCTTCCTCCAGCTCCATGGGCCGTGCTTCGCCGCCCCGCTTCAAGGCCTGACGAGAACGGGCCCAATCCACCAGAATTCGCCGCATCACCTGCGCGCTGACTGCAAAGAAATGGGCACGGTTCTGCCAGCTTGGTTTGGCGGAATCGACCAGCCGGAGGTAGGCCTCGTTCAGGAGGGCGCTGGTCTGAAGCGTGTGTCCGGGCCGCTCGCGCGCCATGTAGTGGTGCGCCAGACGGTGCAACTCCTCGTAAACGAGAGGGACGAGGCGCTCCAGCGCGCCTTGCTCTCCTTCGCTCCAAGCCTGCAATAGGCGCGTGATTTGGTGGGCTGACGGTTCCATCCTGCCACCGCCTCCCAGGGTGCGGGCTAAGCGCAGCTTATCACACCCGAGTGTCGTTTTCCACGCGTATCCCGCGCGCTTGCTGCGGCGCTGAAAAAATCTGAGGAAAATCTTTCGGCGGCATGACAGTTCTCGCCTGCCATTTCCGCCTTATAGGGTGAGGGCAACAGAGGTTAGCCCCAGATACCAAAACGGAATAAGGGAGGCACATCATGAACGCGATTCGAACATCTTCGTTGGTTAAGTTCTTAGGGCTGGCAGTGTTGGCAGCCTGCTTCGTCGCGGGACACGCAAATGCACAGGTGTTCCAAGGGAAATTCACCCTGCCGTTCCAGGCTCGCTGGGGCCAAGCGACTTTGCCGGCCGGGGATTATTCTTTCACGCTGGACAGTGTGAGCGCGACTTGCGCGCTCCGCATCTATCGTGGGAGGCAAGGAGTGGGCATGATTGTGGCCCAGGCCCAGGACAAGGCCGACTCCGGCCACGCGAGCTTGACCGTGGTACGGGGCACGGTGCGCGCCTTGGAGCTCCCTGAGATTGGGATCGTCCTTCAGTACTCGCCGCAGCGCCCCAAGCACCTCACGGCGCCCGAGGAGCGGGAACTGGCCCAGATCGTGCCAGTCACAATCACGGGCAAGTGACTACGCTGAATCCTGACGGGGAAAAAAGAGGGCCAGAGCGGCACCCGCTCTGGCCCTTTCCGTTTGGCGCGCGCCCTAATCAAAAAGCGCCTCACTCGTCCCCTTTATCACCTGCTCGGCAAGGGATAGGCGCGCCCATCTCTCCAACCAGTAACTGAAAGTCGAAGCGGCCGTTATCGGTACGCACGCCGGCAGGGCCATCGAAGGTGAGCGCCTTGGGGACGATCTGGGCCGCATGGTTTTTGGCCACCGGTGTCGGCTGATCTTTTGTTCAATTCATCATTCATAATTCATAATTCTTATCCGGGTTCCTGCTTCCTGGCCAGCCCGCCAAGGGCGAAGGAACGTGATCTCCACCTACAGCTCTTTCCCACCTACTACATACAACCTACCACTTACCGCTTTTAGCCCATTCATCATTCGTAATTCATCCCCAACGTTTTGTTGTACTATTGGGTTGTAAGAGGGAGTTTAGGAGGAGGGCGGGTTTCAACGCACTCCAAGGAGACACGGCGCATGACCATCGAACTCAAGCCCGAGCAGCAGCACGTGATCGACCTGGCGATTCAGTCCGGCGCGTATCATGACTCCGATGAAGTGATTGCCACGGCGCTGTCGATGCTAGCCGAGGACATCGAGGATGGGGCCGTGTCAGAAGCGCGCAGCCATGAGCCGCGCTCCACCCTGCGTCGGCCGCGGCGGCGTAACTCCTGCTTAGCCTGACTTGGATAAAACCGGTCACGGCCAGCTTAAGACGATCGAGAAAAGTCGTCAGTAGTCAGTTTTTAGTAAAAGTCATCAGTCATCAGTTGTCAGTAAAAGCGTAGGGCCGAGCGCCTGGGCTGAAAACTGAAAACTGAGCACTGAATACTGAGAACTTACACTCGGCGGCGAGCTGCCTTCGCTGTCCTGGATTTCTTGCCCGCTCGGCGCCGGCGGTTGGCCGGCTGAAGCGCATTGCTAGGCCGAGTGTCTAACGGGACGCTCGTCCGGGCAATCTGCAAGAGAAGGCGCAAGACCTGATTAACTGACGCTGAATCAGTAAACACTCTGGCCAGGTCGGGTTCGAGAAACACGACGTTGGTCCCGGCACGGTAGGCCTGATAATGCTTCCCGCGCACGCCGTGGGAGAAGTCATACTCTGGCCGCATCTCGTCGTTATCGTCGTGGTGAACCTGTTGATTCATACTGTCTCCGTTCTAGGGGAGTCGCCTGACGGGCGCTGATGATCCGAGTTCGCGCTTCGCGTTCAGTCTACGCGACCACGAGCAGGCGCCCGGAAGCCGACCGGCCGATGCTAACAAACCGGAATTCGCCCTGCGAGTGGTGTGGGTCCGCAATGGCAAGTTCGAGCGGATCGCCGAACACGGTCATCGCCTCGGCAAACGTGACGCCATGCTTCGAGATGTTTGATGCCGCCTTGCCGGCATCCCACTCGAACTCCATCCATCGAGTTTACACTACTTCGCTCTCGGTTCAACTTGACCGGGCACCGCTCGCAGAAAACTTGCAGCGGGAGGCGAGTGCTAGCTCCTCACAGTCCCTTTTCCTTCGTGGGCCTTTGTCGCATTTGACCGTCGCCTGCGGATCTCAGGACTGAAGGCTCAGGGCAGGCTAGTGGCACGACCGAGCCGGGCAGCCATTCCCATTCACCCCCGTTTTTCTACACCTCAGGGGCAAAAAACTACACTTCAGCGCTTTTTTGTTGACAACTGCGGGGTTAATGTGTATGCTGGTACCATGGTGGATGGGCGGCAAAGTAAAAAAAACAGCTTTTGTCAGTGGTCCGTTGTCCTCGGCAGGCCCGAGCCTTAGGCAGCGATAGATTCCCGCTTGCGCGGGAATGACAATGTAACCGAAGGGTGAGGCAGGATGAAAGAACGAAACTGGAATGTCCTGTGTTTTCTGTATGATATGGTCTGCGGTTAGCGCCTCTAATCTCGATTTGAGGATCAAGAATCCTACCGGCTGGACAAAAAAGCAAACCCAACCAAACCCATTGAGGTTAAGTCTTGTTGATTCTGAAATATACCAGTCTTTGAATCAAAGCAAACCCATTGGTGCTAAGTTGCGTTTTTTCAATTTCTTACAAGGAAAAAATGGCCGATTTTCGAGAAATATGGATGGAGCACACGCTCACTACTCCCGATTGGCCCGGCCGAAGCGGAAAAGGGAAACTGGAAAATGGAAACTGGAACCCGGGCGAAGGAAATTGGAAAATGGAAAATGGAAACCGGAAGCTGGAAACGGGCACCCGGAGTCTCGGCAAAAAATCCGCTCATTTTCTTCTCTCGCTGGATTAAGATGTCGCAACAATCAAGACTTGGAGGAACGGATATGAAGCGGGCTGGGTGGAGAACTTTCCGGGTGGTGCTTGGTGCGACCGTCGTATTGATGTTGACGTGGATTCCCGCTTTTCCCGAGACCCCGTCGCCCCGCTCCGCGAGGGCGGAGGGACGGGGCGCGGGAATGATCTCGCCCAGCGGGACGGGAATGACGTCTGGCGCCGACGAATCGAAGGATCAACAGTCGAGCGAGTCTTTATTCAAGGGCATGAAGTGGCGCTTGGTAGGGCCGTTTCGCGGCGGACGGGTGCTGGCGGTGGCGGGCGTACCCGGCGATCCCATGACTTACTATTTTGGCGCGGCGGCGGGCGGCGTGTGGAAGTCCACCAACGGCGGCGTCGACTGGACTCCACTATTCGACAAGGAGCCTGTGCAGTCGATTGGCGCCATCGCCGTGGCCGATTCCGATCCCAACATCATCTTTGTCGGCACGGGCGAAGCCTGTATCCGCGGCGACATCTCCTTCGGCGACGGTGTTTACAAATCCCTGGATGCGGGCAGGACCTGGACGAACGTCGGCTTGAAGGACTCGCGCCACATTGGCAAGGTGATTGTCGATCCGCGCAATCCTGATATCGTTTTCGTGGCGGCGCTGGGCCACGCTTATGGACCGAACGCCCAGCGCGGCGTCTTCCGCTCCACCGACGGCGGCAAGACTTGGGAAAAAGTTCTATACAAGGACGAAAAGACTGGAGCCATCGATCTGGAGTTTGATCCCAACAACTCACACGTTCTCTATGCCGCGTTGTGGGAAGCTTTCCGCACTCCCCACAGCCTTTCGAGCGGCGGGCCGGGCAGCGGGCTCTATAAATCGAGCGACGGCGGAACGACGTGGAAGCGTCTGGAGGGCAACGGCCTGCCCAAGGGAATTCTGGGACGAATCGGCATCGCCGTTTCGCGTGCCGACTCGAATCGCGTTTACGCGCAGATTGAGGTGGAAGAAGGCGGACTGTTTCGCTCCGACGACGCGGGCGAAAAATGGACCAAGGTGAACGACGACCATCGTTTTCGCCAGCGCGCCTGGTACTTCACGCACATTTTCGCCGACCCCAAAAGCGTGGACACGATTTACGAGCTGAATACCGGCTTGCTGCGCTCGACCGACGGCGGAAAGAACTTCACGCTACTCGTTGCGCCTCACGGCGATCACCATGCCCTGTGGATCGATCCGGCGAATTCGCAGCGCATGATCAACGGCAACGACGGCGGCGCGACCCTCACCGTCGACGGCGGCAAAAGTTGGACGCGCCAGGACAATCAGCCCACCGCACAGTTCTATCACGTGATCGCCGACAACCGGTTTCCGTACTTCATTTACGGCTCGCAACAGGACCTCGGCACGGTGGCCATTGCCAGCCGCACCGATCACGGCGTGATTGGGCGCGAGGATTGGTATTCGGTGGCGGGCGGTGAGGCGGGCTACATTGCGCCTTCACCTGCCGATGCGAACATCGTCTACGCAGGCGAATACGAAGGCGTGGTCACGCGCTTCGACAAGCGGACCGGCCAGGCGCAAATGATCTCGCCGTGGCCGGAGGTCACCGATGGCATGGGCGCGGCGAGCTTGAAGCACCGCTTTCAATGGACAGCGCCTCTGGTGATTTCTCCCCACGATCCCAACACGCTGTATCACGGCGCCGAAGTGCTGTTCAAAACCACCGACGGCGGCATGAGCTGGACCGCCATCAGCCCGGACCTGACGCGAAACGACAAGACCCGGCAGCAAGTCTCGGGCGGACCTATCACCAAGGACGATACAGGGACCGAATATTACGACACGATCTTCGCTATCGCGGAATCACCGCTTCGGAAAGACCTCATTTGGGTAGGCTCGGATGATGGGCTAGTTCACGTCACGAGGGACGGCGGCAAAACCTGGGCCAATGTTACGCCCAAAGATTTGCCCGAGTGGAGCCGCGTGAGCTTGCTTGATCCGTCGCCGCACGATCCGGCTACCGCCTATCTGGCCATCGATCGCCACCAAAACGACGACCCTCGGCCTTATCTCTACAAGACCAACGACTACGGCAAAACGTGGAACGCCATCAATGAGGGACTTCCCGCGCACATTTACACGCGCGCCGTGTGCGAGGACCCGAAGCGCAAGGGCTTGCTGTTCGTGGGGACAGAGACGGGCGTTTTCGTTTCCTTCGACGACGGCGCGCACTGGCAGCCGCTGCAATTGAATCTGCCCGCGGCGCCTGTCCACGACCTCATTGTGAAAGGTGACGATCTGGTGGTCGCCACTCACGGCCGCGCCTTCTGGATCCTGGACGACATCACGCCGTTGCGTCAATTCAAACCGGAGATCGCGAGCGAGGCGGTCCACCTGTACGAACCGGAGGCGGCGTACCGCCTGCGCGGCGAGTTGGTGGCGCGGCGCGGGCCGGTGGGCGAGAATCCCCCACCCGGCGCGATCGTAGATTACTATTTGAAATCGGCGCCGGCGGAAAAAGAGGAAATCACGCTTGAAATTCTCGACTCTAAAGGTAAGACGATTCGCAAGTACTCCAACCTGAAAAGCAAGCTGGCCGACGAGGCGCCGCCGGAGTGGCCGGATGAGGAAAAGCCCACAGACTTGATCCCCGCCGAGGCCGGTCTCAACCGCTTCAACTGGGACTTGCGTTATGAGCCGCCGACGAGAATTCCAGGAGCGATCTTCGGTGACTACAAACCGGCTGGGCCTCTGGCTCTCCCAGGCCACTATCAGGTGAAGCTGACGGTAAAGGGCCAATCGCAGACCGTGCCGCTCGAAGTCAAGCTCGACCCGCGCGTAAAAGCGTCGGAAGCCGACCTTCAGAAACAGTTCGAGCTGGAGATGAAACTCCGCGAGCGAGTGAACGACGCCCACGCCGCGGTGAACCAGATGCGCGACCTGCGCGTTCAGCTCCAAGGGCTGCGGCAGCGCCTGGCGCATGATCCGCAGGCCAAGGCGATTGTTGCCGCCGCCGAGGCGCTCGACAAGAAGATGACGCCGGTTGAAGAAGAGTTGACGCAGCCCAAGATCAAAAGCTCTGAAGATTCACTGAACTATCCGCTCAAGCTGGATGCCAAGTTGATTGCCTTGGCTGCCGTGGTGGAGAGCGCGGACACCGCTCCAACCAAGCAGTCATACGAATTGCTCGATGCGCTCAGTCGGCAACTCGACGCTCAACTTGCCCGCTGGAAGGAAATTGTCAGTAACGACGTGGCGGCACTGGACGAGATGATCCGGAAGAAGAATATTCCGGTCATCATTCTCTCCACAAGCCCGTCGGCGAGCGAAGCAGGAAAATGAATCCGCAGACGGCGTGAATTTCGCAGATTCGTTGTAGACTGTGAACTGGAGACTTTAATGCGGCGAATTCTATGGCGTGCTGTTTTCCTGTGTGGCGCGACGGCTTGCTTTAGCGGCGCCAGCACTCCGCCGATCGTGACGGCGCGGACCCTGCTCGATAGCGATGCCGCCCATCCCGGCTCGACCGTCGAGGCCGCGGTGGTGGCCCAGATCGCGCCCGGCTACCACATCAACGATCATAAGCCCACGCTTGACTACCTGATTCCTTCGGAATTGAAATTGGAAGCCGTCCCGGAAGTGGCAATTCAGGATGTACTCTACCCCCACGGCAAGCTGGTGAAGTTTGCGTTCGAAGATCAAAGCCTTTCGGTTTACGAGGGCACGCTGGTAGTGAAGGTCCTGCTCAAAGTGGGCGGCACGACGAAACCGGGCGACTACACGCTGAAGGGCAAATTCGCTTACCAGGCCTGCAATGACCACGCCTGCTTGCCCCCAACCAGCGTTCCCGTGGAGGTTGCCGTCAAAGTGGTGCGCGCCGGCGTGCCCGTCAAACGCCTGAACGAGGACGTTCTCAAGAGTGGCCAACTTGAGTGAGCCGGATTCTCCGATATCGGGTCCGATGCGGATCGGACCATCGGAGTCCAAAGATCGGACCACGCGGCCGAGTCGCGGCCCATCACGGGCCTCCGTAATACTGGTTGCCGTCTCGATATCACTGTTGGCGCTGCTGGCGTGGTCGTTAAATCCCCGCCGGCCCAACTTCAAGCCCGCGCCGCTTTATCCGTCCTCCTCGATTTGCGTCAACCCGTCGCGGGCATTCGTTCCATCAAATGTGACCGACATTTCCGCCCCCATCCTGAACACACTCCCCGCGGAAGTGAGAAGCCGTGTGATCCATCGTCTGAATTTCGAGGAATGCACTTGCGGCTGCAAAATGAGCATCGCCTCCTGCCTGTTGTCCAATCCGGACTGCGAGACCGCCCGGCGCTTATTCAAAGAGGTGATCGAGGACGAGAAGAAGAAGGCGAGCAACGCTCAAGGGAAAAAATGAAGGTCGGCGTGGTGTCGGACACGCACGGATTCTTTGATCCCGCCTGGCGCGAGCATCTGGCCGGTGTCGACTGCATTCTGCACGCTGGCGACGTGGATTCACAAAGGAATCGCCCTCATGCGGGAGGGCGCTTCGTCAGATGTTCGGCCGCGCGGTGAAGCCTCGCGACCACGCGCTCGCGGCCCAAGGCGGCCATCACTTCGAACAAGCCGGGAGCCACGGCCTGGCCGGTCAGCGCCACCCTGGTCGCATTAATCAGCACGCCGGCTTTGATCTGCTTGTCTTCCGCCAGCGCGCGCAAGCACTTTTCTGATTCCGCAACTCCGAAGGGCTCCGTCGAAGCCAATCGCGCGCCGAGCACTTCCAGCAATCCCGCGAGCACGGTTGGGGAATCATGCTTCCAGAATTTCTTCTGCGCTTCGGGATCGTAGGTGAAATCGTCGCTGAAGAAAGCGCGGCCGGAAAAGGAAAAGTCGTGCACCGAGCGCGCCCGCGTCTGAAGCAGCCGCGCGGAGGTTTGGAAGCGGGTGCATTCGGCTGCTGCGAAGGCATCCTGCCAGATGCCAGCCGATTTCAATTCCGATTCGACGAGGGGAAACAAGCGATCTGGCGGCAGCCGGCGCAGGTACTCGCTATTCATCCAGGCGAGTTTCTCGGGGTCGAAAACGGCGTTGGATTTGGAGACAGCCGAGAGTTCGAACGTCTGAACCATTTCATCGATTGGAACAATTTCCTTTCCGCCAGGCGGCGTCCAACCCAGCAGCGCCAGGAAATTGACCAGGGCTTCCGGCAAGATGCCTTGCTCGCGGTAGGCGCCCACGGCGGTTGCGCCATGCCGCTTGGAAAGACGCTGCTTGTCCGGCCCCAGGATGAGCGGGAGGTGCGCAAACAAAGGCTGCGGCGCATTCAGCGCGCGGTACATCAGAATTTGCTTGGGCGTGTTGGACAAGTGGTCGGCGCCGCGAATGACGTGGGTGATGCGCATGTCGAAATCATCCGTGACCACGCCGAGGTGATAAGTGGGATGCCCGTCTGACCGGAGCAATACAAAATCTTCGATATCGCGGTTCTCGACTTGAATGTGCCCGAAGACCGCGTCGTCAAAAACCGTTTGCCCGGTTTCAGGCACGCGAAAGCGAAGTGCGCTCGGGCGACCTTCCGAGCGGCGACTCATGACCTCGTCTGCTTCGAGGTTCCGGCACAGGCCGTCATATTTCCACGCGCGCCTTTCGGCTTCGGCCACGGCGCGCCTGGCCTGCAATTCTTCCGGTGTGCAGAAGCAGGGGTAAGCATGGCCGAGGCCCTTAAGCTGAGACGCCAACTCGCGGTAGCGGTCGCGACGTTCGGATTGGCGAAACGGCCCCTCGTCCCATTTCAATCCCAGCCAAGTAAGGCTGTCGAGGATGGCCGTCTCGAGGTCCTGCTTCGAGCGGTCCACGTCCGTGTCCTCGATCCGCAGGATGAAGATTCCGCCGTGATGGCGGGCGAATAGCCAGTTGAAGAGAGCGGTGCGCGCTCCGCCCACATGGAGAAAGCCTGTCGGCGAAGGCGCAAAGCGAACACGTACGTCGGTCATGATGGGTAGCAGATCTCGGCCGCGCTGGAGCCTGAGCGAGAATCACAAGGCGCGGCGGGCTCAGACTCAGCATCGTAAGCGAAATCGGCAAAGAAGGCAAAACGAGAGCGGGACCGATTAGTGTCTCTGGTGACTTTCCTGTGATGCGCCCCTGGGCCCTGGGGGGCTTGGCGGCAAGGAATGGGAGTGCGGTTTTTCCCCACAGGGCTAACGGTGCGAGTCGTGAGGCCTTGCCGCCAAGTGAACTGCGTGACGCGAATTGCGATTGGTTAGTCGCGCCACTCGTGTCCTCTTACCAGTACCTTCGGTAGAATCGTGATCCCACATGAGTATTTTCCTTCCCAAGAGGCGCAGTCTTCGCGTCGCTCGTTCCACGCGCGCCTTAAGACTCCTTCTCCAGCCTTGTCGGACTGGTCTGCGCCAACGGCGCGGCCAAGGGCTGGGCATGATGCGATCCGGCGAAGGCGAGCAAACCGGGCGGCGCGGCAACATGATGCCCATGATCACCGCGCCGCGCCTTCACAGCCTTTTCGCGTCGTGTCGATGGCGCCTTCTTACGGGCCTCGGTCTTTACGTTGTCAGGGGGACGCCCCACCCGCCTGGCGCGCCGCCAAATGACCCCGGCCAGCCTTGACAAAGCCCAAGAATCGGCGCGCCAGTTCGCCAATTCGGTCCGATTGGAGAAGCCGTATCGCCTCCGTGGGAATCAGTTCACGGCCTATCCCCAAGGCTATCGCCCCAGCGACGACAAAACTGGTTGCGTTCTGCTGATTCACGCCCCCGGCGGCGATCAGCGGAATATGAGGGAACATCCTGTGCAGTGGTCCCCTATAGGCTTCACCGCCGATCTGGACGCAGGGAACGACCTTGACGAAACCCGACCTCGCCTCCCAGTGCCGTTCCAACTTGTTCCGCCTAATCCGCGTAAGCCAAGTACCGTTTGACGCTGGGCAGGACAGGAGCGGAATTCACCGCCGCATTAAGTTGGAACGGCACCAGGCGGCCATCATCTCGGTTGGGGTCAGTGCTCCCGGAACCCCGACAATCTCTTCTTGCGCCGCGAACTCGATCACCGCCCGATGGAATCCATCGCCGGTCAAGAACTGCGCTCCCGCATCCAGACACTGGCGCGCGAGCGCCGACGTGACAGGCGCCCTGCCCGAACCCGGCCGCCACCGGATGCACGATACTGTGGGAATTGTGACCAGCGCTCTTTGAGAAGTCAGGACGAGGCAACTGCTGAAGGATGAATTATGAACGATGAATGCAGAAGGGGCAGTTTGCTTCACGACCAGAGTCGTGCTGTCTCTCCACGACTCCAGGCGGAGAAGCCGTGCCGTGTCGCGGCGCGTCTGCCGTCTACTGTCTACCGTTTCTTGCGCTCGCCACTTGCCACTAACCACTTGCCACTGTTCTTAGTGCCACATGCGACCTACCGCATCTCGCGCCTTGGTCCCAAGCTTTGGAATCGCATACATTCTATAGTGCGGAACGCCTGCGCCGTCCGCGAGGAGGGACAAGCTTTTTGCGCTTGGCAACCCAACCGGCTTGGGGTGATTTTTGTTGTGGTATTTTCTCCCCGTCGGACCAGCCGCAAGGCCTCCGGCGGGGTTTTGTTTTTAGGGGAGAGGAAATATGCCTGCCGAGCCTCCTGTTACGGAGGAAACGATGGAGCGAAACAACCGATTGCCGGCCGTGCATCCGGGCGAAATATTCTGGTGGCCCCAGGAATAGGATTGCACGCGGGGACAGCCGAGCATAGACTATGGATCAAGCCGCCAAACTAAAACAGGAACTTGGGCAACCCTCAGCGGAACTCAGAATGGAGGTGCTTCGATGGTGCCCACCACTTCTCTTGACACAAAATCGGTGCCGGCGCCCGATTCGCCCGCTCCGGTCCGGCTGTCGCGCATGGAGAGAGCGCACCCAGTTGTTTGGGCGGCTGTAGTGGGAATCGAGCTGCTGTTGACGCTCGGCCTCGGCCTGCTCAGCGGCCTTGCTGGGGTCGGTGGGGGGCCGGTGACTGCGCAGAACGCGGGATACATTCTCGGCGCAATGCTCGCCCCGTTCCTCATGGCTGGCGTAGGAGTCGGCATCTATTACGCGATTCGCAAGACCCGCCGCACATGGCGCAGGGAAATCCCGACGGTGGTTGGCTGGGCGCTGCTCCTGACCCTGGTGGCCCTCCCAGGAGAATTGCAACGCTCCCCACGATGGCCTGCTGACAAACAGGAGCAGGCACGCCTCACGCTTCAGGCTTACAAAGAAGCTTCCGGAGCGGTGCCGCCTGAACAGTTCTCGAAGGGTGACGTGCAAGCGATCATGCGAGACGCGTTTCGCGATGCCATCCAGTTTCGGCTGCAATATCAGAAGGCGATAGCTCAGTTTCAAACATCCGAAATGAAAAACCTGTACGGCGCGTCGTCATTCCGCGATCGGAGGACGATCCAAGAAACGGTGCGCCAGCTTCGCGACATGGCTACAGTGGAACAACAGTATTCTTCACTCGATCCGATCTACAAGAAAACCGAGCTCCGAATTCAAGAGAAGAACTGGCCGGAGCAATCCAAGCGCGACTTCCTTCAGGGAATGCAAAACACTCTAGCCCAAAACAGCCGGAGCCGCCTTGCGGTTCTCGATACGGAGAAGACATGGATCGACGCGTCTAGCGATCTCTATACTTTTGCTTTGAGCCACCTTCCTGCCATCTCCGTCCGCCAGAATCAGGTGGCGATCAGGGATGCGGCGACGCGCACGACATTTAACGATAAATTGAACGGTGCCGTCGCGCTGCGTCGGAAGGTTGTTGAAGCGAGTAACCGGTACACTCGCGAGCAGGCGGCAAACGCCAGCAAGGCGGGGCTGAACCCTTCCGATCTAGGCTTAAAATAAGTGCGGCGTTCGGCCTTCGGATTTCATTTCAAGCTGGGATGCAAGGCGGGAATCTAATTCACCACCAAGTCACGGAGACGCCAAGCCATTCTTGGCCTTGAGCCTTCGCGGAGACAAACTGTGTCGTGGTGCCTTTGTGGTTCAAAGTGGGAAGTCATGGAACGCGTCGGGCGGGTCGTGCACGTGAAACCACGCGCAGAAGTCTACGCCGGACGGCTTTCTCGGAAGGCGGGACATGAATCACCACGAGCGGGGTATCTACGACACTCATGAAAAGGGCGAAGAAAAAGGCGGTCCCGAAATTTAGGTCCGAGCGTCAGGAGAGGGCGTTCTGGGCCGGGCACAATTCAACCGAGTACCTCGATTGGACCAAAGCCCAGCGGGTTATTCTGCCTAATCTGAAGCCCTCGCTCCGGACGATTTCTCTGCGGCTGCCGGAATCGGTCATCGCTCGGCTCAAGGTGTTGGCCAACAAGCGCGACGTCCCCTATCAGTCGCTGCTCAAAGTCCTTCTGGCCGAGCGGCTGAAACAAGAAGAAGCAACGAGCGGGAACCAGGGAGCTAGAAGTTAGGAGTTAGAAGTTAGGAGTTAGGAATTAGGAAGCTGCGGAAAAACTCCTGGCTGTCATTCCGAGACCGCCCCATTTTCGATTTTCGAGTTTCCAAGCGCACCTGGAATCCGCAGATTGCGTAGATTTCCCAGATTTGCTCTGTGTCCATCTGTTAAATCTGTGGATGCGGCATTCGGCAGGGGGAATCACTCCACCCAGTTCTCGACACGCAGCCCGCGCACCCTTCGAAATTCGCGCACGTTATTCGTGACGAGGGTTAGTCCCAAGCTCATCGCGTGTGCGGCGATCATCAGGTCGTAGGCGCCAATCGGTGTTCCCGCGCGTTCAAGCTCGGTGCGCACGCGCCCGTAATGCTCCGCGACACCGGCGTCGAGCGGCTGGACCGGGATCAAATCTCGAAATTGATCGATCCTGGCCAGGTTGGCTTCCACCCTCTCGCTCTTCCACGCGCCGTAGACCAGTTCAAGGTAGGTCACAATCGACATCCCCACATCCTCCGGTTTCAAATTTTGCAAGCGCGAGAGGACTCCGGCGGGCTTCCGCCTTGAGATATAGATGCAGATGTTGGTGTCCAGCAGGTATTTCACTTCGGTCGCTTCTGCGGTCTCGGTTGTTTGCGTCCGCCCTTTAAGAAGTCGGCAGGGAGCTCGGCCAGTAAGTGGAACGCTCCGGCAAGGTTTCGCGGTCGCTCCCGGAGCACGAGTTCATTGCCTCGACGCTCGATTTGCACTTCTTTGGATCGAAACTTGAATCGGCGTGGAATGCGAACCGCCTGGGAGTTCCCGCTCATGAAGACTTTCGTGGTTGCCATGAGAAAAGTATACACCGCGTGTATATATGAAGGCAAGTGGCGAGTGACCCTTCGACAGGCTCAGGGCAGGCTAAGCGTCAAGCGTCGAGCGGACGGGGCGGTATCAGCTTTCAGTTCTCAGCCCTCTTCTGACTCCTGGCTCCTGTCTCCCGTCTTCTTCTCTCGCCCCTCGTCACCTGTCACTAGCCACTGCAATTGTGACGGTTTCCTCCGTAGGTGGGCGCGAGAACAAGGACGGGCCGTGGCCTTCAAAGACAAGGCTGCCCGACCGGCTTAGTTTGTTTGGTGGTGAGCGGGCGTTGTGCTACGCTAGGGTTTGCTGGCATTCCATGAAGTTGCGGGTATATCTCGACACGTCGGTTTTCAGCGCTCTTTATGATGATCGCGTTGCGAACCGCAAGAGCGAGACCGAGGAATTCTGGGGCAGGCGCGGTCAATTTGAGGTTGCAACCTCAGAGTTGGCTCGGGATGAACTGCAGCAGACGCCAGACCCGGCACGGCGGGCGAACCTTGGAAGGCTGCTCGATGGCGTCACCGTGCACGCGATCTCGGACGAGATGAGGAAGCTCGCGGCCAGGTACGTCCAGGCGGGGACTTTCAGCGCGGTAACGTACAGCGATGCTCTGCACGTCGCGGCCGCCGTCCTGGCTCGGCAGGATGTGCTGGTGTCCTGGAACTTCAAGCATTTGGTTAACCGGCGGCGGCGCGCGCAGATCAATGAGGGCAACATTCACTGGGGCTGCCCACGATCGAGATCGTCGCACCGCCCGAGATATGAGGAGTTGGACCATGCATTATTTCGATTACCAAAGCGCGGCCCGCGAGGCGCAGATCCCGCAGGAGAAGCTGGACGAGCTGAGCCGCATGGTTCGGCAGGAATTTCCAAGCGACGAGATGATGTACGAATTGCACCTGCTGCGCGCGTGTAGAGCGATCCGAGATGGCGTTCTGACCGTGGACGATGCCCTGCGGCCCGAACCTTCACTGCTGACTTCTGGCTCCTGAACTGTTTTTCTACCCCCTAGCCGTCATTCCCGCGCCCCGGTGCCCGAAGCCCAGGGCTTTGGGGCGCAGGACGCAGGCGGGAATCCGCTTCACCACCAAGCCACAGAGACACCAAGCTGCCCCTTCCCACCCTTCTTCAGTCCATTTTCGATTTTCTAGTTTCGAGTTTCGGTTCGCCCATTGAACGGCTCGGGCGGGTCGTGCACGTGAAACCACGCGCAGAAGTCCACGCCGGACGGCTTTCTCGGAACGCGGGACATGAATCACCACGAGCGGGGTATCTACGAGACTCATGAAAAGGGCGAAGAAAAAGGCGGTCCCGAAATTTAGGTCCGAGCGTCAGGAGAGGGCGTTCTGGGCCGGGCACGATTCAAGCGAGTACCTCGATTGGACCAAAGCCCAGCGGGTTATTCTGCCTAATCTGAAGCCCTCGCTCCGGACGATTTCTCTGCGGCTGCCGGAATCGGTCATCGCTCGGCTCAAGGTGTTGGCCAACAAGCGCGACGTTCCCTACCAGTCGTTGCTCAAAGTCCTTTTGACCGAGCGGCTGAAAGAAGAAGAAGTAATGAAGTAATCAGTTTTCGGTTGTCAGTTCTCAGCAGAATCCCTCTATGAGGTTGTTGACTGGAAACTGAATACTGACAGCTGATGACCGTTCTTCTGGCTGACGGGCTGCGCTTCCGCCTTCAACGCCAAAATCGTAATGACCAGATAAGAGCCGCGCACCTCAATGACGGAGGTGTGCGCTTCTCGCTTCTCAAAGGTGACGTAGATCACCGCATTGGCCGGAATCGAGAACTATTGTAGTATTTAAAGATTGAAGGAATGCATGAGACGCGGCCATTCTAAAACCCGCTTTGGGCCCAGTCGGCAAGGCGCTCTGAGCCTCTTTCTGCTGGCTGCGATCGCGGTTCAGCCGCTGAACCTGTCAGGCTCCTGCGCCGCGTGCAAGGCGGGCAGCGCCGCGCCGCAACACGATTGTTGCCCCAAGCCCGAAGGCGCCGCTTCGGCCTCGCGGCCGTCCTGCTGCCTGACCCTTTGCGCTCAGAACCGAAACCCGAATTACCTGGTGAACCCCCGCGACGCGTCTGGCAGCCCCGAGTTGCGCCCAACGGGAGCGCAAACCGTTGTGCCCGCGCTGAGCGTCAGCTTCAACCGGACGAACGCCCATTTCTTCTCGCAAGACATTTCGCCGCCGGTCAATCCCCTGTACCAATCCTGTCTGCTTCGTATCTAGCCATCTCCCTACCCTTAGTGTGATCTGCGCCCAGGCGCTGGAAGCATTCGTGTCCGCGCTGGAGCTGTAGTGGCAGTCGGAGCCTGCTCGCCGCGGCGAGACCGCCGAGGCTGCGGGCGCCAACGGACACGGCAGGAGGCGCTCAGAAAATGCCGCAAGAAGCGTGGCCATTGAAACACCGCAGGAACGAGAACTGGCGATAATGAAAACGAGATTCTATTTTCGACTGGCCTTAATAGCACTGGCGATCCTGATTCCCGCCGTTTTGGTGCGAGCGCAATCAGCACCGTTCCGGTGGCACAGGCACTCTGGCCTGTGCCGAAGGGCCCTGGACCGGTCAATCTGGCAGAGGCAAGAGTGCCTGTGCAACCAGGCTGCATCCGCCACGCCGGCCGCGCCGGAATCTCAAAACGCGGCGGACGCGAAGCCCGACGACCCTTTCGCCGGCGTCACCGCAAAGCCGAGCCCGCAAACAGAGGCCGAGCAGCCCGCGCGCTCCTGGACGCAGAAGTTTTTCGGGGAAAATTTCGGATTCAGGAAAGAGATTTTTTTGCAGGTTGATACGAGCCAGGACGGCGACGTTGCCAGCCGCCAGTCGGTGGGGTTTGAGGCGCTGAAGAAATTCTCCACTGAGACTGCGACCGTGGCGAGCTTCGACTTCCAGGCGCGCCTCGTGCGCCGCGACAATTACATTCCGGCCATCGACGATATGGACGGCCAGCTTCGCCCCGGCTGGGCGTTCGAGTACCACAACCTCTATCTCGATCTTTACAACGTTTTGAATCCGGTTTTGGGCGACGCGCAGCGCGGCAAAGTCATCGGGCGCTTCAATTTTCGCGCCGGACATTTCTACGTTCCCTTCGGCCTCAATCTTCAGACCGACACGCACGGCACCGTGCTGCAACTTTCCAACGAGCGCAACTTCGGCTTTGAGCGCGACTGGTACACGGGCTTCTGGGGCGCCATCAACAAGAGCCTGAACTATGACGTGTACTACCTCGCGGGCTCCGGTTACGACCTGAGATTCAAAGGGCAGAGCGGGCTCGGCGCGCTGCGAATCAGCCTGGCGAACAAGTACAGCTCGCAATACGGACTCGAAGGCGGAGTTTCGATTTTGGGCGGCGGGCGGCTTTCGCCTGACATCGCAGACATGGAACGCAGCCAGAATGCTGCCGCGAATGTTGACGCCAACTGGTCCACCAACCCTGGCGGGTTTGCGCCGAATTCCACAATTCAAACGCTGCGATTCGGCCTCGATGGCCGCTACCGAAAGCCGGTGCCAACGGGCTTGTTGACATTGACCTCCGAGCTGAGCCGAGGCCGCGACAACTCCAGCGCCGTATCGATGCAGCTTTACCAGGCGGAATACCTTCGCGCCTCGCGACGTTGGGGCTTCACGACGCAGTACCGGCGCTTTGGGCAGGAGAAATTGGGAGCGGAGTCCTCGATCATCGGGGAAATCGCCTGGTATTTCCGCAATGATGTGGCCAACTCAAACGTGCACGCGATCAGGCTGAACGTCGAGCGCCAACTGGAGCGAATCACCGGGCGGCCCGGCGTGGTGGTGACGCTGCAATATTACATATATCGATAGGAGGGTGAAATGAAAAGCGTGTCTCTATTCTTAGCAATGGTTGTTCTGGCCGCGCCGCAGCAGGTGTTTGCGGCGATCGGTTGCACGCTGAGCAATCCGGCCGAGGATTTGAAGTATCTCTACCCCGACATGACGACTTACAAAGAGGAGCTCGATGAGTTTCCCCGGCTCAGCGGCGGCGCCGAGCTTTTCAAGGCCCTGCGCGCCCGCCTGGGCAGCGACCTCGATCCGATCTATGAGACGTATGAGACGCCCTACACGGTCTACAGCATCTTCAAAGGCCAGGCCAAAATTGGAATCGTGCATGGCGTGAACGTCCCGGGCAAGGGGGGAGTGATCCAGGTGTTTCTTTCGGTGGACCCGAAGACCGCCGCCATCAGGAGCTTTTTCTTTCAGCGGCTGGAGAGCCCCGCCGCGCGACAGCTCCGTAGTAAGGAATTCCGCAGCCAGTTCGATGGCCTGACGCTGGCCGACTTCTACAAGCACGATTATTTCGCCGCCGTCGAGCCAGGCGCGAAGGCGGACAAGGTGGGCGCCATCAAGCCGCCGGCGCTCGATGCCGCCGGACGCCCTGACTACGACGCCTCGCTGCGCGGCATACGAAAGAATTTAATTCTTCTGGATTTTTTCGTGTACGGCAGAAGGTTTGAACCTTTTTTCGAAAGAGCCCAGCAGGCAGCGAAGCCGGCGAAATCCCCCAAGGCAACGAAAACCGAAAGGAGTGGCTTATGAGAAACATTTTCATTCTCTGCGCGTTGATTCTCGCCCTCGGCGTCGCGCTCGTTTGGCGGGGCACGCGTTCGCCGAGCAAGTTCGGCACATTCACCGGAGCGCCCAAGGCCGAGGTGGCCGACGTTATCAGTCGGCCGCAGGCTTTCCTGCACAAGACGGTCGCCATCGACGGCGATATTCGTGAGCAGTGCGTGACGATGGGCTGCTACTTCTATTTCTTCTTGGGCAAAAACTCGCTGCGAGTCGATTTGCAGGAGATCGCCATGACCGCGCCGCGAAGGAATGGACGCCCGGCGCGCGTTGAGGGCCAGATCGTGCCCTACGGCGACGGGTATGAGTTTGTCGCCAGCGCAGTGGAATTCAAATGAGCCCGGTAGCACAGGCACTCTTGCCTGTGACGAAGGTTTCTGGAGCTGTCAATCTGCCACAGGCAAGAGTGCCTGTGCTACGGCTGAAAGTGAGGAGGAAATTTATGGAGAACGATTTTGAGAAAGATGCGTTCGTGCTGCCGCGATACGTCGCGCTCGCCACCAGGAATCTGCGCCGCAGGCCGGTGCGCACTGCATTGACGGTGGCGGGCGTCGCGCTCGCCGTGGCGGTGGCCGTGGCGCTGGGAGGCTTCACGCTGGGCTACCGCGGCGCCATCGACAAGAGCATCGACATGCTCGGCTTTCAGGTGATGATCATGGCCAAGGGTTGTCCTTACGAGGCGGCCACCATGATGCTGAAAGGCGGCACAGGGCTGCTCTACCTGCCCGCCAACACCTACGACCAGGTGAAGGGCGATCCTGATATCGAAAGCATCACCCCGATATTCATCGGCGTGGCGCAGAAACAGGGTAGCGGCATTCGCGACGACGCATCGTCCAGCAGTTTTTCGGTGATCAGCGGCATCGACGTGCCGAGCTACCTGGTGATGAAACCGTGGGTCACTTTTAAGAAGGGCCCTGGGTACTCCGGCGGCCGGTGGTTCACGCAAGGCAGCAAGGACGAGGTGGTGATTGGGTACGAGGCCGCCGAATACGAGCAACGCAAAGTCGGGGACACGTTCTACGCCTCCATCACGCCCGCGGGAAAGCCCGACCCCGTCATGCACGAGTTCAAAGTGGTTGGCGTGCTGGACCGGACCGGCACGCAGGACGATGGAACAGTCTTCCTGCCCATCGACGTGGCGCGCGAATGCTTCAACCGGCCCACGCAGTTGACCATTCTCGGCATCAAGCTGAAGCAGTTCAACTCATTCAAGATGCGCGAATTTGAAACTCGCTGGCTGAAGCTGCCGGAGGTTCAGGTGGTCGGGCTCCAACAGGTGAAGAACACGCTCGTCAGCCTCGTGGCCACCGCCCAGACCATGATCGCCGCCGTGGCCGCCGTCGCCGTGATCGTGGCGCTGATCGGCGTGATCAACACCATACTGATGAGCGTTTATGAGCGCACGGCGGAGATTGGCATCATGAAGGCCCTCGGCGCGCGGCGGAGCGGCGTCTTCCAACTTATTTGGCTGGAGACGCTCATGATTTGCCTGGCAGGCGCAGTTGCCGGTTCGTTGATGGCCGTGGTGGGCGCGGGGCTGGTTGAAAGGGCGATCAAGGCGCTGGCCGACCTTGGCGTGTCGGGCTCGATCGTGCGCATTACGCCGGGCATTGTTGGCTACGCCGTGCTCGGCGCGGTGATTCTGGGATTCTTCGGCGGACTCTATCCGGCCTGGCGCGCGTCTTCGATGCGTCCGGTTGAAGCGATCAGCAAAGGAGTATAACCATGGAAGATATTCTTATCGCAGCGCATGGACTGAAGCGGTATTACGAGCGCGGAAGCGAGACGGTGAAGGCTCTGGACGGCGTGGATCTGCTTATTCGCGCGGGCGAGATGGTGGCGATTCTCGGCCCGTCCGGCTCGGGTAAGACCACGCTGCTGAATCTTCTCTCTTGCCTCGACGCGCCCACCGGAGGCACGCTCACGGTCGCAGGAAGGTCTGTGGCGGGACTCTCCGAGGATGAATTGGTGGAAGTCCGGCGCGGCGTGCTCGGCTTCATATTCCAAAATTTTTCGTTGCTGCCGACCTTGACGGTTTCAGAAAACGTCGAGCTTCCGCTGATGTTCCTGAACCGCCGCCCCAACCGGCAGAGGACTCGGGAAATCCTGGAGCTGGTCGGGCTCAGCGCGCGCGCCGACCACTTGCCTCGAGAGCTTTCCGGGGGGCAAATGCAACGGGTGGCCATCGCTCGAGCGCTGATGGTGGACCCCAAAATTCTGGTCGCCGATGAGCCGACGGGGAACCTCGATAAGACCACGGGAGAATCCATCATCGCATTATTCAAACGACTCGCCGCAGAAGAAGGGCTGGCGGTCCTTTTGACAACTCACAACACGGTCTTCGGCTATGAGGCAGACCGGGTTATTACACTGGAAGATGGCCGGATCATTAAAGAGGAACAGCCCGCATGCATTTCGGACTGTGCGCTCGAGGGCTAAGAGCGGGTAGCGCACAGTGGTTCTTTAACTGTGCGGCTCGTTCCCGGTAGAAACAGAAACTCGAAGATCGAACATGGCGTGGGCGGAAATTGGAAACTGGAAATTGGAAAATGGCACTCAAGTACAGTGGCGAGTGGCGAGGGGTATGTGGCAAGCGCCGACTCCGACATCGAAACTGGAAAATGGGGCAGGAATTAGGAATTAGGATTTGGGAGTTAGGGAACTTGGGGAAAAGGCTGCGTTGACACGATGGCGAGGTAGCCTTAGACTTGCGGTATGGAAATCCATTTCACACGCGAGCAGGAGGCAAAGCTTTCGCAGATCGCCGCTGAGAAAGGGAAAAATGCTGAGCAGTTGGTGGCCGATGCGGCGCTGCGCCTGCTTCAGGATGACGCCCAGTTTCGTTTGGCGGTTCGAAAGGGTATTGAGCAAGCCGATCGCGGTGAACTGATCGAGGAAGAAGAGATGAACGCGCGCGTCGAGCGGATGTTCAAACCGTGATGCGAATCCGCTGGACTCCCGCAGCAGCAGACGACTTGGGGCACATCAAAGACTACCTGCAGGAACATTCACCGCGCCACGCACAGCCCACTGTGATTGAGCTATACGAAACCATCCAGTCGCTGAAGAAGATGCCGCATCGTGGCCGCGTGGGGCGCGAACCGGGAACGCGCGAATTGGTGTTCGCCGGGCTTCCCTAATCTTGCCGTATACCGCCTCAAAGACCAGTTCATCGAAATCTTTCACATTTACCACGGCGCACAGGCCCGACCCTAATCCAGGCCGTGCCGCGAGGGCCCCCGACGGCACCCACACTTAGCGCCCTTCTGAGCGCGGGCATTCGCTCAGAGGCAGAAATTCGAAACCGGCGCTTGAGAACAGTGGCACGTGGCAAGGGGCATGTGGCAAGCCCGACGGCGCCTGCCGCTGTGGGGCGCGAAATTGACAAAGGCAGAAACTGGAGAGAACGGAAACTGGAAATTGGAAAATGGGAAGAGCAGGAATTAGGAGTTAGGGATTAGGGGAAACCATAGGGACGGGTGGCGAGGGGCAAGTGGCGGGTCGAAATTCGAAAATGGAAATTCGAAACTCGCACTCGAAAACAGTGGCATGTGGCAAGTGGCACTTAGAACAGTGGCGAGTGGCAAGTGGCAAGGTGAAGAAAACCAGCAGACAGTAGACGGCAGGTGGCAGATCGTAGGTAGCAGGTGGGGAATCCAAAACTGAGAACTGATTGTTGACAACTGCCGGGCCGTAACGAGCGCGCGCGAAATCATCTAAGCAACATCCAGGAGGCTGATGAAAAGGTCGGTTGCGCTGTCATTCTGAGCGAAGCGAAGAATCTCAGTATTTTGAGAATCAAACACTTCCGAGAACCTTCGTCGCCTTCGGCTCCTCAGAATGACATTTTTCATCACGCTGATAGTCGTTCATCCACCGGTTAAGTCACGGGTTTGCCGGAACTAGAATTTGACCATGACGCCCAGGCTGAGCGTAGCTTGGCCCCGGCGAAGGTCTGGGAACCAGACGTTGCTGGGCCCGCCGCAGTTCGCCTCCGCGGTTGCGAGGTCCGTTGCCCCGGACGGGGCTCCGGTAATGCAGGCGTATTGGGCGGGAGCACCGTTATTCCCGCCGGGAGGTGTAATTCCGCCCCGGCCCGTCCAATACGGCACATCCGAGTGGCGATACCCGGTTTCCATCCACCACGTGATGTACTGTCTGGGCATCCACTGGAGACCAACCGAGCTATCCCACATGTGGGCCGGTTGGCCGGGATTCTCTGTGAAGTAGGGCGTGCCGGAGACGGCGTCCGCACCATCAATTGGCGGCAGCAAAGTGAGATATCGGCCGGGGTTGTTCATCATGCCTCCGCCGAATGACAGAGCATATTTGTCCTTCGCGAACCAGATCCGGTTGTAGCCCATCCAACCCAGGAAGGCATCCTTGGTTGCCCCGCCGAAGCACCTGAGGCCGCCCCCATACTGGCAGCCCGCATCTCCGGTCAGGGAGAACGCCATCTTGGTAATTCCCGTGCTCTCCGGCTTGTTGTAGTATCTGACCTCGACGCTATCGTCGGTGTGGATGCGCTCGGTGTTCGGAAGCCCCAGGTTATCTTGTCCGTTGCCATAATTGTTGAACACGAGCTTGAGCCACTCCTTGGGCATGTACAGAATCTGACCTCCGAAACCCATGTGGCCGTTGTACCGGTTGTAGGACTGCCATCCGTTGATGATCCAGGGCTCAATCTTGAGCTTGTTAGTGGGAAACCATTGGATTCGCACTCCATTGAAAAACCAGGGTGTGTTCGAGGAAACGAACGACGGCTGGTAAATCCAGTTGTCGAAATTGTAGTAGCTGAAGAGGCCGATGTAGGACACGAAGATTCCAGCATCGACGTTCAAGCCGTGGTTCACGTTGAAGTGATAGCCGCCCCAGGCCTCCGAAACATATTTATAGGCCCCGCGAACATCCCATTGGCCGACCCCGGCGCTGGCGTCATTGCGCGGGGTCGTGGTCGCAAATAAGCCGTCCATAGTCAGGATCCTGCCGCGCACGTTTTGCCAGTGGAAGTCACCGCCGATGCTGATCTGCTCTATCTGAACTTCGCCGGACCGGAACGACTCCGTCGCGCCGCCCATCGAGTGATCCTTCGGCTGATTAAAGTCCTCCATGAAGTGAGTATCGAATCTAACCTCCGGGGTGAAGAATTTCGTGTCCAGCACCGTGTCTTTGTTGCGCGGGGTGCCGTTTAACCAGGTAAAGTCGCCGTATGCGAATGGGGTGAAATTGTCCACTCCCGTGGTGGCCTCGGGGGCCGACAGGGCTTCCGGGAGGCTGGGCGCAGGGGGAGCGGCGGGCTGTGCTGGCTGGGGTATGGCAAACTTGCCGCTGGGTTGTGGTTGCGCGGCGGTCGGAGCTGGGCCTCCAGGCGGGGTCGGAGGCAGCAGCTTGGCCGGTGGCAAGGCAGCAGCCGGATTCAGCGAAGCCAATGAAGGCTCGGTCCCCGGAATTGTCTTGAGGCCTGCCACGGTTTGGCTGGCATCCTTGGATTCCAGAACGGCCAGTCGTCGCTCCAACTGATCCACACGTTCGAGCAATTGCTTCTCCCGCTCGGTGAGCGGTGCGTTGCCCGGCTTCTCGCCTGCCGATTGGCCGTGCGAGTCAGCGGTCAGGGCTTGACCACTCGATCCGCCGGCACGGTTCGGAGCGGCGATAGTGAGATCAACCTGAAGATTCTCTTGCGCCGCCAATTGCAGCGTCGTAACAGAAGAGCTCGCGAGCCCATCCTTGCTGGCCGTCAATTGGTAGTGGCCCGGTTTGAGGTTATCGACTTCGAAGGATCCATCGACGCCGCTCACCACGGTGCGATCGGTGTTTTCTTCGACGCTGTGTACTTTGATTTGCGCTTGCGCCAGCGGCAGTCCGCTGGAGTCGCGTATGACGCCGCGAAGGTCGCCGAAGATCGATGCTCCTGAAGCAGCGGACGACAACGTCAGTGCCAGGAGTGCTGCAAATACACCATGACATTTCGACATTTTGAGAACCCTCCGAACACAAATCACCCAAGGCTGGTGATGGTATCCCGCCACGGCCAGCATGAACTCAGGCTAGAAGACGAGGCGTGAAGAAGGCATGAAGATAATCTAAGGATTTCGTAAAGGGGTGAAATCCAGCCTGAGCGGGCTGCGGCGCGTTCGCCTTTATCCTTCCTCATTGGGTCAAGATCCTTGCTACCCCCGCGTCGTAACACCGAACGCCTTTCATCACTTCTTCGCAAAACTTTTGGCGCTTTGCCGCTGGCTTGATCTGCTGATTGATTGAGCCGACCCATCGACACTAAGGGTCGAAAGGAATTTGCGTCAAATAGATAGTTTCTTGGGGCGAGATAAAACCAGCTTAGCCAAAAAAAATCTTTTGGCGTAGATAAGAAAGACTGATTTGCATTTTTGGTCTCAAGGGGCCCAGATAGGTTTACACTCTAGCGGCGTTTTCATTTCGCAGGCGCAAGCCTGAATCTCAAACACATGGGGGGATGGTTCGAACATGACACCGAAAGAGGTAATGAAGTTCATCAAGGACGAGGGCATCCAGATCGTCGACCTGAAGTTCGTCGATATGCCAGGACTCTGGCAACACTTCTCAATCTCGGCGCGCGAGTTCGAGGAAGAAGTGTTTACGGAAGGCGCCGGATTCGACGGCTCGAGCATCCGCGGCTTTCAGGCCATCAACGAAAGCGACATGCTTTTGATGCCGGACCCGGACGCCACTTTTGTGGATCCCTTCACCGCCGTACCGACGCTGAACATTATCTGCGACGTGCGCGACCCGATAACGGGCGAGTTGTATTCCCGCGATCCGCGTCACGTGGCGAAGAAGGCCGAGGCGCATCTGAAGTCATTGAAAATTGCCGACCGCGCCTATTTTGGCCCCGAAGCCGAGTTCTACATCTTCGATAGCGTCCGCTTTGACCAGTCCTATAATTTCGGGCATTACCACATCGATTCCGAGGAAGGATTCTGGAACAGCGGCAAGGAACAGATCAACGGCGAGCCCAACCGCGGCTACAAGATCCGCTACAAGGAAGGCTACTTCCCCGTCGCACCCATGGACACGCAGCAGGACATTCGGTCCGAGATGATGCTGACCATGGAGCGCATCGGGATGCGCGTCGAGGTCCATCACCACGAGGTCGGCACCGCAGGTCAAACCGAAATCGACATGCGCTTCGACACGCTGACCAAGATGGCCGACAACCTGTTGAAGTACAAATACGTCACCAAGAACGTGGCCAAGAAGCACGGCAAGACGGTCACGTTTATGCCCAAGCCGCTCTTCCAGGACAACGGTTCCGGCATGCACGTGCACCAGAGCTTATGGTCAGGCAAGAAGAATCTCTTTTTTGACAAAGGCGGTTACGCCGGACTCAGCGAGGCGGCGGTGCATTATATCGGTGGCATCCTGAAACACGCGCCGGCGCTCCTGGCGTTCTGCGCGCCCACCACCAATTCCTACCGGCGTCTGGTGCCCGGATATGAAGCGCCGATCAACCTGATTTATTCGCAACGGAACCGCAGCGCCTGCGTGCGAATCCCGATGTATTCGCGCAGCGAAGGTGCGAAGCGGCTGGAGTTTCGGTGCCCTGATGCTTCGGCCAATCCCTATCTCGCATTCAGCGCCATGCTGATGGCCGGCCTGGATGGGATGGCCAACAAAACCAAGCCGCCCGAGCCGATCGATAAGGACTTGTATGAGCTCGAGCCCGAGGAGAAAGCCAAAGTGAAGTCGACGCCGGGCAGCCTGGAGGAAGTCCTGAACGCCTTGGAAAAGGACCACGACTTCCTGCTGAAGGGCGATGTGTTCACTCCCGACTTGATCGAAACCTGGATTGAGTACAAGCGCAAGAAGGAAAACGACGCGGTGCGCCTGCGGCCTCACCCGTGGGAATTCGCGCTCTACTTCGATATTTAGAAATTACGATTGTTCTCTGTTGCAAACGCCGAGAGCTGGTTCGTCCGTATTTCAGTAAGTCAGTACTTCAGTAAGTCAGTTCTTCAGAAACTGACGAGCTGAGGTACTGACGCACCGGTGAACCGTTCACTGACGGCGGACAACAAACCAGCCGCAAACTTGTGCGGACTTCCGGCTCGGGCGCCAATTCATCCCCCCACGACCAGCGACCAAGTCAGGAAGTCCGCTCCAATTCTATCGCTGCTCTCGGCCGTCAGCATTCAGGCATCGGACATGGATTCCCGCTTGCGCGGGAATGACGGCCACAGTCACCCCCGCGAAAGCGGGGGGCCACTGATTGCTGACGGCTGATCGCTGACCGCTTCGCACTTGCCACATGCCACTTTCCACTGCTCTATTCGTACCTCAGCGCCACCATGGGGTCGACCCTGGTGGCTCGGCGAGCCGGGATGTAGCTGGCCAAAAGCGCCACCCCGATGAGGGTTAACGAGACGACCATAAACGTCAGCGAGTCAGCGGGCCCGACGCCGTAGAGCAGGCTCGACAAAAGGCGGGTGAGCGCCAGCGCCCCGGCGAGGCCAATCCCAACGCCCGTCAGCGCGACCCGCGCGCCCCGCCCCATGACCAGCCACATCAGTTCACGCCTCTGCGCTCCGAGCGCGAGACGGATGCCGAGCTCCCGCGTCCGCTGCTCCACGGAATGAGAGATGACGCCGTAAACTCCCACGGCGCCAAGCAACAATGCAATCGTGGCAAAGATTGCGAATAGCCGCATGGTCGATCGGGGCGCCTCCACCGATTCCGAAACCACCGTGCTGAGTGTTTGCACCTCGCTCACCGGCACATCGGCGTTTAATCCTGACACCACCTTCCGCAGCTCAGCGGCTGCACTCGCAGAGTCGTAGGTCGTGCGCAGGACGAGAGTCATCTCCGCGGGTCGCGGCACTCCGGCACGAGCGTTCCCGTACGGCACGAAAATCGCCCCGTCCGCAAACTCGGGAAGCTTGGAAGCGAGGCTGTATTCATTCACGTCCCCCACCACCCCGACCACTGTCGTGGTCCATTCAGAGATCGACGCACGCTTGAGGTGCTTCCCGATCGGGTTCTGATTCGGCCAGAACTTTCGCGCCGTCGACTCGGTTACGATGGCGATGGGCGGGGCGTTGGGCGGCATGTCCGCGAGCGTGAACCCGCGCCCGCGCCGCAGCGGAATTCCCACTACCCGTAAGTAATCGGGCGTAATGATGGTCTCGAAAATCACTGGCGCGGGCTCGCTCGGGGCTCTCGGATGGTCTTCCACGTCCGCAGCGAATGCATTGATTCTGCCGCTCAACGGCAGGACGTTTACGACCGCCGCGCCCTCCGCCCCAGGAAGCGCCCCCGCTTGTTCCACCAGTTGGTTATAGAAGCTCTGGCACCGTGCAAAGTCAGCGCAGAAGGATTCGTTGGGCGTGATTCGCGCCGTCAGGATGGATGCGGATCGAAAACCAGGGTTCACATGCAATAATTCCCACAAGCTTTTCACCGTCAGGCCAGCGCCAATCACCAGCACCACTGCCACCGCGACTTCCGCGATGGCGAGAGCGCTCCGTAGCCGGTCACTCCCCGCGGTGGCGGAATGCTGGCCTCCCGCCTTTAGCGACTCGCTCATATCTGCTCGCGATGCCTCGAGCGCCGGGACGGTTCCGAAAATGAGTCCGGTCAGAATCGCAATCGCGGCTGTGAACGCCAGGACGCGCCAATCCATCGCCACCGTCGCGAGGCGCGGCGTGTCACCCGGCAGAATAGTCTTGAGCCACGACAACCCGCTCACCGCCAGCACCATTCCCAGCGCACCGCCGCAAGTCGAGAGCATCACGCTTTCGGTTAGCAGTTGCCGGCAAATCCTCCAACGTCCCGCGCCGAGAGCCACGCGCACTGCTATTTCCTTCTGCCGCGCCGTGGCGCGCGCCAGAAGCAGGTTTGCCACATTGGCACAGGCGACCAGCAGAACGAGGCCTGTCGCGCCGAGCAGGAGGAACAACTTGGTCCTCGCGTCGCCAACCAGATCTTCTTGCAGCGGAATGACGGTCGACGAGGCCCAAAGCGCGTCCGGCATTTTCCATGGGAACATTGCCCGCATCTGCGGAAGATAGGTTCGCAATTCCGCGCCCGCCTGCTCCGGGGTTACGCCGACCCGCAATCGGCCGATCACAGGCATGAACCCTCCGCCCCAATAAGATCCGACCGCTCGGGGATCCAAGTGCAGCGGCACCCAGAACTGGGCCATCGAGGATGCGATTTGGGTCCGGAGTCCCGTCCTTGCCGGCGATGAGAAACCTGCGGGCATTACCCCAACAATCTGGCGGCTATCGCCCTCGAGGGCCACCCAGCGTCCGATAACGCTTGGATCGCCGCCGAACTTTTGCTGCCAGAGCGCGTGACTGAGAATTACGACCTTGTCACCGCCTGGGTGGTCCTCCCCCGGCAGGAAAACGCGTCCCAACTCCGGGCGCACGCTTAACAGCGAGAAGTAATTCGCGGAAACGGCAGCCCCGTAGAGCCGGACGGGATCGCCAAGGCCGGCGAGGTTCAGTTCCTGACCGTCGAAGTACCCCGCAACTTCCATCGAGCCCAGATTCGCTTGCATGGCTACCAATGCGCCTTGCGGATAAGAGTCCGTGACGCTAACCAAGCGATCGGGCTGCGCGAATGGCAGCGGTTGAAGCACGATCCCGTTCACCAGACTGAAGATTGCCGTATTCGCGCCGATGCCCAACGCCAGCGTGATCACCCCGACTGCACTGAAGCCGGGATTCTTCGCCAGCAAGCGCAGGCTGTACCGCAAATCTTGCAACAGCATCTCCAGAGAGCGCACGCCGCGGGCGTCGCGGCATTCTTCTTTCACTTGATCGATCCCGCCGAATTCCAGCCGCGCGCGTCGAAGCGCTTCCTCCTGCCTCAGGCCGGATTGGACGTACTTCTCAACTTGGCGCTCGAAGTGAAACCTCAGCTCCTCATCCAGTTCTTGTTCAAGCCGCGCCTTGCGGAATAACGCCACGAAGCTTGCGATGAGTTCCCGGAGCCATTTCATGACAGCCTCCAATTGTCAGTCTTCAGTTATCAGTTCTCAGTCTTCAGTAAATACACAGTGCGGTATGTTCTTTCACTGACTACTGACGACTGACAACTGACGACTTTATTCGTATCGCAACGCCACCATCGGATCGACCTTGGTCGCCCGGCGGGCGGGGATGTAGCAGGCCAGAATGGCAATCGCGGTCAACACCACCGTGACGACCGTGAAGGTAACCGCATCGGTTGGATGCACGTCATACAACAAACTTGCCAGGAAACGTGTGAGCGCGAAGGCGCCGGTCAGCCCCGCGCCGGCTCCCATAAGGGTTAGAACCATTCCTCGCCGCAGAACGAGCCCCAGCACATGGCCACGTTCCGCCCCCAGTGCTATGCGGATGCCGATCTCGCGGGTGCGTTGGGTCACGGCATAGGACATGACTCCATAGATTCCGACGGCCGACAGGACCAATGCCAGTCCCGCGAAAAATCCCAAGAGGATCATGTGGAAGCGCCGCTCTGAAAATGATTGCGTGAGCCGCTGATCCATGGTGCGCACCTGCGTAAAAGGCAAGCTCTTATCAATGGACCAAATCGCCTGGCGCACGGAAGAGCTCACAGACATCGGATCAATTTTCGTGCGAACGACGAAAGCCATGTCGCTGTCCGGCCCTACACCGTAAGGAAAATAAGTCGCCGGGGACAGGTCATTGTCCCACCCGAAGAACCTTTCATCCGCTACCACCCCGATAACGTTCCACCAATCCGTGCCAAATCCGACAAATTTCATCCGCTTCCCCACAGCCCCTCGACCGCCAAAGAACCCGCGGGCCATCGTCTCATTGATAATGACAATCCTCGATTTATCGTTGTTGTCGTACTCAGTAAAGTACCGGCCCTCGATAAGGGGTGTCTTCAGTGTTTGGAAATATCCGGGGCTGATGGGGTCGTAGATGGTATCGGGAGCTTCGTTGAGATTGGTCGGTTCGTGGCCCTCCACGTAGAACCCGCCGTCATTTTCGGTTCCGGACGGCGGCAGAGTGTTACTAATGGCTACCGATTGGACCCCGGGGCACGCGCTGATCCGCTCCAGGGCCTCGCGATAAAAA
Organism: Terriglobia bacterium; assembly: GCA_050013575.1. Classification (GTDB taxonomy): domain Bacteria; phylum Acidobacteriota; class Terriglobia; order UBA7540; family UBA7540; genus DASYXZ01. The sequence goes on along the minus strand of JBEKEZ010000004.1, from coordinate 84,253 downwards.
GCCACCACTTGGGAACTCTTCGGATACTTACTGTCAGGCAGCGAAATTTGGAATGTCAAAAGGTTGCTGGGGTCATAACCGGGATCGATGCTGAGTAAGCGCGCAAAACTGCGAATCATCAGACCGGCGCCCACCAGCAGGACGAGACATAAAGCGATTTCCGCAACCACCAGAACACTGCGCAGACTTCCCCCGCTCGTCCAGCCCACAGCCGCCCCGCCTGATTCCTTCATGGATTCGCTAAGGTGCAGCCGGGAAGCGTGCCAGGCCGGCGCCAAGCCCGAGGCAATCCCCACCAGAAGAGATATGGCAAGCAGAAAGCCCAGGACGTGCAAATCGAGATGAATTTTATTCACATCAGGAATGTTGTTGGGTTTGAGCACCCGGAGCAGGGCAAGGCTCCAAGTAGCTACCAAAACCCCAAGCCCTCCCGCGAGGGAAGACAGAAGAACACTCTCGGTGAGGAGTTGGCGAGTCAGCCGGAAACCCCCGGCGCCCAGCGCCGCGCGAAGGGTTATTTCCTTTCGCCTTTTGGTGGCCTGGGCGAGCAACAGGTCGGCCACATTGGCACAAGCTATAAGCAACACGAATGCTACAGCGCCGAAAAGGACCAGCAAGGCCGGGCGAATAAACTGCACGAGCTGTTGTTTGAGCAGGATGAGCTGAACTCCAACCCCTTTGTTTTCCTCAGGGTACGCCGCCGCGATGCCTCCGGCGATGGTGCTCATCTCCGCCTGCGCCTGCTTGAGGGTGACTCCCGGCTTTAATCGTCCTATCCCCCGAAGATAGTGGTTCCCTCGCGGATGTTGTTTGACGTCGATTACAATTGGCGACCAAAACTTCACCCAGCTCGGGAAGGCAAATCCACGCGGCGCTACGCCCACGGTGGTGTAACTCTCACCGTCGAGCGTGAGATCGCTTCCCAGCACCTTCGGGTCCGAACCAAACCGGATTTTCCAAAGATCGTAGCTCAAAACCGCAACATGGTTGTGGCCCGGTTGGTCCTCCCCTTCCACGAAACCACGACCTAGCTCTGGTTTCTCGCCGAACAACGTGAAAAAGTTGGCCGATACCAACGCACCGGGAAGCATTTCCGGTTCGCCCTTGCCCGTCAGAGTAAACCCCCCCGTCTCATCCATGGCTGCCATGTAATCGAAGACGTTGTTCTGGCTCTTCCAGTCGAGAAAATCTGGTCCCGAAAGCGGGATAGGGTGGTTGAACCTAGGAAATCTTGTGCCAAGCCAAACCAGACGGTCAGGGTTCTTATAAGGCAGGGGCGTTAAGAGCGTTGTGTTGATGATGCTGAACATCGCGGCGTTCACCCCGATGCCGAGAGCCAGCGTCACGACGGCCACGACCGTGAAGCCCAGGTTCTTCCGCAACATCCGCACGCCATAGCGCACATCCTGAATCGTGGTTTCGAAGAAGCTGACGCCGCGGGCGTCGCGGCATTCTTCCTTCACTTGATCGAGCCCGCCGAATTCCAGCCGCACGCGCCGCCTCGCTTCCTCGCGCCTCAGGCCGGATTGGACGTACTTCTCAACCTGACGCTCGAAATGAAACCTCAGCTCATCGTCCAGTTCCGCTTCGACGACTCTGCGCCGAAACAGCGAGCGCAAACGAAAAATGAGGTCATTCAGCATCACGCACCTCGCGACCGCAGTAGGGGCGAGCGGCGCTCGCCCAGGGCTCCCGCCGAGCGGGACCGATCGGCCCTATGTGCCCTGCTCCGCTGTCCGGGAATGGAAAAACGAATTGGCTTCGTTCCCCATAAATGGCTTTGAGGCCAAAAGACGCCTCCCTAGACAACTGCAATCTCTCCTTGTTTTCAACAACATGCCGTTTCACCCAAATTGGCTTCGAACCCAAAATGGCTTCGATTTGGGTTCGTTTTTGGGTTCGTTCCAAATCGACTTCCTTTGTTTTCAACAACATGGTGGCTTCGAACCTCATTTTTTAACATCTTTTTTTTGCGCCACTCTTCCCTCATCCTCAGTCCGCAGCCGAAAACTCAGCGTCGATAACCAATCCAATGGCGGCCGTCAGTTTCCGCCACGCGCTCTCTTCCGCTTCGAGTTGCTTCCGCCCGGGGCGAGTGAGCTCGTAGTATTTGGCGCGCCGATTGTTCTCAGACGCGCCCCAGCGCGCCTTAATCCAGCCTCGCCGCTCCAGCCGATGCAGCGCGGGATACAGCGAGCCTTGCTGGATGCGGAGCGCATCCTTCGAGATTTGCTGGACTCGCTCCGAGATCGCCCAGCCGTGCTGAGGCTCGAGCGCCACCGTCTTCAAGATGAGCAAGTCCAGCGTGCCTTGCGGCAAATCGATGCGTGGATTCCCGGTTTCGCGGGAATGACAATCGTTACTCATGAAAAACTCCTTCCCTTTAGCTTCTACAGGGAAACTGTAGCACCTCTCTTGTCGAAGTGCAAGGGAAAAGTTTGAGCATTTGTGATTGGTGATTGGCGATTTGTGATTGGCAATCGCAAATCACCAATCGCAAATCAGAAATGAATCAGCGGAGCTGAGTAAATTCGTCAGTGTGGGTGACAAACTCGGGATAAGCACCGGCGCCCAATTCGTGCAAGTCCATTCCCTGGCGCTCGCCGTCTTGAAGGGCGCGCTGAGGGCAAATGCGATTCAGGCCCCAGTTGAGGAGATAAGTTAGCGGTAGCACGAAGCCAACCAGGGTCGCAACGCCCACAATCTGCGCCAGCCATTGTCCGGAGTCGCCGCTTGCGTGCGGCGGAGGAGAAGCGCCCATCACAATCACGGCTGGCGCGGGGAAGTGCGCGAAAAGCGCAACCGCCATAAGGCCCCAGATGCCGCTCACCGCATGCACCGAGATCGAACCTCCGGGATCGTCAACGGCCATGCGCAGTTCGAAAAACTCCACAGACAGGACAACGAGAGCGCCGGCCGCAAGGCCGATGGCGACGGCAGCGGCGGGTGGCACAAAAGCGCAACCGGCGCTCGAGGCCACGAGCCCGCCGATCCAGCCGTTGGCGCTGAGCGAGGCATCGGGCTTGCCAAACCGGAGGCGCGTGACGGCGGCAGCGCTCAAGCCCGCCGAAGCGGCGGCGAGCATGGTGTTGAGGCCAACGAGCACGGCTCGCGCCGGATCGGCCCCTGCGAACAAAATGGCGCCGGCAGAATTCAGGCCCATCCAGCCCACCAGCGCCAGCATGCATCCGAAGAGCACGATGACGGAATTGTGCCCTGGGATCGCCGTCGGCATGCCTTCCATCGAATACTTGCCGCGGCGCGGGCCCAAAATCCAAGCGATGCTCAGCGCGCTGAGCCCGCCCACCACGTGAATCACGCCGGAGCCGCCGGCATCGACAAAGCCGTGCCCTAGCCCGTAATTCCCGCCGAGGCGCGCCAGCCAACCGCCGCCCCAAACCCAGTGAGCAAAGAGCGGACAGGTCAGGCCTGCCAGCAGCGCGGTCGAGGCGCAGATGGCGCCCAAGCGCCAGCGGTCTCCGCCGCTGCCCACCGGGATCATGGCGGCCAAGCCGACGCTGAAGATTCCGAGCCACGCCGCCAGCGACGCAGGCGAGCTGTCGAAGCTCAGCCCGCGCATGAAGAGCGGCTGCGCAGCAATCCAATTCCACTCTCGACCACCCAAAGTCAAAGAGTGCGCGGGCAGGCCGATGTAGCCTTGCCATGAGAATCCCACTACGAAGTACGCCAGCGCCGCCACGCCCAGCGCGCACAATGATGCGAGCATTGCGTGAGCTGCGCTCCGAGAGCGGCCCAGTCCGGCGTTGATCAGAGCCAGGCCGGCGCAAGCCAGTGGGACGAGAAGGATGAAAAGTACGCAGAGCGCGGAGGAAGTTTCAGAGAGGGCAGGAATGGACAGCGGCGTCACCCTCTTTCTTCTCGCGGCGCGAGATGAGAGCGCATAACCAGCGCCAGGCCCAGTGCCTGGACCGCAATCCCGGCCAGCACAAACACGGCTCGCGACGGCGGTGAGGCAAGCAACACGATGGCGGTGAGGACAATGGCCCATCCTGCCAGCAATAGCCCAAACCCAACGATTCTCATCACATCAACTCGGCGCAAAGGGTGATCGAATTCACCGCTACTCCTGCGCAGGCCTAAGATAGCACAGTCGCCGCCGAGCCAACCGCTCGCCGGCCGCCATCCTGGTCATTCAATTTTTTTATGATGCGCAAAAATCAAAAACACCTATCCCAAATCTAAAAGGCTTATTCCGCCCATAGAAATTATGCATTGTACACACGCCCGAGGGCCGCCTTACGATTCCAGATGTCGCAACCAAGACCGTGGGGGTCGAGGAGACTTCGCATGGCTGACAACGCCCCAGTTGAAATGAAAAAGACCTTGGGCTTGACCGGATTGACGATGAATGCGATGGCGCTCATCGCCCCCGGCGCTTTCCTGTGGCTCACCTTTGTCACTCAAGCCACCGAGGGTTCGACCTCGCCGGCCATGTGGGCCGGCATCTTGCTGGCGCTCTTGCTGTGTCTGGCAACCGCGGTTTGTTATGCGGAGATGGCGAAGCTATATCCGGGCACCGGCAGTTCGTACTACTTCGCCGAACAAGCGTTCCTGAACCACGACAAGGCGTGGCCCTATGCCCGGCTTTCCAAGTTCATCGTCGGCTGGGCATCGCATCTCTACTACTGGATCTATCCGGGAGTCATGGTTGGCGTCATCGGAGTTATCTGCGGCTACTTGGTGGGCACGCTGTGGCCGAATTTCATGAACGCCACCAACCCTGGTCCAGCCTTCATGATGCTGGTCGCCGTCGCGATGTCGTTCGCCGTGGCTTATATCGCTCACCGGGGCGTGAACGGCTCGACGGCAGTGAACATCGCGATCAACGTGATTCAGATCTCCGCCTTGGTGTTGTTCTCCGTCCTCGCGCTGGGCTATCGACTGAACCATCCGCCCGGGAGCGTTGCTTTACAGTTTGATCCGCAAACCAGCACATCCTTTAGCTGCGAGTTCTCGACCACCAAGACGGTGGTGAACGGGCAATCGACCGATGCGATCGTGCGGGCCGCAGACGGGACGCCACAGTGCGCGATGGACGCTGCCGGAAAGCCGATCCCGTACCACGTGAGCTATCCCGACAAGGACTCCAGCGGCAACTTCGTGTCCCATGCTACGGCCCGTTCGGTGGTCAGTATGCACAACTTTGGATGGATGTTCATTCAAGCGACGGTGGCCATCCTGATTCTGGTGGGATTCGAGTCGGTCACTTCCATGGGCGGCGAGGCCAAGAATGCCAAACGTGATGTGCCCATCGCCGTGATCGTGTCCCTGCTGGTCCAGGGGGCGTTCTGCTACTTATTCGAGTATTTTGCCGCGAACTATTTCTTGAACAGCGGCTACACGATGCAGAATGCCGCAGGCTCAGCGGCGCCCATCGGGGACATGATGATCGTGGTGGGCGACGCCTTGCTGGGCTCTGGCCGCGGAAAAATCTTCATGCTGTGCGAGGCGGCCACGGTCTTTCTGGCGCTGATCGGCACTACGCTCTCGTGCATGAACACCGGCGCGCGCGTCACCTACGCGATGGGCAAAGACCGCGGGCTAGGCGGGAACTTAGGCATGCTGCATGGGAAACACCTCACCCCGCATCGCGCCATCTGGACGCTAGCGACCATCTCGGCTGTGGTCGGCTGCCTCACAGTGGTGATGTACTTCGGCGATGGCAGCGCTCCGGCGGACTCCGCTATCCAGGCATTGCCCCACGGCTTCTGGTCGAGCTGGGGATACACGACGCACGACAAAATGGCGGCCCTACCCAACTCATTTCTCACGATGGGATTAGCCTCGAACTTCGGCACGTTCTTGCTTTACGGATTGAGTTGTGTGACTTGCCTGGTCTGCTTCCACGGGCATCCGAAGTTCAAGTTCATTCGCCACGCGGTCATCCCGGTGTTCGGACTGGTCGCCAACCTGGCCTGCATGGCCTTCTACCTGATCGGGCCATTCATGGGCTACGGCAGCAAGATGGAGCCGCTGCTGGCGTTGGGCATCGCGCTGGTTTGGGCCATCTATGGCGGGATCTACTTTGTTCGCGCGACCAAACAGACCGGACGAACGACTCTGGTTCCCGACCGAGTCGACCTTGATCCTGAGACGATGGTCAATCGCGCGTGAGCGCGGGTGCTAGGTGCTGGGGAAGATTGTTCTGCCTTCCCTAGCCCCCAGCCCCAAGCACCTAGCCCCGATTCTCTTCGAGGCTGCGGCACAATGTTGCGGAGCTATCGCGGCTCGCAAATTGAAGGCGCTGGAAGCGCTGCCTTAGGGCAGCGCCCCGCGCACAGTTCTATGCTGGATGTGGAATTCGCACAGCTTTCTGACGCCGGCCGGGTGCGAAAGCACAACGAGGATCACTTAGGCTACGTGCTACCTGCGAGTGCGGCTGAGGCGCGCACTCACGGCTGGTTGTTCGCGCTGGCCGACGGCGTGGGCGGACACGCGAAAGGCGAAGTCGCTTCGCGTCTGGCGGTGGAAAGCGTGCTCAGTGGTTTTCGTGAAGCTCCGGCGGGCGAATCGCACAGCTCCCTCTTGCAGCGGCTGGTGCAGTCGGCCAACACGCGGGTATTTGAAACGGGTCTTGCTGCCGGCTCGGGCGGCGCCTCAATGTCAACCACGCTGGTGGCCTGTGCCCTGCGCTTCGACCAGGCGGCGGTGGCGCACGTGGGCGATTCGCGCTGCTACTTGGTCCGCCGCGGCCACGCCACACGACTGACCCGCGATCACACGGTCGCGAGCGAACAAGTGCGCTTGGGCGTGCTCTCCGCGCAGGAAGCGGCCCAGGCGCCCACCCGCCACGTGCTCAGCCGTGCCCTAGGCGCCGATCTTTTCGTGGGCGCCGAGATCAACGACCACAAAGTGCTGGCCGGCGATGTTGTGGTTTTGTGCTGCGACGGGCTGCACGGCGCCGTGTCCGCGGCCGACATCGCGCATGTCACCAGCCACGCGCCCGACCTGAACGCTGCGGCGCAAAAACTCGTGGCCCTCGCTAACGAGCGCGACGGCAGCGATAACATCAGTGTCCAGCTTATTCGCGTTCGCAGCGTCGAACGGGTGGGCATGTACCGCGGACGGCCGTACAAACTGCATTAAGAGCTATCAGCACTCAGCTTTCAGCAAACAGCCAGCTGGCAGAGGATGCTTGCTGATAGCTGAAAGCTGATCGCTGACTACCTACAATTTGCCACACCCCACCTGCCACTCCTTTACGGACCCTTTACGAATTCCCTATCCCTCACTGATAGATTTTCTGGCATGATTAGGCTTGTGAGACGTTGCCGATCGGCGCGCGGCTTCTGACCATGACCGCCATCCACACCGGCGAACAACTCGACCACTACCGCATTGAAGGCGTCGCGGCGCGGAGCGGCATGGCCTCCATCTTTCGCGCCACTGATTTGCGCACCGGCCGCCCGGTGGCCATCAAGGTCCCGCATCCCGAAATGGAAAGTGATCCCGTTTTCTTCGAGCGCTTCCAGCGCGAAGAGGAGATTGGCCGGAAGCTCGATCACCCCGGGGTGATGAAAGTGTTGACCGACGACGACCGCAGCCAAGTCTACATGGTGATGGAGTGGGTTGAGGGACGCCTGCTGCGGCAAATCCTGAACGAGCAGCGAAAGCTTCCCCTTGAGCGCGCCGTCAAGATCATCCTGGGCGTCCTGGATGCGCTGGGTTACATTCACAGCCAGGGCGTCGTGCATCGCGACTTGAAGCCGGAAAACGTCATGGTCGATGCCGAGGACCACATCAAGCTGATCGACTTCGGCATCGCGGCCAAACCTGGATCCCGGCGGATTACCTTTGCCAAACTTTCCCAGATGATGGGGACGCCCGACTATATCTCTCCCGAACAGGTGAAAGGCAAACGCGGCGACGCCCGCAGCGACTTGTACGCGGCGGGAGTGATGCTCTACGAGATGCTGACCGGGACCACGCCGTTTCCCGGACCGAATCCCTTCCTCATCATGAATGACCGCCTCCTGAACAATCCCGTGCCGCCACGCGAGATCGATCCCAACATCACCCCGCAACTTCAGGAGATCATCTATCGCGCCATGGAGCGCGACCCCGCCAAGCGCTACGCCAACGCGCACGAATTTGCCTGGGACCTCGCGCACCAGGACCAAGTCGGCGTGGCCGACCGGCTCGAACTGCGCGACTGGAAACAGCGGCGCTCGCCCATGGTGAGAAGAGTTCTGTTTTACGCGATGCTGGTGCTGATCCCCATCGTCATCTTTGGACTATTGCTCTGGGTGGCCAAGCACTAGAAGGCAGTAGGCAGAAAGCAGTCGGCAGTGGCCCAAAAGGGACGTTGTCATCTGCGGCGGCGGTAGTAGCGCTCCAGGGCTTCGATGCACCGGTCATCGGCGTCGCGCAACTCGCATCCAAGCATATTCCAGAATTGCTTCTTTGCTTCAGCCTGCGAGTATATGTGTGCAATCGTCAGCGCCGGCAACTTCATCTCGTAAACTCGATAAGTTCCGGCGCAGCTACATACGCTCACCGGAACGACTTCGGCTGCTACGAGCACTGTGGAGGAGTCTGTGCCCCAAGAGATAAAGCCGGTATTCGGCGGGATAGGGATGTCACATCTGACTGGATGTCCGAAAGCCCTTTCGATCGGTCGCGACACATCCAGTTTCCTCATTCCGCGATCATCGACGTAGAAGACATAAACACGTTCTCCCAGGGAACCTCCCCCTTCGGTCTCGCTGACTGCAAAAGCCTTGGAATCTGGCGACCATGCCACTTCGCCGCTGAAACCCAACAGCCTGGTGCTGAAGCTCTTTCCGGCGACTCTGACCGTGTAGCGCATGTGCGATTCGCCTGAGGCTCCGGAGTCTTCGACACGTTCGGCCAGTAGTGTCTTCTTACCGTCAGGCGAGACCAATCGAACAAACCCGGGGTCGAGCGTCGTCGCCTTTTCGGAGTAGAGTGTGTGGAATCCTGGCGAACAGGATGTTTGCTTCTGCCCGATCGCTGTCTTTACGAAGGTTAGAAGTGTGAGTGAGAGGATCGCAGCCTTTCTCATGGGTTCCAGCGATCGCCAAAATTCTACTTTTACAGCAGACTCATTGTCAACTTCCACCCTGCGGGCCATTATGGTCGCGTCGGGCGGCCACAGCCGGAAAAGCCTCAACACAGAGAACCGAGAGCAGCTCAGTGATCTCTGTGTTGAAGCTGTTCAGGCACGGAGCTCACAGAGATTGATTGCCGTGCGAAAGTGAATTAAGATCAACTGTCGGTTCGGGGAATGGCAACACGGAGGCGGTAATGGAGACTTCGAGCATTAAAGACGAAGCGAGAAGATTAATAGAAAGATTGCCGGAGAATTCAACCTGGGACGATTTGATGCACGAGATCTACGTTCGGCAGGCGATCGAGTCCGGCCTTGCCGATAGCCGTTCCGGGCGAACGACCGACGCAGAGCAAGTCCGCTCAAAGTTCGGGCTTCCCAAGTGAAAGTTCACTGGACCGACACGGCACTGGAGCATCTTGCGGCCATCCATTCTTACGTCTCACAGAGCTCACCGACCTACGCTCAACGCCTCGTCGACCGATTGACTCGTCGCTCTCAGCAGATCGTAGAGTTTCCTCTGTCTGGGCGGACGGTCCCGGAATTCGAGATGGCTCAGATTCGCGAAGTGATCGAAGGGCCGTTTCGAATTATTTACCACATTAAGCCCGATCAGATCGACGTCCTGGCTGTGATTCACGGGGCTCGTCAAATCCCATGGAGCACGTAGCGTCGAACCTGGCTTTCCACAATGTGCCTTCAGGAGCCAAATCGCCCCGGGCGATAAGCCTCGATGGGCCTGGAAGTTGAACCCGACAAGATCAGTTCTGAGATCAACTTCGCAGTGATGGGCGCCATCAGAATGCCGTTGCGGAAATGGCCGGTGGCAAACACCAAGTTCTCGTAATTCCCCAAGCCCAAGATCGGCAAATGGTCCGGGGTATCCGGCCTAAAACCGGCCCAGGCGCGGCGAAACCGAAATTCCTTCACCATCGGAGCCATTCGCGAGATTCCTTCGATAATCGACCGCAAGCCTTCGCCGGTGACTTCCTTCTCGAAGCCGACGTATTCCATCGTCGTTCCCGCAAGCACTCTTCGATTCGAACGTGGCACTAGATAATGATGGCCGGCGCGGACGACAAGCGGGAATTCTGTGGGTGCTTCAAACTCAATAATCTGGCCGCGGCAGGGCTGGAGCGGCGCTCGAACTCCGAGCGGCGCCATCAATTCGCCCGACCAGGAACCCGCCGAAAGAACAAATCGATCGCCTCGGAAAGTGAGGCTCGCGCCTCCCACGCCGGTGCGAGCTTCGACGCTTTCCACCCGCCCGGCGGGTCTGTCATTCCCGCGCAAGTGGGAATCCACGATTATTCTTGTGACTGCCGTCTGGGCGCAAAACGTCACGCCCAGCCGCCGGCAGGCTTCAACGAGAGCCCGAGCCAATCGCTCGTTATCCAACCGATGATCGCCCGCGACGAAAAGCCCACTGCGGATTTCGGGCGAGGCGCCGGGCAGGTGTCTTCTAACGTCATCGCCCGAGAGCTTCTCGAGGGGTAGTCCATAATCTGTCTGGCCCTTATAGATCTCATCGAGGGCGCGGTCCTCCTCATCGTCCCTCGCCACAAGCAGCTCTCCGTCGCGGCAGTAGCCTACATCTTGGCCGCTCAGTTCTTCGACCTCGGCCACGAACTTCGGGTAGAGGTCGCGGCTGGCGGCGCCGAGATCGAAAAACGCGTCGGGGGCGACCGTCTCACCCTGGGGCGCGAGCATGCCCGCTGCCGCGGAAGTTGCTTCGGCGCCGGGCTCGCCCCGATCCAGCACGCACACCTTCAGCTTTGCCTGCGCCAGACGAAACGCAATCGAGCACCCGATGATACCGCCGCCGATCACCACCGCATCGGCGGTTTGCGAGGAGCTTGGAATGTCAGTCATGGTCTTCAGTGTACTCCAGAAGCGATGCGCAGTGGTGACTGACGCGATCAATGCCGGGCGGGCCGGTGGCGCGAGAGGTTCCCCGGCCATGCTATGATGGGCGATCGAAATCCATGCCCTGTCCTATTTGCCAGAAGCGCAAGCCGCAGCGGTCCTGTCCGGCACGAGGAGACGAAATCTGCTCTGTGTGTTGTGGGACGGAGCGCGAGGTGACCATCGATTGTCCCTCCGACTGCCCCTATCTCATCGCCAGCCGCTCCTACGATCTCGAGCGCCGGAAAGTTGATTGGTCGAAGGTTCCGTTCGCGGAGGTGAAAATCCCGCCTACATTTGCGCGCACTCACACCCCTTTGCTCAACACTATTACGTATTCGATTTGTCTCTTCGCGCGAGAGGACCCGCGCGCGGTGGATACGGATGTGGTCGCATCGCTAACGGCGCTGGCCGAGGCTTATCGAACGCTCTCGAGCGGCCTCTATTACGAAAAACCCATCGATCACCGCTTGCAGCGCGAGCTCTACGAAAAGCTGAAGGCCGGTATCGAACAATATCGACGCGAAGAGGCTGAGAAAACGGGCGTGACCCGCGTGAGGGACGGCGATATCCGCGATGGCCTAATCTTGTTCACGCAATTGGGGGCCAGCTATTTGAATGGCCGTCCCAAGGGGCGTGCCTTTCTCGACGTGTTGCGCAGTCAACTCAAGCCGGAAGACCTCGCCAAGCCGCAATCGAATATCGTCCTTCCTTGATCTGGCGGCAATGAACCTCATGGCCGCGCCAGGCTGAGGACTCGTCGGCGCCTAGACCTGCCGTTTTCTTGAACGCTCAGTCGCGAGACATCTTGTTGTAATGGATCAACAAGCCTGAGTCTTCAAATCGACCCAACGCCTCGAGCGCGACGATGTCGTAGTCCTGGGCAGAGATCTCGGTTCGACGGTACGCTCCCTGCTCAACCTTGATGGTCGTCCGGCCATGGTCCTCGAGTAGAAAGGCTTGAGCGTCCCGCGCCGCGGCGTGGACGCTCTTTACTATTCGTCCACGCCCCTCTGCTTCCATCACATAAGAGCGCAGCAGCTTCGGCCAGTACTTGCGGAACAGGTCGGGGCTCGGAAAGACATCGCTCCAGACCAATTCTCCGTCGATCGCAACCACAACGCCCACCGCGCCACGGTCGCGAATCTGCTCGCGTAACTCGCGCTCATAATCGGCTTCGATGGATGTCGCTTCTTTCTCCAAATCGCGCTTAACCTCGGGGCTGTTTAGCGTATCGAGATAGCTCGAAGTGGGTGAAGGGGCCGCAGGAGCGGCGGCCGCGGTGACTTCGACCGATTGCCACACTCCCGCCTGGCTCTTGGCCACTTGGGCCTCTTTGCGGATGGTCGGATGGGCCATGACCTGGGCTGAATCAAACGCACCGCCGCCCGGCGTCCAGCGGCCGTGCTCCACACAAAAAACCGTCAGCGGGACCGGATCGCTTTTGGGCGGCACCACAAGGTCCGCGCCGATGATGCGATTCTGCTTGCCCCCGGAGACCACTTCCCCCGCCAGGAGGAGCAAAGGGCGCGAAGAATCGTTCACCAGAACGAGCTCGTTTACGCTCGCGCCTCCTCCGTCCCAATCTCGCTCGCGCCAGGGCGGCAACTGCCGGGAATCCCTTCGCCGGTACAATGCGTTCGAGAGTTCGCCTCGCTCACCAATCTTCACCGACCCCGAAGCGAGGCCCTCATCCAGGGTGATAAATTGAGAAGTATCCACCTTGAGGTTCGAGACCACAGGATAGACACTGAGATTGCGGCGCGTGATGGGCTCGAGCACTCTCCAACTCTCGCGAAATTGTTCGATGTCCGGTCCGACGGGCGGTTTCACGGGCCGCGTCCGGTTGAATTGGGCCGAGAGCGGCGCGCCCATCACCATTAAGGACAGTACACTCAACACCAGCCAAGCTCGTTTCATGCTCCACCTCCATCGAATTTCGCCCGTTCGCTTTCAGCGCTGGGGCGTTTGCAGTGTGTAGAACGGAGTGGACGGCAGACCTTGCAAGGAAAATCTCGGGGCGTTCGCATGCTTCCTAGGGATGTCATTCTGAGCGCAGCGAAGAATCTCTTCCCGGTGGGGGCATCAACCGCGCTTTGTTTTTGTTGCAAGAGGCGTTAGGCTGGGCGTTCTAAGGTTGTGTGGAAAATATTCTGAATTGAAAGGTGAGCTTATGTCTCTTCAACTCCATTATCGAAGATTAGTCCCGATTCTGACTGTCACGGCTATGCTGCTTGGCCCGGCGGGCACCCGCGGGTCTGCGCAGGCCACCGAGACCTCGACCGAGCAGGAACAGAAAGACCTGGCGGTCACCGTCTACAACTCCAATGTCGCGTTAGTGCGCGACGTCCGCCGGGTCCACCTGCCGCTCGGCGTCGTGGACCTACGATTCGTGGACATCGCTGCGGCCGTCAATCCCGCAACCGTTCACGTGGTATCGCTCAATGCGCCTAAGGATCTGACCGTGCTCGAACAGAATTATGAATACGACTTGTTGAACCCGGCCAAGCTCCTCGACAAGTACGTGGGCAAAGAGCTGACGCTCGTGCGCCTGGTGACCGAAAACAACTCAACCAAGGAAGTGCCGGTCAAGGCGATTCTGCTCGCCAACAACCAGGGGCCAGTTTGGAAAGTTGGAGACCAGATCATCACCGGCATGCCAGCCGACCGGCTGGTGTTTCCCAACTTGCCGGAAAACCTTTACGCCAAGCCTACGCTCGTTTGGCTCCTCCAGAATCGGCACGCGGACGAGCAAGACGTCGAAGCCTCTTACCTCACCAACGAAATGAATTGGAGCGCCGATTACGTGCTCACGGTGGGCGCCGACCAGAGAGCAGCGGATTTGAACGGCTGGGTCACGATCACGAATCACAGCGGAACCGGGTATCGCAATTCGCAGCTCCAGCTTGTGGCGGGCGAACTTCATCGTGTCTACGCTGGGGTGGTGGGAGGGGCGCCGAAGGCTGAGGTGATGACTGCCCGCGCCGTCGATCACGAGTTCGCCCAAGAGGCGCTCTCCGAATATCACCTCTACACACTCGAGCGCCGAACTACCCTCCAAAACAACGAGACCAAGCAGATCAGCCTGCTCTCCTCAACCGGCGTCCACATCGACAAGACATTCGAGGTGGATGGACAATCGCATTACTACCGCAGCGCCCAGCGGCCCGGCGAGCCCATCAAGGATCCGGTGCAAGTCCACATCAAGTTCAAAAACGCCGAGAGCGATTCACTCGGCATGCCGTTGCCTGCGGGAACGGTGCGCGTTTATCAGGGCGACTCCAAAGGCCGCGTGCAGTTCATCGGCGAGGACCACATCGGCCACACACCGAAGGACGAGTTACTGGATCTCCATATTGGCAACGCCTTTGATGTGGTCGAAGAAAGAAAGCAAACTGATTTTCAGTCGTTGGGTCCCCGAACCATCGAGACAGCGTATGAAATCACCATCCGCAATCACAAACCTGACCCCATCACCGTCGAAGTCAATGAACCGATCGGCGGAGACTGGACAATCGTCGATTCCAATCTCAAGTACGAAAAGACAGCCGCGTTCGCTGCTCGCTTCATGGCGCCCGTCGACGCCAATGGACAGGCCATCCTAAAATACCGCGTCCGCATCCGATGGTAGACCCGGAGGCCGAGGGAAAGCCGTTTCCGCGATGTCATCCTGAACCCGCAGAGCGGAAGAACGGTCTAGCCCGGATTATTCATGAAACGGTGTTGGACGCGATGCTCCGAAGCGGCTCTGCCGCCTGGCTGTGCGGAAAGGCTTTGCCTTTCCGGGAGGCGCCGAATTCCTCCTCTCCCTGCGCTCCGCCAAGCTGAGCCTCGCGGAGTGCGCGGGGGAAAGATAGAGAATGTCGCGCGGAAAGCCGGAGGCTTTCCGCACAGCGGAGCGGCCAAGCCCCGTACCAGACCGTACGGGGCCAAGCCGCGTTGACGGAACGGGATACATGAATAATTCGGGCTAGACGATCAGCATGCAGTCGCCGTAGCTATAGAAGCGATATCGCTCGGCGACCGCGTGCTCATAAGCGCGCAGCAGGAATTCACGGCCGGCAAATGCCGAGACCAGCATGAGCAATGTGGACCGTGGAAGATGAAAATTGGTAATGAGCCCGCGCGTGACGAGAAATTCGAACCCGGGGAGGATGAAAAGGCTGGTCTCGCCTCGTCCTGCGACGATCCTGCCTTTGTGCTCGCGCGCCACGTGCTCGAGAGTGCGAACGCTGGTTGTGCCCACCGCAATTACTCGTCGCCCTTCCGCGAGGGCACGCTGGATGCCCGGCACGGCTTCGTCTGAAATCTCGAACCGCTCCGGTTCCATTTTGTGTTCCTCGACGCGCTCCGACCGCACAGGCTGGAAAGTGCCGAGACCTACGTGAAGCGTAATCTCGCGAGTTTCGACGCTGCGCGAACGCAA
This sequence comes from Terriglobia bacterium, assembly GCA_050013575.1. Lineage (GTDB taxonomy): Bacteria > Acidobacteriota > Terriglobia > UBA7540 > UBA7540 > DASYXZ01. Next base: position 68,831 of record JBEKEZ010000004.1, on the reverse strand, counting down.
CTCACTCAGGACGCGGTCCGTGAAATGAAAACCAGCGGTGGGCGCGGCGACAGCTCCGCGGACTTTCGCGTACACCGTCTGATAAGTCTCGCGGTCTGTGGCGTCGTCGGCGCGATGAATGTAGGGCGGCAGCGGCACGTGGCCCAGCCGATCGATCGCCTCTTCGACGGACCCGTTGCGCGCGCTAAGCCGGACGCGCCGCAAGCCGTACTCTCCCCGCCCCACGACCTCGGCCAGCAATTCTCCCTTTCCAAAGTCAAGCAATTCGCCGGCCCTCACCTTGCGCCCCGGATGCACAAGCCCCTGCCAGACATCGTCCTCTTCTTGGCGCGTCAGCATCAGCTCGACTTCGGCGCTCAAATACTCCCGAGCCGCGGGATTATTTTTGCCGATTCTTTGCGCTCCAGTCCCTCGGCGGCGGCCAAGCAGTCGCGCCGGAAACACCCTGGTGTTATTGAACACCAGAAGATCGCCGGGCTTGAGGATTTGGGGAATGTCGCGGAACGTCAGGTTCTGAATCGTCTGCGCCGCGCGATCCAGCACCATCAGTCGCGAGGCGTCGCGCTCGGCGAGCGGCCGCTGGGCAATTAAATCTGGCGGGAGCTGGTAATCGAACTCCGTGATTTGCACCGTCTTATATTCTATAAGCAGAAAGGGGAAATGAGATGAGGTCCGTGGCGAGCGGCAAAGAATGTCAAATGGGTCATGGAAAATGGGAAATGTAAGATGGCAAGGAGAGCTAGCTCTTAGCACCGCGCCTGCCGCCATTCTGAGCCATTAGCCATTTCACATTTCCCATTTGCCATTTGAAATTGTTCTCCCTCTCCTCTCTTGCCACTTGCTGCCGCCGGGCGGGACCACTTGCCCCTGCATCCGTACGAAGACCGTGATAGGGTAGATAGGTGAATCTTCCGTCGGTCACCATCTCGGCGCGAGGCATCGAGCGAATTATCTCAGGCCATCCCTGGATCTATCGCGCCGACCTCGGACCAGGTTCGAAGGCCGAACCAGGAGCAGTCGTCCGCGTGATCGACCGCAAAAAGCGCTACTGGGGCCAGGCTCTCTACAGCAGCAAATCCCAAATCGCTCTGCGGATGTTAACGCGCGAGGAGCGCGTTTTCGACCGCGCGTTTCTCGCTGAGCGGATCGCCGCCGCAGCTTCATTCCGAGCCCAAATCGTCGAGGGCGCCGAGGCCTATCGCCTGGTCGCAGCCGAAGGTGACCAATTGCCGAGCCTCATTATCGATCGCTACGGCGGGTATTTTGTCGTGCAAACGCTAAGCCAGGGCATGGAAAACCTGAAGACGACTGTCGTTGAAATCTTGCGAGAGCAGTTCGCGCCTGTTTCGATCCTGGAACGCAATGACGTTGCGGTGCGCGATCTCGAGGGTTTGCCCGAACGGAAAGGTGTTCTCGCGGGCGAAGCGGTGAGCGAAGTACTTGTGGAAGAGAACGGAGTGAAATCCTGCTTCAACCTGATGGATGGCCAGAAGACCGGAGGCTTTCTCGACCAGCGGGAGAACCGAGCTGCAGCCAGGAAGTACGTGCGCGGGCGCTTGCTGGATTGCTTCACTTACACCGGCGGATTTGCTTTGACCCTCGCCAGGCAATGCGAAACGGTGCTGGCTGTGGAGAGCTCCGGCGAGGCGCTGAAGTTGGCTCGTCGCAACCAGGGACTGAACAACATATCGAATGTTGAGTTCAAGGAAGCGAACTGCTTCGACTTCTTGAAAGCTGCGGACCAGTCCGGCCAGCGGTTCGATGCCGTGGTGCTCGACCCGCCGCCTTTCGCGCGCCACAAATCCAATCTCGAATCGGCCTTGCGCGGATACAAGGAGTTGAATTTGCGCGCGCTGAAAATGCTGGCCCGCGGTGGATACTTGATCACGTGTTCGTGTTCGTTTCACGTGAGCGAAGGTGACCTGTTACAGGCTGTGGCCGATGCCGCTCTCGACGCCCATCGCACAGTGAGCGTCGTCGAGCGAAGAACGCAGTCTCGCGATCACCCGATTCTGCTGACCGTTCCCGAGACTCATTACTTGAAGTGTTTGATCTTGCGCGTGCTATGACGCGCGTCGCATGATCGAGGGACAAGCTCGATGGACATGGGAAGACCTCAAAAGACTACGATTAGTTCAATAAATATTTGCGTTCTCTGTCTTCTTGCAGTTCCAGGTCCAGTTTCGGGCTTCGGCCAAGCGCAGCCTCTTAAGCTGATCATCTCCGTCGAACAGCAAGTGCTCACCGCGCCTCTTCCAGCTCGCGTTACGCTGCACCTGCACAATTCCGGCAAGGAAACGTTGTGGCTTTATCACAGCGTTGCGGCCGCGGGCGCTGTCTCGAACCGATCCGCATCCGGGTCGCCGGCCGCTTCCCTCGCTCCGTCTCATCCCGTCGAAGGTCCAACCCTGGCCGTCCGACTGGAGTCCGCGGACAATCACGCCGCGGCCTCGGGCATGGTTCTGGAGAGTGCAGGCTTGCCGCATCCGAAACTGGTTCGACTCGCTCCCGACGGCGATTACGAGGAGAAGACGGTAATCCGGCTCGCGCCTGCGGTTGCCGAAGGCGACAGCTCTAAACCTCCGCAATGGGGCAGATATAAGCTGGCGGTCACCTACGCGGCCCAGTACTCGAATGCAGCCGATCTCGAAAGAATCCTGGGGGTGCGGTTGTGGCAGGGCGAGGTGCAAAGCAACGCGATCGACGTGGAATTGCAGCCCCCTGCTGCGGCGGCCCTGGGATCGATCGCCGGCCGAGTCACCGGCTCGGACAACGTGCCACTCAATCGGGTCTCGGCTTCCCTGAGCGACGAGCACGAACGGATCTTGGACCAGACCTCCACGGACATCGAGGGCGGCTATTCGTTCACGCATCTCCCGCTTGGCCTTTACTGGGTCACGGTGCGCCGGAAGGATTTCGACGAGGACACCACGGTCTTCAGCCACGTTGTCCTCACGGCTGAGGAACCCGCGGGCACAATTAATTTTCTCCTCACGCCGCCGGAGGCATACTTTCCGAAACAGATGCTGCACAAACCTGTCCTCTTTCGCGTCACCGACGGCACTGGTCAGCCGCTCGACAACGTCGCTCTCGAAATCACGTGGTCGAGCGGCACGGTGTTGAATAACGTGAAAGGCGTGACCTCTAGGGATGGAATTGCCGCCTTGGAATTGATTCCGGGGCGCCAGTACGTGACCCTCAAACGGAAAGGGTGCCCGAAGGACGAAGAGCGAGTGGATGTGGCGCCCGGCGCCGGCATTGATGGCACTTCACTTGTGCTGGAGTGTTCGAAGCGGTGAATATCAACAGAGCTGAAGCCCGAGAAGGGCTCGCGGCATCCGTGCGAGTGGCTACAAGCCAAGACGCCGAGCGCATTGCTCAGCTCTCGACGCAGCTTGGTTATCCGTCGTCTCGAGAAGACGTCGAGCATCGACTCGAGCTGATCGAGCGCGCCCCGGACAATGTTGTCTACGTTGCGGCCCTTGCGGACGGTTCAGTCGTCGGCTGGCTGCACGCTTACGTGCGCCGATTGGTCGAGAGCGACACGAGCGCGGAGCTCGGAGGACTGGTTGTCGACGAACACCGCCGCGGGCGAGGTGTGGGGCGCGTCTTAATGGACCATGCTGAACAGTGGGCTCGCGGCAAAGGGTGCACGGGCCTCAGCCTGCGCTCGAACATCATCCGCGACGGCGCACGCAAGTTCTACCAGGACCTCGGCTACACCGTTCTCAAGACTCAATACGCATTCTGGAAGAAACTGTAAAGCCGGCGACGAGCCGTGGCCTGGAAGCAATCAGCCAACCTCAGAGCTGCGGCGTTCGAGCAGGAGTGTGTCGCGCCAGGCGCCGTCGAGCTGAGCGATTCGCTCTCGCCGGCCCACTTCACGGAATCCGCACTGGCGCACCAGCGCCAGGCGCGAGCGATTCGATCACGAAATCCATTGGCAGCACCCAGCGTCAATCGCCCAAAGGTTACAAGGGATGCGACGAAGAGACAAGCCGGCTACCGGCGGGTCGAGCTGATTTCTCCGAAAAGGCTTATTCGGAAGAAATGACGCTTCGATGCCAAATTCTTTAGGAAGTTAATCGGGGCGAGAGGATTTGAACCTCCGACCTCTTGGTCCCGAACCAAGCGCGCTACCAGGCTACGCTACGCCCCGATAAACAAGAGGAATTAGGACTTAGGAATTAGGATTTAGGGAAAAACATCCTCGACAGTGCTGCTTCCTGCCCTAACACCTAATCCCTAATTCCTAATTCCTGAGTTTCTGGTCGGGACGGCCAGATTTGAACTGGCGACCCCTTGCACCCCAAGCAAGTGCGCTACCAGGCTGCGCCACGTCCCGATAAAGAGCAGGAATTAGGATTTAGGAATTAGGATTCAGGACCCGGGGAAAAACATCCTCGATTCTGCTGCTTCCGGCCCTAATTCCTAATCCCTAATTCCTAGTCCCTGGAATCTCCACGCTAGCATTTACTGGAAAGAATTGTCAAGACAGCTCGCAGCTCGTGCTTGATGGATCTTAGTAGCTGGGCATCGAGAGGGGTGGCAGGCTGCGGCGTCTGAGGCCCCGAGTCTGCCGTTTCTCCGCCGAGCTGGCCAGGGCGTAACTGTGCGAGTTGTTTGCGCGCGCCGTCGATGGTAAAGCGTCTCTCCTGGAGAAGCCGCTTGATCTCGAAGATCGTGTAGACGTCCTGCCGCCGGTAGAGCCGTTGTCCTGAGCGGCTCTTGACCGGCTTCAGCATTGGGAATTGTCCCTCCCAGTAGCGAAGAACGTAAGGTTTAACCTCGGTCAGGTGACTGACTTCGCCGATGCGGAAGTAAAGCTTATTGGGAATCATCGCTGCGCCGAGCGAGAGTTGCTTGTGCGGGGCAAGGCGTGACCGCGGACTTTTTGGCATAGGATCCTCGCGCTCCGGCGCAATCGCCTTATGGCCATCTTAGAGAATAGGGGATTCGAGCGTCAAGCGCCGCGCTCAACAACCCAACAGAAATTTCGTGCACCGGAAACCGTAAGGTATACTGTGCTGCCTTGCGGACGCTCGCCAGCATCGCTCCAACGCGATGCCCGCGCGCGAGTGCCTTGGCGGCGCTGGCCTCAGAGCATCACGCATTCGAAGCGACGGAGGGAAAGAACGATCATGCGCAAGCTCATCATCGGCATTGACGTGGGCGGCACAAAAGTGGCGGGCGGCTTGGTGACGGAACGAGGCCGCTTGGTGGCATCCTCCATCCTCCCGACGCGGGCGAACGAAGGCTTCAAGATCAGTTACGGCCAGATTCTTCAGCTCATCGAGAGCCTCCTTCAGGAAGCGCACGGCAAGCACAACATTCGAGGCATCGGCATCTGTGCCCCTGGGCCGGTCGATCCGAAATTCGGCGTGGTCCTCAACCCACCGAACCTGCGCGGCTGGCGAGACGTGAAGCTGGGGCAAAAGATCGGGAACCATTTCGGCCTGCCGACGAAAGTCGAGAACGACGCCAATGCCGCGGGCCTCGCCGAGGTCCTCTTCGGCGCCGCCGCCGGATTGCGGGACGTCTTCTACGTGACCATCTCCACCGGCATCGGAACGGGGATCATCATTGACAGGAAGGTTTATCACGGCGCGAACGGCGTGGCGGGCGAGGGCGGCCACGTCTCCATTGACTTTCACAGCCCTTACCGCTGCGGCTGCGGCACTTATGGTTGCATCGAGGCCTTGGCCGCGGGGCCGGGCATGGTGCGGCGCGCGCGCGTCCTGCTGGAACAAGATTACAAAGCAAAGAGCCTGCTGCGAGAAATGTGCCATGGCCACACCAGCCGAATCACGCCCAAGATGATTCAGGATGCCGCGCGCGCTCGGGACCCTATCGCCCAATCCATCATTGACGAAACGGGTTTCTACCTTGGCGTCTGGCTGGCGGGAATGATGACTGTGCTCGACCCTGAAGCGATCGTCATTGGCGGAGGCGTGGCGCAGATTGGACGGCCGCTATTTCGCAAAATCAAGGAAACGATCCCCCACTACACGATCAATCGACGCTTTGCCAGCAGGACCCCGCTGCTCCGCGCCAAGCTCCAGAAACAGGTTGGGGTCTTTGGCGCGGCCAGCTTGTTTTTGCCGGAGGGCGAAGAGGCCGAAAGAGGAAGCTAAGTGCCCGCCCCTTGCCACGGTGGGAATGAGGGACGGGATCAAATTGCGGCGCGCCCTTTCGTTGACGGCCGGCGGCAGGCGGGCTTATGCTATTGGCGCCCGCAGGTGCAAGGATGTAGATGTTCATCCGTGGTGATGGGCCTGCCGGGAATATGAAAGCGTTTGCGGAACTCGCCAAGCCCCGCGTTGTGCCTCCGCTTCATCCGCGGTTTGCTCCCGCAGTGTTAGCCAATCGCGCCTACCTGAACGCAGTGCGGGGCAGCGGGCGTGGCGTCCCGCTCACCATCGCCCTCGAGCGCCATGAGGGTTTCGTTTCCGTTTACAAGACGGAGTGCTTCGACGAGGCCGACGCTTCCTCTCGTTTCAACTTATCCTTCGCAGAGCGGCTCGTGAAAACGCTCCTCTGGAAGTACGGAGGCTGGAGAATCGTGGTGGCGGGTCCGCGCCGCGTGGGTGAACACATCCGCCAGACCTACTCTCCGCAAGGCGCGCGCGCCTTCGACGCGGAGTTTATGGGCGGCGTTTACGAACACCCGTTCACGGTTGAGATTACCGACCCTGAGAATCCCCCTGAGCCGCGCGAGGGCGGCGTTGCTCTGGGAAGGCATCTCGAAGGTTGCCGCCTTGGGTTTGATTTGGGCGCCACGGACCGAAAGGTAGCGGCGGTAGTCGACGGCGAGGCTGTATTCACCGAAGAAGTGGTTTGGGATCCCCGCAACGCTGCCGACCCTGCTTATCATTACAACGAAATTATGGCGGGGCTGAAATCAGCCGCAAGTCATTTGCCGCGCGTGGATGCGATTGGCGGAAGCTCCGCCGGAATCTACATCAATAATCGCCCACGCGTGGGTTCCCTCTTTCGCGCCGTGCCTCAGGAACTGTTTGAGAGCCGCATCAGCAACCTCTTCATTGCCCTGAAGCGCGCTTGGGGCGGAATCCCCTTCGTGGTGGTGAACGATGGTGAAGTCACCGCGCTCGCCGGCTCAATGTCTCTCGTGGACAACGCGGTGCTCGGAGTGGCGCTGGGCTCAAGCGAGGCGGGCGGTTACGTCACGCCCTCGGGCGAGTTGACCACGTGGTTGAACGAGCTGGCCTTTTGCCCTGTGGACTATGACCCCGAAGCTCCTGTCGACGAGTGGTCGGGCGATCGAGGTTGCGGCGTTCAATATTTCTCACAGCAGGCGGTCTTTCGACTTGCGCCCGTAGCTGGAATCGAATTGGACCAGCGCCTCGGTCCGGCCGAGAGACTCAAGCGCATCCAGGAGTTGGTCCATTCCGGCGACGAGCGCGCGATTCAGATTTTTGAAACGATTGGCTGCTACGTCGGATATGGCATCGCGAACTACGCGGACTTTTATGAGCTGCGCAACGTGTTGATCCTCGGCCGCGTGACCTCGGGTGAGGGTGGGAACATTATTCTGAATCGAGCCCAGGAAGTGTTGACGAGGGAATTTCCGGAACTGGACAAAAGAGTGAAGGTCTTGCTTCCGGATGAAGCGACTCGGCGTGTGGGTCAGGCGGTGGCGGCCGCCAGCCTGCCGGCGCTGACCGGAAAGTAGGGAGGAAGAGCATGCAATTTCGCAATCCTGGAGCGGAAGTCTACGTCCCGGATGGAACCGAGGGCGACACAGCCCTCTCCCGCACGACGCACCTTGCGGTGGCGGCGCACCAAGATGACATCGAGATTATGGCCTATCACGGCGTCCTCGAATGCTTCGGTCGGGACGACAGGTATTTCACCGGCGTCACGGTCACCAATGGCAGCGGCAGCCCGCGGGACGGCCTGTACGCCAACTACACCGACGACGAAATGCAGGTTGTCCGGCGGCTGGAACAGAAGAAAGCCGCCTTCGTCGGTGAATTCGCCGCCCATGTGTTCCTGGACTACTCGAGCGGCGCAGTGAAGGATCCTCGAAGCCCGCACGTGGTGGAAGACCTGAAGAAGCTCATCGCCACAATGAAGCCCCAGGTGATTTACACCCACAACCTCGCTGACAAGCACGACACGCACGTGGCCGTGGCGTTGCGATTGATTCAAGCCCTGCGAGAGATGCCGCGAGATTCGCGACCCGCGCACGTCTATGGCTGCGAGGTGTGGCGCAGTCTCGATTGGCTGAATGACGGCGACAAGATTGTGTTCAATGTCGAAGCCCACGAAAACATCGCGGCATCGCTGGTTGGAGTTTTCGACTCGCAGATCGCTGGAGGGAAGCGATACGATCTGGCGACGATGGGGCGGCGGCGCGCCAATGCGACGTATTTTGCCTCGCACGGCGTCGACGAGTCTCAGGCGCTGATTTATGGCCTCGATCTGACCCCGCTCGTCCAGGACGAAAAACTCGATGTCGGCCAATATGTCCAGGGTTTCATTGACCGATTCGCAGAAGATATCTCGAGCCGGATCGCCAAGCTTTCGTGATGTGGCGACGGGGTTACTCCGCTAAGGGCTGGATCGCAGCGTCCGGTTCACCCCAGCACAGGCGCGAACGGAGCGGCAGGTTTACGCTACCTCGGAGGAGGACGGCGCAAACCCGACCTCACATCAAACTGACCCACAACCTAACCCCCTGGCACCCATTAATGGCAAGCGGCTGTCCGTCGCCACGGCGCAGTACGTCAGTGTGGAAGTCCTTCCGGGCACCAGTCACTGACGAACTGAAATCCCGACCAGCTGAAAAACTGTCCGACAAAAACAAAGGGCTTATCAGATCTTTCAGATTTCATATCGGTGGGGCAAAATGGGTAGTGGTACAGTTTGCGCAATGTAGCGGCGAGTTGCGGGGACCCCAGGTTGTGCTTTGGGGCTCGCCCCTTGGCGGCGTAAAGCCACCTCTACAACAATCTGGACCACTACCATTCTTAGCCTTCCTTGACAAGCAGTCAGCGGCGGCTATAATAAATAGCTTGGCGAGCGAGGCTCCGGTGTTGATAACCCTCCATGAGCTGGAGCTCCACCGGATCACGATTTCGAAGACCTACGAGTCCGGCTCCCTGGATTACCACGCAACGGAGTTCCAGCAGGTCGGCCCGTTGCGGGCCGATGCAACAGCGGAGCTCGTAGGTTCCGAAATTCGCATCCGGGGGCATCTGGGCACTCGGCTGAAGGCGCATTGCGATCGTTGCCTTACGGCTATTGAGTTTCCGATCGACCGGGATTTTGACCTCTTCTACCGCCCGATGAGCAGCATCGCCCGGGAAGAGGAGGTCGAAGTACCCGACCAGGAGTTGGAGATCGGGTTTTTCTCCGGCGAGGGGGTCGAACTGGCGGATGTCCTCGCGGAGCAGGTTAACCTCGCGGTGCCGATGAAGCTGGTCTGCCGGCCGGACTGCCAGGGTCTCTGTCCGGTGTGCGGCGTTGACCGGAACCTGGAAAATTGCCAGTGCACGACCGAGCAACATCAGTCTCCGTTCGACGCGCTCAAGGAAGAATAGGGAGGAGAGCGGAAATCAGAAATTAGAAATCAGAAAAGGCCCACCGGTGCCAGTTTCTGATTTCTGCTTTCTGATTTCTGATTTGAAACTATGCCCAATCCAAAAAGACGACATTCCAAGGCACGGCGAAATCGAAGGCGAGCCCACGACCACCTGACCCCCCGTCAGTTCGTCGAGTGTCCTCATTGTCATGAGACCAAGTTGGCTCACCAAGCCTGCCCTTATTGCGGCTATTATCGCGGGCGGGAAGTGGTGCTCGTCGAAGAATCCGCTTAAGAGGATTCCAGCCGGCAGAGGAAATCAGAAATCAGAAATTAGAAATCAGAAAAGGCGAATCCGCGCCGGTTCTGATTTCTAATTTCTGATTTCTGACTTGAAACCATGCGACGCATCGCCGTTGACGCCATGGGCACAGACGCGGCACCCTTGCCGGAGGTGCAGGGCGCCATTCACGCGGCGCGCGAGGGCCTCGCCGAGGTCCTGCTCGTGGGCCCGGAGGACGTGCTCAAGCGAGAGCTGGCGCGCCGGGATGCTCGCGGCTTGAAGATCGAAGTGGTCCATGCCAGCGAGGCCGTGACCATGGAAGACGCGGCGGCGAAAGCCTTCCGCCGCAAGCGAGATTCTTCCATCCGTGTGGCGGCGCGCCTGGTGCGCGAAGGCAAGGCGGATGGCTTGGTCAGCGCCGGCAACACCGGCGCGGTCATGACGACGGTTAAGATTGTCCTCGGCACCTTGGAAGGTGTTGACCGGCCGGCTCTCGCCGCCGTCTTTCCAACTTCCAAAGGCAGGGCCGCGGTTTTGGTGGACGTGGGCGCCAACGTCGATTGCAAGGCGTCAAACCTGGAACAGTTCGCCGTCATGGGCGAAATCTATTACCGCGTAATTTTCGGCGCTGCCAGGCCGCGCGTCGGGCTGCTCTCGATTGGGCAAGAGGATCACAAGGGCAACGAGCTCACGCGCGAGGCGTTTGGCCTGCTGAGGCGATTGCCCTTGAATTTCGTGGGCAACGTCGAGGGGCGCGATCTTTACAACGGGAGCGTGGACGTTATCATTTGCGACGGATTCATCGGCAATGTCGCCCTGAAAATCAGTGAGGGGCTAGTGGAAGCAGTTTCGGTAATGCTAAAACAATTACTTTCAAGATCTCTGACGTCCAAGATGGGTTACCTGCTTTCCCGGAGAGCCTTCCGGCACTTCAGGCACACATTGGATTATGCTGAATACGGCGGAGCTCCGCTCTTGGGCGTGCGAGGCGTCTGCATTATTTGCCACGGCGGTTCCAGCGACAACGCCATTAAGAATGCGGTCCGCGTGGCGGCCGGCTTTTCAGAGGGCGGAGTGAACGAGAAGATTCTGCGCGAATTGTCGGGCGCCGCCATGGGTAGGGCTTGAGCAGATGGGGCACGCCCCGACGGATTTCCCCGAACAACAGGGCCAAGGAGCATCCATGACTTCGGCTGGCATTTTGGGCACCGGCGCGGCGTTGCCCGAAAAGGTGATCACCAACCACGACCTGGAAAAATTGGTGGACACTTCCGACCGCTGGATTACGGAGCGGACCGGCATCAAGGAGCGGCGTCAAGCCGCCCCTGGCGAAACGACCTCGAGCCTCTCCGTTCAAGCCTCGCGCCGCGCTCTGGAAATGGCCGGAATCTCGCCCAAGGACTTGGATCTGATCATCTGCTCAACCATCTCGCCTGATATGCCGTTGCCCAGCACCGCAGCGTTCATCCAACGAGAACTGGGAGCGCGATCGTGCTGCGCCTTCGATCTGGCGGCGGCGTGTTCCGGCTTTCTCTTTGGCATCACGGTGGCGGAGCAATACATCAAGACGGGCAAGGCCAAGTATGTGCTGGTGATCGGGGCCGAGTTGCTTTCGCGTTACCTCGACTACCAGGACCGCGCGACCTGTGTCATCTTTGGTGACGGGGTGGCGGCGGGCGTGTTGGGTCCTGTCGCTCCGCCTTCCGGCATTCTGGCCGCGGAACTGCACACCGACGGCGCGTTTGCCGACCATCTCTGCATCCCCGCCGGCGGCACGGCCAAGCCCGCAACCTGCGAGACGGTGAAAGCGCGAGAGCACTACATCAAGATGCGCGGCAACGAGTTGTTTAAAGTCGCGGTGCGCAGCCTCGAAGAGGTGTCGCGGCGAGTGCTGGAAGAAGCCAACGTCTGCACCGAGCAACTGGCTCTCATGATTCCTCACCAAGCCAACCAGCGCATTACGGACGCCGTGCAAGCGCGGTTGGGCGTGCCCTTGGAGAAGGTCTACGCCAACATCAGTCGCGTCGGCAACACCTCGTCGGCCTCCATTCCCATCTGTCTGGACGAGTGCGTCCGCAGCGGGCGGATTAAGAAAGGCGACCTGATTCTCATGTCAGCCTTCGGCGCGGGAGTGACGTGGGGAGCGGTTCTCATGCGGTGGTAGGCAAGAATTATGAATTATAAATTATGAATTATGAGAGCCACAAAGGACGATCGGAATGTTTCGTTTATAATCCATAATTTATAATTCATAATTGCATCGGACGCGCATTTGCCAACGATAGCCTTTCTCTTTCCCGGACAAGGTTCTCAGTATCCCGGCATGGGCCGCGAATTGGCGGAGCAGTATCCGCGTGCCCGGAGCGTGTTTGAGGAGGCCGACCGCACGCTCGGCTTTCCGTTATCCAGGGTATGCTTCGAGGGGCCGGCGGAAGACCTTCAGCTCACCGCCAACACTCAGCCGGCGATCTTGACGGTATCGGTAGCGGTGGCGGAAGTCTTGAGCGAGCACGGTGTGCGGGCCGACTATGTGGCCGGTCACAGCCTGGGGGAATACTCGGCGCTGGTCGCAGCGCGATCGCTGGCGCTCACCGATGCCGTGCGGCTGGTGCGCAAGCGCGGAGAGTTCATGCAGGAGGCGGTGCCTGTGGGCCAGGGCGCGATGGCGGCGTTGCTCGGGTTTGACGCCACCGCGGCGGAAGAAGTCTGCCGTGAGGCCGCGCAGGGAGAAGTCGTTTCTCCCGCCAACCTGAATTCGCCAGGGCAATTAGTGATTGCCGGGGACCGCGCCGCCGTCGAACGCGCGGCAGAACTGGCGAGAAAGCGCGGCGCAAAACGGGCGGTGATGTTGAATGTGAGCGCGCCCTTCCATTGCGCCCTGTTGAAGCCGGCGGAGGACCGCCTCGCCATCGAACTGGATCGAGTTGAGATTCACGATCCGCAAATGCCCCTTGTGAACAACGTGGACGCGCGCGTCGTGCGCCGATCGGCGGACGTTCTGGATGGGTTGAAGCGCCAAGTCACCGCGCCGGTGCGTTGGGAACAATCCATCCGCTTGCTCCGAAGCGAGGGCGTCGAGCTCTTCATCGAGGTCGGGCCGGGCAAGGTGCTCTCCGCCCTTGCAGCCCAAATCGATCGGCAATCTGCGCCGAGGGAAAAGGATTTCGGTACTCCACGTGACTGGCACGACGCTTACACTAAGTGGGCTGCCGCTCACCAGTGCTTGCACGTGGAGGACGCTGCCTCGATGGACGAAGTCCTCGGCAGAATGGCAAAAACGACGTAGGGGCGGCTCCCTGCCGCCCCGCCAGATAGGAGTAGGTAGAGGTATGCTGAGTTTGGAAGGACGGGTAGCGATTGTAACGGGCGGCGCCCAGGGAATCGGGCGGGCTACGGTCCTGGCTCTGGCCGAGGCCGGCGCCAAGATCGCTTTAACCAATATTCGCTGTGCCAAGCTCGACCAGACGATCCAGGAGCTGAAGGACATGGGACGCGAGGGCTTGAAGTTCTGCGTCGATGTCACAGACGTCGAAGCCGTTCAAGAAATGGTCGAACAAACCATTGCCACCTGGGGCAAAATCGACATCCTGGTGAACAACGCGGGCATCACCAAGGACAATCTGGTGATGCGGATGAAGACGCCCGAGTGGGAGGCCGTCCTCAAGACCAACCTGGACGGCACCTTCTACTGCATTCGGGCGGCGCTGCCCGCGATGGTCCGCCAACGTTACGGGCGCATCATCAATATCTCGTCCGTGGTAGCGCAGGCCGGGAATGTGGGCCAGGCAAACTATATCGCTTCCAAGGCGGGCATCATTGGTCTGACCAAAGCCGTGGCAGCGGAAGTCGCCCGAAAGAACATCACTGTGAATGCCATCGCCCCCGGCTTCATCGCCACGCCCATGACGGCGGACCTTCCTGAGCAGGTCAAGGAGAGAATGCTCAGCATGATTCCCATCGGTCGAATGGGCACTGACCAGGAGATCGCGAACGGAGTGCGCTTTCTGGCATCCGAGGAAGCGAGCTACATCACCGGCCACGTGCTCAACATCAACGGCGGAATGTTCATGTCGTGAGCACGGTGGCAAGTATTTCAGTGCGTCAGTACTTCAGTACTTCAGTATTTCAGTAAACTGACAAACTCAAGTCCTGACGCACTGACGAACTGTTTGTGACATCTGACAAAGGACCATACTCTATGCCTGATCGTCGTCAAGTTCCGCGTTACCTATTCAACGGAGCAGCTCAACTCTCTCAGACTCTGGACGGCCCAAGCGACAATATCACCTTGGAGAGTATCAGCGTCACTGGCTGCCGAACTGAGAGTGCGGTCGCGCCGGCTGTCGGCCAGAAAGCTGTCCTGACCATTGACTGGCAGGGAAGGCCGTTCCGGACCGAAGTGGAGATTGTTTGGAAGAGGCCCAAAGGCGGCGCGGGTCTCAGGTTTCTGTCGGTCGACAAGGAAAGCCTCGCCGTCCTGCGCGATATCTGCTCCAGCCATCCCCTCGAGCCGCTCACCAAGCTCCCATCAGAACCCGACTAAACTCGGCGATGTACGGTCTTTTCCGCGGCCAAAACACAAAGGCCGTCCCGATCGACCGGGACGGCCTTTATCCTTGTAGTGATGCTCGTTCTGTTTACACAGACACCTTTTCGGTAACAGGCGTGGAGTGACCGGCGCCATTGCCATTGCCATTCGAACCGGCCGGGGCGGCGCCGATAGTGACAAGCTGCGGAGCGGGCTTTTTCAGGACCAACTCCTCATAGAGCTGCCGCGCCTGCTGGGCTTCCCAGGCCGCCTTGCGCCGAGCTTTTTCTTCTTCGGCGGCGGTCATGGGAACATCGTGATCTCTCTCGCGAACGCGCGCCGCGTCTTCGGCGCGGATCTCGAGCGAGTGCTCGTAGTCCGGCAGACTGACCTCTTTGCCCTTGGCATAAATCTCATGCTTGCCGTGGGTCTTATACCACTCGGCCACCGTCGCATTCTTGTACATGTTTTCGATGATGTTGCGCCAGCCGATACCGGTGTTGTAGGCGCAGAAGGAAATCTCGCCTTGCTGCGTGGCATAAGGAATGATGCACATCTCGGTGCGGCGGAAGTCGTAGTTGAAAAGGTCCTGGAACCACATGCCGGCGATGAAGAGGAAGTTCCATGGATCTGACCGCCGCCGGAGCGTGTCTTCCAGATTGCGCTCCGGGCTCGACTTGCCGTAGAGCTGGTCGGCGCGCTTTTCGCCCGTGAGCGCGAACGATTTATCGAACTTCTTCAGCAGATCGCTCAGCGCCAGGCTGGGCGGCGCCTTGAAGGAGTTGTAATTCTTCAGCAGCGCCAGGGCCATCATGAAATTCGAGAACGTCTTGCCGCGCGCCGCGTCGGTGATCTTCTGCATGTCCTTCACCAAGCCGGGAATATTCAGGAATTCCGGCACCGGCGCCCATTCCTTGTTTTCCTTGTTGATCATCAGCGCGGTGCCCACGCCACAATTGGGATGGCAGCCGCAGCTCACCTGGCCCCACTGTGCTTCCGGCCCGTGGACCATATCCGCGAAATCCGCGAAGGCGCCCATCAGCGAGAGCGGGAACCAGTCGCGCGTCGGCTCGGTGATGCCGAGCTGTTTCTTCACGTCGAGCGCCATGTGCGAGAGCGTGTACCGCTGCCGCGCGCGCCGCTCCGGAGTGATGTCCTCATCGCGGCCGGTGAAGGAAACCGGCTGGAACGCAATGAACGCGATCTTCTTGGGATTCTCGCGAGCGAAGGTGATGATCGGACCCACTTGGTCGTTATTGACATTGTTGACCAGCGTCACCACCAGGATGATCTCGATGCCCGCCTCATGCATGTTGTCGATGGCCTTGAGCTTCACGTTAAACAGGTTGCCCACCTGGCGGTGGCTGTTGGCGTCGTTGCCGATGCCGTCGAATTGCAGGTACGCGTACCGCAATCCGGCATCATAGGCGAGCCGGCAGTATTCCTTGCTCTTGGCGAACTCGATGCCGTTGGTGGCCGCCTGCACGCTGTTGTAGCCTAGCTTGCGAGCGTAGCGGATGGCGTCAAGGAAATAAGGCGACATGGTCGGCTCGCCGCCCGAAAACTGCACGGACATCTGGCGCCGCGGCTTGATTTGGAGCGCGTTGTCCAGAATCTCCTTGACGTCTTCCCACGTCAGCTCGTGGACGAAGCCCACCTGGTTGGCGTCCATAAAGCACGGGTCGCACATCATGTTGCAGCGGTTCGTCAGGTCGACCGTCAGGACCGAGCCGCGGCCGTGCTGGATGGTGCTCGAGCCGTGGTTGTGCAGCTTCGCGTCGTTGTGGGAGCGCATGTCGCGGCCGGGAAAATTCTTCTCAATCCAGGCCAGGAAATTCACATCCTTGGCCATGATGTCTTCGTAGTGGCCGTGGATGGGGCAGTCCTTCACCATCCACACTTCTCCGTTCCGCTCGAGGATGTTGGCCTTGATCTCTCCCACTTTTTCCGTGAGCAGCGTGCGCCAATCCTGCTCGCCGTTGATGATTCGCTCGCGAGCTTCCTTCACGCACCCGGGACAAAGCGAATCCGTCTGGCGCGGCCATCCGAGCTGCGGCTTGGTCTTCTGCCAGGATTTCAGCAGGGGCTTGTCCGACCATCGCGGCGTGAACGCTGGATTCGGCTTGTACTTGTTGAAGAACTGGATGCCATCAAACGCCACCCCCGCCGTCACTGACGCGGCTCGATCAACGTATTTCAGTAATCGTGTGCCTCTTGTTCTGGGCATTTATTTTCTCCTTGAAGGCAGTGAGTCAGTTGGCCAGTATTTCAGTCCTTCAGTCATGGCATGGATTTCCGCCTCGGCGGGAGTGACCCGCTGACAACCTGAAGCACTGACGCACCGACGAACACTCGCTTTCCTCCAATTCGGGAATAGTGAGCTGTGTGCTCCATTCATATTTCTCAAAAAATCGGCCTTTTGTCTCTCTAACACACTGAAACTGGACAACTTAACCTCAATGGGTTCGTTTTCTCTCGACGCCGCTCATGTTCCTGATTCAAAAAGCCTTAACCTCAATGGGTTCGTTTGGGTTCGTTTCTTCTCTTGCCACTCGCCACTTGCCACATGCCACTGTCCCGGGAATTGGGAGTAGTGACGGAGCCGCGCGGCTTATGTGCTTCATTCTAAGAAACATTCCAGTTTCGTTCCTGATCCTTCCTACCTGTATGACTGGAAGCCGGAGCCACATCCTCTCCGTGCCTGCCACCCTCGCCCCTCACGCGCACCCCTTGTCCTTGCTACTTTCCTCCCACTTTCGATTTTCGAATTTCGATTTCCCTCTTTCCAATTTCCGGCTCTGCCAGGTCAAAGCACCTCCGTGCTCGCGTGGGAACGCCCTCATCGAGCGCCATGGAGCCCCGGCTCGCGGAGATATCGCACCACCCACTTTGCGACTCGCATCCTAGCCGAACTTTTGAGGGGCTGGAAAGCGAAATCGGCTGAAGTGTAGATTTTTGTGCCTGAAGTGTAGAAAAACGGGGGTGAATGGGGATTTCCAAATCTTGGATTTTCGACTTTGGATTGGGGATTGCGGCCGAAAAACGTCACTCGTCAAGGCCTTCTCGTCCGGCAGGCTTCTCTCCGACGAGCCCGACCGCTACATCAACATGCCCGAGAAATCGTATGTGGGGTGATTCTTGCCTTTCTTTCCCACCTACCACATGCGACCTGCTACCTACCGCTCTTAGCCCAAGCTGAGCGTTGGCCAGGCTAATTGCCGTGAAACAATCGCGGTGTTATAATATTGTTATACCGAGGGAGACGACCATGCTCACGACGATACGCCGTCTGGGAAACTCGCGGGGAATTATTATTCCCAAACCGATGCTGAAGGAAGCCGGGCTGGAGGAGGAGGCCGAGATCGCGCTCGAACGAGGCGCGATTGTTCTCCGCAAGCCGCGGCAGAACCCCCGCCAAGGCTGGGCGGAAGCCAGCCGCAAGTTGGCGGAAGCAGAGGATGACCAGCTCATCTGGCCGGAGTTCGGGAACCGGGATGACGGAGACCTTCGATGGTAGCTCGCGGAGAGGTGTGGCTGGTCACGCTCGATCCCACGGTGGGCAGCGAGATCCACAAGACCAGGCCCGCCCTGATCATCTCGCCACCGGAAATGCACGACTTCTTGCACACGGTGATTGTCGCTCCCATGACTACCGGAGCCAAGCCGGCGCCTTATCGCATCCCAGTTACTTTTCAAGGAAAGCGCGGGCTGATTCTTCTGGACCAACTCCGGACGCTGGACAAGATCCGGCTCGTCAAACGACTGGGAAACATAAGCCAGGCAGTTTTGGCTTCAACGCTGAAAACACTGCAACAAATGTTCACCTGAGGAAACGATGAAACGACTTAAGCGTTCGATAGCCTGCGTGGTGCTGATCTCATCTGCCGTCTTCGTTATTGGAGCGAGCTCGACATCGGCGCAAGAGCACCAGGCTCCGCTAGCGGCTACCCCGCCCATGGGTTGGAACGACTGGTACCAGTTCGAGTGTAAGGTCACTGACTCCGTGATACGTGCCGCCGCGGACGCGCTGGTCAGTTCCGGCATGAAAGCCGCCGGCTATGAGTACGTCAACGTGGATGACTGCTGGCAAGGGCAGCGCGATCCCCAGGGATTTATCCAGCCGAATGAGCGCTTTCCGGACATGAAGGAACTCGCCGATTACATTCACTCGAAGGGCCTGAAGTTTGGCCTCTACACCTCCCCAGGCCTCAAAACCTGTGCCGGCTACGAAGGAAGCTACGGCCACGAAGAGCAAGACGCCCGGACCTATGCCCGGTGGGGGGTGGATTTCCTCAAATACGATTGGTGCAGCGCCGAGACGGTTTACCCACGCTCCGAAATGCCGACGGCTTATAAGAGGATGCACGACGCCCTCCTGCGGACCGGCCGGCCCATGGTTTTTAGCTTGTGCCAGTACGGCCTGGAAGCAGTGTGGAAATGGGGTCCGGCGGTGGGCGGCAATCTCTGGCGAACCACGGACGATATCGGCGGCGATTACAGCCACTGGTCGGTGTTCGGCTTCCAGCAAGACGGGCTGGAGAAATACGCGGGGCCGGGACATTGGAACGACCCGGACATCCTGCAAATTGGCATTGGAAAGACCAACGACGATGAAGACCGCACCCAGATGACTTTGTGGTGCATCCTGGCCGCGCCGCTCCTGGCGGGCAATGACCTGACGAAGATGCGGCCGGAAACCCTCGCCATCCTGACCAATCCCGAGGTGATCGCCGTCGACCAGGACCAGGGAGCCGTGCAGGGACGACGCGTGTGGGATGAAGGCCCACTCGAAATCTGGATGAAGCCGCTGGCGGATGGCGGCAAGGCGGTGGCATTGTTCAACCGCTCCACCGGGAGCTTGCCGATGACACTTCGGCTCCACGATATCGGCTTCGATGGCCGGGCTCGCGTTCGCGACCTGTGGGCAAAAAAAGATCTGGGAATCCTTCAAAACGACGGCACTTTCCCCGTGCCGCCCCATGGGGCGATTCTCTTGAAAGTAACCGGAGTGAGGTAAATCGTCTCGGGGAAGTGTTAAGGGACCTGAGGCACACTATTTTGGCAACGGACTACGGACAACGGACGTCTTTCTTACGCTTTGACAAACGCTGGATTATGTTACAAGCCCCGATCAAACAGCGCGCGCTGGAGATCGGTTTTGACTTAGTCGGCATTGCGCCCATCGCCGCCTGGGAAGACTTAAAGTTCTCGCACCAGTGGGTGGAACGGGGCTACGGCGGCGAGATGCACTTTCTCGAAAACCCCAAGCGCGACGACCCGCGACTTGTTTTGCCTTCGGCGAAGTCGGTGATTTGCGTGGGCCTGGTCTACAACACTCCGTTCCCTTACTCCACGGAGGCCAGTAGGCAGAAGGCAGAAGGCAGTAGGCAGTCGGCAGAGGGCGAAAAGCAAAACTCGAATATCGAAAATCGAAATTCGGTCAATCCGCACTCCAAGATCCAATATCTTGAGCCTGGCCACTTGCCACTAGCCACTACGCACTCGCCCAGTGCGACGGACAACGGATCACGGACAACGGGCAAAGGACAACGGACAAAGGACAACGGACTCGCGGGACGAACAAAAGACTCTTCTCCAGTTTCCAATTTCCAGTCTCCAGTTTCTTGCGAGGAGGGGAGCCCTCGCGCCTGGATTTCGCGTTACGCTTGGGGCTCCGATTACCACAAGATCCTGCGCAGCAAGCTGGAAGAGCTTCGCGCGGCGGTGGAAGAATTGGCGCCGGGCGCGGAGACGCGCTCTTACGTCGATACGGGGCCGATCGTGGAGCGCGCCTTCGCCCGGCTCTCGGGCATCGGCTGGATGGGCAAAAACACTTGCCTGATCAACGAACGCAAGGGCTCCTGGTTTTTTCTGGGCGTGATTCTCACCAGCCTTGCGCTCCCGGCGGACCTGCCCGCGCCTGACCGTTGCGGCTCCTGCACGCGGTGCCTCGAGGCCTGCCCGACCGGGGCGCTGCCCGAGCCTTACGTGATGGACGCCTCGCGCTGCATCTCGTACTTCACCATCGAGCTGAAGGGCTCTATCCCTTCCGGATTTCGGTCCGCCATCGGGGCGAATATCTTTGGCTGCGATATTTGCCAGGATGTGTGTCCGTGGAATGCTCGTCCGTTGCCCGTTGTCAGTGGCCCGTCGCTTAAAAGCGGTCAGCGGTCAGCTATCAGCTCTCAGCGTAAAGCTGCAACCGTGGATGTAGCAGAGTTTCGGCCGATGCAAGTGGAGGCTAGAAAGTCTGCTGCCGAAGTGCCAGCTAACGATCCACTTCCGGCCACGGACCACGGACCACGGACAACGGACAGATTCTCCCTCTTCAATCCGCCCCTCGAAG
Source organism: Terriglobia bacterium (assembly GCA_050013575.1). GTDB lineage: Bacteria > Acidobacteriota > Terriglobia > UBA7540 > UBA7540 > DASYXZ01. The sequence goes on along the minus strand of JBEKEZ010000004.1, from coordinate 48,127 downwards.
CGTTAGTCTCCTTCACTGAAGAAGATTTTCGCCGTATCTTTCGTGACTCCCCCATAAAGCGAGTAAAATATCGCGGCTGGCTGCGGAACCTCTGCGTGGCGATGGGCAATTCCGGCGACTCAAGTCTAGTGCCTCACTTGCAGCGCCTCCGCGCGCACGAGGACCCCATTGTCAGGGAGCACGCCGAGTGGGCTTTCGAACAACTCGCGCAGGCGAAGCGGTTGGCGCGAGAGCCAAGCTCGGCGCCGGCCCGACCCCAAGATGAGCGTTCCATTCCCTCAGCCCCGACTCCGGCGGCGTCGAACGAGAACTGTCGTTAAGGCTCTCGGTTTGCTTTTCTTATCATTCTTCGTCGCGATGCAGCTGGTTGCGGCGGCGCCGCAGCACTATCGGATCAGCGGGACTGTCCGGGATCAGTCCGGCACCGCAATCTCAGGCGCAGAAATAACGCTCAAGAGCGGGACATTTGCTGCCCAGCGAGTGACCGACAGCGAAGGGCGATTCGAATTCGCCGACGTGCCGGCGGAACCGGGCACGATTGCGGTGAGGGCCGAGGGGTTTGGCCCCGTCGAGCAAAAATGGTTGGCACCAGGCGGAGAGGTGAAGCCACTCGACATCGTGCTTCAGCCGGCGCCCCAGTTCCAGCGGGTTTCGGTCACCGCCACTCGCACCCAAGTCCGTCTCGGCGACACGCCGGCTAGCGTCCTAGTCCTCTCCTCGACCGACCTTCAGAACACTAGCGCCCTCGCGCTCGATGACAAGCTCCGCCAGGTCCCGGGCTTCAGCCTCTTTCGCCGCTCGAGCAGCCGGACGGCCAATCCCACTTCGCAAGGCTTCTCCCTGCGCGGCGTGGGCGCAAGCGGGGCCAGCCGCGGCCTTGTGCTGATGGACGGCATTCCCCTGAATGATCCCTTCGGCGGCTGGATCTATTGGGACCGCATCCCGTACGAATCGGTGAGCTCGGTCGAAGTGTTGAATGGCGGCGCGTCCGACCTATACGGGACGGATGCGATGGGTGGAGTCATCAATGTGATGCCGCGCCGCCCGCTCGATTCCAGCCTCTCGCTCGAGACATCTTTCGGGAACGAAGAGACTCCGGAGATCTCGGCGCAGGGCAGCGTGCGCGCCGGCCGCTGGCTCGGAACGGCCTCTGGCGAAGCCTACCGCAGCGATGGCTACATCTTGGTGGATAAGGCCGAGCGCGGCAGCGTGGATACGCGGGCGAATTCGGAGTATTACACGCTCAATTCCAATGTGACGTGTCTGATTTCCGATCAAGCGCGCGGGTTTGCGAGCGGATCAATCTTTGGCGAGTCGCGCCAAAACGGCACGCCGCTTACCCCCAACAGCACTCATCTCCGCCAGCTTGCAGCAGGCCTTGACTATCAGTCCGTCGGCGCCGGCGCGATCGAGTTGCGGGTTTATGGCGGCCCTCAGCTTCTCGACCAGAAATTCTCCTCGGTCGCAACGGACCGCAACAGTGAATCGCTCACTCGAGTCCAGCGCGTGCCCGTTGAAGACATGGGCGGTTCGGCGCAGTGGTCACGAACTGTGGGCGCCTGGCAAACGCTCGTGGCCGGTTTCGAGGCCCGTGAGGTGCGCGGCGCGAGTAATGAGTTCGCCATGTCCAAGAACATCGCCACGACTGCCATCGACGCGGGCGGGCGCGAGCGGACCGAAGGCCTGTTTGGCGAGGACGTGATTCGGCCCGGGGCGCGGTGGCTGATCACGGCTGGGGGGCGCTTTGACCACTGGCGAAACTACGATGCGCTCATGGCCACGCAGCCGCTCACTAAGCCCGGCCCGGAAGCGGTGGTCGATTTTCCCGAGCGGACCGAGTCCGCTTTCAGCCCACGCGTCTCCGCGCTTTACCGGGCGAGCGACAAACTCTCTCTTACTGCTTCAGGCTACCGCGCTTTTCGCGCCCCCGCGCTCAACGAACTTTATCGGTCTTTCCGCCAAGGCAATGTGCAAACGCTCGCCAACGCCAACCTCGTCGCCGAGCGGCTCACGGGCGGGGAAGCCGGGGCGCGCTACACCGCCGTCGGGTCCAGGCTCGAACTGCGGGGCACGCTTTTCTGGAGCGACATCTCGAATCCCGTTTCCAACGTGACGGTGAGTGTTACAAACTCATTGATTACCCGGCAAAGAGAAAACCTCGGCCGGACGCGCTCACGTGGGTTCGAGCTGGATGCGGACGCGCGCGTGAGCAGCCACTTCTCCCTTTCGGGCGGTTATCAGTATGTGGATGCATCCGTGCTCAGCTTTCCGGCAGATATAGCTTTGGTGGGATTGCGAATTCCCCAAGTGCCGCGAAACGCGTTCACCTTTCAGGCGCGTTACTTCGCGCCCTCGCGCGTGACCGTGGCCATCCAGGGACGCTTCGGCGGTGTGCAGTATGATGACGACTTGAACCAGTTCCCGCTGGGCCGCTACTTCACGCTCGACGCGCTCATTTCGCGCCCATTGGGGCATCGAACTGAAATATTCGCAGCCGTCGAGAATCTGTTCAACGACCGCTACGCGATCGCGGCAACGCCTGTCGAGACGCTCAGCGCGCCGCTTGTGGCGCGCGCCGGCCTGCGGGTCCAATTGGGACCGCGGTAGAACTACAGGGGCGGCAGGGCAGTCAGCAATCAGCCATCAGCGAGCCTGGGTGACGGACCGTTTTGCTGAAAGCTGACGGCTGACTGCTGATGGCTCTCGCTTGCCACATGCCACTCGCCATTGTTCTCAGAATCGCTTCTCAACCTCAGCCCAATTGACCACGTTCCACCAGGCCGAGATGTAGTCCGGCCGCCGGTTCTGATACTTCAGATAGTAAGCGTGTTCCCAAACGTCCAATCCCAGGACCGCGGTCTTGCTTTCCATCAGCGGGCTGTCCTGATTGGCGGTCGAAGTAATCTCCAGCTTGCCGGAGTGATCCTTCAGCAGCCAGGCCCAGCCTGAGCCGAAGCGTCCGGCGGCGGCGGCGGTGAACTTCTCTTTGAATTGATCGAATCCGCCGAAGGTGCTCTTGATGGCGTCGGCAAGTTTTCCCGACGGCTGGCCTCCCGCCTTGGGTCCCATGATTTGCCAGAAGAACGAATGATTCGCGTGGCCGCCGGCGTTGTTGCGGACGGCGGTGCGAATGTTCTCCGGCACGATCGCGCAGTTGTTGGCCAGGAGCTCTTCCAGGGATTTCGAGGCCAGGTTGGGCGCCGACTCCAGCGCCTTATTCAGGTTGGTCACGTAAGCGTTGTGATGCTTGCCGTGGTGGATTTCCATCGTCATTTTATCGATGTAGGGCTCGAGCGCGTCAAAAGCGTAAGGCAACGGGGTAAGTGAGAACGGCATAACGCCTCCTTTGGCAGTATGTGCGGACGACATGATAACCTCCTTCTGCAAGAAATGAGAATCCCCTCTCCTGCAATTAAGTGATGCGGCGGGAGCGCCGGCGGTTTCGCGTTCATACATCGAACGACCGTGAATATTCCCACGCGCCGCGGGCGAAATTTCTGAAGGCGCGAGCCTAATCCAGGCGAGCACGGAGATCAAGGCAGGCGGCATGGCCGTCTCTTATGGGCCACTTCTGGGGCGTGAAAATTATAGGTCTTGACTTCGCCTGTCGGCATTTCTCAAGATGTGACCTTCAGCGCCGAATATGTAAGTTCGTCAAGTCGGGGATCAAGTACATGTCCGAGCAGGACGAAATTGAAAAGATAAGGCAATCAGAGGCGAGACGCGGTCGTCGCCAGGCCATTGACCTAGACTATCTCGAAGAGAGGCGCCAGATTGAGCGGGTCGTTCGGGAATTGATTAAGGCCGGAGATGAGCAAGGATTTAGGGAGTTGCTTATCAGGAGACTCGGGATAAGCGAGGATAGCCGGCAGTTTGCAGTCGCCCTTTCCGAGTTCTGGAATTCCGTTCGAGAATCTGAGAAGCGTGGTCGTGGAAGGCCTTGATTCTTTTTTTCCTCTCGCCAGGCGAGAGCGTACTTAGGTGTTCCAAGATTATGTCAGTGATTTTGTCCACGGAAGCTTGAATCGGATCGTGTTCTCTCTTTGACATGACGCCCTACATTTTAGCACATAACTTGAGGCCCACAATAATCCGGAGCGAATAAAAATCTTTCATCAGCGCATTGGTTGCGGGGTTCCAGACCTTCGAATTATATCACTCGTGCCCGCGAGGCTTCGCTTCTTCGGCAGGAACGAGCGAGGCGGAAGATTTCTGTGGGCGAAGCTCGCCGTCAGGTGAAGTCGCGTACTGGCCACTAACCAGGATTGTCTGCATGGGCATGGCCATTTCGATGCCTTCTTTGTGGAAGCGCTCCAGAATCTGTTTTCGCAGCTCGCTCTGGACGGCGAACTGATCGACGAATCTTCTCACCTTCACGCCCAGCGTGAAATCGAGCGAGGAAGGCCCAAACCCGGGAATGAGCTTGGCATCGGGAGCGAAAGCCGCCAGCAAGCCGTCGAGTCCATCGATCGCCGCCTGCTGCGCGACCTCCACCAGAATCTTTTCGACGCGGCGCGCGTCCGTGCCGGGCCGCACGCTGACCCGAATATCCAATGACATACGTTCGTCCGGCATCGAGCAGTTGGTGATGACGGCCCTGGCCAAAGTCGAATTGGGGATCACCACCCAATTGTTCCCCAGTGTTTCAAGGACTGTCGACCGCCAGCCGATTCGCACCACGTGGCCCTCTTGGCCTCCCTCGAGCTGGATATAGTCTCCGGGACTGATGGGGCGGTCGGCCAAAATATAGAGTCCGGCGAAAAAGTTTCCGAGCGTGTCCTGTAGCGCGAGAGCCACGGCAACGCTGCCGATACCGAGTGTCGTCCAGACAGCGGTCAGATGAATGCCCAGGTTTTCAAAAATGATGACGGCTGCCAGCATGGCAAAAAGAGCCCGTACCAAAAAAGCTGCCGGTTGAGTGACACGTTGGAGAGCGGGCTCTTTCTGGCTCCATCGGCCCAGAAAGAGAACGACCACTCTGGTGAAGAAATAGAAAATGGCGATGATGACTAAGGCGAATATCGTTTTCGATCCGATCCGCTCGTACTGACGAGGCAAGGTGAGCACTTCGAGCGCGGTGTACACCCCCGCCAGGACACACAAGGGGAGCGACAGCGATTGAAGGATCGAAAAGAATATCTCGCCCCAGTCATTTCGCACCTTGATGGCCAGCCGATGAAAAATGCGGTTGAAGAGAAATCCCAGGGCCAAGGCCAAAAGCAGCAACAGGGAAATGCCGATAAGATAAAAGGTGATGGGAGTGAGGCCTAGGGCTCGCGCAATTGTTTGTGGCACTTGGGGTTCTCCTGCATTCGTCTGAGGCCACAAGAGGATACCGCTTGGGACGCGCTGTGTGCAAACTCCGGATTACCTCGCGAACGGCAACGGGAGATCCAGTTGTCGGGTACCGGAAAGGGGGAATTTGGCATCCAATAACAAGGGGGGAGCCCGCAACGAACCCAAGCGCAGGCCTCGCGACATGTGGCCGAATCCGTTGAAAATTCATCATGATTCATTTCGCGTGATAGAATGCCGCCGCCTTCGCTAAGAGAGCGAGCGCGGAACGATTCAAGATTGAGGTTGAGAGACAATGGCAACCAAACAAAAGAAAACCACGGAATTCACCGAGCTGCCTCTTCTGCCGGTGAGGGACACCGTCCTTTTTCCGAACGCCATCCTGCCGCTGACGGTGGGGCGCGAAAGCTCCTTAAAGCTCATCTCCGAATTGAAGGACGAGGAAAAGTTCATCGGCGTGGTGGCGCAACGCGATCCGCGAGTCGACAACCCGCAGGCGGTCGATCTCTATCAAATCGGCACGGTGGCTTTCATCCACAAAATCATCAAGCTGCCCAGTCAGAGCCTCTTTATCTTCGTCGAAGGGCTTCAGCGGATTGCCATTCAGGAAGTTATTCAAGTTGACCCGTACATTCGGGCTCGAGTCAAGGCCATCTCGGACGAGACGGCGGCGGCCAAGCTCCCCGATTTTGAAGCTTTGGTGCGCAGTGTGACATCGCTCTTCCAGCAAGTCGTTCAACTTTCGCCCACCCTTTCTGACGACCTTCAGACGGTGGTGATGAACATCGACGACCCGGGGCGCTTGACGGATTTCATCGCCGCCAATCTTCCCTCGCTTTCCTCCACCGAAAAGCAGGAGTTGCTCGAGAGCTTCGATCTCAAGATGCGGCTCGAGCGCCTGAACAAGCACCTGGCGCGGGAAGTGGAGGTGCAGCAGCTCCGCTCGAAGATTCAGTCCGACGTTCAGGACCAGGTTACGCAGACGCAGCGCGAATACTACCTGCGCGAGCAGATGAAGGCCATTCAGAAGGAACTTGGTGAGGTCGATGAGCAGCAGGAAATCGAAGAACTGCGCCGCAAGATCGAAGCGGCCGGAATGTCGGAGGAGGCGCGCAAAGAAGCCACGCGTGAGCTGGGCCGGCTGGCCAAAATGTCGCCCGCCGCCGCGGACTATCACGTCACCCGGACTTACCTCGACTGGCTGGTGGCTTTGCCGTGGACGAAGATCAGCGACCTCCGGGTGGACCTCCGCAAGGCCAAAGAAACCTTAGACGCGGACCATTTCGATCTGGAAAAGATCAAGGAGCGGATTCTCGACTATCTTGCCGTCCTTCAGTTGAAGCCCCAAATCAAGGGGCCCATCATTTGCTTCGCCGGACCGCCGGGCGTAGGCAAGACCTCACTGGGCAAATCGATCGCCCGCGCTCTGGACCGCAAATTCGTGCGCATGTCACTGGGCGGCATCCACGACGAAGCGGAAATCCGCGGGCATCGCCGCACCTATATCGGCGCGCTGCCCGGCCAGATCATCCAGGGGATCCGCCGAGCCGAGACACGCGATCCCGTCTTCATGCTCGACGAGGTGGACAAAATCGGGCGCGACTTCCGTGGCGATCCTTCCTCCGCCCTGCTCGAAGTTCTTGACCCGGAGCAGAACTCGCACTTCCGGGACAACTATCTCGACGTGCAGTTTGATCTCTCTCGCGTCCTGTTCATTTGCACGGCCAACGTCCTGGACACGATTCCTCCGGCCTTGCTCGACCGCATGGAAGTGCTCGACCTGCAAGGCTACACCGAGGAAGAGAAAATCGAGATTGCCTTCCGGCACCTTATTCCCAAACAAACGGAGGAGCACGGGATCAAGAGCCCGGACCAGATCGAATTCACGCGCGAGTCGTTGTCGAACCTGATTCGACATTACACGCGCGAGGCCGGCGTGCGCAATCTCGAGCGCGAGGCCGCCACCATCTGCCGCAAGCAGGCGCGCAAGATCGCCGAAGGCGCCACCGAGAAATTGGTGGTCACTCCGAAGGGCGTGGAGGAGTTTCTAGGGATCCCCCGCTTCCGCCTGGACGCCGAGATCGTCGACCGCACTCGCCGGCCGGGTGTGGCGGTCGGCCTGGCATGGACGCCCACCGGCGGCGACATCCTTTTTGTGGAATCCAACGTGATGAAGGGCGGCAAGAACTTCACCATGACCGGTCAACTGGGCCAGGTGATGCAGGAGTCGATGCAGGCCGCCCTGGCCTGGGTGCGCTCGAACGCACTCACTTACGGAATCGACCCTGACTTCTTCCAGACCAACGACATTCACATCCACGTGCCAGCCGGCGCCATCCCCAAGGATGGACCGTCGGCGGGCGTCACCATGGTCACCACTCTGGTCTCCGCCCTCACGCGCCGGCCGATCCGCGAACGCCTCGCCATGACCGGCGAAATCACGTTGAGCGGGCAAGTGCTGCCCATCGGTGGCATCAAGGAAAAAGTCCTGGCCGCCAAACGGGCGGGGATTCGAGAAATCCTTTTGCCGGCGGACAATGAGCCCAATGTTCGCGAGGACCTCAACGCCGAAATGCTGGAGGGCGTCGAGCTCCACTACGTGAAGACCATTCAGGAACTGGTGGAGTTGGCGCTCGAAAAAGAACCGGTGCCGATCGAAACGGTCAAGCCCGCCTTGACGCTCGTTCCGGCCCAAGTCGGTCCGCCGAACTAAGGCCAGTGACATGTGGAAAGCAGCGAGGGGCAAGAGGAAGGAGTCAGTCTTTTAACCCGCCACTCGTCACATCCCACTTGCCACTGTTCTTTTGCTTCCTGCCAAAATTCATTGACTAATCCTTCGCCGCACACTATAGATATCGCAGCTAGTTTCTGTCCAACCCAGGATCGGAGCGGGTGAGCTATGTACTGTCGAAACTGCGGGCAACAAGTTCCCGACCAGGCAGAGTTCTGCACCCATTGCGGCCAGCGGGTGCGAGGCGCATCGCGATACTGCTGGTCCTGCGGCGCGGAGACTCTTCCGCAGGCGGAGATATGTGTCAAATGCGGCGTGCGGCTCACGTCGTCGTCGCCACAGGACAAGGAATGGATCGTGGCGCTGATCCTCTCCATCGTTGTAGGCGCCCTCGGAGTAGATCGGTTCTACCTTGGCTATGTCGGGCTTGGAATTCTCAAACTCCTGACCGCGGGCGGTTGCGGCATTTGGTACATCGTGGACATCGTCCTGATCGCCACGAACAAACTGCCCGACGCGCAAGGGCGGCCCCTTCGGAGATAGAAGGTGACCATGTTTTGTCGAAACTGCGGACAACAAATTCCTGCCCAGATGCAGTTCTGCTCGAACTGCGGCCAGGCGGCGGGTCTCGGATCGAAGCATTGCTGGAGTTGCGGCGCGGAAGTCGCTCCCGGCACCGTGGTGTGCGTCAAGTGCGGTGCGAGACTGGTCGAATCCGGCCAGAAAGATCTCACCGTTGCGGTTTTGCTTTCGGCATTCCTGGGCGTTTTCGGTGTGGACCGATTCTATCTAGGCTACACGGGTCTCGGTGTCATCAAACTGCTGACCCTCGGCGGCTGCGGCATTTGGGCGCTGGTCGATCTGATATTGATTGTCATCAAGAAGCTACCCGACGCCCAGGGCAACCCGCTCCGATTGCCGCCGGCTGAGGGCCCCGTTGGCGACAAAGACTGGTCTACGGCGATGCTTCTGGCCGTCTTCCTGGGATTCCTTGGGATCGACCGCTTTTATCTGGGCTATACGGGCCTCGGCGTCCTCAAACTCGTTACCCTCGGCGGCTGTGGCATCTGGAAACTCGTGGACATCATCTTGCTCGCGCTGAATAGACTGCCCGACGCTCAGGGACGCTCGCTTCGCCAATGAAGACGATGGCCGTTTTTGCCAAGGGAATGCCCCGCGTCGCCGTCCTCGCTGCGGTGACTGCCGGACTTTGCCTCGTGCCGCTCGAGACCCTGACCCATGGTCCGAACTTATGTCTGTGGTGTCATTTGTTTCGCCTCGCCGCTTGCCCCGCCTGCGGAAGCACCCGCGCCCTGGCCGCTTTTTTTCACGGGCAGTTCAGCCAAGCCTTGGCTTTCAACCGAAACGTGATCGTGACCGCGCCAAGCCTCATCGTGCTGCTCGCTGTCGATACCTTCCGTCTGGCGAGGCGACTACTGTAGCGATAGTCGAGACAATCGGCTCCCCAGCTTTCGCCCTTGAATTCCCGCACCGAAGCGCTTAAATTCATCACCGTCGAGTGATAACCCTACGCGGTCTCATAGAATCGGCGCGGGAAGAACTTCCGGCACCAACTCTGGTCCGGTGGGCTGCGATTTTCTTCAGCCTCTCCATCCTGACCTTTCTGATTTCGCTGGCCGCATCGCAAGCGTTTCTGGCGCTCGCCGGGATCACTTATGGAATACACGTCGTTCGCGGGCGAGTGGTTCCGCATTTTCCTCCTGTAAAGCTGCCTCTGGCGTGTTTTTGCTTGCTTTCGACGCTCTCCATTTTTTGGGCCGAAAATCGGGGCGTAGGCTGGTTTGCGGTGCGGAAGCTGGTTCTCTTCCTGATTCTCCTCCTGGCCGTGAATCTGGTGACAACCACGCGTCATTTGAGTGCGCTGATGAAGGCGTTGTTCCTCGAATCGGCGCTGGTGGGCGTGGTTGCGATCGGCCAGTTCGTCAGGCAATACAGCGCGCTGCGCGTCCTGCATCCCGGCGAGGTTTACGTTTACATGAGCGGAGACCGCATCCGTGGGTTGATGGGCCACTGGATGAACTTTGGAGGCCAGCAAATGCTGGTCTTCGTCTGCTTGGTGGCGTTTCTGCTCCTCGCCCCGTGCGCCCGCAGACTGTGGTGGTTAATCTCGTTCGTGGTGGCTGTCTCGATTGTTTTGAATTTCACCCGCGGCGTGTGGGTGGGCGCTTTTGCCGCCTGCGTTTACCTGGTGGCTCGCTGGAGGGTGCGCTGGCTTTGGGCAATTCCGGTCTTAGTGATCGCAGGCTACCTTGCCGCCCCCGACCTCGTTCGAAAGCGGCTCGACTCAGTTCGGCATCCTTCTGCGGATCCATCTCTCGCCATCCGCTTCGAGATGTGGCAGGTAGGCTGGCGGATGATTCAGAGGCATCCGTTCGTCGGGGTGGGTCTGGGCAACATCCCGGAGACTTACACGCTCTACTTACCGCCCAGGACGCAGCCGGAGGTGGGCTATCGCGACCACTTGCATGATGACGTTCTGCAAATCGGCGCCGAGCGCGGGTTGCCGTGCCTCGTAGCCTGGATCTGGCTTATGGTTGCGCTTTCCTGGCACTGCTGGAGGATCCGCCGCAAGGTTCTTGACTTTCGCTGGATTATCGATGGTGCGATGGCGGCCTTGATGGCGATGGTCGTGGAGGGCGCCTTTGAGTACAGCTTCGGGGCCTCTCCGGTGCTAATGTTATTCCTGTTCATTGTCGCAACACCGTTTATCGTCGAACGACGGGAGGATCCATCGCGAAACTGGGAAAGGGTCGTAGACCGAGGTCTGCTATATTAAAGTTGGGCTTCGACGTAGTCAGCAGGCGGCCAAAGGCACATCTCGCGATGGTTTGTAAGGCGCCGATATCGATCTCCTCAAGAGGATCACACCATGACGATCACTGCTAAGCTGGAGACAGTCATTGATGCAGCATGGCAACTGGCTCGCGACGTTCCGGGCTATATAGGCGAGCGCGAATTCGGCGCCCTCGCGCTGCTGGCCGCCTGCGCGCCAGGAGCAGGTGTCATCGTCGAGATCGGAAGCTTCAAGGGTAAGTCCACGGTGGCGCTCGCCTCGGTTGCCGCGCATTACGGCCTCGGCCCGGTGGTTAGCATTGATCCGCATAATGCCCCTTCACTTACAGATCCCATTCTTGAAGGACAATCGTCTTCTTACCATGATTTCCTGGCTACCCTACGCACCGCGGGGCTTGAGCGACATGTCGAGGTCCATCGTGCTTCTTCGCGGGACGTGGCCAAGGGGTGGAACCGGCCGATCCAGCTTCTCTGGATTGACGGCGACCATACCTACGTGGGTGCGAAAGAGGACTTCGATCTGTTCTCTCCGCATCTGGCCGAACACGCCATCGTGGCGTTCCACGATACCTTGCACGAGTTTGAAGGCCCCATTCGAGTTTTCGTGGAGAATGTCCTCGCCTCCGACCAATTCGGACCGGCGGGATTCCTTCACACGATTGGATGGTCGCAACACCGGCCACGCGATGGCGCGCGCTTTCGCGCCGAGCGTGAGTGCCTGGCGCGGCGAGCGGCCCGGCTGATTCCGTTCTTGACGGAGGGGCGCGAGGTGAAAGGACTCACCAAGCTACGTTATAAGCTGCGCCGGGCGCTGGTACCACATGCCGTGTTGGCGCCTACCGAATGGCTGGCGAAAGTTTCGCCGTGGCCTCCCTCACCGTGATGGGATTTCGTTAACCTCTTTTACTGCGTCCGCGTGCGTGCTGGAACGAGGCGAGCGATCAGCGAACAATCAACCGTGAGTTGAAGACCCCGGAATCGAGCCATCGCGGAACGAGGCGGGTAAACGCTCGCCGCAGGCTTAAAGCCGACATTATTGTAAGCATGCCTTCCAAGCGACAGATACTTCGGAGTTCCGTAGTGGTAGGTTTCTTTTCCCTCCTGGGAAGCCTGACAGGAATCCTGGTTGAAACGAGCATCGCCTCGAAGTTGGGTCTTTCGAGAAGTTCCGACACTTTTTACGTGGCTTTCACAGTCCCTTACATCATCACGACCTTGCTTTACGCCACCGGCCAGTTTTCTCTGGTGCCTTTTTTTGGAACCCTCGAGGCCCGCCATTCAACCGAGGAGCTGTGGCGAGGTTTTAGTTACGCGCTCAACGCCGTTCTAGCGGTGATGGGGACGATTGCCCTGCTCGGCGCCGCTGCTGCGCCCTGGATCGTCCGTGGCATTGCGCCGGGATTCACTTCGGCCCAGACGGAGACGGCGACCCAGCTTGGCCGCTGGCTGTTTCTTCTCATCGTACCGGCTGGCGCTGCGGAGGTATTCCGCTCGTTTCTCCTTAGCCAGCGACGGTTCGCCTTGCCCTCAGCGGCGGGGTTTTTTCGGAACACGGTGGTGATTGTCGGTGTGATCGGCGCTTTCAGCCGGTTCGGTTTTTACAGCATTGTGCTAGGCTATCTCGCCGGCTACACGCTTCAGTTCTGCATCTTGGGAGTGCAAATCCTGATTTCATTCCCGGCCCATTACACCTTCACCTTGCGCGGCAGTGGCGAGGCTTTTCGGAACCTGCACGGAGCCGGCGGCGCCCAGTTGGGGGGGGCGCTGGCGTGGCAGGGAGTGGTCATCGTGGAAAGGATCATTGCGTCCTTCCTCCCCGCCGGAACCCTGACGGCTTTGAATTACGGAATGAAGATCATGTCTACGGTGGCGGAGTTGCTGGGAGGGAGTGTCGGTACGGCAACATTGCCGGCGCTCTCGCGAGCGGTCGCCCACGGGTCTCAACCGGAGGCACGCAAGATATTTCAGGACACGCTCGAAATCAGCCTCGTGCTGGTGGTCCCCACGATGATCTTCTGCTTGATGCTGCCGGACAACATCATCCGGCTGGTTTTTGAACGAGGAAATTTCAAAGCAGAAGCCACCGCGCTCATGGCGCTTGTCTTTTTCTATTACAGCCTCAGTTTGTTACCCTTCGCCTTGATCCGCCTGATCACCTTCGCCCTGTTCGCGCGCCACGAGCCTGGAACCTTCCTCCGTCTTAGCGCGCTGCAATTTGGTCTGAATGTAGCCTTTGACCTGTTTTACGTGGGCGTTCTGCGCTTGGGCGCCAAAGGAATTCCGCTCGGCCTCCTCACGGGATTGGTGCTGACCTCCGGGCTGGCTATCCGGAGGAATGTAGGTCACCTGCACGCGGCGCTCGACCGCGGCCTGGGCCTCTTCTCCGCGAGGACCGCGCTCGCGGGGCTGTTTGCGGTGCTCTGCGTGGAAGGGTTGCGTGGGCTGCTGCACGCGCCCATCACGGGCTTGCAGAATTTTGTCTACGTCTCCGAGATTTGCGGCATAGCCGCGTGCGTGTATCTCGCCACGCTGGCCGTGCTCCGGGCCATCCCGGTGCGCGAGTTTGCCGCGTTCTGGCCTGGGGCGGACGGGCGATGAAACGCCCGAGCTGACAGGGCGCTGGACAGTTGGCTCGCGCATAGGCGGCGTGCTACAATCCTGCTCGATTTAGCCGCGCCTTGTGCTAAGGCGCGAGATTACGCTGCGATGAAGAGCAGCGACGTCGAACGGGCCGTCCATCCCCGATGGTATGACGCGGCACCTACGAGCATCTGAGGAGGATCGTGCGAAAAGATATCACCGCGCCTGCCAAGGGAAGCGCTCCAGCGCCCGCGCCTTTAGGCCGTGAGGGTAGCTCCGCCCGCCGTTTCCTCAAAGCACTCTTCAACTTGCCGGGAGTCGAGCGGATGCTGGGCTGGTGCGGGATTCGCGAAGGGCTGTGGAGAATTTACAGCCGCTGGTTCGGCCCCAGCGGCGGCATTATGCAGTTGCAGTTGGGCGCCTGGCGCGCCCGCTTTTACGTTCACAGTGATTGGACCGCCGCCTACCTGCGGTCTTTCGGCAGCGAGCAAGAATTGTTGGAGCGCCTGGTCTCGATAGTGAAGCCCGCCGATGTTGTCTACGATATCGGAGCCAATATGGGGCTGCACGCCGTTTTCCTTGCGCAGGCCGTCGGGGCCCATGGGCAGATCGTCGCGTTTGAGCCTGAGCTGCACTACTGTGAGCGGTTACGTGGGAACGCTACGCTGAATGGCGTTCGCAACATTCGCATTTGCAGTGTCGCTTTGGGGGACCACGCCTGCGAATTGGAGCTGCTTCCCTCTGAGCCCGGCAAAGCGGCTCCCAGGCTCACGGACCACCCGCCGGATGCGGGCAGGAGCCGGGCAGGTCTTAAGGTCCAAGTCGTGGAGGGTGATCACCTGGTCGAAACCGAGAACCTGCCGCTCCCTCGCCTGGTCAAGATCGACGTCGAGGGCTTTGAATACGCTGTGCTCAGGGGGTTGCGCCGCACGCTCTCGAATCCCCTTTGCCAGATCGTTTGCTGCGAGGTTCACCCGAGGTTGCTGCCCGAAGGTGTGGGTCAAGGTGAAATCCTGAATTTCCTGAAGTCTTGTGGGTACAGCCGATTTGAGGTCCTCCCGCGCCCACCCGATCAGCATATCCTGGCTTTCAAGAACGACGACGAAGCGCCACAGCGTTAGGAGGCGCTCCCACCAGACCGCGGAGGCCCCTCCGGATTCGCCGAGGCCATGTGAACGTCGCGATATCCACCACCATGATCGAGCGCGGCAAGACTGGGGTTGCCCAGTACCTGTTCGTGCTGGTACGCGCCTTGTTGCCGCACGCTGGTGATCATCACTTCACGCTGTTCGTGCTGGAGGAAGACCGGCCCTTGCTGGAATTTGCTGTCGGCGCTATGACTCTCGCGCCGGTCGCGGAGAAATACCGTTCCGCGCTGAGAAACATCTGGTGGCACCAGACGGTGTTGCCGGGCTTGCTCCGGGAACGGCAGATCGATGTCTTCCACGTGCCGAGCTACCGACGCCTGCTGTGGCCGAAGCCGTGCGCGCTGGTGGCGACGATTCACGACCTTGCCCCGTTCCACGTGGCCGGCAAGTACGACCGGGCGCGGATGTTCTACGGCCGGACCGTCGTGCGCCAATTGGCCCAGCGCCAGGACGCGATCATCGCCAGCAGCCAGAGCACAGCGCGGGATATTGAGCAGTTCTTCGGGATCCCCGTGGCGCGGCAGCACGTCATCCACCTCGGCATCGATCACGACCGATTCGAACCCGGTGACCATGCGGCGGCGAAAAAACAAGCGGCGCAACGCTGGCAATTGGCGCGCCCGTTTTTCCTCTACGTCTCGCGGCTGGAACATCCCGCCAAGAACCACGTCCGGCTGATCGAAGCCTTCAACCAATTCAAAACGGCTACGAATTCCGGCTGTCAACTGGTGCTGGTCGGCGCTGACTGGCACGGCGCGGAAGCGATTCACGCCGCCGCGCTGCGATCACGGTTCGCCGGCGACATTCGGTTCCTGGGATTTGTCGACGATGCCTTACTGCCGGCATTGTACCGGGCCGCGGACGCGCTGGTGTACCCGTCGTTGTTCGAGGGGTTCGGGTTTCCGCCCGTGGAAGCGATGGCGTGCGGCTGCCCGGTCATCAGTTCCGCGCGCGGCTCGCTGGCCGAGGTCGTGGCGGACGCGGCCGACCTCGTTGATCCGCTCAATGCCTCTGCCATCGCCGCCGCGCTCGACCGCGTGGCGACCGATGCCGGTTACTGCGACCGGCTGCGCGCCGCCGGCTTCCGCAACGCGCACCGGTTCAACTGGCAGCGCCACGCCGAAGCGGTGCTGGGTGTCTACGAAGCCGTCGTCGCACAGAGAAAAATCGCTCGCGGGGGCCGGCGCGAATAATCTACCTCCCAATTGTCTGCCCAAAGTCCGTGGTTTCGATTAGAATGCGTTTTCGGAATGCGGGAACAGCTTGTCAATGCCGCCCAGCGGGTGCATGCCTACCTTCTCCGGCGGCACTATGACCGCGGAGTGCTGCACGGTCCTGACTCGGGAGTCCGTTTCAATCTGCGCGCTTGGCGTTTTCTGAGAAGCGCCTTCGACTTTATTCCCTGGAGAGACGATTACGTCTTCACACAGACACAAAGTTACTGGATTCTCGCCAACTGGCAGCTCTACGAGGCGACGGGCGAGTCTCATTATCGCAAGATTGCGCTCGAGAGCACCGAAGCGACTCGGGCGCTGGAAACGCCGGAGGGCTATTGGGCGTACCCCTTACCCGAGCGCCGGCACCTGATTGCCACCCTCGAAGGTATCTGGGGGGCGAGTTCGCTCCTGGCGACTTTGCCGCGCGAACCGCGGCCCGCGCTCCTAGAGGGAGCTGTGCGCGCTTACGACTTCATCGTGAACCACATCGGCTTTCAGGAGCACCCGCGCGGCAAGGCCATCAACTATTTTGACCGGCCTCGCGGCAAGGTGCCGAATAACTCCGTCATCGCCGCGTGGTTCTTGCTGCGCATGTGGAAAGCGACTGGCGACGCGCGATTTCTGGAACATGTCCCCGCGCTCTGGGAATTCATCGAGGCAGTGCAGTTGCCCAGCGGCGAGATTCCCTACATCGTCGAAAGCCCGCTCGAGAGGGCGCGCCCGCACTACCTGTGCTTCCAGTACAATGCTTATCAGTTCCTTTACCTTGCTTGGTCGAGGGCGCTGAAGCCCCATGTCGGGTCGGCTTCGGTTGTGGCGCGGCTCGCCCGATTCCTCCAGCGCGGTGTCAAGCCGACGGGCGCTTGCGCCTACAATTGTGCCAGCGTCGCTCGCGGCGGGCCGGAAGTGGACTACTATACGGCCGCACTCGGCGCGGCCTTGCACGAAGCAGCCAACCTGGGATTGGTCGAGAGTAACACGCTGAGCGAACGCTGCTACGCGCGAGTGCTGGAGCGGCAACGGCCGGACGCCAGCTTTTGGTACTCTACCGGCGATTACGGGTTTTTGAGCGACCACCGCTCTTATCCGCGCCCGCAGGTCATGACTTTGTTTCACCTCCTGTATCCGATGTGCGGGGATGGATTTCCAAAGAACAGGAATTAGGAGTTAGGAATTAGGGATTAGGCAAAAGAATGTCCGTTGTCCGTTGTAAGTGTCCGCGGCTGGCGTGGATGCCTAACGTCATGGATTCGGGTACAATGGACTAGGGCCAACGGGCGTCTTACCCTAATTCCTAAATCCTAATTCCTAAATCCTTTTTTTCACATGTGCGGCATTTGCGGAGTTTTTAATTTCGAGAGTCGAGCGCCCACCGATCGCGAATCGCTGGAGCGGGCTGCGCGCGCCATGGCGCATCGCGGCCCCGATGACGAGGGCTTCCATATTGACGGCGAGCTTGGCCTGGGGAATCGCCGTTTAAGCATCATTGACCTGCCGGGAGGCCATCAGCCTCTCTCCAACGAAGATCAGACCATCTGGATTACCTTCAACGGCGAAATCTACAATTACCGCGAGCTTCGGCCCGGCCTCGAAGCGCGTGGGCATCGATTTCGCACCGCCACCGATACCGAGGCCATCGTCCACCTCTATGAAGAACATGGCGTGCGGTGCCTCGAGCACCTGCGCGGGATGTTCGCGTTTGCGCTCTGGGACGCCCGCGAGCGCCGCCTGTTTGTGGCGCGCGACCGCCTCGGAGTGAAACCGCTCTATTATCGACAGGAGCTCGGGCGGATTGTTTTCGCCTCCGAGTTGCGCGCGCTGCGGGAGCTCGCGACCCAATCACTCGAGATCGACCCGCAATCCGTCTACGACTTTTTTGGATTCCGTTACGTCCCAGCGCCTCGCACCTTCTATCGCGGCGTGGAAAAACTATTGCCTGGCCATTTCCTTCTCGCGGACGCGCGCGGCGTGCGAACCCAAGCCTATTGGGATATTCCCCTGGAAGGGGAGCAAGACACAACCGAAGACGCCTGCGCGCGCGAAGTGGTGGAGCACTTGCGGGAATCGGTGCGGCTGCGGCTGATTGCGGATGTTCCCTTGGGCGTGTTCTTGAGCGGCGGCACAGATTCGAGCGCGGTAGTCGCGCTGATGGCGGAGCTGGGCGCGCGGCCTCTCAAGACTTTTTCCGTTGGGTTCGCGGAGCCTGAGTTCAGCGAGCTGCCGGCCGCCCGGCACATCGCCAAACTCTACCACACGGATCACCACGAACTGGTGGTGCGTGCCGAAGACGTAGCCGAGGAGCTTCCCCGTCTGGTGGCTTTTCGCGATGAGCCCGTGGCCGAGCCCACGGACATCGCCTTGTTTAAGATCTCCCAGCTCGCCGCCCGCAGTGTGAAGGTGGTGCTGGCGGGCGAAGGCGGTGACGAACTTTTTGCCGGCTACCCCAAGTATGCCGCCGACCGCCTGGCGGGCCTCGTCTCGGCGTTTCCGCGGAGCGTGACGCAAGGCCTCGCGCAATGGCTCCCCTATGGGCAGCGGCGCGCCCGGCTGGCTCTCGAAGCGCTTTCCATCAGGAACGAAGCGGAACGCTCCGCGACGTGGTTTGCTTCCTTCTCGCGCCAGGAACGCCAAGCCCTTTTCGCACCGGACTTCCTTGCCCAGGTGGATGTGGCGCACCCCGCCCGAGTTTTCGAAGAGGTCATGAGAAGAGCTTCCGATCGCTCGCCCTTGAAGCGCATGCTTTACGCGGACCTGAAAATATGGCTGCCGGATAATCTTCTGTTGCGCGGCGACCAGATGACCATGGCGGCCAGCATCGAAGAGCGCGTGCCCTTCCTCGACCATAAGCTGGTGGAGTTCGCGGCGCGAATTCCCAGCCGCATGCTTTCGCGAGGCTTCCGGACGAAGGTTCTTTTGAAGCGCGCTCTTCGGCCTTACGTTCCAGCCGAAATCCTGAGCCGGCGCAAAGTTGGTTTCGCGGTTCCGGTTGGTCCGTGGTTCAGGAAGGAGCTGAGGTCGATGGTCGGGGATCTGCTGCTCGCTCCCGGCGCCCACACGCGCGAATACTTCAACAGGGAAAGTGCCGAACAATTTGTGCGAGAGCACCTGGACGGGGTGCGGGACAGGCATAAGCAGCTCTGGGCGCTGCTCAATTTTGAACTGTGGTCGCAGCAGGCGCGCGAACTACAATCTCGAAAGATTGAGCGCTGAGAGTCCGTGGGCGGTTTCGGAGGACTGCGGATGGTGATCCTCGATATCGGATGCGGCAAGAAGAAGCAAGAGGCGGACGCCATTGGCGTCGATCGCCAACCCGGGTCGGCAGCCGACGTCCTCGCGGAGTTATCGAAATTCCCCTGGCCGATACGCGACAACTGTGCCGACCGCGTCCATCTCTCTCACTTCGTCGAGCACCAGCCGGACATCCTGCGTGCGATGGCAGAGGTTCATCGAGTGGCAAAACCCAACGCGGAGGTCTTGGTCACGACACCTCACTTCAGTTCTGTCGATTCCTACACCGATCCGACTCATCTCTACCATCTTGGTTTTCACAGCTTTGATTATTTCCTCGGGGATACGTTTAAGGATTTCACGTATGGCTTGGGTGGGTTTCGCATTTTGGAGCGCCAGCTCACTTTCGGCGGCAATCTGCTGCTCGATAATCTCGGGCGTCTTTTTGCCAGGATCTCGGTCGGCTTCTATGAAAAGCATCTGGCGTGGATTTTTCCGGCGCGTAATCTGGTTTGCCGTCTTCGGGTTGTCAAGTGAGCGCCGCTCGGGCACACGGTTGCCTGTCAGGTTCTGAAACTCATGAGTGCGGTCTCCATATCAATCTGCATCATCGTCGAAAACCTCCCCGTGCCCATGGATCGCCGGGTGTGGCAGGAGGCGCGGACGCTGCGCGATGCGGGCTATCAGGTTTCCATCATCTGCCCGAAAGGGCCGGTGTTTCGGCGCTCTCGCGAGAAGCTGGAAGGAATCGAAATCTACCGTCATCCGATTTGGGAAGCATCCGGGCCGCTCGGTTATTTTGCTGAGTACAGTTGGGCGCTATCGGCGGAGTTTTTCCTAGCACTCAGGATTTATGCTCGCACCCATTTTCGCATCCTCCAGGCGTGCAATCCGCCGGACACGATTTTCCTGATTGGGGCGTTCTTCAAACTTTTCGGGGTGCGATTCATCTTTGACCACCATGACCTGAACCCCGAGCTTTACGAGGTGAAATTTCAGCGAAAGGACTTCTTCTATCGGTTGGTCTGTTGGGCCGAGAGGCTGACCTTTCGCACCGCGAATGCGACTATCGCCACCAACGAATCTTACCGGGAAATCGCGCTCACTCGCGGCCGAGTTTCGCCGGAGCGCAGCTTTGTGGTGCGAAGCTGCCCGGACTTGAATCATCTGCGCCGCCAGCCGCCCAAGCCCGAGCTCAAAGAGGGCTTCGCCCACCTCGTCGTTTATCTCGGCGTGATGGGGCCGCAGGACGGCCTCGACCTGCTCCTGCAATCGATCGAACACATCGTGAAAGGCAAGGGGAGAAACGACACGCTGTTCGTCCTGATCGGCGAGGGCACAGAGGTTCCGGCGCTGAAAGCGGCGGCGCGCGCCAAGTCGCTCGACCAGCACATCAGATTTCCCGGCCGCCTACCCGACGATCAGGTCGGAGACTATTTTGCGACAGCCGATCTCGGCGTCGCGCCCGACCCGAAAACCGCCATGAACGATAAGTCCACCATGAATAAAATTCTGGAGTACATGGCCTATGGATTGCCGGTGGTTCTTTTCGATCTGACCGAAGGCAAACGCTCCGCCGGCGATGCGGGGCTTTACGCGCGAGCCAACGATCCAATTGATTTCGCCGCACAAATCCTGAAGCTGCTGGAATCCGAAGCACTGCGCCGCGAGCTTGGAGCACGCGGGCGCAAACGCATCGAGGAAAATCTCAATTGGGATATCGAAAAAAAAGCGCTGCTCGCGGCTTATGAGGCGGCGCTGAAATGACGCGCGCTAGCTCGCTCCACGCCCGAGCAGAACCACGGGAATAGTCTTGAGAATTATTTTCCAGTCGAGTGAAGGCGACCAATGGTCGATGTATTCGAGGTCGAGCTCCATCCAGCGATTGAAGTTCAGCCTGTTTCTTCCTTCGAGCGCCCACAGGCAGGTGAGGCCGGGCTGCATCCGCAAGCGGCGGCGCTGCCATAGCTCGTACTTCTCCACTTCTTCCGGCAGGGGCGGGCGCGGCCCCACAAAGGACATGTCACCTTTCAGGATGTTGACGAGCTGCGGCAACTCGTCGAGGCTGAACTTGCGCATGAACCTGCCCACCGGCGTGCAGCGCGGGTCGTCTCGGATTTTGAACACCGGTCCGTCCATTTCATTCAATGCGGCGAGCTCCTCGCGCAGCAGATCAGCGTCCGCGCGCATAGACCGGAATTTGTACACGGTGAATTTTCTTCCTCCCAGGCCACAGCGCGTCTGGCGGT
The DNA here is from genome assembly GCA_050013575.1 of Terriglobia bacterium. Lineage (GTDB taxonomy): Bacteria > Acidobacteriota > Terriglobia > UBA7540 > UBA7540 > DASYXZ01. The sequence continues at coordinate 26,865 of JBEKEZ010000004.1, read as the reverse complement.
AAAGGACCGGTCCGCGCGAGGTGAGCTTGATGAGCACAGCCAGCACTAAAAGGAGGGGCGAGAGCACAATCAGAAAGACGAGCGCCATGAAGAAATCCACGGCGCGCTTCAAGAGAAGGAGATCTTCGTTTTCCGGCGTGGTTGAAAAGGTGAGCAGCGGCTTCTCGTGCAGGCGCTCCAGACGAACTTTGGAAATCACGTGCGGGAAGAAGGTAAGCAGCACACGCGTCTTCACGCCTTCCTCTTCGCAGAGCAGAAAAGTCTCCTCCAACCTTTCCAAATCATCTTTAGACACCGCGAACAGCACCTCGTCAATCACCTGCTGGCGAAGGAGCTCCGGCAGTTTTGCCAGGGAGTAAACGGGATACTCTCGTCGCAGACCTGGCGGGCCTGACGGCTGCTGCTGCAAACCATTTGCGGTTTTTGCGAGGGCGCCCAATTGAATGAAACCGAACAGCCGCATGCCGCGGCTCTCATTGGCTTCGATGGTCTTGGCAAGCGCGAGCGCATCCGGCGTGTCTCCCACCAGGAGGAAATATCGGAGCCCCGCGAATGTCTGGCGCAACCGTTCTCCCATCCTTCGGGCCGCGAGCCGGAAAAGGATCATCACCACCAGATCGATGGCGGCGTAGAAACCGAGCAGCAACCGGCTGATGTATTCGATCTTCAAAGCCGAAATGAGCGCGAAGAGCAGTACTGTCGCGACGAATCCGACTTTGATCGGATCGAGGAAGGCGCGGCGCAATTCCTCCTCGCGAATTTCCCGATATATGCCGATGACCATGCCGACGCCGATCCAGAGGCCGACGACGAGGGCGATGATCCCCGGATAGTCGGATACCGGAAAGAGAGGCCGCAAGCCATGGGCCTGCCCGCGTACCCAATAGGCTAGCGCGAAGCTGGCGAGCGCGAGCAACGCGTCGGCCGCGAGGTAGAACAGGCCCATCACCCGGTTGTGGCGCGAGAACATCGTCTATCGCTCCGGTCGGTCGAGGCTTGATTCATCTTATCAGAATAGGGCGCAGAGCGGCGGCGGAGCGAAGCTTCTCGTTCTGAGCCCTTCGCTTGTCATTCTGAGCGAAGCGAAGAATCTCGCTTCGGACGCTCAGGGTAAACTCCGCGAAGGACCTCATCTCGGCGGCCGATAGCGGCGCCCCTTCCATGGGACACCGGCCCCGAGAACGCTCCTCAACATCGAGTTCAGCGCCACTCCGGAATAGAAGAGGGCTGCGAGCGGCAAAGCGAACGCGTACAGGACGGGCACACGCAGCAGAAGAACAACAGGCAGATAGATCAAAACGCTCTCAACGCAGGCAACGACCGCCAGACTCAATGCCACACCGCCCGCGAAAAGATGCCCCTGATACGCGCCGCGAAGTATAAGAGCCAGCGCCACGACCCACGGCAGGACGCACAAGATGATTCCCGCAACGACTTCTGCGAGAATCTTTACGACCGAAAATCCCGCACCTTCAAAGGCGCTGCGGCTCAGACCTTCCCACATTTCGCCCACGCTGGTGTACATGCGAGTGCGGAACAGATCCCCGCACAAGCCGACGTAGATTCGGCGGCCATTTCGTTTGAAGTGCTCTGCGATGCGAACGTCTTCAATCACAACGTTCTTGATCGGCTCGTAGCCACCGAGCGCTTCAAAATCCTGGCGCCGCATCAAAATAAACCCTCCGGCCGCGATGGCGCGGGCAGACTCTGGCTGATTCACCAGGCGGAAGGGGTAGAGAGTTGAAATGAGCAAGGCGAATGCCGGCAGGACAACTCGTTCCCAAAAACCGCCACACTCAATCTGGCCAGCCAGAGAGAGAAATTGCACGTCTCTTCGAAGCGCCAGCGCCATCGCCGTGCGCAATGCCGCGGGATGAAAAACCACATCTGCATCTGTAGCCAGAATCCAATCGCCGGGCGCTTCACGAGCGGCCAGGCTCAAGGCGTGGACCTTGCCGGACCAGCCGGGGGGCAATTCGCGGTTGTGAATCACTCGCAGCCGGCCCTGAGCCATTGGCCTCGAAGCCCACTCGTCAGCGATACGGCCAGTCCCATCTGTGGAACCGTCATCGACAACAATTACGTGAAAATCGGGATACTCGAGCCTTAGAAGCGAAGCCAAGCAGGAAGGCAAAACTTCTTCCTCGTTTCGCGCCGGAACGATAATGGAAACGCTTGGCGACTGAGCCGGCAGCGGGCTCGATGTCTCGGGTCGCAGCATCGTGACGCCGTGCGCGCTCCACAACCAAAATATCGCCAGCCCCAACCAGAGCACAATGGACGCGGCGAGCACCATTTCCAGAATAAGCATCGAATGGACCGATTTGACTATAAGAAATCGAGTCCGCGGAATTCAAGGCCGCTTTCTTCAAGAGGAGGATCGCGCCTGTGTTACACTCGCGTTTTTTCGCTCCGCATTCTTGGCCGCCCGGAGGTGAAGGCTCTGGCGTTCACTGCATTGTTTGTAGTTTTTGCCTTCCTTGCGACGTTGCTCGCGGTACAGAGCGTCGTCGCGCTCCGCGACGGCTATCGTTTCCTCCGATACGTGCGGCGAAGAATCGGCCAGCCGCCCGGCGATTTCACTCCCCGCGCCGCAGTCATCATTCCTTGCAAAGGAGTCGATCCCGGCTTCGAATCGCACATCACGCGGTTCTTGGCGCAGGATTATCCGAGCTATCAATTGATTTTTGTCGTTGCCACCGACAACGACCCAGCACATGAGGCTCTGAAAGCCCTGGTTGAAAAGGCGAAGAGCGCGATTGCGCATGATTCGCGCTTGCCGCCGAAGACCGCGATTGTGATCGCAGGGCATTCCGAAGTTCGGGGGGAAAAGGTGAACAACCTGCTTCGGGGGCTCACGGCTGTCGATCCTTCAGCCGAAGTCATCGCCTTCGCGGACGCCGACGCTCGTCCGCGCGAGGACTGGCTGCGATCGCTGGTGGCTCCTCTGGCCGACCCAGCGGTGACGGTGAGCACGGGATTTCGCTGGTATCTGCCCGGCGCGGGTTTTGTCTCCCAACTGAGGGCCGCGTGGGACACCTCAATTGCCACTCTGCTCGGGGAACACCGAAGCAATTTCACGTGGGGCGGCTCCATGGCCCTTCGAAACAGGGATTTCAAACGTCTCGAGATTGCGGAGCGTTACTGGGCGCACACCGTCAGTGACGACTATGGCGTCACACGGGCGGTGCGCGACTCCGGCGGCTGGATCCGCTTCGAGCCGCGCTGCCTTGTCGCTTCGCGCGAGGACTCGACGTTTCGTGAGTTCCTGAATTGGTCGAACCGCCAGATCATCCTCACGCGAGTTTACGCTTCCCGCTTGTGGACGCTGGGGCTTGTCTCTCTCGGGCTTTATTGCAGCACATTTCTGCTGGGAGCAGGGCTGCTCATCGCGGGGGGGACGCCCTGTACGGCCCGACCCGCAATTGCGGCAACCCTGCTGATGATCTTGTGCTTGGGCCTCGCGAAGGGGCGCATCCGGACGACGGTTGCGCGCGAGATGTTTCCCGAAGAATGCGAGGCGCTGGCGCGGTGGGGCGCCCGATACTGGCAACTCTCGCCCCTAGTCCCGTGGGTGATGTTGTTCAATTTCGTGATGGCGGGCCTGGTGCGCCGAATTGAGTGGCGAGGCACGTGGTACGAGCTACGTTCGGTTAATGAGGTTCGGGTGATTAAGAGGGCAGCCGATTAGGGACACCGACGCTTCTTATCGGCGCCCCCTGGGAGCCGGCTTGCCTTGATGGCGACGGCTATACCGCGCCGCGGGTGCGCTTCGTTTCTTTTTGGGTCGTGCCGCCTCGGCTGTGGCCGAGTGCGCCGAGTGAGCCAGGACCTGGTCGAAAAGAGTTTCCCGGCCGCCCGCGGGCTTCTTACGTTTGGCGCCGTCGGCGTGGAGATAAGGATGCTCGGTCAGGCAGGTCTGGCAGATTACTTTTGCGACTTTCCCACCCACCATGCTCGCGACGGCATGATTCAACAGCAGCCGGCAGCGCGGGCAATGATCGTCGATCAAATCGCCCAGGCGTGGCACCGACACTTGCATGACAAACACCTCGTAGGCTGCAACCTCGCAATAATCAACTATAAACTCGCTTATTATACCTTCCGGTCGCCAAAAATCAACCTTCGTCGTTCATCGCGTGGCGAGGAAGGACATTGGCCACTCTGAACGCAGCGAAGAAGAATTTGTGTCATTCTGAGCGTAGCGAAGAATCTGATGTTTGGCTAAAATGATCTGTGGAGATTACCCTGACCGATCAACCTTCGATGAAAATCCTCGACAGCCTTCGGCAGCGGGCCCAAGCGGCTCCAAAGCACATTGTTCTTTTCGAAGGCGAGGAAGACCGCACGCTGATCGCCGCCGAAAAGATCGAAAAGGAAGATCTGGCGCGCCTCACGTTGCTGGGGAATGCAGCGAAAATCCAGACGCGGCTGAAGACTTTGGGAATACCCGCGCTACGCGCCGCCCTCGTCGATCCGTCCGGCAGCGAGAAGCTGAGCACTTACGGCCGCCTGATCTACGAACGACGGCGGGCTCGCGGTCTGACGGAATCCGAGGCGCTCGAGACGGCGAAGCATCCGCCATTTTTCGCCGGAGCGATGGTGGCCAGCGGCGACGCCGATGGTTCAGTTGGCGGCGCGCTCACGACCACCGCCGACACCGTCCGCGCCGCGCTCTGGACCATTGGCACCGCGCCGGGGACATCGTTGGTATCGAGTTTTTTTCTGATGATCTCGCCGCAAAAAGATCTCGGGGTTGAGGGTGCTTCCCTTTTTGCCGATTGCGCCGTGGTGCCTGCTCCAACGCCGGTGCAGCTTGCTGACATCGCCATGGCCACCGCGCACAACGCCCGAGCCCTCTTGCAAGCGGAGCCACGCGTCGCCTTGCTCTCCTTTTCGACCAAAGCGAGCGCCGAGCATGCCATGGTGAAGAGCGTCCAGGAAGCTGTCAAGATTCTCCGGGTGCGCGTTTCGCCCGAATTCCCGATCATCTTCGACGGCGAACTGCAATTCGACGCCGCGGTCATGCCGGAAATCGCGGCGCGCAAGGCTCGCGGGTCTGCCGTGGCGGGACGTGCCAATGTTTTTATTTTTCCCGATCTGAATGCCGGCAACATTGCATACAAAATCGCGGAGCGTTTCGGCGGGTGCGCGGCCATCGGGCCGATCTTGCAAGGTCTGGCCCGGCCCGCCAACGATTTGTCGCGCGGCTGCTCGGCGGATGACATCGTGAACGTCGTGGTGATCACCGCCATTCAGTCTCTGAGCCTGAAAAAGAGCCGCCCAAGCGCATCGATTCAGGTACAATCAAATCCTGCGGCGGAGTAAGCCGGTCGCCCAACCGTTGACTTCCTGTGTGATCGGGCTTGCTCCGAGCTCGCTCAACATAGACACAACCCATGGAAACGCAATCCACGCGGCGCAGCGATCGCATTTCTCTTGAGCTGCCTCTTCAACTGTCGGGAACGGACTGTTTGGGCGAAGGATACATCGAGGAAGGCCACACCATCCTCCTGAGCCGTCACGGAGCAAAGATTGCGCTGAATCGCAAGCTTGCGCCTGACCAGGAACTGACCCTGCGCTGCCTTTCCACCAGCCAGGCCGTCGACGCCCGAGTGGTCGGCCAGTTCGGCCGTGGCCCCGATGGCTATTTCTACGGCGTCGAGTTTCTGGACAAGAACCAGAACCCTTGGAAGATCGAGTTTCCGCCCATCTCCGAAGCTCGCAAAGGCGTGGCGCGCCTGCTGCTCGAGTGCGTCAGTTGCAACACCCGCGCGGTGAGTTACCTCTCTGAAGTTGAGGCTGAGGTTTTCGAGGCGAATCGCTGCCTTTCCCGGCACTGCAAGACTTGCCGGGAGATGGGGCTCTGGACCGAACCCGCGATCGAGATTGATCCGCCGATGGCGCGCCCGTCATCTGACCTCGAGTCGCCGTCGGCGCTGGCTGAGCTGCTTCGATCCCAGAACGAGCGCCAAGAGTCTCGGGTCAGTCTCCGCATGACGGCGTGCGTGCGCACCCCGGAATTTGGCGAAGAGATCGTATTCACCGAGGATGTTTCGCGCGGCGGCTTCCGCTTCAAGAGTCCCAAGCGATACCCCAAGGGCCCCCTCATCGAAATCGCCGTGCCCTACGTGCGGAAATCAGGCAGCATTTTTGTTCTCGCCCAGGTCCAGTGGGACCGGCCGCTCCCCAACGAGGGTGTCACTCTTTATGGCGCGTGGTACGTTCAAGTCCACGGCAACACCATCCAACGCGTGACCGCTGAAAGCTGATCCGAAGCTGCGCGTTCCTGCCAGGAGGCAAGCGGCCAGCCAGACAGAATGACCTGACAGAGCTTGGCATCCGGGATTCGGGGTTCGGATTTCGGGGTTCGCAGAGAAGCTGCGTCCAGGGCTTGCGAACCCCGAACCCCGCAATCCGACAGGCAGCGGGGCTCACACGCGAATGGAGGAACTACCCATGGCGACGCAGCAGATGTCCAGAACCGGGAATTCACCCGCGCCTCCGCCCCAGAGCATCAATCCGGCGACGGAGGAAGTGCTCCAGACTTTTGAGTACCACACCGCGAACCAGATTGAAGCGATTCTCGATCGCGCTGTCGCCGGGTTTCGAGCGTGGCGAGCTCTGAGCTTCGGACAGCGAGGCGAGGCTCTGCGTAGAATCACAGCTCAACTTCGCCAGCAGCAGGCGAGTCTCGCCCATACCGTCACCAGCGAGATGGGGAAGACGATCGGCGAGGCTGAGGCGGAGGTGGGAAAATGCGCCTGGGTTTGCGAATACTCCGCCGAAAACGGTGAGCGCTTCCTCCGTGACCAGCCGGCGCAGACGAATGCCACCGAATCGTATGTGTCCTTCCTCCCCCTGGGAGTGATTGCCGCCGTCATGCCCTGGAATTTTTCTGTGTGGCAGGTGTTCCGCGCCGGCGCGCCCGCCATGATGGCGGGCAACGCTTTCCTGCTGAAACACGCGCCCAACGTGCTTCAAACCGCGTTCCTCATCGAGCAGATCATTCGAGCGGCGGGGCTGCCCGAAGGAGTGTTTCAGAATCTGGTGGTGCCGCCGGAAGAATTCGACGAGCTCATACACGACAAGCGAATCGCCGGTGTCACGCTGACGGGCAGCCCGGGCGCCGGCTCGGCGGTTGCAACCGTTGCCGGCAAGAGCATCAAGAAATCCGTGCTCGAGCTCGGCGGCTCGGACCCGTTCATCGTTTTAGCCGATGCCGATCTTGATGCCGCGGTGGAGGCCGGCGTTCGCACGCGCTACGCCAACGCCGGACAAGTGTGCCTGGCACCAAAGCGGTTTATTCTCGTGGAACAGATCGCGGATGAGTTTGAGAAGAAGATGTCCGCCGCAGTCGCCAATCTTCGTGTCGGCGATCCGCTCGATCGCAACACTCAGATGGGGCCGCTGGCTCGCCTTGACCTCCGCGACACACTCGACTGCCAAGTGCGAGCTTCGATCAGCGCGGGCGCGCGCGTGGTGCACGGCGGCAAACCCCGCTCAGGCCCGGGCTATTTTTACGAGCCTACGATCCTTGCGGATGTGAAACCCGAGATGGCCGCCTTTCACGAAGAAACCTTCGGCCCCGTCGCAGCGCTGATTCGCGCCTCTGACACGGAACACGCGCTCGAGCTGGCCAATGATTCCGAATATGGATTGAGCGCCGATATCTGGACGCGCAACGTGGGACTGGCTCGTGATCTCGCCCGGCTGCTGGAAGTGGGCGGGGTCTTTATCAACGGCGCGGCCGCTTCCGACCCGCGCGTGCCCATCGGCGGCGTCAAGCGCAGCGGCTACGGGCGCGAACTCGCGGCCTTTGGCATGCGCGAGTGGGTGAACGTGCAAACCGTGTGGATTGGGCCCGCGGTCACAAGAACCGCGCCATCGGGCGTCCGAGCAGAATAAAACCTCAGGTGCCGGACGCAAGGGAAGGGCCAAAGGTTGAAGGGTAAAGGACAAAAACTGGAGTTCACGGCCCAACTTTCCACTCTTCAGCCTTTACCCGTTAACCTTACAGCCTTTCTCACGCCCGTCTCCGAAAAACCAAAAAAAGCCTCTCGCCAAGACGCGAAGGTGCAGAGTAAGCGCAGCGAACACCCCCTCCCTGTGCCTGGGTGTCTTCGCGTGAGGCTTCTCCTTTTTCCACGAAATCCGAACCGGGCATTTTTTCTCCGAGTTTCAATTTTCCAGTTTCCAATTTCCGATTTTGCGGTAGGATGTCGGCCAACACTTGGAAGTCAGTCCGAAGGAGACGCATGCCATGGGACAAAATCAGATGAGAATGAAATTACGGATCGCATTGTGCGTGATGGCGATCGGCTTGGTGCTCGCATTACCGGCCGCGGCGCAGGACTCGACGCTCGCCGCGACGCCACCGATGGGCTGGAATAGCTGGAATCATTTTGCCTGCAAGGTGAGCGATGTCGTGGTGCGAGCGGCGGCGGACGCCATCGCCTCGAACGGAATGAAAGCCGCGGGTTACGTCTACATCAACATCGACGATTGCTGGCAAGGCAAGCGCGACGCGGAGGGCGTGATCCATCCGAATGAAAGATTTCCTGACATGAAAGCGCTGGGCGATTACATCCACAGCAAGGGATTGAAACTCGGCATTTATTCTTCGCCAGGCCCGAAGACCTGCGCCGGCTACGAAGGCAGCTACAAGCACGAGGAGCAGGACGCCAAGCAATACGCGGCGTGGGGAGTGGACTATCTGAAATACGACTGGTGCAGCGCTGGGCAAGTCTACAAGCCGGAAGAGATGCAGGCCGTCTATACGAAAATGCACGACGCGCTGGCCGGCACCGGCCGGCCCATCGTCTACAGTCTGTGCCAGTACGGGCTACGGCGGGTGTGGGAATGGGGCGCTTCCGTGGGGGGGAATCTGTGGCGCACCACCGGAGACATCTGGGACAACTACGACCGCATGTATTCGATCGCCCACGCGGACGACGGGATCGAGCAATATGCCGGCCCGGGACACTGGAACGATCCTGACATGCTCGAGGTCGGCAACGGCAAGATGAACCACCAGGAATACCTGACGCACATGAGCATGTGGTGCATGCTTTCCGCGCCGCTGCTGGCCGGCAACGATCTCGCCACCATGAAGCCCGCGACGCTCGCCATCTTGACCAACCCCGAGGTGATCGCCATCGATCAAGACCCGAAGGGCGTTCAGGCTCACTGGGCGTGGCAGGTTGGACCTTATGAAATCTGGGCGAAGCCGCTCGCCGACGGCTCAACCGCGGTCCTACTGATCAATCGCGGCGAGGATACGGAGCCCATCACCGTTCAGTTCAAAGATGTCGGACTGAGCGGCACGAAGAGCGTCCGCGATCTCTGGGCCCACAAAGACCTCGGCCAGTTTACTGATTCCTTCAAGGCCGATGTCCGCGCGCATGGAGTGGTGATGGTGAAATTGCAGTGAGATTGCTTTTGTAGGGCCGGGCCTTGGACCGGCCCTTTGCAATGCTCTTCAGGCGTCTCCACCGAGACGATGATGGAGGCCGGCCCCGCTGAGCGGGACCGGCCCTGCGTGAAGGGATTTCAATGTCCAATACTGCACGATGGTTGATGCTCGGCTTCTGTTTCGCGCTTTGTGTTCCCTTTGCCGCGCAGGAGTTCAATGTTCCGCACAATGTCTACCCGCCGCAGGACGAACAGATTCCCGGCCCGATGAATGACAGTGCCACCAACGGCCGCTGCTGCGCGAAGGGCGGGCAGGGGCCAGTCTCTGAGGAATCGTTCAGAGACTGGCTTTCATATATTCAGACTTGGAAGCGTGAACATCTTGTCCGCATCGGCTATGACGACGCGCAGTACCGGCGGCCCGAGTTCAAGTGGACGCAATCGAGTTTTGTCCAGCCGCAGATGATGGCTCACGACCGGTTTTTCTATGACTCCGAGGAGGGCCGATACACGGTCGACCGCTATCTCGAGGACCTCAAGCAACGCTACGGCGTGATCGACTCGGTGCTGGTCTGGCCATCGTATCCAAACATGGGCGTCGACGATCGCAATCAGTTCGACCTGATCCGCGACATGCCGGGAGGAATCGAAGGCGTGAGGGGAATGGTGGAGGCATTCCATCGCGCCGGGGTTCACGTGCTGTTTGCTTATAACCCGTGGGACCGCGGCACGCGCGACGAGGTGGAATCGGACTGGGAGGCGCTGACCCAGCTCATGGCGGAAATCGGCGCGGATGGAATCAACGGCGACACGATGGAAGCCGTGCCGTTTGCGTTTCGCACTGCCTCGGACCGCACCGGGCACCCAATTGTCTTCGAACCCGAAAACGGCCTGAACGGCGACGCCGACGCGGCGCTCGCCTGGCACAATCTCACCTGGGGCTACTGGAAATATCCCTTCGAGCCGATGATCAGCAAAAACAAGTGGCTCGAGCCGCGCCACATGGTGCACGTCTGCGACCGCTGGACGCGAGATAAGACCGATGTCTTGCAAGCGGCGTTCTTTAACGGAGTCGGCGTTGAGAGCTGGGAAAATATCTTTGGCGTCTGGAATGGGATGGTCGAGCGCGACTCCGAGGCGCTGAGGCGCATTGCCACCATCGAGCGCGCTTATGCCGATCTTCTGGTCAGTCCGGATTGGGTGCCGCATACGCCGCTGCTTCAGTACGGCGTGTTTGCTTCCAAATTCGCCGAGGCCACGAAGGCTCCTCCGACACGGGCTCTATGGACTTTCGTCAACCGAAACGAATTTGTGCTGAACGGCGAAGAGATTCGTCTTCCTGCCCAGCCCGGGCTTCATTACTACGACGTTTGGCATGGCGTGGAGTTGAAACCCGCCGCCGACGGTTCGAACGCCACGCTGAGTTTCGAGATCGAGCCGCACGGCTTCGGGGCCGTCCTCGCGACTGCCGAACCGTCCGCAAGCGAGCGCAAACTGATGGCCACCATGCACGAGCTCTCGCGCCGTCCGCTCGAGAGCTTTGGGCGCGAATGGCATCCGCTTTCGCAGCGCCTCACCGAAATTTCGCCGACAAAGCCGATCCACGAAGCGCCCGAGGGCATGGTCAAGATTCCTGAAGGCGATTTTCTTTTTGAGGTCTCAGGCATCGAGATCGAAGGCGGGAATGACGCGGGCGTGGACGTCCAGATGCCCTGGGAGGATTCGCCGCGGCGCAGCCATCGCCATGGGATGCACATGAAATCGTTCTACATCGATCGCACGCCAGTCACCAATGCGGAGTTCAAACACTTCCTTGATGCCACGCACTACCGTCCAAAGGATGATCACAATTTCCTGAAGGACTGGCGATACGGAAACTACCCTGACGGCTGGGAGAACAAGCCGGTGACGTGGGTTTCGCTGGAAGACGCTCGCGCTTACGCGGCGTGGGCGCAGAAGCGGCTCCCGCACGAATGGGAATGGCAGTATGCCGCGCAAGGTCCCGACGGACATGCATATCCGTGGGGCAACAATTGGGACGCGGCCGCCGTGCCATCATTTGAGAGAGGCCACGCCCTGCCAGTGCCGGACGATGTCGGCACACACCCAAAGGGAACGAGCCGCTTCGGAGTCATGGATCTGGTGGGCGGGGTCTGGCAATGGACTGACGAATACACTGACGAGCACATGCGCGCGGCCATCGTGCGCGGTGGCAGCAACTATCAGCCACAGGGCTCGATCTGGTATTTTCCGCAAGCCTACAAGCTGAACGAACACGGAAAATACTTACTGATGGCCCCGAGCCTCGACCGGTCAGGCATGATCGGATTTCGCTGTGTGGAAGATGCCGAGTGAACGGCGAGCCCTGCTGGTCGGAAACCCGCGCAAGCAACGGTGGACTGACGCACTGAAGTACTGACTAACTGAACTGCTTTTCCTCACCTCAACAAGACTTCCTCAATGAACGCGAGCGCACGCGGGTCGTTGGATTGCCCGAGCCAGAACATGGCCTGCTTGCGCACTTCGTGATTTCGATTCGTGCGCGCCACGTGGATCAGCAACGGAACGCCTTCATCGCGGGGAAGCTGACTGAGGGCAAAAACCGCGCGCTTCTTCACTTCCGTTTCGGGATCGTTCTCGATGGCGTCCGTGATTGCGGTTGCCGCCTTCTGGCCCGCTTTTTGGGCGAGCCAGAAAAGGGCCTGGCCGCGCACTTCGGCAGCCCGGTCGTTCTTCGCGGTGCTGATCAATGCTGCGATCGCGTCGGACTCGCGACTGACCGAGAGAGCGAACGTGGCGTGCTTGCGAAAGCGCTCGTCAGGGTCTTCACGGATCATGCGGGCGAGAGTCTCATAGCCGTGCCGCCCTCGTGCTGAGCCCAGCCAGAAAGCAGCCTGCTCGCGCAAATGCTCCGGTTGGCCGGAAGCAGCGAATTGATCGAGCGCGCGATCGGCGGCGCCGTCGTTGGTCAATGCAATCGCCGTGAGTGCGCCCGAGGTCAGCCTCTGGCCGCCGCTCTCGTCTTCGTCCGCGGGGCGGACAAAAGTTGCGAGCAAAGCCACGCTCTCAGCAGGCTTGACGCCGGTCAGCCAATAGAGTGTGAGGCCGCCCGCATCGAGCTCGCAATCTTCGGAATAAGTCCGAATCTTGGTGACTCTTCTCTCAGCAGCCCGAAAGAGCACGAACATAGATTCCGGGGCCTCGAGATTGGCGCGCTTGGAATCGTCGGAGCGCATGGTCATCGAATGCTCGCCCTCGAGCGCGCAGCCGCCGCGCAACATCTCGTAGCGCCCATCGCAGCAGCACATGGTGTGATCGCCGGGGATGACGGGCACGGCGTAGCCAATCCACGCCGGCTGGACTTGACTCTGGACCAGGGTGCGGAATTCTCGATCCAAGCCGGACGCGGCCGAACGCGATTCCACTTTCGCGTTCACCACGTGCGGCTGTTGGGCGGCGCAAACCGTCGCGACGGCCATCCCGAATCCGAACACGTAGCGTAGAGTTTTGTTTCCCAAGAACTCTGCGGCTGTTCTTCTGGGTGTGTTCACGGAGTACCTCTCACTTATTCAAAATCTCCATCAGATAGTCAGTGGCTTCCTTGGATCCCATCAGGCTGAGCTTCTGGACCGCCTCGCGTTTCATTTGCGGATCTTTTTCCTGGCGCGCGATTTGAATGAGAGCCTTGGCGTTGCCTTGCAGAAAATAGGCGTTGATCACCTCGCGCTTGATCTCAGGATCTTTCTCGCTGGCATAGATGGGGACCAGCGCATCGCCGGTCTTGCTCGATCCCATCAGTCCCAAGCTATGGATCGCGGCCCGGCGAAGCCTCGGGTCTTTCTCGTTGCGAGCCACTTCGAGCAGCTTATCCGCATTGCCGCTCAGGAACATGGAGTGCAGGATTTGTTCCTTCGCTTCCGTGGCGGGCTCCGCCTGGTAGAGCTGCCACAGCTCCGACTGCGCGCCGGTGAGCGCGAGCTGCTGAATGGCTTCGCGCCGCAGCTCGGGGGTTTTCTCACTTTTGGCGATGGCAAAGAGGCGCTCGCGGTCGCCGCCGATCATGAAGCTGTGAAGAATTGTTTGCTTCACGCGCGCGTCTGTGGATGAGGCATAGATGTCCGCCAACGCCTGACGACTTTCTTTTCCGCCAAAAATTCCCAAATCGGTGAGCGCCTTCATCTGCAAATCGGGATTGGAAGCGCCGCGCGCGATGCGCGCCACCACTTCTCGGGCCCGAGGCGAACCGCTCTGGCAGAGCACGAACAGCGCTTTTTCTTTCAGCTTGGGCGGCTGGTTTCCCTGAAGGAACTTCTCCAGCATTGGGACGCAGCGGTCGGGATCGGAGTTCATGCAGCCGTTGAGGGCCATTAATTTCAGGTCGTCATCCGGCTGGCCTTCAGGCGGGACATTTTGGCCGCTGTTTTGATGAATCTCTAATTCTAATTGTTTTGCTTCGTTCGCCCAGCGGCTCTGCGGATAGGACTTGGTCAATTCACCGAGAGTCGAAAGCGCCTCCGCCTTTTGTCCGAGTTTGTTTTGCGCGTAGGCTTTCCAGTAGAGCGCGCCCTCGGCCGCGTTTCCACCCTGCTTGGCTACGGCACTGAAAATTTCCACGCCTCTTTGCCAATCACCTTGATCCAACGCTTCGGTGCCGCGGTCGTACTGCTCCTGAGCACGATCGAGCTTCTCTTGCGCTCTGTCCTTCGCTTCTTGCTCGCGGTCTCGTTTTTCCTCTTCCCGGTCCCGAGCTTCCTGCTCACGATCGCGTTTTTCTTGTTCGCTGTCTTGAGCAATCTCCGCGTTGATTTCCTGGCTTGCGGCGAAACCGCCGGCAGCAGTAGCCGGAGCGTCCGCCGGTCCCGCCACGCGGGATCTCGCGGCAAGGCGCGCTGTTGCGCCCATCGGCACCAGGAGCGCTACGGCAAGAATCAGCGTCGTTTTTTCCAATGTCTTCATTTTCGTCTCCTGTCTAAATTCGTTCTCCGGGCGGCTGGGGCGCGACGGATTTTTCGCGCTGTTCCACTTGCGAACCAATCACCCGAATTTTGAAAAGTATTCCCTTGGCCTCGATGCGGCGGCGCATCTCGTCGAGCTGGGCGGAGGAAACCTTCGAAGGGCCGTTGGCAATCTCGATCAAGACGCGCTCGAGGTCGTCGAGCACGTTGGCCATTCCAACCTCGCCGGCGCGCGCCGCGGTTTGCCGGTAAAGTCGGTTTTCGTCCACCAAATCGCGAGCGATGTTCCGCTCGGTTGAAATATCCACCGCCCCTTTGCCTTCGGTGTTGACCAGTTCCACCAGCACCATCTGCGAACGCTCCAGGTGATTGCCGACCGCGACCAGCAAGATCCGTTCGCGCGCTTGCGCCGTGATGGTTGGGGGCGGTTGTGATCCGCCCCGAGGCAAGAATCGGCCGACCAGAAACGCGCCAACGATCAAGAGAGCCAGGACGCCCGCCGGCACCCAACGAGGCGGCGAGAATATCCACGCCCACGCGGAGCCGGGCCGCTCCATCAGACGCGGGCGAAGGCGCAACCAGACCCGTTGGCCGTAGTCCTCCGGCCTTTCGGGGACCGGCGATGAGCTAAACAATGCCAGATCGCGTTCCAGGTCGTGGTACCGCGAGCGGCAAAGGGGGCAGCTCGCGAGGTGTTCTTCGAGCGCGCGGCGCTCCTCCGCTTCGTTGTAGTGAAACAGGACCAGTTGTTCTTCGCTCAAGTGATTCATCTCTTTAACCCACCACGGGCTCGAGTGCCCGTCGCAGTTTTTGCACGGCGCGGAAAATGTTGTTCTTGGCCGCGTTCGCTTTCACGCCCAGAGCGCGAGCGATCTCTTCGATCGACTGCCCTTCAAAATGCCGAAGCACAAACGCGGCCCTTTCCTTGTGCGACAGCGTTTTCATGGTGGCTTCGACTTTCTTCCTCACTTCCGCGGACATCATCAGGCGTTCGGCGGAGGGGTCGGTCGAAGGCAGCGAGAGCACGGGGTCGGGCGCTTCGGGTTCGCGGGCCACTTGGCGATCGTCCTCATGCCGTCGCTGGCGCGAAAAGTCGAGCGAGCAATTTACGGCGATTCGATAGAGCCAAGTGGAGAAGGTTGATCGCGACTCGAACCGGTTCAACCGTCGATAGGCGCGCAGGAAAGTTTCCTGCACCACGTCTTCCGCGTCTTGTTCGTTGCCCGTCATGCGAAACGCCAGACGGAAGATGCTGTGGCTGTGCCGTTCGACCAGGACGCGATAGGCGTCGCGATCGCCGGCCAGCACATGGGCCACCACGCTGGCATCGCTCTCTTCCATCCGATTCATTAGACAGGATTCTGCCCCAGCGGTTAGGGCGTGGGAATCGGTATTTTCGGGAAGGCAGGACTCGGAGGAAAGTAGGGCATTTGGAATTTGAGATCTGAAATTTCAACGGCGGAAAACGAATTCAAAATCAAAAATTCAAAGGAGCGAGGGTAGAAAATGGAATGCAGAAGACAGAAAGTAGAAGGCAGTGCCACAAAAAGGCAAATGGGAAATGGCAAAAGTCAAACGGCCAGACTGGACCATTTCCCATTTCCCATTTGCCATTTTTGCTTTTTCCGGCTGCCTACTGCCTACCGCTCTCTGCCTACTCTCCCGAATCTCCGCCAGGCTCCAGAAGCTATGTGGCAATCCGGTTCCGCCCTGCATCCCAGACGGTCTTGAGGCCGCGACGGAGCGCGATGTTGCCGATCCAGGAAGTGCGAGCCGCTTCAAATCCTACCTGGATCGAGGCGTTGGGCGTCTTGCGGCTGCGGATGCAGGCAAGGAAGTTGTTGACATTATCGAGCGTGCCGTCGCGCTCCGAGCGCACGAAGATCTCCGGCTCGGGAGCTTGCGTGCCGGGCGCCGACTTTACGCCCTCAGGATACACCGCCATCCGGGTGCGATCGATCTTCAGCGTGGCGTCGGTGCCGCGGAACTCGATGCCGCCGTCGTCGATGCCCGTGTTGAGTGCGCCGGTGAAGGTCACCGCGAAGTCGCCGGGAAATTCGTAAGCTGCCGTAATGGTGTCCGGGCACTGCCATTTTTGAGTATAGAGCTCGCCGGTGGTGGTGGCGGTCTTGGGCGCCGGCTGGCCCATGTACCACTGGATGACGTCGATCCAGTGCGTCAGGAGATCGGTGAGAATGCCGCCGCCGAAATCCCAGAAGAAGCGCCAGTGATAAAACTTCTCGTCGCTGAAGGCCTGCTCGGGCGCCGCGCCGAGGAACGCTTTCCAGTCGAGCTTGCTTTGATCCACCTCGTGGGCTGCCATCCATCCTCCTTGCGCGGTGTAGTTTTGATACCAGTAGGTGTGAACGAAAGTGATCTTGCCCAGTTTTCCGGAATCGATGATGTGCTTGCCGAGAATGTAGTGGTCCCAACTGCGCTGTTGCATTCCGGTCTGCACGATGCGCTTGGTCTCCTCGACGGCGCGAACCATTTCCACGCCTTCTTCGATGGAGTGCATGATGGGCTTTTCGAGGTAGGCGTCTTTGCCGGCGTGGACCGCGTCCACCAGCATCGGCTTGTGCCAATGGTCCGGGCTGCCGATCAGGACCGCGTCCACATCCTTCCGGTCGAGCACTTCGCGATAATCGCGATGCGCCGTGGCGGCTGGGCCCGCCAGCTTGAGGGCTGCCTCGCGGTGCGGCTCGTAGACGTCGCAGACGGCCACCACTTCAACCGATGGGTCCTTCTGGAAAAGCGACATGTCGTATCGGCCCCTCTGCCCGGAGCCCAAGAGCGCCAGTCGGATCTTGTCATTCGCGCCCAGTGCGCGCGCCGGCGCGAGTCCGCCGAACACGGCAGCTCCCGCCCCGGCCAGCGCCGAGTCCTTCAGGAACTCGCGGCGCGAAATGCTATCTCCACTTTCTTTCTGCTGCATGGTTTGATCCCCCTTTGCGGAGCGGATTCTATCGCAGCGCGCCCGAAAAAACATGAAACTGGAAACAGGAAATTGGAAATTAGAAACTCGAAAAATCGAAATTCGAAGCTCGGAAGTTGAAAGTATAAGCTCAGAATGCACGCCCATCGTAGGGCCGTTCCCGCTGGAACGCTCCGCCCCTGCCCCCGCGAATTTTCCATTTTCTACTTTCCAGTTTCCAGTCTCTATTTTCCAGTTTCCATTTTCCAAATTCGTGATTCAATGAGAAAAGATGACCGGGAAGACTGTTTCACATTATCGCGTCCTCGAAAAGCTGGGAGCCGGCGGGATGGGCGTGGTCTATAAGGCTGAAGACATCAAGCTCGGCCGGCTGGTGGCGCTGAAATTCCTGCCCGAAGGCTCCCGTCGGGACGCGCAGGCTCTCGAGCGATTCAAGCGCGAAGCGCGCGCCGCTTCCGCGCTCGACCACCCCAATATCTGCACGATTTACGACATCGACGAGCATGAGGGGCATCCGTTCATCGCCATGCAACTGCTGGAGGGACAGACGCTGCGGGAACTGCTGGAGAAACGGAAACTGGAAAATGGAAGCTGGAAAATGGACGTAGGGGCGAGCGGCGCTCGCCCGGCCGAACGCAGTTCGGCCCTACGAATCGACGAATTGCTTGATCTTACTATTCAGATTTCGGATGCGCTGGACGCGGCGCATTCGCGCGGCATCATTCACCGCGACATCAAGCCGGGAAATATTTTCGTCACACATCGCGGGCTAGCGAAGATCCTGGATTTTGGCTTGGCGAAGTTGATAACGACACCCCTCACCCCCGGCCCCTCTCCCCAGGGGAGAGGGTGGCCCGCCAGCGGCGGGCAGGGGGCCCCGAGCACCGGGGGTGAGGGGGCACGGGACGACGCGACCGAAACCGCCGACGCGCTGTTCACCATGCCCGGCGTTCTGATCGGAACGGTGGCTTACATGTCGCCGGAGCAGGCGCGCGGCGAGGCGCTCGACGGCCGCACTGATCTGTTTAGCTTTGGCGCCGTGATTTACGAGATGGCGACGGGACGGCAGGCTTTCTCTGGAAACACATCGGCGGTGATTTTCAACGCAATTCTGAGCGGAGCGCCGCCGCGGCCGCTCAGCCTGAATCCCCAGTTGCCGGCGAAGCTCGAAGAGATTATCCACCGCCTGCTCGAAAAGGATCGCGAGTTGCGCTACCAGAGCGCCTCGGACCTTCGCGCCGATTTGAAGCGATTGAAGCAGGAGACGGAGGTCGTAGGGCCGGGTCGGCTCCGCGGACCAGGGACCCCGGCCTCGCGGTCGAAGATTGCCCTGGCCAGGCGGGCGCAAGCGTCGGCCCTCCCAAGAAACACAGCGCGACGGCGAGGCATGATCGCCGTTGCACTTGGCTTACTGCTGGCCGCGGTTGGCGGCGGCCTGGCGCTGCTCTACTTCGGTGTCCACTCGCATCGCGCTCCAGCTCTTACCCTGCGGGACGCCATCGTGCTGGCTGAATTCCACAACACCACTGGCGATCCGGTGTTCGATGTCCCGCTCCGCCAAGGCTTGGCAGCGCAACTCGAACAATCGCCTTTTCTGAACATCATCTCCGACCAGCGAATCGCGCGGACCTTGCAGTTCATGGGCCAGCCCGCCAATACGCGATTGACCGAAGATCTTGCCCGACAGGTCTGTCAGCGCAGCGGCAGCGTGGCCGTGCTCGCCGGATCGATTTCCAGCCTCGGCCGCCAGTATGTGATTGGCCTGACCGCCACGAATTGTCAAACGGGTGAAACCCTCGCCCAACAGCAGGTGACGGCGGAGAGCAAGGAACAAGTGGTGACTGAACTCGGCCAAGCGGCTTCGGAGATCCGGCCGAAACTCGGCGAATCACTCGCTTCGGTGCAAAGATTCGACACGCCGGTTCAGGATGTGACTACTTCCTCCCTGGAAGCCCTGAATGCTTACACCCTTGGCCAGAAGGCCGCGAACGAAAAAGGCACCGCAGCCGCCATACCCTTCTTCCAGCGCGCAGCCGAGCTCGATCCCAATTTCGCCATGGCCTACCTCAAACTGGGAATGCAGTACGACAATCTTAATGAAACCAGCGAATCCGAGCGGTTCCTTGGGAAGGCTTTTGCACTTCGCGAACGCGTGAGCATGCGGGAGAATTTCAGCATATCTTCCCGCTACTATGATGAGTTGGGCGATCTTCAGAAGGCCGGTCCCATCTACGAACAATGGGCCCAAACTTACCCGCAGGACTATGCTCCCTTGGACGCTCTCGGAAACGACGATCTTTACCTAGGGCAGTACGAGCAGGCCCTCAAACTGCTGCTCGAAGAAGTGAGGGTCGCCGGCGACGGTTACTACAACTATGGAAACCTCGCTGCGGCTTATATCAATCTCAATCGCCTGGCGGAGGCAAGGGCAACGATTGAACAGGCCCTGGCGCGCAAGCTGGAGCCCATCAGTGGACACACCTATCTCTACATCATCGACTTCGTTCAAGGTAATTTGCCCGGCATGCAGCAAGAGCTGGATTGGGCGGCGGCTAACGCCGGAATGGAAGAAGACGTTTTCTTAAACATGCAGTCTGACACTGAGGCTTGCTCTGGCCATCTAGGAAAAGCCCGGGAACTGACCCAGCGAGCAGTCGAAGCGGCTCAACGCAACGGGACGAAGGAAACTGCAGCCTGGTTCATGGTCAATGGTGCGCTTCGTGAAGCGGAATTGGGTAACGCAGCTCGCGCCCGCGAGGGAGCGGATTCCGCGCTGGCTCTCGCTTCCTCGACTAATGTAAAGACTCTGGCCGCTCTCGCCCTCGCGCGTGCTGGATTCGGCGCGCCGGCTCAAACCCTTGCCGACGAACTTGCCAAATCCAAGCCCTCCAACACAGTCCTCAACTCTTACTTTCTCCCGACCATTCGGGCGGCCGTCGAGCTTGACCTTAAGCGCCCGGCCCAGGCGATCGAAAAGCTCCAAGGCACAACACCCTACGAGCTGGGCGCTCCTGCGCCTCTGGAGCCCGGCACGCTTTACCCGGTCTATGTTCGTGGCGAAGCCTATCTCCGTCTTGATCAAGGGAGCCAGGCAGCAGCCGAGTTTCAGAAACTTCCGGATCATCCTGGGGTCATAATGAATTTTCCACTGGGAGCGCTGGCACACCTCGGCCTCGGGAGGGCCTACGCTCTCCAGGCGGGCGTCGATCTCACTTCCAGCCAGGGCCGGCTTTCGAGGCTGTTCAAGGTTTTCGGCGGCCAGAGACTGCCGCTACAACCGGAGGCCCTCGCCAAAGCCCGCGCGACCTATGACGACTTCTTTAAGCTGTGGAAAGACGCCGACCCCGATATCCCAATCCTGAAACAAGCGAAAGCGGAATATAAGAAACTCGGGCAGTGATCCCTGATGGGACGCTCAAGAATCGGGATGACTGGCATGGCACACCCGAAGCGTGTCGCATTTTGACTAGGGCGGTCTAGGGTGATTTTCCTGAGAAACTAGGGGTTTTCCCTATGGACAAGTTCAAACCTACTGTGGATATTCTGAAGTTACCAGGCTGGACGCGAGCGCGCTGCCTGGACAGAAAAGGAACAATGTCATGTCGACATCGGTACTATCTTCGGGGTGCAGCCCTCTGCGCCTTGCTGCCAATCGCCGCAATGCGCTGAAATCCAGCGGACCGAGAACCGTTGCCGGAAAACGGCGCGCCGCCCTGAATGGCATCGAGCGCGGTCTGTGTTCTGAAGAACTGGAGAAACAGCTTCAGGCGCGAGGCCAGGATCCACGGGAATTCCGCGATCTGCACCGCGAAAGGAGGGCCGCCGGTAGGGCGGGCGACGAAAAGCAAACCCAACCAAACCCATTGAGGTTAAGCTCTTCAGATTCTGAAGGATAGGGCATTCTTGAGCAAAGCAAACCCATTGAGGTTAACATGTTCTTTTTCAGCGAGTTGCGAAGAAGAAAGGCCCGATTTTCGAGAAATATGAATGGTGCATGGAGGTTCACCATTCCCGATTGGCTGGGGCGGAAACTGGAAAGTGGGCACCGGAAATTACGTTCAAAGCCGGAATGTCGTTTAGAATCAATGGATACCGCTAACGGATATTGCCACTATTCCCGATTGGCCGGTGTGGAAACCGGGAACTCGAAAATCGAAATCATGGATTCCCGCTTGCGCGGGAATGACGCCGAGGATCGAAGTCCGGCGGAGTGGGAATGCACCACTCACCCCCGGTGCTCGGGGCCCCCTTCCTCCTTCGTCGGACACCCTCTCCCCAGGGAGAGGGCCAAAGAATCAAAGTCTCAACCCTATCCCCCAACGGAGAGGGCCAAGGAAGCAAAATCTCAGCCCTCTCCCTTGGGGAGAGGGTGTCCCGATCTGATCGGGACGGGTGAGGGGTCACTTGCTCATTCGTGCGCGACTTTGACGGAACCCTGCCCTGTATCCCTCCGCCGTTGAGAATGGCGCCCGGTTCGGGCTATAGTTGACGAGTTCGATGGGCAGGAAAGGGAGCAAGTTTGAGAGTCCGTGAGATGAATCGGTTTAATTTCACTCGGCGAGAAGCCCTGTATTGGATCTGCGCGCCCGTGTTGTCGGCGGGTGCGACGCTAGCCTACCGGGCTACACAGGCGCGGCCTGCGCAGACGCCTCCCATCGACATTCCTGTCCGCTTCACGGACATTCGTGAGGCCGCGGGAATCACTTTCAAGCAGGACTCGACCGGCACCGATCAGAAATATTACCTGGAAACCATGGGCACGGGCGTGGGGTGGATTGACTACGACCAGGACGGCCTCATGGACCTTTATTTCGTACAGACGGGCGCGACTGACATTTACAAGCCACCGCAACCGCTGCACTCGGTTCTCTACCACAACAACGGCGACGGGACATTTACCGATGTCACCGAGAAAGCCGGTGTAGGCGCCGAGGGCCTCTACGGAGAGGGCGTGGCGGTGGGCGATTACGACAACGACGGTTATCCGGACCTCTACGTGACCGGCTACGGTCGCGCCATCCTCTATCACAACAACGGCAACGGGACTTTCACCGACGTCACGGAGAAGGCCGGCGTCCAAGACAAGGGCGGGTGGTCTACGAGCGCGGGCTGGTTCGACTACGACAAGGACGGCTACCTGGATCTGGTGGTGCTGAACTACATCGACTGGACGCCGCAAAATAACATCTGGTGTGGCGAACGCCGTCCCGGTTACCGCGCCTACTGTCACCCGGACAATTACCGCGGCCAGCGCATCAAGCTCTACCACAACAATCACGACGGAACGTTCACCGACGTGAGCGAAAAATCCGGCGTGGGCCTTCCGGAAGCCAAAGGCATGGGCGTGGTGCTGGCTGATTTCAACAACGACGGCTGGCCGGACATCGCCGTGGCCAACGACACGTGGCCGAATTTCCTGTTCCTCAACAATCACGATGGGACTTTCAGGGACATCTCGTTCAGTTCCGGGATTGCCGCCAGCGAAGACGGCAAGTACGAGGCGGGGATGGGCATCGACGCGGCCGACGTCGACGGGGACGGCTGGCTCGATCTCTACGTGACGCACCTCGATATGGAGCTGAACCGCCTTTATCGCAATAACCACGACGAGACGTTCGACGACGCCACCTACAGCTCAGGCATCGGCAATAAAGCGGTCCTGCTGAGCGGCGTGAGCATGAAATTTCTGGATTATGATAATGACGGTTGGGTGGACGTTTGCCAGGCGAATGGAGCGATGCTGGATAACATCCGCATGTATCACTCCAACGTGGGCTATGAAGAGCCCCTGCTGATGTTTCGCAACCTCGGGCACGGCAAATTTGAGAAAGTCTCGGATCTCCTGGGGCCGGATTTCATGAAGCCAGTGGCCGGGCGAGGCCTCGCTACCGCCGATTTCGACAACGACGGCGACATCGACGTGGTCGTCAATAATCGCGGCGGTTTTCCGGAGCTTTTGCGCAACGACGGCGGGAATGCGAACCACTGGCTGGAAGTGCTGCTGATCGGGACCAAATCGACTCGCGACGGCGTCGGAGCAGTTCTGAAGCTGACCTCCGAAGGATTCACGCAGGTCAAACAGCGCCAGGGCGGGATGGGCTACATGTCGGCCAGCGATCCGCGAATTCACTTCGGACTTGGGCAGCGCCAGAAAATCGATTCGCTGGAGATCACTTGGCTGAGCGGCCAGGTCGACAAACTCTCTGACGTGCCGATCAATCAGATCATCGCGGTGAAAGAAGGCGAAGGCATCGTGGCAAGGAATTTCCCCAAGGTCGCAAGCAAGTGAGTCGGCCGCTCAGCGGTCGAATCGATAGACATTTGTCTACGGAGGTGGCTATGAGAAAACCTGCCGACAAAGCAGAGATTGACCGGCGATCATTTCTCAATCGGACGGCTAGGATTGTGGCCGGCGCCGCCGCGTTGAGCGGCCCTGCTGCCACAACTTTCGCCGGCACCGCAGCTTCCTACAGCCGCATTGTGGGCGCGAATGAACGCATTTCGCTCGCCCACATTGGCATCGGCAGCCGCGGCCGGGAGCTTGATTGGATTGTGTCCCGGCTGAAGAACACGCACAACGTGGAGATGACGGCGGTCTGCGACCTTTGGACGGCGAATCGCGACAAGGCCGCTGCCAGGAACGAGAAGTATTACGGCCGTCCTCCGCGCCAGTTCAAATACTTCGAGGACGTGCTGGCGCTCAAGGATGTGGACGCGGTGTTAATTTCCACTCCCGAGCACTCGCATTCGCCCATCTTGCGGATGGTGGCGGAGGCGGGAAAGGACGCTTACGTTGAAAAACCGATGGGCAACGTGCTCGAAGAAGTCAAGGCAGCGCGCGACGCCGTCCTGGAGAGAAACCTCATCGTGCAAGTCGGGACGCAGCACCGCAGCGAGCCCTATCCGCGCGCGGCACATGATCTGGTTCAGACCGGCGCTCTGGGCGAGGTCAGCAAAGTGGAGGTCGTGTGGAACTACCATGGGCCGCGCTGGCGCGGCCGCCCGGAAGTAAAGGAAATCCGCGCCGCCGACACCGATTGGCGGAAGTGGCTGATGACCAAACCCAATCGGCCGTTCGACCCGCAGGTCTATTTCGAATTTCGCCTGTACAAGGAATTCTCGAGCGGCATCGCCGACCAGTGGATGAGCCATGGCATCGATCTGGTCCATTGGTTCATGGACGATCACTTTCCACGTTCCGTCGTCGCCCACGGCGGCATCTACGCGTGGCATGACGGGCGTGAGAACCCGGACACGTTCCAAGCGCTGCTGGAATACCCCAAGGGCTTCCTCGTGAGCTATTCAACCAGTTTCGGAAACGACGCCGATAGTTTTACCCGGTACATGGGCAAGAAGGCCACGCTGATCGATATTGGCGGCGAGGGCAGCCCGCGCTACCAACTCGTGGAGGAAAAAGGGACTCACGAAGACAATCCGGACATCGACAAGGAGCGCGCTTCAAAATACATCACGCTCCCGGGCGACAAGGACCTGCCCCCCACGGGCATCGGCGACGACGACCTGCATCACATGACCGACTGGTTCGAGTGCCTGCGCAGCCGCCGGCAGCCGCACGCCACGGTCCATCACGGCTTCGCGCATTCGGTGGCGTGTACGATGGCTGCGCAATCGTATTGGGCAGGGAAGAAGCTCTACTGGGACGCCAAAACCGAATCGATCCTCGATCACCCGGCGGCGGCGGCCGCCCTTCAGGGCGGCATGCCGGGCTAAAGCCCGGCGCTACATGCACGAGATCTGCCTATCCCGCGATCAACAGGCTCTCGGCGAACGGCCATTCGGGATCAACCCATTGCGCGTCGCAAGCGAATCCGGCCTGCTCAGCCATTTGAACAACCTCATCCGGCCGATACTTGTGGCTGCTCTCCGTCCAGATGGTCTCGTCAGCGCGGAGTTCGACCGTCAACTCGGCTTTGGGAATGGTCACCGATTGGGAGCAGGTGGAACGCAAGTGCATCTCGATTCGCCGCGCATCGTGATCGAAGCGGACGGCGTGTCCGAAATGACCCACGTCGAAGTTCGCACCCAGTTCGCGGTTGATGCGAACCAGCAGATTCAGGTTGAACGCCCTGGTGACGCCGAGCGAATCGTCATAAGCCATGATCAACTGCGGGATCGGCTTTTCGAGGTCCGTGCCGAGCAGCAAGGAATCACCCGGTACGAGGATTCGCCGCAGTTGGCGCAAGAATTGTTCGGCCGCGGGCTGGTCGAAATTCCCGATGGTGCTGCCCAGGAACAGCACCAGGATGTGCTCGTGGCTGGCGCGGCGAGCGGCGACCTCGAGCAGGCCGTCGAGATACTCCTTTTCGAATCCGACCACGCTGACGGAATCGATGCGCTCCAGGCGCTCGACGGCGCTGGCCAGGGCGGTGGGCGAGATCTCGATGGGATAGTATTTGGTGGACTGCCGGCGGACAAATGCTTCGAGGAGCCAGCGAGTTTTTTGCCCGTTGCCGCTGCCCAGCTCTGCGACAGCGGCAGGCCCGGGCACGCGGCTGACGATGGCATCGGCGTGCCCGCGCAGCAGGCGCTCGTCGGCGCGCGTCAAACCGTACTCAGGAAGAAGACTAATGATTTCGAACAGTGCCGAGCCGATGTCGTCGTAGAAATATTTCGACGGCAATTCTTTTTGGCTGGGCTTGGTGAGGCCGGCGCGGACCTCACTGGCCAGGTCCGCAGTCGAGAGTCCGAGAATGCCTTGCGTCAGCATCCGCTTTCCTTCCGAACTCACGCGTTGTTCTTCACGCCGCGGAAAGTTGCGTAGACATATGGGTAATGCGGCTGAAACCAGTTGCGAAACGACCTTCGCAGAAGACAGGCCGCCGTCCGAGGAGACCCGCCTTTTGCCACGTAATGTTTTCCGTCGAAGAAATCGGCGGAGTAGCCTGCGTAGAATGGGAATGCCTTGAAGCCCGGAAAGGGCTCGAAGACGGAAGAGGTCCACTCCCATCCGTTGCCCACGAGATCTGCGACGCCGAAGGCGCTGTTGCCGGCAGGATGCGTGCCGACCCCGCTCGGATCCCAAAGGCGAAAGTCGAAATTCCCGTGCAGAAAATCAGGAGGCTGGTCGCCCCAGGGGAATTCGCGTTCCTCGCCTTCGGGCGTTCCGTAGGCGGCGCGATGAAACTGCGCCTCTGTGGGCAGTGTCTTGCCGGCCCATCGCACATAGGCAGTCGCCTCGGCATGACTCACGTAGACAGGCCAGTCCTCCGGCAAGGGAATGTCCGCGAACATGGTTCGGAGCACCCATTCCTCGCCTTGGCGAATCCAGAATTTCGGATGGGCAATGCCGAGTTTGGTCTTCCATTCCCAGCCAGGCTCGTCCCAAAGATCTCGATTCTCATAGGCGCCCGCGCGCACAAATTCGAGGAACTGCCCGATGGTCACATTGTGATTGTCAATCTCAAACTCCGGAACTTCGACGGTTGTGTCAAGCATTTGTCAGTTGAGCTCCGCGAGAATACAAGACTTCGAACCAAGTTGTTCCGCAGCGAGCGATCCAGAGGCGGAGCTTGAGGAGGCGGTGAGCGCCGCGTCGTGTCC
>JBEKEZ010000003.1:0-354742 GCA_050013575.1 Terriglobia bacterium | reverse complement strand
GGAAAAGTCTGAACGGCTGACTTTTCCACCGCGCTTGGAAATCCGGCAAAAGTCGCCGGATTTCCACATTCCCACAGCGCCGACGGCGACCCTCACCTCTCAACTGCCCAAAAGATTACACATCCTTTGCGGGCCTACGTCCGGCAAGCGGAAACAGAGGCCAGTTTCCAATTTCCAGTTTCGACTTTCGGGTTTCGGTTCTTCTGGCCAATCGGGAATAGTGGAGGCATCCGCGACTGTTATCTTGCTCATTTCAAAGTACATTCCGGCTTTGAACGTCATTTTCCAGTTTCCAATTTCCAGTTTCCGCCTCTGCCAATCGGGGATAGAGAGCCGTGCACCATTCATATTTCTCGAAAAACCGGCCTTTTTTCTCTGCAAGAGGTTGAAATAAAGCGAGTTAACCTCAATGGGTTTGCTTTGCCCTGAAGAAGTATATATAACAGATTCTAAAGTATTTAACCTCAATGGGTTCGGTTGGGTTCGTTTTTCCCATTGCTGATCGGGAGGGGCTACAACGGGCAACTGACCACGGACATAAGCAGGCCGCGTCATCTTACTGTTCTTGCTCTATCATATCCTATTCACTAAAGTCAACTCAATTCCGCTGAAGTGTAGATTTTTGGGCCTGAAGTGTAGGAAAACCGGGGTGAATGGAGCCCTCCATGGAGCTCGCAAACCGTCCAGTCTGTTATACTCCAGAATGACCGTATTGACTTTACGGTATTCATGCTGGCAAGATTCATTTATGCGGAATGAGCGAATGAAAAAGCTGACGGTGATGGTCCCCGAAGAACTGCTCCGCCAAGCCACCGAGGCGACGAAAACTGGTGCCACCGCAACCGTGCGCACTGGCCTCAAACTGCTTGCGGCGCGTCGCGCTTATGACGGACTACTGGCCAACTGGGGAAAGGTGAAATTCAGCCTTACATGGCAGGAGATGCGAGGCGAAGAGTGATTTGTGCAGACACCAGCATTATGGTCGCCGGTCTAAGAGGCGAACACGGACCGGACGTTGACCTCATCCACAGTGCCGTCGTTGACGGTTCACTTGTGCTGGCGCCGGTTGCGGTCTCCGAGCTTCTCAGCGATCCCGAATTACCGGCTGATATTGAAGCCTACTTGCTCGGCATACCCCAGCTCGAAATCAAACCCGGATACTGGGAGCGCGCGGGAAAACTCTACGCTCGATTGATGCGCCATCATTTCAAGCCTAAGCTGGCCGATTCGCTGATCGCGCAGAGCTGCCTCGACCACGGAGTCCCATTGGTCACTCGCGACCGCGATTTCAGCGCCTTTCAGAAGCTCGCCGGTCTTCGAGTATTAGCCGGTCCAACCCGGCTCCAATAGTCCGGCACTCGTGCCGTGGGCGGAATGACTCTCCTTCCCAGTCGGCGATTTTATCTTCGTCCCTCAAACTTCCCTACTCCACGCTCACGCTCTTGGCCAGGTTGCGCGGCTTATCTACATCGCAGCCGCGCAAAACCGCGCAATGGTGCCGAAGAGGAACGACAGCAAGAATCGGCGCCAGGATCTCGTGGCTCTGCGGCACCTATAGTAAGCCGCACAAAGTCGACTTGGCGCAAATCGACCGCTTTCTTCAGAGCCCCACCGGCCGCAGCTCGTTGCGGCCAAACCAAGAAACGGGTAAGGCGGTCTTACCATGCAGACCAAGGTTTCCACCGAAGGTCAGGTTATTCTGCCGGGGCCGCTCCGACGCAGGCTTGGCATTCGCGCCGGCGATCCGCTCGATGCCAACATCGAAGCCGGGCGGATTGTCTTAACCCCACGTAAGAAGCGTCCACGGCGGGTCGGGATTATCGCCGATCCCGTCACCGGGCTTCCAGTCCTTCGCGCAGGTGTAGACGCTCCCGTGCTGAGCAGTAAGGATGTTGAGGAAATCCTAGCGAACGTTCCATGAAACATCTCTCATTTCCCCGCCTGGGTTAAGACTCCAAAGCAGACCACTGACGGTCACCTGGTTCAGCTTGCCAGTTCGAATGGGGCGGTTCTTGCGACTCTGGATGAAGCAGTCCCCGGCGCGTATTTGATCTCTCAGCGCCATGTTGGCTAGAAGGCCTATCAGGATGCTGCACAACAGATACACAGCGAGTTTCTGAGATGCCCATTTTCGAGTCTCGGCGCCGGGCACCGGGCCGATCTTTACCGGAGCACGCTCTCCCAATACGTTGAGGCACTTGGCGGAAGGCTCGAAATCCGCGCCGTCTTCCCCGGGCGAGTGGCTCGCATCAGCCAGTTTGAAGAGCCTCCGAAGTGGCCCGAATTCGGGACTGAAGGCACGCTAGAACAAATCCGAGTGGGTGCCGGTGCGGACCAGATACAGGTCCTCGCCGCCAATCTTGTAAATCAGGAGCCAATCTGGTTCCAGGTGGCAGTCACGGTAGCGCTTCCATTCTCCCCTCAGAGGATGGTCCTTGTAGCGGGGCGGAATCGGGCTGCGTTTGGCCAGCAGCGAGATCAGCTCGCGCAGCTTCGACATATCCTTCCCGCGTCGCTGGGCCAGCTTAACATCACGCCGAAACTGTGTTCCAATAATCAGGGTTCGCGCGTTCAAATTTCTACATCCTTGAACAGTGCTTCGACAGACTTGAAACGCTTCCCTTTGCCACGCTCCGCTGCCGCCATCGCCTTTATCGTGGTTTTGTTGGGAACCTTGACTGCAAAGGGCAGGGCCTTTTCTGCCGCCACTCGGACAAGCAAAACGCGGACCGCGTCGGACACAGATATGCCCATTGCGGCCAGCGTTTTGGCCGCCCTCTCCTTCACCTTCTCGTCCACGCGAATGTGTACCATCGTCGTCGCCATGATTGTTAAGACCTCACTGAGATACATTGTATCTCATACGGGAACTATCGTCAATGAGTTTCACGCCAAGGAGCTGCAGGATCGGCCAGACACGCGTAGTTCATTCCCGCGATTGGCGACAATGTCTTACACTCTGCTTCATGAGCGAGGAACCTTCGCTGTGCACCGGTCTCCGTGTGGCGCCCCGGATCGGGTGGATGTCGGTCGGGGTATAATCTTACTCGGAGGGCTAAGCGTGAAACCGCTGCGCATCTACGTCGACAGTTCCGTGCTGGGAGGGTGCGGGGACGCTGAATTCGAGGCCGACTCTTTGCGGTTGATGGAGTGGGCCCGCCATCAAGATCTGAAGCTTCTAATCAGCGAAATCACTTTGCGCGAGTTGGAGCCCGCTCCTCCGAGTGTAAAAGATATTTTGAACAGCCTTCCAGCAGAATGCCTGGAGTACATAGTCTTGACCTCGGAAATGACGTCTCTGCGCGATGCCTACCTTGAGGCTGGGGTCGTGGGACCGCGGTGGATGGACGACGCGGCGCACGTGGCAGCAGCTACGGTGGCTCGCGCCGACGCAATCGTATCCTGGAACTTCAAACACATCGTTCGCCTCGAGAAAATAAAAGGCTATAATGACGTGAACCTATCGCACGGGTACGAAGCGCTGACCATTATCACCCCGAGGGAGGTGAGGCTTCATGAAAGCGAAGGATGAAAAACCGTTCGACTGCCTGGCATTCAAGTGGAAGGTTCAGGCAGAAATATACGCGGAGATCAAGGATAAAACCCCAGCGCAGCAGATTGAGTATTTTCACCGCCACGCCGAGACCGGCCCCTTCGCCGGGCTAGTTCGAAAGCTTCGAGAACAGCAAGCCGAACCATCGGTCTTGGATCGTTCCTCCTGACCACGACCCCCGATTTTCGGATTTCCATTTTCGAGCTTCAACGCCGCGCAGAAGGGCCTACCTTTACCTCAGCACGCTCTCCGAAGACGTCGAGGCATTGGGCGGAAGGCTCGAAATCCGCGCTGTCTTCCCCGGGCGAGAGGTTCGCATTAGCCAGTTTGAATGGCAGCGCTTTAAGCCAACTGCGCGCGGGTGGGCGCTACCGACCTCTCGGGCGAGCTTGCATTTCCCGCCTTAAGACCGCGTTCATATGCGTCTGATACTTCTTGGCATGTGCGCGGAACCACGCCAGGACGTCAGCATCGACGCGCAGACTGATTTGCTGCTTGAGCGGCCGATAGAACCGTCCGACATGAATTCTTGGCGGGACCGACTTCATTGCCGGGACATCCGAATAATCGATCGCTGAGTCCGGCTGTCGCGCCAAGGCTTCGAGTTCGGCCCGATCACTCAAGGGGGTGGTAAAGAGCGCGTTCGCTGGGGTCCGCTTTTCGTGCCGAGATGATGCGGATTTTTTCTTCGCCATTCTCCTCCTCAACCGTATGCACGACCAACAGGAGGACGACACCTCCCCCCGTGCCAATCGTATGCCAGCGTTCCTCGCCGTCGACAACCTGCTCCACGTAAGAGACGGCTTTCGGGTCTGCGAAGACCCTCGCCGCCGGCTCAAACGAAACGTCGTGCTTTCGCCGGTTCATCCGATTCTAGTTCTCGTCCCAGGCGAAAACCATTGTATATACAAAATTGCAGCAGATTATCCGCGCCAAGCAATGGGGCAGCGCATCTGTCGCTGAGAGCTGCGTTGGCTAATTTCCTAAGCGTTGACGCCCGCGACGCCGCCCCTGCGCTAAGTGGCTTTTGCTGCCCTGACGCGGAAGCGCACTCCTTCCTTGACCTGAAGATAGGCAACCATTTCGAGCAGGTTGCGCGCCTGCGGATTGCCCGACGGCCCGAGCATTCGCATGAGGCTCTTGGGCGATCGGCCAACCGCCTTGGCCAGCGCGGTGAATCCGACCGCAGCATTAACATAGTCGCGCAAAACGGCCTTGCCTGTATCCACGTCGCCGGACAGCAGGCAATCGATAGCTTCCCGAAGAAGCTCTTTGCGAAATGCCGGGTCGCGTTCGGCGCGCGCCTTGATGGTTTCTCTAAAGTCTCGTGTTAATGGCATTTTCTTCTCCTTGTTTCTTTTTCCGTTCCTTGTAGTCCTGCCATCGAGCTGTCGCGTCGCTGATGTCCCGCTGCTGGCGTTTCTTTGTGCCGCCGCCGAGCAGGATTACAATCCGGTCTCCGTCTTTGCCAAAATAGATTCGATAGCCGGGGCCGAAATTGATCCGATGCTCGAATACTCCACCTCCAATGCTCTTCACGTTAGACAGATTGCCCTGGGCCATCCTCGTGATAGCGGTAGCCACCTTTACCGCGGCGGGGGCGTTGAGACTGTCGAACCATTCGCCGTATGGGCTGCGGCCATCACGCGCCAAGTATTCCAGTGTCTGCATCAGGCCTTATGGTAACATCTGTGGTACCGTTGTCAACGTGTTTCTTGAGCGTATCGAAAGAACGAACGCGGGCTAGTCATACGCCGTCCATCGTCGAACCTCGGCGCCGATAGCTGCGTCGCACCCGTGCGTCATTGTCTTGGATAGGTAAATTCCCCCGAGGGGTCGCGCTCCTTCAAAGCCTTCACTTGCCCGTCTTCCACAACGAACTCATAGATGGTGTCGGCGAATTGCGGTGTCCTGAACTGCAATCCTTTCACCTGAATCAGCTTCCGCGGAGGCCCGCCCGGGAACACCAGTGAGAGCCCGGTCCCAGGCTGATAGACCACTTGAAATTTGACCTTGGCCGGAGTCAGGTACACGCCCGCGAGTTTTTCCACCAGCTTCGGGTCCAAAGCTTCCGGCTTGCGGGTAAAGACCACTTCCGCCTCGTCCAGCGACATCATCGCGGTCGCAATGTCGCCCTGCGGATTCGTGCCGAAGTTCACCGAAAATCGCCCATACTGCTCGTCATCCGGCGTGTCGAAGCGGTCGAAGTGGAAATGACTCAGCGGAAACTGGAATTCGTGAAAACCAAACTCGAGCTGATCGCCCTTCAGTCCGATTTTCAGGATGCCGTACGCCGGATTTTCAAATTCCCCCGCATAGCTGGCCAAGGGGTGGGAGGGCTTGGTGTTGGGGACGCGGTCCTCTCCGGCCTTGGCGCGCGCTTGGGTGCCCGCCTTCTTGTTGGCCAGGCGTACCTGCAACTGGCGCTGGCTCCACGGCGTCTGGTCCATGCCCAGCAGGCGCTCATACACGTTGAAGCTGACCACGTTGTACAACGGAGCGCTGTGGTCGCTGATGACGGCCACGATGACCCCGATCTTGTCATTGGGCATGAACGAGATTTGCGAGTGGAAGCCCGGCAGGTCGCCGCCGTGATAGGTAAGGAGGTGCCCACGATACGACGCGATTGACCGTCCCATGCCGTAGTCCGGATTCAGGATCTCCCAGTAACCCCGCGACTCCCCGAGCGAATTGGGCAGGCCGATGGCCGGCTGCAGGGTGGCTTTCAGGACGTTGGGAGGCAACACTTGCTTGCCGTTGTATTTTCCCTCGTTCATCAGCGCGATCAGCCAGTGCGACAGCTCATTGATATTCGAGATGATCGCGCCCGCCGGCGCCACGCCCTCGGTATCCTCATAGTAGGGAATTTTGTACAGCTCGAAGGAATCGCGTTTTTCGCGGTACGGCACGCCGTGGTCCGGGTGCTTCTGCATGTCGGAAATCGTGTAGGTGGTCGAGCCCATGTCCAGCGGCGCGAGGATTCGCTCGCGCACGAACTGCTCCCACCGCATCCCAGATTTCAACTCGATGATTTCGCCGACCGCCGAGAACATCAGGTTGTTGTAAAGGAAGGCCGTCCGCATCGGTTCCTGCGGTTCGAGATACTTCAGCTTCTCGAATAGCTCTTTCCGCGTGAAAGGCGACTTGAACCAGATCAGGTCGTGCCGTGTCACGCCCGTCCGGTGCGACAACATGTCCCGCAGCGTGACGTTACTGTTGAGCTGGTCGTTATAAAACTGAATGGTGGGCACGGCTTCGCGCACTGGCTTGTCCCAGCTTAGCTTTCCTTCCTCCACCAGCATCCCCGCCGCTACCGCTGTGAATAGCTTCGAATTCGACGCGATTTGGGACAGGGTGGTGGGCGTGAACGGCAGCTTCTGCTCGTAATCTCGATAACCGTAGCCCTTCGCAAATACCAGCTTGTCCTTCACGACAATGCCCACACCGATTCCCGGCGTGTTCCAGTCCTTCAGCACTTGCTCCATGTAGGAGTCAAATCCCTGAAGCTTGGCGGCGTCGGGTTCCTGCGCGCGGGCTGCCGACCCGAACATCATGAGTACGAACGCCGAAACGATCATGGAAACCCGCCGAGCGACTCGAGCGAAACTCAGTTTGCTTTCGAAACGCATAAGATCAGAATCTCCTCTTTTCGATTTCGGATTTTGGATTTCGGATTTTGGATTAGGCGCCAAAGAAAACCTTCCCCTGTTCGATTTTGGATGCGTTCGCTTAGTTTACCCTGAGCCTCTTCGCTGCGCTCAGAGCCGTTCGCAAGCGGAGGGCGAACGGGCTCAGCGCAAGTTTTGGATTTTGGGTTAGGTACGAAAGAAAACCGTGACGCGAGATAAGAGTGACAGCGCACATTCGTGTGCCCGGTAATATACCCCTAGCTGACTCCCGGCGCTATGGGGCTAATCCCGATCCATCTCATACGCCGGCTTCATCCATCGTCGAGCCTCGTCGTGGATCTCCGCGACTGACGAAATCTCAATGCGATGCGTGATTCTATCTTTCTTGGCGAAGCCACCGGTATCGATAAGGCGTTTGGGCGTCCTGGTATTATTTGGCGCCAAGCCGAAATCGACGCGCGGGCGAGGTAATCCCTCAGTCTCCGGCCCGCCGAACGATGTAGGGGCACCCCTCGTGGGTGCCCTGCGACGGGCAGGCACAAGGCCTGCCCCTACAGCTCCAAAGAACCGTCAGGACTCCGACGGCTGCTTGACGATTGAGGCCTGCACCAAGCCGGCGGCGAGAAAGGCGACCACCTGATCCACGAACTGAGCCAGCGTATAGTTGGTGGGAAATCCGTACCAATTCCAGTACGGAACATTCACCACGAGGGTTGGGATCACGCCGAGCAAGGTGACGAAAGCGAGCCGTTCCGTAAAGGACTTGAGGCCGGCCGCCTGCGACAGCAAGAAGGCGGCGAGAAGTGCGGCGATGAGATTCGCTCCAAACTGGACAACGAACCGCTTGGGCGCGAAGGGTTCCTGGCCCCGCGGATGGTAAACTAGGATGCCCGTCGGGCCGGCGCGATACTTCTCCACAAATCGACGCATGGCTTCTTGCTGCTGAGCCTTGTTCATGCCCGCCGTCTCGTCCATTCCGGGGAACAAATAAAAACCGGGCGGGTAGATTTGCTCCTGTAGTCGCGCCAGCACTGCGTCTTCGTTGTCCAGTCGCTTCACGCCCACTCTCCCGATGGGCAGAAGCAGGTGGGCAATCGATTGCCAAGCGAACATCGCAATGCCCCCCAGAATTCCGGCTAGAATGATGCGTTTTGCCATGCGGACCCTCCTCGCGCGAGCCGAGTCGCCCGCGTTCATTCCGTCTCAAACCGGATTTCTTTCACTCGATCAAGCGGCAGGCTAAAATCAAACACATCCGGGCTGGCGGGATCGTAATGATCGGTGATGCCCAGCAGGCGCGCTTCGGCCGGCTGATTGGTAGGCATCAGAAACTTGCCGGACTG
This sequence comes from Terriglobia bacterium, assembly GCA_050013575.1. GTDB lineage: Bacteria > Acidobacteriota > Terriglobia > UBA7540 > UBA7540 > DASYXZ01. The sequence continues at coordinate 346,217 of JBEKEZ010000003.1, read as the reverse complement.
GACTTCCCCGCTCCGCAAAGTCAGCTTCATTTGTTGCCCCTGAAATTCCATGCGGGCGATTTTCGAAAATTCCACTTCGTCAGGGACACCATCGATCATCAGGGGAACGGTCGTGCGAGCGGGCACCGAATCCAGCAAGGAACCGCGCCCGCCGGGAGGATAGAAATCCAGAAAAGCGTCAAACACCTGAGTCGCTTTTCCGGCTTGATCCGTGACCGTCACCTTGTGGCCGAAACGCCTCCAGACGTCCACGATCTGCTGGCGCTCCGCCTCCGGGCTCTTGGTCACGCGGTAAGGCAGGCTGCCCTTGTTCAGGCTGACCTTGATCACGCGCCGTTCTTTCAGATCAAAGTGTTTGTAGAAGATGTAGTTGGAGTCTTCCTTGACCACGACCGCGTCGCGCTGGATGACAGCTTGTTTACCCTGCGCGGTAGTCTGGTAAACAGTGTCCGCCCGAAGCGGGATAGTGATTCCGAGGGCCGCGAACACGAGCCAGCGCCTGTGAGTCATAAGTTGGTAGTCGCCAGTGGCGGGCAAGAGCCACCAGCGGTCAGCCGTCAGCTTTCAGCAAACACTCTCCCCGCCCCAAGCTCGCTGGTAGCGGACGGCTGATAGCTTGGACTAGCCACTCGCCACATGCCTCTTGCCACTTTTATGTCACTTCTTTTTCTTCTTCTCCGACTTGTACTCGGTCTGGACCGAGCCTTGGATCAACTGCAAGTCTGCCTGTGCTTCCTGCGCGTACTTCCCGTTGGGATCGAGCTTCAAGTAAGTTTCGAGTGCCTCAACTGTTCCGGGAACCGCAACCACTTTCCCATCTGCGCCCATGGTCAGCTTGCCCATCAACGCGCGGCCCATCAACGCGTAGGAGTCGGCATTCTTGGGATCAATTTCGGTCGACTTCTTAAAGGCTTGTGCAGCTTCATCCATTTTGCCGGTGTTATAGAAAATGGCTCCGAGATTAAAGTAGGCGCGCGCTGCGCCCGCCGGATTCAATTCGGCCGACTTCTGGAATTCCGCCTGAGCTTCGGGAATCTTGTTAGTTTGAGCGTAAACATTTCCCAGCGCGTTGTGCAGGTCGGCGTTGGATGGGTCAAGCGCAATCGCCTTCTGGTAATTCTCCGCCGCCTTGTCGTACTGATGGGCGTTGGAGTAGCTGCTCGCCAACTGAGTCTGGACAGCGATCAAGTTTTTGTCCTTTGCCAGTGGCAGCGCTTTCTCAAATTCCGCGGCGGCTTCGGCGTACTTCGCCTGCCGGTCTTGGTCGATCTGGCTTCGTTTATCAGGCGGGTCCGATGGGGTCGGCTGCATGGCCTGCGCCTGAGCGACCAAGTCATTGCCGTGATCGAATAGCTGCTTCAATCCCGCAAACTCCTTCTGCTCTTCGCCCCGTGCCTTTTGCTCTTCGAGTTGTTTCTTGAGCTCGGGGTTGGACTGGGCCTCCTTGGCCTGCTGAGCCTTTTCCTTGGCCAGATCGAAGTCGTGGACGGTCGCCTCGCCCATGGTGACATGCACGTTGCCGTGCCACAGCAGCGCCCTTCCGCTCGTGTCTTGAAGGGTGACTTTATAAGTGCCGAGCGGCAGACCGACATAAACATAGTGGCCTTTCTTGTCAGTTCTTACCTTGTAAGTTCCCTTGATCTCCTGGCGCTCGATCAAAATCGTGAACCCCACCATCGGATTTCCCTTGTCGTCTTTAGCGTCTCCTGTAAGGCCTCCGGCTTGACCGAATAAAGGCAGAGCGCCGGAAATCGCCGCGGCCAGAACCGCGAACTTCACCCAATTCTTTGTGTTTGCCCAAAGCATGTCTCTTCCCTCCTTGCGGGCTTCGTTGGACGCCATTCTACCCTTAGTTTGGATGCGAACTCAATAACTAGTGGCAAGTGGAAAGTGGCTAGCGGCCAGTCCAATCTATCGGCCATCAGCTATCAGCGAGCTTAGTCCCAGGCGGGTGTTCGCTGAAAGCTGATGGCTGGCTGCTGATGGCTGCTACTTGCCACTTTCCACTTGCCACCCGCCATTGTACTTTGGCCGAACCGCGTAGGGAATAGGGTCGTCAACGCCAGCTTCTTCAAATGCCCGCAGGCGCAGGGCGCAACTGTCGCAAACCCCACAAGCAACGTCTTCGGCTTGATAACACGACCACGTCAGCTCAAACGGCGCGCCCAACTCCCGACCCCGCCGCACAATTTCGCTCTTGCGCATGTGAATGACGGGAGTGACGATCCCGAGCTGTGTTTCAGGCTTCGTGCCGGCGGCAATCACGCGATCGAAAGCCGCGTAGTATTCCGGACGGCAGTCGGGATAGCCGGAGCTGTCCTCGGCCACGGCGCCGACGAAGATCTTGCGCGCCCCCAGCACTTCGCCCCAGGAGACAGCGATCGAGAGAAAGTGAGCGTTGCGGAAGGGCACGTAGCTGGAGGGAATGTCCTTGCGCTCGAGGTTGGCTTGCTCCACCGCGAGGCGCGCGTCGGTGAGACTCGATCCGCCAATCTGGCGCAGATGGTCGAGACGGCAAGTCAAGCGATGCTCGGCATGGTAGAAATCTGCCAGCGCGTGGAAGGCCTCCAGTTCGCGGCACTCGGTCCGCTGGCCATAGCTCACATGCAACATGGCCAGGCGATAGTCCTGGTTCGCAATTGCGGTGGTCACACAACTGTCCATTCCGCCGCTGGCCAAAACTACAGCCAACGGATTTTGGATGCGTTCGCTTCGCTCAGCACAAGTTTTAGATTTTGGATTTTGGATTAAGGACTTGTCCGTAGTCCGTCGTCCGTTGTCCGTGGTCGGTCCGTCCATCGCTGCGCCCTACCCAGATTTGCAATGTCCCATTTCTGATTTCTAATTTCTGATATCTGATTTTATTCATCATTCATAATTCAAACGCCTCTCGCCTCCGGCTCCCAAATGAACTTGTGGATCTGCATTCCCATTCGAACCTCAAGCCCGTCACGCAAAATCCATTCCGCGAGCTGGCGGGGATGCATCCTGCCAAAAACCGGGGAGAAAATCACCTCATTCACGACGCTGTGCAAGCGATGTCGGGCGATGAAGTCCAACGCATAGCGGTAATCATTTTCGTCGACAATCACGAACTTGATTTCGTCCTTGGGCTCGAGCACCGCCAGGTTGTCGAAGCAGAACTTTTCGCTCTCGCCGCTGCCCGGGCACTTTACGTCAACCACTTTGACCACTTCGCGCGGCAGGTTGCCTGCAAACTGCTCGCCACTGGTTTCAATCAGGACCCGATAACCTTCGGCCACAAGCTGGGCCGCGACGGCATGAATGTCTTTTTGCAGAAGCGGCTCGCCGCCGGTGATCTCCACCAATTTGCCGCCCAGCTCGCGAACGCGGCTGAGGACTTCATCGATGGTCATCTGGTTGCCGCCATAGAAGGCATAAGCGGTATCACACCAGTGGCAGCGTAGATTGCACCCCGTCAGGCGAATGAAGATGCACGGCAGCCCGACATAGGAAGACTCGCCTTGAATCGACTTGAAAATCTCAGTGACGACCATTTCTTTCGCGTCCGGATCTCCGGCAGCGGCTCGCGATGACCCGCATTCATTTTACTCGATTCCGTTGGCGGATTCCTTCCGGTCCATCGGCGACCAGGTATCGAAGATCGCGCGCTGCGGCCAGCTCGAAGACTCTTCGCCCAGGCGACATCGGCAATCCGCGAGCGGAAGCACGCCGCAAATACCTGAACAAACGTATGCTTGCCAGCCGGCATCAGATTTGGCTGGACACGCAAATTCGCCTCATGTTATTCTCAGCCTTGCCGATAAATAGGATCGAGGGAGGAACCCATGCGTCTGCCTGGGGCTCGACCGCCAGTGGACTTCCGACCGCCATCCTGGCAAGAAGTAAGTTGGAAGCAACCCTTCACGTACCTTCACGTTTCAGTCCTTGTGCCGCCTGTTCTCTTGCTCATGTTCTGCGCCCCTAGCGCCTTCGCGGAGTCACGGCATCAGGCCGGCGCGAACCTCAGGCTCAGTGTGAACGTCATTGCGGTAGTTTTTCCCGCCCCACAGATTCATGAAGTGACCGGTCGATGGGCATACTCGGCGCCCGGATTGTCGGAGGGCATTCGGGTCGATGTATCTGCGGGACGAATTTTGCTGAGCTGGGCCGAAGAAGTGAAGAAGCTCTCCGAGACCGGCTGGGCGGCTGGGTATTCAGCCGTCTCGCAGCTTCCGTCTCAAACGACCGCGGAGATTGGCGGCCGCGTCATCCTTCCACCTTCCATCGAGAGCCGGGAATTGGCCCGCCCGTCAGCCGGTCCGGCACCCGAAGACGGCTCTGCGCCGCAAGAGGACAGTCATCGCTCGTCACAGGCTTTGAACGAGGCCGTCGTTCGCACTTGTATCGTTGTTCCAGAATGACGACCCCTAACTATTCGTACCTCAAAGCGACCATGGGATCGAGGCGGCTGGCGCGATGGGCGGGAAGGTATCCCGCCGCGCAGGCTACCATCGCCAACCCAGCTGTCGCTAAGGCCAACGTTAACGGGTCGTGGGCTTTCAGTCCGTAGAGCTGGCTTTGCACCACCCGACCTAGCGCGAGCGCAGCGGGCACCCCCGCCGCTACGCCGAGCGAGATCAACACCAGAACATCGCGCATGACCATCCACAGCACCCTTCTCCGGTCCGCCCCCAGTGCCATGCGGATGCCGATCTCGCGGCTCCGTTGCGCCACTGTGTAAGCCATCACGCCGTAGAGGCCGATCGTCGCCAGCAGCGTCGCCAGAAAGCCGAACACCGTCGACAGGCTTGCGATCATTCGCTCCATGGTGAGTGAGTTTGAGATTTGGGCCTCCGTGGTCCGCATCGCGTGAAGCGGCACGCTCGGATCAAGGTCCCGGAGTTTTCCTCGGACGATGGGCATCAACTGATTCGGGTCGAAAGTGGTTCGCAGGTAGACGGTCATGCCGCCAAGGAAGTGGCTCCCATAGTAGGGAATAAACGCCTGCGGCGGGATTTCGTCGCGCAAGTTCGTGTATTTGATGTCCCTCACCACGCCGATAATCTCCATGTCGGTGTGCGTGCCGGGATCGATCCCAAACCCGAGGTGGCGGCCGATGGGATTTTGTCCTGGGAAATAGCGCCTCGCGAATTCCTGGTTGATCATCACGGTGGTGGGCGTCCAGTCGTCGGGCTGAGGTCCGTTCTTCACCTCCCGGCTATCGTCGGGTGTAAAGTCCCGTCCCGCGACGATGGGCACGCCGAGGGTAGCAAAATAGTTGGCACTGATCTGGTTCATGTATGGCTCGGCGCGATCGTCAGGCTTGGCGGGATTGTAGCCCTCCACCGTCATCGAGCTATCCCATTCGTCGTCCTCGAGAATACGCATCGACGCCAGGCCCACCGATTGAACTCCCGGAATCGAGCCGAGGCTGTCTGTCAACTGCTGGTAGAAAGTCTTCATTCGTTCGGGTGTGTAGCCGGCGAGCGAGGGGTCGAGATTGAAGCCGATCAGCCGCTCGACGGGGAAGCCCGGACCCAAGTTGCTGAGGTTTTTGAGCGTGCGGAGGAAAAGCCCCGCTCCGATCAGGAGCAGAAGCGATAGCGCGACCTGCGCGACCACGAGGCTCTTCCGCAGCCTTCCGTGCCCGCCCACCACCGCTCCCGCCTGGTCCTTCAATGTCTTCCCGATATCAGGCTTCGTGGTCTTTAGCGCCGGAACGAGTCCAAAAAAGAGTCCGGTCACAATCGTTACGGCCAGCGTGAACAGAAGAATGCGAACGTCGGGCGAAGTGGAAATGCTCAAACCTCCGGAGTCCGCCGGCAGATAGATGGCCATCAGCGCCCTGTCTGCCCAGAAGGCGAAGGCAAGGCCGGCGAGCCCTCCCAGCCCGGAAAGACACAGGGTTTCAGTCAAGAGCTGGGAGACAATTCTTCCCCGGCTCGCGCCCACTGCCAGCCGCACTGCAATCTCCTTCTGCCGGTTCGCCGCGCGCGCCAGTAAGAGGTTGGCAAGATTGGCGCAAGCAATCAGCAGCACAAGGCCGGTGGTCGCCATCAGCACCCAGAGTGGCGTCGAAAGCTCCTGACGGACATAGGACCGGCCTTGCGAGCCTGGCAGAACGTCGATCCAGCACTTGAGAAATTGCTCCCGGTCGTAGGCGGAGGCGTGGGCGAACGCCGACTCGCGCACCTCGTTTTCCAACATCGAATGCATGAAGGGTTGCAGCGACGCCTGCGCCTGCGCCCGCGTCACGCCCCGCTTCAAGCGCCCAAACGCATTCACCCAACGGGAGCGGCGGTCCTTGAGCATCTCCATGGGCACGATCACCATTTGTGGCTGCATCATGATCGGAATAAACAGCTTCGGAGAATGGCCCAGCTCCACGCCGTCAAATCCCGCTTGCGCGACACCGATCACGGTCAGATTGTGCTTATTCACCGACAGTGTTTTTCCAAGAATCGCCGGATCGCCGCCGAATCGATTTTTCCAATAGTTGTAGCTCAGCATCACGAGCGGATGGCCGCTGGGCACACGATCGTCCTCGGGCGTAAACGTCCGTCCCAATGCCGCGCCCACGCCGAGAACGCTGAAGTAGGTCCCCGACACCAGCTCAGCCGGCACGGGCTCCGCCTGGCCTCCTTCCATAAGGCTCACCTGAGTCGGGAAGCGGCAGAACATGCCGGAAAAGACCTGATTGTGCTCCTGGAAGTCGCGGAACATGGGATGCGAGATCGCGTTGCCGCCCCAGTTGTTGCCGTAATGATGGCCGCGCATGGTGAGTAGCACCAACTGTTGCGGGTCCTTCACGGGCAACAGGCGGAGCAAGACCTGGTCGAGCAGCGTGAAGATCGCCGTGTTCGCGCCGATGCCGAGCGCCAGGGTCAGCACCGCCACGCCGGTGAACACCGGATTCTTCGCCAGCACCCGCGCCGCATATCGAAGATCGCCAAGAATATGGCCCATGACCGTCACCTCTCAGGGAACTGATTTGCTTAGCAGGCTGATTAAATAGTCGTCTGGCGCGAAGTAGCAGCGGGTATGCCCCGCCACATTTCGAATGATTTCAGCGCCCGATGGCGGCGCAAAACCGCGCCTACATCGTTCCACATCAGCCTGTTTGACGAAGAATCGGGGCAGAAAGTTAGTCGGCTATGGGGGCAAATACAGGAGTTTGGATTCTGGAGTCAGGAGACAGAATAAAGAGCGTCCGTTGTGCTTGGTCAGTTGAATGTGGAGCGAAGAAGGCGGGATTAGGGATTCACGGTTAGGGATTCGGGGAACACCGGGCTAACGGCGCAGGGGACGAAGGACTAGTGACCAAGGACTTACGACCAAGGACTAATCCAGATATTTCACGAACACCACTTCGTTGCGCGCTTCGTTATAGAGGAGCTCGTCGACCATGCTGCGCGCGAGCAGAATCCCAAAGCCGCCGGCGCGCAGCCCCTTTTCTTCGCGGACCTTCACGTGTCCGAAAGGCTCGCTGGGCGGGTTGCCGACGGCGGCGTGGGGCAAGGCGTCCAAGTTAAAGCCCCTTCCCGGATCGGCGATGCGGTAGAGCAGCATGCGTTTGGCACGGAGAAAGGCGATGCGCACTTTTCGGTTGGGATCGAGCTCGCCGCCCCATTCGATGGCGTTGAGCAGCAGTTCGTGGAACGCGCGGCCCACGGTTTCGCGAATTTCGCTGGGCAGGTCCGCTTTCAGGTGCATGAGAAAGTTCTGAATGCGGTCTACAACCGCGAGCTCGCAGGGCACTAGCAGTTCAACCCAGTCCGGGCGCGCCGAGATCACCTCAATGGGCGCCGCTCCGCCCGGCGCGGCAAGGACTTTCTTCACCATTTCCTTCAGGGCTCGCGGCTCGAAAGGTTTGGGCATGTATTGATAGGCCTGCGAGCGGATGGTGGTCAAAAGCACTTCGGGCGTGTTGTCCGCAGTCATCACGATGACCTTGGGTCGGGCGGGCTCGCCGTGCAACTTGGCCAGCAAATCGAGACCGTTCATGCGGGGCATCCAGATATCGAGCAACACTAGGTCATACGATTTGGCCCGCAATTTCTCGAGGCCGTCAATGCCGTCCTCGGCCGTGTCGACCGTGTAGCCGGCCTCGCGAAGAACATCCGCGAGGAGAAGCCGGATGGCGCTGTCGTCGTCCACCACCAGAATGGATTTCAACGCTGATACCTCCCCAAAGTTCGTCGAGGCTTTTCCGTTCGTGGCTCTCACGTTCCGTCGCCGTGGCCGCAGGCGCTCGGCCCTCGCGATTTCCCTTCGTCCTCCTACCGGCTGTCGGGTCGGTGGGAGAGCCACCAACCAGCTAAATGTAGCATACCCGAGACGCCGCCGACAGCAAATGGACTCATCACCGCTGATCGTACACCCGCGACAGTTCCGAAGAACAGATAGCCAAGCAACGCCATGGCGCCGCCAAGGCCCGGCCATCTCCAAGCCAGGATCAGGCCCAGGAGCATGATGCCGGTTCCCACGAACATCAGCTTCTCGGGCGTCGTGAGCGTGGAAGGCCGTGGCGGACCTTCACCGACTAAAAACACCAGGAACAGAAGGACGAGCAGCGTTCCCAGGATCCGCGCCGTCCAGCGCAGGATTTCGATACCCCAACGACGGAGTTTAGGAGCATTCATCTTTCCTCATTTCCGCGGGCATTTTCTAATTGCCCGCAAGTGTGGCCGAAATCGTCGAGGCACGCAACGAGACACATGACAGTTCGCGAAGTGTCACAAGGACGGCACCCGTTGGCCATCCCAGGCGCGGTACTCCGCTCTGAACCATGCGGTGTGACACTGGTCACAATGAGTGGTAGCAGCGGTCACAGCGTTAAGAAGCAACCGTGGCTAGGCTCGTGGTATCTGGACGCGGGCGCGCTGATAACTGCGAACTGGCCGGCTCGACGAAGCCCGCAGGACCGGCGATACGCGTTCGCCCACTGGAGGCGCAATAAACCATGCTGAAATTGGAGCGAATTCTTTGCCCGATGGATTTTTCAGAGTTTTCGGCTAAGTCCTATGAGTACGCTCATTCGCTGGCATACCACTACGGAGCGAAGTTGTTTGTCGAGCATGTGGTCCAGCCGCTCACCATGGCGTACCCGTATTATGCGTTTCCGGATTCAGTGAATCAGGTCTACTGTGACCTCACCACAGACGCCGAGAAGCACTTGAAAGAGTTTGTGCAAAAGTATCAGTGGAACGGGATCCATCCTGAGTTCGTGGTGCAGGAAGGCTTTGTGACCGACTCCATTCTGGCATTTGCCGAGAAGCGGTCGATCGACCTGATTGTGATGGGAACCCATGGGCGGCGGGGTGTTGACCGCCTGACTATGGGTTCAGTGACGGAACAAGTGCTTCGCAAAGCGCACTGCCCGGTCCTGGCGGTGCGCAAGCCGGCGCACGATTTTGTGAAGCCGCTCGAAAAGACGGAACCGGTCCAGCTCAAGAAAATTCTGTTCTGCACTGACTTTTCCGAACATTCGGACCGCGCCCTTCAGTACGCGCTCTCCCTCGCCACGGAGTACAACGTCGAGCTGACCCTGCTTCATGTTTTGGACAACATACCAAGTTCCAGCGACATTCAGGCCGAAACCTCCAGGGTTCTGCGAGAGCTCGAAAGGCCGATTCCGGAAGATACGCGAAACTGGTGCGCTGTAAAAGCGACGGTGCGAATCGGCAAGCCTTATCAGGAGATCATTCAGGCTGCGCTCGAGACACAGACCGATTTGGTGGTGATGGGTGTGCGCGGCCGCAACGCGCTGGACTTGGCGCTGTTCGGTTCAACCACCCATCGCGTCATTCAACTCGGCCCCTGCCCTGTGCTCGCCGTCCATATCTGAAGCAGTGGCAAGCAAGAAGTCACTGCCTTCCCTCTTGGTCGCTCTTCGGTTCTCGCTCTAGTTTGAGGTCCGGATTGTCACGGCATCACGGCATGTTGGAGGCGCGGGTGAGAATCGAACTCACGTATAAAGGTTTTGCAGACCTCTCCCTTACCACTTGGGTACCGCGCCCTTGGGTCAGCTTTCAGGGATCAGCTTTCAGCCCTCAGCGAAAGACCAACGCGCGACAGCAAGCTGAGAACTGACGGCTGACAACTGACGGCTGAATCTTTGGAGCGGGAAACGGGATTCGAACCCGCGACTTCGACCTTGGCAAGGTCGCACTCTACCACTGAGTTATTCCCGCTCGAGCCTGACGGGGCGAAAACTCTCACCCTCTTCTTACCCTGAAATTATAGGTACCGCGAATCCGTGCTGTCAAGTTGTCGCGCCAATGCCGGGCGCACGAGCCCTACCCTCGAGAGATCCTCACGCGTTCACGGTGACCGGCGCCTCGCGCAAGAATTTCGCAGACTCTTCCGGGGGCGTTGGGTTGATGTAAAAACCTGTGCCCCACTCGAAGCCGGCGACCTTGGTGAGCTTGGGCATGATCTCGATGTGCCAGTGGTAATAATCGTTCGAAGAATCGGGAAAGGGCGAGGTGTGGATGATGGTGTTGTAGGCCGGGCAGTCCAGAACTTTGTCCAGGCGCATCAGCATGTCTTTCAGAATCGCCGACAGTTGCTCGAACTCGTGCTTTTGTGACTCCTCGAAAGCCGACTGGTGATCCTTGGGAACGATCCACATCTCAAACGGAAACCTCGGCGCAAAAGGCGCCAAGGCAATAAAATCGTCGTTCTCAGCGATGACGCGCGTGGCTTTCTCCACCTCCTGGCGGATGATGTCGCAAAAAATGCAGCGCTCCTTGAAATTGTAGTACTGCCGCGATCCGTCCACCTCCTCGAGCACGCGCTTGGGCACAACCGGCAGGGCGATGAGTTGCGAGTGAGTGTGCTCGAGCGACGCCCCCGCCGCCTCGCCGTGGTTCTTGAAAATCAGGATGTACTTGAACCGGCGGTCCTTCTTCAAGTCGGTCATCCGGTCGCGGTAGGCCCACAACACGTCCTCAATCTTTCTGACCGGCAGGGTGGCAAGCGTCATCTGGTGGTCGGGAGTTTCAATAATAACTTCGTGCGCTCCGATGCCGTTCATTTTGTCGTAGAGGCCTTCGCCCTCGCGGTTCAAGTTGCCTTCGATCCCCAAGGCAGGGAATTTGTTCGAGACAACGCGCAGCGTCCAGCCCGGAGTATTGCGGGCGCTGCCGTCACTGCGGTAGGCCAGGATTTCGGGCGGCGTTTTTGATTCGTTGCCGTAGCAAAATGGGCAGAAGCCGGAACCTATGATTTGCACTTTTTCGCGAACGAAGTCAGTCGGACGTTTGGCGCGATCGGTGGCGATAATCACCCAGCGCCCCGTGACCGGATCTTTTCTTAGTTCGGGCAAGTCTTGAACTCCCTCGAAACAGGAATTAGGAATTAGGAGTTAGGAATTAGGGTACGGACATCAGCCGGTAGCGGTGGAGAATCTTCTGAATACCGCTCGCCGGACACGCGACCCTCAAACCAGCCGGCACGTCTTTGTTCGTTGATCCCTAAATCCTAATTCCTAACTCCTAATTCCTACTCTTTGAAGGCATCTTTAATCAACCTGACCTGGAACCCTTCCTTCGCGTCCCACGCCACGCTCGTGATGTCGTAGCGATAGGTGAGCGACTTTCGAGGCAGCCGACGCATATATTCGTTGGCTGCCTTGATGATTCTCTTCTGCTTGCCGAAATCGACGGCCGCCTCGGGAGGGCCGGCAACGTCAGACGTTCTGGTCTTGACTTCGACGAATGCCAGAACCGGCCCGTCCCAACCCACAAGATCCAACTCTCCGTCTGGCCAGCGACGATTGCGGGCCACAATCGTGTAGCCCGCCTGGCGCAGGTACCAGTAAGCCAGCGTCTCGCCTCGCCTGCCCGTGTCCAGATGCGTCGTCCCGACTGAGCTCCCGGAGATTCCCGGCCGATCTCCAATTCGCGCTCGCTGGCGCTCCTTCCACACCAGCGCTCGATACATCAGGCGAGCGAACAGACCCATCGGAACTCCGAGAAATTATGAATGTTGAATTATGAATGATGAGTCGAGACAATTCCGGTCCGCAAGTTCGCGGTCCATTCCCGCTCTTTCGATCGCAAACCTCTTCAATTCATCATTCATCATTCATAATTCATAATTCTTTCTCGACTTCGCCAATGCAGCGTTCCAGGATGTCAAGCGCGACATCAGCGTGCTGCGGTTCGACGATGAGTGGCGGCATCAGCCTCACCGTGCTCTCGCCGCAGCCGAGAATCAGCAAACCTTGCTCGAAGGCACGTTCGAGAATTCGAGGGCGCGCTTCGGGGTAGGGCTCGCGCGTCTCCTGGTTTTTCACCAGCTCGATCCCGATCATCAACCCGCGGCCCCGAACCTGACCCACGATGGGGTGCTTGGCCGGCCAATTCGAGATTCGACTCAGAATGTATTCGCCCAAGCGCGCGGCGTTTTCAACATACTTTTCTTCGAGCAAGCGGATGGTTTCAAACGCCGCAGCGCACGCCACCGGATTTCCCCCAAACGTCGACGCGTGCGCTCCGGGGGGCCAGTCCATTATATCCGCACGCGCAACTGTCACGCTAAGAGGAAGTCCGGAAGCTATCCCTTTGGCGCTGATCAAAATGTCGGGCACGACGCCATCGTGCTGGCACGCCCACATTTTGCCGGTCCGGCCCATGCCGCACTGGACCTCGTCAAAGATCAACAGAATCCCGTGGCGGTCGGCCAGTTCCCGCAGGCGCGGGAGAAACGTGGGCGGAGGAATGATGTAGCCACCTTCGCCCTGAATGGGTTCCACCACGATGGCGGCGACTTCTTCGGGCGGCACCGATGTCTTGAACAATTTCTTCTCGATGAATTCCACCGGGTCGCACGAGCACTCGCCGGGCCGGTGGCCGACGGCGCAGCGGTAAGGATTGGGATAAGGCGAGTGCGCCACGCCGGGAAGCAATGGTCCAAAGCGATTTCGCTGGACCGCCTTTGAGGCGGTGATCGAAAGCGCTCCAAAAGTCCGCCCGTGGAAGCTGCCCAGAAATCCGATGAATCCCGGACGCCGTGTGTGATAGCGCGCCAGCTTCAGCGCCGCCTCCATAGCCTCGGTGCCGGAATTTCCGAAATAGACTCGCTTGGCAAATGAGCCGGGCGTGATCGCCGCGACTTTTTCGGCCAGTCGCGCGATCTGCGGGTAATAGAAATCCGTCCCCGACATGTGAATCAGGGTTTCGGCCTGTCGCTGAATCGCTTTGACCACGTCGGGGTGACAATGGCCGGTTGAGACCACGGCGATTCCGGCGGAGAAATCGAGGAAGGTGTTGCCATCGACGTCCTCGACGAACATGCCCCGGCCGCGGCGGGCCACCAGCGGATAATCGCGCGTGTACGACGGCGAAACGAATTGGCGATCGAGAGCCAGGACCTTTTGCGCCTCGGGACCTGGCAGGGGGGTCTTGATGTGCGGAACTTGTTTTTCCATGGTTTATCTCCTCATGAATATGCAATAGGTTAAGACCTGAAACGAGAAAAGTCAGACGCCCCGGCACGGCGCCTGTCGACAGTTGCATCTGAGGAGAGTTAGTCGCCGCCAAAAAGGTTCGGCCGTTCCATAGAGGGCAAGGCGTGTGACGGTTTTAATTTCGGCATGAGAGCATCCATTCCTGCGATTCTGGATTAGCCCCTTGTGAGTTGTCCGTCGTCAGTTGTCCGTTGCCCCCATGAAGTCTGGGAGGGCCCTTTCTTGCAACTGACAACGGACGTCTTGTTTCTAATCCAAAATCCAAAATCTAAAATCCAAAATCGGAAGCTACTTTCGTTTCCAACGTGTTCCGGCTTTTGTATCCTCCAAAACCACGCCGGCCTTCAAGAGTTCGCTGCGAATTTCGTCGGCGCGGGCGTATTCGCCTCGCCGGCGTGCAGAAGCGCGCGCCGCGATCCGGCTCTCAATGTCCTGGTCGCTGAGGGCCTGTATAAGCGCGGAGGTTCGGTCGCCATTTCCGGGAGCGGTAGCGTCCGCCGCGACCGTGGCCACTTCACGGGCTTCTTTGATGAATCCGTGTTGCCGCAGCTTCTGATAATCGTTGTCTTCGAGCACAGCAAAAATGCGGTCCCAGCGATGGAGCACATCGAGATACTCGGGTCGATTGCCATCCAGGAATTTTCCTTGGTCCATGGCGGTGTTGCCATCGCGCACCAGATCAAAGACGGCCGCGAGCGCCGCAGCGGTGTTCAAATTGTCGTCCAGCGCTTCTTCAAAGACCTGGCGTGCGGCCTGGGCGCGAGCCTTCAGCTCCGCACTTTCGCCGGCCGGAAATTTTTCTTGAGTCAGCCGGTAGTGGAAATTCCTCAGCCGCTCGAGCGACTTCTGTGCTTGGTGCAGGCCATCGAAAGTAAAATTAAGCGGCATGCGAAAGTGCGCCGAAGCCAGCAGGTATCGAATGGCATTGGGCTTGTGCCCTTGAGCGATGAGGTCGCGCAAAGTGTAGAAATTGCCCGCCGACTTCGCCATTTTCTCGCCGTTCACCATCAAGTGTTCGGAGTGCAGCCAGAATCGCGCGAACGGCTTGCCGGTGGCCGCCTCGCTCTGCGCGATTTCGTTTTCGTGATGGGGAAACACCAGGTCGACGCCGCCGGAATGAATGTCGAAACTCTCGCCCAGGTATTTCATCGCCATCACGGAGCACTCGATGTGCCACCCGGGGCGGCCCGGGCCGAGCGGCGTATCCCAGAAAGGCTCACCTTCTTTCGCCGCTTTCCACAGAACGAAGTCGCTGGCATTGTCCTTCTCATACTTGTCGGAGTCGATGCGCGCTCCGGCGCGGATTCCTCCGAAGTCGATCTTCGACAGTTTGCCGTAGTCCTTGAATTTCTTGACGCCAAAATAGACCGACCCATCGCTGGTGTAAGCGTAACCCTTTTCGAGAAGAGTCTGGATGAGCCTCACCATGTCGTCGATGCAGTCGGTCGCGCGAACAAAGACTTCCGGCCGCTCCAGGCTCAGAAGTTGTTGATCGACTTCGAAAGCCTGAATGTATTTCGTCGTGTAGTCGCGCAGCGATATCCCCACAGCTTTTGAATTCTCAATCGTCCTGTCGTCTACGTCTGTGAGGTTCATCACTTGACGCACTTCGAAGCCGCGGTATTTCAGGAAACGCCGCAGAACGTCCTGGAAGACAAATGTCCGGAAATTGCCGATGTGCGCGTAGTCGTAGACGGTCGGGCCACAAGTGTAAATGCGCACTTGGTTGTCCGCGAGGGGCGTAAAATCCTCAACGCGCCCGGAAAGCGTGTTGTAGAAGCGAAGACTCATGCTAAAACCCGCGATGCATCTTTCATTCTATCGTATGAACACCGATTCGTGAATTGACCTCTGTCATTTGTCCGTTGTCCGTTGCCCGTTGCTGCCTGCGTCGTGCCGCTGCGCTCACAACGGACAGCCGACGACCGACCACGGGCGGCTCTTGGTTGCCACATTCCACTCGTTGCCGACCCTTGGGTTCGTTCCCGTAATTGTTGGGTTCGAACCCGAGCCTTACTGATTCTAAATCACTTCTTGGGTTCGTGTTTGCGCGTTTTTTGCATAATTCTCGGGTTCGTTCCTCGAGCTTTTGTTGATTCTAAAAGACTTCTTGGGTTCGTTCCTCATTTTTTGATAGGGGGGTACCCCCCTTTTCGCCTCATAATGTGTGGTTTTATACATTTTTATGCGTTTCCGCGGCGCGGGGCGATTATACGATTTAGAAACTGCCTGTGAAGCATCCGTCGTCCGGTGCCCGTGGTCCATTGTCGGTTGCGAAGAACTGATCATCGTTGTTCTCGTGGTGGCGGGGGCGGCCGATGACGGACAACTGACAGCGGGCAACCGACGTCCGTCATCGGATTCGCTGCGTCCCCAAATCGCTTGATCGCCTGATGACTTCAGTGGCTCCGCCAGTCGCCCCCTTTTGGCGAAATCGAGACTCTTGCCTCTGGCCAATTGGCACTCGCCAACCGTGTGCCGCTTCCTACGGGTAACTTCCTGTAGAGGCGGCACTAGCAATCGAAAATGCGCGGTCCCAGGCAGCGGCAGGTTTTCTCACGACTTGCGGATTTCTCGCAGCCCCCCGAGGTGACTACCTCCATGCGGAAAAGCCGCCTGGGCCTACATGAGAGCGACAATAGCATAACGAGAAATATACTGTCAAGTGATTTTTTTGCGAACCCTCGCACGCGCGACGGGTCCGACCGCTCGGCTGTCGTCAATTGAAACTTGGACACTTCGCGGCCCCGACTGAAACGGCTATAATCCGAAGCGCCAGCAGGGTGATGAAAAAGTACTGCGGCGCGAGGTAGCGGCGGGCTTATCCGTTAGCCGACGGTTTGGCCCCGGGACACCTCAAAGGACTGCAACACACTCGGGGTTCCCGAGCCGCTTCCAAACCGGTTTCCCATCCGGGAGGGTATCAAATGGCATGGATCAAAACCGTCGAGCCCAGTGATGCCACTGGCGAGCTGAAGGCCGAATACGACAAGGCACAGGTTCGGGCGGGCAAGGTTTTCAACGTCCTCAAAGTGCAGAGCCTGAACGCGAGAACCCTACGGGCATCGATGGAACTGTACTTGGCAACGATGTATGGCGAATCGGGCCTGTCGCGCGCCGAGCGAGAGATGCTGGCGACGGTCGTCTCCTGGGCCAATCACTGTTTCTATTGAATCGAGGCGCACGGAGAGGATCTCCGTCGAGAATCGAAAGACCAAGAATTGGCCGAGCACGTGAAGCACAACTATGAGTTTGCGAAATTGTCGCCTCGCCAAAACGCGCTGTGCAAGTTTGCCGAGTTCGTCACCCGCACACCCGCGGCCGTGCGCTCCCAGGACCTTGAGACATTACGCTTGCACGGGCTGAAGGATCGCGACATCCTGGACGCGGTCGAAGTGATCGGCTATTTCAATTACATCAATCGCGTCGCCGATGCCCTTGGCATCGACCCCGAACCCGAAATGCAAGAAGCCTTCGCCCGCTGGCGCAATCATTCGTAGCGCACCGCCACCGTCGCCACTGATCGCTCGCCCCTGGTCTTTTGCCGCCGCGGGACATGGTTTATTCAAACTTCTCACTCCTGACTTCTGCTTTTTGGCTCGCCACTAGTCACTTGCCACTTCTCCTGTAGGCCGAGAAGCCCACGGCACCAAAGCTGTGCCGTCGCTACCGCTGGCGCCGACTTTCTGAAGCCGGCGCTAGGCGGCCCGATTCAGGCCCTTGCCACGTACCCAATGTTGGGGTACAATCACGACCGATGCCAATCCGAGCGGTTCGCATTTCCAAATCCGCCCGCAGGGCTCTCAGGAAGGCCCCGGGCTATATCGTGGACAAGCTGGAGACCTGGGTGGATGCGGTCGAACGCGACGGGCTCCACGAAGTGCGCAAGATTCCCGGCTACCACGACGAGCCGTTGAAGGGCCCCCGGCAAGGGCAGCGATCGATTCGATTGAGCCGAGATTACCGCGCCATCTACATGGTTAAACGCGAGGAGACGGCTGAGTTTGCGAGTGTGGAGGAGGTATCCACGCATGACTACTAAAGCCAAGAGTGACGCGAGAAGATTCCTGGAGAGCGTGCGGGGAGGCCCCCTGACCTTCGGCGGCATGATTTCTTCGATCCGGCTGGCCGACGGGGTTCAGCAAGTTGAACTCGCGCGGAAGATGAAGATTTCGCGGGCGCACCTCTGTGACATTGAGCACGGCAGGCGAAGCGTGAGCGTGGATCGGGCCGCGCAATTCGCGCGCGTCCTGGGCTATTCAGCGAACCAGTTTGTCGCCGTGGCGGTGGAGGACCAACTGCGAAAGGCCGGATTAAAGGTCAAAGTCCGCCTGGAGGCGGCGTGAATGAACTCTGCGTGCGCTTAGTGGATGAAGCATTATCGGCGGACTTGTAGCAGCGGCCACCGAAGCTTCGCGACCCAGTTGCCTCTGCTCGTCACTGCTTTTCATCTGCACCCAAGACCTGGCACCTAACCCCTAGCACCTAGCGGTAGCGATCTCTGAAAGCGCGATGCCGTCTCAAGTTGATTCTTAGAAACACGGCGCCGCCACCGGGACGCGTGACATGCCTGGCCGGGCGCGGTGGGCACTGGCTTTCCAACACGCGGCACGGTGCGCGGCGTCTCTTGTCTCGGCGGCTGTTCCCCTGTACCCTGTAATCCTGCCATGGCCGAGCAAGAGGAACGACGTGCGTTTGCCTGGATGGATGTGATCTGGCTGGTCTTTCTCGTCGGCCTCGCGCTTTTGCCGCCGATTGTCGAGATCCACAAGCAACTCACGCTTGTCGGCATTGGATTATTTCAGATCTTCGAAAGCGATATTGTGAGAATCGCGGGCAAGCGTGGCCGCGATTATGACGTCTTCATCAAAATCCTCCTGGCGACGCTGCTGGTCGGTCACACCGGGGAAATCAACAGCAGCTACTACCTCATCTACTATCTTCCGATCGTCACTGCCGCCATGTATTTCGGCGCCGTCGAAACGCTTTTATGGACCGCGGTGGCCTCGGTCGCGTATTGCTCCTATTTGCTTCCGGCTTTGCAGGAGAATCCCGAAGCCGATGTCGACATCACGGAGTTGGTCCTGCGCAACGTTTTCTTCTTTCTCTTCGCCATTGTGGTGAACCGCGTGGTGACCGAAAACCGCCGCCAAGCGGAAAAGTTAGCCGAAATCAACCGCCGGCTCGCGCAAGCGGAGGCGGAGGCGCGCCGCTCGGAACGGCTGGCCGCTCTCGGTCAGCTTTCGGCAGGGCTTGCCCACGAGCTTCGCAATCCGTTGGGGGTGATCAAAGGCTCAGCGGAAATGCTCAGCAGGAAAGTGAAGCCGGATGATTCGCTGGCCACCGAAATGGCGAGCAACATTTCGCTCGAGGTGAACCGCTTGAACGTCCTGGTGAGCCGGTTCCTGGATTTTGCCCGGCCCTCGCAGCTCGAAAAGCGGCCCGAGGATCTGGCTTCGATTGTCGACCGCGCCCTGAAAGCGGTCCACGATCGCTGGCCGGAAGCGCCGCTGACCGTGGAGCGGCAGTACGCAGGCAATCTGCCGCCGGTGCCGGTGGACGCGGAACTGTGCGAGCAGGTATTCACCAATTTGTTTTCAAACGCCTATGAAGCTGTGCCCGCGAGCGACGGAAAAATCCGCGTTGCAATTCAGGCGGTGAGCGCGGGGAAAGCCCATGGCGGCCAAGCCGGAGTGCTGGTGGAAATCGAGGACAACGGGCCGGGCATCCCGCCCGAGCTGCGAGAGCAGATTTTCAATCCGTTCTTCACCACCAAGGAAAACGGCGTCGGTCTGGGTCTATCGATTGTCTCGAAGATTGTTGACGACCATCACGGCTGGATCCGTGTGGCGTCAGTGGATGGTGCGCAGCCACGAGGGGCGATTTTCAGGGTATTCTTTCCCGCCGACTAAGAGAAAATGGAAATTGGAAAATGGAAACTGGAAATGGGAAATTGCAGCCACGGAGACTAGGGTCAGGGATGGCGATCCAGGTCCTGGAATTTCGGTTGCGCAAGTTTCCAACTTCCAATTTCCAGTTTCGATTTTCCAATTTCCGGCTTTCATTTTCCAATTTCCAGTTTCCAGTTTCTGTGTTTAATTACTGCTGATGGCAACAATTCTGATCGTCGAAGACGAACCCAAGATGGCGCGCTTGCTTGAGCTGACCTTCGCCGAGGAAAGCTTTGCCACGCGGTCGGCGGCCGACGCGGAGCGCGGGCTGAAGATCCTCGGGCAGGAGCAAATCGATCTAGTGGTGACCGACCTGAAACTGCCGGGCATGAACGGTCTGGAATTTCTCCAGGCGGTCAAACGCACTAACGCCTCCATCCCCGTCGTGGTGATGACCGCTTATGGAACGGTGGAAACCGCTGTTGAGGCCATGAAGGCGGGCGCCAGCGATTACGTCCTGAAGCCGTTTTCGCTGGAAGAAATGAAACTGATCGTTCACAAGGAACTCGACGTCAACCGCCTGCGCGAGGAAAACCGCAGCCTGCGCGAGGCGCTGGGCCAGCGTTACGAATTCAAGAACATTGTGGCGCGCAGCCCGCAAATGCAGGAAGTGCTGGCCATCGTAGAGCGCGTGGCGCCGAGCAACTCCACGGTCCTCCTGGGCGGCGAGAGCGGGGTGGGAAAGGACATGATTGCCCGCGCTCTGCATCAGCACTCGAAACGGGCAGCAGGGCCATTCGTGAAAATCAACAGCACCGCGATCCCGGAAAATCTGCTCGAGAGCGAGCTCTTCGGCTATGAGAAGGGCGCCTTCACCGGGGCCGCGACGTCGAAGCCAGGCAAATTCGAGCTGGCCGATAAAGGTACTATTTTTCTGGATGAGATTGGCGACGTGCCGTCCTCCGTTCAAGTCAAGCTGTTGCGCGTGCTTCAGGAACGCGAGTTTGAGCGCCTGGGCGGCACGAAAACCTTGAAAGTGGATGTTCGCGTGGTGGCCGCCACGAATCAGGATCTGCGGGTTGCGCTCGAACAGGGCACTTTTCGCGAAGACCTTTACTACCGCCTCAACGTCGTGCCCATTTCCATTCCGCCGCTGCGCCAGCACAAGGAGGACATTCCGTATCTGGTGGACCACTTCATCCAGCGCTGCGCTCGCCAGTCCGAGAAGCCGATCACCGGCATCACGCCCGCAGCGTCGAAGGTCCTGATGGAGTTTCACTGGCCCGGCAACGTTCGCGAATTGGAGAACATCATCGAGCGCGCGGTGGCTCTCTCGAATGGGCCGGTGCTCGACGTTGACGATATCCGGCTCGACCTTTCACCGTCCAAGGCGCCGTCCCCAGCCGAAGGCGGCGTTCTATTTCCGCCCGAGGGACAAACGCTCGAACAATTCGAGGACGAAATCATCCAGGAGGCGCTGCGCCGCGCCAACGGCAACAAGAGTCAAGCCGCGCGGCTGCTCGGGCTCTCTCGCAATGCCCTGCGCTATCGCCTTTCCAAAATCGGCGTGCCCGACGAACCTGAAGGGTAAGGATCTATTCCTGTGATAGAATCAGCGCTCAGCGAAATCAAATCTTTACCGTGTTTCTCACCCCCATGACTCGCACTCAACGCCGACACAATGAAAACGAATTCTCGCTTTCTTTTCTGATCTTGATTGCGTCCCTCGTCGTCTCTGGGATGTGCCCAGCCCGCGCCGCCGCTCCAATCCCGACCGGCGCTCAAACCGCTGCGCAGATCCCGCCCGACGCCACGCCGCAGATCCAGGAAGTAAAGCCGAACCAGGTGGCAGCCGGCTCCGAAGTGAAAGTCGTCGTGAACGGGCAGAATTTTTCAGCAGGCGCTTACGTCTCGTTTTCCGATCCCCAGGTCCATGTCTTCTCATCACGCTGTGTAAGTCCGATCCAACTGGAAGCCGATTTGGCCGTCAGCAAGAAGGCGCGGCCCGGCGCCGTGACTTTGTACGTGAGCAACCCGGCGAGCACGGTGGTAGAAACGGTGTTTACGATTCTGGAAGCTGCGCCGGCACAGCCGCCCTCACCGCCGTCCGAGCCGACCGCGCCCGCAACACCGCCGCAACCGTCTAAGCCCTCGCCTGCGCCACCTGCCCCGGCTCCCGCGCCCGAAGTGCATCCTGCTGCGCCGGGCGCGCCCGAGGTGGTCAAGGTCGAGCCGGCCAGCGTGCAGCGCGGTGCCCAGGCCAAGCTGAAGATCACCGGAAAGAATTTTGCTCCGGGAGCCAAGGTTGCGTTCTCGAATTCCGGCGTGCAGCTCGTGGACGTGAACGCCTCCACGACCACCGAAATGGCGGCCACGATCCAGGTCGCCCCGGACGCCAAGACCGGCCCGACGAGCTTGTTTGTGGTGAATCCCGACGAAAGCGAAGTGGAAGCGGCGTTTGAGATCATCCCGCCTGGCGGGAGCGGCGAAAAGCCACCGGCAACCGAAACCGCCGGCGCCACCGCAACCCCGCCCGCCGCCAACCAGACTTTCAGCGTCTACAATCTCGGCAACGCCGCGTCCATCCTTCAAAGCGCCGGCAAAACGATTGCGACGCTGGCGATCTCCGGCGGCAAGCTGAAATGCGATGAGGGCGGCAAGGAAGTCTTCTCCGCCACGCTCACGGACATCCAGGAGGTCGAGGAGAATTCAATCTTCGGCGTGAAGAGCGGCACGTTCCATATTATTTTGAGGATCGGTAAGACCTACAATTTCATCGCCTCTTCTCTGAAGCCCGCCGACACGGAAGCTATCATTGCCGCGCTGCAAGCGGTGATTAAACAGCAGTAGTAGGTGGAAAGTGGCGGTGGCAAGGTGTAGGTAGTCAGCCGTCAGCTATCAGCGAGCCTCTGAGTGGCCGGTGTCTGCTGAAGGCTGACCGCTGACGGCTCGTTCTTGCCACTCGTCACTCGCCACTGTATTTTCGTTGCTGAGGAGCCTTTCAATCATGCACCTTGCGATCGTTGGAACCGGATACGTGGGTCTTGTAGCCGGAGCAGGCTTTGCGGATCTGGGTTTGAACGTGACTTGCGTCGACATTGACGAGGAGAAAATCGGTCTGCTCCGCGCCGGCCAAGTCCCGATCTTCGAACCGGGTCTGGAGGAAATCATTCGACGCAACGTCGAGCGCGGCCGGTTGGACTTTTCATCCGACGTCGCGGCGGCCGTCAAGAATTCGGAGGCCATTTTCGTGGCAGTGGGGACCAGCGCCGGGCCCGACGGAATGCCCGACCTCTCCCAAGTGTGGTCGGCCGCGGATTTGATTGCGGAGTCAATGGACAGTTACCGGGTTGTCGCCATCAAAAGCACCGTTCCGGTGGGTACGGCCGCGGGCCTGAAGCGGAGAATCGCCGAGCGCTTGACCCGGCCGGTCGAATTTGACGTGGTCTCGAATCCGGAATTCCTTCGCGAGGGTTCGGCCCTTGAAGACTTTTTTCACCCCAACCGAGTTGTAATCGGCAGCGCTTCGGACCGGGCGGCCGCCGTGATGAAGGAGATTTATCGGCCGCTTTACTTGATCGAGACACCTTTCGTATTCACCACGTGGGAGGCAGCGGAGCTCATCAAGTACGCGGCGAACGCGTTTCTCGCCCTCAAGGTTTCGTTTGTAAACGAGCTGGCGAATCTGTGCGACGCGATCGGTCCGAGCGCCGACGTCCACGTGGTCGCTCACGCGCTTGGTCTGGACCGCCGGATTGGCCCCAAGTTTCTCCATCCCGGGCCGGGTTTCGGCGGGTACTGCCTGCCGAAGGACACTCGCGCCCTGGTTCAAATCGCCAGGAGTCTCGGACTGGAGTATCGGACCGTCGAGGCGGCCATCGAAATCAACGATCGCCAGTTCCTCCGTGTGATCGAGAAGCTGAGGAAGGCCTGTGGCCGGCTCGAGGGCAAAGTGATCGCTGTGCTGGGCTTGTCCTTTAAGCCTAATACCGACGATATTCGCGACTCACGGGCGCTGAAGATCTGCCAGGCCCTGTTGGCTGAGAAATCTGTCTTGCGGGTTTTTGATCCTGCGGCCATGGAACTTGCTCGCCGAACGCTGGGTGAACGCGATGTGACCTTTGGCGCGGACGCCTATGAAGCGGCACGCGATGCCGATGCCCTGGTGATCTCGACCGAATGGAACGAATTCCGAAATCTCGATCTTGATAGAATCAGAAGTTCCATGCGCGGCGACGTGTTGGTCGACGCGCGCAATATCCTTGACCCCGCGAAAGCCCAAACCGCCGGCTTTCGCTATGACGCGATGGGCCGGCGATGAGCTTTCAGGCCGGCGAAAAAACGATGTGCCGATGTCATCCTGAGCGGGGCGAAGGATCTCACAAAAACTTATCATTGGGATAAAAACTATTCACTTCACGTGGTGGCCGGATTGCGGTGAAGATAACCAACGCGCCGAGGGGGATAAGTGTCGCCGAACCTCGGCGGCGAACGGCTGCGGAATATGTCGGACAAAGCGGAAGGTGACTGGCGTGCCGGACTTTATCGAAGAGAGGAGCACGACGCCTGCGGTGTGGGCTTCGTGGCTCAACTCGATCGTCCGCCCGCCCATCGCGTCGTCGAACAGGCTCTGGAATGTTTGGGATCTCTCACCCACCGCGGCGGCGTCGATGCCGACGGCGCGAGCGGCGACGGCGCCGGCCTTCTCACCCAGCTCCCAACGGCATTCTTTGCTCGTGAAGCCCGCCGCTTGAATTCCGGCTTTCACCCTGAATGGAAAATTGCGGTCGGCTTTTTCTTCCTGCCGAGCGCTCGCCTGGAGCGCGTGCGCGCCATGCACGTGGCTGAGGAAGTCGTCCGCCGACGCGGCCTTTTCTTTGCCGGCTGGCGTCAAGTTCCGCTCGACGAGCGCGCCCTGGGCCCGCAGGCCCGGGAGACTCAGCCGGCCATCTGGCAAATGCTGGTCGCGGCTCGAACATCGAAAGTCGAAACTCGAAATTCGAAACTCGAAATTCGCAGCTCGGAAGTCGGAATCCGGTTTCCGGAGTCCGAAATGGGAAATCCAAAACGCGAAAGCCAAAGCTCAGATTCGATTTTCGAATTTCGATTTTCGAGTTTCGAACAACTCCTGTATTTGACGCGCAAAGAAATCGAGCAGCGGCTTTCCGCGGAGTTGCCTGACGCGGCCCGGGCGACTTACATCGCGTCCTTCTCGTCGCGCAACATTGTGTACAAAGGGCTGCTCGCTCCATCGCAGCTCGGGGTTTTCTACCGCGACCTCCAGAGCCCCGAGTTCGTCACAAGCTGCGCGCTGTTTCACCAGCGCTACAGTACCAACACGTCGCCGAGTTGGTTTCTCGCCCAGCCGTTCAGGCTGGTGGCGCACAATGGCGAGATCAACACGCTGCTGGGCAATCGCAACTGGATGCGGGCCCGCGAGCTGGCGCTGGAGCATCCCGTCTGGAGCCATGACGTGGAGTGGTTGAAGCCCATCGTCCAGCCGGGCGGCAGCGATTCCGCCAGTTTTGACAACGCCCTGGAATTGCTGACGCGCTCCGGCCGCACCGTCCACCACGCCCTGATGATGATGATTCCGGAAGCGTGGGAGAGTTCGGTGGAAATTCCCACCGACCTCAAGGCTTTCTATCATTATCACTCCTGCTTGATGGAGCCCTGGGACGGCCCCGCGGCCATGGCGTTTATGGACGGGCACGTGGTCGGCGCCGCGCTTGACCGCAATGGCTTGCGGCCGGCCCGCTACACCATCACGCACGATGGACTGGTGGTGCTGGGTTCAGAGGTTGGCATTTTCCCGATCTCGCCGGACGCTGTGAAAGAAAAAGGGCGACTCGGTCCAGGCCAGATTTTTCTGGTGGACCTTCAGCACCAAAAGATTTTCAAAAACGACCAGGTGAAGCGGCAGGTTTCACACGGGCAGAAATATCGCAAGTGGATTCGGCGCGAGATGGTGTTCGCGCCCCGCTGGCGAGCCTCGGAATCTACGCTGGCCCTCCCGGAAGGTTGGGCGCGCACGCTCGCGGCGCGCGATCCGGCGCTCTTCGTCGCTACCCAGCGCGCGGCCGGCTATACGGAAGAGGACGTCGAGCTCCTGATCAAGCCTCTGGCGGCCGAGAAAAAGGAACCGATCGGCTCCATGGGCGACGACACGCCCCTAGCAGCGCTCTCGCATCGGCCTCGGCCTCTCTACCACTATTTCCGCCAGATGTTCGCGCAGGTGACGAATCCCGCCATCGACCCGCTGCGGGAGTCGCTGGTGATGTCCCTGAATCTCTATCTCGGGCCGCGCCACTCCGTGCTAATTGAGACCCCCCAACACGCGCGCATGATTCGGCTGGAATCGCCTTTTCTCTTTGACGATGAGCTGGCGCAATTGCAGACCGTGGGCAACGGGAAATTCAAACCTGTCACCGTCTCCACGCTTTTCGAAGCGAGCAGTGCCACGGGCTTCCAGCCCGTGCAAGACCACGGCCAGGATGATCGTGCCACGGCGGCTGAAAATATGTCGCGCGCCGTGGAGCGCATCGTGCGCGACTGTTCGGCGGCAGCGAAGCAAGGCAGCTCGATCCTCATCCTGAGCGATCGCGGCATCGGCCCCGATCGCGCCGCTGTTCCCATGCTGCTTGTAGTGGGCGCGGTGGTTGAAAAGCTGATTGAAGAGGGCGTGGGCAACAAGGTGGATCTGGTGATCGAGACCGCCGAGGCCTGGGAATCGCATCACTTCGCCTGCCTGATCGCCTACGGCGCGGCAGCGGTGAACCCGTATTTGGCGCTGGAAGTTGTCGCCGGTCTCGCCCGCCGGAGCGAACTCGGAGAAATATCCGTGGCCGACGCGTTGGGGAATTTCCGCGCCGGCATCGAAGTGGGCCTGAAGAAGATTCTCTCCAAGATGGGCATCTCGACGCTGGCGAGTTACTTGGGCGGGAAATTCTTCGAGATCATCGGACTCGACGCGGAGGTGGTGGAGAAATTCTTTCCGCAGACGCGCTCGCTGGTGGGCGGAAGAAAATGGGTGGACGTTGTGGCAGACACCCTGGAGCGCCACCGCACAGCCTTTGCCCGCCCCTCGGACAAGCTGGAGTTCGCCGGCCTGTACCGATTCCGCAAAGGCTTTGAGCGGCATGCCTTCGCGCCGGAAGTGATCCGGCACCTTCAGAAGGCCGCGAAGGACAACGACGGCGCGGCTTATCGCGCTTTCGCCCAAACTGTCGCCGAACGCGAGCCGCTCGCGCTGCGCGACCTGGTTCGCTTCAAGCCGACGCCGGCCATCCCTCTCGATGAAGTTGAGCCAGTGGAGGCAATTTGGAAACGGTTCTCGACTCAGGCGATGTCGCTCGGCGCGTTGAGTCCCGAGACGCAGCGGACGCTCGCCATTGCCATGAATCGGATCGGCGCCAAGTCGAACACCGGCGAAGGCGGCGAAGATCCCGAGGTCTACATTGACCTGAAGAACGGAGACTCGGCAGCGAACAAGATCAAGCAGGTCGCTTCGGCGCGTTTTGGCGTGACGCCGGAATACCTGGCGCGCGCCGAGCAACTGGAAATCAAGATGGCGCAGGGCTCGAAGCCCGGTGAGGGCGGGCAATTGCCGGCGCACAAAGTGACGCCGCTCATCGCGCGCGTCCGCAAGGCGGTGGTCGGCATTTCGCTGATCTCGCCCCCTCCGCACCACGACATTTATTCCATTGAAGACCTGGCGCAACTGATTTACGACTTGCGCGAAGTGAACCCGCGCGCGGCCATCGGCGTGAAGCTGGTTTCGCAGGCGGGCGTGGGCACGGTAGCTTCGGGGGTCGCAAAGGCCAACGCCGACGTGGTGCTGATCAGCGGCCACGACGGCGGCACCGGCGCCTCGCCGCTCGGATCGATCAAAAATACCGGATCACCCTGGGAGATGGGACTTGCCGAATCGCATCAGGCTCTGGTGGCGAACGGACTGCGCGAGCGCATGCGATTGCGCGTAGACGGCGGGATGAAAACCGGACGCGACGTCGTGATCGCCGCGATTCTGGGCGCGGACGAGTTTGGTTTCGGCACCGCGGCGCTGGTGGCGCTGGCCTGCGTGATGGCGCGGCAGTGCCACTTGAACACTTGTCCGGTGGGCGTGGCCACGCAGCGAGAAGACCTCCGCATGCGCTTTCCGAACGATCCCGACCGGCTGATTCATTACTTCCGCCGCGTCGCCGAGCATGTGCGCGAGCTGCTGGCGCAACTGGGCTTTCGCTCGCTCGATGAAATCGTGGGGCGCACGGACCTGCTCGAGCCCATCGCGTACAACGTGCCGGGGCGCTGTGGCCAGTTGGACTTAAGACCATTGCTTGTCCGAGCCGCGCCGGCGGTGATGGCGCCGAAGATGGATGTGCCAGCGGCCGCCTGCGCGGCAGCAGCGCCACCGCGAACGCGGCACGTGGATGAACTAGCTCTGAGAATGCGGGAAGACGTCGAGAGACCGCTGGTGGAGGGTGCTTCGATCACGCGCGAGTATCCGATCCGCAATATCAATCGCACCATCGGCGCGCGCGCGGCAGGCGAAGTCGCGTTCCGACGCGGCAAGCGAGGTCTCGAAGGCGCCACCGCGGATTTCCGATTTCGTGGCAGCGCCGGCCAGAGTTTCGGCGCGTTTCTCACCACGGGTGTGCGACTCCTGCTCGAAGGCGAAGCCAACGACTACGTCGGCAAGGGCATGGACGGCGGCGAGATCGTGCTTCGGCCTCCGGAAGGCAGCGCCTTTGCCTCACACGAAAACGTGATTATGGGCAACGCGGTTCTCTACGGCGCTACTGGCGGGCGTTTGTTCGCCGCCGGGCGAGCGGGCGAGCGTTTTGCCGTCAGGAATAGCGGCGCGACGGCGGTCGTCGAAGGCACAGGCGATCACGCTTGCGAATACATGACCGGCGGCATCGTGGTGATTCTTGGTCAGACGGGACGGAATTTCGGCGCCGGGATGACTAATGGCGTTGCCTTCGTTTACGATCCGCTCAAAAAGCTCCAGCATCGTACCAACGCCGAATCGGTCGGCCTCGAACGCATCATTGAGCCCGAGGATCTACAATTGGTCCGCCAGATGATTTTTATGCACGCTGAAAAGACTCGAAGCGCCCGTGCCAGGGAAGTTCTGGACAACTGGTCACAAAACGTTCTCGACCTCTGGAAGGTCCAGCCGCGCTCGAAGCCCACCAGCACTCCCGGCCGCACCCTGCCGCTGTCTTCCGCCGAAACCGCGAAGGTTTGACAGAAGACTTCATCTCTGCTTGAAGATTGAATTGGCAATCGCGAACGCTCCAACCGCGACTATCACGCCTGCGACGGCGTCGGCGGCGTAGTGGTAGCGTCCGACGAATGTCGCTATGGTGACGCTGGCGGCCGCCACCAGAAACACCCGGCCGATTCGCGGCAAGTAGACTCGGACCGCGAGCGAGGCGGCCACGACACCGGCCACGTGACCGCTGGGGAAGAGGCTGGCTTGGTCTCCATTCTGATGCAACAGCCACAAGTTCAGGGCGCGCAACGCGGAGTGCGTTACCAGTCCACTCGAACCTGGGTATAGCACACGCGGCGGCGTGAGAGGAAAGAAAGGATACAGCACATAGCAGGAGAGCACGGCGAGCAGGACCGCTGTCCAAAAGTGGTCGATGGGATCACGGGCGCTGGAGCCGGCAGATACACGCAATCTTCCCCATCGGCGCGCCAGCACCAGGGTCAACAGAGCCAGCGGCACGAGCGGATAGCACAGCAAATAAGAAATCTCAAGAGCCGGCCCAAGCCACAACGAAGAGACCGAAAGCCAGTGCGATATCACGGCATTTCCGAGAAGCGCGTTATCCCACTCGACAAAAATTTGATCGAGGCGGTGCCGGGGATCAGCCGTGAAGAAAACCCCGGAAGCCCTATACGCGATCGGAATCAGGAGGCACGGATACCAATCGCGAAGCGCCGGCAGCACTTTGCCTTGTTGAATCGTGCTGCTGTCCTTTATGATCAGCAGAACGCCGACGCCGAGAAAACTGAGTCCCCATATTTTCAATTGTCCTTCGATCGGTAAGGGGAAGAGCATCGAACCAGCCAGTTCCAAGGTAAAAAAAAGCACGGCTAGGTTCTCGGCGACGCGAAATTTTGCGCGGACACACTGCGGTTCAACGGGAAGCGCGTTGCTGGCGACACCAGACTTCCAATCAAGATCCCCCATCTTCTGTAGCATATCATCGCCGCTGCGTTTGCTGCGCTCAGCAGAAGATTTCGCTTGCTAATGCCTGACTCGAGAAAGAAATGGATTCCCGCTTTCGCGGGAATGACGGATTGGCAATCGCAAATCGCCAATCGAAAATCGTCAATGATATAATGCCGCGCATGAATCGACGCGTCGTGATCATCGAAGACGAGGCTGACATCGTCGAGCTCGTCCGCTACAACTTCCGCAAGGAAGGCTTTGACGTTCAGAGCTTCAGCCGTGGCAAGGATGGGCTGGAAGAACTTCGCAGGAATCCCCCGGACCTGGTGCTCTTGGACATCATGCTTCCCGATCAGGATGGCTTTGAAATTTGCAAGCGATTGCGCGCCGAGCCGCGCTTGAGAGCGGTGCCGGTGATTTTTCTGACAGCCAAGGGCGAGGAGATCGATCGCGTGCTGGGGCTCGAGATCGGCGGCGACGATTATGTGGTGAAGCCTTTCAGTCCGCGCGAACTGGTGGCGCGAGCCAAGGCGGTGATGCGCCGCCAGGAAAGAGCAGCCGAACTGCATGAAGTGGTCCAGGCCGGCGATTTGCGGTTAGATGCGCGGACTCAGGAAGCAACGGTGCAAGGCCGGCGGGTTGAGCTCAGCACTCTGGAATTCAAGCTGCTCCACTTTCTGGCGTCGAACCCGCGCCGCATTTACAGCCGCGATCGTTTGCTCGATGAGGTGTGGGGCCGCGATCGCTTTGTGACCCCGCGCACGGTGGATGTCCATATGCGCCGCCTGCGGGAAAAAATCGAAGTCCAGGCCGATAAACCGCTGTATCTTCAAACGGTGCGCGGAGCCGGCTATCGATTCTCCGGCGGAACCGCGGAGGAGCTCGCTGACTGAAACTGGAAACTGGAAAATAGAAATTGGAAATTGGCTTATTTCCCAGCTTCCTTTTTCCAGTTTCCATTTTCCATTTTCCAAGATCGCGGTGCGCTGACCGTATGACCCTGCTGGGCACTGTTTTTCGCAAGCACCTTGCCGCTGCCTTCCTGCTGATTGCAGTGACGCTGTTGGTTCTGGATATCGATGTGGGCCGCTACACCGCCCGGCATCAAATCGAGAGTGTCGAGCAACGGCTTGAAGCGGAAGCACGGATTCTCGCCGATGAACTTCGCGTGCTCCCGCCCGAACAGATCACCTCCTGGTCGAAGCAGGCGGGCGGGCGCGCCAAGGCTCGCGTTACGGTCATCGATCCGCGCGGCGTGGTGCTTGGCGATTCGGAGCACGACATCGAAACGATGGAGAATCACGCCAGCCGACCGGAGGTCCTGGAGGCCCACCGGACCGACGCCAAGGGATCCTCCATTCGCCACAGTGCCACTCTAGACCGCGATCTTTGTTATCTCGCCATCCCGGTGACCTACAGCGGACAGCCGGGTTACGTGCTTCGACTGGCAGTTCCACTCGAAGACCTGGACGCTGCCATCGCCGAGGTCCGCGGCCGCATTCTTCACGCGTCGCTCCTGGCCGCACTCGTGGCTTTTGGAATTGCCTACTATTTTTCATTCGTTTTCACTCGCCGCATCAATCGGCTGCGAGCCTTTGCGGAAGGGCTGGTTGACGCCAACTTGTCCAAGCCCCCTTTGCCGGCTGAAAGGGATGAGCTGGGAGCACTGGCGCAGTCGTTGAACCGGATGGCCGCGCAGCTTCGCGAGTTGGTGGCGAGCTTGAGCCTGGAAAGCGCCCGCCGGGAGAACATTCTTTCCGGCATGATGGAGGGCGTGCTTGCCGTGGACGGAGGGCTGCGCGTTACGTTCTGCAACCAGTCATTCGCGCGCGCCGTGGGTTGCCTGTTTCCGGTCCCGGAACGCATGCCCTTGCTGGATTTGGTCAGAAATCCTGAACTCATTGATGCCTTAAAGCAGGCTCTGGCGACAGGACAGCCGGTGAAAGGACGATTGCAGCTCACTGGCCCGGCGAATCGGTCTTTGGAAATCCAGGCCGCGCCGCTGGCGTCGCCATCAGGACCGGGCGTCATCGCCATCCTGCACGACATCACCGATTTGGAGCGCCTGGAGCGCATCCGCAAGGACTTCGTGGCCAACGTCTCTCACGAGCTGCGCACACCGCTCACCGCCATTCGCGGCTACGCCGAAACCCTGTTGGACGGCGCGCTGGAGGATCAGGAGAATAATCGGCGGTTTCTGGAGATCATCAAGGCTCACGCCATCCGGTTAAACAACATTGCCGTGGACTTGCTGGTTTTGTCGGAGCTCGAGTCCGGCAGTCCCCAAGCGGCGCCGGAGCGCATTTCCGTTCGCACCGCCGTCGAGGCGGCCGTGCGCACCGTCGAGACTGAAGCGAGGATGCGTGAAGTGACTTTGCACTGCGGGAAGCTGGATGACGCAGAGGTGTTGGGCCACCGCATGAGGCTGGAACAGCTCCTGGTGAATTTGCTCGACAACGCGATTAAGTTCAACCGCAAGGGCGGCGAGGTGAAAGTGGAGGTCACGCGCACCGCAGACAGCCAGGCTCAAATTGCCATTTCCGACACGGGAATCGGAATTCCTTCCGAAGACTTGCCGAGAATCTTCGAGCGCTTTTACCGCGTGGACAAAACCCGCTCGCGCGAAGTGGGGGGTACGGGCCTCGGGCTCTCCATCGTCAAACACGTCGTCGAGCGCATGCACGGAACGATCAAGGTTGAGAGCTTGTTGGGCAAAGGCTCCAAGTTTGTCGTTCAATTCACAGCGGTTTAGCGAGATCCTCACGCTCGAATGTCCTGGGTCGGAAGCCACAGCGGCGAGAACCGCGCCGAACTTAACCAAATCTTCAACTGAACCTCATCCGTGGGTAACACGGGGAGAGCATTCTTGCGCCTTAATCACAGCCGCAAAAACGGAGGTTTGACTTCAATGGAGATCAAACAGCTTATCGGAGAGACGGCCGGGCAGGTTTGGCAGGTGCTCAACAGCGATGGCCCGCAGACCTTGCCCCAGTTAAGGAGAAAGCTGGACGGAACCGGTCCATTCGTCGATTTTGCCGTCGGCTGGCTGGTGCGGGAGGAGAAGATCGATATCGACCAGGAGAAGAAATCTCTCCGTCTCCGGCTGAAATAGCCACTCGAAGGACGTGAACCAGTTGAGAATCCGAACGCACCCTTTGCGTTCCATCGTGAAATCGATGCCCGGATTCGTGGGGGAAACCGTATGAAGGAAGAGATTGAAGCGCTGTTGGTGCATTCTTCTGATTTTCCGATGGCCGGGCTGAAAAAAGCCCTGGAAAATCAGCTCATCCGGACCGATCGAGCGCGAACTTGCAAGGAAGCTGGGTGGAGACTCGCCAGCTCTAACCCTCCTCACTTGGTGTTTACCGATACCGACCTGCTTGACGGCAGTTGGACCGATGTGGTGGATCTGGCCGCAGGGGCGCGGGAGCCGGTCAATGTCATCGTGGTTTCGCCATTTGCGGATATCCCGCTTTACATGGCCGTCATGGAACGAAGGGCGTTTGACTTCATCACTCACTCCTTTACCGTTCCGGAGCTGAACCACATCCTTCGCTGCGCCGTCGAAGACGTCTCCAGCCGCCGGAAGAAGCCAGTGCACTTGCGCGGCGAAAGCACAAGGAGAGCGATTGAACTTGGCATGGTCATCTTCAAGGAGATTTAACGCTATTTTAACGTTTCTGTAACAATCCGGCCACACGCTAGCGAGAAACTAGTTCAACAAGGAGATCGATCATGAAGAGAAATACCCTGAGTTTGCGACTGTTTCTCGGCGTCACTTTAGCGGCGTTGGTGGTCGGCCTGACATTACGGCCTAAGCCCTCCCTGACGGCGCCGGCGCCTTCCCCCGACAGGCTTCAAATCAGTGGCGCCGGCGCCACCTTCCCCTATCCGATCTATTCCAAGTGGTTTGACGAGTACCACAAGTTGCATTCGGACATCGAAATCAACTACCAGTCCATCGGTTCGGGTGGCGGCATCCGGCAACTGTTGTCAGGCACGGTTGATTTTGGCGCGTCGGACGGCCCGATGACGGACGAGCAATTGGGCCAGGCAAAGACAAAAGTTCTGCACTTCCCCACCGTCCTCGGAGCGGTCGTCCCGACGGTCAACATTCCCGGCGTGACGGCCGAATTGAATTTTACCCCGGAGGCGCTGGCGGGAATTTTCCTGGGTAAAATCACGAAATGGAACGACCCCGCATTGACGGGCCCCAATCCCAAGGTGAAATTGCCCGCCGAGGACATCGTGGTTGTCCATCGCTCCGACGGCAGCGGCACCACGTACATCTGGACCGATTATTTGTCGAAGGTCAGCGACGAGTGGAAAACCAAAGTGGGTAAGAATACGTCTGTGAACTGGCCAGTCGGCCTGGGCAGCAAAGGCAATGAGGGAGTAACCGGCCAGGTGAAAGAGACACCCAACTCCATAGGCTATGTGGAGCTGATCTACGCTGTGCAAAACAAATTGCCCTACGGCCGGGTCAAAAACTCCTCCGGCGCCTTCGTCAAAGCGGACTTGGATGCCGTGACCGCAGCAGCGGCCGGCGCTGCCAAGAATATGCCTGACGACTTTCGCGTTTCCATCACCAACGCTCCGGGCAGAACAGCTTACCCGATTTCCAGTTTCACATGGCTTTTGATTCCGGCCAAAATTGACGATGCGGCGAAGAGAAAAGTGATCACGGATTTTCTTCAGTGGATGATGACGAAGGGACAGGCATACTGCAATGACTTGTCCTACGCTCAACTTCCAAAGCCCGTCGTGACCAAAGAATTGAAGGCCATTTCCCAGATCCAATAGCATGTCGAGTTCCGCCAGCGCAATGAGCTTGCCCACGCGTCCGGCGCCTGCCGGGCGGGTGCGCTCGTTTATCAACCGGCTCCGCACAGGGGACGAGGTCGCGCACCTCATCACCCTGCTCTTCGCCACGAGTATTTTTCTGGTGACGGCGCTGCTGGTGTTTGAGCTTTATGATAATTCTGCGCTTCCCCGCCACAAGTTCGGATGGGCTTTTTTCGTCACGCAGACGTGGGATCCGGTGTTCGAGAATTTTGGCGCCTTGCCCTTCATCTACGGGACGGTGGTCACGTCGGCGCTGGCTTTGCTGATTGCGGTTCCGTTGGGCGTGGGCGCGGCGATTTTTCTTGCCGAGCTCGCACCGCGGCCCATTTCGGATGCACTGACGTTTATCATTGAACTTCTGGCTGCGGTCCCCACGGTCATCTTCGGGCTGATCGGAATGTTTGTGCTTGTCCCTTTCATGCGAGTTTACGTGGAGCCGTTTCTCAAAGCGACCTTGGGTTTTCTCCCCCTCTTCAAGGGACCGCTCTATGGGATCGGTTTTCTGACGGCGGGCGTCCTTCTCGGGATCATTGTTATTCCGTTCATCGTTTCCGTATCCCGCGAAGTGCTGCTGGCGGTTCCCGTTGACCAGCGCGAAGCTGCACTCGCTCTGGGCGCCACCAAATGGGAGGCGACCTGGAAAGTCGTGGTGCCTTTTGCGCGAACCGGAATCTTCGGCTCCATCTTTCTCTCCATGGCCAGGGCCCTGGGGGAAACAATGGCCGTCACCATGGTGATCGGAAACGTTCCCAAAATCGCCACTTCACTCTTCGCCCCCGGGTATTCTATTGCCGCGATTATTGCCAATGAGTTCTCCGAGGCAACCGGCGACTTGTACGTTCAGTCTCTCGTCGAGTTGGGATTGGTCCTGTTCCTGCTGACCATTCTCCTCAATGGGCTGGCGCGATTGATGATTGTGGCCACGGCCAAGCGGGGGACGTCACAGGAATGAATTACCGTTACGCCTGGCGAAGAGTCGTGAATGCCGTGATGCTGACCCTGACGGGCCTCTGCGCCCTGGTCACAGTTTCAGCCCTGTTCTTGATCCTGGGCTACCTGGTCTATAACGGCGGACGGGACCTGAGTTGGGACTTTTTCACCAAGCTGCCCAAGCCCGTCGGAGAGACCGGCGGCGGCATGGCGAATGCAATTGTCGGGAGTGGGAAGCTACTGCTCCTGGCGGCGATGATTGGGGTGCCCGTGGGCTTCATGGGCGGCGTCTACCTGGCCGAGTACGGGGGAAAGACTTTTTCGTTCTTGGTGCGGTATACCGCGGACCTACTCAATGGCGTCCCTTCCGTGGTGATGGGAATCTTCATTTACACGGCAGTGGTCATTCCCATGCGCGGGTACTCGGCTTTGGCCGGAGGGCTGGCCCTGGGCGTGATGCTGATGCCCATCGTCCTTCGAAGCACGGAACAGTTTTTGCGCGCTGTGCCCGTTTCGTTGCGAGAAGGGGCAATGGCCCTGGGCGCGCGAAAATGGAAAGCGATCTTGACCGTAGTGATTCCGGCGGGGTACAAAGGCATTGCAACGGGAATTCTATTGAGCTTGGCGCGCGTGGCAGGAGAGACCGCTCCGCTTCTCTTCACCAGCGCCAGCAATCGCTTTTGGAGCCATGGATGGCTTCATGGAGAGACGGCTTCGCTGCCCGTCATGATTTTCTATTACGCGCTCTCGGCATATGACGATTGGCACCGACAGGCCTGGGCGGCCGGGCTAGTCTTGCTTACCTTAGTCCTCTTCGCTAATATCGGAGCGAAGCTGATACTGTCTCGGTCCGCGACGCGCTGAAATTTATGAGTAGCGTAACAAACGACGCGGTTATGGCGAAGCTATCCAGTGGAAATCAGCCCGCCGAGCCCGGCGACAAGCCGGCGGTGGTTGCCACGCCCAAAATCACTTCGTCAGGCCTCGATTTCTATTACGGGTCCCGAAAGACGTTGCACGACATCAGCCTGAGTGTGGCGGAGAAGAAGATCACGGCGCTGATTGGGCCATCCGGTTGTGGAAAGTCGACGTTCCTGCGCACGCTGAACCGAATGTACGAAATGGTGCGCTTTGCGCGCGCCGAGGGAGACGTCCGGCTGGACGGGGATAATATCCTGGAGATGGATGTGGCCAAACTTCGGCGCCGCGTGGGTATGGTCTTCCAAAAATCCAATCCTTTTCCCAAGTCGATTTTTGACAATGTGGCATACGGACTGAGAGTGAATGGCTGGAAAGGCGCCTTGGCCGACGTGGTCGAGCGGAGCCTCAAGCGGGCTGCGATTTGGGATGAGGTCAAGGACCGTCTGCACAAATCGGCTTACGGACTATCCGGCGGCCAGCAGCAGCGGCTCTGCATCGCGCGGGCTTTGGCAGTGGAGCCTGAAGTCCTCCTGCTGGATGAGCCGTGCTCGGCGCTGGATCCCATCGCCACAGCGAAAATCGAGGAGCTCCTCTTCGCTCTCAAGGAGCTGTGCACGATTGTGATTGTCACGCATAATATGCAGCAGGCCGCGAGAGTCGCAGACTATACGGGATTCTTCTTGTTGGGCAAGCTCATCGAGTTCAATGAGACCCCAATTATTTTCAAACGGCCGGCGAAGAAGGAGACGGAAGACTATATTACGGGACGCTTTGGGTAGGAACGACAGAAGCGAGGAGTATTTTGGGGAAGAAGCTGGGAGCTAGAAGGCAGAAACCAGAATCGATCCCGCATTCTAGCTTCTAAATCCTAGCTTCTAGCTTCCCATTTCAAAATCCATGCGCCATTTTGAACAACAACTTGATGATCTCCGAACGCGGCTCCTGGAAATGAGCGGCTTGGTCGAGTCGGCCATTTACCGCAGCGTGGTGGCCCTGACTGAGAAAGACGAACAACAAGCGATGCAGGCCTTTCAGAATGAGTCGCGAATTAACCAGATGGAAATCGAGATCGATGACATCGCCACCGGTCTCCTTGCCCTCGAGCAGCCCGTTGCCACTGATTTGCGATTTATCACTGCCGCCATCAAGATCAATAACGACCTGGAGCGCATGGGAGATCACGCCGTTAACATCGCGGAGCGCGCCCTTTCCCTGATGCACGAGCCCGTGGTGAAACCCTTGGTGGACGTCCCGCTGCTGGCCAGCATGGTGGAATCCATGGTGCGAAAAAGCCTGGATTCGTTTGTCAAGAAAGATTCCGGCCTGGCCCGAAGCGTTCTGCTGATGGATGACGGAGTGGATGAGCTGCGCGATTCGATTTACAACGAGCTCGTCGCCCACATGGAGCAAGATCCGACTGCCATTCGGCAATGCGTTGACCTGATTTTTGTGGCGCGAAACCTGGAGCGCATCGCCGACCATTCCACGAATATCGCCGAGGACGTCGTCTTTCTCGTGGAGGGCGTAGACGTTCGCCACCACGCCGAGGCGCGCAAATAGCGCGCGATCTCGGCTGGCGCCTCGCCCGATTCCCCAAATGAAAATCACGTAACTTTCGTTCGACGTCTTTCGTCCATTTCAAAGGGTGCAGCACTGGGCGAACTTTGCCTGCGGCTGCATTGAGTCAGCCGGTCAATAATGTCTTGTAACCGGCGTCATTCGTGCTAAAGTGCGCTCCGCCGAAGGAGCGAATCGAAGAATGCTCGAAACTCGAAATTCGAAGCTCAGTTCCACTCCGATTGTCGAATTTCGATTCTCGAATTTCCACTAGGAGAACCTTCAAATGAAAATAAAGGGAAATAGATATCCACGAGTTGGATTGTGCATGGTGGCATTGCTCTGGGTTTGCGCCAGCGCCGTTCCGGCGTGGAGCGGCTACCATCAGGTCAAGAAAGTGACGCTGGGCGGAGAAGGATTCTGGGACTACCTGTCTGTCGATGGCGCCAACCGCCATCTGTTTATCTCTCGGGGTACGCACGTGATGGTGGTCGACGCGGACAACTACACGGTAGTGGGCGATATTCCCGATACTCAAGGCGTTCACGGCATCGCCATCGCGTCAGACGTGGGCAAGGGATTCACGAGCAACGGCCGCACCAATACTGTGACCATTTTCGATCTCAAAACTCTCAAGGTTACCGGCTCCGCCCCCACTGACCAGGGGCCGGATGCGATCATTTACGATCCGGCTTCCAAGCGTGTCTTCACTTTCAACGGCCGGGGACAGAGCGCGACCGCCATCGACGCGGCCACCGGCAACGTGGCGGGCACGGTGAAGCTCGACGGACGCCCCGAGTTTGCCGTGGCGGACGGCAAGGGTCACATCTACAACAATCTTGAGGACAAGAGCACGCTGGTGGAAATAGACACCCAGGCGCTCACCGTCACCCATCGCTGGCCCCTCGCGCCTTGCGAAGAGCCCTCCGGCATTGCGATGGATACGGAGCACCGGCGAACCTTCAGCGGGTGCCACAACAAGATGATGGCGGTCATGGACGTCGACAGCGGGAAAATTATTGCCACCCCACCGATCGGCGAGGGCGTGGATGCGAATGGCTTTGACGCGGCAACCGGCACCGCCTTCAGTTCGAATGGTGATGGCACGTTGACTGTCGTGCATGAGGATTCGCCGGACAAGTTCACCGTCGTCGAAAATGTTCCAACCCAGCGCGGGGCGCGCACCATGGCTTTCGATCCCCAAACGCGGAACGTCTTCCTGGTGACGGCAGAGTTCGGGCCTCCTCCTGCTCCAACGCCCGAGCATCCTCGCCCCAGGCCGACGATGTTGCCGGGGACGTTCACTCTCCTCGTCTTCGCGCCGTAACGGCGGGAGCGGCGAATTGGGTGATGGAGTGATTTGGTGATTCTGTGTTTGCCAGCAAATAGAAATTGGAAACTGGAAAATGGAAACTGTGCCGTGGCTATTCCCGTCCACTTTCAAGTTTCGAATTTCCAGTTTCCGCTTTTCCCAATCACTCAATCACTCAATCGACTCGTCCAACCTCGTGCGCCTGAATGCATCCAATCGTACAGCCGCGCCGTGGCACGGCCATCCTGTCCCGGAGAGTGGGATGGCCACGGGCGAGCCCCAGACGGGTCCCCGTCCCGTGCCACAACGCGGAATTTTCTCTTTGACTGCCTTGGACGTTTGGTGGTGAAATAATTGGTTGCGGGTCTCGCGGTGCGGGACCGGCATTGGGGTTTCAAGCTGGGAGAGTAAAGTTAATGAAGCGAAAGTTTGTATTCGTCGTGGCGCTCGGCCTGCTTTCCATGGGCAACGCGCGATTGCTGCGCGCACAAGACGCGCCAGCTCAAGAGGAAGCCAACGCTGCCAACGAGTACGTCGTCCCCGAGGGCACAGAGTTCAAGCTCCAACTACACACCGCTCTCAGTTCCAAGACCTCCAAGGCGGGCGACCGCGTGATGACGACGCTCATCGACCCGGTCGCCGTGGAAGACCGCGATGTGCTGCCCAAGGGCATCCGCATTGATGGGCATATCGGCGAAGTCAAGGCCGCTGGCCGGCGCGGCAAAGGCGGATATTTGACCATTGTTTTCGATACCCTCGAAATGCCGAACGGCGAAAAGGTGGCTATCCTTGGGTCGCTGACCGAAGTGTTTTCGAGCGAGGGCAGCGGCGATCCCAACGTCGGACCGGAAGGCGACCTCAAAGGCCGTGGAGCCTCGAAGAAGAAACAGGCTGCCATGATCCTTGCTCCTTCCGCAGCCGGCGCCGCCGCGGGCGTTGGCCCGGGCATTGCCGCGGCGGGCGTCGGCGTGGCAGCAGCCCTCATTCTATTTCACGGCCAGCAGGCTGCGTTGCCCGCCGGCTC
Organism: Terriglobia bacterium; assembly: GCA_050013575.1. Lineage (GTDB taxonomy): Bacteria > Acidobacteriota > Terriglobia > UBA7540 > UBA7540 > DASYXZ01. The sequence goes on along the minus strand of JBEKEZ010000003.1, from coordinate 306,113 downwards.
TTTAATCGGCATGCGCCTCGATCAGGACGTCACCCTCACCGCCGCCCCACCCACCGCTGAAAAGTAGCTCTCATTTTAGATTGCCGATTGTCGATTGCCGCGCTGGGGCGAGTCCGTCTTGGCAATCGGCAATCCTCAATCGAAGATCGGCAATTACTGGCCCTCCAGTTTCTGTCGGCCTGGAGGCTCAAGCCGCGCCGCCTCCGGCAAGCGAACGAGCTGAGACGCGGGGACCAATTGGATATCCGCCCGCTCGAATTCAGGGAGAAACTGCGCCAGCGCTTCGATCGTGGTGGCGTGCGGGTGGCCGATGGCCAGCGCTGTGCCTTGTTCTTCGACCGTGCGACGAAACAGGCGGAGTTGCTGAAGCGTGTAGGGAACGGTCTCCGTGTCGTCCAAGAATACTGAGCGATAGAATGCGGGAATCCCGATCCTGCGCGCTTGGTCGAGTGCCTCGGTCTCCGCTGTGGTGCGGCTATCCACGAAGAAGAGGCCTTGGACCGCCAAGACCTTCATCACTTCGCCCATCAGCGCCGCGTCAGACGTGGCGCGCGAGCCCATGTGATTGTTCGCGCCCGCGGCGAAAGGAACAGAGCTCAAGTCCTGGCGGATGGTCTCGGCCACTGTGTCGCCGCTCATGCCCATTCTGATTTCTCCAGGTCCGGGGCTTGCGCCGGAACCTGCCTCGGGCTCCATGGGCAGATGGAGCATCACATCGCGCCCGGCGCTGTGTGCTTCGCGCGCGGTCTCAGTGGAGTATCGGAGAGCGGGCAGAACGGAAAAGGTCAGAGGATAAGGCTGGCGGAGCAGCGCTCGGGCGGCCTCGAGGTCCTGGCCCAGGTCGTCAATGACGATCGCCGCGCGCCGCAGTTGCGGCACTTCCCGGACGCGCCACCGGCAGACAAGCTCGTTCCGCTGCCTCAAAACGATCTCGCTCGATCGCAAACCTTGCTTGAAATCCCGTCGCGAGACTTGCGCTTCGAGGTGAGCTGTCTCGGCATAGCGTTCGATCGCGCCGAGCACTTGGTCATAGCTATCCGGGAGCACGAGCACCTGAGAGCTGATCTCGCTGCCGGGCGCAGGTGCAGAGTGCGCCACGGTAGTCGGCGCGCCCTTTACCCAGACTCGAGAGCCGGCCGCGCTCTCGATGGCATTTTGGACGCGAAGAGCAGTCTCGCGCCGCAGGCTCTCCGTGACGTGCTTGCGGCCAAACCACGAGCAAGCGCTGGTGAATGTGCCGCAAACAATCACCAGAAGAAGCAGTCTCCAGGAGAAAAACGGGAGCGGGGCGCGCCGGGCCGCGGGCCTGGGAAAGGTGTCAGAGCGGAGAATGTGTTGGACTCGAATCAGATCAAGAGGCCTGAGTTGAGCGATGGCCCGGCGTGCCGAGCGATCGCATCGCCGCTCAGGCGGCCTTGGCCGGCGCATTTTGTTGTTTCAAGAGGTCGAGTGCTTTACGAAGTTGCAAATCGTCCTTATCGCCGAAGTGCTCGGGCTCTTCCGGGTTATTCTCTTCGTCCAAGCTCGCCGTCTCGGTGCCGCCCTGCTCGATGACGTTGGGCGTGACGCCGTTGCCGTTGATCGCCTTCCCGTCCAGTCCGTAGTACTTGGCCACTGAGAGCAGCAGGCCGGAGCCATCGCCGACCGGAATCATCTTCTGCACCACGCCCTCGCCGAAGCTCTGGACGCCGACCACGTCACCGCGATGATTGCCCAGCATCGCCGACGCGACCAGTTCGGACGGACCCGCAGTCGACTGGTTAATGAGGACGACCAGCGGAAATTTGATGACCGTTCCCTCGGGCTTCACCGGGAAATCCTGTCGCGGATAGCGCTGCCCCACCGCGTAGGTGACCAGGCCTTTATCGAGAAACAGGCTGGCCGTCTCGACGGCTTCTTCCACCTCGCCGCCGGCGCAGTTTCTGAGGTCAAGCACCAGCTTGTCGGCATGGTTAGTGGCGATCAGTTCCTTGAGCTTCTTGGAGATTTCCGCTGCTTTGCCTTTGCTGAATGTGGGGACGCGAATGTAAGCCGTGGTGCCCTCCGCCATCCTGGCGATGATGGGAGTATTGATAAGAACCTCGCGCGTCATCGAAACTTTCTGCGGCTCGCCGCGCGCTTCCTTCACCACGGCCAGGGTGAGCGTGGTTCCGGGCGCACCCGCCAGCAGCCGTTCGAGTTGAACTACGGAAAGCTCGCGGGTCGGTGTGTTTTCCACGCGGTCAATCAGGTCGCCGGCCTTGATTCCGGCCTTTTCAGCAGGGCTTCCCGGCAGCACTGAGACCACCGTCGTAAATCCCATCTTTTTAGAAGGGAAAATCCCCACCTCCGCGGGGCCCAGGTCGGGATGCGCCAGAAAATCCTGGAATTCCTGGGGAGTGAAGTATGTGCTATAGGGGTCGAGCGATTCCAAGAGACCGCGCACCGCCCCGCTCGTCACCTTCTTCAGGTTCGGCTCGGTCACGTAATCCTGCTTGATTCGGGACAGGACTTCTTCGTAGACGCCGAGGTCGCGATACGTCTTTTCGTTCGAGGAGTTGCCCTTGCCCAGCACTCCCCCTAGTGCGACGTAAAATACCAGAGCGCACGAAATTGAAATTAATAGGACGCGAATCCGTTTGGTCATCAAAGATTTTGCTCCTCAGGAATGCGATGAACAGCCTTGGCGAATTGGCATCGCAGCGTCAGTCAATGTCGGCCATCAACGCCTTTTTGTCCCGCCGCCGGCCTCTTCCCCAAAACTTAGTATAACACGCGCCATCCACCTCCGCCACGCTGTTCCCGCCTCAGTCATCGTAGCGGCGTTCTCCGACCGCCGTGTTTTCTCCGCCCAGAGAACCCTGCTACAGCCAAAGTCGTCACTCTTTTCTGCATCGCCCCACAGGGCCGTGCCCGGCTCCGGGTTCTATCGCGGCACCTTCAGTCCGATGCGGCAGGGCCAAAATGCGTTGTGTTACTCGCTCCGCAGGGTTATGGCGATGCGGAGGGATTTCGGTATTTCCCGGTGGCCCAGCGCCAGCGCAGCGCCGCCAAATCCAGGCAAGCGCGCACCGCATCGCGCAGCACGTGGACCTTGGTTGCAGGGTCATTGTCCCATCGCACCGGCACCTCCACCACCTTCCCGCCCAGGCGCTCCACCAGGAACAAGAGCTCGGGATCGAATCCGAAGCCTTCTACGCGTTGCAGCTCGAAGGCGTGGCGCGTGGTGGCGCGGCGAAACAGCTTCAGGCCGCATTGAGTGTCGTGGACTTTAAGTCCGGTGGCGAGGCGCACCAGCAGATTGAAGAGGCGCCCGCCGTATTCGCGAAAGAGCGGCTGATGAATCCCAACCAACTGTCGCTCCAGTGCCCGCGAGCCGACCGCGGCGTCCGCCTGACTGAGCTTGAGCTCGGCGAGCAGCTTGTCGGCTTCTTCGATGGGCGCGGAAAGGTCGGCGTCGGTGAAGAGAACAAACTCCCCTTCCGCTGCCAATACTCCGCGACGCACGCTGAAACCCTTGCCTCGGTTGCGCTCGTTGCGGATCACCCGGAGCGAAGGGCACCATCGTCTCGCGTCGCCCAAGACTTCTCCCTGCGCGTCGGTCGAGCCATCATCCACGACAATAATCTCCGAGTCGAAGGGTTTCGATCCCAAGTAATGCCGGATTTTTTCGAGCGAGCGTCCCAGGCGCTGTGATTCGTTGTAAGCGGGAATTACGATGCTCAGGAATGGCTCGGACATCTTGCCAGACTATACGAAAGCGGCGAGCCGTAGTCAAAGGCGGCCCGGCTTCAGAGTGCGCGACATAAAAGTGACAACCGCTGGTGGCAACGGAAGTAGCGCGGGCGTCCCGCCCGCTGTCGTGCGGGCATCTTGCCCGCGCAGGGCGATCCTTTTTTTCGTCCAGAAAGTAAAAGCCCCGCACTGGGCGGGGCGGGAGTGAAAAGCGCCGTGGGGACGCGGTGGCCCGCTATTTTGTTTCGTAAACCTTCAGGACCTCGTCCCCGTAATGGTTGATGACCTTGACGGCGATTTTGCCGGTTTTGGGCGGGTCGAAGGGGCGGCTGGTGGTGGAATAGAGCGCCGACCATGCAGCTTCGTCGATTTCGGCGCGGAGGGCGCGTTTCAGTTTGTCGTAGGGTTCCTCGGCGCCGGTGAAATAAGCGTGGCGAACGAAAAAGCTTTCGCCGTTGTAATTGGTATCAATAAACCAGCACGCTATATCGTCCGTTGAGTGGCTGCGAATCTGGCCGGTGGTCGGGTCGTAGACGTCGAGACCTTTGATCGTCACCGCACGCTTCCCGTCCTTCTGCTTTTTCACTTCGATATCCGGCTCGCCAAAATACATAAAGAGGTTGCCGGCGCCGGTTTTCTTCAACAGATCATCACCCATAGTGAGGTCGTAATTCATGCGCGTCGGCATCACCATAAGCTTGCCGTAGCGCTTGGCCTCTTCGGAAACGTGCGGGTCAAAAGCAAACCCGCAAACCACCAGGAGGTCAAAACCCACACCCTGCACTGCTTCCTTGGCGGCTTCTTTCACTTGCTCCGGGCCTACCGTCCCGTGTTCGGGCCCGATAGAGACGGCCACGCGGCGCGTCTTTGGAGTGCGGGAGCTTGCTCCCGCTTTGTCTTCCGCTTCTTTTTCCGTGTACTCGCCCGCGGCGTGAATCCAAGTCCCCGCGAATGGTTCAAGGCGGTTGAATCTAAGGCGCTCGTTCTTAAACGTGTTTTGTACGCCAGCCTTTTTCAGGTTCTCAATAATCATGGTCGGGAACTGGCCGTCGGAAGTCTGCTTGCGAGCTTCGGCCTCGCTTGTGGGCCGCTCCTCGTCGGTTGTGAGCAAGCGATAAGGCGAGAGGCTTTCGCAAGTGAATGGCCCGGTCACGCGGATGCGCCTGTTGTCTTCGTAAGGCTGATCGTACAGAAGCTCGGTTTCGGCATGGCGGGCGATGGCGGCGTCGATTTCCGTTCGCGTCATTCCTTCTTTGATCTCGGGATTGTTCGCAATGGATTTGAGCGTGACGTGCGGCACGCGCTTGTAAGCAAACCCCTTCTTAATGTCGTTGCTTGGAGTGCGGGAGCCGGGGGACCCCAGGCTTTGCCCTGGGGCTCCCGCTTTGGACTGCGCCAGCTTGCTGGCGCTTTCGGATGCTCCCTCGCCAGTTGCGGCGACAGAAAGCGGCGGCAAGCCACCGCACTCCAAAAGCTTGCGCTCGGCTTGGGGGGAATCGGCCAGAATGTAGTAAGGGAATCTGGCGGCCATCAGGCGCGTGCGGGCGAGGGCGAGAGCCACGCGGCTGGTGTCAATTGTGATCCAGCGCCGCCCCCACTGCTCCGCCACATAAGCCGTCGTGCCACTACCACACGTCGGGTCGAGCACCAAGTCGCCCGGGTCGGTCGTCATCAAAAGGCAACGCTCAACAATTTTTGTTCCGGTTTGAACAACATAAACTTTGTCTCCGCCTACGCTGCTTCCGAGGTCCGGCCAAAGATTTGTTATTGGGAACGCAGGGAAATCTTCAAGGTATCGAATGTAGTTAAGCGTATTCCCGCTCTGTTGAATTCTATTGCTTTGGATCAATCGCTCGAACCCTTCTGGGCCTGTTTTCCAATAACCAGTTGAGGGTCGGAATGTCGTTCCTTGGAATGTGACGGGAAAGTCCCCGGGCGGACGCTGACTCCTCATGTCGCTCAATCGGAAGTAGCGAAAGGTTTCGGGTGAGGCCCCGCCTCGAATTGCCGCGTCAGCCCGGACTCGCTTGCCGTCTTCAAATTCAGCCCATTCATAAGCCGACGCTCCTTCACCGCCGATCGCCTTTTCTTTTAGGAGCGCTCGGTATTTCACGCGGCCTTTTTCCTTTGCATAAAAAAGCAAGTAATCAGTTACTCCGGCAATTAATTCAGTCGTCGCACTGCTGGTCTTGGATACCGTAATGAGGGAAATAAAATTCTCGCTTCCGAAAACTTCATCGAGAACATTGCGCACGAGGTGCACATTTTCATCCCCGATTTGAACGAAGACGCTGCCGCTTTCGGTGAGCAATTCGCGGGCGGCGCTGAGGCGGTCGCGGAGGTAGGCGAGATAGGAATGGATGCCGAGTTTCCAGGTGTCGCGGAAGGCGCGGATTTGTTCGGGCTGGCGAGTCATGTCCTCGGCCTTGCCATCTTTCACATCGCGTTTGCGTGTTGACACCTGCCAGTTGGAGCCGAAGTTGATGCCGTAGGGCGGGTCGATGTAAATCATCTGAACTTTGCCCTTCAGCCCTTCCTTTTCGGCGAGCGACGCCATAACCAGCAGCGAATCGCCGAGAATCATGCGATTTTGCCAGTTCCCCTCGTAATGGTAGAAGTCCACGCGCTTGTCAAAGTCCTCCGGCAGTCCGTTGAAATCGGCAAACAGGTCTGCCTGAGCGGGCTGTCCTTCCCTTGCGGTTCGCCTGAAGTCTTCAATCAGCGCCTGGGGATGAATCTTTTCCTGGATGTAAACTGGGACGACAGGCACTTCCAAATCCTTCGAGTCTTGCTCGTCTTTGCCTTTCCACACCAGTTGCGGATCGAGGGAAGGGTCGCGGGGATACCGCATCGTCTTGGGCTTCTTTTCTTCTTCCGCCACAAAGTCGCGCAATTCCTCAGTAGGAATATTTGCGCGTTTGTCCTTGTGCTTGATTGAATGAAGCTTATCGGTCTGTGCTTTAGGTGCTGCCATGGGTCTATTATGTCCTCGGTTTCGGGCGATAGTCGCGCCGGTCCAAGCAGGCGTCGTAGGTAGTCCGGTCAATTCGAATCCAGTCCGTCTTCTGGATTCCTCTTCGATTGCGGGTGGTCGGGCTAAATGGAAAAGCAGATGCAATCTTTACCCAGCGTCCCTGTTCCCGCGCCATGGATCGAATTTCTTCCGCCACTTCGGACAGGTCCTGGTCCTGGCTCAATATCAGCGCGACATCGTAGGAGCGGTCATGCGCGAGACGGATCACGTCAAGGGCCAAGCGTACATCGATCCCTTTTTCTTCCCCGGTCAGGAAAGTGTGCAGTGTGCCGTCGGGGAGCTTCACGGTTTTGTTGCGGTAGCGAAGCGAGCGTGAGAAGACGTGAATGCCTTGACGGCCCATTACGGCGAGTTTTCCGGCCCAAAAGGTGTTCCAGAAAGGATCATCGGTCGCATCGGGCACGCCGGTGTAGAAACGCACTTGGGCGAGGTTCCATGATTGGGCGCCACATAGGGTCCGGGCGAGTGCCTGAACGTCGTAGTTCGGGAAGGTGTACCCGAACGACTCGCGGACGGAGTGAAAGAGGTTCTGGCCGTCCACGAATACGATGGTGCGCTTGGCGAGGGGTTCAGGAGGCACCGAAACCTCCTGAAATAAATAACCCCGCCCGAGGCCTTGCGGCATATCGAGCGGGGAGCAAGTTCATAGCTATCATAACACATGCCTCGGGATGGTCAAGCGTAATTTCGCTGGGGTGGCGCCCCAATGATGACTATGGTTTGGGCTTCGTACGCTTAATGGGTTCAGGCTTTTGGTCCCTTTCTTGAACCTTTCTTGCATCCCGGAACTTGCCGCTCTGCTGGTTGAGGCCGCGCAGGTACCATGGCAGCCTGCGCAGGAGGAACGCCTCAATGTCATGCCGAAGGCTCGGATCGGGAATGATGTACCAACTGAAATGGTCCCAAAACTGACCACGACGACTACTGCGCTTGGCTCCACGAAGCCGTCTGCGTATATTTCCCTTGCCGACGTAGACTGGCATGGAACCATCGTAGAGCACGTAAACACCTTGGCCGCCCCTCGTACTTGCCGGGACGGACATGAAGTTCGTCTCGTTTCGAGCCCACATTTCACCGTATTCTTTCACCAGGGCCGTCAGAGTGCCTCCGTTCTGCCGGACTTTGGCTTGAACGCGGGCTCGCAGGATGCTTCAAGGTGGCGGTGCTGATCAAGCAGCCTCCTGCTTCATCACCGCACGAATCGTGTTTGCAGCATCCCACGGGTCGGAAATTTCGATGAACTGCCAACGTCCAAATCCGCCGTGATTGTTCACGGCTTCAGTCCAAAGGTCACGCGCCGTTGAAACCTTCGCGGCTTTATCCTTGCGCGCCTCGCCGCTGACTTCCACAATGAGGTTCAGGGGATTGCCCCGTCCGTTGCCGTCATCCAAGCGGACGATGAAATCGGGAACATAGTTGTGCTCCTCGCCGTTGAGGGTATATGGAATCGTGAAGCCGAGGTTCTGATTTTTCACGTAGCAAATCACCTCGTCCATGTCCTCAAGGGTCTGCGCCATCTTCTGCTCCCATGACTCGGTGTCCGCGACGACATAGTTGACGTGGCATTTGTCCTCGCGCGTGGCGTATACGTTCCGCGTGGTGTCGAAGTCCACATAACGGGTTGAGCCAAGATGGTCGTATGGGCGAAGAATGGGCTTCAGGATTTTATCCTGATGCGTCGAGGCGACGATGGCCTTGTAGATTCGATCCACAGCGTCATGGGCCAGCTCGATCAGGAGCAGCATTTGGGGAAACGCGTTGTCCTTGCAGGTGACGCACTCGGCCAGCCAGCGCCGCGATATGTCGAGAATCTGAGGGAACATCCATTGCTTGATGTTGCCGTCATCGTCACGGAAATATTTTCCGAGCACCAGCTTCGCCAGAAGAAAAGCCACCTCCTGCTCGCGCTTCTTCTTGAGGTCATCGAGCGTGTGAATGCTGCTTTCCCCGACAATCGGCGCGTTCTCGGTCTTGGTAGGAATATCGGCAGTCGAGAGCGCCAGCTTGGAGGCTTCTGAAAAGACCGCCGACAGCCGCTCTGCGGTCCAGTCGAAGCGGTAGCCGATCAGGCGCGGGAAAGTGATTTCGCACTGAATCCGGTCCTCGAGCGCACGGACCCTTTTCGGCGGAGGGCCGGGCTTGGGATCGCGCGCTGAGCCCGCGGCGGGGATAAAAGAGAACGGCACGCCGTAAACCTCGGCGTATTCGGTGGGAAACACCTCAAACTCCTCTGGAGTGCGGGAGCGGGGGGACCCCACGCTTTGCCCTGGGGCTCCCGCTTTTGAAAGCGGCGGCAAGCCGCCGCACTCCAAACGGCGCAATTCGGCAACGTAACTTCTTCTGCGCAAACCCCGCCCGACGACCTGCTCGCAAAGAAGCTGCGTTCCAAAGGCGCGCACTCCCAGAATGTGCGTGACCGTGTTGGCGTCCCAGCCTTCTGTGAGCATGGAAACACTCACCACACATTTCACCTGCTCGCCCAGCTTGCCGGGTTTGCCCACGGTGTTCATGACCTCGCGCAGAAGGTCTTCGTCGGTTAGCTTTTCCACGTCGCGCCCTGGGAAGCGTATGCGATACTCGGCTTTGAACTCTTCGATTTGGACTTTGGCGATTTTCTTGAATTCCTCGCTCATTGCCTCGCCGCTTTCGAGTTGCTCGCTGTCAATGAGGATGGTGTTGGGACGGGTGGACCACTGGTCTCCTTCGACATTGCTGAATATCGAGAGCGCGCCCGGAACTAGAGCCTTCTTCCCATGGGGAAGTTCCTTCTCCCAGCCGGCGACATAGTCGAAGACAAGTTTCGAAACGTTCGTGTTGTTGCAAACTACGATGAAGACAGGCGGTGTTTGGCCGTCTGGAGTGCGGGAGCGGGGGGACCCCAGGCCTTGCCCTGGGGCTCCCGCTTTTTCCCATTGGCGGTAGTATTTCTCGTAGTTCCCGTAAAGGCTGTGGAGCGCGCCCTGCAATTCCTTGGGCAGCTTGGGCTCACCGGTTACAGCCTCGGTGCCTCGACCCTTGCGTGGGAGATGTTCGCGAATGCGCAGCCAGATGTCGCGATAGGTTGGTTGCTCGCCGACCATGCTGTCATCAGCGACAGGGACGCGCGGGACTTTGACGATGCCGCTCTCAATGGCATCAATCAGCGAGAAGTCTGAAACCACCCAGGGGAAGAGGGTTCCCTCGGAATAGCCCGAGCCGCGCAAGAAGAACGGCGTGGCCGAAAGGTCGTAGACCACCTTGATGCCGATCTTCGCCTTGACAGCCTCCAAACCTGAGATCCAGATTCGAGCTTCTTCTTCGCGCTTTTGGGCTTCCCTCCGGTCGTCTCCGGTGAGTTTTTCTTCCACCTCGCCAACGCGCCGGCGGTAACAGTGGTGCGCTTCGTCGTTTAGCACGATAATATTCTTCTTGTTGCCCAATTCGCGACAGGCGCGACGAACCATTTGATCGGGAGTTTCCTTAAAGGCGCTCGTGTCAGCGTCCTTGTTGATAATCTGCTTGGTCAGCTTGGCAGCCGGAGTGTGCTCGCGAAGAATGAAGGCGTGGAAGTTGGTGATGATGATCTTGGCCCTTTCGAGCTCTTGCCTCAAGTCTTCGGGAACGATGTCGCGTTCGCGATAGTAGTTCTGCGGATCGTTTGGCAACAGGACGCGCAGGCGGTCGCGAATGGTGATGCCTGGGGTCACGATCAGGAAGGCGTCGGAAAAACGGGCATCTTGTGGATTCGCCAGTTTGTTCAGGGTGTGCCACGCGATGATCATGCCCATAACCACGGTCTTGCCGCTGCCCGTGGCCATCTTGAAGGCGACGCGGAACAAGAGCGGGTTGGCGTCCTCGTTGGCGCGTCGCAGATCGTTTTCAATCCATGCATCGCCGTATTTGTTCGCAACCTCGCTGAGGTAAATGGCCGTCTCGAGCGCCTCGATCTGGCAGAAGAAGAGCTTCTTGTCACGTTGGGGATTGAGCCAGTATTCCAACAGGTGCGCGGTTGTCTTGGTGACTCCGACGTGGCCGCCCTCCCGCCACTTCTCAACCTTGGCGCGAACTTCATTGACGAATTTGTTTTCCTCGACACGGTCCTGAGTCCATTCGGTATCGAGAATGAGCTGCTTGCCTCTCTTCTTGGGCTTTGCAATTGGGACGAAGTAAGAGCTGATGCGTCGCCTCTCGACTATCTCATTTGTGATGCCCTCGTCCGTGAATTTGAAATGACGCTTCGGCTCTTCGAAAGGAGAATTGATAACCGGATTCTCGATGACGACTTGCCGCATTGGCATCCTCAGGAGCGAGATATAGTTAGTGGGATTGTACTCGTTCTCGGCATTGCATGCAAAGTATTGGGGAGGAGCCGGTGTAGGGGGTCGGCGGTGTACCTCAGCAGCGGTTCCCGGCAAACCATAGCTTGCCGGACTTTACCGTCAATCGGATGCACCGCCTGGATGACAACGCCTTCACCGTGCAGTCGATGGTGGTGCCCAAACACGCTTCGGTCAGCGTCGTGGTCTTCCTCTCGCGCGACGTGTCCCTTACACCGGAGCAGCAGAAAGCACTGAAGCTCTCGTTCCGGGGCGCGCGGAACAAAAAAGAAGGAGAACAGTTGCTGGGAATCCAGAAGAGACTCCTGGTGTAGGAAGCGCGGAGCAGTCCCGCCGCGCTCCACGGGCGAACGCGCGCGAGGCGTCGGCATGCCAGAGAAAGCGAGGCTCGAACAGGGAAGAGCCGGCCTGGCACCCCGGCGCACGAAGAGGACGGTGAGCGAGATTCCGTGATATCTGTGTGAAAGTTGCGAAAAAACGGCAGCGCAATGCGACATTCGAGCTAAACAACTCATTCTAAAGATGAATCTCCGGGAACAAACTCGATCAAAGGGCCGAAAAGCCCTGCCTCGTTGGTCGCAGAGCCGGCGCTAAGCAATTGATTGTAAACATTGTATACATATTATGTACAATTGACAAAGCCCCGAATTTCGCGAGAACGAGCTATCACAGAATGTGGGCTATGGCCGACGAGATCCCTCTTGACAGCGGGTTGATAATGCGGTCAGCGATACTGCACGCGGCGGAATATCCGGTGCGAAAGGATTGGCTGAATGGCAGGTTCAAAGCGGGTCGGTTACGCAGTGGTGGGCTTAGGTCACATCGCCGAAGCAGCGGTCTTGCCGGCGTTCCGCCATAGCAAGAAGTCGAAGCTCGTTGCCGTGGTGAGCGGCGACGAGAAGAAAGCGGCGAAGCTTGCGGCCAAGTTTGGCGCCAGTGACTATTATTCCTACGAGGACTTTCCTCTCTGCTTGAGTCACCCACTCGTGGAGTCGATTTTTGTTGCCACCCCCAACGGCACTCACGCTCAGTTTGCCGAGCGCGCCGCCGCGGCGGGCAAGCACGTGCTGTGCGAGAAGCCCATGGCGAATACCGTTGAAGAATGCCAGCGGATGATCGAGGCCTGCCGCGTGAACGACGTTCGGCTGATGATTGCCTACCGCAAATATTTTGAGCCCGCCAGCCTGGCCCTGAAAGCATTGGTCACCAGCGGGAAGTTGGGCCGGTTGAAATTCATCCATTCGGCCTTCACCTTTTTCTTGCCGGCGGGAAAGAAAGCGCCAAATTGGCACCTCAACAGGAAGCTGGCGGGAGGCGGGTCGCTGGTGGACGTTGGCGTCTACTGCGTGAATACGACTCGCTGGCTGACGGGCTCGGATCCCGTCGAGGCCATGGCCTATGCTTGGTCGAAGGACTCGACCCGCTTCTCTGAAGTGGAGGAAAGCATCGCTTTCCGGCTGACCTTTCCTGAGGGTCTCGTGCTTCAAGCCACCGCCAGCTTCGGGGCCGCGCAAGCATCGTTCCTTCACCTGCACGGCGAGAAAGGCTGGGCGGCGCTCGATCCCGCGTTTGCATACGACGAGGAGCGCCGCTTGTTCGGCAAGATCGGTGGCCGCTGGTTCGAGCAGAAGTTCAAAGCGATGGACGAGTTCGCTCTCGAGCTCGATGCCTTCGCCGATTGCATCCGTCGCCAGCGCGATCCCGAGCCTGACGGCAATGAGGGATTGCGCGATGTCGTGGTGATGCAGGCCATCTACCGCGCGGCCCGCGAGAACCGCCCCGTGCCCGTCAACGTACCCTACGCCTTGCCGGCGTAGGAATTAGAAAGCACCAGGCAGTAGGCAGAAAGCACTAGGCAGTCCGGCGCACAGAGGAAAATCAGCCACAACAGATCAGCGTCGAGCAAAATAGCGCCACCGAAGGAGAGTGCTTTCTGCCTTCTGCTTTCTGCTTTCTGATTTCTGCCTTCTGCCTACTTTGCTAAAGCGATGCCCAACTCGCGGGAGAGCTTAGTTGGATCATAGGGCGAGCAGTGGAAGGTGCGCCCATCCACCTCGAAAGTCGGAACGCGCCGCTTGCCTTGATTGACGTTCATCACGAATTCCGCGGCGCCGGGAGTGGTTTCCAGTGGAATCTCCTCGAAGGGGACCTGCTGCTGTTTCAAGAATGTCTTGGCGCGGAAACAATCTCCGCACCACTGGGTCGTGTACATGCGGACGCGGTGGTTCATGCGTTTTGACTCTTCTTTTTGTCCGAATTCTAAGTCGGAGTGATCACAGTTTTCAAACGGACAAAACGCCGCCCCGCGCTCTTTGCAATTCCCGGACTATTTCGCAGGGCTCAGTTAGTTTCTGATGCCTGGCAACGACCGTTCGTTTCAAGAAAGTTGCGCGCGCGGGTTGCTCCAACTCAAATCCCCATGGAGAAACCAGCATCGGCGCTAGATTCGCGTCCGATCGACGGTTTGAATCCGCGCCAGGGCTCGGGCCAGTGCGGCGCGCGCGCGTTCAAAGTCGATGTCGGCGGCGGTGACCTTGCCCAACCGTTCTTCGGCGCGTTGCTTGGCACGTTTGGCCCGTTCGACGTCGATTTCCTCGGCGCGCTCGGCGGTTTGGGCCAGGATAATCACGCGATCCGGCAAGACCTCGACGAAACCCCAGTTGACGGCCACGAAATGCGTCACGCTTTCTTTTGTGTAAGAAAGTTCGCCGACCTTGAGCAGCGAAAGCAGTGGCGCGTGGCCGGGCAGAATGCCCAAGTAGCCCTCTTGGCCCGGCACCGTCACGGCGGTCACCGAATCGTGGACCACGTGCCGGTCCGGCGTCACGATCTCGAGATGAATTGAAGTAGGAAGCGCTGCTACGTCCATTATGGCGCCGTCTTCAGTTTCTCCGCTTTTTGGCGGGCCTCTTCGATAGTGCCGACCATGTAAAACGCCTGCTCGGGCAGATCGTCGTGCTTGCCTTCCACCACTTCTTTGAAGCTGCGGATAGTGTCCTCAAGCTTCACATATTTACCCTCAAGTCCGGTGAATTGCTGAGCGACGAAGAATGGCTGCGAAAGGAAGCGCTGAATCCTGCGCGCCCGAGCCACGGTGAGCTTGTCTTCGTCCGAAAGCTCATCGATGCCGAGAATGGCGATGATATCCTGAAGGTCCTTGTATTTTTGCAGAATGGATTTGACGGATCGCGCCACGTTGTAATGTTCTTCACCCACGATGCGCGGGTCCAGCAAACGGGAGGTGGAAGCGAGCGGGTCGACCGCCGGGTAGATGCCGAGCTCGGAAATCTGGCGCGAAAGTACAGTCGTCGAGTCCAGGTGCGAGAATGTGGTGGCGGGCGCCGGATCCGTCAAGTCATCGGCGGGCACGTAAATCGCCTGCACGGAAGTGATGGAGCCCTTTTTGGTGGACGTGATCCGTTCCTGCAACTCGCCCATCTCGGAGGAAAGGTTAGGCTGGTAGCCTACTGCGGAGGGCATTCGGCCGAGTAGCGCTGACACTTCCGAGCCGGCTTGAGTGAATCTGAAAATGTTGTCGATGAAGAGTAGAACATCCTGGCCGGCGACGTCACGGAAATATTCGGCCACGGTGAGGCCGGTGAGGCCCACGCGAAGCCGGGCACCGGGCGGTTCGGTCATTTGGCCGTAGATGAGCGCCGCCTTTGACTTCTCGGGGTGCTCGGTGTCAATGACGCCGGATTCCTTGAATTCCAGCCACAGGTCGTTGCCCTCGCGCGTGCGCTCACCCACGCCCGAAAACACGGAAACGCCTCCGTGCTTCATGGCGACGTTGTTGATGAGCTCCATGATGATCACCGTCTTGCCGACGCCCGCGCCCCCAAAGAGGCCCGTCTTGCCGCCCTTCAGGTACGGTTCGAGCAAGTCCACCACCTTCAGCCCGGTCTCAAACATTTCCAGGTTGGTATTCTGATCTTCCAGTTCGGGAGCGTGCCGGTGGATCGGAAAGCGGGTTTCAGCATGGATGGGGCCGAGCTTGTCCACGGATTCCCCAATCACGTTCATCACGCGGCCGAGCGTGCCCTTGCCCACCGGCACGGTAATTGGCCCGCCCGTATCGATCACCTTCATGCCGCGCACCAAGCCCTCGGTGGGCTCCATGGCAACGGCTTTCACGCGTCCCTCGCCCAAGTGCTGCTCTACCTCAGCAATCACGTTCATGGGATTCGGAACGGTGAACCCGTCCGAAGTGATGCGCAGGGCGTTGTAAATAGGCGGCAGATGGCCGCCCTCGAATGCCGCCACCACCACCGGCCCAATCACTTCCACAATTCTTCCAGTGATTTCTGCCATTCGGATTCCTTTCGATTCAGTGGGTCAGTGAGTCAGTGCTTCAGTCAATCAGTCAGAAAACAGGGAGTAGGGAATAGGGAGTTGGAAGTAGCAGACCAACATGAAAGACCCCATCCATCCCCGCTCCCTTCTCTTTCTAACTGACGAACTGAAGTACTGACCGACTGACACACCCTACCCCTGCGCTCCTGCTCCGCTGACGATCTCGATAATCTCTTTCGTAATCGCGGCTTGGCGCACGCGATTCATGTGCAGAGTTAGCGAGTCGATCATTTCGCCGGCATTATTGGTGGCCGCATCCATCGCGGTCATGCGCGCCGCGAACTCCGCCGCTGCTGATTCGAGCAATGCCCGATAGACTTCAATCTCGATATATCGCTCCAGCAGAACTTTGAAGATCTCCGCTGGCGGCTGCTCGTAGATATAGTCGATCAGCACTTCGCCCTCTGTCGGCTTGATGGGCTTGATGGGGAGATATCGCTCCTCGGTCAATCGTTGAACCAGGATGGATTTGGACTCGTTGTAGATGAAGTCGACCGCGTCCACTTCCTCTCTGGTGTACAGGTCAACGATGACTCGCGCGATCTCTTGAGCGTGAGAAAACTCCAGGCGGCTGAAAATGTTGGCGTACTCACCCACCAGCGACCAGCCTCGCTTGGTGTAGAAATCGCGCCCTTTGCGCCCCACGGCAAGCATGCAAATCTTCTGGCCTTGGTGCTCGGCGATGTAATTCTGAGCGGCGCGGATCAGGTTCGTATTAAAGGCGCCGGCGAGTCCTTTGTCACCCGTCACCAGCACCAGCAAGATGGTCTTGATCTCTCGCTCAGCCAGCAAAGGGTGAACCCGCTGCTCGACGCGCGCCGCCAGGCTGCCGAGCACCGAGAGCATCTGGTTGGCGTAAGGGCGCGCGTTGATGACCCGGTCCTGTGCCCGCCGGAGCCGGGCGGCCGCTACCATCTTCATGGCCCGCGTGATCTGCTGGATGTTCTTTACGGTCCGGATGCGCCGACGGACCTCGAGTAGGTTGGCCATTTTTGAGTCGATAGTCGACGGTTGATAGTCGATAGTTAAAGAGCGACAGCAGGTTGCGCGTTCCCTCTACTATCGACTATCAACTCTTAACGGTACTTTGTGCTGCCTTCTTCTCGGCTACAAACTTCGCTTTACACTCTTCCAGCATTTTGCGAATTTCGTCCCTCAACGCCTCGTCCAGTTGTTTCTTCTCCAGGAGCTGCTTCCCCACTTGTGGATAAGAAGAGTCCATAAAGTTGTAGAGACCCTGCTCGAAGGGCAGACAGTCCTCTATCGCCAAATCGTCCAGGAAGCCATTAGTTCCGGCAAAGATAATTACAATCTGTTTTTCCACCGCAAGCGGTTTGTATTGGTCCTGCTTTAGAACTTCCGTCAAGCGTCTGCCGCGGTTGAGCTGTGCTTGCGTGGCCTTATCGAGATCGCTGCCGAACTGAGCGAACGCGGCCAGCTCGCGAAACTGGGCCAAGTCGAGGCGCAAAGTGCCGGCCACTTGCTTCATGGCCTTGACCTGAGCGTTACCGCCCACACGCGAAACCGAGATGCCGACGTTGATGGCCGGGCGAATGCCGGAGTGGAACAGGTCGGTCTCCAAGAAGATTTGCCCATCCGTAATTGAGATGACGTTAGTGGGGATGTAGGCGGAGACGTCTCCGGCCTGGGTCTCGATGATGGGCAGTGCGGTGAGCGATCCGCCGCCGGATTCAGCATTCAGCTTCGCAGCGCGCTCCAGCAGGCGAGAGTGAAGATAGAAAACGTCTCCCGGGTACGCCTCGCGTCCCGGAGGCCGTCGAAGCAACAGGGAAATTTCGCGGTAGGACACGGCGTGTTTTGAGAGGTCGTCGTAAATGCACAGGGCGTGGCGGCCGCTATCGCGGAAGTATTCCCCGATGGCGCACCCGGCATAAGGCGCAAGGTATTGCATCGGCGCCGGGTCCGACGATCCCGCTTCGACCACGATGCTGTACTTCATCGCGTCGTATTCTTCGAGCGTCTTAATCACTTGCGCGATGGTCGAGCGTTTTTGACCGATCGCCACGTAAATGCAAATCACATCCCCGCCTCTCTGATTCAAAATCGTATCGAGGACGATGGCGGTCTTTCCGGTTTGGCGGTCACCGATAATCAACTCGCGCTGGCCGCGCCCGATGGGAATCATGCCATCGATGGCTTTGAGCCCGGTCTGGAGCGGCTCGCGCACAGGTCGGCGGTCGACAACGCCGGGAGCGAGCCTCTCGATGGGATTGTAGTGGTCGGTCAGAATGGGGCCTTTTTCATCGGCCGGCCGGCCCAACGCATTCACCACGCGGCCAATCAGCGCTTCCCCCACCGGCACGGACATGATTCTTCCTGTCCGCTTGACCGTATCGCCTTCCTCAATTTGCGTGTAATCGCCCAGCAGCACGGAGCTCACCTGGTCTTCTTCCAAATTGAGCGCGAGCCCGGCGACTTCGTGGGGGAACTCGAGCAATTCGCCCGCCATGCAATTATCCAGGCCGTGGATGCGCGCCACGCCGTCGCCCACGGAGGTGACGGTGCCTACCTCGGTCACCGTGACGCCGCGGTCGTAGTTCTGAATCTGCTCGCGGATGATCTTGGTTATTTCATCGGCTCGTATCAGTGGCATGCGTTCTCCTGGTAGACGGCGACGTTCTAATTATAAATTATGAATTATAAATTATAAGAAACACGGAAGGTCTGAGCGCCGATAAACAGCGATCCACGAAAGCTGCTCCTCCTCCCGCCTTTCATAATTCATATTTTATCATTCATAATTATAGCCTATTTATTAACTAATTCCTCTCGAATCCGGTTGAGTTGCCCCCGCACCGATCCGTCGTACACAGTGCTCTGAATCTGCGCCCAGATTCCACCCAGCAGCGCTTCGTCCACGTGAAATTCCATCTCTACTTGCTTTCCGGTCACGTCGCCAAAGCGCGAGCGTAAGGCCTGCTGTTCGGCATCCGAAAGGCTTGCGACGGAGAAGACCTTCACCTGAACCACTCCCAGCCGCTCGTTGGCTATTTTGAGGAATGCCAAGCTGATTTCTTCCAGCGATCGAATTCGGTAGTTCCGGACCAAGACGCGCAGAAAATTCGCGGCCAGCTTCGCGGCGCCAAGGCGCGTCAAAACGGCATCCAGGACCTTAATTTTCTTCTCGAGAGGAATCGCCGGCGTCTCCAGCACCTCGCGAAGTTCGGGGCTCTGCCGATAGACAGCGAGGAAATTCTGTAGCTCGCCGAGGACGCCACGGTAGTCTGCGCCGCTCTCGCTCACCACGTCCGCCAGAGCGCGCGCGTATCGATTGGCAACAGCAATCGCCATAAAATTCAGGAATTAGGGATTAGGAGTTAGCTGTCACTTGTCCGTGGTCCGTGGCGAGTTGCAAGAGCGGACAGGCGCCGGGCTGGTGACGAAGTGGCTAGCTGGCCACCGCAACGGACCACTGACAACGGACGACGGACGTCTTCCCTAATTCCTAACTCCTAATTCCTAACTCCTAATTCCTGACTCCTAAACCCGCCACAAACTCCTCCACCAAGCGCCGGCGCGTGGCGTCGTCCATACGGCCACGAATCATTTGCTCGGCATGCGTCAACGCCTCTTCAGCAACGTATCGTTTCAAATCAAGTTTCGCAGCACGGGTGAGGGTCTCCATCCGTGAGCGCGCCGCGTCCAGGATCTTCTGGGATTCCGCTTCCGCCGCCTCCCGCAATCGCTGCCGTTCCGCGTCCATCTCGCGTTCCGCTGCGGCCTTGAACGCGGCAATTTCTTCGTCCAGCCGCCGCAGCTTTTCTTCCACCGCGCTCAGACGCGCCTGAGCTTCTGCCAGCGCTTTCCGGCCATTTTCAAGGGCGGAGCCAATTTCGGCAGAACGCTGAGTGAAGAAATCAGCCAGCGGCTTGCGCAACAGGTAAACGAGCGCGCCAGCGAGAATGAGGAAGTTGATTGTCTTGAAGATGAGCTCGCGGGTTTCGCCTTTGTCTTCTTCCGCCGTGCCCTCCGGCGGAGCCAGGAGAACGGCCGCAGCGGGAGCGCAGCGCATCGGCCGGTGCGGACTGGCCCTGAGCGTCCCCGCCCGCAGCAGAAGGCAGACCAAAAAGCCCGGCAGCAGAAAAAGGCGACGACCTCGTAGGTTCAAGCGCGAGCTCCTCCTGCGCTGCCAGCGTGCGGACCTTCGCCCAAAACGATTTGGACAATTTCGCGGGCCGTAGATTGAGAAGCGGCTGCAAGCTCTTCTTTCGCGGCTTCCACTTGCGCTGCCAAGTCTCGCTGCGCTTCTTGAATCCACTCTTCCGATTCCTGGCGAGCGCTTTGGAGCGCGGCTTCACGCACCTTGATAGCGGCTTGGCGGTCAGCTTCCCGATGGCGGTACACTTCGTGCCGGGCCGCCTGAAACGCTGATTCGTACTCCTGCGTCTTAGCCTCGGCCTGCGCGGTCTCTTCGCGCGCCCGATCGAGCGCGCCCGACGTCATTTCTTCCCGCTGCTTCAGGACCTTGATGATGGGCTTGAAGAATATCCGATTGAGAATAATCAAAAGGAGAAAAACAAAAATAACGGTCGGGGCGCTTTGGACAAAAAGTTGCCCAAGCTGGCTAAAGATTCCACCCATGTAAAGTGATCAGCCTTCTTCGTGAGTTTCGACAAGTTTTAGCAGCCGGATGAAAAAGCCGCCGGGCACGAGGCAGCAGCCGGTTCACCCCGTCAAGTCTCGAATCATTGCTGCGCTTGCTGGCCGCGCGAAGCCGCCTCTGCACCGTCTTTCATCAGCTTGTTAAAGACTAAGGAAAGTAGCACGGAGCTTCGACAGGTGTCAAGAACCGTTGAAACGAGGCAATCGTGGTATCATGGCCCAGTTTGCAGGGGTTGAAAAGGCAGCCCGTCTGTTGTCTCCGATGGAAATTAAATGATTGATGAACGCCGAAGAGTATCGGTTACCGAAGCGCTGGCTCGATTGCCGGGATCAGCGAATCAGCGGTTCGCCAAAGTTCTCGAGCACGGCAATCTCTCGGTGGAGATCTACGCGCCGCAAGGCTGTGACCCGCAGACGCCCCACACCCGGGACGAAGCTTACGTGGTGATTCAGGGGAGTGGAGAGTTCATTAACGGCGCCACGCGCGAGCACTTTGGCCCGGGCGATGTGCTTTTCGTCCCGGCCGGGGTCGAGCATCGGTTTGTCAATTTTTCCGACGGGCTGGCCGTGTGGGTGATCTTCTACGGCCCGGAAGGCGGCGAAGCTAATATCGCTCGAGGAGCGGCGTGAAGATGGATATCCGAACGATTCAAGCACTCTACGATTACAATCGCTGGGCGAACGAGCAGACTCTTGACGCCGCGGCAGCCCTGAACGAAGAGCAGTTCACCCGGGATCTCGGCAACAGTTTTCGCTCCGTGCGCGACACGCTCGCCCACATTCTCGCAGCGGAATGGATCTGGCTCGAGCGCTGGAAAGGAAATTCACCGAAGACCTTGCTGGAGGCCGCAGATTTCCCCGGTGTCGAAGCTCTCAAGACACGATGGGATGAAGTGGAAAGCGACCGGGCGGCATTCATCCGCACCGCCGCCGCGAGCCGTCTGGAAGAAGTGATCAGTTACGTCAATACCCGCGGCCAAACCTTCGCTTATCCGCTCTGGCAAATGATGATTCACGTGTTGAATCATTCTACCTATCATCGAGGGCAGATCACCACGCTTCTGCGCCAACTCGGCTCCAAGCCTGCTTCGACCGACCTGCTGCTCTTTTACGACAAGGTGAGCGATTAGCATGTTCATTTGCTTCAAGGTGGAGGACTCGTGCGAGCGTATATCCTGATCAATGTGCGACCGGGGAAAGTCCGCGACGTTGTCGGTGCGGTCAGTGAAATGCAAGGGGTGCGCCACGCGGACGCATGTTGGGGACTTCCGGATGTATTCGCTTACGTCGAAACGGCAGATGAGAAGACCCTGAACATGCTGGTGATGGACACGATTCAGCGCCTCGATGGCGTGGAGCGGACAGAGACCCACATCGTGGTGGAGTGAGCGAGATCGGCCGCCGTAGCGGCCCGGTGAGCGGGGTACCTTCCTACTTTGGGTAGCGCTTCAGGCCGCCGCGCCGGGTGGTTCGGCCCCCTGCATCCCGACTACGTCATCAAGACTCGCCAATTCGAGGCGATTTCGTCCCCGTTCCTTGGCCCGAGTCAGGGCCGCATTTGCGGCGAATATCACCGCGTTGGAGTCCAACCTCTTCTTGTGATCGGTCGTCACTACGCCCACGCTCAGGGTTAGTGGGATCATGCCATCGGCGTGGTCGATGGCCCTGCCGCCGATGGATGTCCTCAGCCTCTCACCTTGCTTCACCGCCTCGGGGGAGCGACAGCCGGGTGCGATGACGAGGAACTCCTCTCCACCGAAACGCCCAATCGAATCATAAAGCCGACTCGCGGACCGCATTCTTTGAGCTGTCTCGCGCAACACCGCGTCGCCCGCGGTGTGCCCGTAAGTTTCATTGGTGCGCCGGAAGTGGTCGAGGTCAGCCATGAAGACGGCCAGGGCAGATCCTTCGCGTTCGGCACGAACGAGTTCCCGCCTCAAGGTGGCCAGAATGGCGGTACGGTTCCAGACGCCAGTGAGCGGATCGAGAGTCGCGTGGAAGCGGAGCGCATCGCGCGCCGACAGGAGCGCTTCCTGAAGAGCGAGGATGCGCCTTCCGGCCCGCAGACGGGCCCTGAGCTCGAAAGGGTCGTAAGGCTTGGTCACGTAGTCGTCAGCGCCGGCGTCCAGTCCGCGCACGACGTCTTCCGTTTTGTCGCGGGCGGTGAGCATGATGATGTAAACATACGGGCCGCCTTTGACCCTCCTGACTTCTTCGCACACCTCAATGCCGTCTTTGCCCGGCATCATCCAGTCGAGGATCACCAACCGAGGGGGGTCTTCACCCTGGAGCGCTGCCGAGGCCTCATTCCCATCAGCGGCGACCACGACGTCATATCCCCAATTCTCGAGACAGGCTTCCAGCTCGCGCCTTGCGACTGAGTCATCTTCAGCAATCAGGATTTTCATCTTCAGCTCTCTCTTCCCGAGCTCGCTCAAGCGGTCTTGAGGAGCTCGATCCTTTCCTTTTTGAGTGATTTCGCCGAGATCTCTCGATTTCCGGCCGGCCTTGAGGGGAACAATTTCTCGATGTTGGCGAAGAGTTCGTCGGCTCGGACCGGCTTGGACACGTACCCGTCCATCCCCGCGGCCAGGCATCGTTCCTCATCACCCTTCATCGCGTGTGCGGTCATGGCAATGATCGGCAGGTGTTTCCCCAACGGCTTTTCTTTGGCGCGGATCGCAGCGGTAGCCTCAAAACCGTCCATTTCCGGCATTTGGACATCCATGAGCACGGCATCGAATCCGGAGAAAGCCGCCCCTTCCAAGATGGCCAGCGCCTCCCGGCCATTGTTCGCCACCGCCACGGAGTAGCCTCGCTTCTCCAGCAGGCGGACGGCGAGCATTTGATTGACCGCGTTGTCCTCCGCCAGAAGAATTCGCAGGCCCCGGCGCGCCTCGCGCAGTGAATGGCGTGTGACCAGCACGGGTCGATCAGCTTCCTTCTGCCGCTTGCCGAGCGCCGTCATGATCGCTTGCAATAACTCCGCTTTCCTAATGGGCTTGGTGAGGTATGCGGATATGCCCAGCTCGCGACAGCGGGCAGCATCACCGCGTGCACCGGCTGAAGTCAGCATCATGATCGTCGCCCCCGCCAGTGCCGGGTTCTCCCTAATCCGTTCGACAAGCGCAAATCCATCCATGTCGGGCATTTGCATATCCGTCAAGACCAGGGGGAAAGGCTGGCCGGCCTCTATCGCGAGTCGCAACGCAACCAGCGCTTCGCGCCCGCCCTCTACCAGCATTGGCTTCATTTGCCAGTCGATCAGCATTTCGTCCAGCATCCGACGGTTGCTGGCATTGTCGTCCACTACCAGGACGCGCAGGTCCCGAAGATCCACCGACCCCGCAACAATCAACTTGGCCGCCGGGGTTTTCCCCAGGCCAAAATTCGCCGTGAAGTGGAACGTGCTGCCTTTACCCGCTGCACTCTCCACCCAGATGCGCCCGCCCATCATTCTCACCAGTTTAGACGAGATCGTGAGGCCAAGCCCCGTTCCACCATACCGGCGCGTCATGGAGGTGTCGGCCTGAGTAAACGCTTCAAAGACGGCCCTTTGCCTTTCCTCAGGTATACCTATTCCAGTGTCGGTGATAGAAAAGTGCAGCTCGGTGGTGTTCTCAGTCAGAGTTTCTGTCGTAACTCGGAGGACCACCTCACCTTGCTGGGTAAACTTGATGGCGTTCCCGAGCAAATTGACGAGAATCTGCCGCAGACGGGCCGGATCACCGATCAGCGTCTCAGGCACGTTGGACGCGATATCCACGACCAATTCCAGTCCCTTCTGGTGCGCTCTAAGCGCCAGAGCTGTTGCGGTGTCTCCGAAGTTGTCGCGCGGGTCGAATTCGATCGGCTCGAGCTCCAGTTTGCCCGCCTCAATCTTGGAGAAGTCGAGGATGTCGTTGACCACAGTGAGAAGGGAATCGGCCGACGATCTGACAATCTCAAGGTACTCCCGCTGTTCGGAGTTGAGTTCAGTATCGAGAGCGAGCTCAGTCATGCCAATCACACCGTTCATCGGGGTGCGAATCTCGTGGCTCATGTTGGCGAGAAAATCGCTCTTGGCGCGGCTGGCGTCCTCTGCCCGATCCTTGGCTACCGTCAAATCCTCATTCACTCGGACGAGCTCGGCCGTGCGCGCGGCTACGTCCTCTTCCAGGTGTTCGCGATGGTGTTCGAGCTCCTGGTCGCGAAGTTGAATCTGGGATAGCATTTCATTGAACCCTTCAATGAGCAGGCCCAGTTCATCCTGGTTGTGCTTTACGGCGCGAACCGAATAATTCTTCTCCACTGAAACAACTCGGGCCGTCTCGGCCAAATGCAGGATCGGGTCGGAAATAACTCGTTGAAGCTTTGAGGCGAGCAGGAAGGCGAGGCTTGAAGATCCCAGCAGAATGAGGGTGACGATGCCGAGAAAGCGCTTGAAGCGAGAGTACATTTCCACCAGATCCGACTCCAGGTAGACCGTCCCGAGCGGCTGACCGTCGAGGATGATGCGATGGAATAAAATCAAATGCCCTTGGGTGAAGGCGCTGCCGTCCGGCTGCACGATGGGCGGGGAGAACCGGTCTTCCCCGCCGTCCCTTCGATAACTCGTGAAGACCTTTCCGTCCGCTGAGTAAATACACGCCGAGACGATGTGCGGCTGGGCCCTTAAGCCTTGCAAGATCTCTTTCGCGGAGTTCGGGTCGTTGAAGGTCAGGGTCGCAGTGCTATTTGAGCCGACGATGTCCGCCAGAATCGACAGGTTATTCCTCATCGCGCTCCGAAACGCCACATAGTCGTAAGCCAAGAACGCCGCGCAAGAGAGGAGCAACGCGGCCCCCGCGGCCGACAGGATGATCAACTGCAGTTTCCGTTTGATGGATAGATCCCGATACGCTGGCATCTCAAGTCTTCTTTCCGTGATCCTGCTCCCTGACTATCTTCGCCAAACTGAGGAGTTTCGAGCTGATCTTCAGCCCGGCGCGCTCGGCGGCTTCGACATTCACTTCAAAGTGGACCCTTTCTTGTTCGATGACGAAGTTGATCATCCCTCCCCGTTGGGCAAAGCCCTCCATCTCTCCCACGGTCAACACGCCCGAACCCTTCGAGCTTTCGAGGATGGAGGGCAGGTCTTTTCCTTCTGCGGAACTGATGAAAGCGATCTGGCATCCTGTCCAGCTTTGTCCCGGCTTCGATCGCCGGATGACCAGTCTGTGCCCGCTGACGGTTTTGCCTCGAACAGCCTCGTCGAGTACGGTTCCGAAGGGGTCGTGCCCGATGACACAGATGGTGATCGGATCGCTCAAATCGCTCGACGGGTCGGGTGGCCACTCGACAAATTTGGCGAAGTTGTACAGGAATGCCGCCTTGACTTGGTATTCACTCGCCTCCCGGCTCTGCGCCAGGGCGCCCGTCGTGCAGCTCGCGCCGACCCAGAGCGCGATAACGATCTCCAGGCCGAGAACCCTGCCGATTTGGAGCCGACAGCCGAGAATCCGCATTTCGTATTTCACCGTGTCGCCGACAGCCCTCAAAATCGCCAAGAAATCTTCCCGTAGACGCTGCGCTTCGCCTGACTGGGGTCGGTCTGCTCGACGTTGTCGTTAAATTCAAAATGGCGCTCGTCGAGGAGGTTCTGGCCCACCACGCTCAGTTCAATGGACTCGGTCGCGTGCCAGGCCAACCGCGCGTCAACCCGCGCGTAGGCCGGAGTGTTTAGGGCAGGAAGACGATCCACATAATAAAGTGAACTGTCGAAGTCAACTCCCCAAGGCAACGTGAGATAAGACCGAACCTGGAACTGGTTTCGGGGGCTATTGCCTGCTGCTGCGGTAGCGCCGGAGACGTCGAGGCTCGAGGGATCAAGCTGGAGGCGCATGTTCAGCCATGAATAGCTGCCAGTCAGCTTCCAGCGATTCATCACGTTCCAGTCCGCGGAGACTTCGGCGCCGTAGGTTCGCCCATGCATCCCGTTGCCGAACATCTGCGGAACAAGTACATGTGGGGGCAGCGGTGTGAACTCAAAAGACGGAGCCCCTGGCTCGACGGTTCGCAGGTCCTGGTAGACGTTGTAGAATGTCGCCAGGTCCAGCGAAACGCGGTTGATCGGCTCGACTCGATAGCCCAGCTCATAAGCGAGGAGCTCCTCTGATTTGAAATTGGGGTTGCCGAATGTGCTGACCAGGATGTTCACCCCTCCTGGCCCCGGGAATGCGTCCACGTTAACGCGGATATCTACATCGGTGCGCGAAGGCTGCCGAATCGCCCGTGAGACCGCCGCCCAGAGTGTCTGGCGCTCCGCCGGAGACCAGGCAAGCCGTACGCTGGGCTCCACCTCGAACCCGGTGTAGGTGTTGTGTTCTAATTTTGAACCGATCGTCAGTCTGAGGGAATCGGCAAGCTTAAACTCGTCCTGTGCGAAGGCGCTTGAAAGGTTCTCCGAACGACTGGATGGGTCAAGCGATATGGCGTAGCCCGGTAGGATGTTATCGGATGTATGCCGATATTCGAAGCCCCAAACTACATCCTGCCGGGACCCGAGCGCCAGATGATGCTGGAAGTCCAGATCAAAGGTATGCCAGAGTTGCCTCACGCCCGAGCTGGTCCGGTTGACCCCATCGAAATACACTTGCAGCGCCATATCCGAGCGGCCCGAGAAGGTGTGGCTCCAACGGCCGAGAATGTCGCCCGCGCCGGGGCGGATTGCATCGCTGAAGGTCCCGACCAGAGGAGGATCAAGGGAAACAAAGCTGGTGAGGGTTTGACGTTCTCTGCCTGTGATGATGTCGCCTTCCACGGTTAATGCGTCGCGCCCTGAAAGGTCCCAGTCCGACCGGAAACCGCCGTGGGTGAGGTGCCAGCCGTCCGCCGCAGGTTGGCCGACCTCGTCGACGAGTTGGTTGTAGTTGTCATATCCGCCGAAAATCCGATACGTCGCCTTGCGACCCATTTTGCCTCCGTACTGGATCAGTCCGTGCGCCTCGCTTGAACCCGCCCCGGCTGTCAACAGGCCGCCTTGAGTGTCTTTGGAACTCTTGGTAATAATATTGATCACCCCGTTCACGGCATTGGCGCCCCACACGGTTGCACCCGGACCTCGGATTACCTCGATCCGCCCGATGTCTTCCAATGGAACATTTTGCTCATCCCAAAAAACACCTGAGAACGAGGGATCGTAGACACTTCGGCCGTCGATCAAAACCAGCAGCTTGTTCGCGATTTGATCGTTGAAGCCGCGGGAACTGATGGCCCACGCGTTTGCATCGACCTGCGCCACATCCAGGCCCGGAACCATGCGCAACAGATCGGGAATGGTGGTAGCGCCAGAGCGCCGGATGTCTTCCTGCGTGATCACGTAGATGGCGGCTGCGACCTTGGATAGCTTTTGTTCTTTGCGCGAGACTGAAGTGACCCGAATGTTCATCAACTCCTCCAGGCTGACGGTCGAGAGGTCGCCGGGAGGAAGGGTCTGGGCCCAGGCGGTCGTCGCCAGGGCGACGAGCCCCAGCGAGAACAAGGCCGCACCTCGTGTGAACCAACGACAGGCACGGAAAGTCCCGTGTCTCGCAGGTCCGGTGTTGTCAAGAACCTTGACCGCACAAATGACTGAGACCCTCGTCTCTAGGTATCTTGAGAATTTCATCTCGTTACCTCCGCACTCACTGAACGCAAGATGGGTTCGACCTTGATTTCCACCTTCACGGGCAAAGGCGCCCCCAAGGCCAGGCACGCTCCCCGTCCGGTCTCCTCCCAGTCTTCTATCGGCAGAATCGCAGAGAACATTTAGGGTTCAGGCAATGTGAATGGGGTTTTGGGGACCCAACTCCAAGTTTGAGTATTGGGGGGGTTTTTGCAAAGAAATCCGAGCCGCGCGCCAGAGGCCGGGGCGGGACTTCGACAAACAAGAACCGGCTCGAATTCTTCACACGGCCTGGGCGGATACTTGAGCGTCGAGTAATTGAGGCTTATGCGTCACGACTTCGCCTAAGCGGCTATTTCCTTTCGCATTTCTTCCAGCGCAAAATTCAGGCTGGCCACTTCCTTTTCGAGCGCGGCTTGGACTTCGTCGATCTCGCTCAGGTCTCCACCGCGGCCCAGCATTTCCAATCGAAGCGCTAATCGGTACGGGCCGTCGGAGGTAAAGTTACCGATTGCCCCTTTGAGAGCGTGGGCCGAGCGCTCCACGGCCCTGGCATCGGAGCGCTCCACAGCCTCACGGATGTGCTTCAACAACCCAGGGCATTCCTGGAGAAACAGCTCGACCACCTCGGCCAGCAGGTCGGTGTTCCCGTCCAAGCGAGCCAGGATGGCGGGCCGGTCGATCAAATAGTCCGCCTCTCGCCCGGCAGCCCGGGGCTCCGCTTCCCCATGACTTGATGTGATCGTTTGCTCGATCGCCATAAAGAACTCCCCAGTTTGAATTGGCTTGGCAACATATCCGTCCATGCCCGCCCCCAAGCATCGTTCTTTGTCCCCGCGCATAGCGTTGGCGGTAATGGCCAAGATTGGGACATGTCTCCCCGTCGCTTTTTCCTTTTCTCGAATGGCTGCGGTGACCTCAAAACCGTCCATTTCGGGCATTTGCACGTCCAGTAGAATCAGGTCGAATTGACCGCGATCAGAATTCTCGAAGGCGGTAAGCGCCTCACGCCCGTTGTTGGCCAACACCACGGCATGCCCCCGCTTCTCAAGCAGGCGCAACGCGAACGTCCGATTCACGGCGTTGTCCTCCGCCAAGAGGATGTTGAGACCACGGCGGCTCTCGCGCAGTGAGTGGCGGGTGACGAGGGAAGGCCGCTTTGCGGCGCTGGGCGCCTTGCCTAGAACGGTGATGATGGCGTCGAGCAAGTCGGACTGGCGGATGGGTTTGGTCAAGTAGGCCGCAATCCCCAACTCTTGGCAGCGGGCGGCATCGCCTCGCCGGCCGGCGGAGGTCAACATCATGATGGTGGTGCCCGCGAGGTCGGGATTGTCTTTCACTTTCGCGGCCAAGGTGAATCCGTCCATGCCTGGCATATGAGCATCGAGTAGGACCAACGGAAACGGCTTGCCGCCGGAAAGGGCTTTTTCCAGCAGCGCCAGAGCTGCAATGCCGCCTTCGGCCAAAATGGGCGTCATGTGCCAGTTGGCGAGCATCTCCTGGAGCATGCGTCGATTGGTTGCGTTGTCGTCCACCACCAATACAGGCTGATCGTGCAGGCTGGCGGGCTCGGCGGGGGCTGAAGCCGAGACGGATTCTGCGGCCACGCCCAGACGCACCGTGAAGTGGAACGTACTCCCCTGGCCTGGCGCGCTCTCCACCCAAATGCGGCCGCCCATCATGTGCACGAGCCGCGCTGAGATGGCCAGGCCCAGCCCTGTGCCGCCGTATCTCCGTGTCGTCGAACTATCGGATTGTGTGAACGCCTCGAAGATGGACTGCAGCTTGTCGGCTGGGATACCGATGCCGGTGTCCGAGACTGAGAAATGCAGCACGACGGCGTCTTGGTCTCGCGACTCGAGCTCGACGCCGACGCTCACCTCGCCTTCCTCTGTAAACTTGATGGCGTTACCGACCAGGTTGATGACGACCTGCCGCAACCGGCCGGGATCGCCGAGCAGATTTCGCGGCACCTCGGGTCGGATACGGTAGGCCAGCTCTAAACCCTTCTCATGGGCCCGCAGGGCCAGGGTCTTCATCGTGTGGGCCAGCCCGCTGTGCAAATTGACATCAATCGTCTCCAGTTCCAGCCGACCCGCCTCGATCTTGGAAAAGTCCAAGATGTCGTTGATGACCGTCAGCAACGAATCCGCCGAAGACTTCACCATACCCAGATACTCGTGCTGCTCAGGCGTGAGAGGCGTATCGAGCGCCAGTTCCGTCATGCCGATGATCCCGTTCATTGGGGTGCGGATCTCGTGACTCATCATGGCCAGAAACTCGCTCTTGGCGCGGCTGGCTGCCTCCGCAGCTTCTTTGGCCTTTTGCAATTCAGCCTCGGCCAGCTTGCGCTCCGTGACGTCGATAACAGTGGTCTCGATGAGGTCGCCCGATCTCTCATCGCCATGGACCAGGCTCACGTTTTCCAGCACCCAAACCGGGGCTTCATCTTTTCGGCGCAGGCAGATTTCCTGATTGGTGAGGCGCCCTTGCGCCCGCAAGCGTGTGATGAGTGTTTGGCGGTCTTCGCTGCGGAGGTATAAATCTGCCGCATTTTGCGACGTGACTTCCTCACGGGAGTCGTACCCCAGGAGGCGGGCGAACGCCCCATTGCAATCCAGGAAGCATCCGTCAAGAGTGGCGGTGCATACCCCAGCCAAGTTGTTCTCGAAGAGCAAGCGATATCGTTCCTCGAGCTCGGCGATGCGCTGCAAACGATGCAGGAGCAGTCCAGTTTGATATTCCACGCGTCGTCTTAAAGCTGTCGCCCAGGCTAGCGCAGCCACTACCAGAACGCCCAGCAAGCCCGCCAAAGACAGCGCTCGAGCCGCGGTCAACCAAGGCGGCCGCGCCAGGACGACGATGTCCTGACTCGAACGAAGGTAAATCCGAAACGATGGGGAGACGCCATGTTGGTCTTTCTGTGCCACGCATATCCCGGTTAGCTGCAGGCGGCTGCCTGCGGGGAGCGACGCCAGCTTGTTGTCGTAGCGGAGGGCCGGCAAGGTAGCGGTGAACATCGTAGAACTTTCCTGCAAGGCCAGAATCTGCTCCCCGGCGACGTGCGTTCGATCCAGCAACCGCCCCTCGATGCGCACGACCTGGGCATCGAATTTCCCGGTGAGTGCTTGCTCTGCCGAAACCGATGCGGGCACTGGCGCCGGTTGCTGGCTGCGTGCCGACGTGGCACAAACCAGGAGCAGCGACAGCGCGACTGCCCGCCTTAGCGCCAGCGCCGAACTGCCGATTTGCGATTTGGCTAAACCCTCACTGGTTGTCATGGCGCTGCTCTGCCGCCCAACGACCTCGCCAACTCCGGCTTCACTAATTTCTCGTAGCACTCCGGGCAGACGCCGTGACTGAATTGCACTTCCGAATGCTCGGAGATGTATCCTTCCACCTGCCGCCAGTAGTTCCGGTCGTCGCGAATTTTCTTGCAGTAGCTGCAGATGGGCAGAAGCCCGCGGAGTTGCTTGACCTGGGCCAAAGCGAGTTCCAACTCCTTCACCCGGTCGCCCAGGCTCGTTTGGAGTTCTACTACGCGTTGCCCCACCGATACGCGGGCGCGCAATTCGTCCCGGCTGAATGGTTTCGTTACATAGTCGTCAGCCCCTGCGTTCAGACCTTCAACGACGTCCCGGTTGTCGCCGCGGGCGGTGAGCAGAATGAGATAAGCAGGCGAGCTTCGTGGTGTATCGCGAACCTTGCGGCAGACCTCGACGCCATCGATCACCGGCATCATCCAATCGAGAATGGCCAGGCTGGGGGGATCCTCGCTTCCGAGAATCTGCCACGCCTTAGCCCCATCGCTCACCGCCTCGACTGGATAGCCCCATTCCTCCAGGTAGACCTGAAGCATGCGGCGACAAACAGCGTCGTCCTCGGCAACGAGCACTCTCATTCGGTGACCTCCGTCCGGTGGAACCACTGCCTCAACGACATTTGGCACGCCACTTTGCCCGACGCACAACTCGGCTTTCGGCCAGCACGGCGCGACCCCGCACCGAGGACGGACTCATTCAACCTAACTGGGGCGGCGCGCCGGCGCCTCAGCAGAATCACCTGTCACTTAGGGTTTTCGGCATGTTTGAAAACAGACTTGAGTGGCAAACGAAGCGAAGAAGGAAGCAGGTGGGATTCCGGGGATCGTGCGATTGGGTGATTGTGTGATTGAAGAACCAGGGCCTCTTTGAATTCACCCCATCGCTCAATCGCCCAATTCCTCCGCCACGGAGGTTTACTTGACCTCGACGGCAGCGCCCAACTTGCGCAATTCTGCGGCTGCGAGCTCAGGATAGAGCGTGTTGTAGTAGACCTCTTTGAGGCTATAAGGCTTGGCCGTGGTGGGAATGACGGGCAGAATCTCGATGTGCCAGTGGTAGTCCCATGGCAGGGTCTTCCAATTATCGGTCTTTTCGAACTTGGCCTGCACGTTGGGCGCGGTGTGCAGCACCAAGTGATAAGTCGGCGTCATCCCCTCCAGACGCCGGAGAACGGATTTCAAGAACTTGGCGAAGCGGAGCTGGGTGTCCCACGAAGCAATGTCTTCTTCAAACGAACAATGGTGGTTGAGGGGGAGAATCCAAGTCTCATAGGGCACGCGCGAAGCGAACGGACAGAAGGCGACAAAGAAGTCATCCCACTCCACGGTCCGCACCTGCTGGCTCATTTCCTGCCGGAGCACATCGCAGAGCAAACACCGCTCCTTCACCTCGTAGTGCCGGCGGGAAGACCGCAGTTCATAACCGACCCGGCGCGGAATGAACGGCGTTGCCGTGATCTGGCAATGCGGGTGTTCCAGGTCCTGGCCCGCCTGCTTGCCCTGATTGCGAAACAAGGTGACGTACCGGAAGCGCCGGTCCTTTTTCAGATCTGCGATCCGGCTCACCGCCGCTCGTATCACTTGGGCCACGTTTTCGTCGCTCTGCTTGGTCAGCTGGGTATGATGATCGCGACCCTCGATCACAATCTCGTGCGCGCCCAGGTTCCGCATCTTGTCGTACAGCCCTTCGCCCCGACGCTGCGCCTCCCCTTCGATGCGGTAGAGAGGCCTCAGGTGCGGGACTACGCGGACCTGCCATTCCGCCTGGGCGAAGGGATACTCGTAAATCGTCTTCGGGCACATCGCTTCCTGGCCCGGACACAGCGGACACGCCTGGTCGCTGGGCCACGCGCCTTCTTCGTGTGCCTGAATGACCCAGCTCTGGGTGATCGGATCTTTCCTTAGCTCCATGGGTATGTCACCGGCGAAGGTCCCTGACCAAAAGCAGATTTCCTTCGCTTCGCTCAGGACAAGCTTTCGCTTCGCTGTCCGTCGGCCGCGAGGCCCGTCCAACGACAGGCGAACCGAGTCAGAATGACGCTTTGAAATCTCATACTCCAATTCCGGGATTTCAAACCGTCACCCTGAGCGAAGCGAGACCTGTCATCCCGATCCCGCGAAGCGGCAGAAGAATCTGATTTCGTCGCTCCGCTGTGTATTTCCCCGATGGCCCGATTCTGATGTCGAGCGCCGAGTTTTGTCAAGGCGCGACCGCAGCCGCCGATGGCAGTGGCAAGTGAAATGTGGCCAGCAAGTGCCATCAGCCATCAGCGCTCAGCCGTCAGCAAGAGCCCCGATGCCGATGGAAGCTCGCTGAAAGCTGATAGCTGACTGCTGAGAGCTACCGCTTCTTGCCACCGGCTCTTCGACAGCGACTCCATCACGAAAGCTCACGGATCTTGTCGAGACCGATGGCACGCGCTCCCCGGGCACGATGACGCCGATCAGATTCAGCGGATCAGCGGCGGAGAGAGTCACGGTCTCGCCCGATGGCTCGAACTTTCGCGCAGCGCGCAGAGAATCCACCGCTATCGGCAAGGCGAACTGTTCGCCGAGAAAGCCGCTCACGAAGCGTCCACCGCGCACTTCGCCACGGTCTTCCAGCCGACGAAAAGCGATCAGCAACTCGCGCCACTTGGGCAAAATGCTCTCCCGTGCCACCACCTCGCGAAAAACGACGCCGTAACGCCGGAGCAGCATCCAGCAAGTGGCCTCGATCACCCGCGAGTGCTCGACCGGGTCGCCCGCGTAAAGCAGCGACCACCGTCCGGCGCTGTGCCGCGGGCGCGAGGCGCGGCCTTTGCCCTGTCCGGCGCGGCGTTTGGGATCGATCAGGGCACGGAGGTTGTCAAAGCCATCGGCGGTGATAGTTCCCGCCGCCACCAATTCCCACAGCGCCGTCTCAACTTCCGCCTTCAGCCTCCCTGTGCCGCGCACAATGTCCGGAAAGAACGATGCTCCTCGCTGTCGAAGAAATTGCAGCACGTCGCGGGCCGCGGGGCTCAGCGCGCGATTTTCATATTCCCCATCAGGCGAGCGCCGGGGCTGCATCCAGTCCGCGTCCTCACGCACAAAGAACGTGATCGGCGCCACGCTGGACGGCACGATACGGCGCCCTTGCGATTCTCTGGGCGTGCGGGGTTCGGGGTTCGGGATTGGGGGTTCGGGACCCGAATCCCGAACCCCTAACCCCGAAACCCGTCCCGTCGCGGGATGCGGCGAAAGTCTTCCCCATCCCACCGCGCCGGTAAGGCAGAGTTGATCGAGCGTGTTGGGGTCATAGCCGGCGACGCGGCGCGCCAGAATCTGGCGCTCCCACGCATTGGCGGGCGCCTCGTACCCCTGCAATTGCCGCAGCGCCTCCAGTGTGCCACGCTCGCCCAGGAGCTGCGTTCCCGGCGCCACGTGCTGCCAGCGCAGCAGCCAGCGCATGAACTGCGCCGCCGCGACCGGCTCGATTTCCTTGCGCAGCGCGCCGAGCGTCAGGCGATGGATGCGCGCCAGCAGTCGCCGCTCGCACCACTCCGTTTCGCCCCGGGTTGTGAATTCTCCTCGCAGAATCGTGCCCGCTGCTTCGAGCTTGAGCAGCGCTTGGTCGATTTCTTCGGAGGCCACCAGAAGTGTGGCGCTCAGATGGCGCGCCGTGAGAGGGCCCGAGTGGCTCAGCCATCCGCGCACCATCGCCAGCACCGCGTCCTCGCGAGTGGGACTGGACTGATCGACCGCCGCAAGCTCTGACGCAAACACAGCCGACGGATACAGGGCGGCAACGCTCCTGGCCCTTGATGCCGTGACCCACAGAGTGTGGCCGCCCACGGTGGCGCGGGCCGCTCGCTTCTGAGCGATGAGTTCGTCAAAATAGTGAACCCATGCGGCCCTTTTATCGGTAGGGCCGACGCTTGCGGCGGCCTTGGCCGGGGTCCCCAGTCCGCTACGCGGACCCGGCGCTACAAGGAACGGCACCGCCCATTCCTCCGGCAGAGTGACCAGCGTCGCCAGCGCTTCTTCCAATTCATCCGCGTCGCGCACGTCAGGCCACGCTTCTTCGCGCACCTGCTGGATCGCGGCCGGATCGAGCCGCCCAACTTCCGAGAGCACTGCCTCGGGCAGTACGCGTCGCATCGAGACAGCGCGCGCCCGCCGCTCTTCGAGCGGAGCGTCATCGAGGAACGCGTAGGGATTGGCGTTCAGGATTTCGTGCGAGAACACCGAAGGCACCGGCGTATCTACGGCGAGGCACTGTATGCTGCCGTCATAAATTCCCCGCAGCACTTGTTTCAGGCCGTCGAGGTCCATGGCCTCGGTCAGCACGTCCTTCATCACCTCGCGGATCAACGGGTGATCCGGAATCTGAATATCGCCGACGATGTTTTCCTGGCACGCGGCGACGTCGGGAAACACCGAAGCCAGCAGGTCATCCGAGCGCATGCGTTGGATTTGCAGTGGCACTTTCTTTCCGTGGGCGAAACGAAGCAGAGCCAGAGCGCGGCCCGCGTCCCAGCGCCAGCGCGTGTTGAAGATGGGCGAGGCTAGCGCGGCCTGTTCCAGCACCGGGCCGACGGAATCGGGGTGGAGAAAGCGAAAGACCTCGGCGAGCGGGAAGCTGTGCTGCTCGGCGAGCGAGATGTTCAGGCCGTTGTCGGTGGCCGCGGCCTGCAACTCAAAATTGAATGAGCGGCAAAAGCGCTTGCGCAGCGCCAGGCCCCAAGCCTTGTTGATGCGCCCGCCGAAGGGCGCGTGAATCACAAGTTGCATCCCGCCGCCTTCGTCGAAGAAGCGCTCGGCGATCACCGTCGTTTGCGTCGGCACGCTGCCCAGCACCTGGCGGCCCTCCACGACGTACCCCACGGCTTGTTCGGCGCCTGCATCGTCAAGCCCACACTCGGATTTCAGCCAGGCGATTGCCGATTGTCGATTTTCGATTGCCGATTGTGACGAACCGAAATTCGAAACTCGAAAATCGAAACTCGCAGAAAAGCGCGCATCGCCGGGGGGTTCCGAGTTTCGATTTTCGAATTTCGATTTTCGTTCATTTGGCAATCGCCAATCGGCAATCGAAAATGAATCGATCTTCTCCCTTAACTTCGCCACCGCGAGTGACAGCTCCGCCGTCCGCGACGGCGCCTCGCCGCGCCAGAAGGGCACGTTAGGCGCGGCGCCATGCGCGTCTTCCACCAGCACGCGCCCGGCCGCGGTCTCGATCCGGCGAATCCGCCATGAGGTGTTGCCGAGCAGCAGAATATCGCCGCTCATACTCTCCGCGGCGAAGTCTTCGTCGACCGTTCCCACCATGATTCTCTCGGGCTCGGCGAGAACGGTGTACAGCGCCGTTTCGGGAATGGCGCCCCCGCTGGTGATGGCCGCTAACCGGCTGCCCCGCCGCCCGCGCAGACGGCCGTTGACGCGGTCGCGATAGAGATAAGCGCCATAACGCCCGCGCCGGGCCGCGATGCCTTCAGAAAGCATCTCCACCAACGCCTCAAACTCGGCGCGCGCCAGTTCGCGATAAGGATAAGCGCGACGGACCAAGGCGAAAAGATCTTCTTCTTTCCAGTCTTCCGCCGCGCAGGCTGCGACAATCTGTTGAGCCAGCACGTCGAGCGGCGCTTCAGGGATGGCGAGCTGATCGAGCTCGCCGTGCCGGATGGCGCGCACCAACGCCGCGCATTCCAGCAGCTCATCACGGGTAGTCGCGAAGAGCCGGCCCTTGGGGATCGCGCCGCGCCAATGACCTGAGCGGCCGATTCGCTGCACGGCCACGGCGATGGCGCGCGGTGAGCCAATCTGGCACACGAGATCGACCGTCCCAATATCTATGCCCAACTCGAGCGAAGCCGTCGCCACCAACAGGCGCAGCTCGCCAGCCTTCAGCTTGCGCTCCGCTGCGAGGCGCAGCTTCCTTGAGAGGCTGCCGTGGTGCGCCGCCACCAGCCCTTCGCCCAGAAGCTCACCCAGATGGAAGGCCACGCGCTCCGCCAAGCGCCGAGTGTTGACGAATACCAAGGTCGACCGATGCTGATTTGCCAGGTCTGCGATACGCCGGTAAACTTCATCCCACATTTCGTTACTCGCCACTGCGCCCAGCTCGCTCGCGGGCACTTCGACGGCCAAGTCGAGCTGCCGGTGCGACGGAATGTGAACGATCACCGGCTCAGGGCGCGCGCTGCCCGCCAGGAACCGCCCCACCAGCTCGATCGGCTTTTGCGTGGCCGAGAGGCCGATGCGAACCGGCGGACGCTCGGTCAAGGCCTCCAGCCGCTCGAGCGAGAGCACCAGGTGCGAGCCGCGCTTATCGTCGGCGACGGCGTGGATTTCATCCACGATCACCGTCTCGACGGTCCTCAGAGTCTCCCGGCTCCTCTCCGCCGTCAGCAGGATGTAAAGCGATTCGGGCGTGGTCACCAGGATGTGCGGCGGGCGTGCCAGCATGGCCCGCCGATCACGCATCAGCGTGTCGCCGGTGCGAACCGCAGCGCGGATTTCCGGCATCAATAGGCCGCGCTCCCCAGCCAGTTGCAGAATTTCGCCCAGAGGGATTTCGAGGTTCCGGTGAACATCATTCGAGAGGGCTTTCAGCGGCGAGACGTATAGGACTTCCATCCGGTTTTGGAGCTCGCCCGCCAGCGCCTTGCGCACCAGCCGATCGATGCAAGCCAGAAACGCGGCCAGCGTTTTGCCGGAACCGGTGGGGGCGGAAATCAACGTGGTCTTGCCGGACAGGATATGCGGCCAGCCTTGCTCCTGCGGCTCGGTCGGCGTGCCAAAGCGCTTGACGAACCATTCGCGGACAATCGGGTGCGCCCACCGAAGCCCGCCTGAAGACGGATCGGCGGCGCTTGTGTAATTGAGGGTTGCTGCCCCGCCACTGGGATCGGGTTTGGCTGGCAAATCACCCTGATTCATCGCCCTCATCCAGAATACCTCAGATCGCACGCGCTGGCGTTGCTTGTCACTCGTCACCCGCCGCTCGTCACTTCGTTCCCCTTGCCACTCGCCACAACTTCCGAAGAGTTGGTTTCGTTCCCAATTCTGTTGGGTTCGAACCCAAGCCCCACTGATTCTAAAGGACTTCTTGGGTTCGTCTTTTCCCTTTTTTGCACAATTCTCGGGTTCGTTCCTCGAGCTTTTGGTGATTCTAAAGAACTTCTTGGGTTCGTTCCTTCAAAAAACATAGGGGGGTACCCCCTTGTACGCCACGGATATTCAGTTTTGGTCAATTTTATACGATTTAGAAAGGCCCAGGCTTTATACGATTTGGTCATGGCGGCTATTTAACGGAAAAGCGCAAAGTTGCACCCCCAGCAACATTGCCAGTTTCGAGTTGTCAGTTTCCATTTTCCGCCGCTCCCTGTTTCCTCTCTCTCGAATCCTGAACTCTGGGATCTTGCTTCGGACTCCTGCCTTCTGAATTGGGACTTCTTCCTCCCCAGGCCGAGAGCGGAGAAGAACCCGGCTGCGCGTAGGAGTTACGCCTCAATCCAGTATACTCGACTGCTGCTGTCTGTCAAGTAAATTGCGGCTACTTCTTCCGCGTCCGAGCCGGGCCACCCGCCTTCTTCGTGAGTTTCTCCTGTGTCTTTCTGGGCAGCTTCGCGAAGATCAGGCTGTGCGCTTGGCGGAGGAGTCGCTGGACCTCGGCCGGCGGCAAGGCCGTGTTGCTGGTCAACGCGATCCACTTGGCGCGCGCGAGGTGAGGGGCGGGGATAACGTTTTCCCCATCGGCGAGGCCGTAGAAATCCTCGTCCGTGCATTTCAATGAGACCCACGTTTCTCCGGGCTCGAAGCTGGCGATCGCGTACATCTTCCCGCCGACCTTGAAGACAAGGTAGTCTTCCCATCTCAGGTGCTCGGTGGTGTGCGGCAAGGAGAGACATTCCTTCCGGAGCCATTCCAGATCCATGGCGGGATTATATCCGCGGCATACACCGATTTCACAATTCTCCGGGTCTTGGGGGCGGCGCCTGAAAATGCTGCAAGAAAATCGCTCGCTTGGCTTGACATTCATCGATCATCTTCTCTATTCTACCGTATAAGATTCTTACCATTGAAAAGGGGGACGAATGGACTTCCGCGTTGGGGAGAAGGTTGTCTATCCAAATCAAGGCGTAGGAATCGTGGAACAAATCTCCACACGAAACCTCACCGGTCAGCCAGAGATGTTTTACCTATTGAGGCTGAACTCGAGCAGCCTGCGCGTGATGGTGCCGACCACCAACGTTGGCAACGTAGGGCTGCGGCGGGTCGCAAAGAAGAACGAGATTGGCGAAATCCTCGACTATCTCCACAAAGGGCAGTGCAAGTCGCCGCAGGATTGGAAGTGGCGTTTCAAGGAAAACTCCGAGAAGATGAAGAACGGCTCCGTCCAGCAAGTGGCCGAGGTCTTGAAGAATCTGGTGGTGTTGAACCAGGTCAAACCGTTATCGTTCCGCGAGAAGAAGATGCTGGACCGCGCCTGGACGCTCCTGGCGGATGAGATATCCATTGGGCGCGGGATGTCCCGGGAGAATGCCGAGGCGCAACTCGCCAAGGCGCTCGGCACGTCCAATCCGAAAGCGTCTCTGCCTGCATAGACCAAGTTTCAACCTCTGTTTTGGAAATCGGGACTGTTGCCGCTCGCTAGGCTAGGGGCGGCAACGGAAGCCTGGTCTCGCCTCATCTAACCCATAGAATGCGAAGCGCGCCGTGTCGAAGAGCCATCGCGCTCAGAGAGTCGAAGAGAGGCGGACTCAAGCGACGCTCGTTTTCCACAAGATATTGGGGTAAGCGGAAAAAAATACCACCAGCGCTTGTATTTTTCACTTGACAGCCCAGCGTGCCTGGGCGTAGATTCTCCTTCGGCTCTGAGAGAAGAACATCTCCAGCGCTGCGCGAGTACTTGAATAGGAGAACTCATTCATAGTTCATTTCGAGCCGGCTTGGAGCGCCGAGGGGACGCTCCCGGACAGGCTCAAAGGCTCCCGTAGGTAGTCGGGCGTAAGACACACCGTAAAATTCAGGCACCCTGCGCCAATTATTCTTGGGGGAGGCTTTTTTATGGCGGAGCGGGATGGTGTTTCCATGGTGACGAAAAACGCGGCTCCTGCCACCGAAACCCCGAGCCGTCGCGCCGGGCAGGGCTTGACCATCAAGCGTCATTTTACCAAAGCTGGCATTCATCCTTTTGAAGAAGTCGAGTGGGAGACGCGCACCGCGTCCATCCAGAACGAAAAGGGCCAGACGATCTTCGAGCAGCGCAACGTGGAGGTGCCGAAAGACTGGTCCATGACGGCGACCAACATTGTCGCCTCAAAGTATTTTCACGGGAAGCCTGGCACCGCGGAGCGCGAGTCGAGCGTGCGGCAACTGATCAGCCGCGTGGCGGACACCATCGCCCAGTGGGGCATTGAGGGCAACTACTTCCGCACCGAAGAAGACGCCAAGAGTTTTCACGACGAGCTCCTCCATCTTCTGGTTCGTCAGAAAGGCTCGTTCAACTCACCGGTTTGGTTCAATTGCGGCCTGTGGCACAAGTATCGCCGCCCGTCGGAAGGCGGGGGATGGTTTTGGGATCCCGAGACGGGCGGCATCAAGAAGGAGACCGAGGCCTACCGGCACCCGCAGTGCTCTGCCTGCTTCATCAACTCCGTCCAGGATAACCTCGAAAGCATTCTGACCCTCGCCAAGACGGAAGGGATGCTCTTCAAATGGGGTTCGGGCACTGGCACGAACCTCTCGCCTCTCAGGTCTTCCCTGGAGTCACTGTCGGGCGGCGGTATGGCCTCCGGTCCCCTCTCCTTCATGCGAGGATATGACGCTTTTGCGGGTGTCATCAAGTCGGGCGGCAAAACGCGCCGCGCCGCCAAGATGGTGATCCTGAATATCGATCACCCGGACGTGGAGGAATTCATCGAGTGCAAGGCCAAAGAGGAGCGCAAAGCCTGGGCGCTGATCGAAGCCGGATACGACCCGTCCATCGACGGCGACGCCTATTCCTCCATCTTCTTCCAGAACGCCAACAACAGCGTGCGCGTCACCGACGAATTCATGAAGGCGGTCACCGAGGACGGCGACTGGGTGACTAAGCGCGTGACGGATGGCCAGCCGGTGAAGTCTTACCGGGCTCGCGACTTGATGCGCAAGATAGCGGAGGCCGCCTGGCAGTGCGGCGACCCGGGCATGCAGTTCGACACCACCATCAACAAGTGGCATACGTCGAGGGCGACGGCGACCATCAACGCTTCCAACCCGTGCAGTGAATACATGTTCCTGGACGATTCGGCCTGCAATCTGGCGTCGCTGAACTTGATGAAGTTCGTCACCCCGGACTTGAAGTTCGAGGTGGAGGCTTTCCGCCAGGCGGTGGACATTTTCATTGCCGCCCAGGAAATTCTGGTGGACAACGCGAGTTACCCCACGGATAGGATCGCGCGCAACTCCCACGATTTCCGGCCGCTCGGACTCGGCTATGCCAACCTGGGCGCGCTGCTGATGGCCAACGGCCTGCCGTACGACTCGGACGCCGGCCGCACTTTTGCCGCTGCCGTCACCGCCGTCATGCACGGCCAGGCGTACCTCACCTCGTCGCGCATCGCGGCCGAGATCGGCGCGTGCGAGGGATATGGCCTCAACCGCGACTCCTTCCTTGGCGTCATCGCCATGCACCGGCAAGCGGTGGGCGATATCAATGCGCGCAGCCTGCCGGAGAACTTGATGGACTCGGTCCGGAAGGTCTGGGATGAGTGCCTGGCCAGCGGCATGAAGTACGGTTACCGGAACTCCCAGGTGACGGTGCTCGCTCCCACGGGGACCATCGGCTTCATGATGGATTGCGACACCACGGGCGTGGAGCCGGACCTGGCTCTGGTGAAATACAAGAAGCTGGTGGGCGGCGGACTCATCAAGATTGTGAACAACGGAGTTCCGGCGTCACTTCTAAAACTGGGCTATTCGAATCAAGAAACCGATGAAATCGTGCATTACATCGACGAGAATGGCACCATCGAGGGCGCTCCACACCTCAAGCCTGAGCACCTGCCCGTTTTCGATTGCTCGCTCAAGCCCGCGAATGGCAAACGCTCTATCCATTATATGGGCCACGTGCGCATGATGGCGGCCGTGCAGCCGTTTATTTCCGGGGCGATTTCCAAGACCGTCAACCTTCCCGAAGAGGCCACCGTCGATGACATTGCCAACGCCTTCGTCGAGTCCTGGCGAATGGGGATTAAGGCGATTGCCATCTATCGCGACGGGTCGAAGAAAACCCAGCCGCTGAATACTTCCGACGCGAAACCAAATCAGAAATCAGAAGTCAGGCATATGCTGAGCGAAGCGAACGCAAGTCAGAAGTCAGAAGAAGAACAGGAAACCACGACACCCGACACCCGACTCCCAACTCCCACGGCCAAGCCTTTCCGCCGCAAATTGGAGGATGAGCGCCGCGCCTACACCCACAAATTCACCGTGGGCGGGCACGAGGGCTATTTGACCGTCGGCCTTTATAAAGACGGCCAGCCGGGCGAAATCTTCATCACCATGGCCAAGGAAGGCTCGACCATCTCCGGCTTGATGGATTCCTTCGCCACCGCCGTGTCGCTCGCCTTGCAATACGGCGTCCCGCTCAAAGTGCTGTGCGATAAATTCAGCCATTCGCGTTTTGAGCCCAGCGGCTGGACCCCGAATCCGCAGATTCGCTACGCCAAGTCCATCATGGACTATATCTTCCGCTGGATGGCGCTCAAGTTTCTGCCCAAAGACGCGCAGCCCCGCGAGGATTTGAGCTTGGCCGCGCCCAACGGCGTGGAGGCCGAGAAGGCGTCAAATCTGGCTTCGCAATTCACTCGCGCCGTCGGCTCGCCGCCCGTCGAAGGCTCGGCGTATGAGGCATCGGGACAACCTTCGCTCGCCGGGGTCGAGCATTCCGACGATGCCCCGAGTTGCTCCGATTGCGGGGCCATTATGGTCCGCAATGGGTCGTGCTATCGCTGCATGAATTGCGGGAGTACGAGCGGGTGCTCGTAGGAGCAAAGTAGGCAGAAAGCAGTAGGCAGTGGCCCTACGAGGGTAGATTCCTGAATATGGCAGACGGCTCTTGGGAGGATAAATAGCGGACGGCAACTGACCAAGGCATTCTCAGCGGAGGGAGAAATTAGCAAGGCAACGCCGAAGACTTGCAGAGTGTCGAAGGCAAAGATTGCACAGCCTGGAGGGGGCTGTCGCGGATCGCCGCGGTAGCCCCTTTTCTTTTTTCTGGAGGTCTCATGAACGTAAGCGAAGCATTGCGAGCCATTTCGACGACAGGTGAAGGATTTTGCTGGTATTGCGACAGGCACCTGCCCGGGGCGGACCAAGCCATCTCGACGGGCTGGGATGTCCGGCGCATCGCGGGCGAGCGCGTAGCCAGCATTATCCTGGTATGTCCCGAATGTCAGCGAGAGAAGTCGAAATTGGGAGAGGAAGGTTTTCTTCGCAGTTTTTCGGAGCGAGTTTGCAGTTCGATCTGTTAGCGCGGCCAGGGTTCAGATGGCCGCCATCCGCCAGGGCCGCGGGCGCGATTCTGGAGGGCGCCCGCGGCTGGCGCATCACGAAGTTAACTGCTGAGGCAGCGGCAGACGCTCCAAGCTCTATGACCTTCGCAAAACAACCAATAAGACTGAAGAAGGAGGACGCTATGGAGGTTGAAAGACAGATACGTTCCTACTTCAAGCAGCAAGTCCGGTCACTGATCGACCGCAGCACGCGCGACCCGGAAGGTTGTCTTTCCTATTTCGCGGACCACGAACCCAAGGACGAAGAGATCCTCGGCCTGCTGGCCGTCGCTACCCCGGTGACGTCGGACGCTCCCATCGCCGATATTTTCCCCACCACGTTTGAAGCCCTGGCCGCGCTCTCGCCCGCTCGCCAGTCCG
The DNA here is from genome assembly GCA_050013575.1 of Terriglobia bacterium. Lineage (GTDB taxonomy): Bacteria > Acidobacteriota > Terriglobia > UBA7540 > UBA7540 > DASYXZ01. The sequence continues at coordinate 262,243 of JBEKEZ010000003.1, read as the reverse complement.
AAATCTGCCGCGAGTTCCGCAAGGAACTCAAGCATTGCCTCCGCCAAATCAATGTCGCTTGAAGAACAGGTTACAGGTTACAGGTCACAGGTGACAGGCCCACGTTGCCCTGCACAGGTTCCAAGTGATAGCTTGCAGGTAGCAGGTGCCAAGTGGCAATCGACACGAAGTGGACAGGCGAAAAGGAAAGAATTGAATCACATCGCGATCTTATCGTTTGGCAAAAGGCAATGGATCTTGCCGTGCTTATTTATCAGCTTGCACAAAAATTTCCCTCCAACGAAAGTTACCGGCTCGTATCGCAAGTGACGCGAGCCGCAGCTTCGGTTCCGGCAAACATCGCTGAGGGTCATGCCCGCTCCACTCGAAAGGACTATGCCAATTTCCTGGCGACAGCCAAAGGTTCATTGATGGAAACCGAAACGCTTGTCATGCTGGCTGTGAGGCTCAAGTATTTAACTACGGAGGAAGCCAAGCCGACTCTCAACCTGATTACTGAGGTGAGCAAAATGCTGACGGTACTCAGAGGTCGCCTGCTGTAATCTGTAACCCATTGCCTGCGCCCTATCACCTGTCACCTGTGACCTGTAACCTATACCCGATGCCCTCTCCCGTCCACCGTCGTCGCCAGTTCTGCGCGCGCTGCGGTCAATTGATGTTTGAGTATTTCCGCTCGCCCGACGGGCATTTCGGAATGGTGGATTGGCCCAGGCAAAACCAAGCGGGCCGCAGCTCGAGCGAAGTTCGTTGCCCCACCTGTGGCGCGCCATACCGTCTGCTCGAGCGGCTGAACGCCACGGGACAGCCCGTGGAAAGAAAGTAGGCAGTCGGCAGAAGGCAGTAGGCAGTATCGGGAGCAGAGTAATCTGAAAAGGCGTCTCCGGGGCGGAAAGAAACCCGGCCACGATCTACACCGCTTTGAATCGTTACATCCTGTTGTACCCGATAACGAAAAAACCCCTTGCACGGTGTCCGAGAGGGTGTTAACGTCCTACTGCTCAGCGGCTTCCGGCCTGATTTCAGAAAAGGGCGGCGAGTGTCGGCTTACGCAGGGACTTGAGCGAAAGAAGCAAGGCGGTTTCGAGGTGGTGAGCGCTCCTTGGACCGAACTCAATCCGCAAGGCAAGTCGCCTTCCTTTTCAGGCCGAGCCGGATGGACGGCCTGTGCCACGGCAGTTTCCCGAAACGTCTTGGCCTGAGGCCAAAACGAATCCGATGCATGGCACGGCGCACCTAACCCAGTGAGTTATGATGTGTGCAATTCTGAACACCTAGGGATGCACTTTTGACCAGACAGCTCAACTCTGACATGTTACGTTCTTTTGGGAAATCTCTGAGTACCCAGAATTTAAAAAATGGAAGCGCGCTCATCGACGAAGGGCTATTCAAAAGTGATGAAGCAAAACCGCCCGACCTCGCAATGATTGTGGTAAGTTCGTGGTCATCATCCAAAGCCGCGCCAAGCTTCTAAATGGCGAATGGAGATTTGACGATATTCAATAGTTTCAATCATGCGCACGGCGTTACGATCCGAGCCGCGGATGGGCAGATGGGGAAGGCGGATCAGTTTTATTTCGACGATGCGGCATGAACAGATGAATCACAAGGAGGTATTCTCAATGCACACGCGACAGTACAGGTCAGGGTTTCAACACAAGGGGTGGATAGCAACTATTCTTGCTCTCTCCATATTCACTTTTCTGGTTTCCACCGCAGCCGCCAAGGGTGGTTTATCGAAGCTGAGGATCCGGGTACGGCCGGTGGAGGCGGAGATATTCATCGACGGCGAGCACATGGGGGACGCGAGCTGGGATGGGAGTCTGGAGGTGCCGGACATCGGGCCGGGCGAACACACGGTGGGGGTCTACAACTACGGTTACACGCCGCAGACCTTCAAGCTGAATTTCGAAGCGGGGCACGCTCAATACTTGGAGGTGGTGCTGGAGCCGCTCCCAGGGACGGTGTCGGGGTCGTGGGGGCAAATTGATGTACACGGCGCGCATCGGGCGGCAATTCTGCTGAACGGAAAAACGATGGAATATGAGGTAGCGCACGGCGGTGAGTCGCACGGGAGGTTTAGTTCGAGGCTGATAGTGCCGCCGGGAACTTATCAGTTGTCGCTGGTGCACGGGGACAAAACGATCTGGTCAGGGCCAGTGACGGTGGAGGCCGGGAAGCGGACGGTCGTGCACGCCGAGAAAGGGACGACGGAGACACAGAATTGGCACGGACATGAACCGGGGAACGACGTGCCGCGATTCCATGCGGCAACGACCAGGACCACGGTGGCGGTGGAGCCGGTGAAGGCGAATTTTTCCTCCACCTCGGCGACGATTGCTTGCGGGGACTCCGCGCAGTTGACATGGAGTTCAACGGGGGCGGTGCACGACGAGATCAGCGGGGTGGGGCCGGTGGCGGCGTCGGGGACACAGACGGTGAATCCGGCCGCGACCACCACGTACACGCTGACGGCAACGGGGCCGGGTGGGGTGGCAACACCCACGGCGACGGTGACGGTGAACAATAACATCGACGCCTCGCTGACGGTTTCGCCGGCAGAGGTGACCTACGAGCGAGTGGGGAACAAAGTGACGCAGCAGGGGACGGCGACGGTGAGCTGGTCGGCGACGGACGGGCATCCCTTGACGGTGACGGTGGACCCGTTCGGGAGCAACGACGCGACGGGCAGCCGGCAAGTGACGCCGGAGCCGACGCAGACCGGGAACGGCCCGGTGGATCAGACGATCACTTACACGCTGCACGCCACCAACCCGTGCGGCGGGGACGTGACGCGGACCGCGACGCTGCACGTGACGGGGGTGATCAAGCCGGGCGGGGTGACGGAGACGTTTGAGGAGTTCACGGAAGTCTCGCTGGTGAGCTTGTACTACCCGACGAATTGGCCGACGAAAGAACATCCGGAGGGCGGCCTGCTGAAGAGCCAGCAGGAGGCGCTGATGACCATCGCTAAATCGTTTAAGGATTTCCAGCAGCAGGACCCGAATGCGCGGCTGGTGCTGGAAGCGCACGCCGACATCCGAGGCTCGGGCGACCACAACAAGGACCTGACGGAGCGGCGGGCGGCGCGAGTGAAGGACTTCCTGGTGGCGCAGGGGATCGCAGCCAGCTCCATTGACTCGGTGGCTGTAGGCAAGGAAAGCCAGCTCGGGAAGGACGAAGTGAAAGACCTGGAAGCCAAGAATCCACACACCCCGCCCCCGGCGCGACTGAAGGCGGCGGACGATGATTGGATGGCGTATAACCGGCGGGTGGATGTGCTGGTGCAGCCGCTGGGGTTGCACTCATCGCGGTACTATCCGCACCAGGCGCCGGACTCCTCGGTGCTGTGGTTGAAGCAATCGCCGACTTGGAAAGTGATCCAGAAGAACCAGTAGTCCGTCAGTTGACGGACGCAGTCTGTCGGCGGGAAGGCCCGTCTACTGACGGGCTGACGGATACTCTTCGAGACCGGCGGCGAGCCCTCGCCCTGGAGGGCGCGACCGCCGGTCTGTCCGTATTCGAGGCAGACTCGTAACATCGCGGTAGAATCCCTCGCGTGTACTGTTCCCCGCTCCATCCGTCGGCTCGCGGATTTCGGTTTCGAATTTCGACTTTCGTCTTTACCTTCTGACTCCTGAATCCTTACTCCCGACCCCTGACTCCTGGCTTGCGATGTGAGAGAATGTCTCCATCGGAGGTTCCTGTGAAACCAAGAAATCTATTCATCCCAATTCTGGTGATGGCCTTTGTTGCGGCGCTGGCGGCCGCGGCGAGCGAGAACATCTTTGACGAAAAGGCGGACGCTCATCAGCAGATTGCCGCGGCCATCGCGGCGGCCTCGAAGTCAGGGAAAAACGTCATTCTCGATTTCGGCGCCAACTGGTGCGGGGACTGTCACGCCCTGGAAGCGCAGATGCACAAGCCGGAGCTCGCGGCGATCATCGAGAAGAATTTCGTCGTGGTCAGTGTGGACGTCGGGAAGATGGACAAGAACGTGGACCTGGCGGAGAAATACCACGTGCCTCTCAAGAAGGGCATTCCCGCTCTCGCCGTGCTCGACCCGCACGGGACGCTGCTCTTTGCGCAGGACCAGGGCCAGTTCGAGGACGCCCGCCACATGACCTATGAGTCGATCAAAGCGTTCTTTGAGCAGTGGCAACCCAAAAAGCAGTAGGCTGAAGACATTGGGTGGCAGACGTCCTTGGTCAGTGGACCGTTTTCTGTGGCCAGTTCCTCAGTTGGTCAGTATTTCAGTGGGTCAGTCACTGAAGAGCAGAAGCCATGCCCGGCTGAGACGCCGAACATAACGACGGACGACCGAAAACTGCCAAACTCTAGCGCAAGGCTCGCTCTCTAGCCTTGCGGCTTTTCGCTTTCGTGTTTCGATAGGACTTTGAAATGCCGCAGAGCCTGCCCTGAGCAACCGAAGGGACCAAGAAGCGGGCCCGGCGCCACCACCTACCTAATCTCGAGGTGTTCCTCTTCCACCAGAGAGCCGATCCGGGGCTCATCTTTAACGATGGTCTTGTAGATCCAAAGATAGTGAGGCTTATGCTCGATGACGGCTTTGGTCCTCTTCTCCCCCATTAGCTGCCGGTCGGCTTGCATTTCCAGATAGCAATCAATCAGGTGACCGTAGGTGCTGTACTCGGTATCCGCGCCCTCGGGGAGCCCGACCGGGACATGGGGATAGTACCCGCGAAGCTGACGAATGCCATCCCGGGTTTGCGGCAAGTGGGCGCGCAAATACCAGTGCAGTTGCTCATGGATGAAGCTGGATAGCAATTCGTCATCAGAGCCCAGGAAACGGCAATTCAACGTGAGCACCGGAAAGGCGTGATTCATGGCCCCCTCTTCGATCACCACCTGGTCAGTGAACGTGTATTTGCTCAAATCATACTCGCTCAGGATGCTCGCCAGCTCCGCCTTGGTCTGGAGCTCGCGGCTGGTTTCATGCGCCGTCCGAATCTGCACCGGGGCGGCCGCGAAGCCGGTGGCCGACACGAGCAGCGCGATGGCCAATGCCCGGATAGTCTCTCCCATCGTTCCCTCCCTGCGAGCCCGTAGCGACCGTCGAGTCGGATCTTAACTGAGTGTGGATTTGTGCGCTCGTGAAAAGCTGTAGCGCGGGGCCAACTCTCCGGAATCCAGCCGGAGCGCTACGCCTACTGTTCTTCCTCTGCCGGAATCACGTCCAGTTGCACGTTCTGCCCCTGCTTTTCCTGGATGTGGACTGTGGTCCCGCTCTTCTCGTAGGTCTTGATATAGTCCGGGTCTCGCGCGTCGCCCTGTGGCGTTTCCCAAGCGAACAGTTTGAAATCACCGGCAGGCAGGCCGAGCATTCTAAACCTGCCAAAGTCGTCAGTCATCTTGCTGCTATACATTTCGAACCGGTCGCGGTTCGGGGGATCGGGCACGAGCTCTACCAGGGCGCCGGGAACCGGGTTTCCGTCGTGCACCACGGTTCCTGACACGCTTCCGCCGTTCAGGGTCAGATCGAGCTCAAGCGCGCCCGCGGCTTGAGTGTGGCTGATGGTAAATCCTGAGGCGAGCACTTCCGCGCCACCCAGTCTGGCCGAGCGGAGGTAATACTCTTCCGGATGGCCGGCGACAATCACCCGGTAGTGCCCGTCAAACACGTTGTGAATGACGAACGATCCGTCGCTCGTGATCTCCGCCGGGCTGACGCCGTTCATCTGGTTCTCCGTGGGTTGCAGCCAGATGTTGAGCCGGCCGAAATCCAACTGCGCTCCGGGGTCGGTGCGCACGCGTCCACGCAATTCAAGGGGGGGACTCAAGACGAGGGTGACCCCGTCGATATCCGTGTTGCTCACTTCCAGTGACACTCGCCCTGAAAAACTCCTCTTCTCGTCATTCCAGTAGCTGAAGAGCACGTAGGAGCCGGGGGGCACGCCGCGAATATCGAAGCTCCCTCGTTCGTCCTGCGTGGGCGCGCCGAAACTCCGGAAACCGAAATGAGCTTCCCTGGTCGATGCGGGTACGAGCTGAACGTACATCCCCTGCTGCTTGGAACTAAACTCGTTCATGACTCGCCCGCGGACGTGTACGCCGTGAACGCGCGTCAGGGAGAGATCGATGGCGCTGGTCTCGTTGCCGGGGTGAACTTCCACGGTTGTGGCCTGGCTCGAGTCGGCCGTGCCGGGATAGTAGGTGGGTGGGTACACTTCATCCGTCGTCTCGCCATTCCGGTTATCATAGTTGGCCAGCAAGTAGTAATGCCCGCTCTCCAGACCGAAAATCCGATACTCGCCCCGATCGTTGGTTTGTCCTCCGCCGGTTGGCCCCCTCATGCTCACGCCGCTAACCCGCACCGCTTGCACGTTGGCACCGACGATGGGATCGCCTTCCTCATCGTAAATCGTGCCGGTGATCACTCCACCCGGCGCTAACCGGAAGACAATGTCCTTGGTGTGGCTGGCGCGCTCGAGCGTGAAGACCTTGCCGCGCCCGCGGGATTGGCTCCGGCCGTAGACGTCGTGCGGATAGCCGTTCCCGCCGGCGCTCAAGACATACTTGCCCGGCTCAATACTTGCGATCACGAACCGGCCGGCGGCATCCGTTGTCGCCGAATACTGTTCCTGCCTGCGCCCGCCCGCGGGGAAGAGCATCACTGATACTTTTTTTGCCGGCTCGCCCGTGCTCGATTTCAGCACCACGCCTTCAAGCGTGCAGAGGTCGGCGGGATTCGACTTGGGCAGTGAGGAATCATCCGCCGATTCGCCCGGCTGGGTTATCAGGACCTGAGCGGATGTCCAAGCGGGCAGAGCCGCGGAAAAAACCAAAGTGAGGAGAACAACGGCAACGCGCGTCGGGTTTTGAATTCCCTTTTCTTGAACCTTGAATCCGGAATCCAAGATCGTCGCCTCCTGCTTTGTATGATGCTCTATGATGCGCCGAACTGTGCGGCGGATGGCCGTCGCGGGATTTTGCGATTGAGTGATTTTATGATTGGGTGATTGAAAAAACGCCGCTCTCTCTTCAATCGCTCAATCACTCAATCGCACAATCGCTCAATTCTCGACTCGACTTCCCTGCTCCCTCTTTGAGACTTCCACCGCCTGGCTCGTCATTTCCTGGGGCGGCTCGCCACTCCACATTCCCTGTGCGACGATAAGCTGGTGCGCTTCGCCTCGCAACTGCGGCCATCGCGACTGAAAAATGAGTGAGCCCGCGATGCACATCGATCCGCCCAGGGCCACCGTTATTGGAGCGCCAAGGTGGTTGGCGATGGCGCCGGCGATCAGCGCGCCGAACGGCGCCATGCCCATGAACATCATGGAGTAGACGGCCATCACTCGCCCGCGCAGCGCGTCTGGCACCATGGTTTGGATCAGCGTATTCGAAGAGGACATCTGCAACATCATCGAGAAGCCCACCGGCATCAGAAGCACAATCGAGAGCGGGTAGGAGCGTGACGACCCAAACAGAATCATGCTGGCCCCAAAGCCAAAGGACGCGAAAGCAATCCATCGGCCCAACCCGCGGGCTTCGCGCTTGGCGGCGAGCGCCAGTGTGCCCGCCAGCGCCCCCACACCCGATGCGCCCATCAGCATCCCAAGCCCGCGCGCGCCGCCGTGCAGGATCTGGTCGGCAAAGATCGGCATCAACACCGCGTAAGGCATTCCGGTGAGGCTGACGAGACCGAGCAAAAGCAACACGGCGCGAATCGGTCCCGTGCGCGCCACAAAACGGAAGCCCTCGGCAATACGCTCGAGGCCCGAGGCTCCGTCATGCCTGAGCTCGCGCGACGGAACCACCATCAGCAGCAGGCCGATGATCACAGCGATGTAGCTCGCGCCGTTGGCGAGGAAGCACCAGCCCTCGCCGATCGCGGCCACCGTCACGCCGGCGATGGCCGGTCCCAAAACGCGCGCGCCGTTCACCATCGACGAGTTCAGCGCGATGGCGTTGATCAAATCTTCGGAGCGCACCATGTCCACGATGAAAGCCTGGCGCGCCGGAATGTCAAACGAGTTGACGATGCCCATTAGCGATGCCAGCACCATGATCTGCCAAACCTGGATGTGCCCGAGCAGCGTCAGCGCGGCGAGGATGAAAGCGAGCACCATCGCCGACGTTTGCGTGGCGATGACGATGCGATGCCGGCTCTTGCGGTCCGCGACCACGCCACCCACCGGCGCCAGTAGGAAAACCGGAAACTGCCCGGCGAAGCCGACGATGCCAAGCAACAGCGAAGAACCGGTGAGGCGATACACCAACCACGATTGAGCCACCGACTGCATCCAGGTGCCGACCAATGAAATGATCTGACCGCTGAAGAACAGACGATAGTTGCGGTGGCGCAGCGCGCGAAACATCACCGGCAGGCGCGAAGAGGAGCTTGTGGATGCCGTGGCCATGGCTTAGGAATTGTACACGTTTTTTGCGCCTACAAGAAATGGAATCGGTGGGGCAAAATGCCACACTTTTCCCAAAATCGCAAATTTCTGCAAATTTTATTTCTGCGCAAGCCCATTATTTCCAACAGATGGAAAAATTAGTTTCAAAAGTTTCAATAGTTTCAATAGTTTCATTTGGCCGCCGGACGCTGGCCGTAGATTATTATAGTGTTAATATATCATGAGTATAATTCTGACGGCAATCTCTTGCCTTCGCTGGCGGTCTTGCCGTCTGGTCCGAGCGCGGGAAGTCTGGCCCACCTTGCGGTTTTACCCAGTCTTGGGTCAGCAAGGCGCGGTGGGGAATTGCAGGCCTCCAGACCGGCTTCGCCGCCGTCCTGGCGCCCCTGCAGATTTTCGCCCGAGGATTCTTCATCCGCAAAGGGGCCAAGTCACGCGCCCGTGCTGATTTTCGCCCGCCGATTGTTCATCCGCAAAGGGGCCAAGTCACGGACCACTCACTGCCAACCCTGCAAGACGGTCTGGGCGGGTTTTTGCCAGGGTGTGTAGTCGGTATCGCCCGTGGTGGGCAGCGGAACGCTCCAAGCCCACCAAAAGTTACCCCTCATGGTCGAATTCCGCACGCTCCAGACCTCATACATGGCCTCGTAGCAGTTCTGCTGCTCGATATTGTCGGCCGTAGCGGAGAAGCTCCAATCGTACGGCCGGCTATTGGTTCCGGACGCGCTCCTATACCCAATCTCGGTAAAGATCACTGGCTGTCCGGGGTGAGAAGCTGTGAAAAAATCAACAGCCTCTCGCAAAGACGCTAAGGCGCAACGGCTCGCAAAGAAGAACTCCTGTGTTTGCTTAGCGTACTCTGCGGCATCGCGCCTCTGCGTGAGGCCCTTTCGCTTTCAACCCGATTCCTTCACAGCTTCTTCGGAATGGGAGGGAGCGTTCGGCCGCCGCAAGTCAGGATCGAACGGTCGCCAACACTCCAGAGCTTTGCCGACGGAGCGCGTTCCGCCCAACAGGCCATCCGCGCTTGCCACATACCACTCGTCACTTGCCACTGTCTTCGTGTGCCATTTTCGAATTTCGATTTTCGAGCTTCGGCTTTTGTGCTGACTCCTGACTCCTGGCTCCTGACTCCTGTTTCTCGCCCCTTGCCACATGCCACTGTTTTCATGTGCCAGCTTCGAACATCGATTCTCGATTTTCCGTCTTCTTTAATTCCTCTTGACCCGTGCATGGAATTAGCGTATATACAGAAATTATGTTCTCCTGGGATGCCGGAAAGGCCCTGAAGAACAGTACGAAGCATGGCGTCCCTTTTGAGGAGGCATCGACGATCTTTAGTGATCCGGATGGTTTGGACTGGGAGGACAGCCAAACACAAGACGTTCACCACAAAGGGCACGGAGGGCACTGAGTCCCCGCCCCTTCGTGTTCTTTGTGATCTCTGTGGTTAGTCCTCTTTTGCCGCTGTAGGGAGGCTGAAAAATGGCACCGAAACGATTCGCATCATCAGCGCGCGGCAGGCAAGCCGTAAGGAACGCAAAGCATATGCCGGATAGCGGGATTGATTTTTCCGACATCCCGGAGTCGACAGACGCCGAACTCAAGCGCGCCCGGCGCGTCGGCCGCCCGAAGACCGGCCAAGCCAAACAACTCATCGCCATCCGCATTTCGCCACGCTTGCTCGCGCAGCTCCGCCGCCGCGCCGCCAAATTGTCCAAACCCTATCAGACCCTCATTCATGAATTGCTGGAAAAGGCGGCCGCGCGGGCAGCCTGATAGTCGTTGTAGCTTGCCAGTTTCGATTTTCCAATTTCGAGCTTCTGTCTTCTGGCGTGAACGAGCCGCACAGTTAAGGAACAACTGTGCACCGCTCGGGAGAGCGCGACCGAGGGGAGTGCGGCTATCGGTGGGTCAGGAAAACTACCTTCGATTTTTCTTCACCTGTTATACAATTCTGGCCGATGATAAGAACTGCAGGAGAGAGATGATGCTTGGGCTCAAAGGAAAAGCTGCCGACAGGATGATCGCTCACGTCAACCGAAAGCTCTGGTGGCATTGTCCCCCGCAGGACCCGAGAGCGTACGAGGAGCGCGGGAAGTTTTACGCTTCGAGCTTTCAAGAGGCGGAGTTCTGGGGAAGGCCGTTGGATATCCCCGAAAGGGTCGAAGTCAAAAATCCTTTAGTCGGTGACGAGAAAACGATCATGACGCGACTGCGCCTTCCCTTGCCGAAAGAGAGCTCGCTGCCGCTAGAACAGAGGTTCGCGATAGACCGGCGTATGAAGAGTGCAGCCCTCAAGCTCGGCTACGATTCAATCCTGCTAATGAGCTCAAGGGGCTTTGCACGATATAAGTCGAGTCGAAAGATTCCACGCAGCTTGGAGCTAAACGTCCTTGAACCATAATTACTACATATTGGGCTCGAAATCTCCATCTACTCAAGTCCTTGTGGTTTTTTCGCTTGACTCGGGTCGCCTGCTCGGAATAAATTGCAAAGCGTCAGTGGGGCTTTCCCGCGCTATGGAGGGGAGATGAAAGGCCTTCTTCAGTCTGTGACAGGCCGATACGGAACCATCCTAGTCGACCCGCCTTGGCGGTTCGCGAACCGCACTGGCAAGATGGCTCCAGAGCACAAGCGGCTTCATCGCTATCCAACGATGTCATTCGAGGAAATTGCTAATCTTCCGGTCGGGGAGATTGCCGCCGAGAAAGGTCATTTGTACTTGTGGTGCCCCAATGCGCTCGTGGCCGAAGCGCTGGGCATCATGAAGGTTTGGGGCTTCACTTACAAGACCAACATCGTTTGGTATAAGGTTCGCAAAGACGGAGGCCCCGATGGGCGCGGGGTCGGCTTCTACTTCCGCAACGTTACGGAACTCGTACTGTTTGGGATAAAGGGCAGGGTGCGGACTTTGGCCCCTGGCCGCAGCCAAGTAAACGTGATCGTCACTCGCAAGCAAGAGCACTCGAAGAAACCGGATCAGCTCTACGACATCATCGAGCGGTGCAGCCCCGGGCCGTACTGCGAGCTTTTCAGCAGGCACCGAGTTCCCGGCTGGACCCAGTGGGGTAACGAAGTGGACAGCTACGAGCCGCCCCCGTACAAGGCTTACTCGTGGGCGAGGAATGGGAATCGTGATGGAGCGTCGGGATCTCGCTTGGAATTAGAGGCCGACGGACAGCACTCACTCAGTTTCCGCCTGGACTGATTCTCGCGAGGCCACTCCGAAGTCATTCTTCTTAACCTTTGGAATCAAGCCGCCAAGAAGTTCTTTCGTAAAACCAGTGCAGTTCAATCGCTCGTCCGCATCGTTCTTCCAGATCAAGCCCATTCCAAGGTGCGCCAGGTACCCCAAGAGCCATTCCGCGGACTTCCGAGGGCGACGCTCAATGACGGCGCACAGCCTGACGTCTTTGCCTAGCTTCGTTTGATATAGATATCTGTATTCGAGCAGCTGGCTGACGGCCCGCCTCACCTGTGACCTCGTTCCAGCTTCCGTGCAGCTTTTCATTTCGAACAGGACGGACGTAGCGCCAAGAGTTGCTATGAGGTCTATGTGGCGGTTAGTCTGCACGACCATCTTACGTTCTTTGCACAGACCCGCGACGATGCTCTCCAACACATAGTGTTGGTAGTTTGCTCGCTCAAGCACTGCAGGGTCGCTGGTTATCTGATACTTGTCTTGGCCTCTTCGCTGGGCCGGAGGAATCCTGTCCCAGTCCCTGAAATCGGAGGTGTCGACGTCCCCAGCGTCCCCCTCCACTTCAATCGGCGGCAGCTGATCTTCTGCTTCTTCGAATGGCACGTCGATTTCCAACCCAGCCAATTCATCTGGGGTCGCGTTCAGTAGTGCGTTAATTCGGCGGCGAACCAGGAAGCTATAGGGGCTCGCGAGGAAACCCTTTCGGGCAACAGTGTCACTTATCGACTGAGCCGAGACCTCCACTGCTGCCGGGAACCACCCGCTGAGATCCGGCATGTACACCGTTAGATCCGTTTCGCGTAGGACGCCAGCCTGAAAGAGGAACTGCCGCAAATTGGTGAAGGCTTTGTGGCCGCCGGCGTGACGAAAATAGCTGGTGTGATGCTTACGGAAGACATCGGTGTCCCACTTGCCGTCCTTTCGGCCGACGATGTTGCACAGAAAGTCGCGATACCGCTTATCGCGAAACATAAAGAGAAAGTACATCACAAATTTCACGCGCTCGGTGAGCTTGCCCTCCTCGTGGATCAAATCGATGAGCTTATCGCGCACGACAACACCGTTCTTCGTGATCAGGTATCTTCCTTGCGCGGTCTGAAAGAGTATGTTCCCGAACTTCTTGCGGATTTCGGACTCCGGTGTGTCGTGGCGAATGTCGGCAAGCAGTGGATAGTGATGTTCCACTCGAAAATACTTACTCAGCGAAGAGACGAAGTTGGGAAGCGGATCGCCAGGCACCTGTCAGGCTCCCTCGTCATGGAGCCGCATACTATCACAAAAAGGGGCAACGGGTAGCGCGGCCCCCGTCCTTGGGGGTCCGCCGATCCCCGTGATGGGGAGCAACGGTATTCTCCCGCCGAAGTTGTGGACGCCGTGCCTGTCCCGCAATGGGGCGAACCAGAGCCTCGAATCCTAACAAATATATACAACCACGATCAATCTATGGCATTCTATGCCCAATATATAGCCTTTAAGGGGATTCTATATGGCAGTTCAGGTTAACCCTTTTACGCCGCACCAGCCAATTGACCCCGAGTTCTTCGCCGGACGAATAGACGAAGTTCGGAAAATAAGGTCTGCGCTCAACCAAACAAGGCACGGTAAAACGCAGCATGTTATGTTAACGGGGGAAAGGGGGATCGGAAAGACCTCTTTAGCTCTTTATGGTTGCTATTTAGCCGAAAAACCCAACGAGCTTGTCAAAACAGATTTCCAGTTCGCGACCGCCTACCATACGGTCGAGAAAAACCAAAGCTTAGTGGATGTTTGCCGGGGCCTTACATCAGCTCTCTTAGATGGTATTGATCGAGGATTGGCCAGGCAGTGCTTTGAACAGATAAAGAGACTTGGGCTTCACTTCTCCCTACACGTTCCGGGTTTCGGAGAGGTTAGCACTTCGACGTCCCATACGGAACAAACGGAAGGATATCTGCAGGCCGATTTTATAAAGACCGTAAAGGAGCTTTGGAACGAAATTGAAGCAACCCATAACGGCATACTTCTAATCGTGGACGAGATTCACAATTTGAGCGACCTTTCCGGATTAGGATCGTTTTTGAAGGTAGTCTCGGAAGCCTGGGCAATATCGGATTATCGACACTTAATGTTTATCCTAGTCGGACTACCACATATTCCAGACAGAATCTCAGAGGATGACAAATCAGCACCTCGAATCTTTAGTTATGTCGAACTCAAGAAGTTGACTCAAAAGGAATCGCTCGCCATTCTGCACCGATGTCTTGAAAATACCGGAAAGCGGATCGAAGACGATGCTGCAAAGCAAATTGCTGTGCGTTCTGGAGGATTTCCATACTTCTTGCACCAACTTGGTTACGATGCATTTCAAGCGGATACCGACAACGTAATCGACATGAACGATGCTGGAAAGGGATTCGTAAGCAGCTTGATTCAGCTTGAGAGAATGTTCTTTGGAAAAATGTATAAATCCGTCGAAGGTAAACAGAAACAGAAGATTGTTGACGAGTTAGCAAGGAGATGGAATTTCCCTATGAAAGCCACAGAGTTGGGAAGCACTTTACACATTAAGAATATCCATCAGTACCTTAAACCACTTGAAAAGGACGGGATACTTACCAAAGTTATAGGGAGATTCCGGCTATCCACAGACCTGTTGGCTACCTACATAAGACTCTTTAAAGCTGTCCCTTCAGGGGATCTACCTCCATCGTCAGAGCCAGGAGACGTGGAACCATTAGAAGAAACTGAAGAACCAGAATTTCCAGAAGAAACTAAACCGTAGCAACACACTTTTAGGACACCACCGAAAATGCCGGTAGCGCAGCCTTGTTCTTGAAGGCTGCGGCTTGTGATTGCGGACAACGCGGGAGGCGCGGAGTTACAGAACAATTCTACGCCTTCAGGTCACACACCTTGTTCTCGCGCCCACGTTCCGAGGAGGCCATCAGGCGTGGACTTCCTCGCGTGGCTTCACCGGCACGATCCTCTGGATTTTAGATGCGTTCGCTTCGCTCAGCACATGTTTTCGATTGTCCCGAGACCCCGTCGGGAGGGGGCCGATTTTGGATTGCCGGAACGGTGGTAAGGGGCGAGCGGCAGGGCGGAAACTGCTTTTCGAAACTCGAAACTAGAAAATCGAAAATGGACTGAATAAGAGTGGAAAGGGGCAGCTTGGTGTCTCTGTGGCTTGGTGGTGAAGTGGATTCCCGCCGGCGCGGGAATGACAGCCCAAACCACCAAGGCACCAGGACACAGTTTGCCTCCGCGATGACTCATGGCAAAAAATGCCTTGGCGTCTCCGTGGCTTGGTGGTGAAGTGGATTCCCGCCGGCGCGAGTCTGGGCTACCTGCTACCTACCACATGCTACCTACCGGTTCCTCGTCTCCTGTCTCCTGACTCCTCTTTCTCGCCCCTTGCCACTTGCCACTGTTCCTCATCGTTTCCCCTAACTCCTAAATCCTAATTCCTAACTCCTGCCTTTGCATTTTCGCGTTTCCAGACGCCTGGCCCGGCATCTTCCGGGCATAAGGTTGGCATCTAACACGTTCGGGGATGGCTGAATCCTCGACGTCGAGCGGAAATAATCGTGAGGTGATCGGTGACCAAAGGACCCGTGACGAAAAATTTCTTTCAAGCCGCGGCTATTTTGTTCTTAAGCGCGGCCGCGCTGATGGGCGCGTCAGCCGAGCGTTGGATTCACGTGCGCGTCCAGAGCACGAGAGGGGTGAGCGGGAACGTGAGCATCAACGTGCCCATTGCGATGGCGGCGGCGGTTTTGCCTTCGATCCCGGCGGGTGAGCACCACCAGGGCAAGTTTAATTTGCAGGCCTCAGTGAATGGCATCGATCTGCGGGCCATGCTGGACGCGGTTCGCAATTCGCCCGACAACGTTTTCGTGACTCTGGAGCGGCATGATAAGGAAGTGAGCGTGGCGAAGTCCGGCCGATATTTGCTGATCAGAGTTGCCGAGAAACCAAGCGCCGAACATCATCTCGGCAAAACGGTTGCGATTAAGGTTCCGATGGCGGTGGTTCGGGCGATGCTGGCCGACAATTCGGACGAGGTCGACATCGGCGCCGGCATCCGCGCGCTGACCCGCGAGGGCGACCTGGACGTGACAGTGAATGATGAGAAAGAAACCGTACGAGTCTGGACGGACACGCGCACTAGCTCCGATTAGCCGCCCGGCATTATCCTCCGGGAACTGCCCGTGCGTGGGGTAGTTCTTCATTAGGAACTCGCCACTGCTTTCGGCCCATTGGGGCGTTTCCTGGAAGCGAAAACCTGCGCTATTCGGCCGCGCTTCCTGACCCACCGAAACGCCGACCTACTGCCTCACCGGGACAATGTCGCTCACGCGGCCCACTTCCAGGCGCAGGTCGCCGTTGGCATCGATTTCAAACGCCGGCGTGTATTTTGCGCCCCAAACGATCTCGTCGTAGCGATATGAATATCGGGCGTGGACCGTCTGGCTGAACCGGTCGTCGACGCCCTTGATGAGAATCAGCACCTCGGCCTGCAATCGCTCCAGGTCGGCGGCGGTTTTGCCCAACAGCGGGCTGGCGGCGTCGATGGCGTGAACGATCGTCCAGGTGAGCGGCAGGAACAGAACCCCGCGGCGCTCCAGCTCCAGCAATTCATACTTACGCTCGAGGCGGCCATTGGCGTTCTCAACCGTCATCAACATCACTCGGGCCTCGAGTTCCATCAGGTTGCTCACGCTGCGGTTGACGACGCGAAACTGAAGGCTCGTGCCGTCCTGGTAGGGCGCGACGATCATCGAGTTGCTGAATCCGAGTCGCGCCGTGGGACGTGAGAGTCGGCCCACCAGAAATCCCGTGGCCACCGCAAAGCCCAGCAGGCCGACCATCGCTTCGAGCGAGGCGATCACATTCGCCGCGACGCTCTGTGGCCAGATCGTGCCGTAGCCCACCGTGGTCAAGGTCTGAGAGCTGAAGAAGAATGCATCGAGGAAGCGCCCCAATGCCGTCGCGCCTTCGCGATGCACCTGCCCGATGCCGCCCACCCAGTAGTAAGTGAGCGCGAAAACCAGGTTGGCCGTGACAAATCCGGCGAAGAGCAGCGCCAGAAAGGCCGGCCACGGCGTGTTGATCAGGTAGAGATAGGGGTGAATGTCCTGCCAGGTTCTGCCCCCGCGACGAACGTTGAACTCGCCGTCCTTGCGGATGACGCGGCGGAGCTTGGCACTATACTGCTGGGTGAGTCCGGGATCGAAACTTGGCTTTTTCATGTGACCTCAGCATAGGGGTTAGGAATTAGGGATTAGGAATTAGGGCTCGGAGTCGGCGATAGGACGCGACAGGCCATCTCAACCACTAATCCCATCCCGTTCTTCTCAACGCGCAACGATGCTAGCACGCTTTTCCGTAGCGGCGATCTCTGGCCGCCTGGGGCTTTTACACCTCGCTGGGCGGGCAGAGCCTCCTCAAGGAAGACCTTTTTCAGTAGGCTGGATTCCCCGAAGCCTGCCACAACCGTGTGTGATCACCATTACAGGCGTCTGTGATGAAGGTTACTGAGCCTCACTGGGGATTGCGTTTATCTTGCGTCTGCATCTGTCACGCAGTGCCGCCCTTTAGAGCCTGCCCTGAGCGTAACGAAGGGGCGGCCGGTGCCAGGCTAAAGCCCGGCGTTACGAGGATGCCCGTAAGGAGGCACAATGCGAACTCATTTAGGCTGCACGGGAAGAATCGATCTCGGCGACCTTAGCCGGGAAACACAACGGAGGCTAGAGGAAGTCAACGCGACGTGGCTGGAGTTCTCGCCTGATCCGCCCTCGCTGGTGGTCCGGCACGTCCAGCCCGACGCCATTTCTGCTCCCCGCGAGATCGCGGGTGAGTTGCTGGAGTTCCTCAGTCAGTTGCCGGAGCAGGAACGAAGGGCGGCCGCCGGCGGAGCTCTGTATTATCTCGACGAGCAAAGCGGGCAATATCTTCGGCTGCGGGTCTGGCGCGGTGGCAACCTGACCGTCTCGTGGGCGCACCCCAACTATGCCGAAGCCCAACGCGTGTTATACGACGGCCAGCTTGCGCCCGTGGTGTTCGAGCCGTACCAATGTCTGAACGGCTCGGTGAGCATGAAGGCGCGGCCCGGCGCAGTGGAAGAAATTCGCTCCGCCATCGAGCGGCCGGCTGGTCTCTGCCCGCAGGGTGAATACGAACTCCACACGATTGGCGACGTCGTGGGGCTCCAACTGCGTGATGTCAACTCGAGCGTGGTGCCCCTGATCGAAACTCTGCGTAAAGTGTCCTTGCCCGGGTCGCTCGACGGAATGATCGCAGTCAGTTCGTTCCGGGCTGGGGACTTGGATGATTACTGCCGGTTCGTGTTCAAGGACGGCGAGACTTGGGTGGTCAGGCCGTCCTTGTGGAGCGACGCGCCGGCGGAGCAGGTAGCGGCAAGAGCCTAGCCCGACTTGAAGATTTGTGATTTGCGATTGCTCCTGACAAGGATAGGGTCATCACCAGTCCGGAACAATTGCGGCAGCGGACGAAGCGGTTTGCCTTGCGGATTATTAGGCTGTTTCGGGCATTGCCGAAGGCGGAGGAAGCTCGCATCCTCGGAAGGCAGTTTCTACGCTCGGGGACCGGAGTAGCTGCCAACTATCGAAGCGCCTGCAGGGCGAGGTCAGGGGCTGATTTTGTTTCAAAGATCGGAATAGCCCTGGAGGAAGCCGATGAGACGGCGTTCTGGTTGGAGCTGCTCATCGAGGCTGAGATCATTTCAGAACAGCGATTGAAGGCGTTGCTGGCTGAGGCGGACGAGTTGGTGAGGATATTCTCTGCAACGAGGACAACAGCAAAAAAGCGGAGAGCAATCACAAATCACAAATCAGAAATCACAAATACTTGACGGAGCCTGAACATGATGGACTACGGTTTCACCGAATATCAGACCGCAATTCGCGACCTCGCCCGTGAGATTGCCGACAAGGAAATCCGGCCCGTGGCGGCGGAATACGATCGAGAAGGAAAGTTTCCGTGGCCCATCGTGAAGGTGCTGGCCGAGACCGATCTCTTCCGGGTTTTCCTCGATGACCAATTCGGCGGGCTGACCGAGGGCACGCCCATCATGAATATGGTCATCGTGACGGAGGAGCTCTCGAAGGCGTGCGGCGGCATCGCCTTGAGTTTTGCCGGCACGGCACTCGGCGCCATTCCCATCGTCCTGGCCGGCAGCGCCGAACAAAAGCAGCGATGGCTGCCCGACATTGCCGCGGGGAAGAAACTCGCCGCCTTCGCTCTCACCGAGCCGCAAGCGGGCTCGGACGCTGCCGCGGTCCGGACGACCGCGCTCCGCGACGGCGACCATTACGTCTTGAACGGCACCAAGCAGTGGATCACCAACGGCGGCGAAGCCGAGATTTACAGCGTCATCGCCCTCACCAATCCGGCCAAAGGGCCGCGCGGCGCGTCATGCCTTGTGGTGGAGAAAGGAACTCCGGGATTCACTTTCGGTAAGAAGGAAGACAAGCTCGGCATTCGCGCTTCAGCCACGCGCGAACTGGTCTTCCAGGATTGCCGCGTGCCGGTGGAAAATTGCCTGGGACGCGAGGGCACCGGCTTCATCACCACCATGAAGACGTTCGACGTCTCCCGGCCCGGCGTGGGCGCGCAGGCAGTGGGGATTGCTCAGGGTGCGCTCGATTTGGCGATCGAGTACGCCTGCACCCGGCGACAATTTGACGCGCCCATCAGCTCGTTCCAGGGCCTGCGCTTTCTGCTCGCTGACATGGCCATGAAAGTGGAGGCGGCGCGCGCCCTGGTTTATGCCACGGCGCGCCACATTGACAAGCAGCCCAAGGAACGGCCAACACTCTACTCCGCCATGTCAAAGTGCTTTGCGTCCGATGTGGCCATGGAAGTGACCACCGATGCCGTGCAGGTCTTCGGCGGCTACGGCTACATGCACGACTATCCGATTGAAAAGTACATGCGCGACGCCAAGATCACCCAGATCTACGAAGGCACGAATCAGATCCAACGCGAAGAGATGTCGAGGGTCTTGATCAGCAGCTTCCGGCCGCGGGCAATACATACGGCCGCCAAGGTGGCGTGAGTTCCAGAACATCCGCTCCTACGCTTGTCATTCTGGTCCCGCAGATCCTACGCTTGTCATTCTGATCCCGCAGAGCGGGAGAAGAATCTCGATTCGCTCACTTCCATTGCCAGGATCTGAGCGTTAGTCCGCGGCCCTTCACGGCGACGGCCCCCACGTAGCCGGGCGCAGGCGAGAGGTTCTTGATGGTCCAGCGCGACGCTTCCTGCGGATCATCCGCCACACTCAGCAGCGCGGCTTCCTCGTCAGGAGCCAGCGAGACCTCAAAGCGATCGAGGGCGACGAGCAGCCCTTCTCCTATGGCCTTGATATAGGCCTCCTTGCGGGTCCAGCAATTGAAGAACGCCTCATATCTCACCGAGCCTGGCAGCGAACGGAGCTTGGAGACTTCCACGGGCGAGAAAAAGCGTTCCGCGATGCGTTCGCAAGGAAAATCGGCGCGCACGCGCTCCACGTCAACGCCAATCTCGCGATTGCGCGTCAGCGCGTAGAGCGCGATCCCCTGCGAGTGCGACAAATTAAAACAGAGTCCACTGGATTCCGAGTCCGCGGCCAGGGAGGGTTTTCCCCTGGCACTGTACGCGAACTGCAACACTGCGGGCGGTCGATCCAAATAGGCGCCAAGGATATTCCTGAGAATCCCGCGCGCCGCCAAGTAATGCTTCCTATCGCGCTCGAACCGAAATCTCATCGCTCGAGAGCGCTCGTCCGGGGAAAGCACTTCCAAGAACTCGTCGAGCTCAGCCGGTCCCCACTCGAGCCCGGCCGTCCATACATGCGCCTCATCGTCTGCCAACCTTGGCGGACTGAGTGAACGATTAGAAGATCGCGGCACTATCATATCGAACTCGCGCGGCGTCACCGGCGCCTTCGCGGCAGAGCCGGGCCACGAACACGATTCACACTCACCGGGCGTGCGCCCATCCCGGTCGTACGCAGAACCAACTTCCGGCCCCCCGGCGCGGGCAGGGGAGGATGGCCGGCTTCTCTCTAAGGAGGAAGCATCATCCGAAAGATAGCGTAATGGTAGCGTCTGGAACGAGCCACTACCTCGGGATTGACAACAGCCAGAATAGCGTCCACGTGGGCCGGGTTGATATATACAATGAGTACGTCCCGCGGACAAATCTTCATCGATTCCCGGACCTTTTCAAGCACCCTGCACAAAACCACCGCCCCAAAAGGGTTGTAGAAAAACAACACGCAGGGTTCCAATGGGATTTCGAACTCGAGGGCATCGGCCCAGGCGAACTCCACGGAGCCGGATTTTATCGCCGGCCGCCACAACTTCAGGTTGTTCTGCGCCGTCTCGTGCAGTTCTCTTGCGAACTCAACTCCAATGACCCTCTTGAAAGGGTATTGGGAGGCCATGAGAACGGCGACGCCTTTGCCAGAGCCGAAATCGATGAAAACGTACCGAGAGTAGTCAATAGCCAGGGAAGAGAGGGCTCGGCTGAGCCATTTGGGATGGACTGATGCGTATTCGTTTGCGTCCACCGCGTTCGGGCCCCGGATGGTAAGGCTGCCCGGCTCTCGCCGGTAGATGTCGCTTCCTAAGCCAGTTTTGACCAGGAAAAACCAGCCACCTACCCAATAAAAGGGGAAGTAGATTGCGCGCTGGAATTGTCGGAGGGTTTTCAACAGGAATAACAAGATCGGACGCGCGTAGATGTGCGTCTTGACGGCCGCCCTCAGCGATTCAACGCTCTCTTGGAGCCCGCGGTTCTGGGCCATTCGTAATTCCTCAGCCCTTCCCTCTCGCAGTTTTGACCGATGAGACTAGGAGCCGCGAGTCAGCAGGCCAACGGAAAACAAAAAGGGCCAAGAGAGTTGCAGGTCAGCAGCGGGTGGTTTGCATTCTGAGTTCCGACTCCTCACTTCTGACTGGTAACAGCCTCAAACTCTGTTCACTGGCCCGCCGACCGCCAGGGCTTCTTGGGCCTTGAGAAGAATTTCCCTCAATTTCATTGCCGTTATCCCGACATTCGGCTCTTTCAGAATCTCTTCAACATCGCCCGGAACCAACTGAACTTCGACCCCGCCCTTTGCGAGGTCGCTCCATCCCAGATCATCTGGCATGTATTTGAATTCCTCGGGAGGCAGCTCGGACCGAATCAGGGCGATTTTTCCCGAAAACGGCTGAGGGCGGTAACTGGGGACAGCGAACTCCCCGGCCTCCTGTCGCGCCAAGCTTCCAATGGGAACTCCTGCCAAGGCATGGAGCTTATAGCGCAAGCGAAATCTGAAGAAGTAGTAAATCATCCACAATTTCGCATGAATGTGTACACGGATGTAGGCCGCAGCGCTCCGGAGTGTTCCACGGCTCCGAACCCTGGAGATAAAAACGCTAATCTTTCGGCCGTACCACGAAACCCGGGCCGCAGAGCCCTTCTTGGGAATGTAGGCGTGCTTGGGATCACCGAACACCACCAACAGAACCTCTTCTCCCTGAGCCCGAAGTTGCTGTGCCATCTCATAGGCAATTAAAGCAGGCGCGCACCCACTCCCGACGAAATAAGGTCCCTTGGGTTGCAGGAGCCGAATCTTCTCGACGAAGAACGCGGCAAAGTCTTCGGCTCGATAGGGAGCACGCAACGCGGCCAGTTCTTCTTCTTCAAAAACCAAGCCCACGAATGGCTGGTCGGGGCCCATTCGATTGGCTAGAGCCCGGAAATTTCTTGCCCCGCCCAGACAAAAGAAAGGCGGGCGCGAGCCCGAAGGCTGAAGACGCAGGACGCCCGGTATGGCTTGTGAAGGCTGTGGTTGGGAGAGGACTGCGGCGAGTTCTCGGACGGTGGGCGCTGAAAACAACGTAGCCAGCGTGACCTTCCGCCCCAGGGCCTTTTCGACCTCGAGGCCTAGTTTGCCTGCAAGAAGGGAACTACCACCGGCATCAAAGAAGTCTTCGTCGCTGCCGACCCAATCGAGCCCCAGGATGCTGGCAAATATCCGCTCCAGCTTCTTCTCCACCTCGGTCAGAGGCGCCGAGTCGAGGCTAGCCAAAGCCTCTCTGGACCTTCCCGGGGCGGGGAGGGCGAGGCGGTCGACCTTGCCGCTGGGCGTCAGCGGCAGGGCGGGCAGGAATTCGAATCTCGCCGGCAACATCCACTCCGGCAGCTTCTTCTTCAGATATCCCCGCAGCTCTTCGCTGCTCGGCGGGGGGCTGCTGCGCGCCACCACATACGCCACCAACCGCGTCTGGCCGCGCTCCCCCTCTTGCGATGTCATCACCGCAGCTTCAATACCCGGATGTTCTCCAAGCACGCCCTCGATTTCCCCGAGTTCGACTCTGAATCCCCGCACTTTAACCTGATTATCGACTCGGCCCACAAACTCAAGAGCCCCGTCGAGTCTGTAACGAGCCAAGTCTCCGCTCTTGTACATTCGTGCCCCGGGTCGGTCACAGAAGGGATCGGGGATGAACCTCTGGGCTGTCAATTCCGGCCTGTTTAAATACCCTCGCGCTACACCTGCTCCACCGATATAGATCTCTCCCATCTCGCCGCCGGCAACCGGACGCAGATGATCGTCGAGGAGGTACACGGTAGTGTTCGAAATGGGTTTGCCGATGCTCGGGTCCTGATCCTCGTGAGCGCCAACGGGCACAAGCCCGGAAGTGGTCACCACGGTCGCCTCGGTCGGACCGTAGTTGTTCACCAAAACAAACGGCAGGGTAGGAGGTGGATCGGATCGAAGTTTGTCGCCTCCCGTCAGCATGAACCGAAGGCAAACCTTCCCTGGCCATTCCAATGCCAGCAATTGTTCGGCGAGCGCAGTTGGGGCAAACGTGATGGAGATGCGTTTCTCCACTAACCAGTCTCGGAGCACCGCTGCCGAAAGGCGGACTGTCTCATCCGGAATATGAATACTTGCCCCGGCTGTCAGGTAGGGCCACAACTCCCAAACCGCGGCGTCGAAGGCGGGACTGGCGAGTTGAGTAGCCCGGTCTGCGGGGGCCACGGTGAAGGCATGCTGGTGCCAGAGCACCAGATTGAGCAAGCTTCGGTGCGTAATCTCTACACCCTTGGGTTGTCCCGTCGAACCCGAGGTGTAAATCACGTAAGCCAGGTTATCAAGCGTGGCGCCGCTGGCTATTGGTTCGGCTTCGTGGCAGTCGATCTCGGAGCTTTCTTTGTCCAGCGTAACGAGTTTCCAAGGTCCAGACGGCAACTCCTGCGAAATGCGGCGTTCGGTGAGCACGACAGGGACATTGGCGTCATTCAGCATGAAGTCCAGACGATCCCGCGGCGTCTCCGGATCGAGTGGCAGGTAAGCCGCTCCTGCCTTAAGAGTCGCGAGTGCCCCGGCCACAAAGGCGACGGACCGATTCAGGCAAAGTGCCACCAGCTTCTCAGGCCCGGCGCCCAGGGAAAGTAGATGACGTGCCAGCCGATTGGCCCGCACATCCAGCTCCCTGTAGGTCAGTTGTTGCCGGGAGTCGGCCACGGCGAGCAAGTCCGGCGTCTGCTTCGCTTGCGCCTCAAATAACTCATGCAGACAAACTTGAGAAAAGTCTCTCCTGGTGGCGTTCCATTCCACTGGGACGCACCGCTCAGTCTCTTCCGGGTGAGCTGGAGAACCTTCTCCAGTCATGCCGATTGCAGGAGAGGTTGTCTGGAGGTCTTTCGCAGAGCCCATATGCTTTGAGATTATCGCCTACGAGCGGCCATTTTAGCACTCTTGCGAGGTGTGCACTATTTGAACTTGTAGCGGCAAGTTGCGGATAACCCCAGGTTGTGCTTTGGGGCTAGCCACATGGGGTCTCCAAGCGGCCTCTTCATCAGCCGGGTGGTCTCATGCGGTAGGCAGCGTAACGGTAGCGCTTGGAGCGGGACAGAACCTCTGCATCGAAGAGAGCAAGGATGGCTTCGTGATGTTCGGGATTGAGGTAGAGGATAATCATGTCGCGCGGGCAAGTCTTCAGTGTTTCCCGCGCTTTCTCAAGCACTCTCGACAGCATCACGGCCCCAAAAGGGTGGCCAAAATACAGCACGCAGGGATTCTCAGGGATTTCGAACTCCAGCGCGTCTGCCCACAGGAATTCGATCGAGCCGCATTTCTTCTCCGGCCGCCACAAGCTAAGGTTCTTTAACGCCGCTTCGATCAATTCCTTGGCGAATTCAACCCCAATGATTCTTTTGAAGGGATAGCGTGAGGCCATGAGAACGGCTCTGCCTTTGCCGGAGCCAAAATCGACAAAGACATACTCAGTGTGGTCTATGGGCAAGGTGGAGAGAGCGCGGCTCAGAAATTTCGGATGGACCGGCCCATAGGACGTTGCGTCCAACTTATTTGGGCCGCGGATTGTGAGGTTGTCCAGCGATTGCCCGGGGTCTCGTTGCAGCCCGGTTCTCCAGCAGAAGAACCACTCGTCCGCGACCCAGAAAGGGTAGCGAAGCAGGAGCCATTGGAGGAATCGGAAGGTCCTATACAGGGAAAGCAGAATAGGGTGGCCGTAAATGAAGGTCTTCAGTGGCGCTTTCCAAGACTTAAACCGCTCGCCTCGCGCTTGGTCCCCAACCATCTGATTTTGCCTCAGCCCCGCCATGCTAACAGTCTCGCTTTTGTCGGAGGGTGCGTTCGAGACGCAGCGGCGATTAGCGTCCGCGAATTCAGCGTTGAAAGAGTTCCTCTCGACCGCACAAAAACAACAGAGAGGCTGGCCGAACTACGCCATCGGCTTGAGACCTGCGTTCTCGGCAGCGAGACGAGCGAAGGATGCCCAATCCGCATCCTGCATTCCCCGCGCCATGGCCGCGAGCAACCGATCGCGAATCAAGCTGGCCACCGGCATGGGCACGGCAGCGGCTTCAGCAGCCGCGAGAGCCAGGCGCGCATCCTTCAATCCCAGGGCCAGCCGGAAGCCGACCGGCTGGTATTTGTCTTCCGCGACCAGCGTGGCGTAAGTCTTGTAGACGGGCGCAGCAAAAAGCGAAGTCGTTACAAACTCCAGGAACTTTCCCGGCTCAATGCCGTACTTGCGAACCAAAGCGAAAGCTTCCCCTAAGGTCTCAATCACCGAGGCAATCATAAAGTTGCCCGCCAGCTTCACCACATGCGCGGCTGGCGCGTCTTCGCCAATCGCATAGGTCTTTTGGCCCATGGCGTCGAAGAGCGGCTGGCATCGTTCGACCGCCTCTCGCGGCCCGGCGGCAACAATGAAGAGCTTGGCCGCAGCCGCCGCCTCGGGCCGGCCAAAGACCGGCGCGGCGACGTAAGCCTGTCCCTTCTTCCCATGGGCCTCGGCCAGCCGCTTCGACAGCGAGGCGCTGATCGTGCTCATGGCAATGTGAATGTTCCCCTCGCGCAGAGCTTTCAAGACCTTACCGGAACCGAAGATTACATCTTCGACTGCTGCATCGTCAGCCAGCATGGTGACCACGACTGGCGCCGTCGCGGCCTCCGCCGGCGAATCCGCGAGTCGTGCGCCTTCCGCTTCGAGTTCTACAGCGCGGCTGCGCGTTCGGTTGTAGACCAGCAGCTCATGCCCTGCTTTGATTAAATTGCGGGCCATCGCCTGGCCCATGTTGCCCAGCCCGATCCAGCCCACTCTCATGCGTCACCTCAGGAATTAGGAGTTAGGAATTAGGTGCTGAAGAGCCTGACCACGGACGTGTTGTAAATCCAAAATCCAAAATCTAAGATCCAAAATTCTAGACCCAGATCAGGATCACACCCGTCACATACCCGAGTGCCCCACCGAAGATGAACAGCGGTTCCAGCCAGGTCCTGAGCAGAGCGAGCGTGGGATTATCGATGACCGGCCACGGCCCATAGCCGCCCCAGTAGACCTTGATGAGAAGGCCAAGGACGATGAAAGAGAGTGCTTTGCTCCGAATTTCGCGGGCCTTAACCGCCCCGACCATCTTCGGCCTGTAGACGCGGTCTGACCCTCCGGAGACGAGCGAAGCCTGGCACTTCCGACACTCGGCCGCTTGATCGTAATTGGAATACCCGCAGTAGGGGCATTGTTTCATAAGGGCAGGATTTGGGAATTAGGAGTTAGGAATTAGGGCAAACCACGTCGGTTGTCCGTGGTCGGGTGTGCTTTCGAAACTCGAAAATCGCCACGGACCAAAGCCTAATTCCTAAATCCTAATTCCTGTCCTTCTATCCCTCGGGCGGGGAAGCCTCCAGGAAGGCGCGCAGCTTGCGGCTACGCGAGGGGTGGCGCAGTTTTCTGAGCGCCTTCGCTTCGATCTGCCGGATGCGCTCGCGCGTGACCGCGAAACTCTGTCCCACTTCTTCGAGGGTATGCTCGCTGCCATCGTCCAAGCCGAAGCGCATCTTAATCACCTTTTCTTCGCGAGGCGTCAAGGTCTTCAACACGGACTCGGTCTGTTCCTTGAGGTTGATGTTGATCACGGCTTCGGCGGGCGAGATCACGCCGCGGTCCTCGATGAAATCGCCCAGGTGCGAATCTTCCTCTTCACCGATGGGTGTTTCGAGCGAGATGGGTTCCTGCGCGATCTTCATCACCTTGCGCACTTTCACCACAGGAATATCCATGCGCTTGGCGATTTCTTCCGAAGTCGGCTCGCGCCCGTATTCCTGCACCAACTGCCGCGAAGTGCGGATCAGCTTGTTGATGGTCTCGATCATGTGCACGGGAATGCGGATGGTGCGGGCCTGGTCGGCGATGGCGCGCGTGATCGCCTGGCGGATCCACCACGTGGCATAGGTCGAGAACTTGTAGCCCCGGCGGTATTCGAATTTGTCCACCGCCTTCATCAGGCCAATGTTGCCTTCCTGGATGAGATCCAGGAACTGAAGCCCGCGATTGGTATATTTCTTGGCGATCGAAACCACCAGGCGGAGATTGGCCTCAATCAGCTCGCGCTTGGCCGCGTCGGCTTCTCTCTCGCCGCTCAGGATGGTTTGATAAGTCCGCCGCAGCTCGGGCGCCGTGGTCTGCATCCGCTCTTCGAGTTCGGAGAGTTCCTCCCGGCGAGTCCGCAGTTCCCGGCGAAGGTCTTTCAGGCCGTTGCCCCGCGCGCTGTCCACGCGCTTTTCCAGCTTGGTGACCTCGCGCTCGACCGGCTTCATTTCTTCGACGGTCTGGCGGATTCTGTCGAACAAGCGCTTGCGCTCGACGTGCGTGAACTCGATGGAACGAATCAGTTTGGAGATGATGATGCGATGCCGTGCCACGGCAACGGCGTATCGCCGGTAGTCGCGCGGCCGCTTGCTGCGGGAGATCGAATCGCGCTTGGCGGTGAGCTGGTTCAACTTTTTGTTGAGCCGCTCGATCTCGTCCACGGCTTCGATCACGTCCCGCAAGCGCTCGGCCACCCGGTCGTCGGTCAGCTCATCGTCGTTGAATACGACGACTTCCTTGATCGACCTCTCGCCCTGCTTTAGTGCTTCGCGCAGGGCAAACATTTCCTGAATGACGATGGGAGAGCGCGACTGCGTCTTCAGCACGTTGAGTTGGCCGCGCTCGATTCGCTTGGCGATTTCCACTTCGCCCTCGCGGGTCAAGAGAGGTACGGTGCCCATCTCGCGCAAGTACATGCGGACTGGGTCGTTGGTCTTGTCCATCGCTCCGGGCGTGAGATCCAGCTCGACGTCTTCAACACCTTCTTCGGCTTTCAACTCATCCGGCTTATCGAGGGCGAGCTTGTCCGCCGCCTTGGCCCGTGGCGATTCCAGGACCTCAATCCCGGCGTCGTCGAACATGGAGAGCAAGCCTTCCAGATCTTCGGCCGAGTGGACGTCGGAGGGAAGAAGGTCGTTCACCTCGTCATAGAGCAGGTATCCCTTCTCTTTGCCGAGCGTGATTAACTTATTCACTTGGTCGTACTTCTCGTCAAACGCCAACGTCTTGGCCCCCCCTGTGGGAGAAAAAGATACCATTGATCACCTTGATTCCAAAAATGACACAACCTCGTCCCCGACCGCTCGAGGTTACCTCCGGCGTGCTTGTTGCAAGCTTGAGGAAAACCGCCAATGGCCCCAGACTCCTGTATTTAGATGTAATACTACCGCATTTTGTTTCTTTTGGAGGTAATTTTTTCACGCTCCGGCTAATTTGGCTAACTCCTTGGCGAGGTTGGCCTTGTCTCCCAACAACTTCGCCAGGCGCGGAGTGTCTTTATCGCGCTCGGCTGCCTGGATTTCGCTCTGCAACACGTGCCGCTCCCGTTCCAGCCGTCTCCGCCGTAACGCTCGGACACAATTTGAAACGTCGCCACGACTGGAAGATTCGCTCGATTGAAGCAACGCCTCATAGGCTAGCCGATGCTCCTCGGGATTGAGCGACTCTTCTATCTGATTTAGTTCGAGCTTCTCCCCCGCAGACCGCGCCGAAAGAATACGGCGAAACAGACCTTCTGTCACTAGTCCGGCAGTATCGCCGTCTTCGATCAACTTCGGCAGAAACTCATCAGCCAGCTCTTCGCTATCCAAGAAAGCTTTAAGGAGCTGCTTCTCCGCTGGCGTCGCTTGGGTGGGAGGCAGCGCCGCGGTGGCGCGGATTTCTCTCCGCCCTTCGCTCGCCGCGCGCCTCAACTCCTCGCGCAGCAGGCGCTCATCCAGGCGCAACCTCTCCGCCACACGCGTCGCGAGTTCGGAGCGAAGCAAGGGGCTCGGCACTCGGGCCAGATAAGGCAGCACCGCATTGGCGGCGGCCACTTTGCCTTCCGGCTTGCTCAAATCGTGCTGAGCGGCGGCGCGCTCCGTGAGATAGTCGATATAGGTGGGCGCCGCGGACAATCGCCCGCGATATTCCGCCGCGCCGCGCTGCCTGACGAACGAATCCGGATCCAACCCACCGGGCAGCGCCAGTACTTTCACCTCGAAACCTTCCTCGAGGAGCAGCGCCAGGGAGCGCTCGGTCGCGGCCATGCCCGCCGAATCCGGGTCGTAATTCACCACGACGCGTTTCGAATAGCGCCCCAGCAAACGAATCTGGCTTTCCGTCAGGCTCGTCCCGCAGCTCGCCACGACGTTTTCGACGCCGGCGGAGGCCACCGCGATGCAATCCATATAGCCTTCCACCAAGACCGCGTAATCGAGTTTGCGGATGGTGCTTCCGGCGCGGTCGAGATGGTAGAGCACGCGGCTTTTGGTGTAAATTGGGGTTTCCGGCGAATTCAAATACTTCGGCTGATCGTCACCCAGCGCGCGCCCGCCAAACGCCACGACTTTGCCGCTGTCGTTGTGAATGGGAAAAATCACGCGCCGGCGGAATCGGTCGTAGCGGTCCCGCCCTGCGGGACTCTCCGCATCGCGCAACACGAGCCCGCTCTTCTCCAGCATTTCGGGAGCGAATTCCAACTCCGCGAGGCGTGCTGTGAGCGCCCTGCCACCGCCCGGGGCGTAGCCGAGGCGGAATTGCGCCACCACTTCGTCGGTGAGCCCGCGGTCTGCAAGATAGGCGCGCGCCGCCCGGCCCTCCGTTGTGGCGCCCAATTGCTGGGCATAAAACTTTGCCGCCAGTTCGTGGATCTTCAAGAGCGCGGCGCGCTCGCGCGCGTTCGCATCATAAGTCTCGTCGCCCACCGTTTCGCGCAGCGCGACTCCCACCTTCTCCGCCACGCGGCGCAGGGCCTCCGGAAACGAGAGATTCTCAATCCGCATCACGAACTTGAAAACGTCTCCGCCCACACCGCAGCCAAAACAATGAAAGATCTGCCGGCCGGGATGCACCATGAAGGACGGCGTCTTTTCCTGATGAAACGGGCACAGTCCCTTCATGTTGGCGCCGGATTTGCGCAGCTTGACGTAATCGCCCACAATCTTGACGATATCCGCCGCCGCTCGCACTTCGTCAACCTGGCTCATGGGAATTTGGAATTATGAATTCTGAATTATAGATGATTTGCGGCGGGATTCCACCCAGATGGTGGCACAATGTCTCCTCGGGCGCGACATTGTTCTCGTCATCGATAGTCGATTCGCCAGAGGTCTAGTTGACTTGTCACTCGTCACTCGCCACTCGTCACTTCTATTGATCTACTTTGCCGCCTCTCTGCGCTCGCTCGGCGTCGGCCTGACCGGCGTAATCCTTGGCGTTTATGTGGCGCGCGCCGGCTTCTCGCCTGCCGTCATTGGCGTGGTGATCAGCGCTGGACTGGCGGGCTCGGCGGTGGCCACCTTGCTCGTGAGTCTGCGCGCCGACACTCTCGGACGCCGCTTCACCATGACCGGGTTGTCGGTGGTGAGCGCGATGGGAGGGCTCGGCTTCGCGCTGACGGGCAGCTTGGCGGGCATCGTCCTTCTCGCTTTCGTCGGGATGTTGAACGGTATGGGGACGGATCGCGGTCCCGTGTTTTCCATCGAGCAGGCGATGATCCCGCAGATGGTCACGGCGGAGCGTCGCACGCTGGCCCTCTCGTGGTACGCCGTCGTGACCGAAACGGCCCAAGCGCTGGGCGCCTTGGCGGCGGGCCTTCCACTCGCCCTCCAGCACTGGTTCGGCTTCGATCTGCTCCGCGCTTATCAAGTGACGTTCGGCCTCTACGCGGCGCTCAATTTGGCGAGCGCCGTTCCTTACTTGCTTCTTTCCTCCGCCATCGAATTGCCTGCCTCGCCGCTCGGCGCCCAACCGGCGAAGGCCACCATCTCACCCCAATCCAAACGAGTGATCACCAAGCTGGCGGCGCTTTCCTCTGTCGACAGCCTGGGGGGCGGCCTGATGACCGACGCTCTCATTGCCTTCTGGTTCTTCCAACGGTTCGGAGTGGCGGAAGCGAAACTGGGCGCCGTGTTCTTCGCCGGGCACGTGTTGAACTCGCTCTCTTATCTGGTGGCGGCGTGGCTGGCCAAGCGCATCGGATTGCTGAACACCATGATCTTCACCCACATTCCAAGCAGCCTGTTCCTGATGTCGATGCCGCTCGCGCCCTCGTCCGGATGGGCCATCGTGCTGCTGCTGGCCCGCGAGGCGCTGGTGGAAATGGACCTCCCGACGCGACAGTCCTACACCGTGGCCGTGGTTCAACCCAACGAGCGAACCTTCGCCAGTGGCATCTCAAATCTCACTCGAGCGGTGGCGCGGTCGATCACACCCTCGTTCGCCGGCCTTCTGATGCAGCGGGTCGCCATGGGAACGCCGCTGGTGGTGGGCAGCGGGATGAAGATCTTGTACGACATCCTGCTTTTCGCGGCTTTTCGCCGACTCAAACCCCCTGAAGAGAGAGACGAAACGACAGGGCCGGCGCCAGCGTGATCCGCAGACGATTCAGCCGGTCCACGCTGTTGTCGGCCTGGGCGATCGAGCCGTGAACAGGCCGACCCGATCAAGGCAGGGCGATGGCGGGCGCGGGCTGGCGCCGGAAATTCTGCGGCGTGGTCCCCTCGCTGCGGCCAAACGTCCGGTTAAACGTCTTCAGGCTGCCGAACCCGGACTCCGCCGCGATGTTGTGACATGGGAGGTCGGTCTCCAGCAGCAATCGCTTTGCCCTCTCCAGGCGGCGGCGCATGATTTCGGAGAGCACGGTGCGGTTGACGGCGCGGGAGAACCGCCGCTCCAAGGTGCGGCGGGAAACGCCCACGGCCTCGCAGACGTCAATCACATCCAGGTTGTGCTTGGCGCGGTCGCGGATAACTTGCAGGGCCCGGGCGACCACGGAGTCTTCCTGGGCCACCACGTCACTCGACTGGCGGATGGCAACATAAGTCGGGTGTACCCAGATCACCTGTCCGTCCGCGATGTGCCCCTTCATCAGGCGATCGAGCAGGAGGGCAGCCTCGTAGCCCGCTTTCTCCACGTCCAGGGCAACGCTCGAAAGCTGCGGGCTGGAGAGCTCGCACATCACCTCGTCATTGTCCACGCCGACCACCGCCACCTCGTCCGGAACCGTCAAACCCGCGGCCGCGCACGCTTGCAGAACTTCTCTTCCGCAGGCGTCGTTGCACGCCATCAATCCCACCGGCTTCGGCAACGACTTGACCCATCGAATCATCAGGGGCTGCTCTTGCTGCCAACTCTCCATCCAATTCGGCCGCTGCATCCAGTTGGCGAGGGCGATTCGATGCGCCGAGCAAGAGAAGCCGTGGTCTCTCGCAAACTGGAGAAACGCCCGCTCCCGAACCGCGGACCAGTGGCAATTGACGAATCCGCAGAAGGCGAAGCGGCGGAATCCGGCTTCGAGCAGGTGCACCGCGCCCATCCGGGCAATGGCCTCGGAATCAGTCCGAATCTCGCCGAATCGCGTGAGGGCCAGCGGCGAAGGCGATTCGTCCAGGCTCGAGACCACGCAGGGAAGCCGCAGCGAGCGGATCCGTCGCTCCGTTTCCCGCGAGCCGATGCGGGCAATAATTCCGGTCCCCTTCCACCTCAAGCCCTTGGGCAAAGCTTGGTGCAGGTGTCCGGGCGCAACGTTCAGGGACCACGGACCGTGCAGGCGGGAGTAGCGCAAGATGCCGCGCAGGAGCCCGCGGCCGTATTCGGTCGAGGTCTCGAGCAGCACGGCCACCTGAGGCGTGTGCGGGGCACGGAGGTCGATCCTCGCAACCTTGCTGAGGCCTGCCGGTTTTTGCCCATTACGGCCGTTTGCCCCCGGTGCGGGCGGTGGGAGGTTCGCCATTGGTTCTCCGGCGGCTTAGTCAATTGTGTGTGGCGCAGCGTCTATACTCGGCGGTTGGTATCCTTATATACCGACGGGCGGGGATTTTCAAGCTCGATCTTTCAAGAAGAAAAGCCACGCCCGGGTGTGACGCAAAATGACCAGAAGATCGCGCCAGCGGGATCTTCAGAGGGCCGATGGGCGGGCTTATCCTTTGTGACACTGGGTGGGTGCGGCTGACGCATGCGTTCCGTTTTCGAACGCCTCGCTCCCAAATGCGGACAGCCATGTCCACGCCCTTCCAGGCGGAGGCTGGATTATCAGCTTCTCTCGCTTGCCACTGTCCTCATGTCGAGTTTCGAATATCGACCTTTCCCGCCGGCTGTTGATCGGACTGGGTGAGCCGATGCGCCACGAACGTTCGCTTCGCGAACTCGCAGACGCCCAAAAGCGGGCGTCTGCGCCAGCCCGCCGAAAGTCTGCGGTTGTATCGACCCGCTGTCTGGCATAATGCGCTATGCGGTGCGAATATGACGAACGGAGGACTTTATGACTATCAGCGAAGCGCTTCTGCCGGAGTTCGATCGAGAGATGTTGAGTACGCGCCGGACGTTGGAGCGTATTCCGGCCGGCAAGCCTGAGTTCGCGCCTCATCCCAGCTCGATGCCGCTCGGCAGGCTGGCGCCCCACGTAGCGCAACTTGCAGGGTTCGGTCTGAGTGTGTTGACGACTCCGCAGGTAGACTTTTCCACGGGCAGCTACAGGCCTTTGCCGCTTGAATCCGCCGCGCAGCTTGTCAGAGTTTTGGATGAGGGCGCCGCCAAGGTGCGCAAAGCCCTCATCGAGATGCCGGATGAAGCCTGGAGCGAGAACTGGAAGCTGCTGCTCGAGGGTCGGACGCTCTTTGACGGGACTCGCTTTCTAGCCTACCGCCAGATGTTCCTCAACCACCTCATCCATCATCGCGCCCAGCTTGGCGTCTACCTGCGGTTGAATGGGGTTCCCGTGCCCGCTATCTACGGTCCGTCAGCGGACGAACGGTGAACTCCGCGAGGAGGGCCTGCGGAATCCGCAGATCGCGCAGATTTTCAAGATTCCCTCTGCGTTAATCTGCGCCATCTGTGGATTCTCCCCGAGGTCGTCATTCCCGCGCAGGCGGGAATCCAGTTTCGAATTTCGATTTTCGAGTTTCGGGTCGGCAGGATTGTGCCGGTGAAGCCACACGCAGAAGTCCACGCCTGACGGACTATTTTATTAGTGTGCCCGAGTAACCGCGGATCAGCCACTGGCGATTGCGCTTCACCCAGAACTCTCCCACGGCCATATGATGCTCAACGTCGTCGGGGGTTTTGACGTCGGCGAAGTAGGTGACGAGCGCCGCATCCGCTCCAACCGGCACGACGCGGAATTCTGACAGCTTGTACCCTGTAATGGGCTGCTCGGCCATCTGCTGTGCCGTGGGCTTTCCTACGTGGCGGGTGCCATCGGGCCAGAAAGAATCGAAGTCATCGGCTATGACCGCATCATTGGATGCCGCATCCCGGTTCTTCCAGGCCTCCCACTGGGTGAGGAGCCGCGCTGAGATCGCTTCCGTCCATTCCGGTATCGAAACGTTGTGCGCCATCTCCATGTCTGTTCCTTTCGCTCGCACTTTCTGGGCCGCCATCCAACGCTGGCTTCTGAGACGCCCGCGCTTCCACGATCACTTCACGCCCACGTCGGCCATTTGGACGAACCTGGTCGAACGCTGGTTTGCTGCCCTCAGGGAAAAACAAATCCGTCGAGACAGCTTCCCCCTACTCGAGAACTGGAAATTGCCATTCGCACCTTTCTCGATCACAACAATATGCAGCCAAAACCGTACCACGAAAGTTGAGGCAATAACACAAATGGGGTAAAATCCAAGCAGTGAAAGTACGAGGATACCTACTCATGAATGAAAAGCTGCTTGGCCGCTATATTGTAACCGATCCTCAGATTTGCCACGGGCAACCCACTTTTCGTGGGACGCGTATTATGGTTACGCAGGTGCTGGAGCAAGTCTCGAGCGGCATGGCCTGGGAGGCAATTTCCGAGGAATGGCGCGGCAGCGTGTCCAAAGAAGCGATCGCCGAAGCGGTGCAGTTGGCCATGCAGGCATTCGTTGACCACGCGGACGAGTACAAGCTCGAATTGACCTCGGCATGATCATCCTCGATGAGAATTTTCCCGAAAGTCAGCGGCAATTGTTACCTGTCAGGAAAGCCCGCACACGTTCTATGCAAATCAGGCTAAACGCGTGGTAGACCTTGAGCGGCTCCAAGCTTAGAATTGGGGTGTGCATTTTGTATGGGACCCTGCAAAGGCGTC
Organism: Terriglobia bacterium; assembly: GCA_050013575.1. Classification (GTDB taxonomy): domain Bacteria; phylum Acidobacteriota; class Terriglobia; order UBA7540; family UBA7540; genus DASYXZ01. Next base: position 226,738 of record JBEKEZ010000003.1, on the reverse strand, counting down.
GAAAAACCTCCGCAAGCACGGGGTTTCGTTCAAGGAGGCTTCGAGCGTCTTCTATGACCCATTGGCGGCGACGGGCGACGACCCCGATCATTCCGAAGATGAGAAGCGGATGGTAACCTTTGGTATGTCGTCGGCACGCAGGCTTCTGGTAGTATTTCATGCTGAGCGCGGCGAAGCGATCCGCATCATTAGCGCGCGTCTCATGACTCACAGTGAAAGGTACATTTATGAGGAGGGCTAAAACCGCATCTGATGAGCTTCGCGCCGAGTACAAGCGGTCCGACTTCGGGAAACTGGAGCGCGGCAAGTACTACGAACGGATCAAAGCAAGCTCTAACGTCATCGTGCTCGATCCGGAAGTGTTGGACGTCTTTCCGAATAGTGCGACGGTGAACCGCACGCTGCGCGCGCTTGCGCCTGTTCTTCGGCGGCAACATCGGCCTACAGCCAAGCGGAAGACCGCCTGACGGTCTTTACTGAGGACTGACAGCTGACTACTGAAGACTTCCTTCGCGACCGCCGGCGACGGCCAAATGCAAGAAAGGCCCACGGACAGAAGGGCACTGTCTGTGGCTACCGCTACAGCGTCGGTTGACTTGCCGAGCCGTAGAGATTTATTATTACGGCTACCTGAGAAACAAGTACTTTTGGGCGAAGGATAGGCACATGCACGTTCCTCGTCGAGGGGGAGAGGGATAGAGTAGCTATGGGTTGTGCATCCTGCGGAACCCCCGTCCCAGTAGCGAGCCGCAACTGCCCGGTTTGCCAGACCGACGTTGGCTTCCCGAATGTCCGCGCGGCACAGGAAACAAAGGAAAGGGCCGCCCTTGGCGAACGTGTCGAGGACGCAAGGGTCTCCGCCCGCGCGCGAAAGTGCGAAGCTGTGCTTGACGATTTCAGCAACGCCGTCTTAAGGTCAAAGGCGGTGACTTGCCGGAGTTTGAGCACTCTCTTGGGTCTAGTTTCCAGCGACAACGCACTCTATAACTCGTTTTACAGGCAAATTGAGTCCGGCGCTCGCCTACCCGAGGATAGTCCTTGGGACCGGGGGAGAACGGCTGTCGACGGAACTCTGTTCCCCAACTATCATACGGACATTGTGTTTGCTGCCCTATCCCTCGACAATCGTGGGCTGGCAAATTTCGGTAAGTATACAATCGTTTTGAAAGAAGATATGATCGCCCACCGGGCCACGGTGTTCGAAGAAAACTCGTTCATTTTTTGTCAGAAGAAGCATCATATAGTGGTTGGTGATTCTATCCCACCAGGCTACAGAGCCCTGTGGCTGGAGCGTGCACGGCTTGCGATGGCCAAACTGCACAGCAGGCTCGATGCTAAAACAAGTCCGGACATCTATAGCCAGATTCTTATGAAACAGGGGCACGATCCTGCGGAAGATGACTTCATAGAGGTGCACATTTTTGGACCAATACATCGAAGAGCCATCGAACGAGTTATTGGGCCGAAACCAATAGGACGGGAAGAGCGGGCGTTGTGGCAAAGCCTGAAAAGAAAGCTCGATGAAGTTGGTGTTCCCCTAGAGGTCCTCTGATGGACGCCTTAATATCCGGTCAGGCCGGCATCGCAATTCTTTTGCATGGCAACACCGCGTCAGTCGTGGAAGCGGGAAGGCCGGAGATTGAGTTCTCCCGACACCAAGGGTCAATACCGTATTTGTTCGCTGGAGCTAGCGACGTCATCGAGCTTAAGTCCGTGACAAGGGCGAAGACTGCTGAACAACTCAAACTCGCGTCGAGCCGTGATCAGGCTTTACATCTGGCGCTTATCCTTCTCGATAAGGATGAGACCGAAGAGACCAGAGGGTTGGCAGTTGAGAGTTTGGGAGAACTACTCGCCGAGCGGGATATCTTCGACTTCATTGCCAGCCGACTCTACTCTGCACCTGCTCCTCCCAACTCGAGTTTGAAAGACGCTCAGCATATGGCTCGGGAGGCTGAGCCCTTGTCTGGATTTCTTGATCGACTTGAACGAGACCAGGCGCAAATTCGTCTTTATCGCCAGGCCTGGGACAATCTGCCTCTTGAGTTCTTTGGGAGCCTAGCAAGCAAGATGAAGTTTGAGCATTGTGTAGTGGATTCGGGAGCGTTCCGAAGGCTCGTCGAGGCGCAAGGCGAGCCTGAGCGATTTGGTCTTGCAAGATTCCAGTGCCTTAGTGACCTTAAGAATCTGCCGAACTCTCGCGCAGCCTTGGATGCTTGGTTAAGGCCATTCCAACCATCAAAGCCCAAGCGAACAGTAAGCGATCTTGCGGAAGAACCTGTCAACGCACCCGGAAAGATCAGTGATGGGCGGCGGCCTTCGGGAAGTAGGGTCAGCGCGCGTGAGGCCTTCGAGAATGTAAGCAAGCAAAAAGAGGCAATCGTGGCGCTCTTTGGAAAGGGGGAGTTACATAGAGCACGGACTTATATCGACCAACTTGTGGAGACACAAATGAAGGTAGGAGGTCCAAAGTATTTGTCGATGTCTCTTTGCGATCTTGCACAAAAGGCGAAAATGATATTCGACCACTCACTTCAACTGGAGCTGGCGAGGAGGGCTGTTGAAGTTGAGCCGGACGACGGTTGGGCTCATGGGCAAGTCGCGGACGCTTACTTCTGTCTGGGCCAATTTGACAATGCATGGCAAGCATTTGACACTGCTGGCAAAATGGGGGAGCCGGCCTTCGGCAGATCCGGCCAAGCGCGCATCCTTAGGGCACAGGGCAATTTGAAAGGAGCGCTTGCTGCGTATGAGCAGCTCATTGGAGAGTTCCCAGAGGAAGTGGTCGTTTGGAATGGCCGGGCCGAAGTTCTGCGTGAGATGTGGCGGCTCAATGAGGCGTTGGTGGCTTACGAAGAGGCAATCGAACGATTTCCGGCTGAGGTGGTACCTCGCTGCGGCAGAGCAGCAGTGCTAAAAGACTTAGGGCGGCTCAACGAGGCACTAATGGCGTACGAGCAGGCTATCGACGAATTCGGAGACGATGCTGTTCCGTACGCTGGTCGCGCTGATGTGCTTAAGGAAATGGGCCTGCTCGACGATTCAGAAAAAGAGTACACGGACGCCATAGGAAAATTCCCGAAGGAGCCGGTTCCGAGGTGCGGAATTGCCGAAGTATTTAGAGAAAGAGGGCAATTCGGGGTAGCCCTCAAGTACTACGAAGAGACGACGCGTCTTTTCCCGTTTAACCCGGTACCGTGGAGCGGTCGCGCTGAGGTTTTAAAGGAAATGGGCCAACTGGACGAAGCACTTGCTGGATACAATGAGGCAATCGAGAAGTTCCCGTTTGACCCTAGGATGCACAACGGCAAGGCGAGCGTTCTGAAGAAAATGGCAAGGCTGGAGGAAGCTCTCCAAGCTTACGAGCAGAATACGACCAGATTCCCATATGACATCTACGCTCGTAGTGGTCGTGCTGATCTTCTGAAAGAATTGGGGTACTTGAAAGAGGCAGTTGATGCGTACGATATACTGATGGAACGTAATCCGAATAAGGAAGGCCTTCAGTACTCGAAAGCGGCAATCCTAGCGGCCCTAGGCCGTTATGAGGAGGCTTCAAGGCTTCTTCCCTCCGGGGAACCCCGCACACATGACGAGTGGGTAGCGTACCATATTCAGGGTATGATTTTGTTGAAGACAAACAAGCTAGACTTGGCAATCGCGCACTTGCAAAGGGGATTGCGGCTAAATCCGTTTGCGAGAGGACGCAGGTATTTTGAAAACGCTCTCGCGGTGGCAACCGTCCGCCGGAAGCGCGCGCATGAGGCTGTTAACTTTCTGGGCAAGGACCAGGAACCTTTGACAGATGTTTTAAGAATGCATGTGTTTGGCGAATTGAGTCGATTCGAAGATGCTCATGAGGCTTATCATCGCATCAAATCGGTATGTCCGCCGAAGCTCGTCCCGCTCCGCGACGAAGTCGCTGCTCGTTATCGCCTACAACAGGCTGCACCCGCATATCAGCCGGAATGGCTTTTCGAAGAGGAGTGCCGATTCGTCCTTCTAGAAGCCGCGTGAGCCGCCGGTGTCCCGAAACGACCCTCAGGGGGCTGGCGCAGACCTTTCCAGAGGTCTCCGCGCCTCAGGCGCAATTAGTACAAGGATCGCAGAGCCTCTCCGTCACGAACCGTCAGCACAGCAATGGTATGTTCGTGTAAGGTAACAGGCAAGAGCCTTCGAGAACAGCCAGTCGTCGATCTTCATCGGGAGAATCCCTGCTGATTTTCAACAATGCGAAAGGATGTGAAGGCCAACCGGGCTTTGATCACACGAATGTGATAGTCGTAACCCCTGAGTGCCGCGTGGATGGTCGCTTGATGCGTGTCGCACAATGGCCCAGCAATCACCTCACGTAGTTGCACCTTTTCGTCGAAGCTGCAAAAATAGAGACCAGTTGAGGCGTCGCGTTCTTCGAGGCTGACCCACCCGCGCAATTCCTCTTCATAGGACCAGCCACCGTACTTTGTGAAATTGAGTTGCTCCATGGTCTCGGGCGTGGGTGGAAGCTGGAGCGGCCTGCGCGCCGTCACATAGGTAACAGCTTTGAGGAGCCCCTCGTCGACCACTTCAAATCCAAGACAGATGCCTCGGTGACTGTCGGCGTAATGGCTCCATAGCACGGGGTTGTGCCAACCTCGGCTAAAACACAGCAGCCCGAAACGCTGGGCCATTTCTGTCTTATATGCGCGTAAGGCCGCGCGAATTTTCCGATCCCCGTGCGCCACGCACCAGAGTTCGAAGGGGTCGTTGAGCTTGTCGATCTCGGACAGCTTGATCCGCTTACGCTGGAGGTCGTCCAGGGCATGTTCTGCGGAAAGGAAATGATAGACGCGCATCGGCGTAGAAATTGTATCCGACACCAAGAGTCGTTTCCAGCAAGTAGCGCAGGGCCCGTGGTGCGGCCCTGCGGGGTTCATTGTCCTGGCCCGAAAAACATCAATGACCGCCAGGCCAAGAAAATGGAAAAGCCGCAACGCTAGAGAGCGAGCATTGCGCTACTGTTTGCCTTGACCGCTCGTCACCCGTCACTTACCCATCGCCACTGTCTTTTCCGCCTTGAGGTCGCGCAGCAGGCGGTCAAAGGCTGAGAGCGGTAGGTAGTGGGTGGCATGTGGTAGGTGGGGAAAGACTGGAGGCGGAAGTCGCCGAATATGAATTATGAATGAAGAATTATGAATGATGAACCGAACACAGGAGCGGACCAACAAGTCAAGAGCGGTAGGTCGTAGGTTGTAGGTAGCAGAAGGGAAAGAGCACCAGCTTGTTTTCTTTCCGTGCTTTTTCCAGCGCCCCTTCCTGCGCACGATAAGACGAAGAGCCAACCGGGCTTACGCAGGTTTCCCCATTCTCGACGCGACCCAGGCGAAGAGACGCTCAACCTGCTTTGCCAGGTTCGCCGCCTCCGCCTGTGAGAACATGCGCTCCTCATATTCCACCTGATTCTTCTTTCCCAGGATAATTCCCAGGCGGTTCGCCTGACGTCGAGTTTCCTCGTCGGTGAAAAGTTCGGCCAGCAGCCGGACGGCATCGCCGTGATCCTTGCCGGAACTGCGTTTCCCGTGAAAACGAACACAGAGGCTGTCGGCGGCCGATATAGCGCAGTGAATTCCATTCAAGGCGGCGGCATTGGGGCGGCCGTCAGCCAGAGCCTGGTTCATCGAATCGCGGTACTCACCTGCTTTCCTGAAGTAGTTCTCCGCCAACGAGGAATGAACCGCCGAGGTTTTCGACTTGGCCGTCATTTTACCAGGTCTCCTATGGAGTCACCCCGAAGTACCCAACCCTCGCTGGCGATCCTGCGAATCAGTGGATCGGCTCTTCGGTAACGCGCGGCAAAAGTGGAGGCGGAGATCAGGTAGGGCGAAAAACGGTTGCCCGTACGGAGGTAGAATTCGGCTTGCGCTTCCTCAAGCCTGCGCACAACGCGGCTGCGACTGGATGAGTCTCGGGTTACAAAGCACAGATCCACATCGCTTGAAACTTCCTCCTCGTCCCGGGCCACGCTGCCGTAACAGATCAAGCTCCGCATGTCGCTGGGCCAGTTGAGAGGAATCTCGTCGGTCACATAGTTCAGGTTGCCGAGCTCTTTCTCAAACAGGTCACGCAGCAACCTTTCACAAAGGATGTGCCGGGTATTCAGCCGGTAGAGTAAGGAACGCCCTTTGGCCACGGAGTCGAGTACGCCGATCTCTTCCAGCTTAGCAAGAGCGAGGCTCACATTGCTGTTGGCCACACCAATGTTGCGCGCGATCTCCCGGCCCGTAAAAACCATATCCGGGTTTCGGGCTAAAAGGCGAAGAATCTTAACCCGGGTGGCGGTGCGGAACAGGTCGTCAAGTGGTCGCCGGAAACGCATGTCTCGATTATAGGCCACATGCTCGAAAATCGAAACATATGATTCGTTTTCAGAGCATGGCGGCGCTTCTCCTTTGCCGCAAGGGGTAGAGGAACCCACAGTTAGGGCTGCACTCACTGTGGCGAGCCGCCCGCCACTGTCTTTTCCGCCTTGAGGTCGCGCAACAAGCGGTCATAGGCTTCCCTGTAGGCATCGTGGTCCTTCCAGTTGCGGAAGTCGCCGATGTGGCGAGTGCGGCGGAGACTGGCGGCCCAGGCTTGCTGAGTGTCCATCACCGCGTCGTCCAGCCGAATGGGAAAGAGCACGAGCTTGTGTTCTTTCCGTTCTTTTTCGAGCGCCGCCTCGACTTCCTCTTCCACCCACGGGCTTTGAATAGAGTTCGCGGAGAGGACCACCATGAGCTTGTCATAAATGCGAATGGACTCGTCAATGCGCGGTCGGAATTTGTCGCCGATCTTCAAGTCTTCGGGCGCGAACCAGACGCGAACGTTGCTTTGCTGAAGGTCGGCGTGGAGGCGCCGCGCAAAATCGTCGTCCTTGCTCGAATAGCTGATGAAGCAAGAGTAGAACTCGATGGGTTTTCCGACCAGCGACTTCATGTAGACGATGAAGTCCTCGGGCACGCCCGCCCCGCGCAGAAAGACTTCAGGGATGTTGCCCTTGGATTTGTAGATGGTGTCAATGCCGATCGTGGATGGGCCGAAGTGCCGCATAGAGCCCAATCCCTTTACCGAGCTGAGGTCGCTATTCGCAAACATTGTGGCCCCGACGAAAGCATTGCTCAGGTCCGCCCCGTCGAGTTCCGCCTGGGTGAGGTTTGCTCCAATGAGGTCTGTCCAACCGAGGTTTGCGCCGTTGAGCCGCGATAGGGCAAGGTTCGTGTTGCTGAGGAACGCGCGCCCGAGGTCCGCTCCGGTGAGGTTCGCCAAGCGGAAGTCCGCTCCCATGAGGTTCGCCCCGCTGAGGTCCGCCGCGGCGAGGTCCGCCCCGCCCAGGTTCGCCTCGGAGAGCTTCGCCTCGTGCAGATCCGCGTCGCTCAAGTCTGGCCTTACCTCGGGGTTGTCCCGCCTCCATTGATTCCAAGCTTCGACGCCTTGCTCCAGAATTTTCACGTGTTCCTCGTTGGCCATAGCGTGACCTCGCTGGGAGATGAAAACAAATTATAAATGATGAACTGTGAATGATGAATTAAAGAAAAGGGCGCACCAACTCGTGTCCTTTCCCGTCCAGCGAAGGGCCGCGGACCGCAAAGTCGGCGGTCCGCGGTACTTCCTCGCATTAATAGTGGATGAGGGAGCTTCCGCGCTTCAGTGCTGCGGGGGCTCCCCGTTGCCGCAATTGGGAGGCGCCTGGGCAATTTCAAAGTCAGTCCACTGGCTGGCCACTCGGTTCTTTCCTTTGGCAAGCTTGTCTGCGATCGTGGCTTCGAGCACGTACGCACCGGGTTCCATGGAGCAACTGAGCTGAAGCCCTCCGGCAATGGAGGGAATTTTCCGATCGCGCCGCGCTTTCGAGCTCAGGACCTCGGGCTGGAAGGCTGCTACTTTCCGCTGGTCGTAAAAGATCCGTATAAGCCCCTCAAGCTGAGCTTGATTGGTGGCGGGATCGAACTCCGCGTTGTAGACTTCGAAGCCGTAGGAAATTCGGTCGCCGGGCTGGAATCGCCGCACGGCCGGCCCCTTCTCTCCCCGGCCCGCAGCATTATCGACAAACTCCTTCAGAGCTCGGCGGACGTAGACCGTGCTCTCAAACGACAAGCCGAGATCGTCTACGACGAGCGCGATGGTGCGGCGCACGTCCTGCGGGCGGAGCAGCGCCGGCGGGACTGCTGGGGTGACGGTTGGCGCCGCTAGAGCAGGCTTGGCCTCACCCCCCGGCGACGCCGTGAAAACATAAGAGAAGTTGGTGATCGGCTGCGGACGACCGTCTTCGAGGATTTCGAAGTCACTGGGCTTGAGGTTCGTGACTTGACGGCCCTTGGAGTCGGTCACCACCGCATCCACCTGCACCAGGTTGACCGTAATGCGGATGACCCCGCTCGGGCTCTCTTGCTGGGGGGCTTGCCCAGAGGCGGGCGCCAAACCTGCGATCAGAAGAAGCAAACCGATCCGCATGGCGCTTGGGATGGTCAAGATCGATTCTACATCCGACAGCGTTCGTCGGAGCCAGCTCCTTTCAACCTTGCTGACCCGAGCAGAGAGAGCAGCTCAGTCGCCTCTATTCCCCGAACAGGCGTCGCCACCGCGAATGTGGGGCCGGGGCCGGGGGACCCCAGGTCTTGCAATGCGGCCCCGCCTCCGAACTACCCGAGGGTCTGCCCTACGTTTTCATGCCCGGCAGCGAGTCTCCTTCATGTCCAAAAACCGCAAATCCAGAATCGAAGATGGCCAGGCACGCCCCGCTGAGCTTCTTCAGGATGCAGGAGCGCGAAGGCGTCTTGCCGGTGAAGCTGGAGTGGTGCATTTATGCTGCGAATTTGAGGTGCGGCTAATACCGATGGCAAAGTGCTCCCTCGCGGAGGCGGAGGGGGAACCTTGGACGCCACAACCCGCGACGGCGGCCGGTGATGCGGCGGTTCGAGCTGAGACGCGATCCTTGGCGTGCTAGGGGGGAACGCGGCTCGGTTTGAGTACTTTGTATATATTAACTGCAAGATAATATACGAGGCTTTTCGGCTCCTGAATGAAACTATTGGAACTATTGAAACTATTGAAACTTTATTTTCTATCTGTGAGAAATAATGGACTTGCGCGAAAAATAAATTTGCAGAAATTTGCGATTTTGGGAAAAGTGTGGCATTTTGCCCCACCGCTTCCATTTTTTGTAGACGATGCTTTCACTCATATCGCAGTGCCACGATGGGGTCAAGTCGCGCGGCTTTCATGGCGGGCCAAATGCCGAAGAAGAGTCCAATGCTGGTGGCCACCACGAACCCAGCAATCACAGACCAGAGTGGCACCGTGGAAGGGAGACTGGGAAATAAGATCCGAATGGTAAGACTCAGCAGCCAGCCGGCGGCGATGCCGATGACTCCACCCGAGCCGGTGAGCGTCATGGCTTCCAGCAGAAACTGCCAGCCAATGTCGCTGCGGCGAGCGCCGATCGCTTTGCGCACGCCGATCTCGCGAGTGCGCTCGGTGACCGACACCAGCATGATGTTCATCACGCCGATGCCGCCCACCAGCAACCCGATCGACGAGATCACCACCATGACGATCACCACCGTCCCGATGACTTGCTGGAAATCGGAGATAAGAGATTGCGAGGTAGCGATGCCGAAGTTGTCCGGGTCGGCCGGCTTCACATGCCGGCGACGCCTGAGCACGCCGCGGACCTCGTCGATCAGCTCGTCAAGTTGGCCGCGCTTCGCAACCACGCTGATGAAGTTGTCTTTGGCATCGGGGTAATATTTTTTGTACGTCCAATAAGGTATTAACGCGTCACGGTCGTCCGGATTGTCGCCGACAAACGCCTTGAACTTGCTCAGCGTTCCAACCACCTCAAAGCCGTGCCCATCGATCAAAATAGTCTTACCCACGGGATCTTCGCTGGGGAAGAGCCTGTCGGTCACGTCTTTGGCGATCACGCACACGTCACGGCGGTGAAGATCATCTGTCTCAGTGAAGAAGCGCCCGTCGGCGAGCGGGGCATTCTGATCTTCCAGATAGCTGTAAGTCACGCCACAGAATTGTGCATCGAGCATATTGCGGCCCTTGTAGCGCACGGACGTGGGAGGGAGGCCGAATTCTGCAGCCTGGTTAAAGAGAGCGACAGATACATCCTCAGCAGCCGGGCATTGCTCCTTGATCGCCATCGCGTCCTCGTAGGTCAGCGGCTTGCGCAGCCGCTCCTCTTTCGTCAGCCGCAGGCGGAAGCTAAACTGCAATTTGTAGACCAACAGCGTGCGCGTCCCGAATTGTTCCGCCGTGTCGACCAGCCGCGCATTGAGACCGGCGATGATGGAGGCTACAGAGATCACCGTCATGGTGCCGATCAGCACGCCCAGGACGGTAAGGAATGACCGGAACTTGTGGGTGCGCAAAGTGTCGAGCGCCAGCCACAAGTTTTCGCGCCAAGCGTATCGTTGAGCAATCATGCTAGTGCTCCGCCCGCAGAGCCTCGATGGGATCGAGGCGCGCCGCTTGGCTGGCGGGATAAATGCCGAAGAACAGGCCCACCCCCGTGGAGAGTGTGATTCCGATCAAGACGGCGCTGAGGGGAACGTTGGCCGTGAAGACAATCGCAATCAGGCGCGCGATCACGAAAGCCAAGATCACCCCAATGGTGCCTCCCGTAGCCGCCATCACACCGGACTCGATGACGAACTGCCAGAGAATATCCCGCCGGCGCGCGCCCAGCGACTTGCGGATGCCGATCTCGTGCGTGCGCTCAGTGACGCTGGCGAGCATGATGTTCATGATGACGATTCCGCCCACCACCATAAAGACCGCCACCACGCCGATGGTGACGGCAAAAATGGTGCTCGTCAGGTTCTTCCACGCGTCCATCAGCGTCTCAGAGGCGTTGATGCCGAACGTGTCGTCCTCGCTATAGGGAACGTGCCGGCGGGCGCGCATCAGCACTCGGACCTCGTCCTCGAGCTCCAGCATGTGTTGCGAATCCGGTGCTTTAATGAACACAAAAATCTCCGGACGACTCATGAACATAACCCTGAAAGTGCTGAGCGGAATAAAAACAAATTGGTCCTGGCTGATGCCGAAAGTCGATCCCACCTTGTCCGCTACGCCCACCACCCGAAGCGGTTGGCCGCTGACAAAGATCTCCTTATCGAGGGGATCTGAGTTGCCAAAGAATTTATCCACCAGGTCCTGGCCGATGAAGCACACATGCGCGTTGTGCTCGTAGTCCTGGTCCGTGATGTACCGCCCATAAAGGACCTTTTCCCTGCCGATGTCCAGGTGGCTGGGAGTGAGGCCAATCAGGTTCACCTCATCGAGGGACTGATTCCTGTAATGCGCTTCGGGCTGAGGCGCGAGTGGCGAAATGGCGCTGATGTACTCGTAGCCCGCCAGACTATCCCTGAGGAATTCATATTCGTCGATGCGGATGGGCTTGTTCCTCCGGCGCGCCTTCAAAAACTCGTCGAAACCCTGCGCCCATTTGAATTGATGAAGGACGAAAGTATTCGTACCCAGGTTGGCGATCTTAGTGGCGATGTACACGTTCATGCCGTTGACAATGGCCATCACCACAATCAGCGTAGTGGTGGCGATCACCACGCCGAGAAGGGTGAGGAAAGAGCGCATCTTGTGGGTGCGGAGAGCTTCCAGGGCAATCCAAAAAGCCTCGCGTGCCGTGACCCAGACACCCGCACCCCGGCTGCGTTGGCCGGACGGAGTGGCGATCGCTCGGTTCATGGCATTGTGAGCTTGTGTCATGACGGCCACGCACGCTTCTCCTTGGCAGTAGCGGCGGGTTCACCCCGCCACCTCTCAGATGACCGCCTCACCAAGTGGCGGCGTAAAGCCGCCTCTACATCAAACCGACCCGCTATGTTCGAGCGCGGGGGACAATCCCTCTCGATCGTACGAATCTACGCCTTCGGCCGCTCGCGAGTGTGCCTTCCACTGTGCGGGTCAGTCGGGCACGGCCCAACCCGTCGCGTTCCTGCACTAGTGCTTATTTTACCACTAAGCGCACGATGCGGGCGAAATTGCGTGAACGGGTTTTTCAGGACTAGGCCGCAGATTACAGCAGGACGCAGGGCTGACTCACATCGCTCTACTCATACCGCAGCGCGACGATGGGATCGAGTCGGGCGGCTTTCATGGCGGGCCACATACCGAAGAAAAGTCCGATGCCGACGGCGACCACAAAGCCTGAGACGACTGACCACAAGGGGACGCTCGAAGGCCAGTCGATGGCGTGCAGGGCGAAGCTGAAAAGGTAGCCAAACATGATCCCGAGAGATCCGCCGCCTCCGGTCAGGGTCATTGCTTCGAGCAAGAACTGCCAACTGATATCGCTGCGCCGCGCGCCCACGGCTTTGCGCACGCCGATTTCGCGCGTCCTTTCCGTGACGGAGACCAGCATGATGTTCATCACGCCAATGCCGCCGACCACGAGCCCGATGGACGAGATCACCACCATCACCAGCACGATCATGAACATGATTTGTCGAAATTGCTCGATGATGGCTTCGACGGACGAGACGCCGAAGTTATCCTTGTCGCCCGGCTTCACGTGCCGGCGCCGCCGCAGGACGTTGCCGATTTCTTCCTTGGCTTGGCCGAGCTTTCCCGGGTAGGCCATGGCCAGAAGAAAATTTTCCTTCTGGTTAGGGTACATTTTCTTAAAGGTAAAGTAAGGAATTTTCACCGTCGTGTCGCCGCTGGTATCGCCCGGAAAGGCTTTGCGCGGTGCCATGGTCCCAATCACTTCGTAGGCATCGCCACCCACGGTGATGGTCTTGCCCACGGCGTCCTCGTGCTCGAAGAAACGCTTGACGACGGCGTCCCCGATCACGGCGACGTTGCGCCGGTGCAAGTCGTCGACATTGGTGAAGAAGCGCCCGTCTGCCAAGGTGTCATTGACCACGCGGAAATCGTCGGCGGTGGCGCCGAGGAAGTTGGCATCCACAATCTCCTTGGCCTTGTATTTCACGACGGGGTTCGGCCCCCAAACGAAAATCTCCGCCGCCGAGAACTCAACGGAAGGGCATTCCGCCTGGATGGCCAGGCTGTCTTCGAGGGTCAGCGGCTTGCGCATCCGTTCTTCCTTGGAGAGGCGCCCGAAGTGAATTCCGGGTTCCCATTTGAAGATGAAGAGGGTACGCGTCCCGAAATCCCGGGCCGCGTCCGTAAATTCCTGGTCGAGACCCGCGAAGACCGAGGCTACGACAATCACACAAAAGGTGCCGATGAGAACTCCGAGGATGGTGAGAAAAGAGCGAAACTTGTGGCTGCGGATGGTATCCAGCGCCAGCAGGAGATTCTCGCGAACGTTTTGGCGGTTAGCAGTCATCTCTACGTCTCCGTACGCAAGGCTTCAATCGGGTCGAGCTTCGAGGCCTTGCTGGCTGGATAAATACCAAAGAACAGACCGACCATCGTGGAGAGCCCCAGACCTACCACAATCGCACTGGTAGGGACGTTCGAAGGCCACCAAAGCCAATCGACGAGCTTGCTGATCCCAGACGCGAAAAGAACTCCGAGCAGTCCACCCACCGCTGCCATGACGGCGGACTCCACCACAAACTGCGTCATAATGTCCCGGCGGCGTGCACCCAATGACTTGCGGATGCCGATCTCATGCGTACGTTCAGTGACGCTAGCCAGCATGATATTCATGATCACAATGCCGCCCACCACCATAAAAACCGCCACGATCCCAATGGTGGCGCCAAAAATCTTGCCAGTAAGCTGATTCCAGGAGGCCATGATCGTATCGGCGGCGTTGATGCCGAAGGTGTCGCTCTCCTTGTAAGGAGTATGCCGGCGAGCGCGCATCAAGGCGCGCACCTCGTCTTCCAGCTCCATCATTTGGCCGGAATTCCACGCCTGCACACTGACGGCTAATTGCGGTCTCGCCTGGAAAACTTTGCCAAAGGTCGTCAACGGAATCTGGAGAAAGTTGTCCTGGCTCTGTCCGAACGTGGTGCCGATTTTCTCCGCAACTCCGACGATACGGAAGGGCTGGCCGCCAACCGTGACCTCCTTGCCGATCGGATCGACGCTCGGGAAGAATTCGTTCACCAGGTCCTGGCCGATGAAGCACACCGGTGCGCTGTGCTCGTAGTCGGATTCGGTGATATACCGGCCGTACCCGACCTTGGCCTGCCCAATACTAATCATGCTGGGCGTCACACCGCTCATGTTCGTATCTTCAATACTGTGCCCGTTGTAGCGGACGTCAGGGGGATTGCGCATCCAGGAGTCGGCGCCAATCAACTTATAATCCCGGACGTTTTCTTTCAGGAATTCATAATCTTCCATCCGGATGGGTTGATTGCGCCGCCGCGCCTTCAGCCATTCTTCATCGCTTTGCGTCCATAGAAATTGGTGGACGATGAAAACGTTCGCGCCCAGGTTGGCCACGTGGTCGGCAATGTAGAGGTTCATGCCGTTCACCACGGACATCACCACAATCAGCGTCATGGTGGAAATCACCACGCCCAGCAGAGTGAGGAAGGTGCGCAACTTGTGAGCGCCAAGCGTGTCGAGCGCGATCCAGAACGCTTCGCGTGCCGTAACCCACAAACCGCCGTGCACTTTGGCCTTGACTGCTCGTTCGGCGACTAGCAGCTGAGATTGAGAGAAGGCGGCCACAAAAAAGTCTCCTGAGCGTGTCAGCGGACGCGCTCGTCGCGATCCACCTTGCCGTCTCGAACGTGGATAATGCGATGGGCGCGGGCGGCGATGTCGTGTTCGTGAGTGACCAGCACGATGGTATTGCCGGCCTCTTGCAGGCGATCAAAGACATTCATAATTTCAATTCCGGTGGCCGTATCCAGGTTGCCGGTGGGCTCGTCCGCCAAAATGATGGAGGGATGATTCACCAGCGCGCGCGCGATGGCCACGCGCTGCCGCTGGCCGCCGGAAAGCTCGTTCGGTTTGTGGTGCATACGGTCGATGAGGTCAACCTTTCGCATCGCTTCTTCGGCGAGTTCTTTCCTTTCGACGGCCGGCGTGCCATTGTAAATGAGCGGCAGCTCAACATTGTGCAGCGCGGTGGCCCGAGCCAGGAGATTGAAGGTCTGAAAAACGAAACCGATCTCCTTGTTGCGGATGTAGGCCAGCTCATCGTCGGAGAGATCGCTCACCAGGCGGCCGTTGAGCCAGTAGCTGCCCGAGGTGGGCGTGTCGAGGCAGCCGATCAGGTTCATCAGGGTCGACTTCCCCGATCCCGACGGACCCATGATGGCTACATATTCTCCGCGATGAATCTCGAAAGAAACTCCGCAGAGGGCGTTCACTTGGACAGCGCCCATATCGTAAGTCTTCCAGAGATTCTCCGTACGAATCATGACGCCATCGGGCGGCATCACGTTTTCGTGGACGGACGATGCAACAGCTTGTGATCCCATGAGTGCTCCATTTGTAGGGCCGAACGGTCCCGCGATGCGGGAGCAGATTGGGGCGAGCGCCGCTCGCCCCTACCATTATGACGAGGACGAAGAGCCGGGGTTAGCTCCGGCCGCGGGCGCTTTCTCCACTTGTACCTTGGTATTGGTCTTCAGCGTCCGCAAAACCTGGTAGCTGCCCGTCACGATCTCGTCACCCGCCTGAACGCCTTTCGTGATTTCGACGTCCGTGGATCCCATGATCCCGGTCTCCACTGGCACAAATTTGGCCAAATGATTCTTATCGACAACGAAGAGGCCTTGCAGCTCTTCCTTCTCTTTCTCCTTGTCCTTGGCGGAGGCAGGCGCTTTCTCCGCCGCCAGGGCCGTGCCTTTTCCACCTTTCGCAGCTTTTTCCGCCTCTTCCAGTTCTTTCCGAGTACGGATCGTCAACGCCTGAATGGGGACGGTCACCGTGTCTTTCCGCGTCGCGGTGGTGATCTTCGCGGTCGAGGAAAGTCCGGGACGCAAGCCGGGCGGCGGATTATCCAGGGTCACCACGACTTTGAAATCCTTCGCTTCTTCGTTGCTGGTGGTGCTGGTAGTGGCCGTCTGGCCGGTCGAGCGGCTGACGGCGCTTTGCCCGATTTCCGTCACCTTACCCTTGAAAGTCTTGTTGGGAATCGCGTCGATGGTCACTTCCGCCGGCTGGTTCAGCTTAATGCTGATGACGTCGGTTTCGTCCACCATCACTTCGGCGGTGACCACGGACATGTCCGCGACCTGGAAGAGGACGCTGCCCGCCGAGTTCTGAATTCCAGTCACGACGTTTTCTCCCAAATGTACGGGCAGCGAAGTGATGACCCCATTCAGGGGAGAGGTATAGACGGTCTGGGCGAGCTGATTGTCATAGCTCATCAATTGGGCTTTGGCCTGCGCCACGCGAGCCTTTGTCAAGTCGCGATTCGAGACGGCCTGCTGGGCTTGCGCCCTGGCTTGGGCGAGCTGCGACTCGGCGGACTCAACCGTCGCTTTGGCCACTTCGTAATCACTCAGGCGAGTCTCGAAATCTTGTGGAGCCAGCAACTGGTCTTTCAAGAGTTGCTGGCCGCGCGTGTACGTGTCCGTGGCCTGTTTGAGCTTCACCTGGGCCTGCGAGAGATTCGCCTGGGCCGTGTTCAGGGCTGCCCTCGTGGATTCGACATTGGCCTGATTTGCGGCCAAGTCTGCTTCTTCCATTGTGATTGCGGCGCGTTGGCTTTGCACGCCGGCTGTCTGCTGCACATCCTCCGTTCTCAGAAGGAGCTGGCCCTTCTTCACCGAGTCGCCTTCGTGGACGAGCAACTCGATGACCCTGCCGAAGGAATTCGAAGTGACGTTAGCCAGATCCTCCGGCGGCGGCTTGATTTGGCCCGACGCGGTCACGATGGAAGCGATATCCTGCTTCCCGACCTTGGCCGTTTGGACCGAGACCGTTCCGCGCTTGCTCCATTCGATAGCAAAGATCACCAGACCGACGAGCACGACTCCGGCTACACAAAGGAGGATGATCTTGGTCCTGGATTTTATGCCTTTTCCGTTTCGAGGCGGAGGCGGCGTGCGCACTTCGCGCACCCCGAGGTCTTCAGCCGATGTAATCTCAGTCTTGCCCGTTTGTAGCTCTGTCGCTTGACTCATGTATTGCTCCTGATGCTCCACTTGTTCGGTCAGATGCGCGCGCCAAGCTCAGTGTCGCCGCACCACCGGGGGATTTTCTTGCGCCTGCCCAAAGCCGAATCCTCAGCCACCCGTTCGGTACCTGGAAACTCGCTTCCAAACCCCTCCATGCACTAATACGACAGCCGCTGCCTAAAAGTTTCGTTCAAAATGTCAACCGAAGAACAGAGTCAGTATGCTGCCCAGCGGCGGGATACAACTGACTGCGAGCCTCCTCACGTGGCGGCCAGACTGGCAGAAACTCGGCCTCACCAGAGACTTTGAGCTGAAACGTGCATCTCTTGTGTGGCCGTAGGATAATATTAGCCGGTTATGATTCGAATGACAAGCGGATTGCTTGCAGATTCTGGCTGGTACCTGAAGTTAGCCTTTGGATTGAGTCCATGAGTGAAAACGCCGAAATAGTGTTGCGAAAGACGCCGCTCTTCGCTGGGCTGACCGACCAAGAGATGCACGCGCTGGCGGCGCGCGTCGTGACCAAACGCTTCCGACGAGGCGAGTTGCTGTTTGGCGAAGGCGACCCTTGTCGAGGGCTCTTCATTGTCGCCTCGGGCAAGATTCGCATCTTCAAGTTATCTGCCGCGGGCCGCGAGCAGGTGCTGTCCATCGAGGGGCCAGGCAGCTCTTTCGCGGAGGTACCGGTGTTCGACGGCGGCAATTATCCGGCCGCGGCATCGGCGTTGGAAGATGCGGACGTCCTCTTCATCTCGCGCAAAGATTTCCAGGACTTCTGCCGCCAGCATCCCGACGTGGCGCTGAAGGTGATTGCCGTGGTCGGATCGAGACTGCGGCGGCTGGTGGGGATCATCGAGGAGCTTTCGTTTACCACGGTGCGCCAGCGGCTGATCGCGCTGATCCTGCGGCTGGCTGAGACAACGGGCACGCCCTCGAAAGACGGGTTAAAGTTCGAATTGACCAAGAGCCACCAGGATCTGGCGGCGGAGTTGGGCACGGTACGCGAACTCGTCTCGCGCAATCTCAGCCGTCTCCAAGCCGAGGGATTCTTGGAAGTCGAAGGCCGCAAGATCGTCGTGAAAGACCTGGGTGGCCTAAAGCAGACGCGGAGTTCCGAAACGTAACACCCCCAGACAAGATTGCACGATCTCGTGCGCCCGTGACTTTAGTCACTGCGCCCTGGCCGGCGCCCGTCCAGAATCGCAACATTGAGGAGGCAGACATGAATTTCAACGACGAAACCACAGTGAAGGAAATCGCGGTCACGAGCCCCGCCGCGGCTCAGGTTCTGGAGAAGGCGGGAGTCGACTACTGTTGCGGGGGAAGCCGATCGCTCGTCGATGCCTGCGCGGAAGCGGGAGTCTCCGCGGAGGAGATTCTGGAGCGACTCCGCGCCAGCGCCGAGCAGGCGGGGCCGGAAGACGCCAATTGGGTATCGGCGCCGCTGGGCGAGCTCACGGAGCACATTCGACAAAAGCATCACGGGTACGTTCGTGAGGCTATTCCGCGCATTCGCGCCCTGCTCGAAAAAGTGAAGGCGAAACACGGCGTGAATCATCCCGAGATTGCAGACATCGAGAACTTCTTTTCCGAGGTGGGTCAGGAAATGATCGCGCACATGCAGAAAGAGGAAATGATCTTGTTTCCCTACATCGAAAAACTGGAGTGCTCGGCGAAGAAGGGCGGAACGCCGGAGCGGCCCTTCTTTCAGACCGTGCGCAATCCGATTCAGATGATGATGAAGGAGCACGATGCCGCCGGCGACCTGGTGAAACGGATCCGCAAAGCCAGCGTGGAGTACGCACCTCCGGCCGACGCTTGCGCGAGCTACGAGCGGCTCTACGGAGAACTGCGCGAGTTCGAAGCGGACCTTCATCAGCACGTGCATCTCGAAAACAACATCCTCTTTCCGCGGGCGGTGGAGATGGAAGGGGAGGCGGCTTGACGCGACTTTCGACCGGCAGGTCCGTCCCTTGACGGATTGCCGATTTTCGGCTGCCGATTGAAGGAGACGAGCAGAAGATCATGTCAAATTCATTTCCAGCAAATGCCCTCGCGCCGGACCGCCCACAAAAATCTCCGGCAGAAATCTTTGGGGCAGTCCGCGCCCGCGAGGCGACGCTCTCGCGCCTGCTGATGGCCTACATCAGCTCGGGGCTGGTGTTCATGCTGTTCCCCGGGACGTTTCTGGGCGTATGGAATCTCATGCAAATCAGCGGCCGCGAGAGCGTTGCATCCGTTTCACCAGCGTGGATTCAGGCGCACGGTCACGCCCAGGTTTTTGGCTGGATCGGGAGTTTCATCTTTGGGATTGGTTTCTACTCGATTCCCAAATTGCGCGGCGAGGAGAAGGGAGCCTTCGGAGCCGCGTGGCTGTGCTGGGTCATGTGGACGCTCGGTGTGGCTTTGCGCTGGCTGGCGAACGTGTACGCGTGGGAGTGGCGTCTGTTGCTGCCCGTTTCAGGTGCGCTCGAGCTGGCGGCGTTCACTATCTTCTTTCGCACCGTCTCGCAGCACCGTCCGGAGGTGGGCGGCAAGCGCCGGGTGGAACCGTGGATCTGGGTAGTGATCAGCGCCAGCCTCGGTCTTTTGTTGGCGCTCCTCGGGAATTTCGCATTCGGCTTCTACCTGGCGGCATATGGCCGAAGCCCTGAGATTCCCCACGTCCTGGACCAGCGCTATCTGGCGCTGATCGGCTGGGGATTCCTCGCGCCGTTTGTCTGGGGATTCAGCGCCAAGTGGATGACGGTGTTTTTGGGTTTGAAGCCAGCCCGCCCAAGACTTCTTCTCGGTGCCGTGGGCGTGAGCTTTTTGGGCGTGACACTTGCTTTTGCGGCGCACATCAGGCTGGCAACGGTATTCTTCGTCGTGGCCGCAAGCCTGGCGGTTGCGGCGCTGCGCATGTTTGAACGAGCGGAACGGACAGCTAAAACGCGCGGCGTACATCCGAGCTTTCCTTTCTTTGTCCGGATGGCCTACGGCTGGCTTCTCGCTGCGGCGCTGCTCGGTGTCAGCGCGGCTTTGTGGGATTCGTCGGGAGGCATTTGGGGCGCCTCGCGCCACGCATTGACTGTAGGATTTGTTGCCATCATGGTGCTGTCGGTAGGGCAACGCGTTTTGCCGGCTTTTGCGGGAATGCGCCTGCTGTGGAGTACGCGCCTGATGTTTTCCGCACTCGCGCTGCTGACGCTCGGCTGCACCTTGCGCGTTTCCTGCGAGGTCCTCGCCTATCAGGGCTATGCGGAGTGGGCGTGGCCAGTGCTACCATTCTCAGCGGTGCTTGAGCTGGCAGGAATCACGGCGTTCGCGATCAATATTCTCGGCACCTTCATTCTCGAACCCAGCCACGCGGTGAAACAACCCATCACGGTTAGCATTAAACAGAAAACCTGACCGGGATCGGCCTCGCGCAAATATTTCGCTGCGGTGTCGTCCACGGCGCGCCGCTCGGCCCGAGGCTTTGCGTGTCTGTGGCTAGTTTCGCGCCCCCCTGCAAGAGTCCCACTCCGGTCTCTTCTGGATGGCGCCCTGGTTTCCTGCGGGTGCCTTCGCAAAGCACCTACCCAGCCGGCCACGGGACTAGCCACTCGCCACTTTTCCCGAGGCCACCTTTGGACGCGTGCGCGCATCGCAACATGCGTCGGGCCAGGGTCTACAGTGACCAGCGTTTCGAGGCGAGTCAGTTATCGCTTGGGGCGAACGAACTTGACTTTTCGGACCTTGAAACCTAGAATCCAAAATATCGGCCGCATACTCCCATACGTGAAGTGTGTGGCGGGACGGTGCCATGTCGCAGACCTATAGGTTCGAACGACTGGGCTTGATCATTCTGGCAGTTGCGTTCGGGAGCCTGATCAGCGGGTCCCTCCGGGCAAGTCCTCCCAAGGAGAAACTCGATAAGGAAGAAAAACGCCGGCAGAAAGCTGCCGCGAAGGAAAACGAGAGCGCTTACAAGCACTGGCTCAGCGATGAAGTTCCGTACATCATTACGGAGGAGGAGAAGTCGGCGTTCAAGAAACTGAGCACGGACGATGAAAGGGAATCGTTCATCGAGACTTTCTGGGAGCGCCGCAACCCCAATCCGGGCAGTCCCGAAAACGAATTTAAAGAGGAATACTACCGGCGCATCGCTTACGCCAACGAGCACTACGCTTCCGGCATTCCGGGCTGGAGAACGGACCGCGGCCGCATCTACATCATGTACGGCCCGGCTGACGAAATTGACTCTCATCCCAGCGGGGGAACCTACGAGCGGCCCCCGGAAGAGGGTGGCGGCGAAACCTCGACCTACCCGTTTGAGACCTGGCGGTATCGCTATATCGACGGCATCGGCAACAACATCATTCTTGAATTCGTGGACCCATCCATGTCAGGCGAGTATCACCTGACGATGGACCCGGGCGAAAAGGATGCGCTCCTCCATGTCCCCAACGCCGGTCTGACATTGATGGAACAGATGGGGATGGCCTCCAAAACGGACCGCTTCACCCGCACCGACGGCATGACCACTGGAACGGCGATGGGCGGAACGCCAGAAAGCATGAACGAGTTCACACGCCTCGACCTCTACTCCAAAATCTGGAAGCCACCCGAGGTCAAATTCAAAGACCTGAAGGCCGCTGTCACCACCAAACTCTCGACGAACCTGCTGCCCTTCGACGTTCGGACGGACTTCATTCGAGTCACGAATGATACCGTCCTGACGCCCGTGACCGTGCAGGTGGCCAACAAGGACCTCCAGTTCCAGAACAAGAATGGCGTCATGCACGCCGTGCTTGACATCTATGGCCAGGTGGTGCAGGTCAGCGGCAAGTTCGTCACCTCTTTCGAGGACAGCGTGGTGCTCGACGTGCCGGAGGACCAGTTCGAGCATTACTCGGAACGCAAGTCGGTATACCAGAAAGTTCTGCCGCTGTCCCCAAAACGGTATAAAGTGAGCGTGGTCGTGAAGGACGATATCAACGGCCGCTTGGGATCGATCGATTTAGGGGTTCAGGTTCCGCAATACCAGGACAACACCCTCTCGAACAGCTCGCTCATCCTGGCCGACCTCGTCCAGCCGCTGCCCACGAGCCAAGTGGGCACGGGGCCGTTCGTGATTGGAGGGACCAAGGTCCGGCCCAGCGTCAATCAGACGTTCAATCGCGACCAAACCATGGGGATATTTCTCCAGGTCTACAACTTGGGGCTTGACTCGCAGACGCATCGGCCATCGGTGAACGTTCAGTACAATATTTCAAAGGACGGAAAAACGCTGATCGACCAGCCGGAAGACACATCGAAGTGGGCAAATGCGGGATCGCAAGTCACATTGGAGAAGAATCTGAACTTGAAGCCGCTTGAGCCCGGCAAGTACAATGTATCAATCAAGATCACGGACAACGTGACGAAACAAACGGTTTCTCCGAGTACGACGTTTGAGGTACACTAGGAACGGAATGCTGTCAGCTTTCAGCGGTCAGCAAGAAGCAAGTCATCGCAACTGGCTCGCCGAATGCTTACGGCTGATGGCTGACCGCTCAAATCTATGCGGGTTGAAGTGAGAACAAATCAACCTTTTGCCTCACGAAATCGCCTGTGGGGAGCGCTGGGGACTTGCTTCCTAGCCGCTTTCTTCCTTCTCGGTGGAACTGTCCAGGGAGCCGACTACGGGCGGGTTTCCGGAAGTGTTTCGGACCCGCACGGCAATCCGCTGGCAGGAGCCGCGGTTCTGATTTCGGGCCCCACTCTCCCAGGCGTAGGTTCCCTTGCGCCCCAGGTGGAACGTATCCTCACCGACGCCAACGGTAAATTCACGGCCGAGCATCTTCTACCTGGCTGGTATTCCCTTCGCGTCACATCATCGACCCGCGTCCCCGAGGTGCGTAGTGGGGTTCACGTGGTCGCGGGCGAAACGGTCCAGGAAAAATTCGTATTGAGCGACATCTTCGCCTCTATCCGGTTTCAGGCGCCTCCCGCTCACCTGTCTACCTGGGGCGACGATTGGAAATGGGTGTTGCGTGCGTCCGCGGCCACGCGCCCCGTCCTTCGTTTCAAGGACGAAAAGAAAGCCAGCGCCGACGCTTGGAAACCGCCCTTGCCACCTGCTGAGCGGTTGATTGGCCTGAGCCCGGGCTCGGTCGGCCGGGCGGCAGTGGATGGCGACCAAGGGATGGGCGGCGTACTGGCTTATCTAAGGCCACTCTCTCCAGATTCCGATCTGCTGGTGGCGAGCACGATGCCCGCGGACGGCTCACCAGCGACTTCAATCGCGACATCGTACCGCCGGAACCTGACGACCGGTGAACCGCAGGAACTCACGCTGGTTGTCCACCAATTGAGCTTCGGCGATGGTGCGATGCTGCTCGCCAGCGGCCTCCGGGCGCCATGGAATCAGGCACGGGCCATGACCGCCAGCTA
Source organism: Terriglobia bacterium (assembly GCA_050013575.1). GTDB lineage: Bacteria > Acidobacteriota > Terriglobia > UBA7540 > UBA7540 > DASYXZ01. Next base: position 203,291 of record JBEKEZ010000003.1, on the reverse strand, counting down.
TCAACGTACTCGCCGCATGTCCAGCACCTTGGTGGTGACGAGCGGCATCGAAATTGATTATCTGAATGCTGCTTCGAGCGTAGCAACGGCGCGACCGCACGTCACCGCGGAGTATCGGAGGGATTCCTCGAACACTATTACGGTCCGTTTCGGGACTTTGAGCGCGGAGCGCGACAGTACGTTGCTCGAGCGCGTAGGGCTGCTCAGCGCCTTCCCCCAAGTGACGTTAGGCGGAACTCGTGCCCAACTGGAAGCGGTCAACCATTCCGAAGTGAGCTTCGATCACAAGCTGGGTAGCTCCTCCCGGGCCGAAATCGCCGCTTACCGGGACGGCTTCGGAAATACTGCGGTGCGGGGATTCGGAGGGCCTCGGGCGCTGGCTTGGCTGGCCGGAAGCATGCTGCCCGACCCCGCTTACAAGGGCGTCACCATCAACGCCGGCGACTACCACTCCACCGGGGTCCGCGCCACTTTCACGACGAATATCGGAAACCGAGTGGAGACGGCGATCTCTTACACTACGGGCGCGGCCCTCGCGGCCAAGCCCGCAGAAGCATTGGACCATGCACTGCCTGGGAACCTGCGCGAAGCTCTTTCCACGGATCGGAGCGAGTCCGTCGCAGCAAAGGTTACGGCTCGGCTCCCGGTGAGCAAGACCCAAATTACGACGTCATACGAGTGGATGCAGCGTGGTCGAGTCACCAGCCTCGACCCTTACGAACAAGCTAGCCTGCAAGTGGATCCCTTCCTGGGAATCCAGATTCGGCAACCTCTTCCCACCTTGGCGTTCCTCCCGGCGCACATCGAGGCGCTGGCAGACTTCCGTAACCTGCTGGCCCAGGGCTATGTGCCCGTCTCACGGGGGGGTGAGCAATTTACACTCACTCCGGCCTACCGCAGCTTCCGGGGCGGATTCTCGGTAGAGTTTTGAAAAAATCAGCGGCCAGAGGATAGTGGCGAGTGGCTAGTGGTTAATGGCTGGTGATTGGTTCGGGTTGCGCGAGTTGGCCGGCTTGCGTCAGCTTACTGGAGGTTCGTGAGAATGCGAACGTGGCACTCGAGACGATCAAAGGGTGCCGATGTAACGGTTACATCTGCCGCGTTTCGGCCCTATAAGGGCGTCATAACAGCGCGAAAAGACAGTCTTTTTCATGCGTTGAAGCCACCATGTTGTTGATAAAAAGGAAAGGGTCGAAGAACGAAAGCCGCCGAAAGCTGATCAAAGCCAAGCTTTGGAGTCCGAAACCCAGGTGTGGCGGTTCAGCGGATGAGACGAGGGCCGCGAACCGGAAGGCGATGGAATCCTCATGAGGCTTCAGACTAAGCGAGCTTAGGTAGGTGGCCGCTATGAAATCCTATAGGCCGTATCCACATTTTCATATCGGCAGCGACCTTGAATCATCCATCGGTTGTAAGCGTCTGTGAAACATAGTGTTATGCTGCGACCGATAAACAAGAAATGGAATTAAACTTGCCTGCACTACAAGACGGTAGTGTGTGCGCTCCAAAAGTTCGGAGATAGTCGAAAATGACAGGCATTCTCCGAGTCCGATTCACCCCCATCCTGCTGGCGATACTGAGCATTGCTCTGGCCGTGCTGGCTGCCATCAATTTCCAGCAGCGTAGCCAGTATCAAGTGCCGGACGACGGCGTGACTTGGGACGATTCCGATCATGGTGTGAGGGCATGGATCATTGACCCCGGGGGGCCTGCCGAACGAGTTGGCATCCGCGAAGGTGACATCCTTCAAGTGATCAACGGCGTTCCCGTGGAGCGCGCCGAGGATGTTCATCGCATCGTTTTTTCCAGCGGAGTCTGGACTGAACTTGGCTACGACTTGAATCGCCAGGGTAAACCGTTTCACACTCAGCTCATCACCGTACCCCAGGACAATTCCAGATCCATCCACCAATATCTTGAAGTCGTGGGCTTGCTCTATCTGTTCATTGGAGCCTTCATTTTGGTTCGCCGTTGGACTGCTCCCAGGTCGCTGCATTTCTATGGCTTCTGTCTCGCGTCCTTTGTGCTCTACACGTTCTCATATACCGGCAAGCTGAACGGATTTGATTCCACGATTTATTGGCTGAACGTCGCCGCGTGGATGGTGCAACCGGCGCTGTTCCTTCATTTCTGTTTGCGCTTTCCGCAGAAGGGCTCATCCGGCAACGATCGCCTGGGATTCCTTTCAGCGGTGTATCTGCCCGGCATGTTATTGCTTGCGTTTCATGCCTTGGTGATTACGCGTATCTTGATTCTGCCGCTTTCGCCGTTGCAGGCGCGATGGCTCGTGGACCGCATCGAAGTGGTTTACTTGGCGGGGTACTTCCTGATGGGCGCCATTTACCTGGCGCGCGCCTTCCGCCGTGTCCGGGTGCCGCTCGTCAAGCAACAGCTTAAATGGGCGGCGCGGGGGACGTTTGTGGCCATCGTTCCCTTTGCGGCATTCTATCTCCTGCCTTACTTTTTCGGTTTCATCCCGACGGGCTGGATGAAGCTTTCCACGCTCTCGCTGGGATTTCTGCCTCTGACTTTCGGTTACGCCATCATGCGCTACCGGCTGATGGACGTTGACATCATTTTCCGGCGTGGCCTCGCTTACACGCTGGCTACGGCGACGATCGTAGGCTTGTACTTGGCTCTCATCGCGATGTCGGCGGATTTTCTCCACAATTTGATCCCGATGAGCGGGCATGGCGCCTGGATACTCGCCGTTATTGTTACCGCTTTATTGTTCCAGCCTCTGGTGAACTGGATCCAGTCGCACTTGGACAGGTTTTTCAACCGCGAGCGATACGATTACCGAAGAACTCTCCTGGACTTCGCGCGCGAGTTGACCTCAGAGCTTCACGTCGGCCGGCTGCTGGACCGCGTGGCCGACCACTTGGCGGAGACCCTCCAGGTGGACCGTCTGGCCGTGTTCACGGCATCCGAATCCGACGGATTTGTTCTCACCAAGTCGCGCGGACTGGAATACGACGGCCCGCTCGACTTGAGCTTCCTGGATCCGCAACGGCCCGAGATTCAGAAGGGTTATCTCTTTTTTGACAGCGTGAAGCGGCCCTTCGGTTTTTCGCCCCGTGTCCAGGAAACGATTGAGCGGCTGGACCTCCACTATTACATTCCCTTGAAAGTGAAGGACCGAACGCTAGGCTATTTGGGTTTGGGTAAGACGCGCGAGGGCGATTATCTTTCGAGCGAGGACGTCGACTTGCTGAGCACCATCGCCGGCACCGTGACCATCGCGATGGAAAACGCGCGCCTTTACGAGTCGCTGGAATACCGGGCCGTACAGTATCAGAACCTGCGCGAATTCAGCGACAACATCATTGAGTCGATCAACGTGGGCGTCCTGGCTTGCGACCTCGAGCAAGGGATCGAGATGTGGAACTCCTCGATGGAGGCGATGTACGGTCTGAAGCGGTCGGAGGTGATCGGGAAAAAACTCGACGAGATCTTCCCGCCTGAATTGCTGGCCGCATTTTCGGAGAGTTCCGATTCACGCCAGGTGGTCAGCCTCTACAAGGTTCCCCTCCGGACCGGAGATGGCAGGCAATTGATTGTCAATTTGTCCCTGGCGCCGTTGTGGGGCAAGGACGCTCAGGTGGTGGGCCGCCTGCTCATCCTGAATGACCTCACCGAGCGCGTGACTCTCGAAGGCCAGTTAGTGCAGGCGGAAAAACTCTCTTCCATCGGTCTGCTGGCCGCCGGCGTAGCGCACGAGGTGAATACGCCGCTGGCCGTGATCACCTCTCAAGCGCAGATGCTGGCGAAGCAGGTCCCGCCGGAGGATCCTCGGTCGCGTATCTTGGAGAAAATCATCAAGCAGTCGTTCCGCGCCTCGGAAATCGTCAACAGCCTTTTGAAATTCTCTCGCGTTAGCGGCAGCGAACTTGTCGAGTTGGACCTGAACAAGTTGATCCGCGAGACCCTGTCGCTGGTGGAACCGATGCTGAAGGCTTCGAAGATTACTCTGAACGCCCAGCTCGGCGCCAGGGTACCGCCGGTCTACGGAAATTACGGAAAGCTTCAACAGGTATTCATGAACCTCATCATGAACGCGCGCGACGCGATGCCGCGCGGCGGCGAGTTGACTCTCGCCACCGAAAGCGAGAATGGCACGGTGAACGTGGAAGTGGCCGACAGCGGCGTCGGCATTCCAGCCGACCAACTCGATAAAATCTTCGACCCCTTCTTCACTACCAAAGCCAACAGCCGCGGCACGGGCCTGGGCCTCGCCGTGACTTACGGAATCATGCGCGAGCACGCTGGCAAAATCAGGGTGAACAGCACGGTCGGGCACGGCAGCTCATTCCGCTTGGAATTCCCAACCGCGAGGAAAGCCGTCAATGTCAGCTAAGGGTTCTGTCCTCATCATCGACGACGAGCAGGAAATCCGCGAGAGCTTGGAGCAACTCCTGGGCCTCGAAGGCTACTCCGCAGCGACGGCCTCGACGGGCGGCGAGGGGCTCAAGAAGCTCGAAGAGAATTTCTATGACCTGGCGCTCTTGGACATCACCTTGCCTGACATGAACGGCTTGGAGGTTCTGAAGGCGATCAAACGCGATAACGCCGACACGGGCGTCATCATGATTACGGCGTATGACTCGAGCCAACTCGCTTTTAAGGCCTCGAAAGAAGGGGCCGAGAGTTACGTCACCAAACCCTGGGATAACGACAAGCTGCTGCTCGAAATTCGCAACACGCTCGCCAAGTCGAAGCTGCAAGCGGAGAACGTCCAACTGCGGCGCGCTTTGAAGCGCTTCGGCTTGCCGAATATTGTCGGCAAGAGCGACCGCATGCAGAAGGTCTTCGACCTGATCACGCAGGTAGCGCCGAGCCGCGCCACGGTGTTGATTGTGGGCGAGAGCGGGACGGGCAAGGAACTGGTGGCAAAAACAATTCACGCCACGAGCCCGCGCTCGGACCGGCCCTTCGTTCCCGTCAACACTGGCTCCATGCCGGTCGACTTGCTCGAAAGCACGCTCTTCGGCCACGTGAAAGGCGCCTTCACCTCCGCCATCGCGACCAAGCGCGGCCTCTTCGAGGTGGCCGACCAGGGCACCATCTTTTTTGACGAGATCGGCACCGTCGGGGTCGAAACCCAGACCAAACTTCTGCGAGTGATTCAGGAGCGCGAGTTCATGCGCTTGGGCGGGACGGAGAATATCAAGGTCGATGTCCGGATTCTCGCCGCTACCAACGTGGATTTGAGAAAGCTCGTGCAGGAAAACAAATTTCGCGAGGACCTCTACTACCGGTTAAATGTCATCACCGTGCCGTTGCCGCTGCTGCGGGACCGTATGGAGGATATCCCGCTGTTGGTCGAACATTTTCTGAATAAATATTCGGAAGAGAACAAGCGCTCCGGGCTGCACTTCTCGGCGGCCGCCATGAAGGCGCTGATGGATTACGATTGGCCGGGCAACGTCCGCGAGTTGGAAAATGTCGTGGAGCGCGCCGTCGTCCTCTCGTCGAGCCCGGAAATCACACCCGAGCTTCTGCCCGAACCGCTGACCCAAGGCGGCTCGCGCGAGTCCCCCGGTTTCGCGCCGGTGAGCATGGACGGACACTCACTGTTCGAAATCGTGGAAGACTGCGAGCGGCAAATCATCCTCGACATGCTGGCTCGCACCGGTTGGAGCCAGACCGAGGCCGCCGAACGCTTCAAGATCCCGCTCTCCACCCTCAACCAGAAAGTCAAGCGCCTCAACATAGACATCAAACGCCGGCGCCAGGCGTAGCCTCCCGTCCGTCAGCCGACAGACAGATGCGAAGAGGGCTGCTGATGTTTCAGCGCGCGACAATAAATCCCAGGTTGCGGAAGTGCTGAGTCGCGAAGAACAAGCCTGTCATCAGGGTGAGGTTGTATGCGGAGTGAAGGACAATGCTGGGCGCCAGCGACCCCGTCAGGCCACGCGTCAGCGAGAAGACGAGCCCCGCCAGAAATACCAGGAGCAGATGGTTCCACGCGCCCCGATACTCGGGTATGTGCGGTAGGGCAAACAGGACTGCCGTTGCGATGACCGCGACGAGCAGTCCCACTTGACGCTCGAAGATGGAAAACAAAAAGCCCCTGAATATCAATTCCTCCATGAAGGGAGCGATCAGCGTCGCGAACACTCCCAGCGCCAGCGCCACCTGCGGCGAAGTGAACATTTGCTCCAGCGGGAAGTCCTGCTTGTCCGGAAGAAGAGTTGGGGCGAACTGCACGCCGACGGCCACGAAAAATCCGCCGGCGATGTAACCCAGAACTTGGCGCCTGGTGAGCTTCCGCAACTTGAACGAGGACCAGAACGGCTGGCGGTGATAGACGGCGACCAACAAATAGAGGAAGCCAAACAGGAGCCCATAAAGGACAATTTGAAAGGCGATATTCAGCACCGTGTCGTGCTGAAGAGCGTTGGGATCGACTCGGCCGCCGATAAGACTCTCCAGGGCAGCGTAGCCGACGATGACGAGAACATAGGTGAGCACGAAGGCCACAAGCGCAAACCCCAAGAACAAAACCAGATCAGGCCAACACCACAGACTCGAAGCGCGCATCACCTCGACGTCGGGAGAGGGCGCAGTAGGCGTGCTGTCGTCTCGCGGGATTTGGAATTCGGGCATCTCTTCCAACATTAGCCATTCCGCCTTTTCCCGGAAAGCGCAGCGGACAGAAGCGGGATCATCAGCTCGTGATGTCCGGTGAGGGCGTAGCCGTGGCTCACCGAGCCTTTGGCCTTTGCGCTTGCTGCCGGCGGCCTGATGACAACGTTTTGCATCGGCCTGTAGTGCTGGATGAAATCCAGGTTAGCAGTGGTGATGCCGCGCGGGGCGCGATCCAGATTGGCGGCCAGCCCGAAACATTTCAGAAAAACCTCCGGCAGAATCACAGCCGATCCCACGTTCAGGTAAACCCCGCCGTCCATTTTTTTCACCAGCGCGGCGAGCAACAGAAAATCTCGATGGCTCGCAGCCCCGAGCGCGCGCGCGTCCATCGCGGGATGAACGTGGATGATATCGGTGCCGATGGCCTGGTGTACGGTCACTGGGATGCGATGCCGATAGGCGGCGGCCAGCAGGCTGTAACGCCGGAAGCGCGTTTCCTTGCGTCGAGCCAGGAATCGCCCAACGGCTTCGCCAATGCCCAGTCCGTCCCGGTCGCCCTCCGTTATGGCCTGGTGAATGTATCGTCCGGTCTCTTCCGCCATCCCGAACTGCCCGCGGCCGAGCACGGCAGGAACGTCTTCGGAGGTCGCGCCCACCAGCGCAATTTCAAAATCGTGAATCAGCGCGGCGCCGTTCATGGCCACGGCGGTCAGGTAGCTGCGCTCCATGAGGTCGATCAGAATTGGACTTAGCCCGCACTTGAAGACGTGGCCGCCCAAACCCCAGATGATCGGCTTGCGCTTCCGCCGCGCGCGTTCGAGCGCATCGACAACACCGCGAAAACTCTGCCCGGCCAGAATTCGCGGCAGACATTCCACCCAGCGCTTGACGGAGGCGCCGGACCGGGCCACGCGCCCAAAATCCGCAACCGTGACTTTGCTGGGACGAGATTTCAGCGGATAGGTGCGGACGCGGTCGAGGTGTAGAGGTGAAGTGCGATAAATGCTCATATACGCTCGGTATCCTGCAACATTGCTTCGACGGCGCGTTTCAACGGGGGAACATCGCGTTGGACAATGTCCCAAACCCTTTCGAGGTCAACCCCGAGGTAATTGTGCACCAGCAGGTTTCGGAAGGCTGCGATTCGTCTCCACTCAATCTCGGGGTGAGTCGCTTTCAGAGAGTCCGAAAGGAGCTGAGTGGACTCGCTCATGGTTTGGAGGTTTCTCAGAACCGCGTCCTGGAGCGTATGAGCGTGCATAAACCTCTCGCGTCCGTCGACGACATCCTCCGCAATGCGACGGATGCATTCCATGATGTGGCGAAGGTAGGCGGCATCGTCTTTCACAGCGGGACAGCCTCGCTCAGGACGTGTTCGCGAATGTAGGGGTTGAGGCCTTTTTCCGTGACTACCTCGACCCGGCATCCCAAGAGTTCTTCGAGATCGAGGATGAGGCCTGCGGGAAACCACGAGCTGGTCTGAGGGCCGGCTTCGACGAGGAAATCGATGTCGCTATCGGCCATGGCCTCGCCGCGGGCCACTGACCCGAAGACGCGTATATTAGACGCCCCGTGCTTGTTAGCGATGCGACGAACTTCGTCGCGCCTCTCGCGAAGGAGTTCCTCGAGAGTCATCAGCTTATCCCCTCTGCCCATTTATATCACTTTGACTGGAGGTCTGTCCTTCCCGTCCCATTATTCAAAACACGGCCCAGCGCCTGACCCGTGTAGGACTTCTTGCACGCCGCCACTTCTTCCGGACTGCCTTGGGCGACGATGCGGCCACCTGCCTCGCCGCCTTCCGGCCCCAGGTCAATGATCCAGTCCGCCTGCTTCACCACATCGAGGTTATGCTCGATGATGATGACCGTGTTGCCGAGGTCCGTCAAGCGATTGAGGACGGCAAGGAGCATCTTCACGTCGTCGAAGTGAAGGCCAGTGGTCGGCTCGTCGAGAATGTACAGAGTCCGTCCGGTCTGGCGGCGGCTCAATTCTTTGGCAAGCTTGATGCGCTGAGCTTCACCGCCCGAGAGCGTTGTCGCAGGCTGCCCCAGGTGGACGTATCCCAGGCCGACATCCATCAGCGTCTGGAGCTTCTGCTTGATCTGAGGAATGTTCTCGAGAAGCGGCAGCGCGTCCTTCACCGTCGCGTCCAGAAGGTCCGCGATGTTCGCACCCTTGTACTTCACCGCCAGCGTTTCGGAATTGTAGCGGCGCCCGCGGCACACGTCGCACGTCACAAAAACATCGGGCAGAAAACTCATCTCGATGCGGCGCAGGCCGTCGCCATGGCAAGCTTCGCATCGGCCGCCCTTCACATTGAAGCTGAACCGCCCGGCGCGATAGCCTCGCTGGCGCGATTCCGGCAGCATGGCAAAGAGCTCGCGGATGAGCGTGAAGAGACCGGTGTAAGTCGCGGGGTTCGACCGCGGCGTGCGCCCAATCGGGGCCTGGTCAATCTCGATGACCTTATCGATGTGCTCCATGCCCTGAAGGGCGCGATGAGCTCCGGGCTCTTCGATGGCGCGATAGATTTTCTTGGCGATGGCCCGATACAAAATGTCGTTAACCAGGGTGGATTTGCCCGAGCCGGAGACTCCGGTGACCACCGTGATAAGCCCAAGCGGAAACGCGACGTCGATGTTTTTCAGGTTGTTGGCGCTCGCGCCGAGCACTCGAAGAAATTTGCTGTTGGGAGAACGCCGCATTTCGGGAACGTGAATGCTGAGTTGCCCGGAGAGGTAGCGGCCGGTCAGCGAATCCGCGGTTTGCGCAATGCGTTCCGGGGAGCCGCTGGCCACCAGATACCCGCCCTGCTTGCCGGCGCCCGGCCCCAGGTCGATCACATAGTTGGCGCGCCGAATGGTTTCCTCGTCGTGCTCGACGACCAGGACGGTGTTCCCCAAATCGCGCAAATGCTCCAGCGTCTGGAGCAATCGCTCGTTGTCGCGCGGATGGAGGCCGATGCTCGGCTCGTCCAGCACGTACAAGACGCCGCGCAACTTGGAGCCGATTTGGGTGGCCAGCCGGATGCGCTGGCTCTCGCCGCTGGAAAGCGTGGCGGCGGAGCGCGCCAGGCTCAGGTATTCCAAGCCCACGGCGCGGAGAAATTCCAGACGCTCGCAAATTTCGTTGAGAATTCGCCGCGCCAGCAGCTCCTGGCGCGGGTTCAATTTGATGTCGTGGGCTGCTTCGAGCGCGCGGCCGATGGGCAAAGCGGTGAAATCGGCGATCGAGAGCCCCGCCACCGTGGCGGCCAGGCTTTCCGGCTTGAGGCGCTTGCCTCCACACGTCGGGCAGACGGTCGCGGACATGTACCGCTCGAACCATTCGCGATAACTCTCCGACGTCGATTCGGAGTACCACCGGTCCAGCAGCGGAATGACGCCACGGAAGGAGAGCTCAGCCCGCGATCCTTCGCGGCCTTTTCCGAACAGGATCAAGTTTTGAACGGTGCGGGGAAATTTGTTGAACGGAGTCTTCAGGTCAAACTGAAACTGCTCGGCGGCGCGCGCCAGGCTGCGCTGCATGAACGCCGAGCCGGCTCCGGGCCCCAGGCCGCCGTCGAGCAGGGGCCGCGCCCAGTCCACAATGACTTTGGCGGGGTCGAACGCGAACTGGCTGCCCAGTCCCTTGCAGGCGGGGCAGGCACCATAAACGCTGTTGAACGAAAACGAGCGCGGCTCCAGCGCCGGCACGCTCACGCCGCAATCCACGCAAGCCCGCTCTTGCGAGTAGAGGTGCTCCTCGCCGCCGACCACGGCGACCAGGACAATGCCTTTCGCCAGCTTGATGGCGGTCTCGATGCTCGCGGCCACGCGGCTCTCGATGCCAGGTTTCACCAGCAGGCGGTCGATGACAACCTCGACAGTGTGATTGCGCCTTCGATCCAGCGGAATGTCGTCTTCTAACTGCCGCAGTTGCCCGTCGACGCGCACTCGGACAAACCCGGCCTCCGCCAACTGCTCGAACAACTTCCTGAACTCGCCTTTGCGCCCGCGCACGATCGGCGCCAGAATCATCACCCGTGAACCGCCATTCGCCGCCGGGGATTCGGCATTTTGGATTTTAGATTTTGGATTTTGGATTAGGTTAGGTGAATTCCCGGCGGTCTTCGCCGGCTCGCTGATCGTTTCTCGGTTTTCTGATTTCTGATTTCTGATTTCTGATTTCTTCTCACCTGGCTCCTGACTCCTGTCTCCTGACCCCTGCTTCGTCAGCGCCATGATCGAGGAAACAATATGGTCCGTGGTCTGGCGAGAGATCAACCGGCCGCAGCGGTGGCAGTGTTGAACGCCAATGGAGGAGTAGAGCAAGCGCAGATAGTCGTAGATCTCCGTAATCGTGCCCACCGTGGAGCGCGGGCTGCGGCTGGTGGTTTTTTGTTCGATGGAGATGGCGGGACTGAGGCCCTCGATCGAATCCACTTCCGGCCGCTCCATCTGGTCCAGGAATTGGCGGGCATAGGCGGAGAGTGTCTGGACGTAACGGCGCTGCCCTTCCGCGTAAATGATGTCAAACGCCAGACTCGATTTGCCCGAGCCGCTCAAACCCGTCACCACGCTCAGCGCATTGCGGGGCAGGTCAACGTTGATGTTCTTCAGGTTGTGCTGGCGGGCTCCGCGAACCGTGATTCGATCGATCATCGACACCCTGCGGCTTACAGCGATGAGTTTCGGCAATAAGCCAATCTTTCATCGTAGAAGACGCCTGGGCGAGCCGTCAAGAGCTTGCGGCTTCTCACATCGCAGAGGCAAAATCCGGATGTTTTGCCGCTCTCAGGATCACCAGCCTGGCAGGAGTTGACGCTAACTGGGCTGGCGGCGTTCCGCCACGATGGTGACTTGCATGTCGCGAGCTTGGCGGACGATATCCTGGACGATGTCTCGCTCCAGAAATCTCTGGGCAAACCGCTTTTGTGGCCGAAGGACGAAGATATGGGTAACCTGCCGTGCGCGGGCAAATTCGACCAGCGTTCGCGCCACGTCCTGGCCCTCCAGAGTGTGGGTCTGGATGTGTAGGGCGCGCGCATAATTCAAGTGCTTGTCGATCGAGGCGCGCTGCTCCGGCGGAAGGCCTTTGCGGTCGCCGTCGTTCAGGATGGCAACGGCAAAGCAATCGGCTTTCAAGTGATCCGCCACTCGCCTGCCGCGCCTTATCAGCATGTCCGTGAAAATGTCAGGAGTAACGAGAATCAGGATTCGGTCGCGCGGCTGGCCGTCGCGGCCTGCCGCGGTCTCCTGATCGGAACCGGCCTGCGGCCGCGGCACCATGTCCTCTTCCAAGAGCCCGGAGCGAATCTCCACCTCATGCGCAGTCTGCCGAAGCGTCAACTCGCGCAACACGACCAGCGTTGATTCCTTGAAAAAATTCTCCATCGCCTGCTTGGCTTTTTCCGGGTCGTACACCACACCGCGCCGCAGCCGGTTGAGCAAAGCCTCTGGCGGCAAGTCGATCATCACCACTTCGTCGGCTCGCTGCACGACCCAGTCCGGGATCGTCTCCCGCACACGGACGCCCGCCAGCCGCCGGACCTGATCGTTCAGGCTCTCGATGTGTTGCACGTTCATGGTGGTGATGACGTTGATGCCCGCGTTGAGCAACACCTCCACATCTTCCCAGCGCTTGCCCCGCGCTGAGCCCGGGACGCTGGTGTGGGGGAATTCGTCAACCGCGCACGTTTGCGGGTGGCGGCGGAGGATGGCCTCGGTGTCCATCTCTTCGAATCGGCTTCCCCGATACTCGACTCTCTTGCGCGGGATGATCTCCAGCCCCTCGACCAGGGCGATCGTAGCCTTACGGCCGTGCGGCTCGAAGTAACCGACCGCCACGTCCACGCCCTGGCGCTTCAGCTCGCGGAGCTCCAGCAACATTTGATAGGTCTTGCCCACCCCGGCGGCGTAGCCGAGATAAACTTTCAGACGCCCGCGATGGGAGGGATTCCCGTTCGTCATGCATCGACCTCGATCATCGCCGCGTGGAGCCCAACTGCGGGGATCCTTCGCTCCGCCCTGCACCGTCCGGCGCCGGGCTTCGCTCAGAGCCCGCCCTGAGCATCGCGACGGGACAACATCGTCGAAACATTTTTTCTTTGGCCTGCTAAAGAGCCTCGGTCGGACTCAGTGTGGAAAAACGCGGACGTCAATTCCTTCGGCCGCGCGAATCAGCCGGTCGAGCCTGCCGCCCCAGGTCCGGTGCCACCAGCTCTCATGCGTACTGTGGCCGACAAAAATCTGGGTGATGCCGTGGGCGCGGGCAAAATCCATGATGGCGCTCACCGGATCTTCTGCGGAGATGTGTTCGAGGCGGGCGTTCAACTCATTCGCCACCGCCAGATCAGCTTCCAGTGCCTGTTGGTGCTGTGGAGATAGACCGTCGCTGGTGACGTAGACGACGAAGAGCTCGCCGTGGAAGCGATCGGCATTGCGGCGTCCGCTCTCGATCATCCCTCGCGCATTGACGCCCGGCTTGATGGCGACCAGGATTCTTTCTTGGGCGCCGGAGACCTGGTCGATTCCCTTGCGTTTGAGGTAGCGCTCGAGCTGGCGATCCACCACATCCGCGGCCAGCAGGAGCGCGATTTCCCGAAGCTCGGACATTTGTTGTGGACTCAGCTTGCGGACTCCGCCGCCGTCCGCGGCGTCGGCCTTTTCCCTTTCCACACAGAGTTCCGGCGGCGCATCCACAATCTCAATTTCATCCGCGAGATTCACGAAGCTGAGTGGGATGGTCTCGGTCACTTTCTTGCCGGTAATCTCTTCTACCTGAGGCTTGCATTCTTCGATGTACTGGAGGTTGACCGAACCGATGACGGAGATGCCGGCCGCCAAAAGCTGCTCCGCATCCTGCCAGCGCTTGGCATTCACACTACCGGGAGGATTGTCGTAAGCGAGCCCATCGATGAGACAAACCTGGGGGCGTCGCCGCAAGATCGCTTGGACGTCTATCGCTGTCGAGCCATCGATCCGCTTGAGGGGAATGACCTCCATCTTCTTCAGAAGCTGTTCGACTTGGGCAAAGTTCACCGGCTGGACTGCGCCCACCACGACGTCTTCACCTCGCTCGCGCCGCCGCCGCGCCTCATCCAGCATTCGAAATGATTTGCCCACCCCGGACATGTATCCCAGAAAAATCTTCAGCCGGCCGCGCCTGTGGAACTCCTCTTCCGCTTCCACCTGCCGCAACAGCGCTTCGGGATCGGGACGGGTCTTCGGGATAGTTCCCACATTATCCATTTTACTCCATGCCACCAATTTTTCCGCGGAGACAGCCGGAAAGAGGAAGAGTTCGGAGAAGAGAATCGGACCCCGGGTTCGCGCATTTCTGAGTGTTCGGGACGGGGTGACCTCCCTTGTGTGCGCTCCAAGCCTAAGCGCCGAGGCACGGAGCGTTTCCGCGTTGAGGACGATCCGGGAGTTGGAGTTCACCGGTCTACACTACGGCGTTACAGAGGAGCTATCCGCCGTCAAGACCGGCACATATAGACACTTCCTCGAATGGGCCTTCAGGGAAGTCAGGGGCGTTTCACTTATAGGCGTTGGGGCGTTTTGAAATCTAGTGACGGTGCCGCATCCCAGAGAGCCATCTCCAAACCCTTCCCAACTGATGAAGTGCGATTTGAAGTGGCTGCGGAAGGAGTTTGCAGACGGCTGAGATAGTCATCATTCGTGCATTTGAAGTTCCAAAGATGGTATTCGCCTCCGCTCCCTCTAGTCTTTGGATTCGCGCCTTAGTGTGGTCTGCGGGTATAATGCAGCGCACCAATGGCCCTGACCTCCGGCACAAAACTGGGTCCCTACGAAATCGTCGCGCCGCTCGGCGCGGGCGGGATGGGCGAGGTCTATCGCGCGCGTGACACGCGGCTAGGGCGCGACCTGGCGATTAAGCTTCTGCCCGCCGCATTCTCCGCCAACAGTGACCGCTTGCACCGCTTCGAGCAGGAAGCGCGTTCGGCATCTGCCCTCAACCACCCCAACATCGTCACCATCTACGAACTCGGGCAGGACGGCTCCAGTCACTACATCGCAATGGAGCTGGTGGAGGGTAAGACACTGCGCGATTTGCTTGTCTCCGGCTTGTTGCCCATGCGAAAGACAATTGACATCGCAGCGCAGGTTGCGGAGGGTCTGACCAAGGCTCATGAAGCGGGCATCACGCACCGGGATATCAAGCCCGCGAACCTGATGGTTTCTCAAGATGGATTCGTAAAAATCCTTGACTTTGGCCTGGCAAAGCTCATGCCCACCCGGGAAGAGCTTTCGGATATGTGCACACTTTCCTCCCCACCGACTCAACCGGGTCTGGTTCTAGGCACCCTGGGATACATGTCGCCGGAGCAGGCCAGGTGTGAGCGGCTGGATTTTCGGTCAGACCAGTTCTCGTTGGGCTTGGTACTCTACGAGATGGTGACCGGAAAGCGCCCCTTTCAGAGAAGCACAGCAGCGGAGACCCTGGTGGCCGTTCTCCGGGAACAGGCTGAACCGATTGGAGTGCAAAACCGCGCCGCCCCGGCTCCGCTGTGCTGGGCTATCGAGAGGTGTCTGGCGAAAGAGCCCGATAAGCGTTATGCCTCTACCCGAGATCTCGCACGGGAGCTTGCCGCCATACTAGACGGCTTCTCGGAGAAACCGGTTCAGCAGGTGGAGACACGCCCGACGAGTCTTCCTGTGCCGAGGACCGGATTTGTGGGGCGAGAGAAGGAAGTAGCCGCCGTAAAGGAACTCCTGCGACGTCAGGATGTCCGCTTGGTCACGATCACGGGCCCAGGCGGGATCGGCAAAACGCGTTTCGCGGTGGAAGTGGCCAGCGGCCTTATCGAGCGGTTTCCAGGGGGGATCCATTTTGTCCCGCTCTCCCCGCTAAGCAATCCGGACCTGATTGCTTCCGCGATCGTTCAGACCTTGGGGATCCGGGAGGCGGGAGGTCAATCGCCGCTCGAAATCCTCAAGGAGAATTTAAGGGATTCATTGCGCGTACCCATGCTGCTCCTGCTGGACAATTTCGAGCACCTGATCCAAGCGGCGTCTATCGTGGCAGAGCTTCTCGTCATGGGTCCCAATCTTAAAATCATGGTGACGAGTCGCGCCGCGCTGCACGTCTATGGAGAATATGAGTTTCCGGTGCCGCCGCTGGCGCTGCCGGATCCGCGGTCAATGCCTACTGTGGAGGTTCTGTCACAATCTCCCGCCGTCGCGCTGTTCGTACAACGCGCCGCCGCTGCCAAGCCAGGTTTTGAACTTAACCGGGAAAACGCGCCCGCCGTCACCGAAATATGCGCCCGATTGGATGGCCTGCCTCTCGCCATCGAGCTCGCAGCCGCCCGCGTAAAAGTTCTCTCGCCCGCATCCATGCTGAAACGCCTGGCAAGCCGGTTGCAGTTGTTAACGGGCGGTGCAAGGGACCTGCCCCTGAGGCAGCAGACGCTTCGCGCTGCCATGGATTGGAGCTACGATCTGTTGAACGCTGCCGAGCAGATGCTTTTCCGAAGATTATCGGTGTTCGTGGGGGGATGCAATCTGGAAGGCGTGGAAGCGGTGTGCGACACGAAAGGTAATCTCGAATTGGACCTTCTCGACGGCATGGCATCCTTGATGGACAAAAGCCTGGTGCAGCAGGTCGAACCAGCGAAGGGTGAATCGCGGTTCGTGATGCTGGAAACGATTCGCGAGTACGCGCTGGAAAAACTGGAGGTAAGCGGGGAGAAGGCTTTGACGAAACGCGCCCATGCCGCCTACTGCCTGGTGCTGGCGGAAGAGGCTTCGGAGCAGAGCGGCGCGGAAGGCGCGGAGTGGCTGGAACGATTCACGCTTGAACATGACAATTTTCGCGCGGGCCTTGAGTGGCTGACAGAAACCGGAGATGCGGAGTGGGGCCTGCGTCTCGGCGCGGCCTTGTTTCGCTTCTGGGATGCGCGAGAGTATCTCGCCGAAGGCAGAGCCAAGCTGGGCAAGCTGCTGGAGCTCTCAGGAGCCGCAGCTCCCACCAAGGTCCGAGCGCGCGCCCTGATTGCCGCCGGCGTACTCGCCGGTGCGCAGGCAGACTTCACCACGGCAGAAGCGCTCGTCGGGGAAAGTCTGGACATGACACGTCAGTTGCACGACCAGCAGGGCGTCGCCGTCTCACTCAACGCTTTGGCGGTCTTTGCGCAGAACCGGGGTGACTTAGCAGTCGCGCACTCGCTGTTCGAAGAAAGCCTGGCGGTGTGGAGAGAATTGGGCGACCGGAAAGCGGTTGCTCGTGCTCTCAGCAACCTGGCGAATGTGGTCACATTGCAGAGTGACTATGCGCGCGCGCGCGCGCTGCATGCGGAATGTCTCTCCATCTTCCAGGGACTGGGAGATCGGGGAGGCGTCGCCTGGTCGCTAAACCACCAGGGGGACGTCGCTCGCGATCAGGGTGACACCTTCGCCGCGCGGACATTGTATGAACGTGGCCTGGCTATTTTTCGGGAACTCGGTGACCGCTGGGGCATCGCCGGCACACTGGCTGATCTGGGAACCTTGGCCAGGGAACAGCAGAATTGTGAAGCAGCACATTCTCTGTACGGGGATAGCCTCAGAATTTTTCAGAAACTGGATCACAAGCGTGGAATTGCCCGCCTGCTGGAGTGTCTCGCGTGCTTGGCGGCGGCTCAATTCCGAGCAGAACGTTCCCTGCGGCTGGCAGGCGCAGCGGCTGCGCTGCGGCAAAATATTGGTGCGCCGCTCACCACCGCGGAACAGCACAAACTGGATGCCATTCTAGGTCCGGCACGGAAGGCATTGACCAACACGGCAGGTGCGACGGCTTGGTTGGAAGGTTGGGCTTTGCCAGTCGAAAAAGCTATTGAGGAGGTGCTGATGCCGGAGGCGGTATCTCCTTCGGGTTAGCGCCGGGACAGTTTAACGCTCATAGTTAGGGAAATCCGCATGCCACCGGAAGATTCAGTCCGCACTTACTCCGCGCTTGACGGGTCGATGAGCCGGCGCACGGCGGAGACGCGATTGGCAGGAAGGCCAACACGCTTGGCGTGTTCGTGAATGATCGCTTCGTTTGCCGCGATGTAAACGCAGTACACCTTGTCGCCGGTCACATAGCTATGGAGCCATTGAATTTCGGGACCTAGACCCTTCAGAACATTGACGGACTTTTGCAAGATTTCCCGCAATTGGGCGTCGGTAAGACTGCCGGCTCCCGGGATTTCGCGTTCGATGACAAATTTGGGCATGGGTATTCCCCTAATGAGCCTCGATTCTAACATGCAACGGGAACGGTTTCAAGGGCGGCTGGGCCGAAGCTGCTCGAGTCAGCGAAAAACTGCCAAGAACAAAGGAATGAGGTTGCCATGGATCTTCGATCGCTACAGAAGCCGCTGAAGGAGCAATACCGCCGGGACCCGACGGCGTCGCGAATCACCCTTCGGGCGAAAGGCGGGCAGACGGATGTTCCGGTGTCATGCTCTGTCGATCTGGGGCGTGCCATCTACGCTGCCGAGGCGCACAAGGGGGTTGGAGGCGCCGGGGCAGGCGCATGTTCCGGTGACCTTTTACTTGGAGCGCTGGCGGCTTGCGCGCAGATCACCTGTCAGATGGTAGCCGCCGCCATGGGCGTACCCACCGAGCGCATTGCAGTGTCCGTGGAGGGAGACTTGGACCTTCGAGGCACCCTTGGAATATCAAAAGAGGTGCCCGTCGGCTTTGAAGGCATTCGTCTCCATTTTGATGTTGCTGCGCCGAAGGCAACCCCGGAACAAATGAGCGCATTGCGGGAGAAAACAGAACAGTACTGCGTGGTGATGCAAACCTTGACGCGGCCACCGAAACTGCAAACCGAGTGGGTTGGTCACTACTGAACGCGTAGCCGCGATAAGCGCGGCGTTATCTCGCCAGAGCGGAATTGCCCCGCGGCTCTTCATTCTCCATCTTAATAATCGGGCGGACATTTTTCGGATGCAGCGCCGCGGAGTAGTGCGCCGCTCGCCATACTCCGCGCTTTCCCAAACGCCGGATTAGGCGTGTACCGTCGCAAACCTCGCGCCAGCGCGAACGGACCCGCAGTCGGCCAACCGGACAAATAGCCCTCAAGGTCAGATCCCGCGAACGGGGTTCGAAGAAATAGGTCCTCGGTAGTCGCCAAGGGTTTACCGACGATCCGACGGGCCGCCACTGCTCGTTCTGGTCGAGCGACGGCCCGTACGCAAACTGCCACGACCGTCGAACGTCCGCCTCGACCGAACGCGCTCGGGTAGGATTGTTTCAACAAAAGTGACAAATCCGGAAGATATTTTCATTAAGCGTGGCAAGAATTATCACGAACGTGGTAGCGAACTGCGGCTCTCCCTTTGCTACCGATAGCGGGCCTTTCACTTACTCTAACAACCTAGCTAGACCGGTCAAGGATTGATGATGATGGTCGGGAGATGACAATTGGACTGCGGTTGGCGAGGAGTCCCAGATGGCGGGTCGGTTGCCGCTGGCCCTTCCGTGCTGGCCGCTGCCGTGGTTAAGTCGGCGTTGCCCACCGAAGGTAGAAGACCAGAAAGAGACACACTACGGCTCGGCAGCAGCAGATTCCAACCCCCGAATCGCGCCGCCTCAAGCTGTTGGGCAAAACCGATGCTCCCCGCTTCGGTTGACGACGCAGACGAACTCGCGGCGGCGTCTTCGTCCGTCTGCCCGACCGCGGAGTCGGCCGGGTCAGGCGGCGAATGCACTTGTGCAACGATCGTATCCGCGTGTTCCTGTTCCTGCCCGCAAGCATCTGCGGTCGAGTTCGGCGGCGGATGCTCTCGCCGTTCGACCTCGGCAGCTTCAATGATGTGGGCAGATTTCTCCGACGACGGCACCACCGATTCGGGTGCCGTCGGTCCCGGCGCGCTGGCTTCGAGGACCGGCAGGTTCACAAAACCCGGAGGCGCGAAGGGCAACTCGGCAATCTCAACGGCTTCTTGATAGACCTTGACTACCCGGAAGCGCTCATCGACGACTTCTCCCTCTTGAACAAGGCGCACTCCACCGTGGCCATCATCGACGATGGCTAAAGTGCGTCCATCTTGCCATTCCGCGTAGCCGTAAGACCTGACGACCAGAGGGTCGCCTGAGCCATTTGCCGGAGGGCCACGCTCGTCGGCTACTGGTGCTCGTGGTGGGTCGAGTCCGGAAGAAGCCACGCTCGCCAATCCGTCGCCGCCGGGCCGCCATACGGGGACCGGCTCTCCGGCGGGGCCAGGCTCACGAGAGAGTGCCGGAGGCTTGACAAGAAGCTGCCTGGGATCGGCGCCGCGGCTGATGGCCGACGAGTCTTCCTTTCGGGCCAAGCCCTCACGCGGAACACCGTCGAACTGGACGCGTTCAGCGCCGCGGCCCGTGCGCTGAACCGTCGCAAGTTCGCTGTTCGCACTTTCAACGGATCCCAAGGGCTTCGGAGAAGATGGTCGCCGCTCGGCAAGTGACACGCCGACACTGGGAGAAGACGACGGAGCTGTCGGCTTGGGGAGTAGCGTTTGACTAGCTGGAGCTGCGCTGGGCGTTGCATCGCGATCTGCGGCAGAGTGAAAGGTACGGGCCTGGCTTAACTCATCAATGAGCGGCTGAGGAGTCGAGGGCTTGGGTTTGTTCGCAGCCACGACCGCGGTAGGTGCGGGCTCCGCTTGGTGCGAAATTGCCACTAGCTCTACGGCGTCGCTCGCAATGCTGGAAACCGTGAACTTCTGTTTGTAGACGTCGCCCACATGCACCAATTGCACGCCGTATTCGTCACTGACGACGGCCTCGACCGAGCCGTCGGCCTTCTCAACGTAGCCGAGCGGCTTCACGATCTTTCGCTCCGGCTCTGCGGGAGGGGCGGACTGGGCTAGGGTGCGCTGTGGCTCAGGCCCAGTGGGTGCGGCGGCAGTTACGGTTTGGGTGCCCTGTGGATGGGCGGGACGTGTTGCGCGTTCTTGCGCAGGTTTCGAGGAGGCGGCCCTTGGCAGAGAATCAGCAATACCATTCCGGGCCGATTTACTTCTTTTCGAATCACCCTGAGCCCATTCGCTCCGCTCAGAGTAAACGGCGCGAAGGGGCGCATCATGAACTCCGCGAAGATTCGCGGTGCTGGGTTGGATCAGAACTGCTCGAGTGGCTTTTCCTTTGGGTGAACCATCAACGCCACGAGCCGAGGCAAGAGCAGCCTGGGGCTTGGGTGCGGGCTGACGCTCGAAACTGAGCGGGTCGACCAAGCCGAGCAGCACGGCCATGCCGCCGAGGCACAACAAGGAGATTAGCGAGGTCAGAACCCCAATAACCCAGACATCGAACTCGGGTCTGCTTCTCATCGCGTTAAGACCGGCAGCGTCCGAGCGCCCACCGAGCCTAGCCAAACAATTATACTGTTCTCGCCGTCGCTATTCAGAAATTCTTGCCGGCGCAATGGGCGGATTGTGCCATTTGTCGATTGCGAGATCAGGTAACTGAGCAATTGCATCCTGCGTCCGCGGCGAGGAATGCTCGGGACAGCAGATGCGTCTCGCAAGTCCATTCACTCAATCGCCCAATCACCTGATCGTCCAATCGCTCAATGCTCGGTCGTGACGGTCTCTGCCGTCTCAAACTGTTTTGGCGCGCCCGCTCTGGCCCTGGCGCCGCGCTTTTGATAGAGCTCAATTGCGAGACGATAGCCGAGGAGCAAGGCCACGACAATGCCGTAGCGAACCGGCCTTCGCACGTCTGACTTCACCAGCCAGTAGTAATGCGCAACGCCCGCCACGGCGCTGGCGTAAACCAGACGATGCAGCGTCCGCCAGCGCTTCCCGCCCAACCGGCGAATCCAGCCCGCTGTGGACGTCACGGCCAAAGGAATCATCAGCACGAAACCCGTGAAGCCGACGGTGATGAATCGGCGCTTGTTGATGTCCTTGAGCATCTCCGAGAGGTCGAAGAATTTGTCGAGCCAGATGTAGGTGGTGAAGTGCAGGCAGCCGTAGAAGAACGCGAAGAGCCCGAGCATGCGGCGAAAGCGAATCAGGTCCGGCAGCCGAAGCAGCTTCCGCGCCGGCGTGATGGCGAGCGTGATGACCAGGAAGCGCAGCGTCCAATCGCCTGTGGCGTGAGTGATGAACTCAATCGGATTAGCGCCCAAGTCGTTGTGAAAGCCCGCCCAAACAAGCTGCGCCAGCGGCACCAGGCACAGCGCGAAGACCAGAACTTTCGTGGGTTTGGCTGACAGGATTGTCTTCAAGACTTCTCTTTCATTCTCGCTTCTAACTTCTCGCTGCTGACTTCGGGCTTCTTCTTCCCTCAGAAATTCTTTCGCAGATCCATACCCGAATAGAGCTGTGCCACTTGATCGCCATAACCGTTGAACATCAGCGTGGGCCGCTTGAAGAATTCGCCCAAGCGGCGCTCTTTGGCCTGGCTCCAACGAGGATGATCGACGCTCGGGTTCACGTTGGAATAGAAACCGTACTCGTTAGGCGCGGACATATTCCAGGTGGTCGGCGGCTGACCACCCACCAGCTTGATCTTCACAATCGACTTGATGCTCTTGAAGCCATACTTCCACGGCAGCACAAGGCGGACGGGCGCGCCGTCCTGGGGCGGCAGCGATTCGCCGTACATGCCGAAGCACAGCAGCGCGAGCGGGTGCATCGCTTCATCGAGGCGCAGCCCTTCGACATAAGGAAACTGAATGCCAGCCCAGCGGGCTTGCGGCATTTGCCCGGGATCGTAGAGGCTCTCGAAGGCGACGTACTTTGCTTTTGACGTCGGCTCCACTTGCTTGAGCAGCAGGCTGAGCGGATAGCCGATCCACGGTACCACGATCGACCACGCCTCTACACAACGGTGGCGATAGACGCGCTCCTCGAGCGGCGCGAGCTTGAGAAGCGCATCGATGTCGAACTTCTGCGGCTTGCTCACATCGCCGCTGACGCTCACAGTCCAAGGGGAGGTTCTGAAATTCTTGGCCTTCTCTGCCGGATCGGTTTTATCGGTGCCAAACTCGTAGAAGTTGTTGTAGTGGGTCACATCGTTATAAGGCGTCACCTGCTCGGTGGAGCTGAACGGACTCCGGCTCGCGACGTTGAGTTTGCTTGCGGCGAATGCCGTGACGCGCGGAGAAATCACGTCGATGAGTTTGCGCCCAACAGCCAAGCTCGCGCCGACCGCAGACCCCCCAGCGAGAAACTTGCGCCGGTTCATGTAGACACTCTTCGGAGTGATCTCCGACCACGAAATGTCAGAACCCCTCTTGATCAACATGCGCCCTCCTGAAACGGTCCCAGCGCCAACGAATATAGGATAGCAGTTCCGACGGAAATGTTGGCTGGCGGTTTTTCGATTTTGAATTTGGCACGCAAAATTCTGGGCCTATGAAAAATGGAATCGGTGGGGCAAAATGCCACACTTTTCCCAAAATCGCAAAATTCTGCAAATTTTATTTTCGCGCAAGTTCTTTAATTGCGTCAGTTAGAAAAATTAGTTTCAAAAGTTTCAAAAGTTTCAATAGTTTCATTTCAGAGGATGCCTCAAGGCATGTAGTAATCAGTAGTTATTATATTGACAGTAATTTGAGGCCGCCCGTGTCCCCCTGGAGGACTGGCAGGCGCTCTCCAGAAACTTCCTTTGCCCAGGAAGGCTCGGGGAATCCTTTTTCTAAGCCGTGGGCAGGAGTTTCATTCCGAAGCCTCAGGGGGTGCAATTTGCGCCAAGGGCTTTTGGTTTCGGGCCGCCTCAGGGGGTGCAATTTGCGCCAAGGGCTTTTGGTTTTGGGCGGCCTTCCTTGTCGCGACGAGCATATCCTGCACGGTACTTCGGGCCAGCCGCTCGACGAACGGTTTCACGATCCAGCGCAGCAGCCTGGGAATGTCGCGAGACAGCATGATGGCCTCCCATTCTGCCGCCACGCCGCCCGGTCGCGCTTCCAGCCGCCAATAGGTTTCGAACCGCCAAAGGTAGCCGCTATCGTGGCCCGGCGCGAATTCGTGCTCATGCGGAGTATCGGCAGCCTCCACCTGGGCGATGCGTGTGGAGTGGCTCCGCAGGGAGGCGCGCCCGCCGTCCAACGGCGTGCCCAATGTTTCCGAATTGATGTTCAGCGTCACAGTCACCCAGGGCGTTTTCTTGCGCAGGCGCAGGAAGGTTTTGAAATCATTCCCCTCGCGACTCACCAGCCGGGAACGCACGAATTGCGGCTTATAGATGTCCTGGTAATGATCGTAGTCTTCGAGCACGGCGAGGACCTGCGCCAGCGACACGCCCGGGATAAACGCCGCACCCACCCAATGGTTGATGAGTCCGCCGGGCGCGCGCAGGCTCCTGGCCGCCGCATCGCGAGTGTTCGGCGAGTCCACCCAAACCTCGCCCCGCTCGATCGTGGCCCAGGCCAGGCGGCGGTCGGATTCCGGGAGCGTGTCGATATAGAGGAAGTGCCCTGGGTCGTCCTGTTGCCGCGCCGCACGGGCATCTACGGCATGCACGTAGCGCTCAAAGGCTTCCAGAGTCCGGGGTTCGAGGTCGGTGGCCCTGAGAGCGCAGGGTCGGGCCAGAATGCCGAGAAGAGCGGCAAAGGCGAGCGGAAATACCTGCCGCAAAGGGCGCGCCATTCCCTGTCCAGCTTTCAGGCGGAAACTGGAAAATGGAAACTGGAAACTAACGAGACGCCGCCCCGCTCCCACCATTCCCCGCCGCACTTCCAACCCCTCAGCGCCCTCGACCATGTACTCATGCTACCACCGGCCGCCTGTCATCGGACAGGGGCGATGTATTAGGGGCTAGGGGCTGGGTGTTAGGGGCTAGCAGGCCGATGAAAAACGCTCCCGGGCGCTGTCATTCCGAGCCCTTCGCCTGTCATTCCAAGCCCTTCGCTGTCATTCTGTGCCCTTCGCTGTCATTCCGAGCGAAGCGAGGAATCTGGCTCTGACGCTCAGGGTAAACTTCGCGAGGAATCTCGCCCTGAAAACAAGGCGCTTACGAGATTCTGGGCCATTTCTTCATCAGCCTGTTTAGGGGCTGGGGATTAGCGACTTCGGACTTTCGATTGCCGATCGTCGATTGTTACTTGCGCTTCTCACTCCTAGTGCCGTTCCAACTTGTTAGACCTATGTTCAACACGCGCGTTCCGTTTGGCCCCATAATCGGGACGGCCCCGAGAAGCTAGGTCGAAATAGTTGGAACGGCACTAGCTTCCAGCTTTTCCCTTCCGGCTCCCGACTCCTGGCTCCTGAATTCCACTTGCCACTCGTCACTTGCCACTTGCCACTGCAGTTCAAGCCGCCACTTGCCACTGTCCTATTCTGTCTCCCGTCCCCTCGCTTCCGCCTTCCGCCCCTAACCCCTAACACCTAATCCCTAGCCCTTGCTTTCCTGCTCGCCACTGCCTTTCTGCATTCCGACTTCTGACTTCTAACTTCTAAATTCCATTTGCCACTCGCCACTAACCTAGCCACTTGCCACTGTTCTTAGCGCCACTTGCCATTGGTATTGAAAAGCCCCCGCCGCCACAATCGCGCCGAAGCTACCTGCTCTATGGGCCTTGCGTTGGAATCTTATTTGATATATCATTTAAGAAATGGCATGGCCTGTCGAATTTTACGAGGACGAGAGCGGAGGCCGTCCGGTCGAGAAGTTCCTTGAGGCACTGCCCGCTGGTCATGTGGGTAAGGTCTTGCAGGTTCTTCAAATGCTCGAGGAGAGAGGACCGCATCTGCCCTTTCCTTACTCGAGTCAGGTCGAGGGGAAGCTTCGTGAGCTGCGGGTTCATTACGGTCGCACGTTGTACCGCATCCTCTACTACGGCGACCCGCAGCGGACCTTTGTCCTGCTTCACGCCTTTGAAAAACGAACTCAGGCGCTGCCGACAGAGGATGTGGAGCTGGCCAGGAAGCGCATGACCAAAGATCAGGAAATGAAAGGGAGGTAAGCATGAAGCGAGGAAGCCGTTACCAGCAATTCAAGGCGCGAGCTCTGAGCAAGCCTGAAATTCGGAAGGCCTACGAAGAGGGTCTGGACGATCTTCGGGTCGCCGTTCGTGTGGCGGAACTGCGCGAGAAGCGGGGAATGACGCAGACGGAGCTGGCGGCCAAAATCCACACCAGCGCGGCGGTGATCTCGCGTTTGGAGCGGGGCAGGAATGTGGAGCTGAAAACACTCCGAAAGGTAGCCGCGGCGCTCGACGCCCGCCTCACCGTCGAGCCTCTGGCTTCCTGACAGGGCAGGCTCCTGTCTTCTGACTTCTGGCTTCTGTCTTCCCGTCCCACCTAGCACCCAGCCCCTAGCCCCTCTTTCCTGCTTGCCACTAATCACTTGCCACTGCCCTTCACGCCACTTGCCACTGCCCTTCTGCATTCCGACTTCTGACTTCTGCCTTCCGCCCCTAACCCCTAAACCCTAACACCTAACCCCTGCCCTTACGTCCGAGAAGCCCAGGGCACGGAAACCGTGCCGAGGCTACCAGCTTGAAAACCAATTAGGTGTATACTGTCAGCTACGTTGATGCACAGGAGGTGCGATTAACTCATGAGGCCCTCCGGAAAGTCGTCGAACGGTCACGTAGAAATTCTCATCGCCCAGGATAGCTCCTCCCAAGCCGAGCAACTGAAGCAAGTGCTCGAAGAGCGCGGACACGCAGTAACGGTGGCCGCTAACGGCAAGCAGGCTTTCGAGGCGGCCCGCACTCGCAAGCCTGCGCTCATCGTCAGCGACATTGTGATGCCGGAAATGGATGGCTACGCCCTTTGCAAGAGCATCAAATCGGAGAAGGAGCTGAAGGACGTCCCGGTTATCCTCATGACCACGCTCTCCAGCCCGGAAGACGTGGTCAGGGGTTTAGAGTGCGGCGCGGACATTTTCATTAGGAAGCCGTACGACAAAGCAGCCTTTCTCTCACGGATCGACTACGCCCTGTCCAATCGGACGCTGCGCGAGCGCGCGAAATTGGATGTGTCATTGCCGATTCAGCTGGGTGGCAAAACTCATTACATTACCTCTGGGCCGCAACAGATTCTCGATTTGCTGATTTCGACTTACGAGGATGCGATCCGAATTAACGGAGAGCTGAGCGAGAAGCAGGCGGAGCTCACGCGGCTGGCTGAAGGACTGGAAAGAAAGGTGGAGGAGAGAACGGCTGCCCTTCGGGCGGAAATCGCTGAGCGCAAGATGGCGGAAGAGCAGCTTCGCGAGAGTGAGGAGCAGTTTCGACTCATCGCGGAGAACATTGCCGATCTCATTGCCGTCCTCGACTTGGAAGGCAAGCGATTGTATAACAGCCCTTCCTACAAAGAGATACTGGGCGATCCAGCAGCGTTGCGCGGGTCTGTCTCGTTCGATGAAATTCATCCCGAGGATAGGGAAAGGATCAGGAAGATTTTCCAGGAAACGGTCAAGACCGGCCGCGGGCAGAGAACCGAGTATCGATTCTTGCTTAGAGACGGGAGTGTCCGCTATATCGAGTCGCAGGGGAGCGTCATTCGGGATGAAGAAGGAAAAACCGCGAGGGTCATCGTCGTCTCTCGCGACGTGACCGAACGCAGACGGGGCGAAGAGGCTCTATCGTTCAAGACGGCGCTTCTGGAGGCACAGTCGGAGACCACGATTGACGGAATCCTTGTTGTTGATTTGACGGGTCAAGTACTTCTGGCCAATAGACAATTTGCAAGAATGTTGAGCGTTCCCGAGGAGGCAATCGGCACAAAGGATGACAAGAAGTTGATTGAGCACGCCCTGACGCAACTTAAGGACCCGGATGCCTTCCTGGAAAGAATGAACTATCTTCACACCCACGAGACTGAGAAGACGAGGGATGAAATTGAGTTCAAAGATGGGAGGGTTTTTGACCGGTACTCTTCCCCCATGCAGGGTTCCACAGGGAAGCTTCATGGCAGAATCTGGTACTTTCGCGACATCACCGAGCGCAAGCGGGCGGAGGAGGCGCTGCGCGAGAGTGAAGAACTGTACCGGTCCGTTGTCACGTCCGTGGCCGAAGGAATCATGCTCCAAGATCGTGGCGGAGCTATCGTCGCCTGCAACCGAAGCGCGGAGCGGATTCTCGGCCTCACTACGGAAGAGCTCATGGGGCGGACAGCGGCCGATCCGCGTTGGCAGACAATTCACGAGGATGGATCGCCATTCCCCGGGGAGAACTTTCCGCACATGGCCGCCTTGCGAACCGGGAAGCCGCAGCCGAATGTGTACATGGGTGTCCATAAATCCGACGGGACCCTTGCCTGGATCATCGCTAATTCAGCGCCCATTTTCCACGCGGGCGACAGTGCTCCGTATGTTGTGGTGACGAGCTTTGCCGATATCACCGAGCGCAAGCGGGCGGAAGAGGAACTGTACCAGTCGCGGCAGATGCTTCAATCCATCCTGGATACGATTCCCCAACGCGTTTTCTGGAAGGACAGGAACATTTCGTATTTAGGCTGTAACCAGGCCTTCGCGATTGATGCGGGATTGAAAGACCCGGCGGAAATTATCGGCAAGAATGATTATGAGCTTGCTTGGAGAGAAACGGCTGAACTTTACCGCGCTGATGACAAGCTGGTGATGGAGCACGAGACGCCCCGGCTCAACTTTGAGGAACCACAAAACAGGCCGGACGGAAGCCTGCTTTGGCTCCGCAGCAACAAATTGCCGCTGCGTGACCGAGAAGGCAAAGTAATCGGGGTCATAGGAACTTACGAAGACATCACCGAACGCAAGCAGGATGAGGCCGAACGCATGCGCCTGATGACAGCCATCGAGCAGGCCGCTGAAAGCGTGGTGATCACAGGCGCGGAAGGGGAAATTCAGTACGTCAACCCGGCGTTTTCAGCCATGACGGGTTATAGCCGTGAGGAGGCTCTCGGCAAGAATCCCCGCATCCTCAAGTCCGGCAAACAGGACGCCGCGTTTTACGCAAGCCTGTGGGCCACCATCCTTGCCGGTCAGGTATGGAATGGGGAAATGATCAACCGTCGCAAGGATGGGAGCCTCTATACAGAAAAGATGTCCATCACTCCCGTTCACAACGAGCATGGAAAAATGACGCACATCATCGCCATGAAGGAGGACATCACAGCTCGAAAGCTTTTGGAAGACCAATTCCGCCAGGCACAGAAGATGGAGGCAGTGGGACGCTTGGCCGCCGGGGTGGCTCACGATTTCAACAACCTGCTCACGATCATCATCGGCTACAGCGATGTGATGCTCGATCGGTTTGCCTCCGGTGATCCCATGCGGGCCTACACTACCGAGATCAAGGGCGCCGGGGGACGCGCGGTGGGCTTGACGCGACAACTGCTGGCTTTCAGCCGGCAACAAGTGCTGGCCCCACAGGTTCTTGACTTGAACACTTTGATCACCAACCTAACCAAGTTGCTGAATCGATTGATCGGCGAGGACATCGACTTGGTCTTCAACGCAGGGCCTCTGCCAGCCACGGTCAAGGCTGATCCGGGGCATATCGAACAGGTTCTGATGAACCTGGCCGTCAACTCTCGCGACGCCATGCCGCGGGGAGGTAAACTGACCATCGAAACTTCCCATGTCCAGGTGGACGAGGCCTATGGCAGCACCCATTACTCCATGCCCGCCGGTTCTTATGTCATGCTGGCGGTGAGTGATACCGGATGCGGGATGGACAAGGATATCCAAGCCCACATTTTCGAGCCCTTCTTCACGACGAAGGAGATGGGAAAAGGCACGGGCTTGGGTTTGGCCACGGTCTATGGAATCGTGAAACAGAGCGGGGGCAGTATCTGGGTTTACAGCGAGCCGGGAGCGGGTACAACTTTCAAAATATATCTACCGGCGGTCAAGGGCGCCCCCCACGCAGCCAAGGAGAGTGCGGTTCCGGCGGGCGGCTCGGAAACCGTCCTGCTGGTCGAAGATGATGCCGGTCTTCGCGGACTGGCACGGATGGTCCTGGAAGCCCAGGGGGGTTACAAGGTCTTGGAATCGCCCGGCGGCAAAGAGGCGCGGCTGTTCGCGGGACAGCATAAGGGACCAATCCATCTGTTGCTGACCGACGTGGTGATGCCAGGGATGAGCGGGCGTGAACTCAGCGAAGAATTAGCGACCCTCCGCCCGGAGATGAAGATTCTCTATATGTCAGGCTACACGGATGACACCGTGGTACGCCATGGCGTGCTGGAGGAGGGAATGGCATTCCTCCAGAAGCCCTTCACGGCTGAGTCGCTGCTTCGCAAGGTGCGTGAGCTGTTGGATACCCGGCCGCAGGGCTGAAGATCTCGCGAACCGATGCCCAGGGAACGATTTGCCCGGTTGCAGGGCGGCGCATTGATTCCGGATTGGTTCCCGTCCGTGAGGTGAGGGGAAGGCGTGAAAATCAGAATCATGGCCGTTGATGACGAACCGGTAGTCTTGGATCCGCTGAAGACCACGCTGGAAACCTATGGATACGAGGTTCTGGCGATCGGGGATAGCCGCGAGGCCTTGAGGCGATTGGAAGTTGAAAAAGTCGATGGTTTGTTCCTGGATGTTAACATGCCCCACCTGGATGGCTTTGAGCTTACCGGGGCGGTGCGAACATTGAAGCTCAACGGGCAGGTTCCCATCGTGATGCTCACCGGGTTAGATGACGCGGAAACCATGCGGAAAGGCTTCGACATGGGCATCAGCTTCTTCCTGGGCAAGCCTTTCACTCGTGAGCGTGTGCACAATTTGCTGGGAGCCACCAAAGGCCCCATGACGCGGGAGCACCTACGCTACATTCGGGTCCCACTTCAGACGACGGTGGGCTGCAGTTGGGGATATCACAGCGCGGGTCAGTTCAAGTCTGACAGTCAGGATATCAGTGAGGGCGGAATGCGTCTCAGCGCCTTGGGTGGACTGGGCGTGGGCGAGGCGGTGGGCTTGGCTTTCGCCCTCCCAGGCAGCTCGCAGAGATTAAGCGTGGACGCCCAAGTGGTTCGAAAAGTGCCGAATGACGGCATCGGAATGAAGTTCATTGCCCTCCCCGACCGGGAAAAGGCATCCATTCAGCAATACATCAGTACGTGCGTCAAGGATTGATGGTGCGTCGCAGGCGGGCGGCCCACTTCCCGCCGACCGGGTTTTGCTCCCGGACGACCAGCGAACGGGAATCTGGCGAAGAAGCGCAGAGTTTCTGAGAAGCAAAGCTCTACGGAACCGGCTTGACTTTCGCTTTTTATTCACTTATACCTAAATAGTTGGTCCCCTGAGATGGAGGCTTGAATTGTCCTCTGGACTGGAAATACGAGATCCCATACATGGGTTTATCCACAGGGACCCGCACGAACTGAAGGTTATTGACACTTTTCTATTCCAGCGACTGAGGAGAATAAAGCAGTTGGCCCTAGCCTGTTACGTTTATCCCGGAGCACTGCACACGAGGTTCGAACACTCGATGGGGGCAATGCACGTAGCGGGTCGAGTCGCGACGGAGTTGCAGTTAAAGCCGCACGAGTGCCGTATTTTGCGCCTCGCGGCGCTATTGCACGACATCGGCCATGGCCCCTTCTCCCACGGCTCAGAGGAAGTAATATGGGGCGTTACAGGAAACAAGCAAGCGCACGAGGAGATTACCGCTCAGATTATTTTGAAATCGCCAGAACTTGACGACCCGTTGAGTGGAGACGAACGAAAGGAGATCGTCGGCCTCCTCAAGGACGAACGCGGCGATGCTCTCATGCGATCGATACTGTCTGGCCCACTTGACGTGGACAAGCAGGACTACCTGCTCCGCGACAGCTACTTCTGCGGAGTTAAGTACGGCGTTTACGATATTGATCGGCTGATCGAAACGCTGTGCATTTGTGAGGACCGAGGACAGCGCGAGCTAGCAATCACAGAGGACGGCATTCACACGCTGGAGCAGTTTGTTATCGCACGGTATCACATGACGGTACAGGTTTATCGTCACCGAATTCGGCTAATCACCGATTCTATGATCGTTCGAGGGATAGAGCTGGGCATTCAAAAGGATGGCCTAAGCTGGCTGAAGGAATTATATGCTTACGATGGTTCGGAAGCTTTTATACGGAATTATCTGGACTGGGACGATGATAAGATGGTGAGAAGGATTCTCGGCGGCGGAGACGTTAAAGGTTACGCTCACAGAATGTTCGACCGACTCGTGAACCGGCGACTCTTCAAAAGAGTGCTGAGGGTAAATTTCAACGACATTGATCCGCCGGGGAGAAGGTTGCTTTTGCAGGAGGATCCCGGCAAAATGCGAGAGGTCCAAAAGGAAGTCGAATGTGAAGTGGCGAAGCATCTCACGGGCGTGGACGAAAGTCTTGTAATCGCGAGGATCGTAAAACAAAAATCGGCGGCAAAGACAGAAGCCGCGATCTTGGTCGTTCGCACCGATGGTGCACCGCGAGAATTTCGTCAGGAATCGACCCTCTTTAATTCAATTGACGCTGCCATTCAGGAGCAATACCTGGATGTGTATGCGCCAGTGAGCTGGGCAGATATTCATGATAAGAAGGAAAAGCTTGCCTCGTATAGGCGCGAAATTCTGCCGGCTGTCAATGAGATGCTTAAAGCAAAGTCGCTATCGATTCGGGAGGCCGCTGGGGGCATAGCATCGGGAGGAGGTACTGTAGATGGAGATCGGTGATTTTATACTATGCGTGATTGACGCGTGGGACGGTGTCGCTCGGGGGCGCACGCTGTTGCAGAAGCGCTGTTACTTCGTTGCACTGCTTTCTCATATGGAGAAACAGTGCGGCTTCCAGGCGCACTATTACGGGCCTTACTCATCCCTCATCGACGGTGCGTTGAGCCGGCTGGTGGCGGTGGGGTTCGTGGATGAGAGCAGGATCGGCTTCGGTGCAGCGGACAGTTCCGGATTCGAGATAAGAAGACACGACTACACGCTGACCCCTGACGGCAGGGAGATGGTCGAGCTGCTTCAATACGAAGACGATCCGACCCTTGCTCGTGTCCATGATTCGATCAGCAGGCTTAAGGAGGCTGGCAACCCCAACTATGTTGAGCTCTCAATCGCCGCAAAAGCATATTTCATCATTAACCAGAGGAATGGCCCAGTGACTAGGGGGGAGATCAGGAAGGAAGCCGAAGGATTTGGCTGGAACATCGAACCCGGTGCGCTGGACAAGGCAATCGATTTCTTAGAGAGGATTCCGCTCGTACAGACTAAGAAACGGAGCCACCCAGCACACTGATCAGTGGGCACCGCACAGTTTCGGCCGTTTGAACCTCTGCGCCTTTTCTGTTCGGAAGGGGTGCGGGCGGTTATGATTCGCGTCGGAAGCGGGCGGCGACATTAGAGCAGTGGCGAGTGGCAAGTGGCAAGTGGCGAGTGGGAAAGCGGGGGTTAGGGATTAGGGTTTAGGGATTAGGGGCGGAAGACAGAAGTCAGAAGACGGTGAGTGCCCTCAGCGGTAGGCTTCCCGCCGATGTTTCGCGGCGAGCCTTTCGATGGCAGGCGGCCCTTGCCGCTTTGGGCGGGGCCCCGAGCACCGGGGGCGGCAACTTGTTGCCGCTCTGGGTCGGGCTAGCTTGCTAGCCCTTGCTGGACGCAGGCGCAACAGGCCTTGGGCCCGCCCAAGGCATCAGAAAAGCGGCAGCCCCAGAGCAAAACTTGGGGTCCCCGTGCTGCCGCACTCCACACCTCGGCGCGGCGGACGAGCTTTCTTAACATCGCCGACGCCGGCGGTCAGATAATCATCAACGGCGTGCGAGATCCTGTAGCGCTGAGGTTCGGCTGTTTGAAACTCTGCGGCTTTTCTCGCATGGGGTGGGCGCGGTTATAATTCGCGTCGGAAGCGGGCGGCGGCTTGAGAAAAGTGACAAGTGACGAGTGACCGGCGAAAGGCAGCCAAAGTGGCAAGTGGCGAGCGACCAAGAATGGCTGACGGACGATGAGCGAGTGGGAATCGGGCGAAGAACCTCTGCGTTACGTGCTCAGCCACGGTCTTTCGCGGTGACGACGATGATGACGGTCCCGCCGAACCCTCGCCCGCAACAGTTCCTACGCGCCGCCCTTCCAAGGATCGCCTGGCAGCCGTTCAATCAGCCGCGAAGAGACGATCGGCGCTTCCGCCTCAGGGTCCCATTTGTAATCGTCCACGAGTAGCGGGCTGATGTCCGCCAGGAATGCAGGGTCTTGCATTTTCAGGGCGAAGTTCTCCTCGAACAGCGCGTGTGTGATTTTGTGGCCCTCGTGGTCCATGTACCGGAGGAACGCACTCACAATCCGTTCAGGGTCCGCTTTGCTGCCGGTGAGAGCGATCGCCAGATCGAACAAGTCGCGCCCGGCCTTCCGCTGGTACAACGCGCGCAGCTTGGTGCCGAGCAATTCATCCAGCTCGTAGCTTTGAATCTCGCACGCGCCCTCAAACCAGCGCGACGAAACGCGGAACGGGACCTTCTTCAACCCGTAAACGGAGAAGTGCTCGCGCGTATTCGTCTCGACCTTCAGCTTGAGCCCGATCGGCGGCACGTCCTCGGAATCGAACCGGTAAACGAGCGTGCCGCGGCCCTCGCTCTGTTTCCATTTCGGCTTGCCGAGCCACGGGTCGAGAACGCCGCGGAGCGCGTCCATCATCGGGCCTGCCGGTTCCGCTTTCGTCTGAACGAGGTCAATGTCTTCGGAATACCGGGCGGGAGGTTTGAGGTGAAGCTTGTACAGCGCCGTTCCGCCGCGGAGGGCGAGAGCCTCTTGGAGCACGGAATGCGAGAATATCTCGACCAGCGCACGACTGATGACGAGGTCCTGCTCGACCTGGAAGTCCTGAACCCACGGGGCTTCCGCCCGCCATTCGGTGATGTAGTCGCGCGGGATCACAGGTCCAGTTCCACTTCCGCATTGATGTAGAGCTTCCAGTCCTCGTTACGCAGCGCCTTCTGGCGCCGCGCGCCGCTTGGTTTCGGCGCGTTCGGCAGGAGCGGCGCCGATTCGTGCGCGCGCGCGCGCACGTATTCCTTCAGGGGTGCGACCTTTTCGCCGGCGCCTACGCGCTCGAGCAGGTAACCCAGACGCTGGGCCCAGGGGACAGCGGCGGTGGCGGCGGCGGCGGCGAGCTTCTCGGGATCGATCCTGTCGGCGAGTTCGGAAAGCACCGTCGCAACCTGATCGATCCCGCCCGCCCGATGCTGGTAACCGACGAGGTCAACCGCCGTCGCCTCCGGCGTCGAGACGAGCAGGGTGCCGCGCGGCGTGTTGAGGCTCTGAACGGGAACCTCTGGCAGTCGCTTGCGGATCATGAACGCGACGCGCACCTTTCCGCAGGCGATGGGAAGACGTCTCTTCTCCAGAAAGACCTGAAATTCCTGCGGGCGCTGATGGGCCGCACCGTAGTACTGCGCGGCAGTGAGAAGGCCCGCATAGTAGGGCAGATCGAGGCTCTTCATCAGCGCCGGGATAAACTGGTCGGCTGGAAGACAGCCGAGCGATCGATATTCTGGCGGAACGATTACGTAGAAGCCGCGAGCCGGAGAGGCAATCGCGCCCTGTTTGGCCAGCCGGTTCAGCGCAACCTTTGCTGCCGCAGCGGAAATGCCGAGTGCCGCCTGAGCTTGGTTCGAGCCGAAATGGTAGCGGCCCGTTGCGGCTAGGTTCTCAACGTAGTGCCGGGCTTTCGGAGGTCGTCCTGCCGGTTCCATGCTCGCAAAGTAACATTTTTCGTTACTTTATGCCACTGAATCCGGAGGAATAGGGCAGAGTTTCGTCTGTTTGAAACTCTGCGGCTTTTCTCGCATGGGGTGCGCGCGGTTAAGATTCGCGCCGGGAGCGGGCGGCCCAACACGGTAGGTGGTAGGCGGTAGGTAGTAGGTGGGAGCGGGGGCGACTAAAAGAAGACTGTAGACAGAAGACGGTAGGCGGCACCAGGTCTTGCTGCCGGACGAGGAGCGAGAGTAATCGGGCGAAGAACCGCGGAGATTCGGAGACCGAAACTCCGCGCTACTCAGTTCTTGGTGTCTTAGTGCCTTGGTCTTGAAGACGGGCGCGCGGATTCGGACTGCTTGGCGTATGATATCCTGTTGAGGCGAAGTTGCACTTAGGGTAGTGACGCATTTTGGTTTTGTAGCGCCGGGCTTTAGCCCGGCATCTGCCGCCCTGAAGGGCGGCGCTACATCAAAATGAGTCACTGCCACACTTAGGGATGACGTGTAAGAAGTATGCCCACAAAAGAAGGACGGAAACCTGCTCGGCGCATCATCGCATCTTTGACCGTCGCCATGTCGGAAGGGCCGGCTCACTACGTCGTGGACACTGAAAACTTGAGCGAAGCGGGGCTCTGCCTCCTTTCGAAGAAGGTGTTCCCTGTCGGCACTCAACTTCACTTGGTCTTTGGTCGGCCGCCCGATTTGCCCGCCATCACTGCGCAAGGAATCGTGAGGTGGTCTGAAAGTGGAAAGGGAGTCGGGGTGGAGTTCACATCAATCAGTGCGGATGACCGCCAGGCGCTCCAGAGATTCGTGAACTCGCAGTCCCGCCGTGAGCAAGCTTAGGCGATTGCTCCGCCTCGCCAGCACGGCCTCCGAGTGATCCTGCCTTTGGCAAGTGAACCGCCGCACGCCGAAAGGCTCATCGAGATCAGCGCAGCTTTTCCGCGGGTGGTGCATGCGTCCCGCCGCTGTTTGGCATGATGTATGCGTTCACAACATTCGGTCCACCGGCAGCATGGAAGCATCATTCAGAAAATAAAACCTCCAACTTGACCACGGCCGACAAAGCCGTGGGGAGCGATCAGCCGGCAGCCACGGCATGGATTTTGTGCCGTGAGCGTTTCCGCGGTCACAGCGCCTCGAACCCACGGCATACAAATCTAGTTCCCCTTTGTCACCCTGGCGCCGCCGCGTCGCGGTACAATAGGGCGCACTGGCCACAGGAGGTGCGCATGTCCGAAATGATCATCCGTCCGACGATGAAATTCATATACATGGGATACGTGGTGGTGGTGGTGATCGTGGTGGCTTTGGTCGTGGCGATGATGCGCGTGCAATGGCCGCCCTGGATTCCGTTGCCTTGGCGACCTTGGATTCCTTGGTTGCCCGCGCTTCTTCTGCTCTGGCCGCTGAAACGCCATTTCCGCAACCGCCTGACCAAGATGACCATCCTCGATGACCGACTGCGGTACGAAACGGGCCTTCTGAGCAGGACCGCGCGCACCATCCTGATCTCGCGAGTGCAGGATGTGACGGTGCATCAGCGGGTCGGCCAAAGAATTTTCGGATTGGGCGATCTTTCGATTGAGACCGCGGGCGAGGCCAGCCGGCTGACCATTTCCCAAATCGACCGGCCGCAGGAAATCGCGGACCTCATCAACCAACACTCCCAGAGGGGACATTCAAAAGACCAACTTACCTGACAGCGCGTAACCACGCCACGGATTCTGTGCCGTGGGCTTTCCCGGGGTCACAGCGTCCCGAACCCACGGCATGCAGATCTAGTTCCCCTTTGTCACCCAGGCGCCAGCGGCACTATTAGTGCTTGACAATAATAAAAAAGGGGGAATAGACTATCCGAAATCGGATAATCAATCGAACGCGGAGGATACCATGAGGCGCCTAGGCTTGTTTTTCGTCAAGGCTGTGCTCGTGCTTGCGGTAGTCGTGTTCAGTATGCCGTTAAACCTTTCCGGTGACTCTGTACCCACACTCATTATTACGGGCGGGTCTGCGAGCTTTGCGCAGGATAGTGAGGGTAATGTTTGGGGTAATTTCGATTTGTTTGGGCCTCACTTTGACATCGGTGGAGACAACTATTTACCGCCGGGACCGTGTGGGGGTGGCATTTGTGGCTACGCGGGAGACTCAGTCGATCCGTACTTCAATCTTGAGGCTCCCGATGATGGTTGGGGCTACGCGTATGGTAGCACCTTCAATTCTCTTGGCGGCGGTTTCGACATGACGGGCGCAGA
Source organism: Terriglobia bacterium (assembly GCA_050013575.1). GTDB lineage: Bacteria > Acidobacteriota > Terriglobia > UBA7540 > UBA7540 > DASYXZ01. The sequence goes on along the minus strand of JBEKEZ010000003.1, from coordinate 165,886 downwards.
CCTGACCATTCCGAACACCACCAATCCAGTCCTCACGGAGCGCATCTTCTTTGCAGGGGAGCTGTGGGGCTACCCGTGCGATATTCACTACCAGGAATGCGATCTGACGTACTATTTCGATTTTTCCAAGCACGCGCAAGGGATCGTCAATATCTACCTCAACGGTCCCGATTCCAGCGGCTTATACTATTTGAGCAGCGCCGACTATCAGACCACGACGCCGGAGCCGGCCAGTCTCGGCCTGTTGGGTACTGGGCTGGCTGGCATTGCAGGCTTGCTGCGTCGCAGTCGGAGAGCAAGCAAGTAGTGCGCCTGACCTGTGGCAGGTAGCGCAGGGTCCGCCCTCGAACCCCTTCGTTTTGCTCGGGGCTTGCCGTGAGCGCAGCGAATCGGGCGGGCTCTGCGGCATTTCCACATCGTTCCCACAAAACAACGTGGTGGCCGCAGAGTTCGGCGAGCGCGAACTCTCCGCCACGCGCCGGCCTCATCGGACTTCATTTGATTCCGGCTCAGTTCTCTCGCCCCGCCGGATCGCCATAAACGATTCCGCGTCCGTGCGTGCCGACATAGACGCGGCCGTACAGCTTGGGATCACCGGTGATGTGCAGCAGCAGTCCCCACTGGTGCTGATCGTCATTGATGCGGACCCAGCTCCGGGCCGTATCGTCAGAACGGAAAACTCCACGCACGCCGTCGACCACGCCGATCAGATAGAGCGCGGGGTAATCGGCTCCTGGCGCCGCCTTCCCGAAGCCGAAGGCGTGAATCTGTTCGACACCATCGAGATGGAGGAACGTCTTGCCGGCGTCAGTGGAGTGATAGAGGCCATCGAAGGCAGCGAGCCACAGTTCTCCCTCCCTGCCCGGAGTCGCATAAATGCGATCCTGTCCGCCGCGGTCGTCGCCGCGGTTTCGACCGCGTTGCGGCAACCCCGCCGGCAGCGCGAGTGGCTGCGCCGTAAAGGTCGCCGCTCCGTCGGTACTGACAAACAGCTTGCCATCGAACAGCGCCAGCGCATAGAACTTCTGCGGATTCACGCGGTCCGCAATCACCCGCGTATTCACGGAAAGGCCTTGTGACTCGGTCCAGGTGGCGCCGCGGTCTCGCGTGAAGTAGGCGGGGCTCCGTTCCGGCGCCCACACCCAGGTGCCGCCATCGGAAGAAACCGCGATATGCCCCAGACTGCTGTTGGGCTGCGGCGTTGATGCCGCAGGCTGCCACGACTTGCCGCCATCCAGCGAATAACCGATGTTGCGGCCGGGGTGATGGCTCGAAGCTCGACCCACGCGGACAATCACATCCGGGTTTTTCTCGGCACACGCCACGCCATTGGTGTTGCCAAACACCGGTGGTTGAGAACTGCGCTCCAGCGCAGGCTTGTCGAGGTCCCAGTGGACGAATCCGCCGTAGTCGCCAATGGCAGAAATCAGGTGCGCGCCTTTGGGCGGGCTGAGCAGTTCCAGCGCCACCGTCTCTTCGATCCCCGTGCTCATCACGCTCCATCCGGTCGGTTGGCCGGCGTCCAGGGCGGTGAGATTGAACGTTTCCCACCCGCCGTAGCCGGTGGTAAAGGTGGCGTGATCGGGATTGAAGGGATCAATCTCGATGTCGAAGAGCCAGTGAATCGGCGTGTCGGCTACGTAGGGCGCAAGGGAGTAATCGAACGTGCCCCCGTTCCCGAAAACCGCTTTCCAGGTCTTGCCGCCATCCGTGCTGCGGAAGATGTCATCGTTCCCTCTGCCGCTATGCCAGCGATCAAACGAACTGGCAATCACCACCTCGGGATGGTGAGCATCAACCGAAACCCCAACGTAGCCGAAGCCGGCGTCTCCAGGAACAGGCTTATCGGGCGTGATATCGGTCCACTGGCCTGATTTCGTGTTGAACTTCCAGACCGCGCCATCCGTCATTCTCCAAGGGCCCGGCACCGTGCCGTAGGCGACGTAGAGAACGCCGTCCGACGCCAGTGCGGCGCGGTGTGGGCGATACTGAGTCGGCTGGCCGGGGACGGGTTGCCAAGTCTTGCCCCCGTCAGTCGAGCGGAAGAGGTTGTCCCTCCCCAGGAGCGAAACGCCAACATAAATAATGGAGCTGGGTTTTCCCTTTGCTGCGCCACTTCGGGCCTTAGCTTCGCTGCCTAGCCTCTTGGAGCCGCTGTTGGGGTCGAAGATGACGAACACGATCCCGGCGCCGCGGCGGGCCGCAGCTATCCACGGGTTCGGGTCAGGCGAAGCGTCAGGCGGCTCGGTGATGTCGGGAAAACTCTCCACTCGATTCCAAGTCGCTCCAGCGTCAATGCTCTTCCACAGCCCGTCGTGGCGCGTGCCCAGGAAGAGAATGTTCCCGTCATTGGGATCGACCGCCAGACGTTCGCCGTTGCCGCGACCGTTCTCGTTGCCGCCGAATTTGAACGGCACGTCGGTGACTTGGAAGGTGTTGCCACGGTCATGGGAACTCAAAATCGCTCCATTCGGTGTAGCTGGGTTGGTGTAAGTGCCGCAGGCGAGATAGACGCGATCAGGATCGGAGGGATCAACCGCAATGCTTTCCACGCCCATCAAGTTCCGGTCGGGGTAGGAAACCCAGTCCAACAGCGGCTCCCATTGTTTGCTCCCATCATTCCAGCGATAAGCGCCGCCCATATCCGTGCGCGCGTAGCGCAGGCCTTTCTCGGCGGGATGAAAAACGATCCCGTCGACGAACCCGCCACCCACAATCTGCACGCTCTTCCATGTGTACGGCACCGACCTAGGCTGGCCCTGGGGAGATTGAGCGGCTGCCCTGAGGTGCAGAGCGAGCGCCGACAGTGTGAGTGCCAGAATTACTCCTGGATTTCGTTTCATAGGGGTTCCTTTGCCGGATAGGCCGCTTAGTTGGGCCAAAAGGCGGAAGGTTGCATCTAAGATTCAGGCATTATTTATGAAAATTCCCTTGACAAGTGTGAGAGGGTGTGAGACCCTTTTCACGGAGCGACTTGAGCTGCCGGACGATTTTGTTACCCGGGCTTGTCGCTCGGGATTGAATGAAAAGGCCACCCTAATGGGTGGCCTTTTCATTTTGTAGGCTTAATGTTATCGCCTTTGGGTATCACAGAAAAGAGTTCTGGACGAGGGTGCCGTGTAGAACACTCAAAGACGGCTCGGTCTTTCACTAAGTTTCCGTAACAATCCGGTCTAGGGTTTGGGTTTTCTGTCGTGGTCATGGGAGTTCCATCAAGCACTATTGCAGTACAATCCATGGCGCTGGAAATCTGGTCAATTACGTCTTCAATTGTATAGCCATCTCCGATTATTCGGCTTTTATAGATGTGGCCACCAACAAAAACCACCTCTTTATCAATTGGGCAAAGTCCTCGTTTCAGGCGATTTGCATTGATAGTTGTCAGTTGCACGACGGTCAGTGTCCCTATCGGAACGATGTGCACCTTATTCTTATTTCTAATTCGGCCCAGGTTTGTACGTATAACATCCCGTGCATTCGGGTAAAGGGGCACCGCGATAGCATCCGCAGGCAGGACTTGCTAGTCAAGTACAATCTCATCGGAATCACAAAATACCGCAAGAGGGGATTCAGGGTATAATTCCTGCATGGTCAGATCTGCTAAGTATATTATTGCCCTTATTTGAGCTTCACGACGACCTTGTCTCCGCTGTAGTGCACCGTGCGATCGGCCTGGGGGCTGAACGAAAATGAGACAGGTTTTTGTTTCGAGACAAGCACGAGATTGAAAGTACGCTCGGACAACGCGCCATCGAACGAGCCCTGCCGTTTTCCGATCGAGAGTGTCCGCGCGGTGTCGTCCCAGTGGACCGGGATACGGCTGAACATGCCTTTCTCGTAATTGTACGTAAGCCCGTCATCCTCATAGAGAGTGAAGGCGCCATCCGAACCCTGGTAAATGAACAACGTGATGGGGTCCGATTTTTTCTCGGTGGTGTACTGAATCTCCGGGCCAAAAGGAACAATCGAACCTGCTCGGATGTGGAGCGGCATGGAATCGTAAGGCGCAGGCGCTTCGACCGTCTGGCCTCCCGAACGTAAAGCACCACTCCAGAAGTCATACCAGTTCGCTCCGCTGGGCAGATAGACCGGCCGGCTCCGAGCTTTGTAGGTGGCGACCGGGCTCACCAGAAACGCCGGTCCGAACATGTACTCGTCGGTCGCCTCGCGGGCCTTTCGATCGGCGGGAAAGTCCATCACCAGGGCGCGCATCATCGTGCCTGCGCTGCGCGTCACATCGCCGGCCAGGGAGTAAACGTAAGGCAGCAAACGATACCGCAACCGGTCGAACTTGAGCTGAGCCTGATAGGCGGGATCCGATTCGCCTCCGAAGAACCACATTTCGCGGTTGGGGAATTCGCCATGGGAGCGCAGCAGCGGCGTGAACGCGCCGAACTCAAACCAGCGTGTGTGCAATTCGCGCCATTCTTCCACATCCTCGGGCTTCGGATGCTCGGCCGAGAAGCGCGCGGGAACCGAAAATCCTCCGATATCCATCGTCCAATAGGGAATTCCCGAAATGCAAAAGCTAAGCCCGGCGGGAATTTGCGCCCGCATTGCCGTCCAGGTTGACGAGGTGTCGCCGGACCAAGTGGCTGCCGCGTATCGCTGCTGGCCGGCGAACGCCGACCGAGTGAGGATGAACACACGTTGCTGCGGCGCCGCTTCGCGCTGCCCGCTGTAGATGCCCTCGCTGTTCACCAGAGGATAGCCATTCAGCATGCGCGCGCCCGTGCCGAGCGCGGTGGGATTCATATGGGTCTGCTGGCCCTCGAGCGTGGGCGTTGGAAGCATGTCCGGCTCGGTCGCATCCATCCACCAGGCATCCACGTTCTTGCGGAACAGTTCGTGGTTGATCTGGGACCAGAACAATTTGCGCGCTTCAGGATTGAAAGCATCGTAAAACGTATCCGGATAGCCCACCCAGTCCCGTATTCCCTCGCGCAGGTTCGGTTCGTAAAGAAAGCCGCGTGAGTGCATGGCTTCAAAGTTGTCGGTGCCGGGATAGAACTTCCCCCAAACGGAAATCATCAATCGCGCATGCTTCTGGTGAATGCTGCGAATCCAGCCTTCGGGATCGGGAAAGCGGGCGGGATCGAACTGATGCGAGCCCCACGCGTTCTCTTTCCAGTAGAACCAGTCCTGCACGATATTGTCAAAAGGAATGCCGCGCGAGCGGAATTCATCGATGACATCCAAACTCTCCTGCGCCGTTTTGTACCGTTGCCGGCTCTGCCACAAGCCGAACGCCCACACCGGCATCATGGGCGCCGCTCCCGTGATTTGCCGGTATCCGGCAATGACCCGGTCGAGTTCCGGCCCGTGAACGAAATAATAATCGATCCCGTCGCCGACCTCGGACCAGAGCGAGGTTGCCGGTTTAGGCGCGGGAGTTTTCCAGGATAGATTCAGCGCCGTCAGTTCGCCCTGGTCTTTTGTCCACTCCACGCGCAGGCGGTAGCGGCGCTTGGCTTCGAGGTGGACTCGCGCCAAGTCCTTCCAAGGCAGCCAGAACTGGCGCCAGTGGTTCACGACGAGGTGATCGCCGATCCAGAGTCTGATGCCGTTGTTGGAGAAAGTCTGGAAAAGATAATCGCCCGTTACTGCGGGTTCGAGTTCGCCTTCCCATCGGACGCTCACGTCGCCGTCAGGCAGATCGGGGTGGATGATCCGATTAGAGTGCGGATTACCACCGGGAAAGTAGATGTCGATCTTGGCGTCAGTCCTCTGAGCGATGAATTGATCGAAGTGCGCGCCAGCGTAATAAGAACCGGTCAGGCCCCCGGGTTTTCCCTCCCGGTCGAAAAGCTGAGCGGCGGGAATTGCCTCAAACGGTCGCAAATCGCCAAATCGCGTCAATGAGGTATTGTCCCAAAGGATGCCGTAACCGCGGCTCGAAACCAACAGAGGTATGACGGCTGAGCCATTGTGCTGCCACAGATCGAGATCGTAGCCCTTGATATCCACAAGTCCGAGCTGGTTTTCGCCCAAGCCGTAAAGCGACTCGTCCGCGTTGGGCGCCCATTGCTGCTGCACATGGAAGGTCTTTTCTCCCAGCACCTCAGCCGGCGCGATCGAATGGCCATCGTCCCTTTCCGCCAGGATTGGCTTGAGCCGCCGATCCAGGAACGTCACAGCACCCGATGCAAGATTCACGCGAACTGTGAGTTTTGCTGTTGTAAGGGTTACTTGATTTCCGCTGCTGCTCGTGCGCCAAGCAGGGATCGAACCTTGGCGCGGCAAGACAGCCAAGCTCTGGCGGGCGAAGAAAGAACGGTCTTTGGAATATGTCACGCGAATGATGTTGTCCGCGCGGACTTGCACGTTCAGGAATCCATCATGAATGGGAACGATAATCCCGTCAGCCTGCTTTTCCGGGACCGCCGCTCGACCCGGAGTCGCGGAGACAAAAGTCAACAAACCAGCGCCTAACAGAACACTGCGAAAGCATCGACGCATGATTCCTCCCGGAAGAATGCGCATATGCTACTTCAAAGATAGTGCGTCATCAACCGCTGATGCACATACTCTCTCAGGCTGCGCTTCGATGGGAGATGGTAGAACGGAAGCCGGTCGACCCTGTGCGGCAGTCAAGCAAGCGGCTTAAGAGACCACGTGTTCTGACACTGGCAAGATTAAAGGCGCTACTGCGGCAGCTTAGGGAACCCTGCCGGACGATGTTGATAACTGTCGCCTGCCTCGAGCTCCGGGTCTCGGAGCCGGCAGCAGGTGGCGCGGACTCGCGCAGCGAGTGTGCGGCTCCTCAAGCATGCGCCGTGGCAGCCGCACACAGCGGCCAGAGGGGGTAGCGCAGGGTCCGCATCCCGACCCTGCGGCATTGGCAAATGTTTTCGCAAACGATCAGGAGTCAGAAGCCAGAAGCATCAACCAAGCAGTGAGGAGTGACAAATGGCGAGTGGCAAGCCATGAAGTCAGTGACGAGTGGCGAGGGCCCGCTGCTTGGCTGCGTCCCGTGCCACTCGCGGCTCGCCACTTGCCAGTGTTCCTCCCTACGCGCGCGCCGCTTTGCTTTCGCCCTTCTCGATGGGCGCGTCGACCAGGTTGCCCCATTCCGTCCAGCTTCCGTCGTAATTACGCACCTTATCGAAGCCGAGCAGGTATTTCAGCACGAACCAGGTGTGCGAACTGCGCTCGCCGATGCGGCAATAAGCGATGGCTTCGCGGTCGGGCCGCACACCTGCGCCTTCGTAGAGCTTGACCAATTCGTCGTAGGACTTGAACGTGCCGTCTTCGTTGGCCGCCTTCGCCCACGGCACGCTGGCCGCGCCCGGGATGTGCCCGCCGCGCTGCGCCGTCTCCGACATTCCCGGAGGCGCAATGACCTTGCCCGTGAACTCGTCCGGCGAACGAACATCGACGAGATAGCGGTTGTGTTTGTCGAGCGTATCGAAGATCAGTTCGCGGCGCGCGCGCACGCTTTCGTCCGGCGCGCTGGCTTGATATGCGGTCGGCGTCACCTTGGGCACGTCGATGGTGAGGGGCCGGCCTTCCAGTTCCCACTTCTTGCGCCCGCCGTTCATGAGGCGAACGTCGCGGTGGCCAAAGTACTTCAACTGCCAGAGCGCGTAAGCGGCGAACCAGTTGTTGTTGTCGCCGTAGAGCACTACGGTGGTGTCCTTGCCGATGCCGGATTTGCCGCAAAGCTCTTCAAAATCTCTCTGGCCCAGCAGGTCGCGCCGAACGTTGTCTTGAAGTTGCGATTGCCAGTTCCAGCCCACCGCGTTCTTGATGTGGCCCTTGTCGTAAGAGCTGGTGTCAACATCCACCTCCACCAATCGCACCTGCGGATCGTCAGCGTGCCGGGCCACCCAATCGGTGCTTACCAAAACCTCGGAATGCTTGTAATTAGCCATGCGTGAAAACCTCCTCTCAAGGGAATCTCAATTTTATCGGGGTCAGAGTCCAGACGTGGACGTGAACGTCGGAGACGTCAACAACAACAGCAACAACAGAAGTGCCGAGATGTGGTTGGAGCGGGCTGCATTGCTTTCATACCGACGCCGTACAACATAATAGATAGCACGAATCGGGGCGGGTTGACAACCGGGAATTAGCCGCACGAAGGACTGGCCCGGATGTGCCGGAGGTGAGCAGGCTCGAGCGAATGTTGTGACCTTGGTCACAGCAAAGGGTGAGGTTTCGTGACATAATAACACGATGGGCGTCTCCTGGAAGCAGACCCGCGCAGAAAGACTCGCAGCCGGCGCCCTCATCGTTGGTGTTATGGCCTTGGCGGCCGGTCTGCCGCTTCAGGGGCTCGCGGCAAGTCCAGAGGCTTCCCGCGCCGCAGCCGGGCACGGGAATGACAGCAGGCGGCTGGCCCCGATCACAGTTGATTATCCGGAAGACGGTTCGATATTCCCCCCTGAGATCACCGCCCCGACCTTTCTCTGGCGCGACTCAGGACAAGGCGCGAAAGAGTGGCGGATTGAGGTCAGCTTTGCCGACGGCCTGCCTGGGATCGAGGTGAAAGCGCGCGGCGAGCGGTTGAGCATTGGCCAGATCGATCCGCGTTGCGTAGCCACCACCAACGAACCGCCTAAACTTACACCCCAGCAAGCTGCGGCGCGGACTTGGATCCCGGATGCTGCCACATGGGTGGCGATCAAGAAACGCTCGACGGAACACCCAGCCACCGTGACGATCACCGGCCTGGGAGACAAGGAGCAAGCCGTTTCCCGCGGCCAGGTGACACTCCAAACCTCGAAAGATCCAGTTGGCGCGCCGATCTTCTACCGTGATGTGCCCCTGATGCCTTCCGACCTGGAAAAGGGAGTCATCAAGCCTTTGGCCCCCACCGCCATGCACCTGATTGCCTGGCGGTTGCGCAACGTCGGCGAGCCTCGCAGCCGACTGCTTCTGGAAGGCATGCATACCTGCGCCAACTGCCACTCCTTTTCTCGCGATGGCAAGACGCTGGGGATGGACCTGGACGGTCCGGGCAACGACAAGGGCTTGTATGCGATCGCCGACATCAGGCCGCAGATGTCCATCCGCAACGAAGACGTGATCTCATGGGCTTCCTTCCGCGACGCCGAGCCCGCGGCACAAATGCGGCTCGGGTTCATGTCGCAGGTTTCGCCGGACGGAAAGTATGTGGTCACCACGTTCCGGGGCAGTTACTACGTGGTGAATTTCAAGGACTACCGCTTCCTCCAGGTCTTCTATCCGACCCGCGGCATCCTGGCTTGGTACGATCGGGCGACGGGCCAGCGCCATCCCCTGCCAGGCGCCGACGATCCACGCTACGTGCAGACGGATGCCGTCTGGAGTCCCGACGGCAAGTACATCGTTTTTGCCCGGGCCGAAGCCAGGGACCCGTATCCCAACAGCTCGAAATTGGCGCAGCGCGCCAATGATCCGGAAGAAACGCAAGTCCAGTACGATCTCTACCGGATTCCTTTCAACAGCGGCCAAGGCGGACAGCCGGAACCGATCTCTGGCGCCTCGCACAATGGCATGAGCAATACCTTCCCCAAAGTCTCGCCCGATGGCCGCTGGATCGTCTTCGTGAAGTGCCGCAATGGCCAGTTGATGCGTCCTGACAGCCAGCTTTATGTCGTCCCGGCGGAGGGCGGCCAGGCGCGCCGCCTGAGTGCGAACACGCCGCTGATGAACTCCTGGCACAGCTTTTCGCCCAACGGTCGCTGGTTGGTTTTCTCCTCGAAAGCTCGCTCGCCCTATACGCAGATGTACCTCACGCATTTGGACGAAGATGGCAACAGCAGTCCCGCGATCCTCATCGAGAACGCAACAGCGGCCAATCGCGCCGTGAACATTCCCGAGTTTGTGAATGTCCCGCCGAACGGCTTGGCCAGGATTGACGTGCCCGCCGCAGAGTTCTACCGGCTGTATGACGTCGCCAAGGAGTTGGATGAGAAAGGCCAGGACGAAGCGGCCATCGCCGCCTGGAGGAAGGCCTTGGCACTCGATCCCGCCGACGCCAAGGCCCAATACCAACTCGGGCTCGACTTACTGAAAAAAGGAGGGCTCGACGAGGCCATCGCGCATTTCCAGAAGGCAGTGGACGCCAAACCGGAGTTTGCCCTGGCTCAGAGCAATCTCGGAGCGGCTTTGTTGCAGAAAGGGCAGGCTGAGGAAGCGGTCATTCATCTTCAGAACGCCGTGGATGTTAACCCCAGAAACGGCGATGCCCAACTTAATTTTGGGGCTGCCCTGTTGCAGAAAGGAAGGGTCGAGGAGGCCATCACCCACCTTCGGAAGGCCGTGGAGATCAGCCCTGGCAACGCGGGGGCCCGCCTCGATCTGGGGAATGCCCTTTACCTGCAAGGTCGTATTCCCGAGGCACTTGCCGAATGGCGCGAAGGACTTCGCGCCGACCCGCGGCATCTGCCTCTTCTGAGTCAAACGGCGTGGGTGTTGGCGACTAGCCCGGAGGAATCGGTCCGAAACGGCGCTGAGGCTGTTGAATTGGCGCAGCGGGCAGTCAAGCTATCTGAGGGAAAAGACCCGACCATTCTCGATACCCTCGCCGCTGCCTACGCCGAGCTGGGTCGGTTTCCTGAAGCCGTCGATACCGCCCGCCGAGCTTTGGCCCTCGCCACCCAACCCAACGCGCAGTCCTTGGCCCAAGAGATCAACGCCAGGATGGCACTTTACGAAGCTAGGTCTCCGTTCCGGGAAGTGCGATAGGGAGTACATTCCCGACGCCATAGGCGTCGTGGGCACCAACCTGCTCACTTGAGCCGTCGCAGCACGGCCTTCTGGGCGCCGGTCAGGGCCGAGAAGACGGCGCCGTAGGTTTGCGCTTTGTCTTCGAGGGCGCTGATCTTGATGGGGGGCGCGAGGTTTTTGAGAATTCTGCGGACAACCCGGTCCAGTGTGGCCAGGAGAAGTTCCGGCGCGCCTTTCACCACGCCTCCCCCGAGCACGATCAAATCCGGATCCAGGACCGACACGACATTGGCGATCCCGACGCCCAACAGGGTGAACACCTTGGTGAGCGCCACGCGCGCCTGGGGGTTGCCCTGCCGCAACGCTTCGAACACAAAGTAGGCGTCGCGCTCGGCGGCGAGGTCAGAGGGTTGCCCGGCGCGGGGCGGCCCCAAGAGCGTGCGCCCTTCGGCAGCAATGCCCATGCCGGAAACGTGAGTCTCGAAATAGCCGGTGTCAGCGAAATCCTCGTCCCAACGCTGCCATTCCACGTTCATCCGAAATAATTCGCCCGCCGAGCCGGTGCGGCCGCGCACCAGCTTGCCATCCACAAAAACGCCGGCGCCGATGCCCGTGCCCAAGGCGATGAAGACGAAGTTCCGCACGTCGCGCGCCACGCCGCGCCAATGCTCGCCGATGGCCGCCATGTTGGCATCATTTTCGACGCTGACTGGCACGCGAAACTCTTTTTCGAGAGCATGCGCGAGATCGATGTTTCTCCACCCGTACAGATTATTGGCCAGCGACACCACGCCCGTCACCGGGTCCACCGGGCTAGGCACGCCGATGGCCATGCCTCGCACGGCAAAAGGATGCTGCGCGTGCTTTCGCGCTGGCCGGAGGCTCTTGGCCGCCGAGTGCTGGTGGCTTATCGCCGCCACCTGTCGGCGGATGCCCTCCTTAATCTGGGCAATCAGTTTTGCGGGTCCGGCTTCGGGCCGAATCTTCTCCGTGGCGTCATTCAGGATTTCGCCGCCAAAATCCGCCAGCGCGAAATGCAAGTGGCTCGCGCCCATGTCGATGCCCACCACGCAACCAAAGCTCGGGTTAAGCGCTAAGGCGTCTTTGTCTTCGCGAAGTTGAAGCAGGTCTGCGCGGAGAAGTGGGCGCACTTTTTGCCCGATACTCGCCAGCGGAACGCTCAATGCATGCGCCAGGCCGCGCCGCGAAATCTCGCCGGCGCGCGCCACTTCCTCCAGAATTCGTTCGAGCGGAGTTTCGCTATTCTCGCGCTTCTTCATAGGCAGGTTCGCGTGTCCAGTAACCGGAATTTTATCGCGGAATGAAGGCGGCGCGAAAAGAAAGTTCGGCGGAACAGAAGTCAATAGTCGAGAGTCGAGAGTTCAGAGTTGGCGGTATTCTGCTTTGACTCTCAACTCTGAACCCTCAACTCTTGACCGGTTTCGATAACCAAGTCCGAGTACGACTGAGGAACAATATCCTCGCCGGCGATTCCGAAGAGTTTCTGAAACTGGAGGGCTTGCTGCCGGACCTTGCTGAGGCCGCCGCCGCGCGAGATGGCTTCCACCTCTACAAACTTGCCCAGACCACGGACGCGGTCCAAGTGGACTTTCACGTTTCCGACAAAATAGATTTCACGGCGCTTGTCAACGACCGTCAACACGCCGAGCGCGGCGGTCAGAATGGCGCGAATGGAATTCCGCCGCGGGAGGTGCATGAGTTCGATCCTGGAACGCCGCGCGCGCGCCGCGTTCGAGCGCTCGTAATACACCAGGGCATTTTCGATCTTGCCTTCCCGGATCTTCAGCCGCCCGCGCGGGACGCGGAAATACGTGTCCACTTGATGGTCTGTGCCAATCCGCCGCGCGCGCAGCCTCTTGAGCGCCGCCCTCACGTGAGATTCGTTCTTCAACCGCGCCTTGAATTCGTAGTTGACCAGCTTCATGGGGTTCGCTTCGACCGGGACCCATCCGTCTGATTTGGGTTAATGCCGAGGCTCACTGTTTCTTCAAGGTGGCATGGCTCTTCGCGATCCATCCCTCCACCAACTCAAGAAACTCCTTGGTCTTTGCAACAATTTCCTGCGCCTCGGTTTCAGTAGCCACATGCGATTGCATATAGTCGATCTTATTTCGCTTCCTCCGGCAACTCTCGAAGTAGTCCAAGAGCTTATCGGCAGCACGGCCGATGGCGAGCCCCGCCCCCTCGAGTGTAATTCTGTGGTGCCCGACTCTGGCTGTAATTCGATAGCCCGCGCAGGCAACGGCCATGTTCGCCGCTTGCAGGGCCGCATTATAAGCAGTAGCGAAACGGCGATCGGCTGAAAGCCCGGCGAGGGCGGCGTCCGCGAGGTCGCGAGCGATCAACTCCCGCATCGCGTCCAGCTCGTTCTTGGAAGTCGCGTGCCGATGGGCTTCCTTGTTAGCGAGTAAGCTCTTCCAACTCAAGACTACTTCCCTTCACGAACTGCTTGGGCATTTTCAAGACTTCGGTCAGGAAGTGGTTATCCCGTCCAACTTGCTTGCGAAGCTCCCCGACCGAGTACACAGTTGCGTTCACCTCTCTTCCGAGGTGTTTCTCGGCTGCACGAAGGGCGGGCGTTAGTTCAGACAGACCCACGGCTCCGATTACCATCAGGTCAATGTCGCTGAGGGCGTGCTCTTCGGCCCGTGCCACCGACCCATAGATGAAGGCAACTACTATACTCTTCCCGAAATGATTCAGCAGTTCCCGGAGTATCGGAACAGCACCCGCCGTCTTCTCAAATATTCGGCGAAGCTCGCGAAAAATGGGGAAGCGCTTTGCGGCCCTGAAATAGGTCCGTCTTCCATCGCGACGTTGTTCCAGCATGCCGATATCTACCAGCGAGGCGAGCTCGCGCTGGAGGCTGGAGGGACTCGTCTCCAGAATCTTGGCCAATTCCGACAGATACCACCACTTTTCGGGCTGGCCGAGGGCCCACGCCAGAATGCCTTGGCGGACGCCTGGGAACAAAGCGTTCAGCGTCGCTGATTTACGCATATTGCGTAGATTATTACGCAAAAAGCGTAACGAGTCAAGTACCCCGCGCCCGCGCTCTTCGCGCTACAATTCCAACGCCGATGAAGCCCAAGCTGCGTTGCCGATGGAATCTGACCCCGCGCCAAGCGATGCGCTTGCAGGAGCGGCTCCGCGACAGAGTTGTGCTCGAAGACAGCTTCGAGTCCATTCGCTATGTGGCCGGCGCTGACCTGGCGTTTGATCCCGAAACCAATCTGGCTTTCGCGGGCGTGATCGTCTATCGCTTTCCGGAGCTCGAGGAAGTGGAGCGCCAAGGGGCGCGGCTCAAGCTTCGCTTCCCCTACATTCCCGGGCTTCTTTCGTTTCGCGAAAGCCCCGCGCTCATCGCCGCTTTCGCCCGCCTTCGCATCGAGCCCGATTTGATTCTGATTGACGGCCACGGCCGCGCTCATCCCCGGCTGTTTGGCATTGCCTGCCACATCGGCGTTCTTTTTGACAAGCCGGCCATCGGGTGCGCAAAGTCGCTGCTGGTGGGCGAGCACCAGGAACCTGACTTACGGGCAGGATCCACGGCGCCGCTGATGTTTCGCGGCGAGCGAGTCGGCATGGTGCTTCGCACGCGAGAAAATGTAAAGCCTATCTTCGTCACGCAGGGTCACCGCGTTTCGCTGGAATCGGCGGTCCGCTTGGTGCAGCAGGCCGTCGATGGTTTTCGCATTCCGAAACCGACGCGCGAAGCTGACCATTTCGTTCGCGACCTGAAGAGGGCATGGCTGAGGGAGAGGAGACAGGAGTCAGGAGTCAGAAGTCAGAATAAGACAGCCGCGAACGGCAAATAGTGTTTTCACTGTTTGTCTCAGCGCAGGGGATAACTGCACTTCCTTGATTCCGACTCCTGGCTCCTGTCTCCTGACTCCTGCCGGGGTGCTATAATGCCCCGCCGGGGGGACCTATGGAGAATTCTGAAACCGCCGCTCAAAGTGCCAAAGCTCGAGTCCACGAAAAAAGCCAGTTGATGTCATCCTCAGAGATCGATCGCACGCTCCTTCGCCTAGCGCACGAGATCGTCGAGCGCAATAACGGCGGGGAAGGTGTGGTCTTTGTGGGGATTCGTCGGCGCGGAGTGCCGCTGGCTTCGCGACTCGCGCAGAAAATTTCCGAAATCGAGAAGATCGCCACGCCCGTCGGAATCCTCGACATCACTTTTTATCGCGACGATCTTTCCAAGGTCGACCAAAAGCCGGTTGTCCAGCGTGGCACTTTGCCGTTCTCCGTCGAGGACAAGACCGTCATTCTGGTGGACGATGTTCTTTACACCGGAAGAACCACCCGCGCGGCCCTTGACGCGCTGGTCGATCTCGGACGGGCCCGCCGCGTCGAGCTCTGCGTGCTGATCGATCGAGGCCACCGCGAGCTCCCCATTCAGGCGAATTACGTGGGCCGCGTCGTGCAAACTGCGGATAACGAGGTGATCGAGGTCCGCTTGAAGGAAGTGGATCAGGAAGAGCGGGTGATGATGTGTGAAAGAGTGCAGTAGGTGGTAGGTGGCATGTGGTAGGTCGGAAGATCGAAAGTAGGGCAGGTGGCAATTAGTATGTGGCCCGTGGGAACGACCCAAATAGTAGGTCATAGGTTGCATGTGGTAGTAGGTGGGAAGGGCTGAAGATTACTATGCCGTTGGAAAAGTTTGAGCAACTCGACGTTTGGCAGGCTGCCCACAAGTTAGTCGTACAGGTTTACAAAACCACGGAAGGTCTGCCTTCTTCTCAGCGCTTCGGCCTGATTTCCCAAATGCAGGGCTCCGCAATTTCTGTTCCCGCGAATATCGCAGAGGGCTTCAAACGCCGAACTCTCCCTGACAAATGTCACTTCTACAATATGGCACAGGGTTCCCTTGAGGAACTCCGCTACTATTTCATTCTCTGCCGGGACTTGGGATATAAGTTGGAATATGAATCGGTGGCTTCTCAGGCCGATCAAATCGGCCGTATGCTGACGGGGCTGGTAAAATCTCTGAGGAAGTGACGTTCCGGCCTTCGACCTGGCACCTACCCTACTTTTGACCTTCCAGCCTACGATATGCTACCTACGACCTACCACTTGACCCGTTCCCACCTACCACATGCTACCTACCACCTACCTTTCTAGTCCCAATTTCGAGAGCACCTCGGCCGGGCAGCCGTCCCAGCCCGCGAGCATCTGATTGCCCAGATACGGCAAGTCTTTCACGCCCATCTTGCTGGAAAAGAATCCGCTCACCACCAAGTCCCGCAATTGATTGAAGAACGCGACGCCGGCGGTGTGCTCAGGCGCCGCGCGTCTCGGATAAGCGATGCGGTCGAGGATTTGTTTTTGCTGCGCCTGAGTGCAATCCAGGAAATCGTGCCCGTATTGGCGGTTGCATTCGAGATCGAGCCAAGTGATCCCGCCCCGAATGCCGTCGAGAAGACGGCCGCCTCCGAACTCCAGCCAATCGTCAACGAATTCCGGCACGCCCGCCTGGGTGGCGCTGCCGCTACGCTCGTCGGCGGTAATAATCCAATCGCTTAGGACACGAATCGTTTTGTACTCGTGCTCGGTCAGGATCTTCCGCTTGTACTCGGCGGCGGCCTCGGCGGAGGCGGGTGTGGTCGGCTTAACGCTCGGCGGCGGCCCCGAGCTGATTTTCTGCGCCGCAACGCTCGGCAACAGCGCAGCCGCGGGTGCCGCGCCGAGTACCTTGAGCACCTGGCGTCGCCCAAGTCCGGCTCGGGATTCGGGGTTCGGGGTTTGGGGTTCGGTACTCCTCACCCGCGCGTCCCGAAGTGACCTCAATGAATCCACCCTGTTTTCGCCTTGACTCATTGCTTCTCTCTTTCATTTATAATTCAGAATTCATAATTCATAATTTCAAACGTTTCTCTTCTTCACTTGATCCGCAATGTACTCGGACGTTCGCCACGCCAGCGCCATGATCGTTAGCGTCGGGTTTTTGTCGGCGTTCGAGACGAACGGCGCGCCATCGGTTACGAAGAGGTTCTCGCAATCCCAAGCCTGGCAGTACTCGTTGAGCGCCGATCGCCTTCGGTCGTCGCCCATCTGCGTGGTGCCCACCTCATGGATGATTTCGCCACCTTGGGAAATGCCCCATTGGCTTTCCGGCCCCGATGAGTCGGTGACCTCGCCTCCCGCCGTCAAGATGATTTCTCGAAAAGTCTCCTGTCCGTGGCGGGCTTGCTGGATCTCATCGTCGCTCCACTTAAAGTGGAACTTCAGCACCGGTATGCCCCACTGGTCCACCACGTCCCTGTCGATCTCGCAGTAGCTGTCCCTGTTCGGGATCATTTCGCCGCGCACCGCAAATCCGATGAAGGCGCCATAAAGCTTGCGGCATCCGCGTTTCAGCTCCAAGCCGTAGCCTCCGCCCAGGAATCTCTCCGTCCCCTGGAAAGCGCCGCCGCCCGGCATCCCGCGGCCGCCGCCAAACTCAATGTGATAGCCGCGCGCAAAGTTCAACTCGCCGCGCAATTGTTTCTGGTAATTCCACCACGGCATGTAGAGGTGCATGCCGCCCACGCCGTCGCAGTTGTGCGGTGGAAGGTCCATCAAGACGGGCAGGAAGCCGCCCACGTCCGTGCCCACAGTGTCCATCAAGTATTTGCCGACGAACCCGGACGAGTTGGCGAGGCCGTTCGGATGAATCCGGCTGCGCGAGTTCAAGAGTAGCCGCGCCGTTTCGCACGCGCTCGCCGCCAGCACCACGATCTTGCCCCGCGCCTGGACTTCCTTACGAGTCTTCTTGTCGATATACGAAACGCCGGTGGCAAGCCCGTCCGAGTCCGTCAGAACCTCGCGCACCATGACGTCGCAGCGAATCTCGAGATTCCCCGTTTCCTGCGCGGGCGGCAGCAAGACAGTCGGCGAAGAAAAATTGGAAGAGGTGGCGCAGCTTCGCCCGCACTGCCCGCAATAGTGGCACGCCGGACGGCCGTGATGCGGACGCGTGAGGATCGAAAGGCGCGAAGGGACGCAGGGAATCCCCAGTTTCTGGCAGGCTTTTTGGATCACTAATTCATAACAGCGCGGCTTGGGCGGCGGCAGAAACTTTCCGTCCGGAGTATTTTCCAGACGCTCCTCGGAGCCAAACACTCCGATGAGTTCTTCCGTCTTGTCATAGTAAGGGGCGAGATCCTGATAAGTGATCGGCCAGTCAAAACCCTTGCCGTCGCGGCTGTAGGGCTTGAAGTCATAGGGCCCCATGCGCAGGGAAATCCTTCCCCAGTGATTCGTCCGCCCGCCCAGCATCCGCGAGCGCCACCACTTCCATTCATTGCCCGGAGCGCTCGTGTAAGGCTCGCCGTCCACCTCCCAGCCGCCGACCGAGGCATCGAAGTAGCCGAAGGGCTTTTGCGGCGTCCCCGCGCCACGGTGAGGAGCATTGTAGGGCCACTCCAACATTCTCGATTCCTTGGCCGTGTCGTACCAGCTTCCCGCCTCGAGCATCAGGCACTTGGCGCCCGCCTGGGTGAGCACGTACGCCGCCATGCCGCCTCCGGCCCCCGAACCAACTATGATGACGTCATAAGTATTCGATGTTGGTGCGATTTGCGCCATGAGAGTTCTAACCTTTGTGGTCAAACTTCGTGATCTGCGAAGCGCAGTCTATCACAAACCGACTGTGGAGAGGGACGGCTCGAAGCACGCAATATCAGAAAAAGCGCAGGCTCAGAGCCAGAAGCAGGGCGAGGGCGCCGGCGAAGGCGGTGCCGGCGAAGTTCACGATCTCGTTCGTGACCAAGCCGCGGCGTTCGACCGTGGCGGCGAGCACGCTGTCAAACAAGTTGCCGGCTTCGGCCGCGGCGAGGGCCAGGATAGCGCCGACGACGGGCCGCGGCCCGCACAGGCCCAACGCGTAGCCGAGCGCCACGAGGAAAGCCGACGCAATCAGTCCTGCCACGAGGCCGCTCACCGAGACGCCGCCACCCTCGCCGGGAGCGACGCGCCGAAGCGTGGTGATCAGATAGGCGCGGCCGCCGAGCCACTTGCCGATTTCGCTTGACGTGGTGTCACCCGCGGCCTCCGCCAGCGCCGCGAGGAGCGCCAGGCGAAACGCCGCCTGCGGAAATGTCGTGAACGCGAGGACCGAAAAGAATGCCGCGGGCAACAGGTTGGCCACTGCTTCTCGCCAGCTTCGTTTTCCGCCCCGAGCTTCGGCGATGCCGTGCGCCGCCTTTTTCTTGTATCCGATGCGGGTAACCACCGAGCCCACCACCACGAACGCCAGGAGAACGATAAAACTCTTGTAGCCGTAACCCAAGTAAATCGCCACGCCGAGAACGAAGCCAACGGCGGCGCCCGACCGATTCACCCATTTGATCAAGAGCGCCATAAGCGTGAAGAAGAGATTAACGGCGACGGCCATCCCAAGCCGTCGCCCCAGGTAAGGCCAATTGCTCCAGAACGCCGAACGCTCGATGAAATAAGCGCAGTACATGAACGCGCCGCAGACCAGCGGCACCGAAATATTGTCGTCGAGCCGAATGGGCAGGCTTTCGACCGCGGCGCCGACGATGGCCGCCGCGAACGAGACGGCAAGAACATTTTGAACATCCATTTCCGGCGCGGTCCAGCGCGCGAGGGCGTAGGCCCCGATCGTTGCCGCCACCACGAAACCGAACAATCCCGACCACGATTTCTCGCGGTTCCATGCCAGCGCGGGGCCCCGCACTGTCTGGCCCACAACGGTGGCGAAGCCGTCGCCCAGCGCCATGATGGCCCACGCCGCGGCCGCAATGTGCATTTGATGACGGTAAAAAAGGACCAGCAGGAGGACCGAGCTGGGATAAATCACAATGCCGGTCCAGATGCTCGAGTCCCTCGCGTCGGTGGGACGCTTGCGGAAATCCGCTCCGAGGCGAGGCAGGATAAAAATATTGAACAGCAGCGCCATCAGCGCGAGGCCTGCGGCTTCCTGCCATGTGATGAACGGGAGCAGGAACGCAAAAATCAGCATCGACATGTGAACGAGCTTGCGAGTGCTCATCAGTCGGCGAGAGATGGAATGGTTCATGCGGCAGATTGGGTCAGTGGGCCATTGGGCCATTGAGCCATTGAAGAAGCCGGGGCTTTTATAAATGGCTCGTTGGCCCAATCCCTCAATGGCTCAATGTTCTTCTGAGTCCTTCCTCCAGCGGCGTCACCCGATAGCCTAGTTCTCTAGTGGCCTTGGCACTGGAGTAGACCCAGTCGTGCTTGAAAATCTCGACCACGCCGGGCGTGAGCTGCGGCAGGCGGCCCGTCAGATTCGCCTTGGCCACTTCGAGCGCGCCCACGAGTTTGCCCAAAAGGAACGGCAGATGCCGAACCGGCCGCCGGACGTTGGTCTGCTCCGCCAGCAGTCGGAAGAAGTCGTTGAGCGAGCGATTGTCGCCGCCCAGTACGTACTCCTCGCCCGACCGACCGCGCTCGAGCGCCGCGAGATGGGCATCAACGACATCGGCATTGTAGGCAAAACTCCAGCGCTGATTGCCGTCGCCCAGCAGTCCAGGAAACTTTCCAGCCCGGTACTGCTCGATCATGCTGCCGACGAGGTTTCCTTCCGTCTGCGGCCCCGGGCCATAGATCACGCCCGGGAACAACGCCACGACCGGGAACTTGCGAAAGCCTTCCTGGCGCAGCCATTCGAGGGCTCGCGCTTTGGTCGCTTCGTATTCGTTGGAATATTTCCCTGCGTTTCGCAGGCCTTCTCCGGCGTTGGTGTCGGCAGAAGGTCCGAGGGCGATGAACGACGAGGTGTAAACCACTCGCTTGACGCCCGCAGCCTCGGCGGCGCGCAACACGTTTTGCAGGCCGCCGACGTTGACGCGCTGGAACTCTTTGCGATCGCGCACCCACATCTTCACCAGGGCCGCAGTGTGAATCACGTGGGTTACGCCGCGCATCGCCTCCCCGAGGCTGTGGGGCCCATCCAGGTCACCGATGGCGATTTCGCACGGCGCCGCGCCCGGATTGAAATCGAGCCGCCGCGGCTCGCGCACGTAGACGCGGAAGTTCATGTTCCGCTCGATCATGACGCGCGCGATTTGGGAACCCAGGTAGCCTGTGGCTCCGGTTAGTAAAATCATCGGCCTTGTCCTTAGTCCTTTGTCCCTTGTCAATTGTCGGTCTGTCAGTCGGTGAGTATTTCAGTTCTGCAGGACTGACAGACTGAAATACTGACAAACTGAAGAACTGGCCACGCACAACCGACAGCATCACTCAATCACCAAATCCCTCAATGGCTCAATAAGTAGGCTCCTGCCAACCCGAGGTGTCCGACCATCATCATCCAGTACATGTGATGCCAGGCGGGATGATTCTCGCCCTCGGTCACCAGCCGGTGCGGATCGGCGTTGATAAGGTAAATCACATACGAGCCCCACAGCAACATCACCGCGCTCAAAACGAGGATGGCGATAGGATTTCCGCTCAAAACGCGAAGATACAATCCCAGCGGCAGCATAAGCCACGGCACGATGAACGAAGGACTGATGGCGCGCGCGCTTGTGGTGGCGCCGTATTTGACGGGCAGCGTGATGCAGCCGGCGGCGCGGTCGCCTTCCATATCGGCAAAATCTTTCGTCGTGGTCGCGCCCAGCAAAAAGACGAAGTAAATGAATCCGATGTACCAGGGCTCGATGGAAGTGAGGACGGTGGCCACAGCCGCCCAGCCCGCCACCTTCAGCAGCTCGCCGCGAATCAGGGCGATGATCAGGTTGGAGCCTATTGGATCTTTTTTCAGACGGACCGGAGGAGCGGAGTAGGCGACAGTCGCGAGCGCGGCAATCACATAGATCACAAACACCTCGCGGTTCACCCAAGCCACCAGGGCCAACGCCACAAAGTAAGTTACACCGACAAAAATCCAGGCCTGCTTCAGGCTCAACTGGCCCGAGGGCAGCGGCCGATGCGGCTTGTTGATGCGGTCGTTGGCCAGGTCACAAATCTGGTTCAGGCCGTTCGACGCGGCGTTCAGCACCCCGGCGGCGAGCACCGCCGAGGCGACGGCCAGCACCCGAAATGGCGCGTGCGACGCCCCGTAACCGATGAGCGAGCCGGAAAAAATGCCGATCATAGGCGGGACCAGAGTGAAGGGCCTCGAAAAATTCCAGTAAAGCTGGAGCGACTTCATGCGCTAGGTATTTTGCGGCTTCGCACCCAGACTAACAAGCCGAAAAACGAAAGAAGGACGTTCTTTTTCCTTGGTCCGTTGCCTGCCGTCGATGTCCGGTTGGGGATGGCGAACGCGGCTGATTACGGGAAAAGGACATCGGCCCGAGCAACAGAGCCACGGCTTGGCAATGCTCTGACCGCTTTATTCAGACAAGATCTACCGGTCGGACGGATCAGCCAACAATAGCGAGGGAAACATCGACCGGTAGAAGCCGCGGTCGCGAGTCAGCAGGCGCGAAGCCTGGAGCTGGGCGTGGGCGCCGATGAGAAAATCAGGGAGAATCCGAGCGCGTTGTCCGCCCCGCTTGCGGTAGGTTCTCCAGGCTCGGCTTGCTAAAAAGCTGGCAGCACGGCTCAATGCCTCGAGGCGGATTTCGTTGTCTTCCAGGAACTCATCGCACTCGCTCTGGTGATCAAAATGAACGCACAACTCGGCGTACACTGGATCGCAAATCACCAGCGATCCGGATGCCGCGTCTTCCAAGGCAAGACTCGATTGGGAAACGAACCGCGGGTTAGGCAAGAGTATATCGAGCAAAACGTTGGTGTCGATAGCAGTGATCATCGGCCGCGGACATCTTCAATGAATTCGTCCACTGTCGTGTATCCCAATCGGGCAAAGTTCTTCGCGCAATGCCCTCGCCACTTGTCGAGTTTCAACTTGGTCGGCTTTTTCTGTAGAACCAGCGAGTCTTTTTCAACGCGAAACTCGACCTCGGTCGCCGGTTTCAATCCAAAACGCTCCCGAATTTCCTTAGGAATCGTTACTTGCCCTCGTTCTCCAATTCTCATGATTTTAAGTATGATTCATATTTAGAAATTTGACAAGCTCCTCGGTCGAGAGGGGTATTCGACCTACAATTTAGGGTCCCGCCCGACGAGCCTTCTAATAGTCCCTGAAATAGTGGGTGAGCTGGCAGCAGCACAGGCCCATTCCGGCTGGAAGCCTGCGACGTCCCCGGTTCGCGCTATAATTTCGATGCATCGTTGTGCCCTCGTCATCCACGAGGCAAGGGAGACCGCGTGGCCAAGAGCGTAGAGAAAGAAATCGAGAAGCTGCGGGACGAGATTCGCTACCACGAGCATCGCTACTACGTGCTGGACAACCCCAAGATTTCGGACTTCGAATTTGACAAGCTGATGCGCCGGCTCCAGGACCTCGAACGCGAGCATCTAGAGTTGGTGACGCCGGACTCGCCCACCCAGCGCGTGGGCGGCAAACCGTCGGACGAATTCCCCAAAGTCCGCCACTCTTCGCCCATGATTTCGCTCGACAACACCTATTCCGTAGACGAGCTGCGGGATTTTGACCGCCGCGTCCGCGAGCTCTCGGGCCGCGCGCAAGTGGAATACGTGGCGGAGCTGAAATTGGACGGACTCTCAATGGCCCTCACTTACGAGAACGGCAGGCTCACCCACGGCGTGACGCGCGGCGATGGCGAGACCGGCGAGGACGTCACACCCAACGTGAAGACCATCCGATCGGTGCCTCTGCGCGTCGAGCCGAAAAAACTTGCCGTGATTGGCCGCCCGGACCGCTTTGAGGTGCGCGGGGAAGTGATTATGTCGCGCCAGGCTTTTGAGCAATTGAACGCACAGCGCGAGAAGGAGGGCGCGCCAAGGTTTGCCAACCCGCGGAACTCCGCCGCCGGCAGCATGCGCTTGCTCGATTCGAGCCTTGTGGCCACACGCAAGCTCGATATGTTCCTCTACTATCTCTTGGAGAACGGAGCGGAGCCCTTTCCACAACACTCGAAAGCGCTGGACGCGCTCGCGAAGCTCGGATTCAAGGTGAATCCAAATTGGCGAGTCTGCGCCTCGTTTGACGAGCTGCTCAGTTACATTCAAGAGTGGGAGACCAAGCGCGAAAAACTGGACTACGACACGGATGGCGTGGTGGTGAAAGTGAACGACACCCACCTATGGGAAGAGTTGGGCAGAACGGCCAAGTCACCGCGCTGGGCAGTCGCCTACAAATACGCCGCGCGCCAAGCCACCACCGAGGTCGTGGACATTCGTGCCCAAGTAGGGCGCACCGGAACGCTGACTCCGGTGGCCGACTTGAAGCCCGTGGACGTGGGCGGCGTCACCGTGAGCCACGCCACGCTCCATAACATGGACGAAATCGAGCGATTGGGCGTCAAGATCGGCGACACCGTGCTTCTCCAGCGCGCCGGCGACGTGATCCCGCAGGTCCTTAAAGTGGTGAAGCACTCGCCCGAGGGCCGGGAATTCCGCATGCCCAGGAAGTGTCCGGTGTGCGGCGAGAATGTGGCCCGCGCCGAGGGCGAAGTTGCTTACCGCTGTGTGAATGTGGCGTGTCCCGCTCAACTGAAAGAATCACTGCTTCACTTCGCTTCGCGCCGTGCCATGAATATCGACGGGCTGGGCGACGCACTGGTCGATCAACTGGTGGATAAGAAATTAGTCCGCGACCCGGCCGACCTTTACTCGCTAACGCAGGAGCAATTGGCCAACCTGGAGCGCATGGGAGAGAAGTCCGCTTCCAATCTGCTTAAGGAAATTGACAACAGCAAGAACGTCGAGCTCGAGCGGTTGATCTATGCTATCGGCATCCGCTTTGTCGGCGAACGCACCGCGCAATTCTTAGCGGACCACTTTGGCTCCCTCGACAAACTCCAAGAAGCAAATCTGGATGAGCTTCTTGAGGTCGAAGAGGTCGGACCCAAGATCGCCGAAAGCATTGCCGCGTTTTTCGCCGAAAAACGCAACCGGGAAGTGCTCGAGAAACTGCGAGACTCGGGCCTGAAGTTCGAGAAGAAAGTAGCGGCACGGCGCGGAAACTTGCCACTCGAAGGGAAACAGTTTGTGCTCACCGGCACCTTGCCCAACTATTCTCGCGATGAGGCGCAGAAAATGATCGAGGACGCGGGCGGCCGCGTCACCGGCTCAGTGAGCAAGAAAACCGATTACGTCGTGGTGGGCGCCGAGCCCGGATCGAAACTGGACAAAGCGAAATCGCTAGCCATTAAGACCATTGACGAAGGGGAGCTTTTGAAGCTATTAAAGTAAGTCAACGCCCGCACGTTGCCACGATGGCTCGAAGAACGGCTGCACCGAATACGATTTCCTTTCCAATTACAATAGAGTTGATCGCGTTGCGCACAGGTCTGTGGAGCGGTGGATCATGGCAAAACCATTTTGCGTATTGATGATACTTCTCGCTTCGAGTTGCGGCGACGGTGGTGGAAGCTCGCCGTCTCCATCGCCTTCGCCTCCGCCTCCGGCCGCCGCATCGCCGAGCTTTTGGCCTGTACCGGGCGCCTACAGTCCGACCCAGATGGTGTCGCTGACGGATTCAACGGCCGGAGCCACAATCTACTACACCACCAACGGCGCGGCGCCGACGACTTCTTCCGCGTCGTACGCAGGCCCGATCGCGGTGTCGTCAACCGTCACGATCCAGGCGATCGCGACGGCGCCTGGATATTCACAGAGTACGGTCGCATCGGGCACGTATACCGTCCCGCCTCAGAACAGTGTCGGGCCGGCCGTTTCGGTTGTCTTAACCACGGACGATCAAACCCGCTTAATGCAAGCCCAGGCGAGCTTCAGCTTCACCACCGCAAGCGGCGGCAGCAATCCGATCTTCGTCGATGAAACTGAGGTCTATCAGCAGGTCGAGGGATTCGGAGCCGCTTTCACGGACTCGGCGGCCTATCTACTCAACGAAGTTGCGCCGGCCTCCGCCCGCAACAGCGCCATGAGCGACTTGTTCACTCGCAATGGCAACGGCATCGGCCTGAACTTCATGCGCGTTCCGATGGGCGCTTCGGATATCGCGCGATCTGTCTACTCTTATGACGATCTGCCGTCCGGGACCGATCCCAATCTCACTCAATTCTCCATTGCACACGATCAGCAGGACATCATTCCGATCATCTTGCAGGCTAAACAGCTTAATCCGCAGCTCGAGATCATGGCCAATCCCTGGAGCCCCCCCGGCTGGATGAAGACTTCCGGCTCCATGATCGGTGGATCGCTGCTGACCGATGCCAATACGCGCGGCGCGTTCGCTCAGTACTTTGTGAAGTTCATTCAAGCGTACGCTGCGGCAGGTGTGCGAGTTGACTACGTCTCCTTGCAGAACGAACCACTTTTCGTTCCAACGGATTATCCCGGCATGTCGATGGATGCGGCGACGCAAACTACGGTCCTGCGAGACTATGTTTTGCCCGCTTTCGCCTCGAACAACATCACTGCCAGGGTGTTGGTCTACGATCACAACTGGGACCGGCCGGATTATCCGAACACCGTCCTTTCCGACCCTGTGGTGGCGGCCTCCAAGCAGGTGGCGGGCATTGCGTGGCACGGGTATGGTGGCACGCCCGGGGTCGTGACCACATTGAACAACGCGTATCCCAACGAAGGCAACTACGAGACCGAACATTCGGGCGGCACCTGGAATAACGACCAAGCCAAAACGGATTTTGAAGAAATCACTCAAGTGATGCGCAATTGGGGCAGGACATTTGTGAAGTGGAGTCTGGCCCTCAATGAAAACCGGGGCCCGCACACCGGTGGGTGCGGCACGTGCAGTCCCCTGGTGACTGTCAACAGCGCCTCGGGCGCCGCCACCTACGCGATCGACTACTACACCCTGGGCCATTTCAGCCGATTCGTGCTGCCCGGCGCGCAACGCGTCTATTCCAGCAACGCCACGGGGATGGTGAGCGCGGCGTTTCTGAATCCCGACAATTCCAAGGCGATGGTTGTGTACAACGACTCAACTTCCACGCAAACTTTCCAGGTGCAGTGGGGAACGCAGTCTTTCACTTACACGCTTCCCGCTTTGGCCGCGGCCACGTTCACCTGGAGCGGATCACAAAGCGGCTCAAACACTGTCAATGCAAAATCGCTAATTCAAGCGTCGAGTTTCGACAGCACATCGGGGCTTCAGACGGAGCTCACCAGCGACACCAATGGCGGCTTCGACGTCGGCTATGCCGGTGACGGCTCTAGAGCGGTATACAAAAACATCGACTTCGGCTCCGGGGTGAGCGGAGTGAGCGCGCGCTTCGCTTGCAATCAAACCGGGGGCAATTGCGGCGGCACTCTCGAGTTTCATCTGGACAGCGCTGCCGGGCCGCTGGTGGCTTCCTTGACGATTCCATCCACCGGCGGCTGGGAAACGTGGACAACGGTCTCGGGCTCCGCTTCCAACGCCAACGGCGTTCATGACCTCTATCTGGTGTTCAAAGCTCCTTCCACCGGGACCACCGCCCTCGGCAATATCAATTGGTTTCAGTTCAATTGAAGGGGAAGGGCGCAGCTACTGTGGCTACTCAAGAGAATTGAGGAAACTCAACATTGTGCCAGCCTGCGCGGCGGGAACGCCCTCGCACCAGCGGACCTCATCGTCCTTGCGGATCAGGATAACTCGGTTGGCGCCGACGCCTCCTATGAAGAGATCGGCTTTGGACCGAGCGTCGGGCGTGAGGGTGGGACACTTCTTTTGAAGAATAGTTTGGTAGTCGCGGAAAAACGCTTGTGACTTTTCCGCGTTCGACCACCTTGTCCGCGCTACGAGAACGTACTTCCCTTCCCCATCCGGCTTATCGGGATACTCATACAAGATGTAACGGTCGGCCAGCCACGCCGTGGCCACCGGTTTCGCCTCGTCCTCGGAAATCAATTGGCCAAGAACCGCATAATAGCCTAGTTCGCCCATCGCATTTTCGGTAAGCAGTCGCAAGCCCGGGTCGTTCCCGAGAAATGCAGGCTGGGGAAGTGACACCTTGGGAAGTGGCTTGTGCCCGAAATAAATTTCCGGCTGGAAAAGCTCTTTGGTGGTTGTGGGCGGATCGGTAAAGAGGCGGTTCAATTCCTTCCAACCGCCTTGCTTGAGGCCGCGCTGCATGAAGTCCATGCCCTGAAGATAGGGGAACAGAGCCTGCAATCGAAAAAAGAAAGGAGCGGTGGCGAAGATTGGAAACTTCGTAAGCTCCTCATCGGCGGACCGCGCCATCGCCGCTTCGACCGACGGAAGACTCGCCAGGTCCACTGCGCCGAGCTTACGCTGCAGCATGGCGGCCATGGCGTAACCCTCAACGATGGCTTGACGCGCGCTGCTGGCGTCGTCGTTCTCTCGCGCCGCGCGGAGAAATCGATTGAGATCGAAATTCTGATCCTGCAGAGCGTGCGTCAACTCGTGCGCCAGCACCCCTTCCTGCATTTCGGGATCGATCCAGTCCGCGATGTACATCGTCTTGGTGTGCGGGTCATAGAATCCTGCGGCCTGCTCGGTGTAAAACTTGATCAAGAATTGTTCCAGATTGAAATCGCCCGACGCCAGCCCGAATGCCCGCAGTGACGCTTCCTGAATGTGCAATTCTTCCGGCGTATAATCGGCGTGAAGACTTTGGGTCAAGTATTTCTGAATCTCAGGGCGCCCGAGAATCTTTTTTTGGAGAGAAGCTTTGATGGGCAGCCCCGTCAACTTGCTCATGTCGCTGAAGACTTGATCCGCAGTGGCGAGCTGGGATTTCGAATCGGCTTGTTGAGCGGCGGGCGTTCGAGCGAGCTGCGAAAGGAGCAGAACGGCCGCCACCAGGGAGGCGATGAGCGCAAACGGGAAGAAGCGTTTCCGCAGCCTTGTGCGTGAAGGATTCATACTCTTGGCGTGGAACGGCATCCGTTTGACCGCCCCCACAAAACCAGACTATCATAAAACTTGCGCGAGCAAGCCGGGCGATCGCTGCCCCGCCTTAGCGTCTCGACTCATCGGGACAAGCAGGGGCGGGGGAGAGGAAAGTCCGAACTCCGCAGGGCAGTGTGCTCGCTAACGGCGAGGGCCGGAGGGGGATTCCCGAAAGGGGCGTACGCCTTCGGTACGGAAAGTGCCACAGAAAACATACCGTCCCGCTTTGCGGGATAAGGGTGAAAAGGTGCGGGCTGCTTGTGCGGCCTTAATGCAAGAGCGCACCGCTCGGGCAGCGATGTCCGAGGCAGGGTAAACCCCACACGGAGCAAGACCAAATAGGAGAGGAGGGGCGGCCCGCCCCGTTATGACTCTCGGGTAGGTCGCTGGATCCCGCTAGCAATAGCGGGACTAGATGAATGATCGCCATCCCGATTTCATCGGGACACAGAATTCGGCTTACAGGCTTGCTCGCGTTAAGAAAGTGGTCAGTTTTTGGCAGTCCGTTCTTAGTCAACCATTGTTCACGAAACGAGTCGCGGATGTTGCGGCCCGATGGAGTCCTGCGTTTTTCATTCCGA
The DNA here is from genome assembly GCA_050013575.1 of Terriglobia bacterium. Lineage (GTDB taxonomy): Bacteria > Acidobacteriota > Terriglobia > UBA7540 > UBA7540 > DASYXZ01. Next base: position 136,798 of record JBEKEZ010000003.1, on the reverse strand, counting down.
GAGAATCGACAACTGATGACTGACTGCTGAGGACTCTCGTCTTATGGGCTTATTCGGCACAACCAAGACTAAGAAGATCAACCGTGTCCAGCAGCTCGCCGGTTCGGTGGCGGTTCCCGGCGACAAATCGATTTCCCATCGCTACGCCATGTTGGCCGCGATTGCCGAAGGACCGAGCGAGATCAACTATTTTTCATCCAGCGCTGACTGTGGCAGCACGCTCGCCTGCCTGAAAAAGCTCGGGGTTAAGATCGAACGAAAAAACAATACGGTCCACATTGAAGGTTGTGGCCTTCGAGGATTAGAGCCTCCGTCGGGAACCCTGGATGCGGGTAATTCCGGTTCAACGATGCGCATGCTGGCGGGGATTCTGGCCGGACAACGTTTCCGTTCGGTCCTTGCCGGCGACGCGTCGCTCTCGCGCCGGCCAATGAAGCGGGTGATCGATCCTCTCACCCAGATGGGTGCGCGCATCAATTCCGCGGCCGGAGGCTTGCCGCCGCTCGAAATCGAAGGCAGCGCCGATTCGCTTCGCGCCATTCGCTATGAGCTGCCCGTTCCGAGCGCGCAGGTGAAGTCGGCAGTTTTATTCGCGGGCTTGTTTGCAAAGGGTGATACCGCGGTGGTGGAACCCGCCGCGACACGCGACCACACGGAGATCGCGCTCGAGCAAATGGGCGCCCAGATTGGCCGGCACGATCGAACGATTTCGGTTCACGGCCCGACACACCTCGCGGGGCAGAAACTCTTTGTGCCGGGCGATATTTCCTCAGCGGCTTTCTTCCTAGTGGCGGGCTTACTGGTCCCGGAGTCCAACCTCGTCTTACAAAACATCGGCTTGAATCCCACTCGAACCGCGATTCTCGACTGGCTCGTCTCGATGGGCGGACGAGTGAAGGTCTTAAACGTCGAGATGGTGAATGGTGAGCTGCTCGGCGACCTCCATGTGGAATCGAGCTGCTTAGAGGGCGGCGAGATTCCTCCCGAATCAGTGCCCGGGCTCATTGACGAGCTGCCGGCGCTTTGCGTTCTTGGGACGCAGACCGAGCGCGGCCTGTCTTTTCGCGGCGCCGCCGAGTTGCGCGTGAAGGAAAGCGACCGCATTGGCGTGGTGGCCGAAAACCTCCGGCGCATGGGAGCGGAAGTGGAGGAATACCCCGACGGATTGCGCGTGGCCGGCCGCCAATTGCTGCGCGGTGCGGAAATTGAAACGCACGCCGACCATCGTATCGCCATGGCGTTCGCCGTGGCGGGGTTGGTGGCTCACGGGACTACCGTGATCCGCAACAGCGACTGCGTGGATATTTCATTCCCACGTTTCTTTGAAGTCCTCGATCGAATCGCAGGGTAGGGGCGAACGGCGTTCGGCCTCAGATGACGGCGAACCGGGGGCCGAGCGCCGCTCGGCCCCGCGGCACATACCATGGTTCACACCACGTGCTTCGCGCGGCCGTGGAGTGGCACGTCATACCGGCGGGCGCGCTGCCCACGCCAAGCCGTCTTTTCGTGGCCCGGCTCGCGTGGGGCAATCGGAGGAGTTGGCAATGAGGGTGGCGTCACCGACGTGGCCGCCTGATGCCCCAAACGGATGGTTCCGTAAGAAGTCACCAGATGAATGCTCGGCCCGCCTTTGCCGTTTGTGCCGCTGATCGACGGTGTGTCGCCCTCCTTGACAACCTTCAGTGATGGGAAATCCGATTCCACGTCGCCGTGGCGCGAGGTCGCGTCAATCTGAAAATTGCTGGCAGGCGGAATATCCAATTGGATTTCGCCCTTTCCCAGATTGATATCGATGGGGTGGGTGGGCGGGACCGACGTCCGAAGCTGGACGTCACCGTTGGTGTTGGTAATCTTCACGCTATGCTTGAAATTCTCCAGCGTAATGTCCTTCTGCTTGGTTGTAATTTCAAATGGCCCGTCGACGTCGTTGGCCTCGAGCGAGCCCGTCTCCATGCTCAACCGGCCCGCCAGTCTTTGCGTGGTTAAGTCCGTGCGGGAAGACGTGTAGCGGAGAGTTTGAATCACGTTGCGGAATTGAAGCGTGCCGCTGAAGTCGCCGTTCACTGTGACGGTCCCGGTCACGCCACCGACATCCAGGTCGCTGCCACGGCCATCCACCTCCACGTTGCCTTTCACGTCGCGGACTTCCGTCAACCCGCCCGTCTTGTGGACCCGCACCAGACCCTCAACTGCGGAGAGGTGCAGGTCGCCATGCAATGACGTGACGGTTTGATCTCCCTGAAGCCCGGCGAGCGTCGTGTCGCCCTGATCCGAGGTGATCTCGGTGCTCGTCGCCTTGGGGACACTCAGGGTGATGTCGAGGCTGATGCGACTCCCGTCGCCGGACAACGATCGGCGGTTCGACCGCAAGGCATAGTAGCCGGCCGTTTGTTCCACGATTTCCACTTTCAGCTGGTCGGCAATTTTTCTGGCCTCTTCTTCGTTTTCGGTCCGGATCACTTCCTTGACGGTAGCCTCAATGATAGGTTTGTCGGAGGCGCGGATTTCAACGTCACCGCGCTCGTCCTCTAACACCAGGTGCGGCTGCGGCTTCACAGATTGAGAGAGCGACTGCGAGTAGGTGTAGGAATTCAGAAAGATATTGGAGAAATCGTCGTCGTTAAACCCGACCCAGTTGCGCCAATTCGGATGCAAGACGAAATGGGACACCATCGTGCCCATCAGGAGAATGAGGATCAACAGAACCACTTCACTTCCAGAAAAGAGCGGCGGCGGGGTGGTCTCCGGGTGGGCTTGGGCCTGGATGAAGTCGATGAGCTTGGAGAGCCCCCAGAAAATGATCAGGATCGGCCAGAACTTGGCGATGATGTGCCACGGCTGAACCGACGGGTTAAAGTTCTGGTAGAGAAATATGCTCCCGACGCCGATCAGAGTCAGCGCCCAAAAGATTGAACCTCGACGATATCCGTATCCATAGACGCTCATATTGACCTCCCCGCCTCCTCAGCGGAGACCATCGAACTTCAATGGACCTCAAATCTGGGGCCCACGCGGCGCGCGCGGCGGCCGCGTGGAATCCACCAACTTAAGGGCGCCGATCACGACCAGCAGAACCGGCCAAGTTCGGCCGATGTTCCAGCCGGGGATAAACTGGTCCAGCAAAAACATCACGCCCAGCGTGATGAGAATGACCGGTCCCATCAGGCTTATCCTGCTGGTTGTTGGTGGTGTAGGTGCGATGCCCATGTCCGTCGATGCCTCTCTTCTCTCGGCCACTATCCACTGGCCCCTTGCTCCCGCTCTCACAAGTCCTGCTTGATCCGTTCGAGCTCCAAATCCAATTCACTCATCTTTCGCCGGTGCTCCAGTTCCTCCTGGTAAAGTCTTTGGCGGACATCTATTTCCTGATCTCGAATCTTCACCATGTTCACGATGGCTACGATCAACGCCACCATCGCGAAGCACGCCAGCGGGATAATAAATGGTTCGTCCATGACTCGTTCTCCTGAGCCCCGTTTCCGTAGGGACCTACTGGCAGTTTGATGAGGTAGCGGCGGGTTCATCCCGCCCATGGCGGCACAAAGCCGCCGCTACACCGCTTTCACCAGCCTGCTACGAAACCTTCTCCTTCTCCCGCGAAGCTTTTGTTTTTTCCAGCTCCACTTCCAACTGTTTCATTTCGCGCTCGTGTTCCATCTCGCGCATTCGGAGGTCCTGATGGATCTTGAGCTCCTGCTCCCTGTACTTGAACCACGCACCGATGGCCACCACGGCGATGATCATCAACCACACCCCATTTCTTGCGATCACGTCCAAAACTCCCGCAAACGTCAAGTGTCACCTCCCAGGGAACCGCCTGTCCGGCCGCGTCGCCTAAGCGACTTTGTCCGAAGTCTGCCGGCCCTTGGTCTTTTCGATCTCCAACTCCAGCTCCTTCATTTTGCGCTGGTGTTCCATTTCGCGGATCCGCATCTCCTGATGGAATTGCAATTCCTTCTCGCGGGCCTTGAACCAGAGTGCGCTGATCACGATGACCATGATCATCACCGTGCCGAAAACAATGCCCGCGATGGGGATCAGCAGGGGGTTGCTCAGATCGGTCATGTTCTCTGCTCCTTTGCGTTGGTGGCACGGCCATCTTGGCCGTGTCACTTCACGGGCTGGCCCCAAGGCAAAACATGGGGTCCCCGTCCCGTGTCACTTTACGAGCTTTTGCCCGCCTTGCTTTTTTCCAGCTCGAGCTTGGCCTTTTCGATTTCCATCTCTTTCATCTTCCGCTCGTGCTCCATTTCGCGCAGCCGCAATTCCTGGTGGGCTTGCAGCTCCCTCTCGCGCAACTTTCGCATCGACGCGATGGCGACGATGATAATCACCATCACAAACAATCCCAAGGGGACGATGAATGGGCTGTGAATGAATTCCATTTTCGAACCTCCTCCGTAGGGCCGATCCCGTTTAGGCGGGGTCGGTCCGGCCTCGCGAGACCGGGGCAAGCCCCGGCCCTCCAAACGCTTCACAGACTCTTCGGGCCCGGGATATTGGTCGGGCCTGTTATAGATGAGCTCGGAGGTTGCGGGCCTGACGGTGGTGCAGGTGGCGCGCTGCCTCCGCCCATGCGTCTTTGCAACAACAAAACACCGAACACGATCAACAGCACCGGCCAATACTTTCCGATCTGCTGGAAAACGTGGACGCCGAGATTGTCCAGCAGGAACAAGGCGCCCAAGCCGATGAGAAGCGCGGCACCGATGGGCGCATTCAACTTCATTTCACCCAGTCCGAACCACTCGGGCACCGGCTGACCGAACAGCTTGGCCCTCGCGGTCTGATACGCATCGATCACCATGTAGAAGTAAAACGCGGCAGCACTGAGCCCGAAAATGGTGTCCATGGGTCCGGGAACGCGGTCACTCAGGGCGATGAGGGATCCAAATAGGAGCACTTGAACGACCGCCTTCACCACCTGGCCGTTATAAATGGCGCCCACGCCGGGAATGAAACCCAGGGCCAGCGCGACGCCGGGACTTGGGCCCGCCCCGGTGCCGATGATCGGCGACAATATGGGTGAGCTCACGCGAGCGGCCAGGCAATCCTCGCAGTAGATCATTCCCCGCACTTCGTGCTTGCACGCGGCGCACACGGCGCGGCCACATTGGCCGCAGAAGGCGACCGAATCGGTTTCTGGATGTTTGAAGCATTTCATCGGAGTGAACTCCTTCTGGCGCCAGCCGGGGAAAACAGGTTCCCGTTAATGTCCGCGCTCGCATCGATCACGTCCTGGACAGTCGCTAGCACCGGCATTTCCGGCGGTTTCCTGTCAGTTGTCCCGCCTCCGGGCGAATCTGTTTTGGGTGTTTCCCGCTGTTCTCGGCCGTTGCCCTGGCCGGCACCTTGGCGGAACTGACGCAGCCGCGACTCAATCTCATAGACCACTCGCAGGTCGTAGTAGAACTTTTCGGCCCGAGCCAGCATCATGTGGCCGGTACTGTCCGCCCTCCTGATCCACGTGCTGGGCTTCAAGTCTTCAAACGTCAGGTGGCGCAGGTTGAGTCCAGCAGCGTTGGAGATGATGGAGATGGAAAACACAGTCATCGCGATGCCGTAGGCCAGGCGCATCCGCGGCTGTGGCCTGAAGAAAGCTGCGACTCGCTCGCCGAAACTGGGCTTCTTTTCGCCAATCGTGGCCAGCAGAATTTTCGAGATCAGCCAGGGCGCCGGCTCCAGCTCCTCCGCCGATTGACACAGTTCCATGGCGTGCCGGACATCGCCGATCAATTCCCGGCAGGGCCCGCATTCCTTCAGGTGGGCCTCAACCTCAACGCGCGCCACTACGTCCAGCCGCCCTTCCAGGTATTCGCTCGCCAGGTTTTCCAGTTCGAGGTGCGTCATGTTGCGCCTCCCGCCTTAGCGGGACCCTTCATAACTTCCATACGCTTTAGGACCCTCGCTAGTTCCAACCTTCCGCGATTTATTCTCGATTTCACCGTCCCCTGGGGAACGCCCAGAACCTGGGCGATTTCGTCGTAGTCCAGGTCGCTCAGATCCCGCAAAATGACCGCCTCGCGCAGATCCGGCGAAAGCTTTTCCAGTCCTTGCTGGAGCAGTTCCCGGCGCTCACGCGATTCCACCTCGGCTCCGGGGCCGGCCGCCGGGCTCGGCGTTTCCTGCATGGTGCCCGGTTCGTCGTCCAGCGACGAGGTGACGCGGTCCCGCCGGGTGCGGCGATAATGGTCCACCAGGTGATTGCGCGCCACCCGGTTCAGCCAGGTCGCGAACGTTCCTTGCGCCTCATCGAACGATTGCAGCGTTTGAAAAATCTTGATGAAAATTTCCTGGGTTAAATCTTCAGCCTCAGTCGGACGACCGGTGAAACGATAACACAAATTAAAAATCTTGCGGGTGTGCGCTTTCAGCAAAACTTCCCACGCTGAGTTCTCCCCCGCCAGGCACCGCATCACCAGTTTCGGGTCGTCGTCCACTCCGCTTCTCCTGAACCGGGCGGCAATCGTCCACTGTAGGGCCGACCCTTGGGTCGGCCCTACTGCTGATATGACCGCAGAAACTTGAGGGCATTGTATCAGAAGGGGACGGAGAAAGGACTGTCCGTGGTCTGTTGTCGGTTGTCATTTGCGCAGTTCGTCAGTGCGTCAGTACTTCAGTTTGTCAGTTATTGAAGGACTAAGGCACTGACTACCTGAGGCACTCTCTCAATCCAATTCCCAAAATCTAAAATCCAAAGGCACTTGCCATTGTCTTGCTGTATCCTCTCTTGAAATGAAAGAAGTGGCGGAGTTGCTCAATGCGATGTGCAGTGCCGGTGTGATCAGGGAATACGCACTGTTCGGCGCGATTGCGCAGATGCGATACACCGAGCCCGTCGCCACGCCCGATACCGAAGTCCTGGTGGCTGTGCCAGACCCGCAAAGGTTGGACCTATTGAAGCCAAGCTACGAGTACTGTGCTGCCCGAGGATATCAGCCGGAGGACGAAACCGTTCGTATCGGCGCCTGGCCGGTGCAGTTTGTCCCCTTCTTCAACCCACTCGCCGAAGAGGCGCTAGAACGGGCAGAGATCGACAATTTCGAAGGGGTGGCTTTTCGGGTGGTGCGGGCCGACCACCTGGCCGCGATCGCGCTGAGTTCGGGCCGAGCCAAAGATTATGCGCGGATTCTGGGTCTGCTCGAATCGGGTAGCGTCACCCGCGAACAAATCGCACGGCTCGCCGCCCGGCACGGCTTGGCGGATGCATGGACGCGGTTTCAGGCGAGGTTCTTGAATGAGTGAGACGCAAAAACTCTTGGAACGCCAAGCCGGGTGGCAGAAAGGCCGTGCGGCGCTGACGTGGTCTGAAAAAATTCGCATGGCTGAGGCGGTTCGCGAGTCTGTAGCCCAACTCCGCCGCGCTCGGCTGCTCCGTTTACGCAGCGCTCCCCTCAAACCATCGACAACTGTCCTGCGGAAACTCGAAAACAGAAAATAGAAAGAGCCCTCTGCCCTCAGCCATCAGCATTCGGCTGACAGTTTGCTCCTCTGCTGACCGCTGAGAGCTGACGGCTGACGGCTTCTTCTAGTAGGCCCAGTAAGTACCATTCGGGCTCTGGCCTTCGATGCCGACAAAGATGGTGCGGCCGAAGAAGAAAGGCAGGCCATAATCGACGATTCCTGTATTGGAGCCTCCCAGATCGTCGAACGCCGAAAAGTTCGAATTGAAAAGGCTGTCGGTGTTGGCGATTTTGATCGTGACGGGTCCCGAGGCGTTGTTCGCCCCGGTATTGGTGAATGTAAAGCTCGTGGTCGAGGGCGGACAGTACCATCCAGCGTCTATGCCGGTGCAGTCCGCCATGCCTTGGCCGAGCGTGGCGGCGTCCAGCACGAACAGCCCGTTCGAGCCGGCGTCGATGTAACTGGTAAAGGACCTGTTACCGTAGGTCGCTCCGAAATTCCCCTGACTGCTCGTTGTATAGACTGTGGCGCTGCCCAGCGCGTTGTCGGATTGCGTTCCGATGCCAAACGTCATTGTGCCATCGACGGTCGTTGTGCCAGTGTCGGGAATGGCGGGGAGTGTGATCAGCAGCCCGTTGTTGTCCTGCTGGAACATCCAGACTGGGTTCTGAAGCTGGCCCAAGAGCGGCTCCGAGGTTACCGTGCAGCCCGAAGCGGGACAGCTAAAGTAGACAGGCGGGGGCGAGTTACTGCTGCAGGCTGCACCGCAGTCCTGGCGGAAAACACTCACACCGATCAGGGCGTTGGCGCCGAGAGTCGCGGTCGTATTGTCGGCATTGGCGGGGTTGTTGCAAGGTGAAGGCCCGTTCGGGTCCGTGCTTATGACCTGGATTGGAACGGAAGGCGCATTCTCTCCGGCAATCTGCACGTCCGCCGTCACCACCGGTCCCCAAACGTAAGTACCGTCTGCGAATACCCCGCAGTTTCCCAGCGGGCTGCCGGTGCCGGCCAACTCCTGTGGCAGTGAGATGTTCAACTGCGAAGAGAGAATGCGAAGTCCCGAGGATCCAGTATCGACCGAAACGTGGTCGATCGTTTGACAGGTCTGGGTGCCCGGCACGCACACCGTGACGGTTACGAAGAGCACGTCGGCATCGTTGCCGGCCGGGCCCGAATCCACCGTGACCGGCGCGCTGTTATTGACTTGACCGGCGCCTGTCAGGGTGACGGTCTGCGGAGTGTTCGCGGCGTTGTCCGTGATGTTGACTGAACCGGATTGTGATCCTCCCGCGGTCGGGGTGAACGTGACGCTGATGGTGCAATTCGCCCCAGCCGCGACCGAGCCGGCACAGTTGTTAGTCTCGGCGAAGTCGCCGCTGGCGGAGATGTTGGTGATAATCAACGATAAGTTGCCGGAATTGGTGAGCGTGACCGATTGGGGTGCGCTGGTTGTGCCAACAGGCTCGCTGCTGAAGGTGAGGCTAGAGGGTGACAGGCTGACTGCGGGCCCCGACGCTTGCCCAGTCCCCGTCAGGCTGACGGTCTGCGGGGTGTTCGCGGCGTTATCGCTGATGCTGACGGAACCGGTTCGCGAGCCTGCCGCGGACGGGGTGAACGTAACGCTGATACTGCAATTCGCCCCGACAGCGACCGAGCTGCCACAGGTGCTCGTTTCGGCGAAGTCGGCACTATTCGTGCCCGCGATGCTGATGCTGGTGATACTCAATGGCGCGGTGCCCGAATTGGTGAGCGTGACGGCCTGTGCCGAACTCATGGTACCCACGATTTGCGAGCTAAAAGTCAGGCTTGTGGGCGATAGTGTCACGGTAGGCGCAAGAGGCGGCGGCACCGTGCCTCCTCCTCCTCCCCCGCCACCACAACCGAAGAGGGCCGTTAATCCTGATCCCACCAAGAAGATGAGCCAGCGGCTACGAACCACGCGAGGAAACCGACCGGGCGGCCTCATTGGACCACCGCCGCCGAAACGGTGTTGGGCACAAGGCTACTCACGTAGGCGCGGCCCTGGAAGGCGCGCATATGGCCGCCCGATTCCACCACCAAGTCGCCGGTGCGAACCGTGATCGGCCCACGCCGGCGGACTCTGGACTCGGCGGCCCGCTGGAAGTCTCCGTAATAGTTGCCCAGAAGTTGGCTCAGGTTCGGCATGGTTGGCCCTTGCCAAGATACGCCGAAGACGATGCCCTTGGGCGAGACATACTCCTTCACCGTCATGCCGCCATCGCGCGTGATTTGATGGATGGAATAGTACGGGAGCGTCACGCTCTCAACCCGGCCCTCCAGCATCTTCCGGTCGCTTTCTACTGAATCAACCGATTGTCCCAAAACCGCCCAGGCCGGAGCAGTGTTCCATAACAGGAACACTAATCCGAGGGTAATCTTCTTCATAAACCACCTCGTATGTCAGCGATCATCCGCCTTCCGTGTCCGGAGCGGCTCCCTGTAGCTTACCTTAGACGCTAGTTGATGACCACGGGTTGCAGTGCCCAGGGTGCCGTGAAAGTCTAGATGCCTCTGAATACAGACCGCCGAAAATAATGCTTGACAGAGCGTTTCCAATCTGCTAACGTTTTCTTGGCGCCGCTGGTGCTGGTGCCTGTGTTTATTATGTGTCAACTAGGCGAGCCGGGCTACGGTCCAAAAGGGCAGCCGACAAACTGGCGAGCCGCCAGGAGCCAGGGAGCGTCTTGGAGACCCCCGGGGGGTGAAAAAACGAACCCGGAATGTATATGAAAAAAAAGCAAAATGCTTTGGAACGAACCCAAGGAACCCGGAATGTTACAGAAAATAAAAATGGTTAGCTTGGATTCCGGGAATGTGTATGGAAACACAAGACATACTGTGAAAAAGGCGTTCAAAATGGCTGCGCAGCCCGCAAAAAAATCCGCAGGAACGAACCCGGAATGTGTATGAAAACAATGGAAAGTCGTTCTGGAACGAACCCAATAAAATGCAGGGAACCCGGAATGTTATAGAAAATAAATGCACTTATGCTATTTTCCGACTATGTGTATGAAAACAAATGTAGTTACTACGTGACTTTAGCCTCCCATCCTGACTTCCAAATCTGCTGTAGTCTATTAACTACATAGTAATAAGTGCGAGGCTCTCAGCGCAGTCAAGCGGCCCATTGGCACAGACGTCTCGCCCATTCCCCTATCAGCCTTCACGCCCATGTGATTGGCTTTGGCCGCGCAATCTTGCAGTGCCCTCGACGGCGCCGGAAACTCTTCGCCGGCGCCTTCTCCCCAAACTCCGATAGGTCACACGCCGTGACCGCCGTCACAGCTAAAAGTGAGCCTTCGCACAGACTAATAACTGTGCGGGGCTGAGACTTGGCTTGAGAGCGGTTCGTGTGCCGGGCACCGACTGACGATAGCGGCAGCCACCGCAGCGGCACGGGAGGAGGATCATCATGGAAGCACATTCAGTCCAGCCGGGCGAGCCGGAGGCCGGCTTGCCGGTGAAAGTTGTTGCAGTACAGGATCCTGCCGAGCAGAGAAGGAAGCTCCACGACCTGATCGAATGTTGCGCCTATGAGTTGTACGAGGCCCACGGCGCCCAGGACGGCCATGCCGTGGAAGACTGGCGGAACGCGGAGCTGAAGGTGCTCTCCTCGGAGGGCCAGTGTCCAGTCGGGTATATCGAGCACGATGACGAAGTCGACGTGGATGCCTCGGTGGAGGATTTCAATCCCGAGGACCTCGAAGTCTCGGTTGGTCCCCACAGCGTAACTATCCGTGGCTGCCACAACCAGCTCAGATGTGACGACTGCGGCAATTCGGTTGTTGACCCGCATCCCATTTTCGGGGCGCTTGACCTGCCCATGGATTTTGACGCGTCGAGGGCCACGGCCACGCTCCAAGCCGGAATGCTTCATATCGTGCTGCCGAAGGTCGCAGCCTAGGCTTAGCCGGGGCTCGGGTTTCGGGATTTGGGATTCGCAGAACTCGTTTGATGCTGCTCCACGAATCCCGAACCCCGAATCCCGAACCCCGATCGGAGGAACTCTTGACACCCGTGGAAACAGAGAAGGCGGAACGCGCGGCAGTCCAAACCAAGCCCAAGCGAAAACCGACTCCGAAAGCGCCTCGCCAGGGCGTGCTGTTGCTGGCGCCGGAAGCGCGCCTGGAAGGATGCCGTGAGGTTGCGCTCGGTTTCTCGCCGGAGCAAGTGAAGGTCGAAGTCCTGCGCTGTCTTCAGTGCAAGGACCCGACGTGCATCGAAGGCTGCCCGCTGCGCATCGACATTAAAGCTTTCATCGACGCGCTGGGCGATGGCGACATCGAGGCCGCCTTTGAGAAAATCAGCGAGCAGAGCCCGTTCCCGGGCATTTGCGGCCGCGTCTGCCAGCACGAGCTGTACTGTGAGAAGGTGTGCTTGATGGGCAAGAAGCTCGAGCCCGTGGCCATCGGCTCGCTCGAGCGATTCGTCGCAGACCAACACCGGCAGGTCGCCGGGGCCACTGAAACTCAAGCTGCTCCGCCCCAGGGTCCGCGCATCGCCCTGGTGGGCAGCGGGCCGGCCTCGCTCATCGCCGCGTTTGACCTCATCCGCAAGGGTTATCGAGTGACGGTTTTTGAAGCGCTACACGAGCTGGGCGGCGTGTTGTCCTACGGCATTCCCAATTTCCGGCTGCCCAGGGAAATCCTGCACGAAGAGATCGACCGTTTGCGGAAGATGGGTGTGGAGTTCCGCACCGATTTCATTGTGGGCAGGACCTGCACGGTGGACGAGTTGTTCGCCGCGGGGTTCGCCGCCATCTTCCTGGGCACGGGCGCCGGGCTGCCGCACCTGATGGGAATTCCTGGCGAGAATCTGATCGGGGTCTACACCGCAAACGAACTGCTGACGCGAATCAACTTGATGCAGGCTTACAAATTCCCGGAAGCCGACACGCCCGTGCGCGTTGGCAAGCGGACGGTCGTAGTGGGTGGTGGCAACTCGGCCATGGACGCGGCTCGCTGGGCGCGGCGGATGGGCAGCGAAACCACCATCATGTTCCGTCGCGGCCGGGCCGAGTTGCGCGCCCGCATCGAGGAGATCGGTCACGCCGAAGAGGAAGGTGTGCACTTCGAATTCCTCGCCGCCCCCGTGCGCTTGTTTGGCGACGATAAGGGAACGTTGACAGAGATGGAGTGCATCCGCATGCAGTTGGGCGAGCCGGATGAATCAGGGCGCCCTTCGCCCGTGCCCATCCCCGGCTCGGAGTACCGCGTGCCGGTGGACACGGTGGTGATGGCCATCGGCCAGAGCCCCAACCCTACCGTCCAGAAAGCGACGCCGCAGTTGCTGACGAAGCGCGGCAAAATCGTGGTCGACGAGGCGGGGCAGACGAGTATGCCGCACGTGTTTGCCGGAGGCGACGTGGCGCGAGGCGGGTCCACCGTCATCCTCGCCATGCGCGACGGGCGCGCCGCGGCCGAGGCCATCGATCGAGTGGTGCGCGAAGAGCGGCGATCAGAGATCGCCGCTCCAGCGCTTTCAATCGAAGCCGGCGAAGGGGCTGGAAATCGCATCCTCGCCAAGCGGCTGATCACTCCGGAAATCGCGTGGTTCGAAGTGGAGGCGCCAGAAGTGGCTCGACGCTGGAAGCCGGGCCAATTCGTTGTGGTCCGCCCTACGGCTACGAGTGAGCGCATCCCGCTCACCATCGTCGATGGCGATGTATCACGCGGCTCTATTCATTTGGTGGTTCAAGCAGTGGGCAAGACAAGCCGCGCGACGGTTAACAAAGAGGCGGGCGGCGCGCTTGCCGACTTGCTCGGGCCGCTCGGCCAGCCCGCGACCATCGAGAAGGTTGGTCGCGTCATCTGCGTGGCCGGCGGCGTGGGTGTGGCTGAGTTGCTGCCGGTGGCGCGGGCTTTCCGGGAAGCGGGCAATCACGTCACGGCCATTTGCGGCGCGCGCTCCGCCGCCCAGATCCTGCTCGATCGAGAATTGCGCGCCGTGGCGGATGAGGTGATCTGGTCCACCGACGACGGGTCCACAGGCTTCCACGGCACCGTCGTCGACCTGATGCGCCACTGGCGGGCCGGGCACCAGGAGCCATTGGGCGCGGCTCACGTGATCGGCCCCATCCCCATGATGCGCGCCGCCGCCGAGGTGACGCGACAATGGAATGTGCCGACGTTCGCCAGCCTGAACCCGATCATGGTGGACGGTACGGGCATGTGCGGCGGCTGCCGCGTGACGGTGGGCGGCAAAGTCCGCTTTGCTTGCGTGGAGGGCCCGGAGTTCGACGCGCATCAAGTGGACTTCGACGAACTCACCCGCCGGACGCGCGCTTACATCGAGCAAGAGCGGATGATTGATTCATCGGGATTTGGGGTTCGGGCTTAGGGATTCGCAGAAACAGCTCGGCACGGCTTGCCCACGAACCCCGAATCCCCAATCTCGAACCCCGACAGCGAGGAGGCACACCGGCCATGAGAGAAGAATCGGGAGAATCGGTATCCATCAAGGTGGACGGCGTCGTTCTGGAGGGCGTCTTGCGCGTACCTGATGAAGCGGAAGGCACCGTGTTAGTTGCCTGCGCCAATCACCACCGCAGCCCTCAAGCCGAATTCCTTGCCAACGTGCTTCCCCAAGACTCGTTGGCTACGTTGCGAGTGGATCTCCTGACGCTGGCGGAGGACGCGCTCTATGAGGACCGTCTTAACCTGGATTTGCTCAGCGACCGGCTAGCCCGCGTGGCGGGTTGGATGAAGGGACAACCGGGGCTCGAGGATTTGCCACTGGGCTTGTTCGGCGTTGGGACGAGCGGGACCTCCGCGTTGGAATTGGCGGCATCGCTGGGACACGAGATCCGCGCCGTGGTCGCGTGGGATGGCCGACCGGACTTGGTGGAGAAGCTGCTCCAATATGTAACCGCACCCACACTGCTGATTGTGGGCGGCGAAGATGAACTAGTGCGAAAGCTTAATGAGAAAGCCTACGGCCAGCTTCAGGCGGAAAAGGCATTGATCGTCGTTCCCGGCGCCACGCACCGTTTCGTCGAGCCCGGAGCCGTGCAAGCCGTCGGCGAGAGAGCCGCTGGCTGGTTTAGTACCCACTTGGCGCTCGCCGGCGTGCGCGCCGCATGAGGATTGCCGATTGCCGATTTCCGATTGAGGTAAACAGCTTTCAGCGGTCAGCCATCAGCCTTCAGCTTTCGACTTCGACCGACGCACGCTTCGCATTAGCCGATAGCCGACGGCTGACAGCATTTCAATCGGCGATCGAAAATCGGCGATCGCTTACAATCGATTACTCAAAAAAATCTTGCGAGTTGGTGGCAAATCAGGTACACTCGGACGAAGTGAAGGGCTAGATCAGCACCCCGAAGGGTGGCACCGAGATGGCTGTGCGCTCCGGAGGGTAAGCGTGCGGCTGGCTCGCGGTGAAAAGTTTTGGACAAACTCTCGGGAGTCGGCGGGATAAGCTTCCCGACTTACATCCGTTTCTGAATCCAAGCTGGACAACGCGCCAGGGTCCGGCCATGAGTCCCGCATTGCGGGATCAGGAGGTATTTGAATCATGGTCAAGCGTGCCTTGTTGTGCGCGTTGCTGTCTGCTTTCGCCGTTTCCTCAGCGCTAGCTGAACAGGCTTCGGTCCCGGCTGGCACGACGCTCCACTGCCGGCTGGCTCAGACAATCACTACCCAGTCCAATCACCGGGGCGATCCGTTCACAGCGACAGTCAGCGAGCCGCTCATCATCGACGGCCGCGAGGCTATCCCGGTGGGCGCCCGGATTGAAGGCCGCATTTCGTGGATGCAGCGCCCAGGCCGCATCCGCGGCGTAGGCGAAGTCCGGCTCACGCCGGAGAAGGTGGTGATGCCGGACGGCAGCTCCGTACCGTTGAGCGCCATCCTGAGCACCGTCTACGGCGCTGAAGGCGCCAGGGTGAAAGGCGAAGAAGGCGGCGTGAAAGGATCGAACTCACGGCTGAGAGACCTCGAGGAGGTAGGAGCCGGCATGGGCGGTGGCGGCCTCGTCGGCACACTCTTCGGCGGCTTGCACGGCGCCGTGATCGGCGGGGTGATTGGCGGCGCGGCCGGGTTGGTCGACACCCTTCGAAGGCGCGGGCCCGATTTGGCTTTGCCCGCCGGCACTCAACTGAATTACCAGTTGACGCGTGAGCTCGTGATCCAGAGCCAATCCGCCGAAAAGATGCCAGGTCCCGGCGTGAAGGGCTCGCGCTAGGACTTGATCGGGCCGCAAGACCGGATCTCGATCCAAATTCCGTGATAGCTCGTTCTGCAAGAAATCGCGAGCATGGTGTATTTCTGATTGCACTGAATTTTTATACCATTGGTATAAACTCCATGCCGCTTGACAATGAGAGTAGGAATTCATACCATGTTGGTATGAAAACTGTAATTTCTGAAAAAGGTCAAATTACCATCCCCAAACCCTTGCGCGTCCGACTGGGCCTCCGCAAAGGCCAGGTCCTGGAAGTGAGCGAGGAACGTGGCCGCTTGGTGATGTGCAAGCAGAAGCCCGTTCGCGACGCGGTTGACGACGTATACGGAATCCTGAAGCTCGGGCGTTCGACGGACGAAATCATCGACGAGCTCCGGGGGCGTGACAGGCCAAAGTGATCACCGCTGCAGATAGCAATGTTTTGCTCGACGTGTTCGGTCGCGATCCCACTTATGGCCCTGCTTCCGCCGGCGCTCTACGCGCCGCGCTTGGGACAGGCCGGTTGATGGCGTGCGAGGTTGTCTGGGCGGAAGTCGCCGCCGCGTTTGCCACGGCCGTCGCGGCCCGCGAAGCCTGCACCAGGTTGAACCTAGAGTTCAGTCCACTTACCGTCGAGGATGCCTTGGACGCCGGGCTCGCCTGGAAGGCCTATCGAGACCGGGGAGGTCCCAGGACAAGAGTTACCGCTGACTTTTTGATCGGCGCCCACGCTCTCCATAATGCCGACCAACTGCTGACCCGCGATCGCGGGTTCTATCGATCATTCTTCAAGAACCTATCGATTGTGGAGCCGTAAACTTGATGTGAATTGAGTGATTGTGTGATTTAGCGATTGTGTGATTGAAGAAGAACCTGAAACTGGAAATTGGAAACTGGCAACCTTACGATTAGCAATTTTCGATTTTCCGGTTCTGCCTTTTCAATCGCTCAATCACCCAATCACTCAATCGCTCATTAGTCTCATTCATATCTCAGCGCCACCATCGGGTCCACTTTACTCGCCCGGCGCGCGGGCACAAAACTGGCCAGAGCCGCGATTGCGGCCAGGAGCGCGCTCGCCGCGAGGAGCGTCAGCGGGTCGTACGGCTTCAGTCCAAACAGCAGCGCGCCGGCGCCGCGCCCGGCAACCAGCGACAGCACGGTTCCGGCAGCAACGCCAATCACGAGCAAGCGCCCCGCTTCCTGCACCACCATGCTGACGACTTGTGCGGGCTGCGCTCCGAGCGCCATGCGAATTCCGATCTCGTTTCGGCGCCGCGCCACTGTGTAGGTGATCATGCCGTAGAGCCCCACCATCGCCAGCAGCGCGGCCAGCAAGCCGAAGAATCCCGAGAGCATGGCCATCAGCCGCTCGGCCACCAGCCCGTTTCGAATCCAGGTTTGAAAGTCTCCCGCCGTGGTGACGATCTCAGGATGCCTCTCCGCAATTTTGCGCTTCACCGTGGACGCCACCGTGGCGGGATCTAAGTTCGAGTGGATCGGCATGAACGTCCACGGTCCGTCAGCCGGGTATTGCGACGCCGGCGCGAAGGTCATGGGTGGCGTCTGGTCGCGCAGGCTGTTGTACTGAGTGTCGGGGATGACGCCGACGATCTCGTAGACGGTGGAAGGATAATCGGGCTCCGGTTCGGTGCGCAGCGTCTTTCCGATTGGATTGGCGCCACCCAGGAACCGGCGCACGAAGGTCCGGTTCACTACGGCCACTCGTTGCGATGTCCCGGTGTCATCCTGGTTGAAGTCGCGGCCCATGACCAGCGGGATGCCCATGGTCTGGAAGTAGCCCGGACTCACCCAGGTGAACTTCGATGTTCCTTCCGACGAGCCGATGTGAATGCCGTGCTCCCAACTGCCTCCGAGGAGCGGCATATTCGTGGTTGTCGCGGCGCTAAGTATTCCCGGCGTGGCGCGCACCTCCTCCAACAATTGGCGCTTGAATTCCGCGTAACGGTCGGGAGAAACGTGAGATTGCTGAAATGCCACGACGGCTACCGTGATGCCCGCTTCCCGCATTCCGGGATCGAAAGTGATCAGATTGCGAAAGCTGCGCACAAACAAAAATGCGCCCACCAGCAAGACCAGCGACACGGCGATCTGCGTCGTAACGAGGAAACACTGCAAGGTGAAGCGCTCGCGCCTGCCGGTCACTCCACGCCCGCCCGATTTCATCGCGGCCATCGGCTCGGCTCTGCTGGCGCGCAGAGCGGGCACGGCTCCGAACACGACACAGGTCAATCCTGCCACCGTCGCCGCAAAGAGAAGCACTCGCCAATCCGTCGCCAGGGGCAAGTAGACGGTGTTGCCTTCCGTCGAAACCGACCAGACCAGAACGCGGCTCAGGGCCCCCGCCAAGCCGACTCCCAGCGCCGCTCCAATTGCCGCCAGCAGGACGCTCTCTGCCAGCAACTGCCGCAGCAAGCGGCGGCGCGAGGCGCCCAGCGCCAGGCGCACCGCCATCTCACGCTCGCGCGTGCTCGCCCGCGCCAGCATGAGGTTGGCCAGGTTCGTGCACGCAATCAGCAGCACCAGGCCAGTAATGGCCAGCAGCAGCCACAGCGACGCCTCACTTTGATCTCGGAGCTGGCTCACTCCCGTCGACGCGGGGTACGCCGCCAGCCGGAAATGCTTGTAAGTTTCGATCGCGCGCGCGCTGCGGCCGGTGAGCGCGGTTGCCTCCAAGATTCCCGGGCTGGCCGCCTCGAGCTCCGCCGAAGCGCGCTTCACTGTCCACCCCGGGCGCAAGCGACCCATTACCGCAATGTCAAACACGTCGCGCCGCAATGGCTCCTTTGGCTGGCAGAATGGGATGGCGATGTCAAAATTGTCACCGACCGCCAGACCGAAGAATTGGGGTGGAGTGACGCCGACGATCTCCACCAAATCTCCGTCAATCAGCAGAGTGCTGCCGGCGCCGAGTTCGCGCCCGCCCATCTCACCTTGCCAATAGGAGTAACTCACCACGGCCCGTGAGGCCGGACACCGGCCCTCGTCCTCCGGCAAGATCATGCGCCCACGCCAGGGTGAAACGTCGAGCACGCGGAAGAACTCGCCGCTGACCCAAATTGCGTGGCGCCAGCGCGTTTCGCTCCCTTGGCCAATATTCACTCCGCCGTCGCCCCAGGCAAAGACTCCTGAGAACGGCTCGTGGTGTTCCCGGAGCACTTGCCAGATCGGTCGAGTTAACTGCGGGTACGTGCCGTTGTTCACGCCCATTCCGCCGTTGCCGCCCACGATCCGCACGTCGGCGAGCTCTTGCGGATTGGGAATTGGCAAGCTGCGCAGCCGAACCGCGTCGAGTAACTGGAAGATTGCCGTGTTTGCGCCAATGCCCAGCGCCAACGACAAGATCGCGACGGTGGTGAATCCCGGGCTGAGCCTAAGCTGTCGCGCGCCGTACCGCAGGTCTTGAATCAGTTGCTCAAGTGAATTCCATCCCCACATCTCGCGACTCACCTCCTTCAGTAGCGTTGCATTCCCGAATTGCCGCCGCGCGGCATAGTGAGCTTCTTCGGGTTGCAGTCCCGCCTCCCTCTGCTCTTTCTCCCTAAGCTCCAGATGCAGGCGCATCTCTTCATCCAGGTCGCGGTCGAATTGATTGCGCCGCAACAACATCAGAACGCGTCGTCCGAGTTGGTTCAGCCATTCCATAAGAATTGTGTGATTGAGCGATTTGGCGATTGTGTGATTGAAGAAACAGCTGAAACACGAAACTCGAAATTAGAAACTGACAACCTCACGGTTATCAATGTTCGAGTTTTCGGTTTTGCTTCTTCTCATTCGCTCAATCACGCAATCACTCAATCGCTCAATAGTTTCATTCGTACCGCAGCGCCACCATGGGATCAACCTTCGTCGCTCGGCGCGCTGGGATGTACCCGGCCGCAAAGGCGACGGCACTCATCAGCAGAATGATTCCCGTGAAAGTCGCCGGATCAGTTGGTGTGGTTCCGAAGAGGAGCGACGCGATCCACTTTGCGGCCGCGAGGGATCCGACAGTTCCTAGTCCAACTCCAATGAGGGCCAGCCTCAGCGTTTTCGCGATTACCCCGAACTGCACTTGCTGCGCCGTGGCGCCCAGAGCCATGCGGATACCGATCTCCTGCGTCCGCTGCGCGACCGAACAGGAGATGACGCCGTAAATCCCCAGCGAGGCCAGGAGGAGGCCCAGCACCGCGAAGCAGGTTACCAGCGACACAAAGAAGCGGCGCGGCGAAACGGCATGATCCACAATCTGCTGGATCGTGCGGAATTCGTTGGCGGGCTGCCCCGGATTGAGCGAGTGCAGCGTTCGCATCACGCTTGAAGCCAGCACATCGGGCGGCAGCTTGGTACGCACCACCAGTTCCGCGCCTTCCGGCCCGGCCTGAGTCATGGGGATGTAGACCTGTGGGCTGGATTCATCTTCCAAGCTGCTCTCGCAAACGTCTGAAATCAGGCCCACTACCCTGGTCTCGCCACGACCGATTCCATAAGCGAATCGCCCTATCGGATCCTGGTCAGGCCACTCTTGCCGCGCCGCGGCCTGATTGATGATGATGACGGGCTCGCTGGTGGGTTGATCGTGCCAGTTGAAGTCACGGCCCTCCAGCAAGCGCATGCCCATGGTGCCGAGATAGCCGGGCGTCACGACATAGACGAAAGCGCCGTGACGCTTCTTCTTGTCATAAACGCTTCCCTTTGCGATGAATCCCCAACTCCGGTTGCGGTCCAGCGGAAGCATGTCGGCGATGCCGGCAGACTCAATGCCCGGGATCACGCTTACGCGCCGCAGCATCTCCTGCAGGATCGCGCCACGCCGCGCCGGACTCCCTCCATCGTCGTAGTCCACCTTGATCGCGGCGGCGTGGCTGGGCTGAAATCCCAAGTCCACATCCAGCACGCGGAGAAAGCTCCGCAGGAGCAAACCGGCGCCGATTAGCAGCACACAGGCCAATGCAACTTCTGAGATCACCAGCGCGGCGCGCAAGCGCTCGTGCTTTCTGCCCTGGCTCATGCCGGGGCCGGTGTCTTTGAGGGCTTCCTGCAGATTGCCGGCGGATACTCTGAATCCGGGGGCAAGGCCGAAGAGAACGGCGGCGGCGACGGCGATTAGCAGCGTCCAGGTGAGAGCGGCGCCGTCCACTCTCACGCTGCTGAGCAACGGGAGCGCCATCGATCCTTGATGCGCCAGGTACCGGGTGATGGCAAAGGCGAAGATCAGGCCGAGCGCGGCGCCGCCGGCTGACAGCACCAGGCTCTCGGTCAGGAGTTGGCGAATCAGCCGCGCCCGACCCGCTCCCAGAGCGCTGCGCATGGCGAATTCCTTGCTTCGCGTCGCTGCACGAGCGAGCAAGAGATTCGACAAATTGACGCAAACGATCAGCAGAATGAGACCCACTGCGAGCCAAAGCACAATCAGCGAACGGCGCAGTCTGCCGCTGACATGGTCCTTCAACCCGGTAAGGGTCGACTTGTAATCCTCATACCAATCCGGGTGTGCGGCTTTGAGCTGTGGAAAGAGGACGTTGGCTTCTGCTTGCGCCTGGGCCAACGATACTCCGGGCTTGAGGCGGCCGACCAGCGCAAGAGTATTCCCCCCGGTCCGCCAGAAATCCATTATTGCCGGGACATAGATGTCCACATTCATTCCCGGCGAGAAGACAGAACCGAAATCGAAACGGGCCGGGAGAACGCCGACGATCGTTACCGACTCTTCGTTGACCGTGATTGCCTGCCCGACGATCGCTGGGTCGGAGGCAAACTGGCGTCTCCAAAACGCGTGACTCAACAGCGCCGCGGGTCTTCCACCTTTCTGACACTCTTCCGGCGAAAAGAGCCGCCCGAGAGCAGGCTGAATGCCCAGCGTTTGGAAAAAGTTCCCGGCCACCTCGATGGCAACGAGTTGCCTTGGATCGCCCCTTCCCGTGAGCTTGTACTGAATGGAGTTGAAAAAGGTCTGGTAGCTGGTGACATCCTGAAACGACGCGTTGTGACGCTGGAATTCCTCATAAGCCGCCACAGTGTAAGTCTGTTCGGAGAGCCCGCCCTTTCCTTCATTTGTGGCCAGCCAAGTGAGCTGCTGTGGATCTTGAAATGGCAGCGGCCGCAGCAGAATCGTGTTCACCACGCTGAATACTGCGATGTTGGCGCCGATACCGAGCGCCAAGGTGAGAACCGCGACCGTCGTGAAACCGGGATTCTTGGCCAGCATCCGCACGCTGTAGCGAACGTCTTGAATCAAGTTTTCCAGAGAATTCCATCCCCACATTTCGCGACTGACCTCCTTAAGGAGCGTTGCGTTCCCGAATTGCCGCCGCGCGACGTAATGAGCTTCCTCGGGCGGGACTCCCTTTTCCATCTGTTCGCGCTCGCGCATCTCAAGATGCAGACGCAATTCTTCTTCCAGGTCAGCATCGAATCGCTTCCGGCGCACGAGCATCAAGACCCGTCGTCCGAATTGGTTCAGCCATTCCATAAGAATTGAGTGATTGAGTGATTTGGCGATTGCGTGATTGAAAATCAGTCAGAAACTCGAAACTTGAATCCCAAGACTCAGTGTTTCCCTTCCGAGTTTCGAGTTTCGTTTGCCAATCAGTGAATCGCCCGATCACTCAATCACCCAATCGCTCAATACTTCACGCCATTTCGATCACGCGCGCGATGGCCGCGACCACGCGCTCGAATTGCGACACTTCGACCTGCAACTGCTTTCGTCCCAGCGGGCTGAGCCGGTAGTAACGGGCGCGGCGGTTATCGGCTGTTGTGCCCCACTTCGCCGTCACCCAGCCCTTGATCAACATGCGCTGCAACGCCGGGTAAAGTGAGCCTTCCTCAACCTGCAAAACATCCTCCGATATCTGCTGGATAAAGCGCGCGACCTCGTAACCGTGCATTTCGCCACCGCGCGCCAGGGTTTTCAAGATCAGCAAATAAAGTGTTCCCGGGGGAATCTCGTCTTGGTGCACTGATCTCCTCCTTCTGGCATAGTTAGACTATGCCAAGGCAAAAAAGTTAGCCCGCATCTCAACTTTTGCGGACTTTTTGCTACCGTCAAATGAGGGAGGGAAGGCCAGGCGTTTTCCTCGATATTCTCAGGTTCGAGATGGCTGAAAGGCTACTTCTCGGAAATCATCCGGCCGTAAGAGCCGGAGCGGCTCAGCCGGTCAAAATAATCGTAGACCAACCGAGCAACTTCCTTCACCGCGCGCTCGCCGTCGTCGTTGTTTTCGAGGTAGGTGGTCATCACGCTCATCAGAAATGGGTGGCCAGGGATTTCGATGATGCCCGCGTCGCAGCGGACCGCGTCGAGCGCACCGGGTTTGTCCTCGATGCGAACGGTGGCGGGCAGCGCCTTGTTAAACAGGCTGTCCTTGGGCAGGCCGGTGAGGTCGAAATAGTCCTTGGTATGCGCGGCGTCGAGCACGCTTCCGCTGTGAACTTTTTCGAGCAGCGTCGCAAGCTCGCGCGGCGTGGACACGTTTTCCCTGCCCTGCCGCGCCGCATCGATATCGATCATTTTGCGACGAAGGTGTGTTTTGGTCAGCCCCAGGCGCACGCTGCCGGCGTTGACATTCTCCATTCCGGCGCGATCGATCAGGATATTCGTGGCGCCGTTGTCGCTTAACACCACCATAAAGGTTGCGACGTCGCGAAGCGTCATGGTCGCCGTGCCGTCGCCCAGCATGTGCAAGATGGGATCGGTGTCGCCGGGCGGAAGCTCGCTGTGCCGGACGGTGTGCTTCTCGTTCAACGAGAGTTTCCCCTCCTGGTCTTGCCGCTCCAACTCCAGGAGCACCGTCAGCTTGATGGAGCTGGCGGTCGGGAAAACGAGGTCAGCATTTCGATAAAACGATTCGCCGCTCGTCAGGTCTTTGACGGCAAAGCCCATCACGCCGTGCAGGTGGTCAGCGATTCGGTTGATGTCGCCCTCGAGGTTTGTGTGCAGCGCAGCCTGAAGAGAGGCGGGGCTCTTCTCTTGGGCGCGAGTCCCGAGAACGAAGGTCAAGGCGATCGCAAAAGATAAAGGGATCGAGCGGACAAGCATATCGTGGCTCCAGGAGATCATGAATTATAGATGTCGAATTATAGATTAAGACAAACTCAGAAGGCGAGGTAGGCTTCTTCATTCATCATTCATAATTTAGAATTCATAATTCACTCGTATCTCAGCGCCACCATCGGGTCCACCTTGGTCGCCCGTCGTGCCGGGATGTAACAAGCGAGCAAGGCACATGCGGCCAGCACGAGAGAGACCAGGATGAGCGTTGTCGGGTCGGCCGGCTTCACGCCATAGAGCAGGCTGGACAGCAAGCGAGTCACGACGAGGCCACCGGCAATGCCCGCGGCAAGTCCGATCGCGGTCACTTTGATTCCCTGCCCCCCAACCCGGCGCAAGACGTCGCGCCGTCCCGCGCCAAGCGCCATGCGGATGCCAATCTCGCGCGTCCGGCGAGCAACCTCGTAGGAAAGCAAGCCGTAAAGTCCGATGCAGGCGAGCACGAGCGCCAGCAAAGCGAAAAAGGTGGCGAGGCGCGAAATCACCCGCTCTTGGGTCAGCAATTCGTCGATGTGCTGGGCCTGAGTGCGAACGTCGAAAATTGGAAGATTGCTGTCCGTCCCGTTCACGGCCTTGCGAACGGCCGGAACGAGCGCGGCGGGATTCGAGGCAGTGCGCAGTTCAAAATGGGCGCCGCCGCCCGTTTCCGGAACGTAGACGGTGGGGTGAACCTCGCGGCGCAAGGTGCTGTATTTCGTGTCCCCCATCACTCCGATAATTTCCCAACTCTTGGTGATTTTCGGCTTCTCAGTTGCGGCCTCGCCGCTCGATCCTGAGCTGTCTCCTTGAGTCAGTCTCTTGCCGAGCGGATTCTGGTTATGCAAATGCTCGCTCACAAATGTCTGATTCACGAGTACGGGAATTGGCGGTGGGGCCGCGCCGGGCGTTTCCGCCTTCATTTCGGGCGATTGCGATTTCGATTCTTCCTGGTTGGCTTTGTCCACGGCTGCGGCTTCGGCGGCCTGCTGGAAATCGGCGGATGTGAACGTGCGGCCTCCGACCAGGGGAATGCGCAGGGTCTTGAGAAAATCCGGCCCTGTGGCGAGCATGTCAACTTCTTCGGTCGTTTTCTCCGCCTGGCCTTCCACATGAAGATCGCTGGTCCACAGACTGCCGCTCAATAACGCATCTGAGGAATAGCTCACGGATGTCACGCTGGGCAGCGCGGCCAGACGTTCCTGCAGATTGCGGTAAAGGTTTCGGATTTTGGAATCGTCATATTTCGCCAGCGTGGGATCGATGCCGAACAGCAGCAAGTTACGTGTATCGAATCCAGGATTGATGCTGCGAAGATTTTCCAGCGTCCGCACCAACAAGCCCGCGCCCACCAGCACGATCATCGACAGCGCGACTTGAACCACCACCAGCGCCTTGCCGAGATGGAACCAGCGGCCCGGACGCGCATCGGCGCCCGGAAGCGTGGAAGCGTTTTCCTTGAGCGCCGGCGACAGATCCATTCGTGTGCTGCGCAAGGCCGGCGCGAGGCCGAACAGGATCCCAGTAAGCAGCGAAATCGAAATGGTAAAGGCGAGAATGCGCCAATCCGGCGCTACCGTGAAGGGAAATGGGTCCTCCGGGTTGCGGGAAAGAAGCGCGGTCATGGCGTCGACGCCCCAAAATGCCAGGACCACACCGAGCGCGCCTCCGAAGAGGGAGAGCGCCACGCTTTCGGTGAGCAATTGCCGCACGATCCTGGCGCGCCCAGCTCCTAAAGCCAGACGAACCGCCATCTCTTTCTGTCGCGCCGCCGCGCGAGAGAGCAGCAGGCCGGCGACGTTCGCGCATGCAATCAAAAGAACCAGGCTGACAGCGGACATCAGAACGTAGAGCGGTTTTGAAAAGAAGCCTCGCTCGCCGCTCAGCCCCGATTGCGCGGGCATGAGGACGATCCTCGGGTCGTCTGCCGCCTTGGAGAGTGGCTTTTCGCCGTGCAAGATTTCGTTGCGGAAAACCAGGCTGGCGGCCGCTTGCGCCTGCCCGAGGGAAACGCCTGGCCTGAGTCGCGCCACAATCACCAGCCACCAGTTGTTGATGGTTCGCATATCGCGGGTTCCCCAGGAGACATTCAGGCGCGGAAACATCGAAAGGGAAAGAAACAAATCTTGCTTCTTTCCGGGTGTCAGGCTTGTGAAACCGGGCTCCGTTACCCCCACAATCGTGAACGGCACAGCATTCAAAGAGATGGTGCGGCCGAGGGCCGATCGCTCGCCGCCGAAGGCGCTTTGCCAAAACGCGTAGCTCAGAACGGCAGCCGGCGCGGCGGAAAGGGTGTCGTCATCAGGGCCGAGCGTGCGGCCGACCACGGCATTTAGGCCCAGCGTCGAGAAATAATCACCGGAGACCATCTCGCCGCTCGCCATGCGCGCTTGGCCGTTGCCGCTCATCACCAGGTCCGCCGGGCCTGCAAACGCCGCGGGGGAGGAGAACGCGCCCTTGTCGGATCGAATCAGCTCAAAGAAGGGATACGGAAGCGAGCAAGCGGACGGGTCTTTACTGGCGTAATTATCCGCGCAGTCGCCGTAGGAACTGGTTCCCATGCCGCCCGGGGCCTGCGGCCTTTTGTGCGCTGTCCAGCGCATCACCACCAGCTGGGACTGATTGCGCACCGGCAGCGCGCGCAACATCACGGCGTCAATAAGAGTGAAAATCGCCGTGTTCGCCCCGATGCCGAGCGCGAGCGTGAGCACCGCCACAGCGGTAAAGCCCGGACTTCTCACGAGCATTCGAAGGCCGTAACGAAGGTCCTGGATTATCGTTGCCATCGCGATCCAACTCTTTTGTCGCAGGGATTCGGGGTTCGGGTTTCGGGGTTGGCAAAAACTCCTGGTGTATTTGCTCCGCGAAACCCGAATCCCAAATCCCGAAACCCGACTTATTCGTGGCGCAGTGCCACCAGCGGATCCACGGTGGCCGCGCGTCGTGCCGGGACGTAGGCCGCGAGCGTCGCCACGCCGGCCAGCAGTGCCGTAAGCCCGGCAATGCTGACCAGGTCCATGCGCACAACGCCGAAGAGCAAGCTGGTGAGGAGGCGGGTCATAGCCAGCGCGCCTGCGACGCCGATGCCCAGTCCAACGCCGGACAGTCGGGCGGCATTGCCTAGGACCAACCTGACCACGTCAGCCCGCCGCGCACCGAGCGCCATGCGCACACCGATTTCGTGCGTACGCTCCAAGACGGAATACGCCATGACGGCAAAGATTCCAGCAGCAGCCAGGACCAAGGCAAGAACGCCAAAGCCCATCATGGTGCGCGCCGAATACTCCACGCCGCTGAGGTCGTCGGAGATGAGCTGTTCGAGCGAGCGCAGGTCGTAGGGAGGCTGCTCAGCGTCGACACTCAGCACCTGGGAGCGCACCGCCCCCGCCAGCGCGAGAGGATCGCCCGCTGTGCGCACCACCAGTCCGGTGGAGGCTTGCGGCGCCTGGGCGAGCGGGAAGTACGCGGTCAGGTCTGCCTGCTTCTCCCACGGCGTGGGTCGGACGCCTCCCACCACACCCACAACTGTGCGCCACGGCGCACTATTCTCCGGCCGGCCAAACCGGAGGCGTTTGCCCACCGCGTCCTCGTGGGGCCAGATCTGACGGGCCAAACCTTCGCTGATGTCGACCACCAGCGGCGCCTCAGCGCCGTCCTGCGGGGAAATGAAGCGCCCCTTGAGCAAGGGCACGCGCAGGGCGCGGAAGAAGTCGGGCGTGACGGACTGCGCGCCTGTTGATGGAATTTCCCCAGGCGCCGCAGGCGGCTGTCCCTCGGCGCTGTACGGAGTCGAGTTCCAGCCCCACCAGCCTCCCGGCACGGCGGTGACCGCCGCAGCCGACTCCACGGACGGGAGCGACTGAAGCTTCTGGATCAACTGCTCGTAGAATCCTCTGATGCGCTCCGCGTTGGTGTATTTCGACTCGGCCAGGGAGATGCGGAAGGTGAGGACGCGGCTGCGGTCGAATCCCAGCTCCTCATTCGCCATGTTGCGAAAGCCCCTGACCATCAACCCGGCCGAAACCAGCAAAACCAGAGCCAGGGCGATCTCGGTGACGACCAGCAGGGAACGGAGGCGGTGCCGGCTAGCGCTTCCGCCACGGGCACCTTCCTTGAGGACCTCATTCAGGTCAGGCCGCGAAACGTGCAAGGCAGGCGCGACTGCGACCACAATCCCCGCGAGAACAGCGACCACGATCGTGAACACGAGCACTCGCCAATCCGCCTGCAAGTGTTTCAGGCCGGGGACGTGTTGGACAATGAAAGGCGGAAGAGTGTTCTGGCTGAGGTCGAGATGCCAGGCGGCGAGCAACAACCCCGCCAAGCCCCCCAACACGGAGACCAGTGTGCTCTCGACCATCAGTTGCCGCGCAATCTGCCAGCGGCTGGCGCCGAGTGCGAGGCGCACGGCGATCTCTTTCTGGCGCCCAGTGACGCGCGCCAGGAGCAGGTTGGCCACGTTGGCACAGGCAAGCAGGAGCACAAACCCGGCTCCGCCCATTAGCACCCCAACAAACTGTCTGGAGCCGTACGTGAAGTCATCCACCAAGCCTATCACGCTCACCCCGTGACCGGCGTTGGTCTGAGGGTACTCGCGGCTAAGGCGGGCGGCGATGGCTTCAAGATCGTCCTGTGCTTTCGCAATGGAGACTCCTGCCTTAAGGCGGCCAAATACCTGGAGGGAGTTATTCGCGCGGTCAGACGCCTCTTGGACCGTGAAATCGAGTGGCACCCAAGCCTCGGCGCCGACGGGAAAGTCGAAGTCCGACGGCATGATGCCAATTACCGTGAACTTCTGGCCACTCAGCAGCACGCTTTCGCCCACAATCGCCGGGTCAGCGCCCAAGTGCCGCTGCCAGAAACCATGGCTGAGGACGACGACGGCGTTGCGCCCTGCCCCGAAATTATCAGCACCAATGGCGCGGCCCAATTGCGCAGGAATTCCCAGCAAAGGAAAGAAGTTGGCAGTGACCTGGAAGCACTCGAGGCGCTCCGCCATGTCCTTGCCAGTGAGATTGACGTTCCAGCCCCGGATCGCGGCAAGCCGCTCGATCCCCTTCGCCTGTTCCTGCCAGTCGCGGAAGTTGGCCGGAGCGACCGGCATGTGCTGCCGGTTCTGCTTCGGCACCGTCTCCCAAACGTCCACCGCCCGGTCAAGGTCTTGGAACGCAAATGGACGCAGCAGCATCGCATTGATACTGCTGAACATGACGGTATTGGCGCCGATGCCTAGCGCCAGCGCGATGACGGCAATCGCCGTGAAGCCCGGGCTCTTGGCGAGCATCCGCAAGCCGTATTTCAAGTCCTGGATTATTGTTCCCATACATCACCTTACGTTATTTCCCAGACGGAGTTCCGCCGATGTTGGATTGCGTGATTGAAGATCGAGGATTTCCTTAAGTTACTCAATCTTCCGATCGCCCAATTACTCAATGGCTTCACTCGTATCGCAGCGCCACCATCGGGTCCACCTTGGTCGCCCGGCGGGCGGGAATGTAACTCGCCGCCATCGCGACGCTCCCCAGCAGCACGGACACTCCGGCAAAGGTGAGGAGGTCCGTGGGCCGCACGCCGAAAAGCATGCTGGCCATCAGGCGCGTCAACCCGAAGGCGGCGACCAGTCCCACCGCGATACCGGACAGAATCAGCGTCACACCTTGACCGACAACCAGCTTCAGCACATGACTTCGCCCGGCCCCAAGCGCCATGCGGAGGCCGATCTCATGCGTGCGCTGGCTGGCGGTGTAGGAGATGACGCCGTAGATTCCAACCGAGGCCAGCAGCAAAGCGAGCCCGGCGAAAGCGCCCAAAAGCAGCATGGCGAAGCGGCGGTCAGCGAAGGACTCGGAAACGACTCGCTCCATCGTCTGAAAACCGTAAACGGGCTGATCGCCGCCACCTGCTTCGGCAACTCGCTGCTTGACGGCGGTGACCATGCTGAGCGGGTCAACCGTCGTCCGCACAAGAACGATCATCCCTTGCGACAAACCGGCCATGAATTGATCGGGAATCTGAACGTACGGCATATAGAACTCGTAGCGGATCTTGGCTGAGTCGTCGCTGTCCAAGCCCCAGTGTTTCACGTGTCCCACGACGCCCACAATCTCGAGAGGCTTATTAAGACCTTGTCCCATCTCTCCCGATGTGTCCGCAATGCCGACGCTTTTTCCGATCGGGTCTTCCCCCGGGAAGAGACCCTGAGCCATCACATCATCGATCACCACCACGCCCTGCGAGTCTTTGGTGTCCTCGTCAGTGAAGTAGCGGCCCTTCAACAAGGGAATGCCCATTGTCTTCAAGTAACCAGGGCTGGTCATATACGTCTGTGCCCAGATCATGTCGCTCTGCGTGGTTGGGCGCGGCCGGCCGCTGACCCACAACGGAATCTCACTGTCATCGCCCATCAAGGGGATGTTCGTTCCCACCGCAGCGGCTTGTGAGCCAGGCAACCTCGTGATTGCGTCTGTCAGTTTTTTGTAGGCGAGGCGGATGTAGTCGGGTGAGGAGCTATTCTCCGGCGAGAGACCGAGGGTGAACGTCAGGACGTTGCTCGGATCGAATCCGGGATCGACTGTGCTCAGCCTCCACATTGTCCGGAGCATTAGTCCGGCGCCCACCAGCAACACCAGCGAGGCGGCGGTCTCTAAAACCACGAGCGCGCTCCGAAGTCGATGATGTCCGCTGATCGCGCCGCGGCCGCCTTCTTTCAGCGTGGCGTGCAGGTCAATCCTGGAAATCTGAAATGCAGGCGCCAATCCAAAGACGACCCCGGTGGCGAGCGAAACGATCAGAGTGAACGCCAGCACCCAACCATCCACACTGATGTTCTCCATGCGCGGGAGGCCGCCAGGCACGGCCGCCAGCACCGCCTGCGTCCCGTACTCGGCCACCAACAAACCAAGCGCGCCTCCCCCGGCGGCGAGCAAGACACTCTCCGTGAGAAGCTGCCGGACCATCCGCGCCCGGCTGGCGCCGATGGCGGCGCGGATAGCCATTTCGCGCTGGCGCGTGGTGGCGCGCGCCAGAAGCAAGTTGGCGACGTTGGCGCACGCAATCAAAAGCACAAAGCCGACGGCCCCGAGCAAAACCAGAAGCGCCGGCTTGACATCGCCGACCATTTCCTGCGCCAGGGGTCGCACCGTGGCGCCGTGGTTGGCGTTGGATTTGGGATAGGCCTGGGCAAGGCGCGCCGCGATGGAACTCATTTCCGATTGCGCCTGCGCTACCGTCACACCGGGCTTCAGGCGGGCGATGGCTTGGATGCCTGGATGCACTTCGCGCAATCGCGACATCACGTCGTCCCACTGACCCAGCAGCGTATACACATCGGCTCTGCCGCGGTATTGAAACGATGCCGGCACGACTCCCACAATCGTGTAGCCCTTGCCGTTCAAGGTGATCGACTTGCCAATCACATCCGGATTCGAGCCGAACCGCCGCTTCCAGAGCCCTCCGCTGATCATCACTACCGGGCTCGCGCCGACATGGTCCTCTTTCGGGTCGAAGTTCCGGCCCAAGACAGGCGGAATTCCAAAGACGGAGTAGAAATTTGCGGAGACGCGCTTCCCACTCAAATGCTCGGGCTCGCCCACTCCGGTCAGGTTGCAGTCCTGCCAGTTGAATGCCGCCAAGCCTTCGAAAGAGCGGCTCTGCTCGCGGAAATCAACCAGATTGGGATAGGAAAACGACATCATGTCGAATTGCGGGGTGCTCTCGCCCACAGCCACCAGGTGGCCGGGATCCTTGTAAGGGAGCGGCTGAAGTAGAACTCCGTTCACCACGCTGAAAATGGCGCTATTCGCGCCGATGCCCAGCGCCAATGTCAAAACCGCCACCGCCGTAAAACCCGGCGACTTCGCGAGCATTCGGATTCCGTAGTGGAGGTCTTGGATTATCGTTGACATCGAATCACCGCCAGTTGAGTATTGAGGGATTGGGTGATCGGGCGATTGGGTGATTCCGACAATCGCACAATCTCCAAATCACTCAATCACCCAATTCCTTCAATCGCCCGATCACCAAATGATTTAGTCCCCGCCAAACTCGCTTGCAGCTTCAACATCACCGCACGCAAGCAGGTTGCCATGACCATCCCGACTGCAAGTGATTGGAAATTGGGGTAGATGTATCGTATAGCCGAGGTTCCCGCGCTTTCCACAATGTTCGATTGTGGCACTCGGCTTCCCGAAAGCGGACACCCGCGAAATGATGAATTATGAATGATGAATTATGAAGAAGCGCCAAATCACGGAAGCGGCAGCCGCAGTCGTTCATCATTCATAATTCAGAATTCATAATTCAATCATGTTCCGACATATTTGGCGTAGATGCTGCGTGCCACGGCCGGGTCCTGAGTGCCGCGAATGATGGCGCGGCCGTCGGGGAAGACGGTGAGTTCGTAGGGATCGAGCGCGCATTTCAGCAAGAATGGGTTGGAGCGGACTTCGCCGAATTTCTCCAGGCGCGTTTTGAGAGCTGCCAAGTCCAGGCCGCGCGGGTCCGGCTGCCGAATTTGAACTGCGTCAAGCCCGCAGAGTGTAGTGGAGGTGGAGGTCCGGCCCGCGAGGTGAACAAAATCTCTGCGGCCGCAGGCCTGGCATTCCGGATCGATCCTTGGCTTCACGTTCTGAAATCGGTTTTCCCAGATGTCGTACGAAAGCAGCGAGCCGTGAAGGTCATTCTCGCGTCCAATGAGGATTTTAATGGCCTCTGTCACCTGGATCGCCGCTGCCCATGCCACCGCGGGAGCAATAACGCCCACTGTCTCGCAAGTATCATGAATGCCTTGAGGCGGCGCTGGAAAAATGCAAGCCAGGCACGGCGTGCGACCGGGAACGATGGTCAGTGTCGCCGCGTCGCTGGCGACCGCCGCGCCATAAATCCAGGGAATTCCCAGCTTCAGAGCCGCATCGTTCAGCAGGTAGCGCGCCTCAAAGTTATCGGTTCCGTCGAGGATCACCTGGAAGCCGCGGACCATGTCTTCGATGTTGCGGCTGTCGACGTCCGCGATCACCGGCTCGACTTCCACCTCGGAATTGATGGCGTTCAGCTTTCGTTGGGCGGCGATGGCCTTGGGCAGATTGTCGCGCGCGTCGGCTTCGTCAAACAGAATCTGCCGCTGAAGATTGCTCTCCTCAACGAAGTCGCGGTCCACGATTCGCAAGCGCCCAATGCCGGCGCGAACCAAGGCGCTCGCTTGCGCCGTCCCCAGTGCTCCGCAACCAACGATCACGGCCTTGCCGGCACGAAGCTTCTGCTGGCCTTCCAGACCTAGTGGGGCGAAGAGAATCTGACGTGAATACTTGTCGTCGTTCGTCATGAATTGCTTCATGGTTTCATTGAATCATTGCGTCATTCAAAGGCGCGTGCACCAGCTCTCTGATGAGGGCAACCTGCAATGAATCAATGATTCAATGGATCAATGGCCCAATTCCATTATACTCGCTGGACACCCGGCATTTCGCGAGCGATGATGCGGGAAGATGAGCGAAGCGATTGCCTTCGAATCCGAGCGCCGCGCCATGGTGGAAAACCAACTCCGGAGGCGCGGTATACACGACCCGCGAGTCCTCGACGCGATGTATCGTGTGCCGCGTCACGAATTCGTGGCGCCCGCTTTGGCAAGCCAAGCTTACGATGACCGGCCGCTGCCCATCGGCGTAACCGAGACGATCTCGCAGCCGTACATCGTGGCCGCGATGACAGACGCGGTGCGCGTTCAACCGGGCGACAAGGCGTTAGAAGTGGGCGCCGGCAGCGGGTACCAGGCCGTGATTCTGGCTCACCTCGGGGCAAAGGTTTACGCCATCGAGCGCAATCCTCATCTTGTCGAAGCCACTCGCTTGCGACTCGCGGGCCTGGGCTATTCGGTGGAGTTGGTCTGCGGTGACGGCACTGAAGGCCACGCGGCGATGGCGCCGTATCAAGTCATCGTGGTGACTGCCGCGTCACCGCCCAAGATCCCTCAGCCATTGCTCGACCAACTCGCCGACGGCGGCAGGCTGATTATTCCCGTGGGCACGCGGATGCACCAAGAGCTTACCTTGGTCTTCCGGCATGGGGACGAGTATGTGACACGAGTCTTGGATCCTTGCCAGTTTGTTCCGTTGATCGGGAAATACGGATGGCCGGAACATGAGTCCTATGCCGGCGGTGAAATTCTTTGACTTCAAAAACTCGCCCTCCCAAAAATGGAATCAATGGGGCAAAAAGGGACAAAAAAACCCAGAAATGCAATTTTCTGCAAAACGGAGCAAACGATAAGCGGCCTATTTTCAAATACCTATGAAGAAGAGTTTCAAAAGTTTCAAAAGTTTCACAAGTTTCATTTCTGGCATCGGGAGAGCGTCGGTATTTATAGATTACTATATCAGTCATATATACAATATAAACTCCAAGGCGAACTTCTCCCGCCTCGGGGCGGGCGATGCCGATGCTGGTGCGTCGCCCGAGAGAGCGAATCTACACGAGTGGGAAATGAAGATTTGGCCTGGCTGCTGTTCTTGGATGGGGAATCCAAGAATCCCTCAACGGCACGCCGGCGTATTTGCGGCGCGGGACGGATAGAACCGGGCTGGAAAACCGTGGTGGGTTCTCGCCTCAAACAGGCGCGAATAATTCCGCCGGTTCGCGGCGCGACGCCATTCTTGCTGCGCGCTCCGGCCGTTCAGTGGCCGTTCTGCGGACTACGGGCAGGCGCCGCGGGCTGAAATGCAACTTACGTGTTGCGGGCTGACGCGAGAGCACATCTCAAGTAAGCATGTTAAAATGTGCGGCTTGAAGGTTCGGCTTGGTCAAACGCCTCCCATCGTGGCTGACGACGAACAATCGTTGGCAAGGTTGGCAGACTAGAGAGTTCAGGCCACCATTCGCCTCCCGGCCCAAGTGACCACCTTCAGACGCCGTCATCCAGGTGACTTTTCCAGCCGATGCAGTCGTATGGGTGGATCGAAGGAGAGAAGGTGCGCGCGGTTCGCGTTTTGGTGCGAAGGCTCAAAGATAGCCTTCGCCTGCACGACACCCAGGTGGCGGGCAGTTTCACCATTGGAGACAGCCGAGCTCCGCAAATTCTGATTCCCCGAGCGTTGAAGAAAGAGGGCGACATGCTGCCCGCGAAGGTCTAACTTGTCGAACGAGCAAGCTGAGGCCGGTGTTTCTGCCCCACTGCACAGGCGTAGTCTTGCTTGGGGGATGCGCTGGTTTGCCACCGCCTTAGGCACATCCTACGCCGTGCGATTCATAAGAGGCGCGGTCCTGCCCAAGCTTCTTCCTCCCCTTCAATACGGTCTGGCGATGAGTCTCCTGCTGCCCTTGGGCTACCTTCGCTACACCGACCTGGGAGTCCTCGATCAACTGGCCAAGCGACTCCCTTTCTATCGCGCCAGTGAGGGCGAAGAACGCTTCTGGCGACACGTCAGTTTGGGGGCAGGATGGACGCTGGGAACGGCGCTGCTGGTGGCGTTGGGAGTGTTTGTTGGTTCCTTTTGGGTGAGTGGTCCGAAGGCGGATTTCTATCGACACGGACTCAGACTTGTCGCCTTGCTAGTGGTGGCTCAGCGTTGCAGATACCTTTTGACTGTCGTACTGAACACGCGGGAAGAATTTCGTAGTTCTCAAACCGGTGGGATGCTGTCGGAAGCGACCACAGCAGGGTTCTCCATCTTATGTGTTGCCCTGTGGGGCCCGATCGGGATGATCTCGGCAATGGTCCTTTCCGAGATCACGGTTTCCCTCTATTACGTGAAAAAAGCGGGTTTCCCTGCGCTGAGTTACGCCTTTCGTCCGATGGTGGCAATGGTTCGAGAGGGACTCCTTCTGCTCTCCCTCGCCGCGATCGAGCTCATGTTGATCACCGTAGATCAATTCTTCCTGTTGCGTTTTTTTTCCGTTGAACAATACGGCCTTTACCTGCTGGGCGGGGCTCTGGCTAACTTGTCCGAAATTCTTAGAGTCTTGTTCGAAGCAGCCCAACCTCGGATCCTGAGTCTGACCGGGGCGGGAAGGAACGATGAAGCGAAGACGGTTGTTTCGAGTATCTTGTCTCTGTATAGCCTGGCGCTGGTGGCGACCGTAGGCTTGTCGGTACCCTGCACAGCCTTGGCCCTTCGTTTTTATCTGACGCGGTATCAAATGGGCATGGGCTTGTACATCCTCATGCCGTTGATGGCCATCACGCGCGGACCCATGACGCTCCTGCGGACATATTACTTGTCGAAGAATCAGGAACGCCGGCTCATTCTCTACGAAATCGCTAGTCTCGTGACCATGGTCACCATGTATAGCCTGACCGTTCTTTTGGGTTGGGGCTTGGTGGGGATGGCGCTGAGTATCGCCGGTGGCTGTGGGGTGGCGAGCGTTCTAATGGTTCGGCAGTTTGAAGGGTCCTTGTGGGGGGTGCTGATGCATTTCAAGCTCTACGCCTTGTACGTGGCCGCAGCCTTGGGCTTGGTGGGGATTTACGAATTCTGGAGGTTCACTTCTCAAGGGCCGAAGGGTCCTATCAATCTCATGGGTTTGTTTATGGCCACCCTGGTGTATGGGGTGGCCATGCTCGCCGTCATTTATTTCACTCGTTCGGAGTGGCAAGCCGCGCTCAAGGTGGTGCGAGCCCAACCGGAACCCAGCAAAACAGATGCTTCCATGGTCTTGACTAAGATCGCAGAGTGATTTTCATGCCGCTCTTCCGGAGCCGAGTGGACCGGCGAGCCGAGTCTCGGCTTTCGAAGACGGATTTCCGGGGGCCGGGTGCACGACATGAAAGGGAGAACTCCTGGCGCCACCGGACGTAGCTGTGAGTTAAACCATAACTTTGCCGGTTGGCAAGGTTATGGTTTATTTTTGACCTTCGATATTTCCAACGTGAACGATCGGCGCGGGGCGCCCTGCTTCCCCCACGAGTGAGACAGCCAAATGGTCGGTAAGACCGAGAGCGGTTCCTAAACCCTCGGCGACAACGGAGGAGCTGTTTCCTTGAACCCCATTTGGGAGCGTGAAGGTTACATCTCGGGTTAGCCGACTTACCAGCCAAATGGCGCCACATGAGGTCGTGCTGACGAGTCAAAGGGAAAAGTCGTCGGTTAATGCGATACGGTGCATAACTGTGGGCTATTGTCGCTTGTTAAATGCTTCCTCAAGTTCTCGGATTTCATTCATCACTGCGTCGAAGTCGGGCTCCTCTCCAAAATACATCTCTCGCATTTTCTCGTAATCTCTGCGGAGAGCGTCCTGAAGTTGCCGGCTGGGCGCAAGGCGGAGAGTCCCCTTTCTTGCGAGTTCGTAATGTGCAGCGGCTTCGCGGAAAAAGTGTTGCTTGTGAGCCACCACTTGCTCGAGCAAAGCGAGATCCTTCAGAGCTGAAACGCCTCGCTTGTGTTTTGATATGACCACAACATCATGATAGTGGCGGAATATCCGCTCGGAAACTGGCTTCCCGACTTCAACTCGATAGTACTCACGATGCAGGATTGTGGCCTTTTCCCAGAACGTGCGCTCGGGACTGATTGCGTTTACGTTTGAATCATGCACCTGGAACTGATCAGGAAACGCTTCCGCTGCATACGAGGTCACTTTCGCTCCCTCGCAGGGTATCTGGTCACCGCGACACCCAAGTTCGAGCCGCACTGCCCGCCTAACATATCCCTTGGCGAGGGTGTCGGAGATGCCTGCCGGATACTTGAAATCGACGGTATCACCGTCCGGAGCATTGGGATCGATTTCGAGGGTCCAGCCGTTGTCGCCGATGGTCGAGCAAATCCGAGCTTGGAGTCTTGGTACGAACTCCCCAGCAATGATGTCGCGGCACGAACTCTTCAACTTTTTGATAGTTCTGTCGCGTAATTTCGTGCCTTGTTGGTTGGCGGGACCGTTTTCATCGCTGAAACCGAGCTGATGGCGGTTGATGACGAGATCAACGTCTTCGGAAAAGCGCTTGATAATGCCAAATGCCTTGGACAGCGATGTGCCGCCCTTGAAGATAAGTTGGGGAAGGCCTTGAAGGTTGAAGATCTGATGAAGTGTCCAACAGACCCAGAAATCCTTCTCCACGATTTCTGGTGAAATCCCCTTGACGCTGGCGGTCTGGTTGAATAGCGCTTCTCGATCCTTCGGCGTCGCCTTGGCCCATGCGTCCATTTATGCCCCTTGCAGACGCCGTATGATCTCACGACTCCAGTCTGGAGCGTGCTTTATTAGTTTCGAGAGTTGACGCTTGTCATCGGCGCTCAAGGCGCGCGATAACTGGCGAACAACACGGTCCTTGTTCGCGTTGGGTCCGACAGCGCGTATCGCCTGTATTGCTAGTCCTGCTGTCGTGCCTGCTCCGGGGAACCTCGATGGTCTCGCAGGTTTCAAATGAATAGTTTGGGCGCCAATCTTGATGCGGTAAGGAGGGCCGTCGGTGAGATACACTAACTGTGCTGGGACTTGGTCTGTGAGACCAAGCAAATTGGCTGCGCGCGCGCCGGAAACCTGCACCCGGCTTCCAGTTTTTGCTGCCAGGACCGCGGCCACATTATCTGGGTTGGGAACGAGAATGCCAAGTTTCTTGTGAACGCGTGGATAATCGTATACGCCTTGCGTCAAGCGACGGATGGTTTTGTCGCGTGTTAAGCGCGACAAAGCTAGATCAATGGGATGCCGCGGGCCCAGATCGAGGAAATCCCGCGGCGTGAAAACCCACCCACGCCCGTGTACTCGAATTCGTTTCAGAATGGCTGCTGCTGTAGAATCCATCTTGTTCCTTGAGAGAAATACTATATAGTTTTTCTCTCATGAATGCAAGTTGAAGATTGTGTGAATCGCTTTAAAATGAGTCAGCTACAGACAGTGCGTGCGGTCTGCACATTGGCATACGATTGAAAGGGATTTTCCCCTCGCTTCATTCGCTGGGACACAGCGGGTGATTAGGTATGTATACCTAATTACCCGCTCCACCAACATCTTAACTTGAATTCATAAAAACCGCATACAATCATGTGCTTGGATGTAAGGACTGCTTCTTAGGGCAGAATTCAGATCTCCCCGATACGCGCCGATTGTCAGATATCTCCGAGGGAAGCCCTCGCCATATGAAATGGCGGTGTCGCTCCGGCGAGATTCATTCCTTTGCCACAGAACTGCGTTAATTCTGCACGGCCTCGAGCAAGCGACAATGGGGACGATCTACGTGAATCAAGAACAGAGACCCAAGCCAGCGCCCGAAGGCATGACGCAGGAAGGCATAAACCGTGCCTTCAAACACGGGCAGCGGCAGTCGAAATACATATTTCGATACGAAGGTACGCAGTATGTGCTCATCAGCGGGAAGAATACTGGCAAGGCTGGAGTCATCCTCATGAAAGCGCCAGATGATGCGGCCGTAAACACCACTGACCTTGAGCGGACGCTCATAGATATTGCGGTTAGACCAGCATATGCCGGTGGCGTGAAACGGGTGTTCTCCGTGCACAAACAAGCTGTGTCCAGGATCGACGTTGACCACATGATTCACCTACTGCGGACACTCGACTACGCCTATCCCTATCATCAATCGATAGGATTTCTTCTGGAGCAAGCAGGTGGCCCCGAGAGGGACTGCAAAAGGTTCAAGGAATTTGGTACGAAGTTTGATTTCTACCTAGATTACGGTCTCAAACGTCCCGCGTACGACCGAAATTGGCGGTTGTACCACCCCGAGCTAGAGGCACAAATTCAGTGAATCACGCTAGACCGATTGCCCCGCAGCGCGCACAGTTTGGGTTTCGCAGACCCTGCGGCTTGGTTCGGCCCGTTTCGTATTTTTGAAATATGAGCGCTACGTCGGACTAACCGAAGGCGCGCGGGCAGGTCGCCCCCTGGTTAACGGTCCCCCGAACTGTGCCTCGACGATGGCGCGCTCCAAAAGAATTCACTTGCCGTATGACGGCCTACCCATAGAAGTGCCCTACGCCCGCGCAGGATCGCAGTAGAAGACCATGTCATCGGCGACTACCCGCGATAAACGCCGTTTCGTTTGCCGCTCCTACAAGGGACATCAACTCGGCATGTCGGAAGTGGCCCCGGGCAGGCGCCGATGCCTCGTCCATGGAGGTATGCACTCACGGCAAAGTTTTGCTTTACACTTGTACTTCCGGCAACATTATGGTTTATCCGCGTCAGCAGATCGCCGGGCGGCGAAATGCAAACGCAGAAGTTGCGGAGGCATCCGCGGCAAGGTTATGGTTTATTCGCGGCAAGGATATGGCTTAAGTCACAGGAGCGCGGGCGTCCCCCGAGTTATCGGCCGGGAGACTCGGTCAATTCAACTCGGGAGAAATTGAGGCGCCGGATATGGGACTCTGGCATAACCCAAGGTGGGATTCCTTCAAGCTCGCCGTACGTGGGCGCATTCACGCGCACAACCTCCTGCTGACGTGTTGGACCCCCGTGGTGCAAATCAGGGAGAGGCTATTCGATTTGTGGAATGGCATCGATACGGCGGGGCGGCAGCCGTTTGACGACCTCACTCTCCGCGGTTCGGATGGGTCGGATGCCGGCGGGTACGGGCCGGTCAGGCCGAGAGATTTCCGCCGCGCGCTCTCCTCTTTGGAAATAGATCACCGCCAGTATTGCTTCGTGGATTTCGGTTCGGGCAAGGGCCGAGCGATCCTGATGGCCTCGCGTTATCCGTTTAAGAAAATCATCGGAATTGAGTTCGCGAAGGAACTTCACGAAGCGGCCCTGATAAACCTGAGGTCATGGCGGTGGCGAAAAAAGTGCGGCTCCATTGAACTCTTCTGGGCCGACGCTTTGGAATTCGACCTTCCTGAAGAGCCGTGCGTCTTGTTCTTTGCCAATCCCTTTGGCGAGGCTAGGTTGCGAGGAGTCCTCGAGAAGGCCCAGCGGTCAATCGAGAATTATCCCCGCAGCGTTATCGTTGTTTATTTCCAAGGCGCCCATGAATCCGTCGTCGAATCTCTTCGGAATGTGAGACTCTTGTCCAGGTCGCAGTATTACCACTATGCGACCTATCAAATCAGCGGATAGGTGGCAGCCGCGGTCAGCTCGCCCTTGGGTCCGAACGCCGTTCGGCCCTACAAATTCACCTTGATGACGATCATCACCTTGTCGTCGACGTGAGTGCCGTGGCGGGAGAAGCGCGCCACGTCGGCGCTGACGGCCTCGACGATGCCCGTGGCCGGTTGGTCCGCATTCTCACGAACGCGCTCGATGAGGCGTTCCGCGCCATATTCATCGTGCTCGGCATCCATCGATTCGGTGATCCCGTCCGTACACAGAACGAGCACATCTCCGGGCAGGAGTTGTTCCTTCCCGCGGTCGTATGCAGCTTCCTCAAAGAGCCCGATCACCATCCCGCCCTGGGTAAGAGCGACCGGATCCTTGTCCCGCCTCACGATCACCGGCGGAACGTGGCCGCAGTTGATGTAGTGGATCGCCTTGCCGCGGAGATCGATAAGACCCATGAACAGGCTCAAGTATTTTTCCGCCCGGGTGTCATTCCATATCATCCGGTTGAGCGCCTCCGCGATTCCGTTGAGGGGATGGACGTGGTGTACCAGCACGCGCAGCGTGGCCTGAAGATTGGACATGACGAGGGCGGAGCTCACGCCTTTACCTTCCACGTCCGCGATGACCACCAGCAAGGTTTGTGGGCCAAGGCTCAGGAAATCGTAGTAGTCACCGCCCACCGCGAAGCAGGGTTCGTTGAGCAGGGCAATGTCAAAACCCTCCACCACGGGCACCGTCTCGGGCAGCAGGCTTCGCTGGATGTCGCGCGCCAGGGCCAGTTCCTTCTCCATGCGTTCCTTTTCGAGAAGGACCTGGTGGAGTTGCGCGTTCTCGAGCGCCACCGCCATGTGGCCCGCCAGGGTGAGCAGGAAATCAGAATCTTCGTTGGTGAAATGTCCAACCTTCTTGTTCAGGAGTTCCAGCGCGGCAATGATTTTTCCAGCCTTGTTCTGGATGGGGAGGCAGAGGAGATTGCGGGTGCGATATCCGGTACGCTTGTCCACATCCGGAGTGAATCGCGGATCGGCATAGGCATCGGGGATGTTCACAATCTCACCCGTCGCGGCCACGTGGCCCGAAATGCCGTGGCGGAGAGGCAGCCGGATTTCTTCTTTCTCCAGGCCATGAGCAATCAGCGACCAGATTTCCTGCGTCTTGTCGTCCACCATGAAGAGGGTGCCGCGCTCGGCTCCCGCCTGCGCCTTGGCCACGTCGAGGATGCGGCCCAGCAACACGGATAGATCGAGGGTCGAGCTCAGCGCCTTGCTGGCCTCCACCAGAATACTGAGCCGTGCGTTAGCGTGACGCAACGCGGCGAGTTCCGTCTGGAGGTCTTGGATTTCCTTAGCGACGTCGAGAGAACGAGACTTCGCCTTTGCACTTGCCGGAGTCTTTGCGCGCTGGGTGGTCTTCATAAGCTGAGGGTCCTGAACGTCCTGGCCCGCTGAATGTTCTAACTCACTTTCTCTACTGAGGGAAGTATAGGCGCGCGGCAGCCGTGGTGCAAATGCTGTCTGGCTCTGATGAGTTTGATGACAGGCGCTCGGCGGCGAGACCGGCGTTCTTCACCTTCGGCCTCGATAGCCGCCGAAGTACCATCGCGCCGAGACCGTGGTGTACAAACCGAGCGGGCCGCTCTTGCCCCTGTCGGCCCCGCCAAGATAATTCCGGTAACGGCCCAGCCAGTCCACTCGGTGCTCCGTCAAGCGCAGCTCAAAATTCTTTAAGAGCTCAAATCCCACTCCCACCGAGCGATCGAGCGCTATGGGGCGGGCCGAATAAGTGTAGAGCGTCTGCGGTAAGTTGCGGCCGAAGAAGAGGCGCGGCTCGCCAAATAGAAACACTCGGCGCAACGGTGTTGTGTTCAATGGCTGTAGCTCGATGTAGCCGCCGCCCACAAAGCGCGCAAACGCGGTGCACGGGGCGTTGACTCCGCCGAAGGAACCAGCGTCCGCAGAGCAGCGGCCGAGGTCCGGCTCATTGTGGGGCGGGGCCAGGGCAAATTCGGTGAATCCGCGTACCCAGCCTTTGGGAAAAAACTTGGACGAGGAAGGGGAACCAACTTCGACTGGCTCCTCACAAAGCACTGGAGTGGCCGCGCCTAACCACAGGACGATCAAGAGAAGTGTCGAGGGTCTTCGCATAGTCGCCCCTTTCCCGGAACGATTAAGTTGTCGTCTTGCTTGCCGCCGCCGGGCTGGATAAGCCTCCGGCGCAACGGGTGTGGCCGCCATAGTGCGCCACGAATTTCGCTGACGCAAGTGTTTTCGTTGAGGGCGGCGTGAATGGCATCTCCGGCGCCCGCAGGGTTTGACTCTTCAGCCGCTGCGCGTGTATTGTTTTGCCATGCTTCCCCAGGGAGCTCGAAGCCGCCTGCGCCTCGTCCGGCGAGGGGGCACGCTCCTCTTTCTTCTCTCCACCGTTTTCGGTTTGACTCCAGGCGCGCACCAGCTTCCAGCGCAGGCACCCTCGACCGAAGGCCTGTACGGAAAAACCGGTGTCAAGCCGGAGGCGGTGCGCCAAGGCAGGCTCGGGAGTTGTTATTTCCACGCGGTCATCGCCGCCCTGGCGCAAGCTAATTCGGAGAAGGTCCGCAGCATGATCCAACCGAACTCGGACGGCACCTACGCGGTCCAATTTGCGGACGGCAAAAAGGAGAACGCCTATCCGGAGGACATTCGCTACTCGCGCGAGAGTGGTTACGACTTGTCAGAGGGCCTCTGGGTCGCCGTGCTCTTCCGAGCTTACGCGCAGCGCGTGTTGCGCGAATCGCTGGCGGCGGCTGTGGACCGCACTGACCTGTTTGCACTCGTCAAGCGTTACGCCCAGGACGTGATTGCTTCCAACGATCCCGTGCTGCTCGCTTACGACCGCGCCATCCGGGCGGTGGTGGACCAGCACGGCAAGATCGATCGAACCAAACTCGAAGCCAGGCTGAAGGAGCAGATGGGACCGATCCGAGTTCCCGATGATGTGAAGAGCTCACTGATCTCCATGATGGACTCGGGAGGATTTTTCGCGTCGCTCGAGACGATGATCCAACAGAACGGAGAGATTTTCGGAGCCTATCGTGCCGTCGGGCAAGGAGGGCTGGCGGAGCGCGTGATGGCTGCTTTCGCCGGCAGCGAGTCGATGGTGGAGAATGAATCCGAGAGCCAGGCCGCCGCGGTGTTAAACCAGGGTATGAGCGCGCAACGACCCATGGTGGCTTGCACGGGGGGAAGCCAATATTACAAGCTGCGCGCCCAAAACCAAGCCCTGCCTTCCGACACGGCTTCGTGGTACATCAACGCCCACTGCTACACCGTGCTCGCCTATGACCCGGCGAGCCAGATTGTGAAGCTGCGCAACCCCTGGGCGGACCAACCCTATCCGGACGGTATTCTCAATCTCCCTATGTCACGCTTCGTCCCGGCGTACCTGGGAATTGTCAGCACCGGGGAATAATGAGAGAGGAGAGAACCCGGCCGCGTGCACACGTCCGCGCATCGCGGCGTTTCCCGAGGGCACAACTCACTGTCATCCTGTGCGCTTCGCCAGGAGACTTAGGCGAAGCCGCCCCCTTCGATCGTCAGCGAATGTGCGACAATTTTGCGGCAGAGACGGCCTGCCGGGCCGTCCCCACCCTAAGCAAAGACAGTTATTTCAGCCGGACTCGATATGTCTTCTTGTCGGGAGTGATTTCGATCTTGTCCTCACGCGCCAGCCACCCGAGGGCGAAGTTCACAAGCTCGGTTCCACCATTCACTTTCTTCAACTGCGTCAGGGTCTGGGGGCCGCTGGTGGAAAGCGTTTGCCATATCTTACCGGCCGTGTC
This sequence comes from Terriglobia bacterium, assembly GCA_050013575.1. Classification (GTDB taxonomy): domain Bacteria; phylum Acidobacteriota; class Terriglobia; order UBA7540; family UBA7540; genus DASYXZ01. The sequence continues at coordinate 92,381 of JBEKEZ010000003.1, read as the reverse complement.
GCCGATAGGACCTTGAAGGTCAACGAGAGTCTTGTCCATTGTCAATTTCTCCTTGTGATGATCTGTTCTCGGTCGTTCGCTGACGGGTCCGAGTATTCTTTTGTCGATTACGGTTAGGCCTCAGGGCACTGGACCTGAGGTTGACGGCCCGCTAAGAACGGGGATTTTTCCTGGCGAATCTCCGGTTATCGCTAACCGGGATTATGAGTTAGTTACGACGTCGCCTTCGGGGAACAGACGCAGGATGCTCGTGCATCTCGCCAACCGTGAGCACTCTCTCCGAATCGATCAAGAACATTCTACCGCACCCTCCAGCATTTGCAAAGCAAAAATATCTATGGTGACTATAAGCGAAGAAAGTACTGAGGAGCAAGGAGTTAGAAGACAGAATCCGAAGTTTGAAGCTGTCCGTTGCCCGTCGTCCGTGGCCCGTCGGTAGTTGCAAAAGAGTTGGATTCCTGCCTGCGTGGGAATGACAGTGGCAGCTCGCGCGGCAATGACGACGGACAACGGACGACTGACAACGGACAAACGACTAGCTCCTAATTCCTAGTTCCTACCTGACTCCTGACTCCTCCCCTTGCGGCCCTGCAGGTAGGCAACCAGCTCAAAGATGCCGAACACGACCAGGCAAAACCAAAAATCGACTAGAGTTCCCCAGTCAAGCTTGAATCCAGTATGTCGCGCGGCGGGGGGCAGGTAGGGAGATAAATAGAAGTACAGTCCATTACCGAGAAGAACGATCACCAGCCATCGGAGCCATGGCGTCTTTTTTGCGAACATTTCCGCTCCCACATCTGTGGCGCAGCGCAGCTCGAAACTGGCTTAACCTTCGGGGAAGCGGCGCCGGAGAGCGCCCCGCTTCAGCGCCTGTGGTTATAATATAGGAAGTGGAGCACGATGCCGAACCCAAATTTGAATTTAGCGACGGAAGTGAAATACCTGAAGGGCGTCGGGCCGGCGCGGGCTCAGATCCTGGCCTCTCGCGGTATCTCGACCGTAAAAGATCTTCTTTACCATACTCCTTTTCGTTACGAAGACCGCACGCGACTGACCCGCGTCCGCGACCTCGTGCCTGGCCAAATGACGACCGTGCTCGTGCGGGTGCTCACCTGCGGCCTAATGAGGACTCGAAAAGGGAAGTATATCTATGACCTCAGTGCCATCGACGCCAGCGCCCCAGAGGCGAAGGGAATGATTCGCTGCAAGTGGTTCAATGCCGTGTGGCTGGAAAGGTACAAAGTTTTTCGGCCGGGCCAGCGGGTGTTCTTCTATGGCAAAGTGGAGCACGACCCGTTCGGCACCGGCAACTTACAGATGGTGCAGCCGCAGCACGAAATCCTGCCGGAGTCTGAGACGGGGGATGGCGAATCGCTGGAAGTGGGGCGAGTCGTTCCCATCTACGAATCCGTTGGAACGATCACGCCGCGCATCCTGCGACGTTTGATCGCCGCGGCCCTGGCCGGCCTCGAGGAGCAGATTCCGGACACCCTTCCGGAATCGGTCCGTCGAAAGCACAAGCTGCTGGGCTGCGCGACCGCCTTGCGCCTTACGCATTTCCCTTCTCCGGACCAGCCGTTGGATCAACTCTGCAATTTCCGAAGTCCGGCGCAAGCGCGCTTGATTTTTGAAGAGTTCTTCAACGTCGCCTCTGGCCTGGCGCTGAAACGCCGCAAGGCGAAAGAGGCGCGCGGGGTCGAGTTTCACAAGACTGACAGCGCTCGAAAAGCAATCAAAACGGTTTTGCCGTTTCATCCCACCACCGCGCAGAAACGAGTCTTGAAAGAAATCGTGGACGACATGTGCTCGCCGCATCCGATGAACAGGCTCTTGCAGGGCGATGTGGGCTCGGGCAAAACCATTGTCGCCATCCAGGCGGCGTTGCTGGCGATGGATAACGGTTTTCAAGTGGCGCTGATGGCGCCCACCGAAATACTGGCGACCCAGCATTACCTCTACATCAAGGAGCTGCTGCGGCCTTTACCCTGTGAAGTGGAACTGCTCATCAGTGCGCGCAAGGCGAGCGAAAAGGAGGCGCTCAAAAAGCGCATCGCCGATGGCTCCACCAGTCTGGTGGTCGGGACTCAAGCCTTGATCGAGGAGGATGTCGGTTTCGCGCGCCTCGGCCTGGTGGTTGTGGACGAGCAGCACCGCTTCGGCGTTTTGCAGCGCTACCAGTTGATCCGCAAAGGGCTGACGCCCGACGTGTTGGTGATGACCGCCACGCCCATCCCCCGCACGCTGGCCCTGACGCTTTACGGCGACCTTGATTTCTCGGTGATCGATGAGCTTCCGCCCAACCGCACGCCCATCGAGACACGGCTCTGGGGGGAAAGTGACCGGCCCCAGGCCTTGGAATTCATTCGCGACAAAGTCCGTGGCGGCCAGCAGGCTTATGTGGTCTATCCGCTGATCGAAGAGTCGGCGCAGCTTGATCTGCGAACTGCCGTGCGCGAGTTTGAGCAGCTTTCGCGCAATGTGTTCCCGGAATTTCGCGTGGCGCTGCTGCACGGTCGTCTGCCCAGCGAAGAAAAAGAAAGCGTCATGAGACATTTCAAGAACGGCGACGTACAGATCCTGGTGTCGACCACCGTGGTGGAAGTCGGCGTCGATGTGCCCAACGCGACCGTGATGCTCATCGAACACGCGGAAAGGTTTGGCTTGTCGCAATTGCACCAACTCCGCGGGCGCATTGGCCGAGGCAAAGGCAAGTCGTTTTGCCTCCTGCTGGCCGGGGAGCCGCTCACCGAAGCTGCCGAGGTGCGCTTGAACACCATAGCCCAAACCACCGACGGCTTTCGCATTGCTGAAATCGATTTGAAGTTGCGCGGTCCGGGTGAATTCTTCGGAACGCGCCAGTGGGGCATTCCGGCATTGCGCGTCGCCAATCTGGTCCGTGACCAGGAGATCCTGGAGTGGGCCAAGCGAGCTGCATCCGATTTCCTGGAACACCCGGACTCCCCACAGGAGCTGGATGCCTATGTCGCTTTCTTGCGCCGGGAGTGGCCGCGGCGCTACGGACTGGCGGCAGTGGCTTGATTGATCCATTGACCCATTGACTCATTGCTTGATTGAAAGAAACGACGGATATTTGCCAAGCGGCGGCTTTAATGGACCAATGATTCAATGAATCAATGAGACAATCTCTCAATTCTTCTGATGCGCGTTATATCCGGAAAACATCGCGGCCTTCGCCTGGCCACCCTCAAGGGTGGCAACCTGCGGCCCACCTCCGACCAGTTGCGCGAGACGCTGTTTAATGTACTGGGACCCGAACTGGAGGGGCGGACGTTCCTGGACGCCTACGCGGGGACCGGCGCGGTGGGCATTGAGGCGCTGAGTCGCGGGGCAAGGGAGGTGGTGTTTGTGGAGCACCACCGCCCGGCCGCAGAACTCATCCGCAAAAATCTACGCGGGCTGAAGATTGAGAGCGGATTTCACGTGATGACCTGCGCTGTGCTTACGGCACTCGAACGGCTCGGGGAGGAGGGCGCGCGTTTTGATTTCGCATTTCTCGACCCACCTTACGAGGAGATCCGGGAGTATCACCATGTGCTTCGCCAGCTCGCCCGCGGCGACTTGTTGCATCCAACCTCGCTCGTCATCGCCGAGCATTCGCGCCGCTGCAATCTGGAAGAGCATTATGGCGCTCTGCGGCGCACGCGGCTGCTGAAGCGCGCCGACTCGGAGCTGAGCTTCTATCGATTGGCTCCGGATTGATCCATTGAATCACTGATCCCTTGATTCATTAAGAGACCTTGCGCCCGTTGGCCTCCCTGTCCGCCAATGAAACGACAACTCAATGAATAAAGGAATCAATCGGCCGAAGGCTTGGGTTGACACACCCGCGCTGGTTCCCCTAGTATCGTTTAAGCACCTTCGTACGGCGGTTGCTGAGAAGCTCGTGAGAAGTGGCGGGGTGGCTCAGTGGTAGAGCGAGGGTCTCATAATCCCTAGGTCGTGGGTTCGATTCCCACCCCCGCTACCAGCTTTCCCCATGGGTTATAGGCAATCTCCCATTCGCCAAAGTATCTCAGTGAAGTGATTACTTCTGACGCCGCTGCCTGAAATCGGCCATCCCGCCTTCTCCTCCCGCCTCACTTGGACGCGGCGATGAGGGGTGGCGGCGGGTACTCGGGAAGTTTTTCCTTGCCGGTTTCGGTACGTTTCACTTCCAATTCATCGAAGAGCAGCGAGGGGCTGATTACAGATGAGGCTACTCCTGGAATTGTATTACTAGGCTCAGCGTCATCTCCGAGGGCGATGAGGTTATTGCGCAGGGCCCGCGTATCGAGCTCCTTAAAGACGGCGCCGCGCACCAGCTCTTCGTGTCCGTCTTTTTCCCAGACGCGATAGATCACCAAGGGATAGAGATTGTTGCTGGCGACCGTCCGCACGAGATACCCGTAGGGCTTGCCCTGCTCGTGGCAGATCTCGAGCATCCTCTTTTTCAAGTCGTCGCGCGACACTGGATGCGAAGAAGTCAGGATGAGATTGCCGAGGCCGGGCGAGGGCGGGCCGGAGACCGCGGCGCGCCCGTGGCCGTTCGAGCTGGGGAAATCGCGGATGGGCTGGCGCCCCAGGAGGTAGTTGATCAGGATGCCGTTTTCAATCACCTTCACCGGCTGGGCTTTCACGCCTTCCGCATCAATTTCGTAATGCCCGATCAGCGTCTGGCCTTTGAATTCCGCCAGGGTGGGATCGTCGGTGACGGAAACGAATTCGGGCAGCACGCGGCTCTTAAAGCTGCTGGCGTACTCGCCCGTGGTGCGCGCGTTGGCGCCGGGGCGCGGCCGGTGGCCCAAAACGTTTTTGCCCACTAGAGCGGTCACCACGTCGTTCGCCGCGTCGGGCACAAACATCACCGGCCCGCGATACTCTTCTTCCACCACCGGCGCGTCGCGCATCTTCACCAATCCTTCTAAAACGCCGTCCGCGAGCGCCACAAAGCGCTGGGGCGCGGGCAGCTCCTCGAGTCGGCTCGCGGCGAAGGACGGCGAGCGGTACAGATAGAGCCCGTCGGGCGCCTGGGTGTAAGCGCTGAGGCCGAGGCGGTAGAAATTCTTGCCCTGGCGCGTGACCGTGCCCTCGGAATTCACGAAATACTCGTTGAGCGCCGAGAGGGCGACGAAAGCTTCGAGCCCTTGAATATCCGGGTATTTGCGGTAGAGCGCGGTGGCGTCCACCACGGCTTTGCGCCACGGCTGGGGGTCGGCGTCCAATTTCACCACCGGGCCGACAAGCTGGACCGCGGGCGCCCGCGCAAAATCGTCCACGGGCTGTTCGATCTGAAATTTCTTGAGCGTGGCCCGCTTGGCCGCCAGGGCTTCCACGGCTTCCTTGTAAGCGCGATCGGTGATCAGCCAGAGTTGGTGCCGCAGCTCCAGCATGTCGTCATCGAGGCCGATGAACTCGGCTGCGCCTTGCCCCGCGCCGAAGTAACTGTCGTCTTTGTAGTCACCGATACGCACCACGGCGCGCAAGAATCGCATGTCCGTGCGCGTCTCCATAGTGACTGAGCCGAAGCCGGCGTGGGCTTCGTACTCATTCACTTCGGCCACCCGGTATTCCAGGTAGTAAGGAGCTGGCGCGCCCTCCATTTTGAGTTGCGCCTTGTTGCGATCGAGTTCCGCCTGCATGGCGCGCAGGAGGACGTCGTCCGCCTGTGCGGACAACGCGCGTTGCGGCCAAGCGGTCCATGCAACGACAACGGCAAGAACGAGTAAGGAAGATCGCACGATGTGTTTGGTGAGCCGCGCGACTGCGCCGGTCGCATTGGCGACTTGTGGAGTGCGGCGGCTTGCCGCCGCTTTGGAATATGACCATCGCCTTGGAGTCAAGCTCGAAAGAAGGCGGTGGCTAAGGCCACCGCACTCCGAGGCGCTTCGCGCGTTTTCATTTGTCAGGCCACTAATCACGCTTCACCTCGGCAGCGCCCGCAGTTTTCGCAGCGCCCTCCCCGGTTTCGAATCCCGGCGGAGCGAGGATCGGCGGACGGTTGTGCGAAGTGGCGCGCTTTTGGGTTTCCATGTCGGAAAAGAGAATGGCCGGCGCTGCTGCGGACACCGGAACGCTGCCCGACTCCGCGCCGCACACGCCGTTGAACACCTCGGTTTTGTCTCCCGTCACGATGATGCTGTCGAGGGCGGCGAGCGGCGTGCCGACCACATCCACGCCACGCACCAACTCGTCGGGCCGGCCGTCGGGATAGACCCGCCACACGACCACCGGCAGAATCTGGAATGCCTGGGGCAGTGCCCGCGCCGTGAGCGTGAAGCCGCCCTGAACGTCTTCAAAATAGAGCCCGTAAGGCTTGCCTTGTTTCTTGATCTCGTCGATGAGTTTGGCGCGCAGCTCGGAATCCTTCACTGTGTTTGTCGAGGTCACGATGAAATTGCCTTGCCGGCCAGTGGGCATCAAGCCTTGCTGGCGGCGTCCGTGGCCGTTGGATTTGGCAAAACCCTTTACGGGCATGCGCGACATCAGGAACGATTCCAGCACTCCGTCCCTCACCACTTCCACGCGGCTGGCCGGGACGCCCTCATCGTCGTATCGATAGGAGCCGGCCAACTTGGTGCCGTTCAAATCGGTGAGGGTCGGGTCGTCCACGATGCTGAGGAATTTGGGGAGAATCGGCTGTCCGATTTTTTTCGTGAACGTCTGTCCCTCGTTTTCGTTTTTTTGGCGATGGCCTTCCAGGCGGTGTCCCAACACCTCGTGGAAAAAGACGGCGGCGGCGCGGCCGGAGAGCAACGATGGGCCATTGAAAGCTTCCTGCACCGGGGCCTTGCGCAAAGCGCTCAGGTCGGCGGCCATCTTGTCGGCGCGACGCAGGATTTCCGTTTCGCCGGGCAGGCCGCCGGGCGAAGGCGATTGAAAACTCTCCACGCGCACCAGGTCCATGCCGTCATCGGCGCGAGTCGAGGCCTCAATCACCAGGCGGACCATCGAGCTCGGCTCGACGATGTTTGCGCCGTCGCTCGAAGCCAGAAATGACCGCACGCGATCGAACTCAAAGATCACGATCGAAGAGTAAACTTCCGGATACTTTCGGAACGCCGCCGAGTAACGGCGGACCTTGTCCTCCCAGGCTTTTTGATCGAGCGCCAAGCTGGGGACCGCTTCGTCAAGGTGGACTTGGGGCTGCTCCTGCGAAAAGTCGGGCGACTTGTCTTCCTCCTCGGCTTGCACCGCGGTTTCCGCCTTCACGTTCAAGAAGGCGGGCGCGGCTCGGCGGTATTCGCGATTCGTCAACTCCCAGAGAAAGCGCGCGGTGGCGTCCGGGTTATCGTCAATAGGTAAAAAGCCCGACGAAATGGCCGAGGGCAAGTTCTGCTTGTGCGTATTGTCGAGCGTTGGGTCGCCCACGCGCATCATGACGTCGCCGGGGCGCTGATGAATTCTTCTCGATGTGAGGAGGCTTCCGAGCGACCCGACGATGTTAATCTCATCCTGGTCGTACACCGAATAGCTGATGAAATAAGGCGCGGGATCGGACTTCGCCAACCCTGCCTTCGCCCGCTCGAGTTCGCGCCCCATGGCCGCGGCCAGGGGATCGGCAACGATACCGGGGGCGGCGCCATCGCGGGACCACGTCGGGCTCGCGCCGCCCAGGCAGAGAGTGAGCAGAGAACTCGATATGAGGCAGAGGGTTTTGTTCATGGCAGATTATCCATCTTCCAGTATCGAAGATTTATTTGCAACCCCGGATTTTATGGAACGTCGTCAAGTGGGCCTTGTTTTTTAAAGTCCAGCGGGCTATACTGAAAATGGCGAAGACACCCAGTGGGCGAAAGCCCACTTTTTTGTTGACCCGTACGGATGGCTGTGGACGTAAAGAAGATTCGAGAAATCGCGGAGCGAGTTGCGACCTCGGAAGGGCTCGCCCTGGTTGATGTGGAACTGAAAGGCGGGCGCTCAAACGCCCTTCTGCGAATTTACATCGACAAGCCGGGTGGCGTTTCGCACGCCGACTGCGCGCTGGTGAGCGAGCAGCTCAGCGCCATCCTGGACGTGGAAGACCCTATCCCGGGGAGCTATACGTTGGAGGTGTCGTCGCCGGGACTCGACCGCGCGCTCACCAAGCCGAGCGATTTTGAGCACTTTGCCGGCCGGCGCGCGCGCCTGGTGTTACGCGAGCCGGTGGACAAGCAGCGCGTGCTCGAGGGCCGATTGGCCGGCTTTGAGGCCGGCAGGGTGCGGCTGGACCTGGGCGAGAACGGAATGAGGGAACTGGAGCTTTCGAATATCGCGAAGGCCAAGCTCGTAGTAGAGTTGTAGCGGCGATTTTACATTGCCACCGGGCGGTGATTCCGCTCGGCCGGATGGCCGCAAGGATCGAGGCTTCTATGTCAACAAGTTTGCTTTTTCAAACGATCGATCAACTGAGCCGCGAGAAGGGCATCGACGCCCAGATCATCATCTCTGCCGTCGAAGACGCTATCCTGGTTGCGACGCGCAAGTACTACAAGTCCGTCGAAGACCTGCAAGCGCACTTCAACAAAGATTCCGGGATCGTGGAAGTGTTTGCGCTGAAGAAAGTGGTGGAGAACGTGCAAGACCCGACCCGGGAACTGACTGTCGAGGAAGCGCGGAAATTCAATCCGGAAGCGGAAGTGGAGAGCGAAATCAGAATTCCCAAGTCCACGGGCGGCTTGGGACGGATCGCCGCACAAACGGCGAAACAAGTGATTTTCCAAAAAGTCCGCGAGGCCGAACGCGATACGGTCTACGCCGAATACAGCCAACGGATCGGCGAGCTGGTGAACTGCACGGTGAAACGCATCGAAGGCCCGGACATCATCGTCGATCTGGGCCGCACGGAAGCGCGCATGCCGCGCAAGGAGCAATCTCGCCTGGAGAGTTATCAGCTTGGCGAACGCCTGCGGGCCATCATCACCATGGTGGACCGCGCGGCGCGGGGGCCTCAGGTGATTGTGTCGCGAGCTGACGCCTCGCTGGTGCAAAAGCTCTTCCAGATGGAAGTCCCGGAGATTTACGACGGCACGGTGGTGATCCGCGCCATCGCGCGGGAAGCCGGCGAGCGCACCAAGGTGGCGGTCTACTCGAAAGACCCGGACGTGGATTGCGTGGGCGCGTGTGTGGGGATGAAAGGCATGCGGGTGCAATCCATCATCCGCGAGCTGCGCGGCGAAAAAATCGACATCATCGAGTTCAGCGAGGACACGGTGGCGTTTGCCGGCAATGCTCTCAGCCCCGCCAAGATCAATCACGTGTCGGTGGTCGACGCCGAGCAGAAGCACCTGGAGGTCATCGTCGATGACTCCCAGTTGTCCCTCGCCATCGGCAAGAAGGGGCAGAACGTGCGCCTGGCCGCCAAACTCCTGGGATGGCGGATTGACATCAAGAGCGAAGAAGAGAAGCGGCAGGAAATCGAGTCTCAGATGGCGGCTATGGCGCTGCGCGGCGCGCCCATCACGAACCTCGAAGGACTGGGCGAGAAAACGATGCAGCGGCTGCGCGACCACGGCATCGAGACCGTCGAGCAACTCGCGCAAATGACGCCCGACGAGCTGACCCAGATCCAGGGCATCGGCGAGAAAACTGTGGAGAAGATCCGCAAGATTGTTACGGATTACTTTGAAGCAGGCGAGGGGTCGGAAGAGGCACCACCGACCCAGGAGGCGGCAGCGCCCGCGGAACCAGCGTCGGCGCCACCAACCGAGGAAGCCGCAGCACCCACCGCGGCGGAAACAGAATCACCCACGCAGGAAGAAGCCAAGGAGGGAGCCAGCGAAGCCGAAGAAACCACAGCGTCGGCTGGAGAGGAATCCAGCGACGCGGCGGCGAACACCGAACAAGACAGCAAGCAGGAAGAAACTGAAGGGCAGGCGGAGGAACGATCAACGCCGGCAAGCGACAAAGCGCCTTCCGAGGACGAAGGAGGCAAAGCATGAAGAACTAGTTGGGTGGGCGTCAAGGCGCCCGGCTTGGATTCGTACGCTCCGGGAACCCCTGGAGGCTGGGAGAGGACAAAAGGATAAATGGGTAAGATTCGCATCAATGATTTGGCGCGCGAGCTCGAGGTGAAGAGCAAGGCGATTGTCGACTACTTGCCGGAAATTGGCATCGCTGAAAAGCGATCGCATTCGAGCGCTTTGGACGACGAGCAGGCAGACAAAGTTCGCGCCCACTTTAAGGCTTTGAGCGAGCACGAAGCGGCAGAGAAACCCGCTGCTCCGCCGCCGGCGGCACCGCCGGTCGCGGCAAAGCAGCCTCACGCTGCGTCCGCGGCCACTCATCCCGCTGGGCATCTCGATTTGCACAAAGCGGAAGCTCACCCAGAGGTGCGCTCGATGATGCGCACGCTCGAAGAAATCAAGGCCGCGGCGCGCAAGACCGTGATGGCCCCGCCACCCGTCCGCGTTGCTCCTCCGGCCCCGGCACCGGCCAAGCCCGTGGCCGCCGGCCCCGTGACGGCTCCCTTTGGCCCAGCGCTGCGAAGGCCCGTTCCGCCAGCGCCCAAAGCTCCGGCGGCGCCACCCGCCGAACCCCTAGGCATCAAAGCCAGCGCACCGGCGGCAACAGTCGCTCCTGGCAAACTTGTGGAAGCTCCGCCTGTCCCGCTGGGCGGGACCAAGCCGGCCCGCGGAACGCGCGCCCACAAGACTCCCGCTTCCAGTCAGCCCATTTACGCACCCATCGCGGGTCCTGCGGGCCTTCCGCTGCGCCCCATGGTTCATCGGCGGGCCGGGGAGCCGCGCACCATGCATCCGACGGCAGCCAGGCCGGTGCCGCTGGGCGGCGCCGCTGCTGGCGGACTAGCTCCTGCTGTGCGCGTGCCGGGCGCGCGTCCGGCCATGCCTCCTCCACGCTGGGCTCCGCCCTCGCCACGAATGTTCCCTCCGAGGCCCGTGGTGCCTGAGGAAGTGCCGATCACCCGCAACATCACGATCACCGAGGGGATCAGCATCAAGGAGCTTTCGGAAAAACTCGAGGCGCGCGCCAAAGATGTGATCAAGCGCCTGCTCGATAAGGGCATTTTCGCCACCATCAACCAGACGTTGGACAGCCAGACGGCGACGGACATTTCCCGCGGGTTTGGCGCCCAAACATCGATTATCAGCTTTGAAGAAGAAGTCATCCACGAGGTCGAAGAAGCGGACCGGCCGCAAGATTTGGTGCCGCGCGCGCCCGTGGTGACGGTGATGGGCCACGTCGACCACGGCAAGACTTCGGTGCTCGACGCGATTCGTGAGACCCATGTGGCAACCCACGAAGCGGGAGGAATCACGCAGCACATCGGCGCTTACCAGGTCCAGGCCCAGGGCCGCAAAATTGTGTTTCTCGATACGCCGGGCCATGAGGCGTTTACCCTGATGCGCGCCCGCGGCTCGAAAGTCACGGACATCGTCGTCCTGGTGGTGGCGGCCGACGATGGCGTGATGCCGCAAACCATCGAAGCCATCAACCACGCGCGCGCCGCCAAAGTCCCCATCGTGGCGGCCATTAACAAGATCGATAAGCCCGAAGCCCAGCCCGATCGCGTGAAGAAACAACTGGCGGATCTGAACTTGATGCCTGAAGCCTGGGGCGGTGACACGGTGACCGTCGAGGTCTCAGCCAAGCTGAAAACGAATCTGGAACTTCTCCTGGAGATGATTCTGCTGGTCGCGGACATGCAAGCTTTGAAGGCCAATCCCAAGCGCCTGGCGACGGGCACAGTGCTGGAGGGAAAACTCGATCGCGGACGCGGACCCGTGGCCACCATCCTGGTCCAGAATGGGACTTTGCACGTTGGCGACGCGTTCATCGTCGGGCCGTTTTACGGCAAGGTCCGCGCCATGATCGATGATCGAGGAAGAACAATGCTCGCCGCTTCTCCTTCGACGCCGGTCGAGGTGCTGGGCCTGGAGGACGTTCCGCAAGCCGGCGACCGCTTGCAGGTGATTGAGGACACGCTGAAGGCCAGGCAGATTTCCATCTACCGTCTGGCCAAGTTGCGCGAGACTGCCCTCGCCAAATCGGCGCGGTTGACCCTCGAACACTTGCACGAGCAGCTTGCGGCGGGCGACGTGAAAGAACTGCCGCTCATCATCAAGGCTGACGTGCTCGGATCGGTGGAAGTCTTGACCGATTCTCTGAACAAGCTGAGCACCGACAAAGTGAAGGTGAAGGTGATTCACGCCGGCGTGGGCGCCATCACTGAAACTGACGTGCTGCTGGCTTCCGCCTCCAACGCGGTCATCATCGGCTTCAGCGTTCGCCCCGAACGTAAGGCCTCGGAACTCGCTCAGCTCGAGAAGGTGGACATCCGGCTGCACACGATCATTTACAACGTCACCGACGAAATCAAGAAGGCCATGAAAGGACTTTTGGCCGTCACGTTTAAGGAGACTCAGTTGGCGCACGCGGAAGTGCGGGATACCTTCCGCATCCCCAAGGTCGGCACGGTGGCGGGCTGCTACGTCCAGGATGGCAAGATGACCCGGACGGCCAAAATCCGGCTGGTCCGTGACGGCGTCGTGATCCATGACGGCAAGGTCAGGTCTCTGCGCCGATTCAAGGAGGACGTAACGGAAGTGAGGTCCGGTGTGGAATGTGGTATCGCGTTTGAGAATTACAACGATGTGAAGGTTGGTGATGTGATCGAAGCGTACGTCACCGAGGCCGTGGCGGAGCCCGCGACCGTCTGATTTTGCCAAGCCCGCGTCTTCAACTGAAATGCCTGTTGGCGTAATGACCCTGGAAATCTCGCTGCCTTACGCCCACTCCCTCAAGGAAAAGAGGGCGGTCGTGCAAAAGATTCGCGACCGCCTCCGCTCGCGCTTCAATGTCGCCGTCGCCGAGCTCGACCATCAGGACGTCTGGCAACAAGCAACGTTAGGCGTGGTTTCCATCTCCAACAGCCGCCCACTGCTCGAAAATGTCTTTCGTCAAGTCCTGGCAGAATCTGAAAAGGTTCTGGGAGGCGATGTCGCATATCACGAGTTAGAGTTTTTTTAGAGACTGTGCTTTGTCACTTGTCCTTGGTCATTTGTCGCAGCGCGTGCTTCGAGGGCAAGGTGGGACCAAGCGCAATGGACAAGTGACCAAGGACAAATGACCAGGGACAATGACTCCACAATGGCACGCAGCCCGGCTGGCTGAACAGATTCGCGAAGAGGTGGAGGAAATGGTTGCGGGTGAACTGAAAGACCCGCGCATCGGCTTGGTCACCGTGACGCACATCGTGCTGAGCGGCGACTTGCATCACGCTCGCGTGTTGGTTTCCGCCTCCGGCGACGATGCGGAGCGTGGGAAGACCCTGGAAGGCTTGGCGTCATCGGCCGAATACGTCGGCCACGAAGTAGGGCGTCGATTGCAGATGCGGCGGGCCCTGGAAGTCGTATTTGTTCCTGACCCCGGCGCAGGCGCAGAGCAGAAAATCGAAGACGCGCTCGACAAGCTCAAGGAGCGAGAATAAGGACGTCAGTACTTCAGTTCGTCAGTATTTCAGTTTGTCAGTAATTCAGTTCAATCAAACGACGGCGCCGGCCGGCTCGAATTCATTGGCGCGAGGAAAGTGTACTGACAACCTGACCCGCTGAAATACTGATTTACTGACCGACTGAAATACTGACGCACTGACCTACTGACTCACTCTAATGGAACTCTCTGGCGTTCTGATCGTCGACAAACCAGCGGGTATGACGTCGCACGACGTCGTGGCCGTGGTTCGCCGCATACTCGGGATTCGCCAGGTGGGACACTTTGGCACTCTCGATCCGTTTGCCACGGGTGTCCTGCCGCTATCGGTGGGCAAGGCGACTCGCTTCGCGCAGTTCTACTTGAAATCGCGAAAGGCCTACGAAGGCACTATCCGTTTTGGTTTCTCGACGGACACCTACGACGCCACGGGCAAGCCAACTTCGGAGGTGGCGACCGTAGCGCTGGAGCAGCACACGCTGGAAAGTGCGTTCAAGGAGTTTACCGGCCGGATCCTGCAAACGCCGCCTCCTTTTTCAGCCAAACGAGTGGGAGGCACCCGCGCTTACAAGCTGGCGCGGAAGAACCTGCCGGTCGAACTGGCGCCGGTCGAAGTGGAGATTTACGCTCTGCAGTTGTTGGGCATTGAAGGCGATTCGGCTCGCTTTGCCGTCGAATGTTCGGGCGGAACTTACGTGCGTTCGCTCGCTCATGATCTCGGGCAGAAGCTAGGCTGCCCGGCGCACCTGGCAGGCTTGCGGCGTACAGCGGTGGCAGAATTCGCGGGGGACCGCGCGCTCACGCTGGATGAGCTCGAGCTGGCAGCGAAATCCTCGAAAGTCGAAAGCTGCCTGGTTCCGCTGGAGGCGCTGCTGCCGGGCTGCCCCGAATTGCTGGTGCGCGGGCGCGAAGAGACAAGCGTTCGCCACGGCCACGCCTTTGAACTTCCTCAAGCGCTGCGTCCCGGACGCGGCGCTCAACCCGGCTCTGCGGCTCCCATGCGGCTGCTGAAAATCCTGAATCCCGACCGTCGCTTGATCGCCGTTGCGCGGCATGTTGCTGGAAGCGTCTATCACCCCGATCTCGTGTTGGCGTAGGGGCACCAGTGGCACAGGCACTCTTGCCTGTGCTTATCAATAGAGTCCGTTAACCTTGGGCACAGGCAAGAGTGCCTGTGCCACTGTCAAAAACCAGGCAGCACCTTGAGAATCTGCTCCGCCCCATCATATGCGGCTCGCGGCCGCGCCAGCCCGAGCGCCCTTTGCCGAAGGCGATCGAGTTCATCCTTGTTGTCCAACAGACGTTCCAAGGTCGGTGCCAGATCCTGAGGACGCTTCACCCAGCGGCCCACGCCCCACTTTTCAATCCACGCGCAGGTACGTTCTTCATTGCCAGGGTGCGGATCGAAGGCCAACATCGGAAGCCCGCAGACGAACGCCTCGGTCAGTGTCGAGCCACCCGGCTTGCTGATCAGGACGTCGGCAGCGGCCATCCATTCGTGCATGTTGTTCACCCATCCCAGCACGCAGCAATGCGGCAGACCGCGTCCGGATCTGCGGATGGCACTTTCCAGGCGCTTGTTTCGTCCCGTGATGAAAACTGCCTGAAACAGTTCTTTCAGTTTCTTGAGTTCCTTCAGCACGCGCCACGGCTTGGCGATGCCGGCGCCGCCGAAGAGGACGAGAATCGTGGGAACATCGAGCTCAAGCCCCAGCCGTTTTCGCGCCGATTGTTTGTCAGGCAAGGACTGGAAGGCGAGATCGATCGGTTGCCCCGTCGTCACCACCTTGTTTGCGGGCGCGCCGGCCGCCACCAACTCCGCGGCCAAGTCTTCGTGGGTCGCAAGATATAGATCAACTTCGGGTTGGATCCAGGCAGGATGAAAATCCATCAGCTCCACGCCCACCAGTCGAAACTGCGCGGAGCGCTCTCTCTTGAACATCGCCGCCAGCTCCGAGACGCCGACTTCCGTAGCAATCACGACATCGGGTGCGAAGCCCTGGATATAACGAAATAGCGGCTCGGCGCCGCGCCGGTTCAGCCAGTCGGGGCTGGTGGCGCCGCGCTTGTCCTGCGCGCGCTCGATCCACGCCCACAGGCTCGGCCAATATTTCAGCGGAATCGTGTAGGAGTTGTAGTAGGCGCGAAACCAGCCCGCACAATGGTCGAGGGCGTTCGCGACCTCCACGGTAATCCCCGGCCGAATTTCAAGCAGCGCTGTGCGCAGCGCCTTGGCCGCGCGCTGGTGCGAGGCTCCGTGAGGGACAGTGAGAATCAGAATTCTCCGCGACAACGTTTCAGAGGGCATGATTTTCGCTTTAGATCTCAATTCGGCGTAAAGCGGTGCTTCACGTTTCGCTTTGCCGAATCCTTATACAATCATAGAATGTGAAAGATTTGGACGCAATTGAGAGTTGAATTACGGGAAAATACGGCGTATTATTTCAGTGTCATGCAAAAACAGACCCAGGAAAAGAAGACCATCACCTTCCGCCTCGACTCAAACAAAGTCGCTGAATTGGACGAGGTGGCCGAGGCACAGGACCGCGATCGCACGTACCTCCTGAATGAGGCGGTTGAGGCCTACCTGGAGGTGCAGCGCTGGCAAATTGAACACATTAAAGAAGGCATTCGCCAAGCCAATTCGGGCGCGGGCGTGCCCCACGCTGAGGTGCTGGCGAAATGGCGGCGTCGGTTGCGATGACGATACACTGGATGCCGCTCGCGGAACAGGATCTTGAGGCCGCGTACGATTACGTTCGGCAGCGCAGCGAGAACGCGGCCCAGGAAGTTGCGGCGCGGATCTTCTCGACCGTCGGGATGCTGATGCGTCATCCATACGCGGGGCGTGAGGGCCGCGTCCGGGGCACTCGCGAACTTCCAGTCACCCGAACGCCCTACATCATTGTCTATCGCATTCGCGCCGACGAGATTCAGATTCTTTCTGCTCTACACGGCGCGCGACGTTGGCCCAAGACGTTTGACGCGAATTAGCGTATTCGGCAGCGGGTAGCGAGGACCGCACGTCGGCTGACGGGTCCGCGTCTCTTCTCCGGCAATGACTTCGCCGCGTGATACTCCAGCCCCGGGTCGCACCTCCGCCCTGTACCGTCAGGCACAGCGCTCCGCCGCCATTTTCTTTCGCCCGCTTTTTGTCTTACGACTGGAGCAAAGGCCGCGGACCTCAGCATCGGAGGTCAGCGCTACACCGGTGCTCGCACTCTGCTGCCCCAGCCCGCATAATTCCGATTTTTTCTCTTGACGCTTATACCCTTTGTGATACTCTGGACTTGCATCTATGGCTACGCGGCTCGTAAAGGAGACTTTATGAGCCTGCGTAAATCACCCGAACGGACTGCCGCTTTTCTTGCGGCGCATCGCCGCAACGCGCAGAGGTGTACGGGCCCTAAAACGCCCAAGGGCAAAGCGCGGTCTTCCCTGAATGCCTTAAAGCACGGCCAATACGCCCATAATTTGCTGACCAGAATGCGGGCGGCCGGGGTTCGCGAGGTTGCGAGCGTTCTCAAGTTCCGGAATCGGGCGTCGCGCCTATTTCAGGGCAAGGACGCCCGAACGCTTGCTGAGCGAAGCGCCAACACTATGGCCCTCGCCATTTGGCGCGAGCATAAAGTGAGGCGCAATCTCTCGCCGTTCCGTCGGCCATCGGACAGCCTGTCGCTTGGCGAAAAGGCTGTAGCGCCATCCCGCCTGGTGGGAACGGCCTCCACCCCGCTATCGGCTCTGGCGCGGGGAGAAGCACGGGGAGTAAGCTTTAGCCACGCGCCAGACCCCCACGCCACGGACTTAACACTTCTCACGCCGGAGCAGTTGGAACAGATCAAACTGCTCTTTTCCCAATCTTCGAGAAAAAATGAAAGCGAGGAGAGCGGAAGGTGAAACTGCACTTTTTGTGCTGTTTTTCGGGAACGAAACTGGAATGTGCTTTAGAATCAGCGCTGGGAGTAAAATTGCATTTTTTGTGCCTTTTCTTACGGGAACGAAACTGGAATGTCCTTTAGAATCAATAAAAGGCGCTGGAACGAAGCCAATTTATGGTCGTATACTGAAGAAGAATGATGGAAGCACTCGTCCTGATCCTGATCGCGTGTGGCGCGGCGTTCGGGCTTTATTGCTACCTGTGGAGCATCCCGACGCTCGAAATCTTCGGGCCGGCGCTCATCCGCGGCCCGGTAGAGGGGCGCCGCGTGGCGCTTACCTTTGATGATGGCCCGACGAGGTTCACCGAACAGATCCTCGACATCCTGCGCGATCGAAATGTGCGGGCAACGTTTTTCGTTTGCGGCCGGAACGCGGAACGCTACCCTCAGATTTTGAGCCGCATCCAGAAGGAGGGCCACGCGATTGGCAATCATACTTACTCTCATCCATTTCCTTATTTTCATCGTCGAAGGTTTTTCGCCTCTCAGATTGACCGCACGCAGGAGGCGATCGCAAGAGTCACCGGGCAGCGGCCCACGATTTTTCGGCCGCCTTATGGCGCGCGCTGGGTCGGCTTGTACCCGGTGCTCGGCGAGCGCGGCCTGCGCTTGATTAACTGGTCGGATACTGGTTACGACTGGCTGGAGAAATCCGATATCGCGCGGGAGACGATGAAGAATCTGGGGCCTGGTTCGATTATTCTGCTGCACGACGGGAAGAATGACTTGCCATCTGAGCAGGTGGATCGTTCGCGCACCGTCAGCGCCCTGCCCGCCATCATTGACGCGGCGCGCGCAGCGGGACTGACATTTGTGCCAGTTACGGATTTCTTGGATTAGATCCAAAGTACGTCAGTATTTCAGTCGGTCAGTAGTTCAGTTTCACGGAAATGCACTGCGCGTCCCGTCGGAGTCTTGAGGCGACGGATTGACGTGTACTGAAATACTGACGAACTGACATACTGATCTACCTCTAAGGAGAAATCACTTCATGAAGATCCTGATTTTGGGTGGCGACGGATACCTTGGCTGGCCGACGGCGATGTACTTGTCCGAGCGCGGTCACGAGGTGGGCGTGCTAGACAACTTTGCCAAGCGCCGCTGGGAAATGGAATTGAACGTCGAGCCACTGATTCCCATTCACACGTTGCACGACCGCGCCAAAGCGTGGAAAGAGATTTCGGGGCACGCGCTCGAGTTGTTTGTTGGTGACTTGCGCAATTACGGCGTGGTGAAAGACGCGGTTCAGTCCTTCGCGCCCGAAGCCATCGTCCACTACGGCGAGCAGCCCTCGGCGCCTTACTCCATGATCGATCACGACCGTGCTGTCTTTACGCAGACCAACAATTTGGCGGGCACGCTCAACGTGCTGTGGGCGCTGCGCGAATTTGCGCCGGATTGCCATCTGGTGAAGCTGGGCACCATGGGTGAGTACGGCACGCCCAACATCGATATTGAAGAAGGGTTCCTGGAAATTGAGTACAAAGGACGCAAAGATATCTTGCCCTATCCCAAGCAGGCCGGCTCCATTTATCACCTCTCCAAAGTCCACGACAGCCACAATATTCTGTTTGCCTGCCGCGCCTGGAGCCTTCGCTCCACCGACCTGAATCAGGGCGTGGTCTACGGAATCGAAACTGATGAGACCGTACGAGACGAGCGCTTGGTGACGAGTTTCCATTATGATGAGGTTTTTGGCACGGCGCTGAACCGATTCTGCGTGCAGGCCGTGGCTGGAATTCCACTTACCGTCTACGGCCGCGGAGGGCAGACGCGCGGCTTCTTGAATATTCGCGACACGCTGCGCTGCGTGGAACTTTCCATTCTCAATCCTCCTCGGGCGGGCGAATACCGCGTGTTCAATCAGTTCACGGAATTGTTCGATGTTCTCAGCCTCGCCCAACTCGTCAAGCAGCAGGCTGAGAAGCTTGGCCTCGCCGTCCAGATCGAACATTGGGAGAACCCTCGGGTGGAGGCGGAAACGCATTACTACAATCCTCGCCATCAAAAGCTGATCGACCTGGGGTTGGCGCCGCACCTGCTCTCCGATGTGCTGCTCACCAGCATGATCGGCCGCATCCAGGAGCACGCGCATCGGATCAAGTCGGATATCATTCCGCCGCATGTGCGCTGGCGTCGCCCTCAGACTTCTGAGGAGAAACGTCCGGCAGCGTTGGCTGGAGCATCGAACGTGCGCAAGTGACTGTCTATATCGAGACCTCACTTGCTTTTGGTCCTTCAAATGCTAGAATGCAAAACGGAAGGTGAATCATGAGCGAGACCTCCAGCCTGGAGTTGCCGTTCGAATTGAAGCAAAAGATCGAGCGTGTGGCAAAGGAGCGAAATGAAGCGCCTGCCACGCTGTTGGCCTACGCTATCGATTCCTTACTTAGCGTCGAAGAAGCTCAGCTCGGCGAAGTGCGCCGGAGAGACATCGACGACGCAGGCGAGCACTATACGAATGAGGAAGCGTTCGCCAAGCTGGACTCTTTTCGCCCTAGCCGAAGAACTCCCTCGCCGAAATGACCGTCATCTGGGGGAAGAAAGCCTACGACGACCTTGACGGGATCGTAGACTACCTCGCCGACTTGAGTCCCGACGCGGCGCGGGCGACCATTGACCGCATTCAAAAGGCTGTATTGCTGCTGGGTGAATTCCCCTACATAGGAACGAAGGTCGATGAGACCGGGCTGCGAAAGTTGGTCCTCAGCGACACTCCCTACGTGATTTTCTATCGAGTCCTTTCTGAGCACGTCAGCATTAGAGGGGTCTTTCACACGAGCCAGCGACGTTTTCTGGAATAGTCGACGACCGCGAGCTTGGAACCTCGATGGAATTACTGCTGCTCGGAGCCGGGATGGGTGTTGTGGGCGGGCTGATGCCGAGCCCGCTGCACTTAATCGCATTGTCCCAGGTCGCGCTGAACCGGTGGTTTCGGGCGATTCTCGTTCTGGTCGGTGCGCCGCTGGTGGTTGACGGCGCCCTGCTGGTGGTGACTTTCTTTTCCTATCAAGCCATTCCTCCGAGCATCGCGCATTATGTCGCCTATGTGGGCGGCGTGGTGCTGATCTCTTTTGGGGTTTATGCGCTCGTCGAGGCGCGAGGCAAGAGCCGCGAAGAAGTGGCGGACTCCGCCCGGCTCACTTACGCGAGCGTTTCGACCGGAGTGCTGGCGGAGTTGAGCGCTCCCGGCACGTGGATTTACTGGCTGACCGTCGCTGGCCCGCTGATCGGGGAAGGGCGAGTGAAAGGCTACTGGCACATCGTGCCGTTTTTCGCCGGCAGCTTGGTGGGCTACTACGGAGCTGCGATGGTGTCCGTGCGGGTGATGGCCTGGGGCGCCAGCCTACACAAGAAATTCAACCAGCGGCTGTTCCTGATTGCGAATGTGCTGCTGGTGATTTTGGGAATCTCTTATCTCGTTCGAGCGCGCTTTGGAACCTGATCCCTGTTCGTGACTGATTGGGGTAAGCTGACCGTCTCATGGTACACTGAACGTGAAATATAGATGTCTGGCTGCGGCGCTTGCGAAGGTAAACCATGCAAGGTTGTCAAGGAAGACTCTGCGATGAGTGGTGAGGGATGCCTGGGATGATTCAAACTGTTAAAGACCAGATTATCGAGCAAGTTGATCGGCTCGCCGAACCTCAACAGCGCCAGGTACTGGAGTTTGCACAAAAATTGACGCCGCCCAGAGGCGTCGCAGGCAAAGACCTTGTGCGCTTCGCGGGAGCAATCGACCCCAAAGACCTCGAGGACATCTCGAAGGTTATCCTCGAAGGGTGCGAAAAGGTCGATTTGAATGGCTGGTAGGGTTCTGCTCGACACCAACATCGTAATTGCCTTATTCGCGGGCGAGGAACGTATCCGGGAACGCCTAGTCCAGCGCCAAGAGGTCTTTCTTCCCAGCACAGTCATTGGTGAGCTGTGCTATGGTGCGCTCAAGTCCGAGCGCGCGGAAGCTAATCTTGCCCGGATTGATGAACTTGCTTCCGTCTGCGTCGTGCTGCCCTGTGACAGAACCACGGCGCAGTATTACGGCGAGATCAAACACTTGCTGAGAACCAAAGGACACCCGATTCCAGATAACGATGTCTGGATTGCAGCCGTTGCGGAACAATAAAGCCTGCCCCTAGCCACCCGTGATGAGCACTTCAAGGAAGTCGACGGCCTTGTCCTGGAATACTGGTGACCTTGGCCAACGCACCATCCACGGCGATTAGGCGTGCCCGCCAAATCCCGCATCTAAGTTATACTGGCTTGGGAGGGGTTCATCGAGACATTGGAATCTAGAAGTCTGCCAGTCCGCACAATCCTGGTCACTATCGGGCTTGTCTTCCTTGCGCAGCCTGCCTTGGCGCAGAGCGAAGCGCCCGACGACGATGCTGCGCAGGAAGCTGCCCGCTTTGCGCGAGCGTACGCCGCGCTCGAGCAGAATTACATGGATGATGTTGACCCGGACCAGGTGATTCTGGAGGGCGGCATCCGCGGCATGTTATCTGCCCTCGATCCGTTCTCTTCTTTTTTCAATCCCGACCAGTTCAAGATGTTGCAAGACCAGGCGCGTGGCCAGGCGCTGGGCTTTGGCTCGGTTCTCTTCGTTCAGCCGGGAAAGATCGTAGTGCTTCAAACCGCCGAAGGCTCGCCCTCGTGGCGCGCGGGGCTTGGTCCCGGCGACGAGATTGTGAGCGTAAACGGAACGCGCATCGTCGAACTCGACTTCAATTCGCTGGTCGAACTGTTGCAGCGCTCGCGCTCGCAGCCGGTGACTTTAGGCGTGATCCATCCGGGCAAGTTTGTTTCTGAGGATATCAAGCTCGTTCCCGCCGAAGTTGCGTTGCCGACCGTGGACAGGTCATTTCTGCTGGCTTCCGGGATCGCCTACGTTCACGTTTCCGGCTTTGAGGGAAAAACACCGCAGGAAGTCACGGACGCGCTCACGCGGCTGGGGAACAAGGGACTGAAAGGCATCCTCCTCGATTTGCGCGACAACCACGGTGGCTTGGTGGACGCCGCCGTCGCCACCACCAGCCTGTTCTTGAAGCCGGACCAGGTGACGCTGACCGTGAAGGGCCGAATCGCCCCCGAACAAGTCCAGCGCACTTTTCAAATGCCGGCGCACTTTGACGCGCCCCTCATAGTCCTGGTTAACGAGGACACCGCCAGCGCCGCGGAAATCTTTGCCGCCGCTATCGAGGAGCACGACCGAGGCCTGGTGGTCGGCCAGACGACTTTCGGCAAAGGCCTGGTCCAAAGCGTGATGCCCCTCAGCGAGAAGTGCGGCCTGGCTCTGACGACGGCACAGTATTTCACTGCCAGCGGCCGATCGATTCAGCGTCCGTTGCCGGGAACAGCGCTCACGGCAGAGGTCAACTCCGTGTCTGCGGCATCGCCCGCCGCGCCCGTGAGTGCCATGCGGCCGGCTGCGTTCGTCACGGGAACGGCGGCTCGATTCCACACCGATGTTGGCAGGCCGGTCTCGGCTGGCGGGGGCATCGTTCCCGATGTGCCTATACCTGACCGCGAGCTCGACCCTTGGGTCACCTTCGTCAATCAGCGCGGCTTCTTTAGCAGTTACGCGTCCGAGTACCTCACCCTGCACGGGAAGGTGACGGAGTCCTTCGAGCCGGACTCTAAAATTCTGGGGGATTTTAAGGACTTTCTCTCGCGGCAGGGAATCCGGACCCCGGAGGAGTATTGGTCGCGCGATGAGGACTATTTGCGGCTGCGGATCAGGGCAGAACTTCTCAATCTGGTTTTCGGCCTGGCCGCCGGCGATGAAGTTGAAGTGAAGGGAGACCCTCAAGTGGAGAGGGCGCTCTTCCTGTTCGACAAAATTCCTTTCTTGCTGAAGGCCCCGGGGCTCAAGACGGGCACCGCTTCCGTCGAAACCGCAAAATGAGAAGCTGGAAACTGGAAGTTAGAAGTTAGAAGTTGGAAGCCAAAAGCGATCCCTTGGCGGCCCGAAGCGCGATCGCGCCTGTTTTTATTCCAGCTTCTAACTTCTCGCTTCTAGCTTTTTCTCTTTGCCAGTTCGCGGAGAATGTCCAGAGTCGCGTCGATTTCAGCTTCGCTGTTATAAATCTGGCAAGAATGCCGGATGCCCAGCGGGTCGCCCACGGATCGGGGCCGCAATCGCCGGCGAGTCCACAATTCATCTTCGACCTTCGTAGCAGGCACGCCTTCCAGCGCGTAGACCACTACCGCCCCCGCCAATTCGGGATGAACGGGCGAGTTGATTTTGGCGCCGGGGATCTGCTGCAATCCGGAGCGGAGCCGGTCGGCAAGAAACCGAATGCGCGCCCGCACCCGTTCGGGTCCCAGGCGATTATGGAAATCGATCGCCGCGTCGAGTCCGGACAAGAGGGCGGGATTCCCCGTCCCATATTGCATGAATCTATACATTCCATCCTTGTGATTATCCCACTCGGCGCTGCAGAGCGTGGTCCAAAACAGGTCCTGCTTGTCGTGGCGGATGTAGAGCATTCCGTTGCCCGCCGGGGCGAGCAGCCACTTGTGAGGGCTGGAAAAATAGGCGTCGCAGCCGATGTCTTTGAGATCCACCTTCACCTGGCCGACGGCCTGCGCGCCGTCGATGATGGCGAGGCATCCGTGCTCGTGCGCCAGCGCCGACAAGCGCTTGACCGGCATCACCACTGCCGTGCCCGAGATAATGTGCGGCACCGCCAGCACACGAGTGCGCGGCGTGATCTGGGCGGCAAAGCGTTGGATGATCTCGTCGGGGTCATTGGCGGGAACGGGCACCTCAACCTGCTTCCACACGATCCCATCGCGCTTGACCCGCTCTTGCCAGCCGCAGACGCCGCCCGGGTGCTCTCGATCGGTAGTAATGACTTCATCGCCGGCTTTCATGTCCAACCCGTGAGCCGTGAAGTTCATGCCCATGGTTGCATTCTGGATCAGCGCGAGCTCAAGTGCGTCGGCGTTCACCAGCTTGCCGAGCTTCTCCCGCAACGGTAGTTGCGGGTCGTAGCCCGAGATCCAGTTCGGGGTCTGAGCGGTGTAGTCCCATCGGCAAACCGTGGCCTGAAGGGTTCGCATTTCCTCGATCACGCGCTCGAGCACAGGGCGGGGCACGGCGCCGATGGTCCCGGTATTGAAGAAGGCTTCGCCGCGAGTAATGTAAAACTGGTCGCGAATTTGATCCCAAAAGTTCGGATCAGATTCCTCCGGCCAAGGCATTGGCGTGCCTACCGCCGGCAGTGCGGGACTCGCTGGAACTGGTTTCGCGTTTGCCTCCGTCGCGGCGGAAAGCAGCGGCGGTGCCAGCAGTGAAGCAAGAAAATTTCGACGGTCTAACATGGATGCCTCCAAGAAAATAGTGGCATGTGGCAAGTGGCTAGCAAGAGCCATCAGCGGTCAGCCGTCAGGTTTCAGCAAACACCGGGCGCCCAGAGGCTTGCTGATAGCTGACTGCTGATAGCTGACTACTTGGCCGCTCTTGCCACATGCCACTTCCCACATGCCACTCGTTTCTCTCACGCCACCGCCACCACCTCAATCTCCACCAGCATCTCCGGATCGACCAGGCGAGTGATGCCAACCATGCTGGTGGCCGGGTGAACCTGGCCGAAGAACTCAGCGTGGGCTTTTCCCACTTCCTCCCAGCGGCTGATGTCGGTGACGTAAATGCGCGTGCGGACCACGTGTTCGAGGCTCAGCCCGAGTCGATGCAGCGCGCTCTCGATGTTCTTGATGGTTTGCACGGTTTGGGCGTACATGTCGCCCGGCCCCACGATCTTCCCGGCGGGGTCAGTAGCCGTGGTCCCCGAAACGTAGACGGTATCGCCCACCTGCACGGCGCGCGCGTAGCCCACCTTGGGCTCCCAGGGCGTACCGGAAAAAATCTTGCTTCGTTTCTGTTTCATTGGCTTCTCCTCGAAATGGCGGTTCGTCGGCTGCAAGGCTCGTCCACTGACGAGCTCACCTACTCCTCTTCAACGTAGCGTCGATGAGCGCGCGCCGACCAGGCAAGGCGGCGGCGCCGTCTCACCAGGGCCTCGCGGTACCGCCTTTTTTCTTCCGCCGTACGCACGATCAGAGGCGGAACTGCCCGGGGCTTCCCTTCATCGTCCAGCGCCACGTAGGTGACGAAGGCCGAACTGGTCTGCTTTTGTTTTCCCGTCTTGTAATCCTCGAGATAAACATTCACCTCCACCTCGATGGAGGTGCGAAAAACCCGCGTCACGCAGGCGCGCAAAATAATCAACTCGCCGACGCGGATGGGATGCGCGAAGTCCAAGTAATCGACCGACGCGGTCACCACCAGGCTTCGCGAATGGCGATGAGCGGCCACCGCGCCCGCCATGTCAATCAAGTGCATCACCCGGCCACCTAACACGTTGCCCAGCGGGTTGGTGTCGTTCGGCAAAACCACTTCCACCATCTCCACTTGCGATTCCGCAACCGTTCGTCCTTTCAGTTCAGCCATCTTCATACGGGGTTCGGGATTTGGGGTTCGGGTTTCGGCCTCCGCAGCGCGAACCCCTCATCCGCCTCGTCATGTTAAACCACATCGCCGCCCATGCGGCGCTCGTCGAAGCGTCTCGCCGCTCGCGGGTGCTTTGCCTTGGCGGCTGTGGCCACTTATACTATTTCAGCCGCTGCCTGCAAAGCAATTCCGATTTGGGGTGGTGGCTCAGTTTGATGGAGAGCCGGCTCGGGAACCCTATTGGGCAGGCCCCAAAGCGCATCCTGGGGTCGCCGCAACTCGTCGCTACAATTCCGAACTGACCCACTGCCCGATCTGGGTCCGTGGCGGCAGGAGCGGCTATACCGACGGTCTCCGACGGCCGTGAACTCAGCGCCCGCCGACCCGATACGTGCCGCTCCATGACTTCGGCTGACAGCGTTTTGCTGTCGGCCCGCCAAGCGCGGCCAAACCCTTGGTCAGAAATCTGCTGACCGCTGGCGTGACAATGAGTCCGGCGGCTGAAGCGCAAGAAAAGATCGGGGAGGATACAGACGAGCGATGGTAGGACATGAAGGACGTTATGTTGTAATATTGGTTTGACAGAGCGAATCGGCGGAATTCGGGGTGAGAACGGGTTGCAAGCCACCCCAAGGAGACACGGCCCATGACCATCGAACTCAAGCCCGAACACCGGAGAATTGTCGAGGATGCCGTCCAATCGGGCCGCTACCGTAGCGTCGATGAATTTCTCGATGAAGCATTTGCGGCGTGGAGAACCAGGGATAAGAAGCCCAAATTCGACAGGGAGAAAGCCCGAGCTGCCGCCGACCGCATCCGCGAATTGCGCAAGGGCGTTTCGCTCGGGGGGCTCACGATTAAAGACCTGGTCAATGAAGGCCGCCGGTGAGCCGGTTTATCCTCGATAATACCGTGACCATGGCGTGGTGTTTCACCGACGAAGCCACGGAGTTCACCGAAACCCTGCTCAACCGCCTCTCGGATCTCACGGACACGGCGCTCGTTCCGGCACTGTGGCTCTACGAGGTGGTCAACGTAGCTGAAATGGCGGTCCGCAAAGGGCGCATTACGAGAGAGAAAGCGACCGCGTTTCTTGAGAGCCTCGCGGACCTGCCGATCGAAGTTGAAGATTTGAGTCGGACCGAGGTGTTTGTGTCCGTCCGGGCGCTGGCAGAACGGTACAGGCTGACCAGCTACGATGCGGCGTACCTGGAACTGGCAATCCGTCACCGGTTGCCCCTCGCGGCATTCGATAATGATTTGAATAAAGCCGCCCGAGCCGCCGGAGTCGAGTTGGTGAAGCCATGAATCGCTTTTCCCGCGCTCTCGTTGACTGTACTCCGGCTTGAAGCCTTGCTGAACGCCAGTCCCCTGCCGATCCGAAACGTCTCGCTCAATGACTTCGCCTGACGGCGTTTCGCTGTCGGCCCGCCAGGCGCGCCCAGACCCTTGGCCAGAAATCGGCTGACCGAGATTACCCGCTTGACCTTCCGAGGGACGACACTCTTTTCGATGCCCTCATGCCGATGTGTCCTCATGCTGGCCGCGAACGCCTGCCCCTCCCGCGAGCTCGACATGATGTTTGACCGCTCGGTGCCCGGCTTCTTCTGCAAAAGGCATCAGATGCTCGCGGATGTAGGTACCGAGGGAACCGATGCGGACGACAGCGATAAACAGACTTCTTCGTTGCTCGTACACCACCTGCGCCAGGCCCTGCATTAATGAGAAAATAATTGGCCGCCTTGATTAACATCGGCGAGTAGCCTAACATTCTCTTACGCAGAAGTAGCCCTCACCATGATTGGCAAGACGATTTCGCACTACCGCATTATCGAGAAGCTGGGGGGCGGGGGCATGGGCGTTGTCTACAAAGGCATCGATACGCTGCTTGATCGCCCCGTCGCCATCAAAGTCCTCTCAGCCAACCTTTCCCAGAACGAATCCGCAATGAACGGATTTCTGCGGGAGGCGAAGGCCGCTTCTGCACTGAACCATCCCAATATTCTTACAGTTCACGACCTGCTTGGGGCTGGGGGAGTCCGTTTTCTTGTGATGGAGCTCGTTGAGGGCGAAACCCTGCGCAGGCACATCGGTAAGAAGGGGATGGACCTCAAGCAGGTTCTAAACATTGCACTAGAGTTAGCGGAAGCTCTTGCCGCAGCACACCGAGCGGGTATTGTTCATCGGGACCTTAAGCCTGAAAACATCATGGTTCGAACAGACGGGCATATCAAAGTAGTGGACTTCGGATTGGCCAAGCTCTTGGTGGCTAAAGCGAAGGTTCAATTGGAAGGGGATTCTGACGCGCCCACACTTCCCCTAACCGGGGCGTGGGAGCCGGGAGTCAACGCGGGGCAAGAACAAAGCCATATCGCGGGCACACTTCACTATATGGCGCCCGAGCAGTTTTCGGGCACGACTGTAGACCATCGCGCCGACATTTTCAGTTTCGGTGTCGTTTTGTATGAGATGGCGACGGGACAACAGCCATTCCAGGGCCACACCACGGCCGAAGTCATCGACGCCATTATCGGCAAAGAACCACGACCCGCCATCGATCTTTCGCCGGCTCTTCCTCCACAACTTCAAGAGCTCATTTCCAAGTGTTTGGAAAAGGACCCGTCCGACCGCTACCAGAACATGGAAGACATCGCGGTGGACATTAAGCGGCTCAAACGGGCATCAGGTACCAGAAGTGGGCCTGTCTCTGTCCCGAGTGGAATCCAACCAAGAGGACGTATCGGCCAGAAAACCACCAGCGTAGCCGTTGCAATTACCACTGGACTGCTTTTTGTGCTTGCAGTCGCAACTCTGGTCTACTTGCACAAGTTCGGTTCGCGAGCGTCCCAGCCAGTGCAGCTCGGCCAATGGGGAAAGGACGTGGAAAATGCAGTAATCTCACCCGACGGCACTACGATAGCGTTCGACAGCGATGCGACGGGACAGCGGGAGATATATGTGATGCCCGCAGCGGGCGGCGATGCAGTTCAACGCACCAGCGGCGAAGGCGACAAGAGTGATCCTCGCTTCTCGCCGAACGGATCACAAATTGTATATTCGTTAACTAAAGAGGAATCGAAAGAGATTTGGACTGTGCCAACCCTCGGGGGCCGGGAAGTCAAGTTTATATCTCCAGGCCATCTTGCCGATTGGTCTCCAAACGAAGACGAGATCGCCTACGGTCGGGAGCAAACCGGAGAACTCGCGTCGGTCTGGATTGCGGACTCTTCCGGCCGTGACCAGGGCAAAATATACAGTTCTCGTTTTGAGTATATAAATGGTTTGATCTGGTCACCCGACGGGAGGTGGATCTTCATAAACACTGAGGAGGCGCCACTGATTGTGCGTCCTGACGGGTCGTCCTTAGTCAACTTGAAAGCCAAAATGGACCCCTCGATTGGGTCCGTCTCATGGTCTTCCGATGGGCAATATTTGCTTTACAGCAGCCGCCAGGATCACATTTTGAACATTTGGAAGCTTCGAGTTCCGGTTGGCGAACCAGAAAGAGTCACGAGCGGGCCCGGCGACGACTTTGATCCAATGCCGCTCCCAGGCGGAAATGGGCTAATCTACGTCCACGGACAATTACAACAAGAGATTTCAGTCCATTCAGTTCGGGGCGGGGGCGAAGACCAAGTAGTAAGCGGTGGTTGGTTCGGTGCCCCATCGATATCCCCTGACAAAACGCAAATAGCGTACCTCCAAGAAGAACCGGGCGCCGTTGGGACTGGATCAGCATGGATTGCTGGAATTAACGGGCAAAACCCCACAAAAATCGCGACGGAGAACAACCCTTATTCACTCGTTTGGTCTCCCGACAGCAAGCGGCTGGCGTACTCAGCTCTCGTGGGCCCCGAGACGCCGGAGCATTACCACATATTTGTTCTAGACCTGGCCGATAAAAGGAGCAACCCGATCACCAACGGGAATTCGGACGAATATGTTTGCAGTTGGAGCCCAGATTCCCAGACTATTCTATTCGTGAGGTCCGCTGCCGGAACGGACATTCTGACGAAGCTTACCCTAGGCAATGGGGTCCAATCCGTCATCGGGCAAAACTTCGAATCCGGGAGTTATTCGCAAACTGGCAAGTGGATCCTTGCAACCGGCTCGACTGACGTGCCGAAGGCAAACGGGCTTTGGGTCATACCTTCAGCGGGAGGTGCCCCCAAGAGGATCTACTCCCAGGCTGTGGGCGCCGCTCAATGGGCGCTCCGAGACCACGCAATTATTTTTAGCATTCCCGGCACTCGCAAAGGAAAGATACAGCTTTGGAAGCTTGAGGTAAGCGATGGCAACAATATTGGAAGCCCTTCGCCTTTTATCAGCATTCCCTCGACAACAAGCGTAGGCAACGAATGGGAAGCGACCGACGATCTTTCGCTCGTCGTCTATCCAAGACCGCGCAATCAGGTGAACTTCTACAAGCTGATAACCGGCCGCTAGTGGCTGGAACGCGGGTAGCCTCGGCACGCCATTCCTGCCGTGGGCTTGTCGATGTCCGGAATCCGCAGAGCCGACAGCACAAGAACCATCCCGTGGCGACCGGCTCGCGCAACCGGTGTTGCTCACTGAACTGTGTTGGATTATCTCAAGAGTTCGAAGGGGCTTGCGGCGCGTTTCACGGGCGTCCCGCCCGTGAGGTAACGAAGATCACGGCCAAGATGGCCGTGCCACGAGAATGGGCAACACAAACGGGTTGTCGCATTTCTTTGTGCGCTCGCGGGTGCCGCATACCTGCCGATGTTTTTTATCGGCAGGTGTGCGCCAGAGAGGCCTGTAATGCTGGCGTGTCCGAGCTGAGGCACTGCTATGGTCTCAATAGGTAGAAGTTCGGTGGATGACAGTAAGACACACCAGCGCGTCGTCGCGCGGCAGGCGTACTCTCATCGCGCGCAGGGCCACGCCATGGCGTGCCCCTACGGTTCGGCCGAAGCGCTTAGTTCCTAGACCTTAGTTCCTGGCAGGTGAGGCAGTATCGGGCCCAGGGAAGTGCCTGAAGACGATTGCTGGAGATTTCTTCTCCGCACCCATCGCAAAGACCATAGGTCCCTGCGGCAAGCTGCCGCAGCGACCGGTCAATATCCTTCAGCATTCGCGAGCGAAGATCAAGCGTCACCGCCGCAACATCCTGGATTACGGACTTCACCGCGAACTCATCGGCGTCCGGAGTCTGGATGTTGGCTGCAAGGGCCTCGGGCTCTCTCTTCACCGAAGCGAGAAGCTCGTTGCGCTTCTTGAGTAAGAGGGCCTTGTACGTGCCCTTTCGAGTTTTGATTGTTGCCGTTGCCATCAAAATATTAATTCCTCATTCTCTTCCGGGCTGGCCTCGTGCCGAACCAAGCCCTTTAATCGCGGTTACATCAGATGGAATTCAGGGGGCCCAGGTTGCATAAAATTCGAAGTTTTTTTTCGAGAGAAACTTAACTGTTTTGTTTGGCTTCCAACGAGTCCCCCGGGAGACGTGGTAGAATCCGTCCGTCGCTGAGTCAGGGAGAGCGGCACGGGCGTCTCGCCCTTGATTTAGAGACGTGGCAGAATCCCTCCGACCGCGGGTTCCTGCCGTCGCCCGGACGAGGTTTGCAAATGGCAGCAAGCGGGAAGGCGATGCTCGACCGCATTCGGATGGCCTTGGGGCGGCAGGAGGCGAGCGCCCCGGAGTCCAGAATCACCACGCTGCCGCCTGCCCGGCTCGAAGGCGTGATGCCGCCCATTGCACCCGAGGACCGAATTTCAAAGTTCGAGGCGGAATTCAAAAATGTAGCCGGCTGCCCTCACCGCGCCTCGAGCCGCTCAGAGCTGGAGGTGATTCTTGGAACGATCATCCAGAATTCCGAATCCCGCTCGGCGGTTCTGACGCGAAATCCGATACTGCGACATTTGGAATTGGCGGCAATGCTGCGAGCGCGGGGAATCGCCGTGGCCGAGTGGCCGGTGGCCTCTTCGGAAGGCTCCTCGCCGCCGGCGCCGGCGGGCGAACGGGGCGCTTATCGCCAACAATGTTTCTCGGCCGGAGTGGGCATCAGCGGCGTCGATGGCGTCCTGGCCGAAACAGGAAGCCTGATTTTAAGCAGCGAAACCGAGGGTAGCCAGCTCGCGTCTCTTGCGCCTCCGGTCCATGTAGCTCTCTACCGCCGCGAGCAGGTGGTGAGCTCTTTGGATGATGCGCTGGAGAAGCTCACGCCGTCCGCCGGGGCGGCGCCAGGAGCGGAGCCACCGGGGTCTGCGAGAGGACGATCCATTGTGTTCGTCACTGGCACGAGCCGCACTGCCGACATCGAGCAGATTCTGATTCGCGGCGTTCACGGCCCGCGCGATGTCCACGCCATTCTCGTGGAGGAAACGTGCCTCGCGGAATTCGGCGCGGCGCAGAAGTAATTTCGAGTATCGGCGGCGCGAAGCTGATTTCGATTCTTGCCGCTGGCCAGTTCCGGTTAGTTCACGACTTTCGACATGGGGTAAGATAGACTCGGCGCAAGGACAACGACGATGACTTTGCTCATGGAAGAAATCGTTCAGCAGCCGGCGGCGTTGGCGGCGGTGCGGAAGTTTTACACCAGCCCGGGCGCGGTTCCGGAGAAGAGTCTCAAGAAGTACTGCAAGCGATGGCCACCGACGGTAGTCTTCACCGGCATGGGATCGTCGCTCTTCGCCGCCTATCCAGCGCAAGCGTATCTCACCTCGCTGGGCATCCGGTCGATCGTCTGGGAGACCGCGGAGTTGCTTCACTATCACCTCAAGGCGCTGAAAGAGGACACACTCCTGGTGGTCGTCTCGCGCTCGGGAGAGACGGTGGAGATCGTGCGCTTGCTGGACAGCCTGCCGAAGAGAATGTGCGTGCTCGCGGTGTGCAACGTGGAGGCCAGCACGCTGGCGCGGCGAGCCACTCTCTCGCTCCCCATGCTGGCGGGCGAGCAAGCCACGGTGGGCACGAAGGCTTACATGTGCGCGGTCGCAGTCTTGATGTACGTCGCCTTTGCTCTGGCGCGAGGAGACAATCGTTCGTTCACTGAGACCATCCTGCACGCCATCGATATGCAGGAGCGCATCCTGGAGAGCCGCGACATTCTGACCTCGCCCACCATCGAGTTCTTCAATGAGCCGCCCTACGTCGCACTGCTCTCGCGCGGGGCCGACCTGGCTTCCGCGTACCAAGGCGCGCTGATGTTCAAAGAAGTCGCGCGCCTCGCGGCCGAGCCCATGAGCGCCGCGCAATTCCGCCACGGCCCCATTGAGATCATCAATCCCGCTCACCGCTACGTCATCTTCGCGCGGCAGGGGCCGCAGAAGGGCGGCGCAAAGACGGCCAGGTTCCTGCTGAAGCTGGCGCGCGACATTCAAGCGCACAGCGGGCGAGTGCTGCTCCTGAGCGACCTGCCTTTCGACTTGATCCCCAACACCTGCCTGATCCAAGTCGAGCCGCTGCGCTGGGGCATGGGCACGCTGGTCGACATTCTTTACATCCAACTCCTCGTCCACGATCTCGCCGTTCGCGCCGGCCTCGAACCAGGCAAGTTCCGGATTGCCGAAAGCGTGACGCGAGTGGAATAGCCTTCCCACGAGTTGCATAGACTTTTCGGAATATGAAAATTTTGATGGCCTATGAAAAATGGAAGCGGTGGGGCAGAATGCCACACTTTTCCCAAAATCGCAAATCTCTGCAAATTTTATTTCCGCGCAAGCTCTTTATTTGCGTTACTTAGAAAAATTAGTTTCAAAAGTTTCAAAAGTTTCAATAGTTACATTTGGCGGGTCGTGGTTTGGTGTCTATTATTACGTTACTAATATACCAAAAGTAATATTCAACCCAAGGGCTCCTGCCGCACTGGCGGTCTAGCGGCTCGTCGAACGACTGATGAAAAACTCATCAGCCCGCCGCTTGCGCTGCGTGAATGTCGACCGCGCGGACGAGAACAGGGGGGATTCAGGAGTAGGGACCCAGGGTTCGGGTGTCGAGTTGTCTTACGACGGCGGCGCCACTTATGTCGCTCCGTACAGACCACCCTCTCTGTGCCTCAGCACCGCACGCGTCAGTCCCAATTCTTCACCTGCGGCCAGACTTCGTTCAGGGGCCGCTTGAGGCCGCGGCAGTAGAAGACGTCGAAATGCTCATAGGGCATGGAGTAGGGGTGATAAACGCTGGCGACCTTCCGCACAAACGCGAATAGCTGTTCGAGCCGTTCCTGGCGGTCGTCCATCACGATCATACTCTCTCCGGTGTAACCACGCGGTCCCCAGAGGAAGTAGCTCTGATGCCCACTGATAGCGGGCGGCAAGCCGTATTTTGGGCCAAACAGGTCGATAGCTCCGGCTTGCCCGTAATTCTGGCCGAAGATGGCGGTTTGGGGACGGACTTCCGGCGGCAGGTTGTTATAGACGCGCGCCACGGTGGCCGCCATCTCCTCCCAGCCGAACTGGTCGGCAAAGATTTGTGGCAGCGGGCCCAGCTTATGAGTTTCAAGCCGAGGCGGCTGGAGATGCAGCGCATTCGTGTATCGAACGTAAGTTTCGGGTGGCAGCACTGGAATCACGAGCGGCGAAAGCACCGCGCCCGCCACAATCATGAGGGCGGGGTAGGCGAGCTTCAGCCATGCGTGTCGGGGCTGCCGAAGCCACGATTCCCACATCACGCTGCCGCCGGCGAACAGCAGCGGGAAGGCAGGATAGAGGTAGTAGATGCGCGGGTTGAGAGTGATAATGACCGCCGCGGTGAAGACCCATGCCCAGCCCAGGGCGCGAAACGGCTTTCCGCGTGCCGAAAAGAGGTAAAGCCAGAGGCCCGCCAGCCAGATGGGCAGAGTCAAGGGAAGGAGTGTCAGGATTTCCTCACCGAAGAATGCCAGCGGTCCGAGAGGCACGTCGCGCCCGATGCGACGGATATTGGCCTGCAATTCCAGAAATGGGAAGTGATGGCGGACATTCCATAGGAGGTTCGGCACGAAGATCAGGAAAGCGATCGCGCCGCCGATCCAGATCCAGGGGCTCAGGAGCGAGCGGCGCTGCGGCGTCAGCAGCATGCCAACGACGATCCCTGCACCGAAGATCAGCATGGAGTATTTGTTTTCGATGCCGAACCCCGCCAGGATGCCAAACCATATCCAGAGCTTCTGATTTCCGGTCTTGACGATGCGGATGAACAGGTAGGCGCAGCCCATCCAGAACAGCGGCTCGAAGGCGTTCATGGTCAGCAGGCTGTCAGCCCCAAGAAAACCCGGGGCCACCAGGGCGGCGATGGCAGCCAGGCCCTGGGCAAAGCGCTTCCCGCCCAGCTCGCGGGCGATCAGGGCGGTAAGAGCAACTTCCGCTGCTCCCGCCAAAGCGGGGAATAATCGGATGGCCGGAAGCGAATCGCCAAGCAGTGAGCGCGCCATCCAGGTGATCAACGCAATCAGCGGCGGCTGGTCCACGTAACCCCAATCCAGGTGCCGGCTACACGCGAGGTAATACAACTCGTCAACGAAATAGCCGTAATGCCGGCCGGCATACAGATGGACCAGCAGCTTGCAGGCGGAGAGGCAAAGGATTACCGCGGTGGCGGCAGGCACCCGGTGGTTCTGGTGTCCAGCGTCAAGGTTCGAGGTGGATGAGGGGCTCATCAATCGTGAAACTCACTTATACAACTTCTTCGGAGAGAGAGGAAAGCTTCCACCGAAGCGTGAGAGGACCTCAAGAAAAGTATGTTGACCGGGCCGGTTGCGCGGAGGCTCTTGCTCATTCTGGAACATGCCGATAGTATAGGCATGATGGGAGCTGCCGCAGTCGCATCCGCCAACTCAACTCAGCACGTCATTCACCAGGGCGACTCGCGCTCTCTCGATTGGATCGATTCTGGTTCGGTCCATCTCGTTCTGACTTCTCCGCCATACTGGACGCTCAAAGAGTACCCGCTTCGAGAAGGACAGCTAGGTGCGGTTGCGAGTTACGACGAATTCCACGACGAGCTTGAAAAGGTCTGGAAGCACTGTTTCCGGGTGCTGGTTCCCGGTGGCCGTTTGGTCTGCGTGGTCGGAGACGTGTGTTTGTCGAGGCGCAAGCACGGCCGGCACTCGGTCATGCCCATGCACGCGGACATTGTTGTGAGGGCTAGGAAGATTGGATTCGACAATCTCAGCCCGATCTTCTGGTACAAAATCGCGAATGCGAGCTACGAAGTGGAAAACGGGTCAAGCTTCCTGGGAAAGCCTTACGAGCCAAACGCCATCATCAAAAACGATGTTGAGTTTATCCTGATGTTGAGGAAGCCGGGCGGCTACCGCCAGCCGACCGAACAGCAGCGGATCGCATCCAAGTTGACCGAGCAGGAATACCAGGAATGGTTCCAGCAGGTTTGGAATGGTTTGATGGGAGAGTCCACAAAGGAGCATCCCGCCCCCTATCCAGCAGAACTGGCATATCGCCTGGTCAGGATGTTCTCCTTCACGGGCGACACGGTGTTGGACCCGTTTATGGGTACAGGAACGACACTGCTAGCAGCGGGCCGCTGCGGCAGAAACAGCATTGGAGTTGAGATCGAGCCCGCTTATGTGAAGAAGGCCAAGGTGAGACTGGAAACCGAATTCTCTTCCCTCTTTGACGAAGGGCGTCCGTCCATCATCGTCCGGTAAATCTCTTTTTGTAAAGGTCGCAAATCCGCTGGATGAATTTCCCATAATGGACGGGGTTGTCTCGCTGAGGCGCCAGCTCGCCAGTCACGAGTTTAGAGGGATTTATGCCGTCGTAGTCCACCACGATCACCGCAAGCGCTTCTGGAAGTTCGCCAGGATCATCCGGAGTGTCCCTAAGCGGAATCTTTTCAAAAATGGACACAGTGTCTTTGACTACTTTCTCCATCTTGAACTTGGGCCTGACTAGGCCCTTGGCGAACGCGTCAGGATTCTCATAGAGCGGCGAAACGTTTACGATCACGATTGCCCCCGCAATGCACTTGCGGTTGTGGTTGTGCATGTGGTTTGAGTACGCGATGATGTCGCCGTATCTGTTCTTTCTCGCCTTGCCGTGCGCGGTCATAATCGTTTTGTGCTCAACGGACACGCGGACCGCGATCTTCGGGCTATCTCCGGCTTCGCAAAGCACAAGATCAATGGAACGCTCGGCAACCGTCGTTTGAACCGCAGGGTTTTTCTGTGGCTTCAACTCCCCTCGATTGAGGGCGGATCGCAGGGCAGGACAACTTTCTTGCAAATCGGCAACGACGAAATCGGATAGCGCGTCGGAATTGGCTTGGCTGCGTGGGTTAAAACCCAAGTGAGCATTCACCCATTCAATGTAGGATTTTGGTGCTCGCAAAGTGGGCGAACAGTATCACGGGAAGGGCGAAAATAAAAGACGCGCGGGAGAGGTGATGACCAGGAAAGCCGCAGACCTTACAAACGGAGGTCTGCGCTGCTTGCCGAGACCGGCGCGGGGGTTGGGACGACTGCGGATGAGTTCCGAAGGGATATTCGTATCGAGCAGGAAACCGCTCATAGATCAATCGGACGTCCGGTAGAGGGGTTGCGGCCGAAATCCGCGTCATCCGCGAGACCCCTTACTGGTTCGAACACGTCCACGAGGCTTTTTCGTGCCCGCCTCGCCGGCTCCGGACCAGAAGACTGAAGCGCCTGAAAGACAACATCCTCCGCGTCCTTAAAGGCGCCGCTCTGGAGACGCTGGTTAATCAGCGCCTCCACCTCCGGTTTGGTAATCTGGATGGTCAATCGAGTCTCCTTTTTCAACGCTACTCTACTCCCACCTTACCTTGCTCCCGCGCCCTGAGTCAACATTGCCAAACATGAACTCAACTGACCCTAAGGGCAAGCTTTGGCTCTGGGTACCAACTTTTCTCGACCGTTGTCCCGAGGTGGAATGGCACGTGATCCTGGACAACTACGGGACGCACCAAAAATGTGACGCTTGGTTGGCCGCGCATCCTAACGTTCATTTCCATTTCACCCCCACCTCGGCCAGTTGGTTGAACCAGGTGGAAATCTGGTTTGGCATTTTATCCCGCAAGGCCTTGCGCAGTCTGAGCAGCAAGAACACGGTCGAACTGCGGCAGGCCATCGAGAGGTTCATCGCTGCCTATGCCCA
Source organism: Terriglobia bacterium (assembly GCA_050013575.1). Classification (GTDB taxonomy): domain Bacteria; phylum Acidobacteriota; class Terriglobia; order UBA7540; family UBA7540; genus DASYXZ01. The sequence continues at coordinate 54,494 of JBEKEZ010000003.1, read as the reverse complement.
AAATGCCAAGCCGTTCAAATGGCGGAAGCGCCAGGTGAAAGGCGCGCAGCTTCGAAATACTATCGTTAATTTACGCAACTGAGCACTAGCGTTTGGCGCGCCGCCGGAAAGGAATCCCGACGATGGCGATGATCGCGATCCCGGCGATCGCGTACCACGCGTAGGGCATTAACGGATTGCCGATGGGCAACGTTGCGTTGGCCGGTATCAGTCCGATGGATGGCAGAGTATTGTGGAAGAGCGGTTCCAAGTCGTGGGTCGCGCCCACCGCCGACACGTACTGATGAAAGTTTTGAGCGTAAGGGTAGTAAGTGAGGTAGAGGCCTAAGCAAGCGAAAAACAGGAGGACGGGCAGGTAATTTTCCGCCACCGTAACGAAGTTGTAGAGCCGGCCTGTCTCTTCGCGCCGCACCCATCGTTTCACGTTCACATAGCCCATGCAAAGCGCGGTGAGCAGACTTAAGCCCGCCACCCAAGCCACATAGATCCCCATGATGAGCGCCGTCCAGTTGTAATTGACGCTTCGGGCGAGAGGGTCTTTACCCCGGAGAGCATCTAACGATTCGCGGCTTTGTTGAAGGGTGTACTCGAGCGACGCGGCTTGATCGGCCTGTCCCGTTCGACGCAATAGAGGGATCAATTGGTCGTGCGCATCCTTTTCCACGGCCAGCCCCATCAGCCGTTCAATCAACGAGCTTCCATCCAACTGCATCCGCTCGCCCAGATGCGCGGCCGCCCAGTAGGCGCGCAGAGCTTCGGGCGTGTGGCCCGCTGTTTCCGCATCCTTTCCTAGTTTTCGGATGAGCAAATCGGCATACATGCGGATATTTATAAAACTGGGTATCGGATACGCGGCTACCATAAAGAGCAGGGTTTCGGGCTTGGCGAGGTTGTGCTCACGCAGCCAGGTCCGGTCCAGGTCAAACTCGCGTTGTTTATAGGAGTCATACCGCGCCGCCGCGAAAGCCTTCTCCATCACGCTGCGCCACTCCGTCTCTTTGGCCAGGTCATCCAATCTCGAGGATGGCGGGAAGTTGCCGTGCCGGTCATCAACCATCTGCCCGCCTTCGAGCAGGTAAGGAAAGGCGTTGTCAGGGTCCCACGCTTCGAGAAGTTTCAACATGGGCGTGAAATTGGGATTCCTGCGGTCATCGGGTCCGAGGTTGGCGAAAATCTTGGAATAAATCCAGGTGAGCCCCGGGTCAATGGTCACAGCCTCGGCAGCCAGACGCATGCATTCCTGTCCTCCGCTCGGTGAGTGCATAGCCGCGAACGCGAGGGATCGGGCATCGCGTCGCTCTTCTCCGGTTCGAACCGCCTCCGCGAGCGTTGGGTGAGGAATCTTGCTGGCGCGCTCCAACCAATCAGAAGAATGTGCCAGGCTGAGCTGCATCAGCGGCCCTTGAAACGCCTGGCGAAAATCCGGCACAAAGAAGAACGCAATTGACCAGACCAAAAACAGAAGGCTCATGAAGCGCGTTTTGCGCATAACTTCCTCCGGCCCGTGGTCTCAAGCGATAGGGGCGGGGATGCTGTCGCTCGGCTCGGGTTTAGGGGTTCCTGCATGGGTTGCTCGATCCCACAAATCATCAACCCGCCAGGGGCGGATCTCCGGGACCTGCCGGGGCGCTCGAGTTCTGGCGGATCACGCCGGACAGGTCAGTGAAATAGAAATTGCCATTTCCCGCACCGGTGATGGGGTTCGCGCTTACCTGATAAATGGAGATCGTCGCCCCGCAAGCGCCAAGACCGGGGGGCATCAGTGTTCCGTCGTTGGGGACGCCGGGGCTGACGCAGGGAACGTAATAGAAATTGTATCCGCTCTTGATTCCGGACCCCAAGACACTATCGATCAACCCCGCAGCCAAACTCGTGGAAGGATTTGCGTTGCCGTCCAATTGCTTCAGCGTGTAGCTGTATCCGCTCCCGTAAGTCGACGAATAGGAGAGTTCGGCGGAGTCGATGGTCCGGAGTGACCCCACGGCCGAGGCCTGCTCGGCCGCCAACCTTGACTTCATGAGGTCGGGAATGGCGAGCCCCATGAGAATCAGAATAATCAGAACAACTATCAGCAGTTCAACGAGGGTGAAACCGCGCTCCCTTGTCTGCATCGTATCGTCCTCGCGGGTGGCGAGTCGGCGCCGCTCTTTGCGGAGTATCCTATCACAGGCGCACGATGAATAGAGCGTGACTGGAAAACGGGGAAGTGTCCAAATCTGGAGGTGTCGTCCGAATCGTCGCCAATCCCGGGCGTCTGTCATCCCTTCCCTTCGGTCAGAGCCTGCCCTGAGCGTAGCGAATGGGGCAGGCTCTGAGCCCGTCGCTGTCATGCCGAGCCCGTTCGCTGTCATTCCGAGCGAAGCGAGGAATCTCGCTCTGTCGCTTAGGTAAACTCCGCGAGGGCCGATTCGATTTTCGAGTTTCGATTTTCGAATTTCGGTTCCTGCCATTTTCGATTTTCGAGTTTCCAATTTCGACTTTCGCCAGTTTCCAGTTTCGGTTCTCGCAATGCTCTGACCCGACTTTCGAGTTTCGATTTTCGAATTTCGGTTCCTGCCATTTTCGAGTTTCGGTTCCTGCCAATTTCGATTTTCCAGTTTCGAATTTCTGTTCTTGCAGGTGCTCGCAAAGTGGGCGCGCAGTATCACGGGAACGGCGAAAATAAGAGACGTGCGGGTAGCCGCGCTCAGCATCCTTCTCAGCGTGTGCGTTTCTCCGGTGACAAAACCCTAAGGCTACCTCAAACACGAGTTGGGGGCTGGCGGGGAACCGTTTGGGGGTCTGCGGAACTTAGATGATGGGCGTTGCGGCACAACAAACGAAACTGGAAAATGGAAATTCGAAACTGGCACCAAGACCAGTGGCAAGTGGTGAGTGGCGAGCGAGGAGGTATCAGCGGCCAGCCGTCAGCTTTCGGCAAGAGCTGCTGGCGCAGCGGTTGGCCCTCCAGAAGCTCTGCGGCTTTGCGTCGGATTTCTCTCCGCACATCCCTGCGCAAGACCCGTGCAGCGCCACAGCCGCAGGGCAACGCATCATAACCGCCCACACCGGTAGAATGACGCAGACTTCAAAAAGCGGGAGCCGGCGCGCCCGGCATCATTTGCGGACAGTCACTTCGTCGCTTTCTTTTCCGCCGCGGCGGGCGCCGCGGTCACCTCGGTGGACTTTCCTTCCACGCCGGTGGTCCAGGTGTTGCCGTCGGTGGACCATTCGTACTTGAAAGTGTATTCGGTGGGCGAGACTTCCTTGATCGTGAATTTGCCCTTCATCACCTGGCCGCCCATTTTCGACTCGCTGTTCCAGGTCCAGGTGTCTCCTTCCAGTGTTCCTTTGGAAACGTCGTGCTCGCCCATGTTATCGAACGCATCGTAGGTATAGACTTTTTCTTCAGAGTTGTAACCCATTATCGCGATTTCATGTATTGCTCCCATCGGGCTCTTTCCGTCGGAGTGGAAAGCCACGAAGAAGCCGCCCGGGAGCCAGGTGTTGTGGTCAGTACTGGTAAACTTGCCGCCGGGTCCCATTGAACCTGGCTTCAGCTCGCCCTCTGTATTCCAGTGACCAATGAAATATGCGAGCTTTTTCTGCTCCGGACCAGGCTTCGGCATTTTCGGCGGCGCCTGCGCCCAGACGGCCTCGGCGAAAATGATTACAGCCAGCAGTGCTAAAGTCAGCGCTCGTTTCATCTTTGTTGTCTCCTTGTGTTTCGAATCTCGAAGCCGGCGTTGCATGATGGGCGGTGCCCCGCGTTGGAACGCTGGAGTCGAGGCCGGAGAGTATAAGTCACACTTCGCCGGCATGCAACCGGCCGTCGGACTTGTTCGTCTCTTTCCTGGGGAATCACGACGAGGTCAAAGCGTTGCTCCATACCCGCAAGTATCGCTGAACCGGGCGGCTCAGGCGCCCAGAAAGCGCCGTGCGGGCCTACTGGCCCTTCGCTGTCATCCCTTCCCTTCGGTCAGAGCTTGCCCTGAGAGGTTGTAACTTTTTTGTTTTTTCGCGAAAAGCGGTGCTGAAAACAATGAGCTTAGACAGGAAAAAATCATCGTAACGCAATTAAGTCACAGACTCTGAGCGCAGCGAATGGGGCAGCCTCTAAGTCCGTTCTGTGGACGAAGAGCTTGTCCTGAACGCCCCGGCCTGGAGTTCCTCGGTCCCGTCAGGTCGCAACAGGACGTGGGGCTTAAGGGTTTTGTTCGCCCCGAAAACAGCGCGGCAGTAGCGCCACCCGATTCCGGGGAGGTCTGCGTATAGGTAAAGCTGAACCGAACGATTGGCCATGAGGTCTCCTTCCCCGGATTAATACTTAGTTCCGGGGTGTTTTTGGGGAGACCCCCGAAAAAGTGGCAGGAAAGTGGTAGGACGGCTTCCTTAGAGTGAAAAAAAACGCATTTTTGCTGGCATTTCTTGAACTCTGGTGCCGAAGAGAGGACTCGAACCTCCACTCCCTGACGGGAACTACACCCTGAATGTAGCGCGTCTGCCAATTCCGCCACTTCGGCAAGATGCAACCGATACGGTCACCGCTGAACGGATATGAAATCTATTCCGGCTGCAGTTTCTCATCTTGCCATTCGAAAAAAGTTCTGTCAAGAAAAGCCACCCATTCGCGACGTGGAATTCGAGAGCGACGTTCCCTGCGTGAATCGGCAGACAGAGCCAGCAATCTGGCCGCTTGGTTCGTGCCCAACTCCGACAATCTCCTTTACTTTTCCAACGTCAACGCGGGCAGGCCCGCTTGGCGGAGCAACTCGTTCACATGCGCAACGTCTTTGGTCTTCAACTCCGCCCACGCGTTCAATGCTTTTTGCGTGAGCTGGCGATCGTGCTCGAAAGCCGTCAGCGCGTCAACGGTTGGGGCCACGTCAGCGCTTTCCACCGCGCGGTCGAGCTCTCCCCACGCCGCGCTGACAGATCGGAGGGTGGGCTGAGCAGTGGCGGGCGCCTCCGCTCCGAACCCGCTGGCGCTCGGTGGGCCAGCCACCGTCATCACCTTCTTGTCGAGGGATTCAACCTGCGCCGCCAAGGCCTGCTGCCCGCCCAGCTTCGCGACGAGGCCGTGCAATTGGTCGTGCAGACGATTTGCCTCTCGCGAAGCGTCTTGAAGTTTCGCTTGGTTCTCATTGATCGCCCGCGCCAGCGTAAATTGCTTGACGAGATCCGCTGGAGGCATCTTGACGCGCGGGTCCGGTTTCAAGGCGAGTGGCTGAGTGTGACTATGTCCCTCCGCCGCGAGTCGCACGCTATAAAGCCCCGGCGGCGCCCACGGGCCGGCTCCACCTCCGCCGAAGAACGCCGCTCGCGGGTTTTGTTGGGCCGTCGAGGCGGCGTAATGCATGTCCCACACAAAGCGGTGCATCCCGGCTTCGGCCGAGAGCGGAGTCGAAGGATGAATCCAGTACATAGGAACGTCGATTCTCTTTGGGTCGAGCTGCGGTGGCTTGTCGCCGCTGGAATATCGCCGCACCAGCTTCCCCTCGCTGTCAGTGATCTCCAGAGTAACCGGCGTGTTCGGCCGTGATTTCAAAAAGTAATCAATCACGGCGCCGTTGGTCGGATTTTCTCCTTGAGGGGTTTCCGGCGGCAGCGGCGTGCCCTCGAATCCGGCGGGCCGAACGCGCACCGCGGTTTGCGGCCGGAAGAGCCACGCTTCAGCCGCGGCTACTTCCGGGTTCAACTGGCGCAGCGGAGTGATGTCATCGAGAATCCAAAATGAACGGCCGTGGGTGCCGATCACCAGGTCGTCATCATGAATCACCAAGTCGCGCACCGAAGCGTTGGGCAAGTTGAGCTGTAGCGGCTGCCAGCCATCGCCGTCGTTAAATGAAACGAAAACGCCCGTCTCGGTGCCGGCGAATAGCAACCCCTTGCGCACCGGGTCTTCGCGCACCGCGTTGACAAAACTGCCTGCCGGAATTCCCGCGGTGATTTCCCGCCACGTCTTGCCGCCATCGCGCGTGCGATAAATGTGCGGGCGAAAATCATCGAGCCAATGCCGGTCCACCGCGGCGTAAACCGTGTTCGCGTCGTGGCGAGACGCTTCCAGAATTCCAATCTTGCTCCAGGGCGTCAGCTCCGGCGGCGTGACGTTGCGCCAGGTCTTGCCGTCATCGCGAGTCACTTGAATGAGCCCGTCGTCAGTGCCGATCCAGATCTCGCCGGCGCGCAGCGGCGATGGCGCGATTGCAAAAATCACGCCGCGGCGCTTCCCATCGCCCGGATTGACGTCGGCAACCGTGGCGGCGTCGAGGTTGGGCGGCACTCCTGGGTCTTCACGCGTCAAGTCAGGGCTGAGGACTTGCCAGGACTGCCCGCCGTCCTTTGTGCGGAAGAGGACCTGGGTGCCGAAGTAAAGCTCGTGTGGGTCGCGAGGCGAGAAGACCAGCGGCAACGTCCAGGCGCTGCGATAGTGGCCCGGATGCGCGAGCGAGGGCGTGATGTTCTGGGTCTCGCCCGTGGTGAGGTTGTGGCGGACAACGCCGGCACCGAACCCTCCACCGTAAAGAATATTGGGATCGAGCGGGTCAGGCGCAATGTACATGCTCTCGCCGCCCGCGCCCACTGGACGCCAATCGCGGAAGCTGATGCCTGCCCAGTGGCTGCGGCTGACCACGCCCACCGCGCCCGAGTCCTGCTGCGCGCCGTAAACCCAATAGGGAAATCGGTTGTCCGTGATCACGTGATAAAGCTGCGCAGTTGGCTGGTTGTACCACGACGTCCAGCTCTTGGCTCCGTCCACGCTGATGACGACGCCTTGATCGCTCGAAAGGATCATCCGATTGGGATCGTCGGGGTCGATCCACAGGCTGTGATAGTCGTCGCCGCCGGGCGCGCCCTTGATGGCGTCGAAGCTTTTGCCGCCGTCAACGGAACGATAAGTCGAGGTGTTGCAGACGTAGACGATGTCCGGATTTTTGGGGTAGACGGTAATTGCGCCGAAATACCACCCGCGTCCCCAGATGCGCGGCTCGGGATCGGTAAGCACCCAGTTTTGGCCAGCATCGTCGGAGCGATAAACACCGCCTTGCTTGGCGTCCACCACGAGATAAACGCGATCGGGCTCGGTCGGCGCGACCGCGATGCCGATCCGCCCCAGGCCCTCGGAAGGCAGTCCGTGGCCGGCAATCTGATCCCACGTGTTGCCGCCATCCGTGGATTTGTACAGGCCGCTGCCGGGTCCGTACGACGGCGGATAGACGTTCCAGGGCGGGCGCCGCGTCGCCCACAGCGAGGCGTAAATGATGCGCGAATCGCGCGGGTCGAAGCCGAGATCGATGGCGCCCGTGTTCTCGTCCTTGAAGAGCACGCGCTCCCAGTTCTTGCCGCCATCGGTGGACCGGAAAACGCCGCGCTGCGCATTCGGGGCGTAAGCGTGGCCCAAGGCGGCGGCAAAAACAATGTCGGCATTCTGCGGATCGACCAGCACGCGCCCGATCTGCTGACTATCCTCCAGTCCAATGTGCGTCCACGTGCTTCCGGCATCCGTCGATTTGTACATCCCGTTGCCGTAAGTAATGGCTTCGCGCATGTCGGCTTCGCCCGAGCCCACGTAAATGACGTTCGGGTCTGAAGGCGCGACGGCCATCGCGCCGATGGAAGCGATGGGCTCGCGGTCAAAGATCGGCGTCCATGTTTCGCCCGCGTTGGTCGTTTTCCAGACGCCGCCGCCCACCGCGCCGAAATAGAAAGTCGAAGGCTGGCCACGCACGCCGGTCGCGGTGATCGCCCGGCCGCCGCGCGTGGGGCCAATCATCCGCCAATGCAAGCCGGAAAAAAGGCTAGGATCGAATTGCTGCGCCCGCAAGCGTGCGGGCGCGACCGCCCCAGCCAGCAGCGCAAAAAGTGCTTCAGCTAAAAAGCAGAGTCTCGCCAAGAAGAAGCGTCGCGTCATAATTCAGAAATTCCTCGCCGCATCCGGTTCATCAGAATTTCACCACCGGTGCATTTCTCATCCGCCAGAAAGAATAGCCCACAGCGCGCTTCGTTTGTCACTCGTTGCCGGTCACTCGGCACTAACTTCAAGCGTCGGGTTCGTTCTGCAAATCCTTGGGTTCGAACCCGAGCTCCACTCATTCTAAAGGACTTCTTGGGTTCGTATTTCACCAAAAAGTGCACAAATCTCGGGTTCGTTCCAGAGACTTTTGTTGATTCTAAAGAACTTCTTGGGTTCGTTCCTTCAAAAAACATAGGGGGGTATCCCCCTGCAAGCCATCGATATTCAGTTTTAAGCAATTTTAGACGATATCTGGACGGGCACTTATACGATTTCGCCATCAGCATTAATTAACGGGAGAGCGCAATCTGGCGGCCCCGCCAACGCTGCCCGTGTCGGGTTCCTAATTTCCGTTTTGTGCGTCTCTCCGGTTTCCGCTTTCTCCGAATCGTGAATTCTCTAATCTCGCTTCTGATTCGTCGCCGCTGACAACGCGTCCAATTTCCAGCTTCAATTTTCCAATTTCTGATTCTGCCCTGTCAACGAAAATCCGGTGAAGTGTAGGTTTTCGGCGCTGAAGTGTAGAAAAACGGAGGTGAATGGGAAGCCGCACGCTACCCTGGACCTGCCCGAAGACATCGCCAAAGAACTCCGTGCCGAGTGGAAGGCCCTTCCGTGCCGCGCCCTGGGGGCGATTGCGCTGGAGGGTTACCGCTCCGGCGAGCTAATGGAGTGGCAGGTGCAACTGCTGCTTGGCTTTGGCAATCGAGTCGATGCCCACCGGTTCCTTCAGCAACATGAAGCCTAGTTCGAGTACACACGCGCGGAAGTCGGGTAGGAAATTGAAACCAGCCGGCGACTGAAAGAACTGCACGACGCGGAATCACATTCGTGATTGTTATCGCGGACACCCCACCCCTGAACTAGCTCGTCTTGGTCGGTGGCGTTGAAGTGCTGCCCGGATTGCGTGGCCGCGGCATGCTCCCCTCCCGATCTGCCTGATTCTCAAATCTCGAATGTGCAATCTGAAATGCCATTGCCGGAGCGTGTGCGTGCGCGGCGCCGGCCAGGAGAGTGATTGGAGAGTCCCAGCTTCTGTTTGACAGAGCTTCCTGCATGCATTACGCTGAGGGCCATGGAAGTGCAACTCACGCCTGACCATGAAGCATTTATCAGCAAGGCCATCGCCAACGGTCGCTACCCCAGCGCCGAGGACGCCGTGCGTGATGCCCTGGCGCGCTGGGAGGAAGGCGAGCGGGCGCGACTCGAGTTATTGGCGGGGCTCGATGAAGCCGAGGCTGATCTGGAGGCTGGCCGTTACACCGATCATACCGACGCGACACTGCCCAGGCTCGCCGATGAGTTGAAACGTGAGGCGCGAGAGCGTCGCCAGGGCGAGCAGCCCTGATGATGACCTACCGCCGGACTATTGGCAGACAATCCCACGGCCGGCGGCAAGTGTGGCGAGTTCCGGCGCGCCGGCTGCGACAGAACGCTGCGGAAGAGAATACCTTAGAAATTCGGAAACTCGAAGAGTTATACTCACGCTGAATCTTATGGCGAACACCGTGTCAAATCCGCCGCTGGGCTTTGACGATCTCACCGTCGAGGAAAAGCTCGAATACGTTGAGTCGCTTTGGGACCGCATCGCTGCCATGCCCGAGGCCGTTGCCGTACCGGATTGGCATCTCGAAGTGATCGAGCAGCGCACACTTGGGGGCCGTGCCGGTTCTCATGACAGCAGATCCTGGGACGAGTTTCGCCAAGAACTCCGCGCCAAGCTGCGCCGGCGTCAATCCGCCCAGTGATGCGACGCTTCACAATCCTGCCCCAAGCTGAACTCGATGTCAGCGATGCGACGGCATGGTATGAAGAGCGACGGGGAGGACTGGGTGACGAATTCCTCGGCGAGCTTGATTCCATCCTCCAACGGGTCATCAAGAGCCCATTTCAGTTTCCAGAAATCAAAGTCGACGTTCGGAGAGCTCTGCTGCGCCGGTTTCCATACTCCGTGTATTTTCGAGTCACCACGGAAATCGTGGAGCTTATCGCCGTTCTCCACCAGCACCGCGACCCCCGGACTTGGGAAAAAAGAATCTTCCCCGAATAGGGGCAAGTTGGACCACGCCGCGTCCCAGGTCTTCCACGTCCGTGTTCGTTCCCGCTTGGCTAACCGCAAGAACAAACGAACTGGTAGCGCAAGGCTCGCCCTCCAGCCTTGCGGCTTTTCCATTTCCCTTTCGGCCTCGCGGTTGTTGTATGGAAACAGCATGGCAAACATATGGAATAGCCGCAGAGCCGAAGTGCGGGCCCTGCGCTACAAGCTCCAAAGGAATGCAGGCCATCTCCCATTCCAGGAAGGCTATTGACGACCTGGCGGGGCTCGCTGAGCTGGTGGTTATCTACAGCGAGCAGGCGTCAGGATGCTAGTGTAGTGCGTCCAACGCTTCTTTACATTTCGCGACCTCCGTCAGACGCCCGGTTTTGACGGGCGGGATGATACTCCGAAGGCCAGAAATAGGTAAAGATATGTATGACGCACTACACTAGCACCGGCCTGCAAGGGAACCAATTTCGCCGGCTTGGAGGAGCCACTTGGATGAAAACACCTAGCCGCGATCCCGACTGTTTGACTCTGGCTCAACTTTTCCGTCACTTTTTTCTTCGCTGGACGACTTGGCAAGTGGAGAGGAGAATGAGCACCATGACCCATACCAAGTTTGCCAGTGATACACAATTAGTGGATCGCTGCCTGGGAGGCGATCGCGACGCATTTGGCCGAATCGTGGAACGGTATCAGGGATTGGTTTGTGCGGTTGCCTACAGTGCCTGTGGCGACGTCGCTCGCAGTGAGGACTTGGCACAGGAAACGTTTCTGGCTGCCTGGCACAGTCTCAAAAACTTGAAGGACACCGGCCGCTTGAAGCAATGGCTCTGCGGCATCGCGCGCCACCTGATTCAGGAGTCTTATCGCCGCGCCGCGCGTGATCCCATCGCCGCACCAGCGTCTTTTGAGGAAGCCACGACCGTGGCAGAAACCATCGCTCCCGTCTCCGAGCAGGCGATCAGCAAGGAAGAGCAAGACATCCTTTGGCGAGTGTTGGAAGGATTGCCGCCCACGTATCGTGAACCGCTGGTCCTGTTTTATCGACAGGAACAATCGGTGGCCGAAGTGGCGGAGGCGCTGGAACTTTCCGAGGATACGGTCAAACAACGGCTCTCACGTGGGCGCACCATGCTGGGCGAGCGCATGGAGAAGTTTATCGAGACAACGCTGCACGCCAGCGGGCCGACGAAGGCGTTTTCACTCGGCGTCTTAGCGGCGCTGCCCGCCATGACAACCGCCACGAAAGCTGCCGCCGTGGGTGCAACGGCCACGAAAGGTGGCGCGGCGGTGAAGTCAGCGGGGCTGGCGGGGTTAGTCAAAGTCGTTTTCGGAGCTATCGCCGCGTTTTTCAGCTTGTACTTCTGGTACCTCTTGGATCGCGACAACGCAAGACCTCAGCGGCGCGAGTTTGTTATCCAAGCCTGGCGCATTATAGTCGCTACCATGGCAGTGTTTGCCTTGGCCGCTCTTTCGCTGATGATGGGAGGACGGCCCCTGATCCAACACTACCCGAGCGTCTTCGCGGGGCTAATCATTGCGTTGTTTACTGCTTACGGACTATTCATTATCGCGCTGAATATCTGGATGGCGCGGCGGCGCACCTTCCGCCAACAGGAAACCGACAAAGGTCGTGACCTGCCGGCATTCGAGCCGCTCTTTGAGTATCGGAGCAGGCTCCTTCTGCTGGGCTGGCCCGTGGTTCACATTCGGATTCGCGGTGGGCTGGAACGCGGACCGGTCAAAGCGTGGATCGCGGTCGGCGATTCAGCCATCGGCTTGATTTTCGCGCTCGGGGCTTTGGCGGTCGCGCCGTTCAGCTTGGGTGGCATAGCTGTCGGCCTTCTCACGTTTGGCGGTCTCGCGCTTGGGCTTGTCTCTCTGGGGGCGTTGAGCTTCGGTTCCTGGGCGTGCGGCGGATTGGCAGTCGGCTGGTATGCGCTCGGGGCTTGCGCGGTGAGCTGGACGGCCGCTCAAGGTTCTGTCGCTGTTTCCCATGACTTCGCAGTTGGTGCGGTGGCCTTGGCGCGGCACGCCAACGACGCAGCCGCCGTGGCCTTCATGGGGGACAGCACCTTCTTTCGAACTGCCGTAGCCGCCTCGCGCCATGTCCAGTGGTTGTCTATGCTTTGTTTGCTCCCTCCCGCGCTGTGGTTGTGGTGGCGACACAAGGATAAGCGGAGGCCATCGCGCCCGAACGTCTGATGTCCCGCAACCTAAACGGCCCTCTTACGGCCAACGGCGAAGTTGGACCTTCTATAGGGGCCCAGCCTGGATGAGTCCACTTTGATGGTAGTCAGCTTGCCGGGAGCAGGCCGCTGGCGGGCAGGCATACCGCCTAGTGCCGGTCGCGTCGATCAGGAACGGCCGGTATGCGATGCAGTTCGGAGTGACCCACTTCTGAAGAATCTGCAAAGTCTCCCATAGAGTTACTACTGCGTCCCCGACCCGCTGCAAGTTATGTGACCTTCTCCCTCCAGAAAACACTGCCATCTGCCCACTTCTGCTGGCAGAGTCACATAAATTCCACCGTCACAACCGTGGATAGGCTGCAAAATGGCCCTCGGGTTCCTCGCTGGAAAGCGCTACGGTTTTGGCCGCTTGACAGTTCTCCCGCAACATGCAATTATCTGCTTAAAGCATGTTTAAAGCGGAGGCACGCTCATGATCGATCTTCGCGAAGTTCGTTCGGTCACGGAATTCCAACGCAACCTCAAGGGCTACGTCGGGCGACTCCGAGACAGAAAAACGCCTATGGTTTTGACGGTCAACGGGCGGGCGGAACTCATCGTCCAGAATGCCGGGAGCTATCAGGCGTTACTCGACCGATTGGAACGCGCAGAAACCGTGGCGGCGATACGCCAGGGCATGGACGAGTTTGAGCGCGGGGAAGGCATGTCCCTGAAGCAGGCGGAGCGGAGACTCCGGAAGCAACATGGCTTTTCGCGTTGAGATCGCACCGCGGGCTTTCAACGACCTGGACGAAATCGCCGCGTACATCAAGCGGCGGGGGAGCTTCGAACGCGCCGAAGAATGGTTCAATGGGATCATTGACGCCATCCAAACGCTGGAGGCGATGCCGAGCCGTTCGCCGATCGCGGATGAGTCTGAAGACCTCGGAGAGGAAGTACGCGTCTTGCTGTACGGGCGGCGCAACCGCAAATACAAGATTTACTATTCGATCCGACATAAGGGGCCTTCCACGGGAACCGTCCGAGTCTTTCATGTGAGACACTGGGCACGGAAAAGCCTCAGCGCCGAGGAAGTTCAAACGCTCATGGAAGAAGACCCAGCCAATGGTTGAAAACGTGAATGAAATTATCAGGAAGCTCAGCCCGGCTCGGCGCAAGAAAATCGAGGCGCGCGCCGCCGCACTGATAGCAGAGGAAATGACGCTCGAAGAGCTGCGCCGGGCGCGCAAGCTGACGCAGGCTCGGATGGCCCGGACCCTCGGCATCGCGCAGAAACAAATCTCGAATATCGAGAAGCGCACCGACATGCACATCTCAACCCTGCGCCGGGCCGTCGAAGCCTTGGGCGGCAGCCTGTCTCTGATCGCTCAATTTCCCGACCGCGAGCCCGTCACACTCTCTGGCATCGCCACCCTGGAATCCGCCCCGCCGCACGCCCACCCCAAGTGACAAGGCAGACCGGCGCCCCGATGGATCAGGGCGATCTTCCACGTTTGCCGATCGCATTATTCCGCCCCCAATCATCTGCGCGAGACTTGGGGCGGCCGCGTCGAGCCGCGCCGGCCGCACAATTTCTACGGCAGCCTCCCAAGCGACGGCCGCGCCGCTCGGTGACCGCGAAAAGGCGAAAGTCTACCAGGTTCGCCATGCGCGCCGCGTGATGCTGACGCATGGACTGGAAGGAGAACCATAAGGCCATTCTTTCGCCGTCATTTGGAAAACTTTGGCTTCAACGAAGAGGTGGAAGAGGACGGGGTCGAGAAGCTGCGACTTCACTTCCTGCCCGATGATATCGAGGGCGCGCTCGACGCGGACGGCGCCCTTGCAGGTAATTCAAATTTGTTGCATGGAAGAACAGGTTAGGCAACGGCATGCCAACGGACTATTCTTTCGCGGTCGTGTCGCGAAGCTTATGGCTGGAAGGGATTGTGGAGCGAAAGCCCCTCGACCCATTCAAAGTCACCGGTGTTGCGCGTGACCAGGGTGAGGCCGTGAACCAATGCCGTCGCTGCCGTCAGAGCATCACCAAGTGCCATCTTTCTTTGCTGGCGCAGTCGCACTGCTTCATGGAGCACTGCATCAGAGATTGGAAGAATTGTGGCGGCAGCGAAGAATGCTTCGAAATGCTGGCGCTCCTCGTCGCTGATCCGCGGATATCCAAGAACCTCAACGAAGCTCACCGCCGAAACCACTGGAGAATTTTTTGCGATAAATTCTCTGAGCATCGCGTGCTCAGGCCTGGACGCATAGATGATGATGTTGCTATCAATCAGTGTCACGAATCTCTACCCGGCAACGGTCGGTCCTGGCGCTGCTGGCGCTCCCAAGCCGCCGGATCTGTGATGTCGGTTGCGGCATTCAATCTCGCCAGTTCGGCCAGCGCCTCGGCCATACGCTGCCCCTGACTCGCACTGGTCTCGAGGATGGTTACGCTTACCCGAAGTGGCCCATCCCCCACCAGGCGGTCGGGCACCTCCTCGCTCCATTCGAGCCGATTCCCTCGGAGTACTGCATGATAGGTGTTGCGCATCGTTCATCCTCGTGGCACCTTCGTAGCATCGCACAAGCTAATCAGACCCGCAAGCGCACTGACATTGCTTGTGGTGGCGCGGTTTGGGGTGCCCGAAAACAATTATAACTGGCGGCTGCCTCAAAGAATCTATTCTGCGACAACGAACATCGGACGACGGCCTAATCCTTCGCCGTCATTTGGAAAACTTTAGCTTCAACGAAAAGGTGGAAGAGGACAGGATCGAGGAGCTGAGACTTCACTTCCTGCCCGATGATATCGAGGGCGCGCTCGACGGGGACGGCACGCTTATAGGGGCGGTCGCGCGCCGTGAGGGCATCGAATATATCCGAAATGGTCATAATCTTGGACTGAAAGGGAATTTCTTCGGCTTTCATGTGATAGGGATAGCCGCTGCCGTCCAGTTTCTCGTGGTGCGCCTTGGCGATGAGGGGGATATTCTTCAGCTCCTTGGTCCAGGGAATCTGGCTCAGGAAGCGGAAGCTGTGGATGACGTGCGATTCGATTTGCAGTCGCTCGTCGGGGTCGAGACTGCCCTTGGGGATGGACAAAAATTTCAGCTCGTCCGGCGTGACCAGCGGCTCCGAAGGGCCGCCGGGGTTCTCAAAAGTCCAGCCCGCCACTTCCGCCAGTTTTTCCGAAGTCTTCTCGGGCAGGACGGTCGGCTCGTTGGCCTGGAGGATATTCTGCAAGAAATCGTCCAGCCGCGCTTCCTCGTTCCCGAACTCAGCGTCGATGGTGGCAAAGAGCTCTTCGTAGTTCTGGTTTCCGTGGCGAAGCACATAGTCCAGCTTCTTTCGCAGGCCCTCGGATTCCACCACTTTCTTGATGTACAGAAAGCGTTTCTTGATGAGCTCCATCTGCTCGGGATAGAGCTTCTTGGCTTTCACCAGCACATCCTCGCGCACGCCGACTTTGCCGAAATCGTGCAACAGCGAGGCGTAGCGAAGCTCCTGAATTTCCTGCCGCGAAAAACGGATGTCTTTGTAAGGCCCGCTATCGGAGCGATCGACGGCCTCTGCCAGTCCCACGGTCAGCTTGGCCACGCGCTCGGAGTGCCCGAAGGTGGTCGGGTCGCGAGACTCAATCGCGGTCACTGACGCCTTCACAAAGCCTTCGAACAGCCTTTGGATGTCGCGATAGAGCAGGTTGTTTTCGAGCGCCACCGCCGCCTGGCTGGCCAGTGAGGAAGCCAGTTCCTGGCTGCGCCGCGAAAACGGAATCACTTCTTCCTGAACTCGTTTGGGAGAGGTCAGTTTCGCGGCAGAATCCTTCTTGGCATTAATCAGTTGGACGACGCCGATCACCTCGTCCTTCTGGTTCTTCATCGGCACGACCAGCATCGACTTGGTGCGGTAGCCGAATTTCTGGTCGAAGTCGCGGTTCAAGCGAAAAGGATGTTTGCGGATGCGGTAGGCGTCTTGAATGTTCAGGACTTCGCCCGTCGCCGCGGCATAGCCGGCGATGCTGGTGGTGTCGATGGGCAACGTGAACTGGCGGAAAGGCACCGAGTGGCTGTCGCTCTGCGTGAGTTTGAAGACCAGGTGTTTGCCGCCGCCGGCTTCCTCTTCGCAGAGATAAAGTGATCCCGCGTCGGAGGCGGTGATTTCGCGGCTCTTGGTCAGAATCAGCTCCAGCAGCGCGTCGGTATTGCGCTCGGTGGAGAGCGCCATGCCGATCTTGTTGACGGTTTCGAGTTCCGAGGCGGCCAGGCGGAGTTGTTGGCGGGTCTGTTCGTGTTCGACCTCGGCGCGCAGGTGCTCGAAAGCCTTTTCGACGGTTTTGAGCAGGGCAAAACGCGAAGCGCGGTGAGAGAGCACCGCGAAGATGCGGTCGTCCAAGGCCGCGCCGGGGCGCCGGATAGATTTTCCATCCGACAGGTAAATCACGCGCAGGCTGCCTGCTTTGGGGAGCAGATGTTCGAGCCGCCGCGGATCATCCAGCGCCCCATCCGCGATGACGACGGCCGGCGACTGCCAGGCGAGATCGCCATCCTTGTCGCGATCGAGGGGAATCAGCTTATAGGAGGACGGCAACCTTCGGAGGGCGTTGGCCACCGGCGACGGTCGAAAATAATAGAGCGTCTTCGTCATCGTTTTTCAGCGCGCGAACATCCAGGGTCGTGGAGTAGCGTCCTGCCTATTATACCCGTTTTTAATTCGGAACCAAATGAGGAGTTCGGTGTGAGGAATCAGGGTCTTCCGAGTTGCCTATCACTTCACCCCCGATTGATTGCCGATTTTCGACTTCCAAATGACACCAAGTGAAGTGCTCGGCCTTGCTAACCGGCAATCGACAATCGTCAATCGAAAATCACTCGGGCTGCCTCGCCGAAAACGTCGAGAACGCCGGTCCGGCGAGCGGGTCGAATGAACTCAAAAGGCGCGGGCTCAAGCTTGGGCGGCCTTGGCAAAGCTGGAGATCGCCTTGGTTTCGTCGTCGTGGACATCGAACACGGTGTAAAGCTTCGTAATCTGCAAAAGGTCGTGGACCTTCTTGGTGAGTTTGAGCAGCTTCAATTGGCCGCCCTGGTTGGAGACCGCCGTAAAAGCGCTCACCAGCTCGCCGATGCCCGAGCTATCGATGTAAGTGACTTCGGCCAGGTTCACCAGCATATGCTTGTTGCCTTTGGCGAGCTCCTCGCGAATCAACTGACGCAGTTGGACGCATCCCTCCCCCAGCGTAATTCTCCCGCTCACGTCGATGACGGTGACGGAATCAACTTGTCGTATTGTGGCCTTCATGCTCACGGTGAGTTCCTCCTTGATAGGGCTTCATATTCGTGTTGGTCTTTTTGATCATCGTGACTTCGGTGCCCGCCCCAGGCTGGACGTTCACTCGAAGCTCATCCATGAATGCGCGTATCAAAAAAATCCCCCGGCCGGAGACCTTCAACAGGTTCTCGTTGGCCAGCGGATCGGCGACGGCACTCACATCAAAACCGGCTCCCTGATCGCGCACGTGAATCTCGAGCCGGTCGGGAAGAATCTGAAAACGCAAGAAAAGGCGCTTGGTCGCGTCGTTCTTGTTGCCGTGGAAGATCGCATTGATGACCGATTCGTGCACCGCCATCTCGATCTTCTGCTGGTCGTCCTCGTCGAACCCTGCGGTGGACGACACCCGGCGCGTAATCTCGTCCGCGACCTCCACTTCATTCAGGTTGCTCTCGAGAGTCACCTCGACGACGCTGGATTCAGCAGCCATTTGAGACGGAGGTCGAAGCCGAGCCCGCTTCGGGAACTTACCTCAAGAAGCCGCTGAAAGTCAACGCGGCCGTTAGGATGGCGGGGTAAACCCGCCACTACGCCGGGGCGCTGAAAGTCAACGCGGCCTGAGGTGGCGGGCTGAACCCGCCGTTACACTCTTCCCCCTCGAACCTCCTCTATGTATCCATCTTAAATGTCAATCACCATTTCGTCCAGTCTCGTCGGATAGTGATTCAGAATTTCGCCCCCGTCTTTGCGCACCACAACCGTATCGGAGTGGCGAAAGCCGCCGAAATCCGGATCGTAGACGCCGGGCTCACAACTGAACGTCATGCCCTGGCGAAGCACCGTTTTGTCGCCTTCGGCGATCCAGGGTGATTCGTGGCCCTCGAGGCCGATCCCGTGCCCGGTCCGATGGCGAAGGAATTGGCCGAAGCCGGCTTGGCGAATCTGGTCCAGGCTCTTTCGGTCGACGTCCTCGGCCACCGCGCCTTCCTTCAGGTTGCGCGCACCTTCGTCGTGGGCCGCGAGCATGGCCTCGAACAGGCGGCGAGCGTAGTCCGTCGGCTTGCCCACCGAAAACGAGCGCTCGCATTCTACATTGTAACCGCCCACTTGCGCCCCAAAACTCAAGATCAGCGCGTCGCCCTTGGCCAGGCGCTCCTGGCTGGGGACGGCGTGCGGAAAGGCCGAGCGCTTGCCGAAGGGCACGAGGCCGCCGAACGGCGGCTCGATGCCAACACCCACCACGTCGCGAAGCTCGCGCGACATCTTCTCCGCCACGGCGTCGGCGGTGACCTTCAGGATTTGGTCTTCCGTCACGGCGCCGTTTCGAGCCACAAAATCGCGGCCCGCTTGCACCGTGAAATCGGCGAATTCCATCGAGCGCCGCATCATGGCGATTTCGTCTTCGTCCTTCACCCAGCGAAGGTGCTCGATCAGGTCGCCGGCCACTGCGAGGGTCGCGTGCGGCGCGCCGGCCTTCATCTGTTTCAACCGGCTGGGTGTGGGCTCCTCAATGCCGATCCGGCCGCTTCCCAAGCCGCGTTTCGCCAACCGCTCGAAAATCCACCGCACGCGGTTCACGGGGCCGGGAAAATCAAAATACGATTCGTAATCCTTCACCCACCAGAGCCTCACCTGGTCCGCTTCCAGCTCAGGAATAAAGAGCGCCGGATCGCCGGTCTTCGGAATGAGCGCGGCCAGCGGTCGCTCGGTGGAGAGATGAAAATAGCCCGTGGTGTAAATCACGTTGTGGGGACTCATGAGCAGCAGCGCGTCCAGCTTGCGCTTGGCCATCTGCTCCTGGACTTGGGCAATTTTCCTTTTGTACCACTCCGGCTCTAGCCGGTCGTGGCCCCCGAGGGGCGGAGCCGGCGGGCCGCTTCCCGACAGGCTCAGAATGTGCGTCCGCCCTAGAGCGTGTGCCGACGCGCTGAGCGTGATGGCCGCCCCGCCGCCAATCGCCCGCAAGAATTGCCGCCGCTCCTGTTTCATCCGTGCAATCTGTGAAATCTGGGGATTCGAAAAAGCGGCGTAGAGAATAATCGAAGCGTTGCCCTGCGTCAACAAAACAGTGGCTTACAAAACAGTGGCTCCCCAAAACAGTTGAGGGCGGGTCGCCAGCGCACAAGCGAGAGTCGTAGTAGAATCCAAATTAGGACGAGACCTTCCAACGAGCGGCATTGTGTTTTCACCGTTCGGAGCCATTTCCGTCCTACCATTTCCTACCATTTTTCAGGGTCATTGGAAGCTCAGATTCGTCGAAATTAACCGCAAAACTCAAGGTGCCGAAAAACAGGTGCTGTTTCCTCTTGTGTCTCAGAGGCTTACGTTTGAGGATAAAAACGGAGAAAAGAGGAGCACCCATGGACGGAGTCCTCTCTTCGGCACCAGACTCTTGGACGCGGTAAACCCAGGGCCCGCACCTTCGGCGGGCTACATTGTCCGCAAACAACCGAAGCGAGCCTGCGGTGTCTCCGCGTTTGGACTCGGCACACACCCCACCAGCCGCTACGGCTTTGCGCCCAACTTGCGAAGGAACGTCATCATCGGGCACCAGTTGGTGAAGGCGGACTGAAACAGGTTCAGGCCGACGAATGCCGTAAACAAATACCAATATGGACTCACCCAGTAGCCCAAAGCCAGCGAGGCCATAACGAACAAGCCCGCAATCAATCGAAGCCAGCGATTTAGATCCATGTTCATTTCCTTCTCATGAGAAATTGTGGCAAGTGGCGAGTGGCATGTGGCAAGCACCGAATTGCCGATTTTCGATTGCCGATTGACGATTGAGAAACAGAGAAATCTTCATCCGCTTAAATCGACAATCGGCAATCGAAAATCACATGCCACTGGCCACTGTCTTCATGCACTTTCATTCATGATTGCGAGAATTGTTTTCTCAACTTCCTCTGCTACGGTCTGGAGTTCCGGAACGTTGAACATCCCGATCTGTGCCGTAGGCCGAATGGTTGACAGCACCACCTGATCAGCCGTCTTGTACACGGAAATACGGCAGGGGAGAGCGGTCGAGACGTCGAGGTTCCCTTCTAGCGCTTTCTTGGCCTGCTGCGGATTGCACAGCTCGTAGATGAGGCACTCCGGCTCAAAGTCCACTCCTTTTTCCTTAAGCTTGGCTTTGAGGTCGTGAACCGCGATTACGCCGAACTTGTGCCTTTGCGCTGCGGCTTCGAGCGCGCGCGTCACCTCGCCGAGAGTTTTTGTCGATTCCACCTTGTAGATCATGGTCGTGCCTCCTCTTCGAACAGTGGCATGTGGCAAGCAACGGATTGCCGATTTTCGATTGTCGATTGACGATCGAGAAACAAAGAAATGTTCATCCCCTTAATCGGCAATCGACAATCGTCAATCGAAAATAAGGTGCCACTTGCCGCTGTCTTTCCAGCTATCCGACTGAAACCGGCGCGCCGACCGGACTTTTCTCCTCGTTCCTGGCGTGCAAGTAATAAAGCACCGGCACCGCGAGGCGCGACAGCAGCGTGGAAGCCACCTCGCCCGCCATCAGCGAGATCGCCAGGCCCTGGAAAATCGGATCAAACAGAATCACGAACGCGCCCACCACCACGGCGGCCGCGGTCAGCAGCATAGGGCGAAAGCGCACGGCGCCGGCGTCCACTACGGCTTCTTCGAGAGGCACTCCTTGGCGGCGGCGCAGCTCGATGAAATCGACCAGGATGATGGAATTTCGCACGATGATGCCCGCGCCGGCAATGAAGCCGATGATAGAAGTGGCGGTGAAAAACGCGCCGAACAAGGCGTGCGCCGGCAGAATGCCGACCATAGTGAGCGGGATCGGCGCCATGATTACCAGCGGCACCCGAAACGATTGGAACCAGGCGACCACGATCACATAAATCAACACCAGCACCACGGCGAAGGCGAAGCCGAGATCGCGAAAGACTTCGTAGGTGATCTGCCATTCGCCGTCCCATTTCATGGTGATGCGGTCCGTAGTGAAGGGCAGGTGGGTGGCGTAGCGCTCGATGGAATACCCGCCGGGAGCGCGCAGCGAGTCGAGTTCGTGCGAGAGCTTCTGGATGGCGTAGACGGGGCTCTCCTCGCGGCCCGCCACGTCGCCCGTCACATAAACCACGCGCTTCAGATTTTTGTGATAAATGCTCGTCTCGATCGTGCCGCGTTCCACCCGAGTCAGCTCGCTGAGCGGGACCATGGCGCCAGTTGCGGAGACCAGACGAATGGCGCCGAGGTCGGAGACGCTGGCGCGCTGGGCGCGAGGCAAGCGCAGCAGAATATCGACGTCTTCCTTCTCCTGCGGTTGGTGCGCGAGTCCGACCACCGCGCCGCTGAGCGCCAAGCGGAGCGTTTGGGCCACCTGCGCCGCGTCGATGCCATTCAGCGCCGCCTTCTCCTTGTCCACCACAAAGCGAAATTCGGTCTCGGGGTCCTCTACCATCCAATCGACATCCACCACGCCCGGGGTCTCCTTGAATTTGTCACGAATCTGCCGTGCCACCTCGATCTGCTGCCCGTAATCCGGCCCGTAGACCTCAGCCACCAGGGTCTGGATCACCGGCGGGCCGGGCGGGATCTCGGCCACCTTGAGCCGCGCGCCGTATTTCTCCCCGATGGGATCGATGGCCAGTCGGAATCGCTTGGCGATATCGTGGCTCTGCGCGGTGCGCTCCTTCTTGCCAATTAAATTCACTTGGATGTCAGCGCGATTCGCGCCCTGGCGAAGGAAGTAGTGCCTCACCAGGCCGTTGAAGTTGTACGGCCCGGAGGTGCCCGCGTAGACCTGGTAATTGAGCACTTCCGGCTCTTGCGCGATCCGCCGCGCGACTTCCTGTGCCACGCGTGTGGTCTGCTCGAGCGTCGTCCCATCGGGCATGTCGATGATTACTTGCATCTCGCTCTTGTTATCGAAGGGCAGCATTTTGACGCGCACAATTTTCAGCACCGGAAGCATCAACGCGGCCACCAACAACACCACTACGCCGCCGAGAAATGCCCAGCGTCTGGCGGAATTCAAGAGCAGCGGCGTCATGACGCGTCGGTAGAGCCGGGTGGTCCAGCCTTCGCGGCCTTCGTCGGTCCCGTCGTACGATGTCTTGGCGCCCGCCAGCATCCGCAGCCCCGCCCAGGGCGACACGACGAAGGCAATGAAAAGTGAGAACAGCATGGCCAGCGACGCGCCCACCGGAATGGGCCGCATGTACGGCCCCATCAACCCGCCCACAAACGCCATGGGCAAAATGGCCGCAATTACCGCCCAGGTGGCGAGAGTAGTCGGATTCCCGACTTCATCCACGGCTTCGACAGCGACCTCCGCCAGCGGCCGGCCTTTGTTCTCGGGCAAATGGAAGTGTCTCGTGATGTTCTCAACCACGACGATGGCGTCGTCCACCAGAATGCCGATGGAGAAAATCAGCGCGAACAGCGTGACGCGGTTGAGGGTGTAACCAAAAACGAAATAGATGAACAAAGTCAGGGCGAGCGTCACCGGCACCGCTGCTAACACCACGATGGACGACCGCCAACCCAGCGCCAACGCGATGAGAGCGGTCACCGACAGCGTGGCGAGCAAGAGGTGCTTCAGCAGCTCATTGGATTTTTCCTGCGCCGTGTCGCCGTAGTTGCGCGTAACGGTGACTTGAACGCCGGACGGAATCACTCTGCCCTTCAGCGTCTCGACCTTCTCGAGCACTCGATCGGCCACCACCACGGCGTTTTTGCCCTTGCGCTTGGAGACGGCAATCGTGACGGCGGGAAATTCACTTTGAAATTTCAAATTTGAAATCTGAGATTTCAAATCGTTCGGCCCTGCGGCGTGTTCTCCGTAACCGAACAAAACGTAATTGGCCGGCTCTTCCGGCCCGTCCTGAATCGAGGCCACGTCGCGCAGGTAGACCGGATGGCCGGCCGAGACACCCACCACCACTGCGCCGACATCCTCGCTGGAGCGCAGGAAGTCCCCTGTCTGGACGGCGTATTCCTGATTGGCAGCGGCGAACTCGCCTGCTTCGAGCCGCTGGTTGGCCCGCTCGACGGCGGGCACGATCGTCGCTGGCGCCACGCTCAGCGCCGCCATCTTCACCGGGTCCAGCAACACGCGGATTTGCCGTCGCTCTCCGCCGATGATCTGAGTGAGCGAAACGTCGTCGATGTTCTTGATCTCGCCCTCAATTTGGGCGGCCACGCGTCGCAGCGTGTACCCGTCGTAGCGCTCGCCCCGATCAGATCGGGGCGAACTCCACAGGGTCAGCGCCACGATGGGCACATCGTCAATCGACCGCGGCTTGATCAAGGGCTTCGAAGCTCCGGGCGGAATCAAATCGAAATGCGAGTAGAGTTTGTTGTAGAGCTTGACGATGGAGTCTTCTTCTTTCTCGCCCACCTTATACCGCACCACCGCCATGCTCAGGCCGGGACGGGTGGTTGAATAGACGTACTCGACGCCGGGAATTTCCCAAATCAACTTCTCCATCGGCGTCGTGACGCGCTCTTCGACTTCCTTCGCCGTTGCGCCCGGCATCTCCACGAACACGTCCATCATGGGGACGATGATCTGCGGCTCTTCCTCGCGCGGCGTCTCAAGCACCGCAAAAGCACCAAGTAAGACCGCAAACACAATAAAGAGCGGAGTCAGCTTTGAATTGATGAAGTAATGGGCCACGCGGCCGGCGAAGCCCGTTTCATTTGTCCTCATTGTGACTCCACGCGGGTTCCATCCCTGAGTTGGTCAAGGCGAGAGGTGGCCACGCGCTCGCCCTCCCCGAGGCCGGAAAGGATCTCGGTCTGCTCGTCGAAACGCTTGCCGGTTGTAATCAAACGGTACTCCACCGTGCCTTGCGGGCTCACGACGTAAACACCTTGCAGTTGCCCGCGCTCCACGACTGCGGAGCGAGGAATGGTTAGCGCTTTGACCTCTCCTGTAGCGAAGCTCGCTTTCCCGTACTCGCCTGACTGGCACGCACAGGCCGCCGGCAACGCGACCTTCACCACAAACGTTCGGCTGGCGGGGTCGGCGGCGGGCACGATCTCGATCACCTCTCCATCAAACTGCCCTCCCTCCGTCCAAACGGGCGCCCTCTGCCCCAGGCGAATTTTGGAAAGCAGTTCTTGCGGGACGGTCGCTTCTAACCGGAAGTGCGCGGTGTCTTCGACGGTCAGCAGTGGAGTCCCAGGCATCACCAAGGTGCCGGCGTCCACAGGCTTCGACGTCACAACGCCATCGATCGGTGAAACGATGCTCGCATAGCTGAAGAGCGTTTGCGCCGACTCATGCTGCGACTGCGCCTCCTGGCCTCGCGCTTCCACTGCCTTCTTTTTTGCCCCGATCGCTGCTTCATTCGCCAGGGCGGACTTGTAACGAGCCTCGGCGCCATCAAATTCCTGGCGGGTCACGGAGTTTTTGGCGAGCAATTCTTGATAGCGTTTGTACGTCACCTCTGCCAGCTTTCGCTCTGCGGCAGCGGCTTCGAGCGTCTGCTCAGTCTCGGCAAGTCCGAATTCTGCTTCTTCCACACCTGCCTTTGCCGCCGCAAGCTGGGCGCGCTGGCTGCGGTCATCCAGCAAAGCCAGAACTTGCCCGCGCTTCACGCGGTCGCCCGGCTTCACCCTGATTTCACGCACCGTGCCCGAGATCTGCGCGCCCAGCACACTGGTGGTCGCGGAGCGCACCGTGCCCACCGCCTCATAAGTCTCTGGCAGAGCTTCCAGGTGGACTGTTGCAATATCGACTCCGGCGATTGTCGCTTCCGTCCGCTTTCCCACCTTTGGCGTGGAACCGCACGCGGCCAGCCCGATAGTTGCCGCCACCACGAGAAAGAGAGCGTTTGTCCGTTCTGTAATCATGTTTCAAACTCCGCGTCACGATTCCTGCTACTGTTGAACCACTGCCTGCGAGTCAGCCGAAAGCTCGCCTGTGGCCAGCTCCAGCGCGGCATAGGAGATCCGGTAATCAAACACCGCATTCAGATAATCCCGCTGGGCGCGATCGTGTGCCGTCTCGGCTCCCAGCACGTCCGTAATAGTGGCCAAACTGGCTTCGTAGCGGTCCTGTAAAATTCTCAAACTTTCCTGCGCTTGGTCCGCCGACTGGCGCGAAACCTCTACTCGCTGGCGAGCCGCATCGAGATTCAGAAACGCCTCGCGCACCTGGAGCCGAATCGCTGAAGCCATCTGGGCAGCGACGGCTTCCGCCTGGCGTTCCCGCGCACGCGCCTGCCCGACGCGCGCCCGGCGCGCTCCGCCGTCAAAGAGGTTGAAATTCAACGAGGCTCCCGCAATCCAGTCGTTGCCGCCGCGCGCCGCGAAGGTCTGGCTGTCTACTTCCCAAGTGGCGAACGTGTTGAGCGTAGGAAGAAATTCAGCGCGCGCTTGGCTGATGCCGTTCGCGGCCTTTTCTCTGCCGATGAGTGTTTGCTGATAGTCCGGGCGGGCGGCGAGCGCTCGCTTTTGACGCTCTTCCAATATGCCCGCCTCAAACGTGGTTTCGGCCAGCGCGCCCTCCACCCGGTGAGGCGAGTCTTCGGGAGCACCCATCGCGACGTTGAGGGCCGCTTGTGCGATCGCTTCGCTGTTGTGGGCGCGGATCAACTCTTCCTGCGCTTGCGCCAGTTGCACCTTGGCCAGGAGGACGTCCGAAAGCAGCGCCTGGCCCTGCTCCTGCCGTGACTGGGCGCGCGCCAGGTCTTCTCCGGTCGATCTCACTGCCGCCTCGGCCACCCGCACACTTTCCCGCGCCAGTAATTCGTCTGTATAAGACTGGATAACACTGAAAATGATTTCCTGGCTGGTGCGCTGGAGCGCGCGCTCAGCGCCTTGCGCGTCCAGCCGCGCGTCGCGCACCCGGCGTACCGTTTGGCCAGCGTCGTATAAGGGCGCGCTCGCAGCAAACTGCGTGCGGAAGTTGTCTATGGGCGTTGGGAAGTTCAGCGCGCTGAGCGTGAAATTTTGCTGCGTAAACCGCCGCTCGGTCAGAAGGCTGCTGAAAACGTACACGGGATTATTTCCGCGCTCGACCCCTTCGGAAAAATCGAGGCGCGGATACCGGCCCGACGCCGCGATCGACATGCCTCGGCGCACGGCGTCGGCGTAAGCGTCCGCCGCCTGGATCGATGGATTGTGTTTCAGCGCGAGGTTGACCGCTTCCTTCAGAGTGAGCGTTCCCGCTGCGTCAGGGCTGGCAGGCGGGATTTGTTCCTGCGGCGCCTGCGCAGGGCTGCCGCTGGCGCTCATGAACAGCCATACCACAAAAACGATGCCGAATCGCTTCATCGAATTACCTCGGTCACTTTGGGGGTTGACGACTCGGGGACTATCTCAAAGGTCGAGTCGATCTTGGCCGTCTTTGAGATCATTGCGCCGACCGAGCAATACTTCGTTTCGGAGAGCTCGATCGCCCGCCGGACAGCCTCGGGATCAATCTGGCCGCTCAGACGATGCTTGATTTCGACGCGGGTGAAGTAATTCGGCGGTTCCTCGCGCTGCTCGGCTCGCACTTCCACGTCATAGCCCGTGACTGCCTGCCGCATCTTCCGCAGAATTCCAATCACGTCAAACGCCGTGCACCCGCCGAGCGCCAGCAGGGCCAATTCAATGGGTTTGGGACCGGTTTGTCCCTGGGCGTCATCCATCACGACGGTGTGGCCTGACTTTGTTTCAGCGACAAATTGTCTTCCGCTGCCTTCCACGGTAGTTAGTTTCAGCTTGCCTTCGATCATTGGAACCTCCCGCTTCCTGTATGGGCCATGAGCGTCCGCGGGCCGACGGATCGCCCGAGGGCTCCTGCTTGGCGGGACCGTTCGGCCCTAGGGCTGTCGCCGCCTCAGGATTCTCCGGGCCGAACGCCGTTCGTCCCCACCTAACGCCATTTCCGCCATCCCGGCGCGCGCCTGTTCCACAACGTTGTCGCAGACGAGCTCGCAGAGCTTGAAGACCATGGGGTCGGAGACGGAGTAAGTGACGGTGTTCCCGTTCCTGCGGCGCGCCACCAACCCGGCATCGAAGAGCGCCTGGAGATGGCGCGAGACGTTCGGCTGGTTGGCGCCCAACAGCGTCACCAGGCGCCCCACGGCCTTCTCTCCGGACTCGAGCGATTGCAGGATGAGCAGTCTTTGCGGCTCGCCCAGCACTTTGAACCGCCGCGCCACTGCTTCGATGACCTTTCGATTCGACGAAATCATTTGTCGCCTCACATATGCGAATATTCGCATATGCTACTATTCTTGTCAAGTAAATTTTGCGTGTCTGTGATCGGGATCACACTTCGGTGTGACCGTGAGGGCAGGGATCGGGGAGTTGCGATGTCGGATGAGGCGATCGGGTGATGGAGTGATTTAGCGATGAGACGGAGGCATGGATAATGGGACCTTGGTGTGTGTGAGAAGTCATGATTGTGATTTGTGAAGGATGAATCTCTCGCTGAAACCGCGCGGCCAACTCGCGCCGCACATTGGCTCAGGAGAATCGTAGGCTCGCTCAGATCCGGCGACGTATGAAAGGACGCTCCATGGATTTATGCGGCGCATAAATTCCTTAAATTGGACGCCATTCGGCAAGGCCGTTTAGTCTGGAAGTGAAGGAGTGATAACACTGATGAGCGAACATGTTGAAGTTGACTTTCTGCACGAGGTCGGCAGCCGCATCGCCGCCGCGGACCCGCTGCACGAAGTGCTCGACCGAATCGTCAACTTGATCTCCGATCTGATGCAATGTGATTCCTGCTTTGTCTACATCCTGGAAGAGGAGGAGTTGGTTCTCCGGGCATCCCAAAATCCCCACGCCGATGTCGTGGATCGCCTCCGCATCCGCGTAGGCCAGGGCATTACTGGCTGGGTTTCAGAGCACCGACAGCCCGTCGCTTTGGAGCGCAATGCGTGCCAGGACCCGCGCTTCAAGTTCTTCGGCGAGCTGCCGGAAGATTGCTACGAGGCGTTTCTGTCCGTCCCGATTCTGTTTCGCGGCCGCGCCGTCGGCGTGATCAACGTGCAGCATCGCCTGCCCCACACGTACACGCCTCGTGAGATCAAATTGATTTCCACCGTGGGCTTTCTGGTGGGCGCCGAAATCGAGTCGGCCCGCCTGGATGGCGAAGTTTCGCAACTGTCCGACCAACTCGCCACCCGCAAACTCGTGGAGCGCGCTAAAGGAATTCTTCAGCGCGATTTGGGGCTGACCGAAGAACAATCCTACCTCGCGTTACAGCGACAAAGCCGGCAAACACGCAAACCGATGAAGGAAGTCGCCGAAGCCATCATTCTCGCCGCCCAAGTGAAACGAAACCACCAGGACCGAGCCATGTGAGTGG
This sequence comes from Terriglobia bacterium, assembly GCA_050013575.1. GTDB lineage: Bacteria > Acidobacteriota > Terriglobia > UBA7540 > UBA7540 > DASYXZ01. The sequence continues at coordinate 25,734 of JBEKEZ010000003.1, read as the reverse complement.
CTCCGGCGAGGCTTGCCGTTATACGAAATCCTCGCGGGAAACGGGCCTTCCTTTGGCGTCGGGCTAGCCAGGGGAGTTCCTTCTCGTAAGAGCGCAGACTGTGCCAGGCAGAAGCTCTCTTCAGAATCCCGCTCGGATAACGTGAGAGTGCTGCGGACTTTCGCAGCAATCTTTTGGCAGGACAGCGATGTAGAATCAGGTCTTGAGGCGCAGGAAGATGGCAAGTCAGGCGCGAATCAACGGATTTGTGCTGGCGGGTGGCAACAGCAGCCGCATGGGTCGGGACAAAGCGCTGATGCGCCTCGGAAGCCAGCCGCTGATTCTGCGGGCGGCGGAGATCCTCAGGCCATTGGTGCACAATGTCACGCTGCTCGCCCCGCCGGACCGATACGGAAACCTCGGCTTACCCGTGATCGCTGATATGTGGCCGGACCAGGGACCATTGGCGGCCATCTGTACGGGTTTGATTTCGTCTGGTACCGAATGGAACGTCTTCCTTGCCTGCGATCTCCCACTCGTCAGCCCAAGATTCATGGAGCTCTTGGTTCAGCGAGTTCGTGCGACGTGTTCCGATGCCGTGGTGCCGCGCACTGAGGATGGCTGGCAGCCGCTATCAGCAGCCTATCATGCGCGTTGCGGAAGGGCGTTTGCGCGAGCCGTTCAGCAGGGTCGCCGAAGCATCATTGGGCTATTCAATGAAATTCGGGTGGACGAGATGACCCACGAAGAGATGATGAGCGCCGGCCTGAGCGAAGTGGAGTTGGTTAACGTGAACACGCCTGAGGAATGGGCACGACTGGCACAGCTCTTGGAAGGAGCTGAAGACTCTGCTGAGCGTGGCTGAGTACATGGCGAAAGCATCCATTAAAGGCCCTCCGCAACCGCGCGTCAGTCTGGGAATCCGGATGTGCGTCGTCGCCATGAGGCGGCTTGAGATCGATGATCCGTAAGAATATCGTCGGAAGCTGATCATGGTCGTGGAGACTGACCGATGCGAGCCAGTCGTGGTCGAACTGGTCATCGGCTGCCGGCTGGGAAACCGAACGCTGATATTCAAAGGCTGGGGCAAAACGCCGGCGAGGTCGACATGGACGGGCTCACTCTTTGCCGGGCGCGTGCGGGTGAAGCGCCCTGGCTGACAGGCGGGACAGCATAGCAAGGCCTGTGCCCTGTCCCTCGGATTTGCAGGCTGACCAGTCCAATTGCGGGGGTTGGTACGCCCGGGGTGATTCGAACACCCGACCCTCTGCTTCGTAGGCAATCGGGTTTTCTCACACCACTTACATCCTTTCCTATGGTCTTCAGGAGTTTACATCAATTCCGGGAACCTGCTTTCGCTCAAAGCTGGAACCCATTTTCTTACATTTACATAAGCCAGGAAGTGGGTTTTGTTACGGTTTTCTTACGCTCAAACCCCGCTTGAGGCGGCGCGGACCGTAGGTACGGACCCGAAGCTCGCCTCGGTCGGTCCATCTCGGATTGAACGTGTGCGCTGCACACGCGGTGCACACAAATCCCGGCTGCCCTCGCTGCAACCGGAACAAAAACACGCCGTCATAATAGTCGTTGCAACTGATCGGGGGGAATCAGTGGCCGCTGCTTCAATGCGCCATTCGAGGTGCACTTGAACGCTCAAAGGTGGTGTAGCAATACACGGAGAAAAAGAACGCCATACTCGATATCACCTTTTGACGCCTCGTAGGGAATACGGCGCCTCGCCCTCCTTGGAGGGAACAAATGGGGAACAACAAGCCCCGAATACCAGAGAAAACCATGCTACGGGACCGAAGAAGAAGCCAAGCGAACCAACAAGATACAAGATTTTGACTTGTCTTGGGCGCAAGAGGTCCCCGGTTCAAATCCGGGCGCCCCGACCATTTTTCAGTCACTCAGGGAGCCTCTGTCCTCCCTGACGCTCCTTTCCCCACCCGGAGGGTGGGCAGGCGTCCATTGTTATGTGCAGGAGCTTAGGAAGGAAACGACGGTTTCTTCGGCGATTTTCGTGGCTTCGTACCAAGCCGTTTCCGTAATCGGCTGGTGCACATAATTCCGACTACGGAAATCTTTCCGTAGTCGGAAGAATAGCCTGTTCTATAAGACCGAGAACAGTGCTGGAGTGGGCGACCTGTTTATGAGTCTGATCCACACCTGCGAACTGAACGGCGCCAATCCCTTCGAATATCTCACCGAGGTGCAAAAACACGCCGACGAACTTGGCCAAGCATCCGGCGGCCTCGTTGCCGAATGGGAATTTGAAACGACGGCGCGGCTACTGTGGCCGCGCAGGGTCAGCAATTCTTTGCCGCTCTCCGCGCCCCACACCTTCGCAGTATGGTCTTCACTCCCGGTCGCTAGCCGCTTCCCGTCTGGGCTCCAGGCCACGCTCGTAACAGGCTCACTGTGGCCGCCCAGGGTCCCCATCGTTGGGCCGGATGCTTATAGAGCACGGGATCGGTCGCGGAAAGCGGACCTACAGCCACCAGACCGAAGAGAAATGAACTGAGGATAAACCTGCACATAATGGCCTCTTTTCAAAAGAACGCCTCAGCGTGCCGCAATGCGCAGCGCCTTGCCGGCGTAGGCGCCTTCACCGTCACTCGCGGCAGCCACCTCGGTTCCGACGCCATGACCTTCGCTCACCACGATCAAACGAATCAGTACGCGCTTCGGCATCTCCGGATAGCCGCCCTGTGCCTCGCCCAGCTCCAAGGTGCGAGCAGAATCATCCCAATGCATCGGAACGACTCTGCGTTGACCCTTCTCATAGTCATAGGTATCGCCGGCGTCCGAGTACCATTCGAAGTCGCCATTGGCGCCGGGATAGACACGTACTTCCAGGGAATCCACTTGACTATCGGCATCTTCGACTTCAGGTCCGAGCGGCACGATAGAGCCGGCACGGACGTAGACGGGGATACGGTCCAACGGCACGGGCGCTTGGATGCTCTGGTTGGGGTCGAGGCGCTTTCCACTCCAAAAATCGTACCAAGCCAGGGCTTGCGGCAGATAGACCTCGCGACTGGTGGCGCCCGGCTCAGTGACCGGAGCGACCAGAAAGGCGGGGCCGAACATGAATTGATCGCCGATGTCGCGCACGCGGGGGTCTGCGGGCCAGTCCATGGGCAGCCCGCGTTGCATGGTGTAATCGTCATTGGTGACGCGCCAGGCGAGTGAATAGATATAGGGCAGCAGGCGATAGCGGAGCTTGTCAAAGAAGATGAGGGTTGGGGTTTGGGGCCCGTAGCTGAAAAGCTCGTTGGTGTTGTTCGAGCGATGACCGTGCGTGCGCAAAATGGGACAGAAGACGCCATATTGAAACCAGCGCACGTAGAGTTCCTGATAAGCTGGGTCGCGGGTGTCGCGCTCCAAAGGCCAGCCATAGCCGGCAATATCGGTAGTCCAATAGGGGAGTCCTGACATTTGGAAATTCAGGCCTGCCGCGATCTGGCGGCGGAAGGTCATCCACGTCCCGATGACGTCGCCCGACCACACCGTCGTCGCGTAGCGCTGCTGACCCAGGAAAGCGGAGCGGGTCAGGATGAAGACGCGCTTGCGCTGGGTGGTTGTGCGCCAATGATCGTAAACGCCGCCAGTGTGCATCAGCGGAAAGACGTTGGTGTAACGGGCGCCGTTGCCGATGGACAGCCGCAGCGCATCGAGAACCGTATCGCTTTGTCCGTTCCAAATTTCCGGCTCGCTGCTGTCCAGCCAGAATCCGTCCCACCCCTCGTCGAACTTGACGCCCATCAGGTGCTCCCAATAGTAATCGCGTGCTGCGGGATTGGTGGCGTCATAAATGTCCGTGCCAGGCACGATAAACCCGCGCCGCTTCATTTCCTGGAAATTGCTCGAGCTCAGTTCAAACTTCGCCCAGACCGAAATCATGGCGTGGACTTTTTCCGCGTGCAGCTTCTCGAGCGCGGTGGGGACGTCGGCCCAAGGCTTCAGGTAGCTGTCGGTATATTGCGGATCGCCCTGCCGCTTCCACCAGAACCAATCCTGCACGATGAGGTCCAGGGGCACGTGCTGGTCGCGATACTCGGCGGCGATATCGAGCAATTCCTTAGCTGAGCGGTAGCGGTCCTTCGACTGCACGAAGCCGTACGCCCAGCGGCCGAACAGCGGAGCGTGCCCGGTCATGCTGCGGTAGATCTGGATGATCCGGTCCATGGATGGCCCGTAGAAGACATAGTAATCAATGGCATCGGCGGCCTCGGCGGTTAGTTTCAGCTCAGTGGGAAACCGATTGTCAAACCAGGATTTGGACGCGGTATTCCACAGCAGGCCATAGCCGAGTGTGGAGAGGAACATTGGAATCGCCACATTTGTATTTGCCTGCCCCAGCTCGACTACTGTGCCGCGCTGATCGAAAACGCCGCTTTGATTCTGGCCAAGCCCGTAAAAACCTTCCAGGGCGTCGGGAAAGAAGCGCTCGTCAACGCGGTAAAGCTTTTCTCCGTTCGCCTCTGTGGGGACGTACCGCCGTGGAACGCGCTCGGATTCCTGCAAAAGTATTTTTCCATTTGAATCCAGGAACCGGAGAAGCGCCGTCTTCAAATTGATTTCCACTGACAGCTTGGGCGTGCGGAAAGTCGCATGATCCGGCGTGCGAGTAAGCTCGGGCCGCTGCGGGAGGCACGGAGCGACGATCCAGGGTGTCTCTGGCGAGGCCCCCGCCGGGTCTCCTGGGCCTGCCACGATGTGAATCACATCGGGAGCACAAACGGTGATGCGCACCGTTTCTGTGCCATTCCGCAGCACAACTGCGGAGGGCAACTCCTCTAACGTGATGGAGGTCCCGGCGGGAGAGGTTTGCGCCGGACCAGCGCCAAGCCTGGGCGCCGGCAGCAGCGTGCCAGCGGCGGCAATTGTGGAGGTGAAAAGGAAACGGCGACGATCAAGGATGTTGAATTTAGTACACATGACTTGATTCCGGATTTCTGGATTTTCTTCAAATTCGCGGACTTTTTTATTCCTACACAGCTGTGATGTCAAGACGCTTTGAAACGATTAGGCATCCTTACTTCATTCCAATGACCCTTGCTTGGATTCCCGCCCTAACTTACCTGTACTGATAAAACGAATCTCTGCGCTGCCGCCGTGCTAACCTCGACGCTCAGACACCCCGCCCGAAAAATCTAGCCTCAAGGCGTGGTGTTGAGCCCGGCTGGTTTGAGGGCGCGGCGGAGTCCTGCCTCGCCGCCCGCCCCAACGTAGTGGGCGGCGATTTTTCCCTTGCGGTCGATCACCACCGTCGTCGGCGCTAGGCGAACGCCGTAAAGCCCATGCACGGTATCGTTCGAGTCCAGCAGCATCGGAAATGTGTAGCCGTGAGCCTTGACAAAATTCTCCACGGTTTCCGGGCTCTCGTCGTCAATTCCGAGGAAAACCACTCCCTTTGACCCGAGCTCGTCATGTAACTTCTGGATGGCCGCCAATTCTCCCTGGCAGGGCTTGCACCAACTCGCCGAAAAATCCAGCACCACGGTTTTGCCGTGGAACCCGCGAAGGCGTACATTTTTGCCCCCCAGGCTTGCGGCGGTGAAGTCGCGCGCCTTCCTGCCTTGGAGGGGGTGCCCCGCTGGCTGGAGAATATGCTCGTCCTGCCTTTCCGAGCCAATGAGGAGGTCCGCGAGCGCCATCTCGGCGGACTGCGCGGGCCCGGCCGCAGCGCTGGATGGAGGGCGTGCACCAGTCGGAACGGGAAATTGAAAGACGTCGTCCGATATCGGTCCTAGGACCGCCTTGGTCATGCGCGACGTCTCAGACCCCGCGTTTGCAAAATAGTTCGGGTCACCGGTGCCTTGACTGAAATGCCCCTCATCCCGCAGAACAATGAAACGCTGCTCGTCGACCCAAAGCGTCCGCCAGACGGAGCCGGCTAGCAGGTCCACAACATAGCACCGCACTTGCTGCCCCTCGAGGCTCAACGTTTCCTCGCCTCGCAGCTTCGCGCGCCCCGGCTCGTGAGGCAAGCTCCGGTACCGGGCGAGGTCGTCGCTGATAAGGCGAACGGGGTGCGCCCACAGCTCTTGAAGCAGCGGGGCAGCGGTAATCTCGGTGTACCCGCTCAGATTGGGGGTGTACCAACCGGTCATCCGGCCATCCGAAACCAGCGAAATCTCGGCCTCCCGAGAAGTCACAACCAGCCGGATCTTTCCAGGGGTGGATATAGCCAGGTCGGTTGTGCACCACGCCGGGCGGCTCCCGAAAGGGGCGGGCAGATCTAGCGGCCCTAATATGGGCTTAACGCCGCCCACCGACTGCTCCCTCCGCTCGACGAAACGGAACGAGCTGAGGCCGCAGTACGTCTGGGAAACCTTCGCCAGGATTTGCTCGGCCGTGGGGTCTTTTGCGAAAGCGGCCGCGGGGACGACCAAAGCCAGCCCTAGGAGCACGCCCATTAGGGTTTTCATTAAGCCTCCTTCCTTGCTACCCTCAAGGCGTGGTGTTGAGCCCGGCTGATTTGAGGGCGCGGCGGAGTTGCGCCTCGCCGCCCGCGCCAACGTACCGGGCAGCGATTTTCCCCTTGCGGTCGATGACGACCGTTATCGGCACCCAACGAATATCGTAAAGCTCGTGGGCGGTCTGATCCATGTCGAGCAGCATCGGGAAGTTGTATCCCTGGCCTGTGGCGAAGCTCTTCACGGTTTCGGGGCTCTCGTCGTCAATTCCAAGAAAGACCACGCCCTTTGATGCTAGCTCGTCATGCATCCTCTGAATGGCCGCCAGCTCTTCCTGGCACGGCTGGCACCAGCTCGCCCAGAACTCCAAGACGACGATCCGACCCCGCGAGTCGCTTAGCTTGAATTGCCTGCCGCCGAGGTCGGTCAGTGCCAGTTCCGGGGCTGGGTCACCGATTCTGAACCGCTTAATGTGAAAGCAGTCCCTTGCAAAGACGTCGTCCTGCAACCAGCTCTGGCGCTGGCCGAAGGAGTCAACGCGAGTCGCCCCTGTCGGGACCGCGAATTGGAAAACAGACCCCGGCGCAGTCCCGCGATCGATTTGCTCGAAGGTCACTACCCTGTACCCTAGCGGCTGGTCGAGAGGGTCGGCGCTCACCAGGTCGCTCGATTCGTCCTTCCAAACGAGAAACGTCGCCTTATCAACCCACAGCTTCCGCCAACCGACGGACCGCAGTCCATCGCTAACGACAGAATTGTCAAGCTCCACGATGTAGCAATCGATGGTCTTCGCTCCAACCTTGAGGGCCGCTTCTCCCTCCAGCTTGGCGCTCGGCTTAAACGCTTCGAGATCCATGCAGCTATACAAATAGTGGTCTATTCCGAAGGTCCAGACAGGGCTCATTCGCTTAGGGCAATCCCCCCATCGCTCCTGGAGCAGCGGCGCGGCCGGGATCTGCAAGTATTCATTTCCGGAGCGGAGGTAGACCCAAGTCTCCCGGGCGTTCGAAACCACATCGTAGAAATTGGTGCTGATGCGGAGTTGCCCCGGATCGCACTCGCTTAGCGCGACCTTCAGGGGCGCGGAGATGGAGCCGGCCATGCTTGGGCCGGGTGTGACCAAAACGTCCTCGAGAGAGCGGAGGCAGCCCAGATTCCGATACTCACGCGAGACCCTATCCAGAATCTGATCGGCGGTTAGACCGGCTGGATCTTCCGCCCCGAGCGCGGCCGACGACGCGAGCGCCAGGCAAGCTGAGGCCAGCGCGCTCGCCAGCACCCGCCAGCGTGGTCCTCGTGGGTGCCGCACCCTACGACTCTCGACGCTATTCATAATGCACCCCTCTTTTTGCGCTCATGCCCAGTAGCCCGACCATCGGCGAAACTGTTCCCTGGGGCCCCAGCCAATCACTGCACTCAGACACCCCGCCCGAAAAATCCACCCTCAAGGCGTGGTGTTGAGCCCGGCTGATTTGAGGGCGGGGCGGAGTTGCTCCTCGCCGCCCGCGCCGATGTACTGGGCGGCGATTTTGCCCTTGCGATTGATGACGACCACCGTGGGCACCCAACCCGTGCGGTAGAACCCCGGCAGAGCGTGGTCTGAGTCCAGGAGCGTTGGAAAGGTGTAGCCATTTTTCGTGAGAAAGTTCTTCACCCTTTCGCGGTCCTCGCCTTCGTCGATTCCTAAGAAAGCGACGTCCTTGCCTCTCAAGTCTGTGTACAGCTTCTGGATTGCGGGCAAATCCCGCTGGCAAGGCTTGCACCAAGTGGTGTAAAAGTCCAGGACGATCGCTTTCCCGTGGAGGTCCTTCAGCCGCAGCGCCCTGCCGTCCAGGCCCTCCGCCGTGAAATCCGGCGGTTTCTTGGCCTTCATCCTTACTAATACGTCCCCGCCCACGAGGCGATTCACCAAGTCCTCCTCCCCACTCTCAAGAAGCCGGTACGCACGAGCATTCTCGCCACCCTGGGAGCGGCTCAGGGGCGCCCTGAAAGAAGCGACCCGACGCGCCCCTGCGGGAGGGACGAACTCAAAGGTTTCGTCTGGTATCGGGCCAAGGTCGGCCTTGGTCAATCGCGACGTCCAAACACCCGAGTCCGCAAAATAGCTGCTGTCCGGGTTAAAGGTGTCGGGCCCGGAACCCGGACCGGAAACCCACGCATCCTGCAAAACAATGAAACGCCGCTCGTCAACCCAAAGCCTCCGCGAGCCCGAGGGATCTGGGACGTCCACAACGTAGCACCGCACCTCCTGCCCCCCGAGGCTCAACGTTTCCTCGCCTCGCAGCTTCGCGCGTCCGGCCTCGTGAGACAGGCTCCTGTACCGGAAGATATCATCGCTGCCGTAGTAGGCAGGACGCGCCCACATCTCTTGAAGCAGAGGGACGGCAGCCGCTTGCAGGTATTGGTTGAGGACGGGCAAATACGCCCACATTGTCTCGCCGTTCGAGACAACGAGCACTCCACCAGTCTCGAGCCGGATTCTTCCCGGTGTGGACTCAGCCAAGTCCGTTCCGTACAGCGGAGGGAAAATGTACCGGGCAAGGGGCATGCGGCTGCCGCTCAAGCGCTCCGGTTGGATCCCTAGCAGAGGTTCTCCATTAGTCGAGTCCGTTGGCGCGCGTCCCTCCCGGTGCTCCACCAATCGGAATGAGCGGAGGCTGCTGTAGGTCCGCGAAACTCTCTCGACGACCTTCTCTGCCGTCAGGTTTCCTCCCGAGGGGAGAGCAAAGGCAATCGGAGCCAAGCAGAACACCAGCGCCATCGCTTTTTTCATCGGACCTCCTTCCTTGGGCGCCCAGCAAGTAGCGCCGATTTTGTGGTCCGCGTCCTTTCCGCGCCGTCGGTCTGCCGCCCGACCTCCATAGGCTACAACGCTAGCCCATTTCAAGAAGGGGCCGCAGGCCGCAAAGACGGCGGTCTGCGCTACCCACTATTGAGGGTAGGGCAGTTCCACAGGGCGGATAAAACCTTTCTTATGGCTGTCATGCCAAAGGCACATGCACGATGTGCGCCCGGCGGGTGTTTGCCACATCGAGCCATCCTCGAAGAGCGCGCTGGTCAGGACAAAAGCGCCCCCGCCTCCATGTTGGAAATCGAGGTTCGTCCAGGACCACGACAGTGTTTTGGCCGCGTTCTCTTTGATCGTCTTGTTCCAGCCAAAGTTCCGGATGGGACGAGCGTCGTCAAAGTCCCAGTGGTACCATTTCCAATGCTCGGTGGCGTCCGCAAGCGCCGCATTGAAGACGAGCCCTACGATTTTCTTGCCGCTGGTATTTCTGATACGCACACTCAGGCTCGACGGATTGAAGCGCTCAAACTGAATGGGGCACGTTGAAGGCGGCGTGGAAGTTGATGCCGCAGTTTGTCCGTAAGCGCCTGTGGAAAACAGCAGAAAAGCCGAAATCAGGCTGGAAATCCATCCCAATTCCCTGTCTTTAATCTGCCGCAGAGGGTAATTCCTTGAGGTTGGCGGAAGTTCGTCCATGATGTGCCTCCTCTGAAAAGGAGACGCTTCACGAGCGGGAGAGGTTACTGACCAAGTGGTAGCCACAGCATGTTCCGTATGCCGTGGGTTCGTAATGTCGCGGCAACCAAAAAAGCCCACGTCACAAACACCGTGACCTGGCTACCCGCTGTCACAGGAACGAGCATCGCCAGCCCCAGGAGGATGACGATGACTCGTTTCATGAGAGTACGTGGCGTCCGATTCTGATATTGCATGGCACCGCTCCTCAAAGCGCGGCGGCCCTGTTACTAACGGTGACGAATTCCCAGCAGGTCGGGTTTCTTGCGCGATGCGAAGTTTAGCCGGTAGGCATCACGACACGCTTTTTGTGTCGCGGGCTTTTCGGTCATCCCCGATACGATTCCGGCAGACGGACATAATCGACTTGCATCCGGCAGCCCGTAGCGCGGACCACCGGTGCCGTAGTCCGCGGCCTTTCCGTGTCGTGGGTCATCATCCAATATTGATAGGCTACAACGCTAGCCTTCGCCAACGAAGAGCCGCAGACCCGTCAGCCCGTCGGTGGATGGGCCTGGCGGCCGGCGGGCGGTCTGCGCTAAGAGGGCCGCGTTACTTGCCTCAAACCGCGACGCATGCGCCATCCGTCGCTATACCAAGCACAACAAAACAATAACACGCGTGTTTCAACGGGAGGGTTCTAAAGTAACCGTAGCACCGGCTCAGACGTCATATTAATCAGGCGCGAGGTACGCCATGTCGCGCACTGTCGGTTCTGCTCCCGCAGAAGTCCACTCGGCCTTGGGCGGGGAACTCCACCCAGCGCAACGGCCCCCTGCTATCGTCAGGGAATGCAATGCGTCGGCGATCCCTCGGGGTGTGGCGGTCCATTCCCAAGTGAATTCCGCGCGGCCTGGGATTCAACTCTCGCTAAGGAAGGAGTCAATTCAATGCGCTTAAAGCTTTGGGTGTTCGTTGTTCTCGCTTGCGCGGCAGCGCCTGCTGCGGCTCGACGGCCGAAGCTGGCGGGCAAAGTTGTGGACGCCGCCGCGCTCAGTAAGGTCAGGACCTATTGCGTTGACACAAGCAACCTAAAGGAGCCTGTTTACCCAGGCGACGTTCCGAGGCCGGAACAGTTTGATGTTCGCGAGCTGGTGAAGAGGGAGAGCGGGCCGAAAGGATTGCTGTCAAAGCTACCTTGGAAGTTGGAGGCAGACTGCTCCTCCCCGGGAGTAGATGCCATTATGCGCTTCGGGTTTCGCGTGATCCTAGGCCCCTCGATACAGGGCCAGCTGCTTCAAGACCCGGTTGTCGTGTACCCGGTGCCGGGCGAGTTCCGCTGGCGCGCGGAGATCCAGGTAACAGATAAGGCCTCAACGCAGGTGGTTTATGAAGCCGAGGGAAATCCCGTGGACTCCAGCCTTAACCGGACCAGCGAGCAGAACCAGGACCTGGACCACGTCCAGGTGCAGCGCTATCACGATCTGCGCCAGGACGCCGCCTACCACGCTTTGGCGGCGCTGGTCTCCGATGTCAAAACCATTTCGAAGAACCCCTAGCCGCGCCGGCTCTATGCACGATTTCGGTCACCTTCACTCCAACGGAGGGAGGCACGAGGAATGGAGCATTGACCATTACCGACAGAGCTTCGGGCAGCCCCCCACCGAATTACCTGTTTCACCTTTTCTGGCACCGTTTTTCTCGCGGGCCCGGCGAGATGGGAAAGACGACTGCGCGCCGCGTTTTTGCCCGGAAACGATAGAGTCGAGCTTCGCACTTTGCCCACGCCTCATCCCGGGCATGGGGAAGTCTTGCTCCGCGTGAAGGCTTCTACTATTTGCGGTTCGGATATCCGTTGCATTTATCACGAGCACCTCGGAAAAGGGCCAGAGGGCTATCAGGGCGTGATTGCCGGCCACGAGCCCAGCGGGAAAATCGTCGAGGCCGGGCCCGGCTGCCGGCGCTTTGGTGTAGGTGATCGCGTGATTGTGTATCACATCTCCGGCTGCGGTGTCTGCAACGATTGCCGCCGCGGATACATGATTTCCTGCACCAGTGAGAAATTCCGGCGCGCCTATGGTTGGCAGCGCGATGGCGGCATGGCCGACTACATGATCGCGGAGGAGAAAGACCTCATCGCGCTTCCCGATGAGCTTTCCTATGCCGATGGCGCGCAGGTGGCGTGCGGCTTTGGGACGGTGTACGAAGCTCTTGAGAAAATCGGGGTCAACGGCAACCACGCGGTGCTCATCACCGGACTGGGGCCAGTGGGACTCGCGGCGGCGGCAGTATGCCGCAAGCTCGGCGCCCAGACGATTATTGGTATCGACGTCGTTGCTGAGCGGCGGGACTTGGCGAAATCCCTCGGCATCTGTGATATCGTCCTGAACGCTGGGACAGACAACCTGGCCGAGGTCAAAGAGCTCACGCACGGCTGCGGAGTCGAGCGGGCGCTGGATTGTTCGGCCGACGCCACCGCCCGCGCCACCGCAGTTCGCGCTACGCGCAAGTGGGGGAAGATCGCTTTCGTGGGCGAAGGCGGTTCGGTTCAGTTCAATCCGTCTCCGGACATTATTCACGACCAGAAAACGGTCTACGGCTCCTGGGTGACATCCACGTGGCTCATGGAGGAACTGGTCGAGCGCCTGGTGCGCTGGAACCTGCACCCCGCCGACATCATTACCCACCGCTTCGGTCTCGAGAAAGTTGCAGACGCCTATGCGATGATGGCTTCGGGGAAATGCGGCAAAGTGGCCGTCTGCGCGGACGAGGAGTTGGCGCTCAAATGAACTCCAACTGGGAGGAGATTCTGAAGGACCGGCTGCAATTTTACGGGCATCGCAACTGGCTGGTTATTGCTGACTCTGCTTATCCCGCGCAAGTCAGCCCAGGGATAGAAACTATCGTCGCCAACGAAGAATATTCTTGCACCTTATCGCGGATCTTTGCAGCGATTGGCGCTTCAATAACCCTTAAGCCCACAATTTACACCGACGAAGAATTGAAATTTGTTGCGGAGGAGGATGCGCCGGGTGTCAGCTCGTTCCGGCAGGAGCTCGGTAGCCTTCTTGAAGGCTACGAAGTGCGCTCACTTCCGCACGAAGAGATCATCGCGAAGCTCGATCGCGCCGGCAAAATGTTTCGCGTGCTCCTGATTAAGACCAACATGCGAATTCCCTATACGTCGGTGTTCTTTGAGTTGCAGTGTGGATATTGGAATGCCCAAGCTGAGAAGCGCCTTCGGGCCCAAATGCGATCCGAAGGTCGGCACTCGAAGGCGCCAAGACATAAAGGAAGGCGCTAAGTGTCAGTGCCGAGAGCGCCAGTTGAAGCGTGAAGGCGCTCTCACTTTAGAAGTCAGGACAGTTCTCCGGTGCAGTTCACTACCGACAATCCTTCACGGACTGAAGGCCAAGCGAAGCAAGCGTCACTTTTCCCCTCGGGGCATCTGCTGCCCTTCATTCTGGTGACCGTCCTCTTCTTTTTGTGGGGCATTCCCAACAACCTCAACGACGTCCTGATTCGGCAGTTCATGAAATCCTTCGCCATCTCGCGTTTCAAAGCGGGACTGATTCAGTCCGCTTTCTATATGGGCTACTTCCTGCTGGCCATGCCGGCCGCCATGTTGATGCGCAAGCTCGGCTACAAAGCCGGATTTGTGATCGGCTTGCTGCTGTATGGCTTCGGGACTCTTTTGTTCTGGCCGGCCGCCGTTGTGGACCGATATGGATTTTTCCTGTTCGCGTTATTTGTGATCGCCAGTGGACTTTCGTTCCTCGAGACCGCATCGAATCCCTTCATTGCTCAGCTAGGCGATCCGGCAAGTTCCGAGCGGCGGCTGAACTTTTCGCAGGCGTTCAATCCGTTCGGCGCGATCACCGGAGCGCTGATGGGCACCGTGTTCATTTTTTCCGGAGTTGAACCGGGTCCGCAGCAGATCGAGGCCATGAAGGCCCAACACATCTATGACACCTACCTCCGCTCAGAGACCATGCGCGTCGTCAAACCTTACCTCGTGCTGAGCGCGGTGGCGATCGTTTGGGCTCTGCTGATTTTGCGCACCAAATTTCCCAGCATCCAGAGCGAGCACGAGGCGGACGGCGATCGCGGGCATCTTCGCGAGGTATTCCGCTACCCGCACCTCTTAATGGCGGTGGTGGCGCAGTTCATGTACGTCGGCGCGCAAGTGGGGACCTGGAGCTACTTCATTCAATACGTTCAGGAGTTCACGCACCAACCCGAAAAGGTTGCAGGGTATTTCCTCACCGGCACACTGGCGGCATTTGGCGTTGGACGGTTTAGCTCCGCGTGGCTGATGCGCTTCGTGGCGCCGAACCGGCTTCTTGGTTCCTATGCCATCGTGAATGTTCTCTTAGTTGCATTTGGGATTTTGCACCCGGGCTGGGCCGGGCTATGGGCAGTGTTCGCCACCAGTTTCTTTATGTCGCTCATGTTCCCAACGATTTTTGCTCTCGGATTGAAGGGACTGGGGCCAAACACCAAGATCGGCGGGTCTTTGCTTGTGATGGCCATCGTAGGAGGAGCAATCCTAACTCCGGCGATGGGGTTAATCGACGAAGCCGGTCACAGCATTGCCCCAGCCTACATTGTGCCCTTGGTGGCCTACGTCGTTATTGCCGGATACGCATTCGCCGGAGCGAAACTGCGCAGTGTGACCGACGCAGTAGAAATTAAGAAAAGCGCTTGACGAAAGGAAATCATGCTCCCACATCGTTCATTCTTGTCACCGTCAGTTCGCAAACTCGGCGGTACTTTGCTGGCGCTGTGCGCGCCTTCCCTTCTGATGGCCCAGAGTGCCACGGCTCCGACCGCCTCCGAACACCCAGCCGTCATCGATCAGTTATGGCAGAAGGCCAGCAGCAAGTATGACTCGCAACGCGCCGCCCTCCTGCAAGAAGTCGATAGAGTTGACCATCAAGGCCCTTTCCGCCCGGATTGGGAGTCGCTTCAGAAATATGAAGTGCCCGAGTGGTACAAAGATGCGAAGTTCGGAATTTTCATGCATTGGGGAGTCTATTCGGTCCCTGCTTTCGGCAGTGAATGGTACCCACGAATGATGTATGTGCCGGGATCCGAGGAATACAAGCATCACCTCGCCACCTACGGCCCCCAAGATAAATTCGGCTACAAAGATTTCATCCCAATGTTCAAAGCCGAACATTTCGATCCTGTCGCTTGGGCGGTGTTATTCAAAAAAGCGGGCGCAAAATACGTCGTGCCCGTAGCAGAGCATCACGATGGCTTTGCGATGTACGACAGCGGCCTGAGCGACTGGACAGCAGCCAAGATGGGCCCGCATCGCGATATTGTGGGAGAGCTGGCCAAAGCGGTGCGAGCGGAAGGTCTGCAGTTTGGCGTTTCATCGCATCGAGTGGAACATAATTTCTTTCTCGGCCCCGGCCGCAGCATTCCTTCGGATGTCAACGACCCGCAGTACGCCGCGTTCTACGGCCCCGCTCACGCCTGGCTGATCAACCGAGGAGGCACTCCCCTCGATAACGATTTCACCTATGTTTCCTCCGCATGGGCCAATGATTGGCTGGCGCGAGCCGCGGAACTCGTGGAGAAATATCATCCTGACTACGTGTTCTTCGACTGGTGGATCGGGCAGGCGTCCATCCGGCCGAATCTTACGCGCTTCGCCGCGTTCTATTACAACAGCTCTTTGAAGTATGGCGATCAGGTCGGAGTGATAACTTACAAGGACTACGCCATGGCGGAGCACTCCGCCGTCCTCGACATCGAACGCGGCCAGCTCGGCGATATTCGCCCTCTCTATTGGCAGACCGACACATCTGTGAGCAACAGATCCTGGGGCTACATCAAGGACGACACGTTCAAGTCGCCGGAATTCATCGTCCACCAGCTAATCGACATCGTCAGCAAAAACGGCAATTTGCTGCTGAACATCGGGCCGCGTTCGGATGGCACCATACCTGAACCGGTGCAGCAGGTACTCCTTGATGTTGGCGCCTGGTTGAATATCAACGGAGAGGCCATCTACGGAACTCGCCCGTGGAGGATTTATGGCGAGGGGCCCACTAAAGTGGCGGCGGGATCGTTTCACGACTTCGAAACCGGGAACTACACGCCAGAAGATTTTCGCTTCACAACCAAGGGCGACGTGCTTTATGCGATCGGACTCGGATGGCCAGGAAACGGGGAAGCGGTGATTCGTTCCCTCGCTCTGGAAACGGGCACAGCGCCTGTCAAGACCGTCGCCTTGCTGGGCTGCGATGCTAAGGTGCAATTCGAGCAGCGCGCGGATGGGCTCCACGTGCAACTTCCCGCCCAACGTCCGGCCAAATATGCTTATGCGCTACGCGTGGCGTTTAACCAAGCCGCACGCTAGCCCCAAGGAGGCCGCTATGTCGCACATCACTCGCCGTGACTTGCTCTTTTCTGGACTAGCCCTCTCCGCTTCTTCCCTGACTGCCCGCGCCGCCTGGGCCCGCGCCGCCGCGCTGCTCGGTGGCGATGTGCCTGAAGGCTCGGCGGCGGCTGTTCCCGGGGTTGCGCCGCGAGAACAATTGCTCTTCGACTTTGGTTGGAAGTTCACCTTCGGCCATGGCAGCGATCCTTCCCGTGACCTGGGATTCGGCTTCGGCCAGGGGGACTTCGCCAAGACGGGCGAGTTCGAGTTTTCCAAAGCCAAGTTCGACGACTCCAAGTGGCGGACGCTCAATCTGCCGCACGACTGGGCCGTGGAGCTGCCTTTCGTCCGTGATGACGAGCAGAAGTCGCACGGTTATAAGCCGCTTGGCCGCCGTTATCCCGAAACCAGCGTGGGCTGGTACCGGCGCGTCTTTGAGATTCCCGCGAGCGACTTGGGCCGCCGCATCTGGGTAGAGTTCGATGGTGCTTTCCGTGACGTGCTGGTGTTCGTCAACGGCTGCTTCGTCGGCCGCAACAACAACGGCTATATTCCCTTCCGCTTCGACCTCAGCGACTTCCTGGCCTACGGCGCGAAGAACTACATCGTCCTCCGGGTCGATGCGAGCTTTGGAGACGGTTGGTTCTATGAGGGCGCGGGCGTCTATCGCCACGTCTGGCTGACCAAGACCGATGCCGTGCATCTGGGAAAGTGGGACAGCACTGTGCGCTCGATCGTGAAAGGCAACTCAGCTTCGCTCGAGCTCGGGACCGTCGTGCAAAACGAGGGAAAGCAAGCCGCGAGCGCCAAGGTGAGCTGGAAGATGGTCGACGCCAAAGGCGCGACCGTGGCCACCGCCGAAGCGCCTGCGCAGTCCATCGCCATCGGTAGCGCAGCCAGCTACACCGCCACCGCGAAGCTTGCGAACCCCGCCCTTTGGTCGGTCGATGAACCGAATCTGTACTCCGCCATCGTAACGGTTGAGTCCGACGGCAAAGTGCGCGATGCGGAGCGCGTCACCTTCGGCCTCCGCACGGCCGTCTTTGATGCGGAGAAAGGTTTTTTCCTAAACGGCAAGCCGCTCAAAATTCAGGGCACCTGCAATCACCAGGACCATGCGGGCGTGGGCGCGGCCCTGCCCGACCGACTTCAGTGGTTCCGGCTCGCCGTGCTTCGCGAGATGGGCTCGAACGCTGTGCGCACCTCGCACAACATGCCCACGCCCGAGTGGGTGGAGGCCTGCGACCGCATGGGCATGCTGATGATGTGCGAAACCCGACAGATGAGCTCGAATCGCGAGGGCATGCAGCAACTCCAACAGATGGTCAAGCGCTATCGCAACTCGCCTTCCATCATCATCTGGTCGGTCGGAAACGAAGAGTGGCTGCTTCAAGACGCGATGGCCGAGCAAGGCGCCAAGATCGCGGCCACCATGGTGCGGCTCTGCCACGAGCTCGACCCGACGCGCGTCGTCTCCGCTGCTGTCAATGGGAACAATGAAAAGGGTGTCTCTGAGGCGTTCGACATCATCGGCTTCAATTACAACCAGAACTACCCCGAGGCTTACCATAAGAAATATCCCGCGCGCGCTCTCTATGGATCGGAGACATCGAGCGCCATCAGCACCCGCAGCGAATACACAACTGATCCCCTCCGTAACACGGTGAACTGCTATGACGGCGTCGTGCCCTGGGGCGAAACGCCGGAGGGATGGTGGAAATTCTACGGCTCACGCGGTTGGGAGGCGGGTGGGTTTGCCTGGACCGGCTTCGACTATCGCGGTGAACCGACACCGTACGGGTGGCCCTCGATCAACTCGCAGTTCGGCATCGCGGACATGTGCGGTTTCCCCAAGGATTACTTCTACTATTACAAAGCCTGGTGGGGCAAGGAGCCGTCGCTGCATTTGTTCCCGCATTGGAATTGGCACGGCAGGGAGGGCGACGAGATTCCGGTCTGGGTCTATTCCAACCTGGACGAGGTGGAACTACTGGTGAACGGCAAGAGCCTGGGCAGCCAGAAGGTTCCGCACCTTGGACACGCGGAATGGAAGGTGCGATACGAGCCCGGCGCGATCGAGGCGCGCGGCTCGAAGGACGGTCAGGTGGTTCTGACCGAGAAGCGAGAAACGACCGGACCGACCGTTTCCATCCGCCTGACCGCCGATCATACCGAAATCAACGCGGACGGGGAAGACGTGGCAGTCCTGAAGGTGGAGGCCCTGGACAAGGAGGGTAGGCCAGTGCCAACCGCAAACAACAAGATTACGTTCAAGGTCTCTGGGCCCGGGCTGTTGATCGGTGTAGGGAACGGCGATCCCAACTGCCAGGAGAGCGACAAAGCACCCGAGCGCTCGCTCTTTAATGGCCTGGCGCAGGTCATCATCCAGAGCACGAAGCGGCCGGGTGAGATTCACATCGAGGCGCGAAAGGAGGGCTGGGAAGGTCCGGAATTAATGCCGGCCACACTGGTGATCACGACCAGGCCCATTGAACTACGGCCCTCGGTGCCGGTGACGCGCGAATCATGAAATAACATTTTGCGTGAGCCTGACAGAAGTTGTCCCCGGGTGGAGTACGCATTGTGAGAAGAGAAGCGAAAGGCAGAAGACATTTTGTCAAATCTAGTTTGGCGCTCTTGGCCGGGAGTCGCTTAGCAGGCGCGCAGAAATCGAAGCTAGGCGGATTGTCCGTCGAGTCAGCCGTTCCGGGCCCCTTTCACCCTTACTGGGAATCGCTGAAGCAATATAACTGTCCCGAATGGTTCCGTGACGCTAAGTTTGGGATGTGGGCGCACTGGAGCCCGCAATGTGTCCCCGAACAAGGCGACTGGTACGCCCGCAACATGTACATGCAGGGCAGCCGACAGTACAACTACCACGCGGCGCATTACGGACATCCGTCCAAATTCGGCTACAAAGACATTTGCCATATCTGGAAGGCTGAGAACTGGGATCCCGAGCGATTGATCCAGCTTTACAAGAGCGTGGGCGCCAAGTATTTCGTCGCCTTGGGGAACCATCACGACAACTTCGACTGCTGGGATTCGAAATATCAGCCCTGGAACTCAGTTAACATTGGCCCGAAAAAAGACATTGTTGGGACCTGGGCTCGGACGGCGCGAAAACACGGATTGCGCTTCGGCGTAACTTTCCACGCCACCCCGGGCCGGACTTGGGGCGAGTTTATGCCTGTGAAGTACTGCAGCGACCAGACCGGTCCCCTGAAAGGCGTGCCATATGACGGCAACCTCACCAACGCCGACGGGAAAGGCCAATGGTGGGAAGGATTCGATATACGTTCTCTCTACGGACCGCCGCACAAGCAGGATGACCCGTGTCCTGAATACACGCGCACGTGCATGCTTCGAGTCCAGGATCTGATCGACAAGTACGATCCCGACTTGCTGTATTTCGACGACTCAGGGCAGATGGTGCATGATGTGGCTCCGAACATCCAACTGGACGCATGGCTGGGAATCCCTGATCTGGCTCCACAGATTGCGGCGTACTACTACAACTCGAACATGCAGAGCCACGGTGGAAAGTTGGAGGCCGTCCTCAACATCAAGGACGTGCCGGAACCACTGAAAGGCGCCCTGGTGGAAGACCATGAGATGTCCCGCAGTGATAGGCTAACGCCGCACGTCTGGCAGACGGATGCCTGCATCGGCGGATGGCACTACATGCGAGGCATTAAGTACAGAACCGCTGCGACCATCATTCCGATGCTGGTGGACATCGTGAGCAAGAACGGCAACCTGCTGCTGAACATTCCAGTGAGAGGCGATGGCACGATCGACGACGACGAGATGAAATTCCTCGGGGAGATGGCCAAGTGGATGGGGTTGAACGGCGAGGCCCTATTCGGAACGCGCCCCTGGAAGGTCTTCGGCGAAGGTCCGACACAAATCGGCGAGGCATCGCTCTACCAAGGTAAGCCGCGACCTTATTTGCCAGAAGACATCCGGTTCACTGCCAAGGGTGACACGCTTTATGCGATCGCCTTGGGCTGGCCGGATAACGGGAACATGATCATAAAATCGCTCGCGTCAAATTCGCCCTACTATCAGGGAGAGGTCGCGAGTATTGAGTTGATGGGCGCAGGACCGGCCCCCAAGTGGAGACGGGACGAAGCTGGATTGACGATTGACCTGCCGGCACAGAGGCCGTGCGACCTGGCATATGTTTTCAAGATTAAACCCCTGCATGCGTGGGAGACCCAATGAGGGAGATTCTGGTTGAGGTTGTTCTCGCGAGCTTGGTCGCCACAAGTCTTGCTGTCGCCCAATCGCCCATGGCCCGTCAAGCGCCGTCGAGCGCCGATAGCTCCTCTACTATTTCAGCGAACGCGCCATGTCGCAATCCGTCGTTGCCCATCGCTGAGAGAGTGAATGATCTTATTTCGCGCATGACTCTAGAAGAAAAAGTCTCGCAGATGCGAGACCACGCATTCGCCATCCCGCGACTCGGCGTTCCGAAGTACGACTGATGGAACGCCGGCCTGCATGGCGTTGCCTTCGCCGGCTACGCGACCAATTTCCCTCAGGTGATCGGGATGGCGGCCACCTGGGACACTGACCTTGTCCACAAGGTGGGCGAGACGGTCTCGACCGAGGCGCGCGCCAAGCACAACGAAGCCATGCGCCATGACCAGCACGAAGCGTTCTTCGGGCTTACTTTCTGGGCGCCCAACATCAACATCTTTCGCGACCCCCGCTGGGGACGGGGCCAGGAGACCTATGGCGAAGACCCGTTCCTGACCAGCCGCATGGGCGTGGCCTTCGTCAGCGGCATGCAGGGAAGCGATCCGAAGTATTTCCGGGTGGTCTCAACTCCGAAGCACTACGCTGTGCACAGCGGCCCGGAGGCGCTGCGGCACGGCTTCAATGTAGACGTCTCGCCGCACGATCTTGAGGACACGTACTTGCCGGCATTTCGAGCCACCCTCGTTGAAGAGCTGCAGAAATACGTTGCGATCGTCCGCAAAGGGAGGGAAGATGCCTCACCGTCGCAGTCTTGATATTCCTTTCGTTGTCGACCGGCTGCCGTGGAACTACCGCATGAAGTCCGGACTCACGCTGTGGGAGGAAATGGTCGGCGACTACACCGAAGGGGCGGAGGAGGCCCGCCGGTTCGAGGCGCTCTGGAAGTCGCTCCAGGGACGAGTCGACGAGGAGCGCTACCAGACGGTGCTCGGCAGGCTGCACCAGCAGGCCGAGGACGCCGCTGCCTGGCGCGACAAGTGCGTGCACTACTTTCGATCGTTTCAACAACCGGTCGCTCCTGGGCCCACAGGGTCAGCCCCGGCAGCGACCGCGGCGTTTAATCAAAGGAGCCGGAAATGACGAACGGAACGCAGAAGCTTTCAGTGGCGGAGAAGGTTGGATACAGCCTCGGTGACGGCGCCGCGAACTTCGTCTACATGACGATGATCCTCTTCCAGTTGAACTTCTACACCGACACCATGGGCATCGCGGCCGGTATCGCCGGCACGCTGCTCCTGGTGGGTCGGTTCTGGGACGCCTTCTTCGATCCCATGATGGGCGTCTTGGCTGACCGCACTAACACACGATGGGGCAAGTTTCGCCCCTGGGTGCTATGGACCGCGCTGCCCTGGGCCATCGTCATGGTTCTGGCGTACAGAGTGCCGGGCTTCAGCTACGGCCGCACGCTCGTCTATGCTGCGGTGACCAACATCCTCCTGATGACGCTCTACTCGGCCAACAACACACCCTACTCCGCCATGACCGCCGTCATGACCGGCGACGTCAATGAGCGCACGAGCTTGTCGTCGTTCCGCTTCGTGGCCGCGCTGATCGCGCAGTTGATCGTGGGCGGCTTCACGCTGCCGCTGGTGGCCAAGTTCGGACAGGGCAACAACGCCAAGGGTTGGCAGATGACCATCGGCTTGTGGGCGTTGATCTGCATCGCCTGCTTCGTGATCACGTTCTTGTCCACGCGCGAGCGCATCCAGCCTTTGGCGCAGGAGAAGGTCTCCATCAGACAATCCTTCGGCACGCTGGGCAAGATCGGGCCCTGGATCGCCATGTTCGTCGTCACCCTGGCCCACTTCACGGCGAACTCCATGCGCGACGGCACGGTCATCTACTTCTTTCAGTACTACGTGAACAAGGACCGCCTGTTCGAGTTCCTGCGGGGCGCGGGCCTGCCCTACGCCGCAAGTGGTGCCAGCGCCAGCGGCTGGTGGTTCTCGCTGCTGAACCACTTCGGTCTGGTCATCAACGCAGACAAGACGAACGTCTCGTCGGTGGGATTCAGCCTGTGGAACATGTCGGGCCTGGTCGTGCTCGTGATCGGCGTGCTCTTTTCCACCTACCTGTCCATCAAGTTCGGCAAGAAGGCCGTTGCCCTCACCGGCTTCGCGCTGACCACGATCTTCATGGCCGGATTCATCTTCCTGCCGCCCGACAACATCTGGGCGATTTTCGTGATGGTCTGGCTGCGCTCTCTGGTCTATGCGCCGACGATCCCCCTGCTGTGGGCCATGTTTGCCGATGTGGTGGACTACGCGGAATGGAAGACCGGCCGCCGCACGACGGGCGTGATCTACGCGACCGTCCTGTTCGCTCTCAAGGTCGGCTTGAGTCTGGGCGGCTTCCTGGCGGGCTGGCTGCTTTCGGGGTACGGCTATCAGCCCCACGTGACCCAGACGGAGCATGCCTTGCTGGGTATCCGCCTGACCATCAGCATCTATCCCGCCATCCTGTACTGCGTCGTCGTCGGGGCCCTGTGCTTCTACCCGATCGGGAAGAAGCTGAACCTCCAGATCCAGGACGAGCTGGCTGAGCGTCGCAAGCCCGTCTGAGAGGAAACCGCGACTCTGACATCGCGCGGTCGGCGTTCTCGCTTGGGCATGTCACGTTGTTGAGCGTGGTGGGTGTTCCCATGAAAGGGGGCCGTACGGACCCACAAACCGCCCTCCGTGAGATCCTGAAAGGGCGTTTTCTCCTCGGCGCCGCGCTCAACGACGCCCAGATCGCTGGCCAAGACCCGGCGGCGCTCGAAATCGTCAGGCGCCACTTCAGCACGATCAGTCCAGAGAACGTCCTGAAGTGGGAGGTCGTCCATCCGGAGCCTGCTCGCTTCCAGTTCGCGGCTGCGGACCAATACGTCGCCCTCGGAGCAAAACACGGTCTGTTCGTAGTCGGCCACGTGCTGGTCTGGCATCAGCAGACACCCAGTTGGGTCTTCGAAGGTGCGCCTGGCGCGACCCTCGACCCCAAGCTGCTTCTTTCGCGACTGCGGGTGCACGTCCGGACCGTCGTCGGCCGCTACCGCGGACGCGTGCAGGCTTGGGACGTGGTCAACGAGGCCTTCGAAGACGACGGGACCTGGCGGAAAACGCCCTGGTACGCGACGCTAGGCGAGGAGTACGTGTCGAGGGCGTTCGAGTTCGCCCACGAGGCCGACCCCGATGCGCAGCTCTACTACAACGACTACAACCTGTGGAAGACGGCCAAGCGCAAAGCGGCGGTCCGGCTTGTGACGTCGCTCCGCGAGCGGGGAATCCGTATCGACGGTATCGGCGAGCAGGCCCACTGGCTGCTGGATGATCCCGCGCTCGAAGACATCGAAGCCGCGATCGTCGACCTCGCCAAGACAGGCAGGCAGATCATGATTACGGAACTGGACGTCGATCCACTGCCTCGACCCGAGGAGTTGATCGGAGCCGACGTGTCGAAGCGAATCGAGCTAACGCCGGATCTCGACCCCTACGCGGACGGTCTGCCCGAAGGCATGCAGGAGCGGCTAGCGCAGCGCTACGCAGACATCTTCGACGTGTTCGTGAAGCACCGCTCTGTCAGCCGCGTCACCTTCTGGGGCGTCACTGACGCCGGCACTTGGCTCAACAACTGGCCGGTCCCAGGACGCACGAATCACCCCTTGCTGTGGGATCGGCGGGGACGACCCAAGCCTGCATTCCACGCGGTGGTCGAGGCCCTCAGGCGCGCGTCGCCAGCCCAACCCTAGCAAGATTCAGTGAGTTGCACGGCGGCGGTCGGCGCGGATTTCGTCAGGCGGACTTCCTGCACGATTTCGTGGCCGCCCGGCGCCCTGACCCCCAGCGCGTAGCTGCCGTAGAAGCCGCGAAAAGCGCGGCGGCCGTCGGCGCCGGTCACGCCGTTTCCCCGCGTCGACCATTCGTCGCGCAGAAGGCGGCTGATCCGTGTGCCGGCAGGAGTCAACGTTCCATCCGCTTTCATGAGCGCCGCATCGGGCCCCATCCAGTGCGTCTTTGCGCCAAAGCCCCACAGCAGGATCGCCTCAACCGCCTCGTGGCTGAACCCGAGCCGGAAGAGCATCTCCAGCAGGTCCGCGCGCCGGGTGGCGTCCGGGAACTTCGCGCTGACCTCCGTGAGATGAATCGGCAGCCCGGTCTCGCCGTGGAGCCGGTCGAGCGTCGCGACAAAGGCCTCCGGCGTGAGCGGAGTGCGGAGCAGCCAGTAAGGCCGTTCCCCAGGCGCGAGCACCGTACGACCATCGACCGCAAGGCGATCGCAGTCATGCGACTGGATGCCGATTCCGCCAACGTGGGCGCCACGCGCGCGGAGATCGCGAATCAACTCCAGGTACCGTTCCGTTTTTTCCCGCTCGCCGAGGATCCCGAACTCGTTCACGAAGAGCGGCGTCCTGGGATCGAGCCGCGCCGCCTCTCGGAACATCCAGGCGGTCGCGTCCAGCCCGATCCGCTGGCGATAGAACGTTCCGTCGAGCACCTCGTTGTTCACGTCCCAGCACACCAGCCGGCCGGCATAGCGGCTCACAGTGGCCGTGAGGCGGCGCTCCATGGCGGCACGCAGCTCGCTCTGGCTGAGTGCCGAGAGCCAGGGCTGCACCCACTCCGCCTGCTCCCAGAACAGGCAGTGGCCACGCATCGCCAAGCCGTTCTGGTCGGCAAAGGCGAGCAACGCGTCGGCGGGCGCGTAGTCCTCGCGGCTGCGCTCGACCTCGGTGGCGTACCACTTCATCTCGTTCTCGCAGACCAGGGCACTGAAATGGTCGAGGATGAACTGCCGGTAGTGCCGGCCGTCGTCGCCAGTGTCGGCAAAAGGAGCGTACGCGATGGCCGTGCCGAACAGGAAACTGTGGCGCTTGAGCCGGTACTCGACGCGGGCATCCTTCAATGGCGCCCCGTCGTGGCCGCGGACTTCGACCACCAGGTCGCCTTTGCGGAGACGCTCGATCCCGCTGTCGGCCTCGCTGCGCCAGTCGGCGCCGCCATTGGGCACAAACAGTGACGAGGGGGAACGGTTCATGGTCAGGACCTCAGGCGGCGGAAATGCTACCTTCCTACGCCGCAAGCTGTCAACCGACCAACGCCTCGAGGTTGTGTCAAGCATTTGTCAGTTGAGCTCCGCGAGAATACAAGACTTCGAACCAAGTTGTTCCGCAGCGAGCGATCCAGAGGCGGAGCTTGAGGAGGCGGTGAGCGCCGCGTCGTGTCCAGCGC
>JBEKEZ010000002.1:0-355393 GCA_050013575.1 Terriglobia bacterium | reverse complement strand
AATGCCCGGGAAGAATGGCCAAAAACGCATTCGGAATTCAAATCGAAAACGGTCGGTTGACGCATCAAGTTCATGGCTCAAAGCAACTTAGAGCGAAAGACAAATTCAATGACCGGACAGTAGTGGTCACTCGCCACTTGCTGCTGAGAACGGACCAAGAACCAAAGAGACGTTTCCGCCTTCAGGCAGCGACCAAAGCAGCTACCTTGTGGAAGGTCGAGTTGGCAACCTCATAGGTTTGAAGCTGAGGAGTCCCCTCAACCACCTTTGCGAGATTCTTTAGCACTTGTGGATAGGTTCCGCGGCCGTAGCTATCCCCGTTCTCTTTGGTGTCCCACAGACTGATCGCAACCGCCACGGGCCCCTCGGAGGCGATGAGCGTGATTTCGTCTTGGAAGCCCTTCTGTTTTCGAAGCAAAGGAATGACTTCGTGCTCGATGGTGCGGGCAAACTCCCCGACACTATTGGGCTTCAGATGCATGGATAAATGTCGAGCAAACATGGCAATCTCCTTGTCCTCTAAGGGGTGCGATGCAGATAACCCGATTTAGTTCAGGTAATCTGGAGAGTGTCCGGAGGAAGCCTCATCTCGCTAACCATTTTAGGTGAATTAACTTGACTTGTCAAGCCTAATCTGAGACATTCTCTCTTGACTAGGATTTTTGATCTCACTCAGTTAACCAATGTGGGGAGTCCCGATGGATATATCCTTTGTGGTCAAGCACCGGCTGGAACAATTGGGTCTCGAGCAGCGAGATCTAGCTCGGGCTGCGCAAGTTACGGAATCCTACATTTCGCAACTGCTCACCCGAAAGAAAGCCCCGCCGGCCCCGAATCGAACGGACATTTATGACAAGATGGCAAAATTCTTGAAGCTCCCGAAGGGTGAATTGGCGAAGCTGGCTGACCTCGAGCGCCAGGAGGAACTGAAAAGAAAATTTGCAGACCCGCCCGCGCCGTTGTTGAAGGAAGTTCGAGACTTGATCCTTCGCAAATGCAAACCGGACAAGCAAAAACAAATACAGGCAATTTTTGAGAAGCAACCCCTTGGCGAACTCGAACGACTGGTCACCCAGAAATTGTTGGATGTGGCGAAGCGAGTCGCCAAAGAAGAACTGGAAAGCGAGAACTGGGTCCGCCTGGTGGCGCGAATGAGCAACCGAAGCTACGAAGATATGCGGGTGGTCATTCTCGAGTTCCTGGACACCAGCATCTTCGAGGTTTCAAGTGAGAATTGCGTATCCTTCATGGATCCGCTGATCGAGTCCTGGGACATTGACCTCGATACTTTTGGCGTGGAAATTGTCCTCAATCGCCGGCTGGCACTTGGGGCCCCGAAGAGATTTGAATTCGTCGAGCGGGAGCCGGATGGGCCCTTCGAGGTCGAGCCGGGCCTGGAGGAGTTCCTCAAGGACCCTGGGCTCAGCAGCGGTGCCACCGGCGAGGAAATCGAGTTTCTGAAGAGGCTGCGGTTCAAAGAAAGACGGCCTGCTCCGCTCTATTATTACCGGGAGCTGCAAAATTTGAGAGACCCTCTTCATTTCCGCTCGCCCGGGCAACCGAAAGTATGGCGTTGACTGCGGCGCCGTTCCTGAGTCCGACGGGGCGGTGAAGGTCTATCGGGTCAGCCGGCGCACATCAGGAAACCGATCGCGGCTCGAGTCGAACGCGGCAGTGATCGAAGGGAGAATATCAATTATGCGCAAGCGGATTATCAGTGCGGCTCCGAAAATTGTTCGGCCTCAAGACGAAGCCTGGATAGACGTTGACCGAGCGGCCGTAGTCGAGGTCACCTCGGAAGAAGCAGATTATTCCATCGAGTCTGCACTCGTTTCAGCAGAAACACGGGGCTGGCGCGCTGCCGAACCGGGAACTCAAACGATCCGGCTCATCTTTGATGCGCCGCAACGGCTTCGACGCATCGAGCTTGTTTTCGAGGAATACGACACAAATCGTACCCAAGAGTTCGTCCTGCGATGGTCTGCCGACGCTGGGCGCTCGTTTCGAGAACTAGTGCGCCAGCGCTGGAATTTCAGCCCACCTAGAACAGTGCAGGAGGTCGAGGAATACCAAGTTGACGTCCCTGATGCCAACGTACTTGAATTAATCATCATTCCTGACGTCAGTGGCGGAACGGCACGTGCCTCGGTCAAGAGTTTGCGCTTGTCTTGACACCTTGGCCGATGGGCTGGTTATAGCAGTTCTGAATGCAGTTGTATTAATTTATGAATAGCGGTCTGGCGCAGCGCCTTGTTAAGTGTCGTTACTATGTTCAACGGTTATTACGACTTTCCCTCGCGCATGTCCTTCTTCACGATAACGGAGAGCTTCAGCCGCGTCGCTTAACGGGTAACGTCTATCCATGACGGGTGCAACTTTTCCGGCTTCAAGAAGATCTTTCAGAAGAACCAAATCCTTCGTATTTATCTTCGCAATAAAGAAACGCATCTTCTTGCCCCCAATCCGCGATAGGAATGGTGCCAGTAACATAGCTTGGAAAATTCGAGCCAAAGCGCCTCCGGCCATGACAAAAATTCCGTCCCGACTCAGCGCACGCCAGTAATCGAAAACCGAATGATGGGCGTTCGCACCGAGAATCAGATCGTAACGCTGCCCGCTTTGCGTGAAATCTTCCCGAGTGTAATCAATCACATGGTCTGCGCCAATCGATCGCGCCGTGTCCACATTCCTTGTGCTGCACACGGCAGTGACTTCAGCCCCGAACGATTTGGCAATCTGGACCGCAAATGTACCCACACCCCCAGACGCGCCGTCAACCAGAACCTTGTGGCCTCGCTGGATGCGTCCCTGATCACGAAGACCCTGAAGGGCAGTGATTGCCGCAATGGGTACGGCTGCTGCGTCCTGGAACGATAGGTTGGCTGGCTTCAGTGCCAACTTATCTTCAATAGCACACACATACTCGGCAAAGCCTCCCCCGCTTGTTGCCCCGAACACCTGGTCGCCGGGCTGAAACTGTTTTACGTTTCTGCCAACCGCTTCAACTCGCCCGGCGATATCACAGCCGGGGATTTTGTGTTTTGGTTTGAGCAGCCCCCCGATCATCGGGAGGAAGAACAACGGTCCTCTCATGAGGTAACTGTCAATTGGATTTACGGATGCTGCATGAATTTTTATCAAGACTTCATCGTCCTTGGGGGTAGGTTTTGCTACCTCCGTGAACTGCAACACATCCGGTGGTCCGTATTGTGTGCATACAATCGCTTTCATAAAGTGCTCCTCAAGAGAGAGGGCAAGAGAGAGGGTGGGGACAGGTCAACGTGT
Organism: Terriglobia bacterium; assembly: GCA_050013575.1. Taxonomy (GTDB): domain Bacteria; phylum Acidobacteriota; class Terriglobia; order UBA7540; family UBA7540; genus DASYXZ01. Next base: position 352,108 of record JBEKEZ010000002.1, on the reverse strand, counting down.
CGCCGCATTCCGGCCTCTGCGACCCTCGGCTCGAGCACCGCCGCCGCTGCGCGAGCGTGCCCCGTCTCCGCCTCGCCCCGCGCCTTGCACCGGCTCACCGCGCGCGTGGCCTCTGTGCTGCAACTGAATTGAAAGAGCCTCAGCCTTCAGCAATCAGCAGGAGAAGATGGCGCGCTCAAGCTCCACTACCTGAGGGCTGAGCGCTGATGGCCGATGGCTGTCTTTCAATCGGCAATCGAAAATCGTCAATTAATCGTGCCGCAGGGCCACCGCTGGGTCCACTTTAATGGCGCGCCGGGCCGGGATGTAACTGGCCAGCGCGGCCACGGCGGTCAAGGTGAGCGAGACTCCGGCGAAGGTCGCGAAGTCGGTCGGGCGAATGCCGTAGAGCAGGCTGGAGAGTAGACGTGTCACGGCCAAGGCTCCGCCGAGGCCAATCGCCACGCCCACCAGCGTCAGTCGCATGCCGCTGCCCACGATCAGCTTGAGTACGTCCGCCGCCCGCGCTCCCAGAGCCATGCGGATGCCCACTTCATGGGTGCGCTGGGCCACCAGGTACGACATCACGCCATAGAGGCCCGCCATCGCCAGAAGCAGTGCCAGAGCTCCGAACACGCCCAGCAACAGGCCGGCGGCGTGTGCGGGGAAGAGCGGCAGCAGCATGATCTGCTTCATAGTTTCCACGTCATAGAGTGCCAAGTTGGGGTCAAGCTCCTGAACGGTCCGCCGCAGGCCGCTGAGGACCGCCGCGGTGTCACCTTGGGTGCGCACGATAAGGTGTACGCCCGGTCGGTAGTTCTGCCAGTAGGGCTGGTAGATAAACGGCCGGGGTTCTTCCCCAAGCGTACGGTACTTGCCCGCTTTCACCACGCCGATCACCTCGTAACGCTGCTGGCTCTTGGGATCATCCCCGCCAAATGTGAATCGCCGCCCAATGGGGTCCTGGTGCGGCCAAAAGCGTTCGGCCGCGACTTCGTTGATGATCGCTACGGCCGGCGCGCCCTTCGTATCGCGCTCGGTGAGGTCGCGACCGCGTAGCAGCGGAATGCCCATAGCGCGAAAATAACCAGGAGCCGTACAGACGGCGTCGACCATCAATTCTTGCTGGCCCTGTTGGCCCGGCCGCGGGGACGGCGCGCTGGAGTCCTCGATCTTGAAGCCTTCAGTGCGCTCCGCCGTGCCCAACGGAAGCATGTCCGCCAGGCTGATCGCGCGCACACCAGGGAGAGCGGCGGCGCGATCGAGCAGGTCTTTGTAGAAAGCACGCCCGCGCGCTTCGTTGTATCCGGAAGTCTCCACGTTCAGTGAGGCCACCAGCGCATTATTGGTGTCAAAACCAGGATCGATCGATTGAGCGTTCGCCAGGCTGCGCAAGCAGAGCCCGGCGCCGATGAGGAGCACGAGGCAGACCGCCACTTGCGCCGTTACCAGGATGCTCCGCAGCCGCGAGCGCGTTTGGCCGCTGCCCGGCGTGCCGTCTTTCAAGCCCGACACTAAATCAAGCCGGGAAGTTCGTAGGGCGGGTGCGAGGCCGAACACGATTCCCGTGATCACCGAGACCGCCAAGGTGAACGACAGGACCCGCCAGTCGATGGGCATCTCGAGCGCAATGGGAATGCCCGGCGGCTCAAGCCGAAGGAGCAGGGGCGCCGCGACGGCTGCCAGAAGCAATCCCGCCACACCGCCCAGGAATCCGAGCAACACGCTCTCCGCGAGGGCTTGCCGCACCAGGGCCCAGCGGCTGGCGCCAAGCGCCGACCGCACCGCCATTTCGCGTCCGCGTCCGCAGGCTTGGGCCAGCAACAGGTTGGCGGCATTGGCGCAGGCGATCAGCAGCACCAGCCCCACCATGGCCATCAGGGCCGCCGTGATGATGCTGAGGAATCCGCGAAAAGGTCCCGGAATGAGCGCGGCGGGATAGGTGATCGCAACCAGGTCTTTGTTGGTCTCAGGAAAGGAGTGCGCCAGTTGCTCCGAAAGAACCTGCAAGTTCGCCTGCGCCTGCTGCGCTGTTACGCCAGGCTTGAGGCGGCCAATCACTTCCAGGAAGTATTCGTTGCGGCTGGTGAGGTCCAGGCTGGGGCTCACCGACTGTTGCATGCCCATCGGGAACCAGACGTCCGCCGATGAGCCGATCATCACTCCGTGGAACGTGGCCGGCACCACCCCAACCAGCGTGAAGGCGCGGCCGTTCAGCATGAGCGGTTTCGACAACGCGGAAAGGTCGCCCCCCAGACGCTCGCGCCAGAAGGCCTGGGAAACCATCGCCACCGGATGCGCGCCGCCCGCCTCGTCCTCCTCCGGCAGGAATCCCCTGCCGAGTACCGGCTTCACGCCCAGCACCGAGAAGTAATTGGCCGACACCAGGAAGCCCTGAACGGCCACGCCTTCGCCGTTCCGGCTCCAGACCGCCGCGCTGCCGTCGCCGGCCGCAGCCGCCAGGCCCGAGTAGACCGAGTTGTGATCGCGGTAATAGGCAAAATCGGGAAAGTTAAGCGTCAAGTAGCCGCCGAGGAGGTCGCTCGTGGTCTTATTATGCAGCCATATATCCTGCAAGCGGCTAGGCTCGTCGACAGCGGGCGGCCGGAAGAGCAGCGAATTCACCACGCTGAAAATCGTGCTGTTCGCTCCGATCCCGAGCGCCAGGGATATCACCACCACCGCCGTCACGCTGGCATTCTTCGTCAACATCCGCAGCCCGTACCGCAGGTCGCGCACTAAAGCTCCCATGGCATCCTCCCGCCGTTCCGTCCGGCGCTCGATCCGAATCGGCCGCCCCGGTTGTAGGGGTACGCCAAGCCGTACCCCTGCAACCACGAAGTGCTACACACACAAGATACGTTCGGCGGGGCAGTGAGGTTCCAAGAACGCAAGCAGATTCTTGAGCGCGACGCATGCTGGTTTTACCGCTGAGGGCACATACAATGGGGTGGAGATCGCAACGCAAGGCTCTGCGCCCACGTATGACTAAAACTGACCCCCTTGCGTGCCACGTTAAAGCACCCAGCACTGGTTCCGATTTTCCGCACGCTCTTCGCTCCTCCTCTCGTAGTAGCATATGAGGCCTTTGTGAACCTATGCGCGGGTGGCGTCCCGCATGGCGGGATCCCGACGGTTTTTGTCAGGATGTAGGCGACCCCGGTTCGTGGCTGCCATCACGGCATTCTGTCTATCACCAAGATCGAAGCATCATTCAGAAAATAAAACCTCCAACTGGACCACGGCCAATAGAAAAAAGTGGCGAGTGGCATGTGGCAAGTGGCGAGCACGGCATCAGGACGTATCCGATGATCCGGAATGTCAGCTCCTGGCGCAGCTCGGCGAGCGTCGCCGCCCGTCGGTTCCTAAAACACTCGGAGGCAAACAGACGCGCCCGCCGGTAAGTACCTGGAGTTAGATAATGGCGGTGATTGAGACCGTAATAGTGCTTGAGGATGGACACCCGAATATTCTATCGCCCCCGGGGTCCGCGCGACTTGCTGCCCGGCGACCCAAGACCCTGGTCCCGAAGCCCATTTACGGGTCGACTACCTCGAAGACTGCAAGGTACTGCTCTGGGGGCGGCGGGTCTATCCTGTTGACTCCCGGCGTGATCGCGCCGAGCGTCGCACAGACCGTCACGGTCCCGGCGCCGGCCTGAGGGGGCGTGCGAACCGTGAATCTGTACGTCGTCGATCTCCCCTTGAGCGCCTTTACCAGGTCAGGGGGGAGATACTCGACCTTGACTCCTCCCTGCGGTTCGGTGCGACACGTGCCCAACTCCACCTGAGCCGTGCAACCGCCAGGCAGGCGTCCGTGGGCTGTCACCTTCACGATCACCGTGGCAGTTCTTGGTTTGAGGCGGTGATGGATGACAGCGGGCCGCAGCGTAATCGACGTTACTTCGATGTACGGCTCTGGCGGAGGGCTGGGCCGCGCTTGCCCTGCCAAGCCCCGCCCCGCCACGCACCCTGCAACAACGAAAGCGAGCGCGAACAGCGCAATTCTCTTTTCCAAGGATCTCACCTCCAAACCCGACGTGAGCCCTGACGACTGCGACTACTCAAGCGCACCCAAGCGGTCACATCCGTCTCTCCCCTCACCTCGTCCCACTCGCTTCCGACGCGAATTATAACCGCGCGCACCCCATCCGAAGAGAGAAAGCGCAGAGTCTCAAACAGCCGAAACCCTGCCGGCTAGCGAACGTCCATACACTTGGTCAAAGCTTCCAAGACCGCTACCCACTTAGGCCCGAGCCGACTAGCGTACAGGTAGCTTATCTGCTGCGTCAGTCAGCCGCTGCGCTCCCCTGGGGGAGGAACTGTGCTTCGCTGCCTCTTTCAGGTAGTCAATTCCTTCCTTTCCGTTGTACTGAAATAGGGATCTGATAACCCACAAGGCATTCTGGGATTCGAGGGAACTGGACTCGTGGGCTTCGATCACTTTGACCATGGCCGGAACCGAGGGTTGGCCGATTTCGATGAGGGCGCTCACAGCGGGGTAGCGTAAGCCGGGAGTCTCAATGCGGAACTCTTGTATGGGACCACCGGGTGTCTCCCACGGCCAGGTTCGTCTGAATGTCAAAAGCTTAACCAAGTCGTCGATGGCCTCCACGGCCTTCACGTGACCAAGCTCTTCAATAGCCTCAACCACCCGACCGGGATCACTTTCTCGCAATTTGGCGTCCCGAATCACTACAAGCAGTTTCTCGATTTTCTCGCGGCTCTCAGCCGGGACGGAGGATTGTGATTGGGGTTCACCGGAATTCCTCGGAGGCGTCCCCGACACCGCCATCGGCGCGATTACCACGAACAGCCAAACCAAGCTGAGCGAGTGCTGAAACATATTATGTCTCACGGTTTTCCTCCTCTGTGGCGCTGCTTGGGCGGGTGGCGTCCCGCATGGCGCGATGTATGCGACCCGCGTTTCGTCATGGAGGTGATTGAGACTGTAATCGTGCTTCAGGATGGACACCCGAATATTCTATCGCCCCCGGGGTCGCATACATCGCAAAAAAACGCGATCCCGCAATGCGGGACGCCACCCGCGAGGTGGTCACGGAGGGAATGGATGCCACTTATCCAGAGTCGGCAGAAATCTTTCGCCGAACGCTATCGTAAGAGCTGCGAGGGAGGACAGCAGGACGTTGCCGAGCCGAATCTGTCTCTCCCCAATTCCGGGCACCACTCTCTTGAGAAGCCAGACGTTCAACAAGACAACAAAGCCCGTCCCCACTCCCAAGGCTGCTGACGCCATCCTGTAGGTCGGTCCGGGGCCCATGTTGTGAACCAGAAAGTGGTCGGCGAACAGCCAAAAAACACCCACGAGCATCGAGAGATAAATGAAAGTACTGCGCCGGAGCCATCGCGGGTACGTGAGAAAACAAATGATCAGCCACATCAAGCCGATTTCCAGCAGCCAGTCGCCAATGAGGACCCGTCGAATGAACGGCTCGCCAGTCACTTGAGGGATGAACCAGGCGAGTCCTGCGGCCACGAGGAAGCCCGTGATGACCAGGCGCAAACATAGCTGCGCCCTCGGTCGGGACATCAGTGGTATCAGATAAAGGCGTAGGAAGTTCGTCATCCGTGATGCGACCGAGAGACAAAGTCCAGGTGATTCTACTTTATTAATGTGCCCGAGTAACCGCGGATTAGCCACTGGCCGTTGCGCTTCACCCAGACCTCTCCCACAGCCATGTGAAACTTAACGATGTCGCCGGGGGTTTTGACGTCGGCGAAGTAGGTGACGAGGGCCCCATCCGCTCCCACCGGCACGACGCGCAACTCTGACAGTTTGTACCCTGTGATGGGCTGCTCGGACATCTGCTGTGCGGTGGGCTTTCCTAGGTGGCGGGAGCCATCGGGCCAGAAAGAATTGAAGTCATCGGCTATGATCGCATTATTGGATGCCGCATCCTGGTTCTTCCAGGCCTCCCACTGCGTGACGAGCCGCGCTGAGATCGCTTCCGTCATTTCCGGTATCGAAACGTTGTGCGCCGTCTCCATGTCTGTTCCTTTCGTTCGCAGTTTCAGGGCCGCCACGACGCTGCCAAGTACCAGTACCGCAACCGTTAGTCGCCGCATGCGCCGCCCCCTCCTCACTTCGGTTTCATCATAACGCAGGAAAATTGTCAGTTACGCTGCGCTAAGCACACCCTCGCAGTGTAACTATATTATGCAATTCTCAATAATTACGTCTGCATCTCCGGGGCGGGGATTCCTGAGAGAACTTCGGTATTGCGAACTTGGTTTCGGTCGACTCCCAGTTTCGCGAGCTCTCGGTCGAGCCCCGCTACCACTTTCTGGGTATAGCGTATGAAGTGGTGTCCTGAGAGCAGCATCGCAAACCCCATGCTGAAAGTTGCCTGGTCTAAGACCCAGCGCCTCAGGAGTCGCAACAGGAACTTCCAGTAAGCCTTCCGGTAGGAGGCAAAAATGCCCTGATGGACGATGGATCGAACCACGATACCCATCAGTGGCCAAAGTGGAATATCGGGTGCTTTTTGCGGCTTGCGGGCTTGCCAGTGCAGCAGCGAACGATAACACCGCTCGTAGAATGCTGACGGTTCATAGAGGGAGGCGAGAAGCCTGCGGTAACCCTGAAGCAGAACCGGCAAGGGGAGGAGAGTTTTGAAATTGGGCGGATCGAAGTTGCTGGTGGCGGTGGTATCCATGATCAATCGGCCTTCTTTCAGCATTCGATCGAAAAGCGGAGTCGTGGGGGGCGCCTGCAAGAACCCGGCCATAGCCCAAGGGATGGCAGCGCGCTCAATGAAGTCCGTCTGCTGTTCGAAGATATCCTCGGTGTCAGAATCAAAACCAATGATGAAGCCCGCCGTCACCCAAAGTCCTTCGCTTTGGATGAAGCGAATGCTTTCCAGCGGATCTCTCCGCAGGTTTTGAAATTTCTTGGCTTCCGTCAGGGACTTTGGGGAGGGGCTTTCGATCCCGATGAAGACATAAAAGAAATTCGCCTGCACCATGGCTTCGATCAACTCGGTCCTCTGCGCCAGATCGATGGAGGCCTCGGTGTAGAACAACATCGGATAGCCACGAGATTTCTGCCACGCGGCCAGCTCGACGGCCAGCTCGAGGGCGAGTTTGTGGTTCCCGATAAAATTGTCGTCGACGATGAAGACCTGGTCGCGCCAGCCGAGCGCAAACAACGCATCGAGCTCCGCGATCAACTGGCTGGGGCTCTTGGTTCGGGGCTTCCGTCCGTAAATGGTGATGATGTCGCAGAATTCGCATTGAAACGGACAGCCGCGGGAGAATTGCACCGCCATGGAGGCATACTTCCCGATATTGAGCAGATCGAACCGGGGCAGCGGCGTCTTGCTGACATCGGGCTTGTCCTTGATCGTGTAGAGCCGCTGGGCGGAGCCGCGCTCGAGATCGGCGGCAATCTCAGGGAAAACCTCGTCGGGCTCGCCGACCACAACATGGTCCGCCATGGACAGCAGCAGGTCTGGCTCGCTGCTGGCGAAGGGGCCGCCGACGATCGTCCGCCGGCCAAGCGCCCGGGCCCGCAGCAGGGTTTCGCGAATGTCGTCTTTCTGGACACGCATTCCGCTCACCATGACGAGGTCGGCCCAGAGTATGTCCGCATTGAGCAGAGCGTCAAAGCTTCGGTCGATTAGCCGGAGCGTCCAGTTCTTCGGACAGAGTGCGGCGATGGTGAGTAACCCCAGCGGCGGCTGGTCGGTCTCAATCGGAACAAGATCAAGGATTCCGTCAAAGCTCCAGAAAGAGGATGGAAAGCGCGGCCAAATCATCAGGACCTTGAGCGCCGAGCCCAGAGGCGGGAAGCCTTGCGGCTCGCCGGCGGCGTCGGAGCCTTCCGGCGCGGTTCGCTTCTTGAAGCCGTTCAACGGACACACCACGTCCTTCGCGGACGAAGCCCGGGGACGTTCGTCAGAATTGGAGTTTGTGGGCGGGATAAAACCCTCGAATGTGCCAAAGACGCCGAGGGCTTTATATCACAATTCCAGCACGTCGCATAGAGATCTTCGGCAGTGGCTAATGATGTCATTTGAAATTGAATCCCCTTCGAAACGCTGGTCATTCCCGCGCCCCGTCCCGGCCGTTTTTTCATCCGCCTGCTGAAAGCCCGATGTGATCGACTCGATGCTGAACGGGCGGCAGAGTGACAGTTTCTAAATCTGCTTGCAGCTTCGGAAGAAGAAAATCATCACGGTGATCCTCGACACCAATCCTGATGTCCTGTATTCTTCCCTGGATTCCATGCGTTGGCGCTGCCGCTCCTACGCAACGCGCGTTGCCGAGGTTGAACATGCCGGGAAACCGATACAGTGGGCGCGGCCGCCTGACACCGACTACGGGTTCTTGTGGCGTCTGAATTCCCACTGGCGATTCGAGGAGAAAGACAACTGCGCCTGTGTCGAACGCTGTGCCAGTTCAGTGACCCGAAATGTGCCGAAGGGATTGGGATGGAGCATCGGACCCATGATTGGCAAGCTCGCGGGGGAATCACTGACCGCCACCATCGAGGCAACGCGCCGGGCGCCGGCCGCAGAGAGCCCGGCAATGGTTCCGTGATAGCTGGAGAAATGCCAAAAAACCGGCAGTGAGCGGCTGAATTCGTGCTAAGTGATTGATTCTAGGGTGTATAATTGCAGCAAAAACTTGAAAACGGCAGCGTTTGCAAGCTGCTGGGCCTCACGGCCTAGTCTTTAACATATTGATTCTTCGCATTGTATATATTACATGTACAATTGGAAGACCGCGGATATCCAGCGATATTTTGAGGAACGACCTATCACGGAATTCCAGATGAAAGCAGCCTGGTCAAATTTTCGAGTGGTTCTGGTGCGGCCGCGGAACCCGTTGAATATCGGCGCGGCGGCGCGGGCGATGGCCAACTTCGGGTTGCGCGAGTTGATGGTCGTCGCGCCGCATCCGCCGGTCTGGCAGGAAACTCGCTCGGCGGTGGGCGCGGAAGAGATCATCCGCTCAGCGCGCGCCGTCGATCAGCTTCGTGAAGCGATTGGCGATCAGACGTGGGTGGTCGGCACGACGTCAGGCTCGCGTCGCAATCTCGACCGCGAACTGATTCCCCTCGACCAGCTTGATCGGTGGCTTCCCGCGCGCGCGCGAAGGGGCCGGGTGGCTTTGCTCTTTGGATCGGAAAAGACCGGCCTGTCGAATGAGGAGATGAGTTTCTGCCATGCGCTGGTGAGAATTCCGACGGCCGCGCGCTGCCCTTCAATGAATCTCGGCCAAGCGGTGGCGGTCTGTGCCTACGAATTGGCGCGCGCCGGCGCCGTCCCAACTCGCCCGCCCGCGACGACGACCCATCAGTCCGATCCTGCCAATCTTCAATCCATCGATCACGTCTTCGCGCGCGCGGCGCGCGTGCTCGCCGAGGTGGGCTATATCAAGCCGAAGAGCCGCGATGCCACGCTCATCAAGCTGCGCCGGTTGCTGCTGGATCTCGGCCTGACGAACAACGACGTGAAAATTCTGGGTGGAGTTCTGGCGCAGATCGAGTGGAAGATCAACAAAGAAAACTCTGAATAGTAAATTGTGAATGGTGAATTGGCCTTTAACTGGGGCACAGTCTGGGAACGCCAAATCTTCAGCTTGCTCCTGGAGGCCGGCAGGGATATGCTATTAGTTTCTAGGGAGCACGCGACTTAGCATGGTGCCGGAAGGAGGGCATTCTGCTGGAAAATCACCCCGAAGTTCGTTAGAATCCTGGGGCGCTGAATCGAGTTTTGAGGCGCGATCTTACTTTCCGGAGTAGCCATTGAAAGCCATACCTGTGGGACGAGCGGCGCGAATGATTGCCCGAGGCACGTGGAGCTTCTGCATTAATCGGCCCTTGGTGGTTTCCTTTGAGCTGACTCACTCCTGCACGGCCAATTGCCGGCATTGCGACAAGGGAGGGATGAAACCCGACCCGGCGGGGCTGCTTCGGGCGGAGGATTACGCCGAGCTGCGGAGCCTTCTGAAGCCCATGGTCGTGCAACTCTCGGGCGGCGAGCCCCTGCTGCGGAAGGATTTGGCGGAGATCATCCGAGCCGTAAAGGAGCCGAGCGGCCTGCCTTACACCATCCTGGTAACCAATGGCCGGTTGTTAACGGAGGAGAAATATCTGGCTTTGCGCCCCCTCGGCATTAACCAGTTTTCAATCTCCTTGGACTTTCCCGATTCCAGGCACGACGATTTCCGCCGCTCACCTGGGCTTTATGCTCACCTCGAGAAGCTGGTTCCCGCGCTGGCCCGCCACGGCTACGACGACGTGGCGCTCAATACCGCCATCACCGGCGAGAATCTTCCGGCACTGATCGCGATTTACGAACGGGCCAAAGAATGGGGAGTTTCCATCTCCTACAGCGCTTATACACCCCTGCGGACCGGGAGCATGGAACATTACATTCAGTCGGCGGAGGACCTGGCTCTGCTCCGCAAGACTCTCGATCAATTACTGGAGCTGAAAGCGAAGAATGGCCGCATCGCCAACTCGCCCTGGACGCTTTCGGGTATCCATGATTTCTTCCGTGATGGGAGCGTGCCGGGGTGCAACGCGGGACGAAGGTTTATGGTCGTGACGCCCGTGGGAGGCTTGCGTCCTTGCTCGATGTTTGAGAACGAATATGCCTCGCAGAGGGCGATGCTGAAAGAGTTCGTCCCCACTAACCAGTGCGGGGGCTGTTACGTTTCCATCCGCTCCTACCTCGACCGCTCGTTTTGGACGCTCCTCAAAGACAATGTTAGCAGCCGCGTTTTTGCGCGGAACGGGGACTCCGACCAGTGCTGAGTTTTGGAGTGCGGCAGCTTGCTGCCGCACTCCAGACCGCGCGGTATTATCCAGCCTGTCCCACTTTCGTTGCCTCACTGACCTCGATAAGGCGGCCCGTCGAGGCGTCACTTGTCACTCGTCACTGCCTTAAGGCGTATGAGGCAGGTGCCGAAGCTCTTCCCCTAGGGGAGGAGATATGGCCGGGACCTGCGATGAAGCTAGTGCCGTTCCAACTTACTCCGGACAATATGGGTGAACCCGACGGCGTGTTGACACCGTACGCCGGAAGGGGAACACCTAGCCTCATTAAGTTGAAACGGCACTAGTCGGCCCGCTTGCTGCTCGCTCGCCGGGGCTTCGGCTTGCCACGTACCGTCCGGTAGCGTGGCTTGCTCTTGCCCTGGAGATTGAGCGCCACTGCAGCGCGGATGAGATCCTTCAAGGCCGCCTCATCAACCTTGTCGCCTTCGTGGATGTCGATGGCGCGCCTGACATTCCCGTCGAGGCTGGAGTTGAATAGACCGGAAGGGTCCTCGAGCGCAGCTCCCTTGGCAAATGTCATCTTGACGACGTTCTTGTACGTCTCTCCCGTCGAGACAATGCCGCCGCGGGACCAGACCGGTGTTCCGGGGTTCGTGGGTTTCGCCCACTTCCACTCTTCGACGATCTCAGGGTCTGCCTCGTGTATGATTTCGCGCACTTTCGCCAACGTCTTCCCGCGCCAGTCCCCAAGTTCCTTGATCTTCTCGTCGATTAATGCCGAGGCAGATTCCACGGGCCTTTTCATGTACACCTCCAACTCTCGCACCTAATTTAGCTGCGCTCAGCGTAACCTGTAACCTCCGCAAGTGGAAGCCTCTTCTGGTTCGATAGCCAATGATTGCCGCTCTGTTCCCGCCAAAGGGAGTTGCCGCATTCTAGTAATTAGGTCCAATCCATGGAATGTGCTCGACCATCCCGGCCCCTCAACGTTAAAGCCGTTCCCATCGGTCGTGCGCCAAGTCAATGACGACTGGGCTGCTTTCCAATAACGCTACCGACAACCGGGCAGTCGGTGTTTTCATTTCGGGGGACTGTCGGCTGTCACATCCTCGGGAGGCTGCCCCCACGCTTCAGCGAATTCTCCCCTTCTCTCCCCAAGTTCTTCATTGAGGCCCAGTTTGAAATGGCGGTTCTGAGTGCCCAATGCGATAAGCATTGTCAGGTGTGCCGCTCTGAACGCTTCATCTGAGTGCTCCCGCTGTGCACCATCGTCAAAGGTGAGGCCGCCATTGTCACAAGGTTTTGCCTGTGTCGAAAGCGCGTGAAGTGTGCTGTGGGCTTTAAGGGTCGGCAAGAAATAGCATGTCAAATAGAGTTTCGCCAGGTACTCGTCGCCCTTCTTCGCCATCGCGCCGATATCAAGCTTTGACCAAGAGAATTGGGTTCGCGTGGTTCCGCAGGTCTTGCAAAGTGGCTCCTGAAACCGTGGCTTCGCCTGCTCGTAGTTTGCCCGAATCTCAGCGAGTTTATCTTCTGGAAAAATGCGCCGGACATCAAACAGTTCGGCGGTGTGGTTGAGCAGCTTCCCCATATGCACATGATGGTATTCCAGAAAGGAATCCACCTCTTGCGGATACTTTGCGAGATATGCCGCTGTGACGGCTCGCTCATAAAGACCGCGCAAAATCTTTAACGCACCCACGCCGTACCCATTGCCGCAAAGAAGGACAATTTCCATGAAGTCTTCCATCGCGACCCGACCGAGGAAGTAAATCACCCTGTCAGCAGGCTCAGTTGTCTCCATCCTGCGAAGGAATACTCGCTCGAATGTCTTAAACAAAAGAGGCAACTTCCTCAAGAGCACTTGGTGAGTTTTTGAGAAGTGTTGCCAATCCTCTTTTATCCCGAACGATGCCTCGACAGACTGGTTGTCTGGAAGAATATCGGAATTGTCCATTTCGCCCGTCCTCAGCGGGTGCCGCGGAGTTGTACGCCTTTCAGCACTACTCCGCGGTTCTTGACATGAGAGCATCAACCATAATATTAACATCTAAAAATAATATCCCATGACGGACGAAGAGCCGCAGACGAAGCCACACAGCGGCCACGTCTGCGCTATCCCGTCTACCCCGGGGTAGATTGATACCTTTGCAATATTTCGGCAGCTGCCTTCTCAAATTTGGCCCTCCGGGCCTCATTTCGGATCGCCTTGATTCCCTTGGAGCGTAGCCAAGTGTACAGAGCCTGGTGGACTGACACAGGAACAACATTTTCGTGGTCGAATCGCGTATTAAGCAGACTGGGCCACGTCAGCACTCCTGCCGAAACCTGGCCGAGTACTTCCTCGAACTCATTAATCGACATGACCGACAACGGTCTCACGTTCGGGCTAGTGCCGAGTTCGGACCAGAAAATACCGTTAAGGTAGGAATTGAAGCAGAGTGCTTCGCAGGCCGGCTCCTCCGACAATAGGATCGGGTAAACCTGTGGGGGTCGCAGCGTAGTTTTGAGAGTCCCCTCTACGATAGCCCTGCAGGACTTAGCGAGCTGTGCCACGCCCTTCGGCTCACCCTTCTCATTGCGGACAAACTTTTTGTACACGTCAGTTTCAAATGTTTTACTGCGCCCTCCCCGCTTCGCCACTTCCGTCAGCAAGGATGACTTCATTTCGAAAGCCAACACCTCTTCCCCAAAATCAACAAGCGCGTCTATCTGCCCGCCCGGAAACTCGGCATCGGTTTGCAAAAATCCTAATCCCTCCGGGTAAGCCTCACGCAGCAACCCGACCGCGTAGAGCTCGAATATCCGGCCCCACATTTCGCGAAACCTATCTCTCCGGTCTTTCGGCAGCGTGTCGAAAATACTGTAATAGACCCCTACCGTAAGCAACTCCACCAAGAACTGCAGGTCAAGGATGACCGCACGTTTGTCGTCCAGCATCAGAAGGGGTCGGCGGCGGAAATCCACCAAAGCGCCCTTGATAAATGAACGGCTTTCCAGCTCGTGGAAGAATTTATCCCTTGAAGGTTCCCCGCCTTCTCCCACTTGCTCGCGGAACTGAGAGGGTGTTAAGCTCCGGGCGGCCATGAACTGCTGAAGAGCTCCTGTGGGGCCGATTTTCTTGAAGATCTCCCCGATGTCAAACAAGGCGCTTCGTACATCTGTGGTCATTTTTTGCCCACGGGAATAAAGCCCAAACACCACAGCGAGGAAGTCCACCAGCGGAATGCCATCGATTGTGATCTGATTGGGATCTATGCCCGCCGCCTTTGAGAGAGCGCGCACTTGCTTATCGTTACCAGGAAGTATCTCCCGCAGCATCGTATGCATGCGCGACATCGCGTAGGCGAGGTCCCTGGGGTTGTAGATATCCCACGTGGGAGCAGCCAGCGCGGCCACATCTAAATCGCTGGGCTGGGCGGGGAGTGGCAGCGAATCGTCATAGAGGAACTCGTTTGCTAGTAGCACGAGCTCCCCGAGATTCTGGGTCTGGGGGCTCGCGCCGCCAGCTGGAATGATCGTCCCATAGACCAATAAGTGCCGTATCAGCTGCAAGCAGCCGACCCGGTTGAATACAACCGTGGGCGCGGGATCCTCGCGCCGATACGCCGCAACACGCCCTTTGAGATCACCCGTTAGGAATTGCTCATTCAGCACGGCGTGCAGGGAGAGGTCTGCTGACCCAGAGCTGAGTATTCCGTTGATCATTGAGAGCATTACGACCGTGCTCGTGTTAGGTACCTTCTGCAGCGCCTCCCAGTACCGCTCCTTCAAGCTGCTTACACCAGGGACAAGGTCCGAGTATCGCAGGTATACGCCAACCGCGAGCGGTGCGGCTTCTCGGCGCGGAACCCCGCTCCATGGAGTCCACAACCCCTCTCGTGTAATGCTCTGAAAAACGTCAGCGAGTTCTTGCTCCGTGTACCTTTTCATGACGGTGCGGCATTTCGTTGTGCCTTATATGTATTGTAGCGCATGCGGATTCCGGGGCAAGGCGGGCACGATTCCGGGATCATTCCGGTCAGCTGGTAGCGCTGACCGCCGGGTTTGCGGTCTGCGTCTTTTCATGCGCCGCTAGATTCGTGTTCTCGGATCGGAAGGCATTCTCAACCGGCCGGCCGTTCAGCCCCGATCCCGAAGTTGGAATCGATGCGCCAGGTGGAACCCTATTGTGATCAGCCGATTAGCGTGTGAAAATCGAACTTTGCCGAAGTTGGAATTGTTGGGCGCAACGTGCCGGCAAGTTTCCCGATTCGCTGAAGTTAATGTAACGCCCCTCCACCAGCTTCGGGATCGGGGTTCAGTCGGTGCGTTGCCCGCTGCCCCACTTGGTGGCATACGGCAGCAACGAACAAGTACAGCCCGGTGAACAGGAGCAAGACGAGCGGGAGCGGCGCCGAGAGGCCCACCCAGGAGGTATACTTCCCCTGTACCACGGCGACGATGTTGACGATGACGGCCAGCGTAAAGGCAATGGACAGCCAGCGGAGGGTCTGCCGAACCCATTTGTTCCAGTTCAACGGGACCTCCTCTATTGTTTTGCGATCCACTCGATTCACGACTTTTGAGCCGCCTGAGACGGCCAGTTGGGCGTCTCAACGCCGAACTGCTTGGCGTACTCGGCGTTCAAGCGCTGCCAGCCGCCGAACTTCATGGCCTCGGCGCCGACGATGCGTCCCATCGGCTCACCCGCGAGGAGCCGCTCAAGGACGTCGAAGCAGATGTGCCAGCCCGCGGCGCCCCGCGCTTCCAGGATCTCCTGCGCCGTATAAATTTCCCATAACGACGTGAAAATTCTGGGCGGAATTCTGGCTAAGATCGAGTGGTAGCTCCATCATTCAGCGATTGTGTGATTGGGTGATTGGGTGATTGGCGGCCAGGCGCGACGGACTACTGACATCTTCTCGGACAATCGCTCAATCGCCCGATCACTCAATCACCCAATCGTTCTTCGACCGGCGTCGGCAATTGAACGAGATCGCGGGCGGGCTTGCGGAAACCCTCGCGGGTTTGCGGGTGGCGCCAATCATCCAGCAGGGCTACCTGCTGCACGCAGGCGATGGTACAGAGAGGGGCGCAGCCCTTCCTGGTAAAGTATTCGTGCTCGAGATGTTCTCGCGTGTACTGCTCTAGCGGAATGGCTGGATAGCCGCGCTGTTGCGAGCAGTAGTGCACCAGCCCATCTTCGCAAATATAAAGGTAACGGCTGCCGGCGCGGCAACGCCACTGGTGCGGCGCGCCGCGGGCGACATCCTTTTGGAAATAGTTGAAGCGTGAGTACGAGCGCCGGCCCTGCGCCATGATTTCCGTGAAAATCTTCTGCTCTCGCTCCCCTAAAGGCCGAAGCTGGCCTTCGTGATCGTGGAGGATGCCGACCGTGCTCGTAAAACCTAGCTCGAGGGCGCGCCGGGCGACCACCAGAGCGTCTTCGGGATGGTGAACCGGGCTGCCTAGCACGGAGTTGATGTTGACCTGGAAAATGGCGTATTGAGCCAGCAACTGAAGTTTCTTGTCCAGTACCTTCAGGCTCTTCTTCGAGACGTCGTCCGGCTTCACGTTGTCGATGCTGATTTGCAGGTGCTCGAGTCCGGCCCGATTCAGCCCCTCGATACGTTCGCGAGTCAATAAGTAGCCGTTGGTGATCATTCCGGCGATGATGCGGCGCTTGCGGATGTGCCGGATGATATCGTCCAATCGCGGATGCATCAGCGGCTCGCCCCCGCTGAGTGTGATGATGCTGGTGCCGAACTCCTTCAGGCGATCAATACGGCGGAAAATCTCCGCGGCCGGGACAGGCTTGGAGAAGTCATCGAACTCATTACAGTAGGTACAAGACAGGTTGCAGCGCCGGATGGGGATGAGGTGTGCCAGGACAGTATGATGGGGAGTCGCGAGGCCCCAGCCGATCATCCACCACTCGCGGACGCGGGTGTGCCAGAAACGAATTGTGCGCCGCAGTGCGATAAGTTTCATAGACATGGCGCCGGACGCAACAGGGCAAAAACCGCGCCTAACGCCGGGTCTTGGGAATTGACTGCCTTGATTGAGTCCGACGATGTACCAGACTGCATCTTGCTTCAGGCTCCGGAGCTCAGGCTCCCCGGCCCGGGCAAGCACCCTCCGCCAAGGGTGCCCCAGCTTACTAGAATCGCTGCACGAGAGACAACCGGAATCCGGCGAAGTGTAGAAAAATGGGGCTGAAGTGTAGATTTTTGGGGTTGAATGGGGAAATCCGGCTACGATCGGTCAGCCCATTTTGACGCGCTTGGCGTCCTTGGGGGCGGAGATTCGAAAGGTCGAGGACGGCAGCTCGCGGTTCACCTTGACGGCAGTGTAGCGCGTGATCAGGTAATCGCCATCCGACTCAAAGAACTTCTGCTGGGTCGGAATCCAGGACTCTTCGCTGACCCAAAGCTGAACCTTGGTGAGCTGCGAGGCGATGTCCTCCCGAAGCGGGGTCAACTCCAAGACGGCCGTCGTATCGCCGTCCAGAACCTCTTCGCCGATCATCTTAATGCCGTAATGTTTTCGAAGCTCACCGATTTCCGTTCCAAAGCCGAGCAACAAGAACTGCTCCACTAGACCACTGTGCTTTTCGAAATCATATTCCTGGATCTGATTACTTTTGGGGAGGTAGATTTCGGCCCTCTTCTGCTTGAACAGGAACAGGATCGCCTTGGGGTCCGGCTTGTGGAAATTGATCAGAATAGATTCGTTCTTACCCGTCTGGAAGAACAGTTCCCCGTATTCCGTGGACTTGTCGTCCACCACGACGGTGACCTTGGTGTACTCGAGGTCGGCCGAGACGGTCTTCAGCCGCTTGGCGCTGTCGTTCATCCGCTCCAGGATTTCGCCCAGTGGCGGAGGAGGTTTTTTCTTATGCAGAATCGGACTTGCGGACGCAAGCAACGCCGGCAGCGAGAGCAGCGCAACCGAGCAAGTCACGGCGAACTGGATCCAACGTCGTAGTGTGCTTGGCACTTCAATCAGCATGGCGGTCCGTTTCAGCCGGAAGGAAAGGGAGATCCTCAAGGCTGCACGACAACCGTGTAGCCCAGGACGGCGCCTTTCTTATCCTGGATTTCGTCCACCGACTTCACGGTGAGGGGCCTTTTCAGGCGCTCGGACAGGATATCGCGCACCGCCTCTTCGGGTGTCTGGTTCGGCCGGGACTTTACCAGCCTGGCGTCGATAAAATAGCTCCAATTGCCTTCGATGCGTCCGACCTCCACGATACCCTGATTTTTCAAGAAACCAGTCACGGGCGGTGGGGGCTGTGGCGTATACCAGGAACGAGGCGTCAAGAAGATGAAGGCAAGAATCACGAGTACGATAATGTCGTACTGCCAGCTTCCTCGTTTGTACGTCCAGAAAACGGATCGGACGCACACGAGCTTGATCTTCGACCATACTCCAGTGCCCTCGTGCGCTTCACCTTGTTGTGGGGTGGACGTAACGGTCTGGTGGCGCAATTCCGTGCTCTGAGCCATAGAAGACAATCGAAACGAACATAGCGGGAAATGCGGCAGGAATCAATCGAAAATAATCCGCCCATCCCGCATCCGAACAATGCGGTCAGCGACGGCCGCGGCGTCCAGGTTGTGGGTAATCATCAAGATGGTTTGCCGGAAGGACCGGTTGAGCGCCCGCATCATGTTGAGGACGATTTGAGAATTCTCGGTGTCGAGGTTGCCCGTCGGTTCATCCGCCAACAGAATTTTGGGCTCGCAAATAACGGCGCGGGCGATGGCCACGCGTTGCTGTTCGCCGCCCGACAGGGTATTGGGTTTCTGATCCAGCTTCTCCCTGATCCTCAGCATATCCACGATGGCCTGGAAACGGTGAGGGTTGAATCCGTTGCCTTGAATGTGCTGAGCAATCTGAATGTTCTGGCGCGCCGTCAGCGTCGGAAGCAGATTGAAGCGCTGAAACACGAAGCCGATTTTGTGGCGCCGAAAGCGGGTGCGGTCCGCATCGTTCATCACCGTGAAGTCGTTTCCGTCGACGCACACCTTGCCGCTGGTGGGAGGCGTCAAACCGCCCAGAATGTGGAGCAACGTGGATTTCCCGCAACCGGATGGCCCCACAATGGCGAGGAATTCGCCTTCCTGGACAATGAGGTCAACGCCCCGCAGTGCCGGCACTTCTACTTTGCCGATGCGGTAGATCTTTTTCAGATCTTCTGTGGCGATGATGGGTTCCATAGCAACAGGTATCAGCCGTCAGCTTTCAGCTATCAGTCACCCCGTTCGGCTGACAGCTGAAAGCTGACCGCTGAGAGGTGACTCTACTCATACGCCAGTGCGTCCACTGGGTCAAGTCGCGCGGCGCGGAAAGCTGGATAAAATCCGCCCAACAGGCTTCCCAGAATTGCGAGTACGGCGGCATAAAATGCCCAATTCAAAGTGAGATCGACCGAGAGGGTCGGGAACGTGGAATGGATGATGCGCTTCGACAGCAACGAGGCGCCGAGGCCAAAAACGATCCCAATCAGGCTAAGAATGGTCGACTCGCGCAGAATTCCTTCGACGATGTACGTCTTCGACGCCCCCAGCGATTTCAAGATTCCGATCTCCCGCGTTCGCTCCGTGATGGTGGTGTACATGGAGAGGAATATCACCAGAAAACCGATCCCCACCGCCACAGAAATGAGCGCAGTAACGAACGCCGTCAAACCCGGCAGGTTATTGGACGTCATCTGCGACATGTAATCGGTGACCGAAATAACCTTGTACTTGGGAAGCATCTGCCGGATCTCATCGATCACGTCGTCCGCGTAGCCTGGATCCGCACATTTGACAAAAAATATGGACGCTGAGTTCGGCGAACCGGAGAGCTCCTGAGCTGTTTGCAAAGGAATGAAGAGCCGCGACCCCTTTCCATGCTCCACGATACCGGCCACGGTGAATTCGTGGTCGAACAGAACAACTTTGTCGCCCACCTTCAGGCGGTTGGCTTGCGCGTGCAGATCGTCCACGAGAATATCGTAAGGGTTCTGGAGGGGGCCGCCCGAGTGAAAGACAAACCCTCCGGTAACGCGATCGAAGCTATCCATATCGATCCCGTAGACGGTGTTGATCCCCTTCGTCGAATTGAACTGAAGCAGGACGGGGGCGACAGCCAGCACGCGCGGCAGCTTGAGCAGATGATCGGCGATCTTGATGGGCATGGGTGCCGTGCCAAAGGCCAGGAACATGGAAGCACCGGGCGGTTGCACCAGCACATCCGCGCCCACCCCCTGCACGCGGCGCGCCGTGTCATTCACCAAGCCAGAAGTCAGACCCACCACCAGCATCACCATGCACACTTCCACGGCCACGGCGAGCGCGCTCACCGCCGTGCGGATCGGCCGGTGCATGAGATTGGCAATAACGATGCTATTCTCCATGCTTTCCTTCCGGCTTACTCGCCGCGCTCAAATCCACCAACTCCGCGTTCTCCGGCTTCTTCAACTGGAATTTCTCCGGCGCGATCTCCTGATTAAATGTTGCCTTCTGGATGGTCACGGCCATCCCGTAGTCATCGATGGAACGGGAGATTTGAATCTCGGACGGGTAACGCACTCCGTCGAAATCCTGGTAGCCGGAATAGTGTACGTCTTCCACGTATGAGCCCTGTGGACCGTAAACCTGTAATCGCGCAATTTCAAGATTAGACCGATCAAACCATATTCTTCGCTGGGGAAACATCGGTTCGGCGCTGGCCGATTCGAAAACGCTGAGCACGTAATACTTGCGGTTTCCTTCTTCTGCTTCCTCGTAAGAAAGTCTGTCTCGACTCTGCTCGATGGGCGGGATCAGAAGCGCTTCCAGAAAGTGTTGCGGCCTCATATGCTCGAGAGGATTCTTTGCCGGCCGCGTGAGATCATTCGCACCCGTGATGAATTTGTGTTTAGGTGGGATATTCAACCAAAACGTTTTGCCGTCGGACACCATGTCAAATATATTCGTGCGAACAACGGGCGCCTGACCTATTACACGGATGAAAGAGGGCTTCTTGACCAAAATAAATCCCTTAACGTCGTGATATTCCTTGATAACTCCCGAATAGACTGAGCCGGCGGTCGGCGCAAAATCCACGGTGGCCGTGAGCGTCTGAATTTTCTCCTCCCAAGCGTTGGCTCGGCCAACGAGTTCGTCTGCTGTGGCCTCCAGGGCGGGGGCGGGCGCACGCGCCGGCGCCACGGTCGTCGTTCGCCGAACCGCGCAACTCGACGCAACCATGATGAAACACGCAAGCACCAAACTGACGCGAGAATGGTCACTGAGTGCTTGAGGGTCTCTGTGCAATTCTATACCTCCAATCTAGCAGAGCGCCGAATCGGTGTCAATTCACAAGTACCGCATGTAACTCCTTGATATTAAGTAATTTAATCGTGGCCACGGCGCTGTTTCCCTCAGTTATTTGACGTGCTCGGAGTGAAACGGGTTTCCTGGAGAACAGTAGGCAGTAAGCAGAAGGCAGTTGGGAAAATTAGAAATCAGAAATTAGAAATCAGAATCAAAGACTCAGCGATTGAGGTTCTGCTTTCTGCTTTCGGCTTTCCGCTTTCTGCCTGCTGCTTCCCGCCTCACTCAGTCTGCCCCGCTCCTTTCCGGCACTCGGATGCTCCCGATGAGCTCGGAGAGATGCATCCGCTTTCGCCGGCAATAGTCCCGAATGCCTTCGATGACTCCGAGCGACGTGCCAGGGGCGTAGAAATTCGCCGTCCCGATCTGGACGGCGCGCGCACCCGCGATGATGTATTCGAGAGCGTCCTCGGCCGTCGAAATGCCTCCAATGCCGATGATGGGAATCTTCACGGCGCGCGCCACTTGATAGACCATCCGCAAGGCGACGGGCTTGATCGCGGGTCCCGAAAGACCTGCGGTGATGTTGGAGACGCGGGGCGTGCGGGTTTCGACGTCGATCGCCATGCCCACGAAAGTGTTCACCAGCGACAGGCCGTCTGCTCCCGCACTTTCGGCGGCACGGCCCAGAACCGTGATGTCAGTGACGTTGGGCGAGAGCTTCACGAAAAGCGGGAACCGCGCCGCCCGCTTCGAGGCGGCCACAACCTCTTCCGTGAGCTTGGGGTCGTTGCCGTAAACCATACCGCCGCAGCGCGTGTTGGGACAGGAGATGTTCAGCTCGTAGGCGTCAATTCCGTCGCCGGCGTTCAAGATTTCGATGGCGCGAACGTAGTCCTCGGTTGAGTATCCGAAAACGTTGACCACGCAACGCGCGCGAAGCGTCCGGAGGAACGGCAGCTTCTCCTCCAGGAACTTCCTGGCACCCACGTTTTGCAGCCCGATGGCATTCAACATCCCCGACTCGGTCTCATAAATGCGCGGCGGCGGGTTGCCCGGCATCGGTTCCGCAGAAATGCCCTTCACCACAATGCCCCCCAGTGCGTTCAGGTCGATGAGGTGCGCGAACTCCCGGCCGTAGCCAAACGTGCCGCTCGCCGTAAGTACGGGGTTCTCAAAATGCACGCCGGCAATTTCGGTGTCGATGCGAGGGATAAAAGAATCCACAGATTGCGCAGATTTAGCAGATTCTCGAAGGACAGTCCTTTGTCCGTTGTCAGATGTTCGCTGTCCTTGGTCCTTTGTCCGTCGTCCTTTGACTTTTGACCTTTGACTTTTGCCTTTCGGCTGCTGGCTTTTGACTTTTGACTTTTGAATTTTGAATTTCATCTTCTTGAATCTGTTCAATCTGCGCAATCTGTGGATTCAAAAATGACCTTCTCCGCCCAAAAAACCGGCCCTTCCGTGCAGACGCGCTGATACGCGTTGTGGCCCTCGCCCTTCACGCGGATGCAGCATCCCAGGCACACGCCCAGGCCGCAACCCATGCGGTTCTCCGTGGAGAGCAGGCACGGATGGCCGAACTTCTTTGCGAGCTTCACCGTCGCGTCAAGCATCGCCCACGGCCCGCAGACCATGAGCAGGTATTTCCTGGTCCGGTTGGACTCGAGGAAAGCTTCGAGCGATTGGGTGACGTAGCCGCGATGGCCGCGTGAACCATTTTCCGTCGCCAGAACGATCGATTTCATCAGAGGCTTGAATTCGTCGAGGCCCACCAGATCCTCTTTTGTCCGGCCCCCGAAGAAAAGCCTCTGTCGAATCCCGCCTCGAGCCAGATCCTTTGAGGGAAGAAGCAGTGCCGCGATGCCGATGCCGCCTGCCACGTGCAAGACTTCGTCTGCTCTCCCTGCGGCGTCCAAATACTCTTCCACAAAAAAGCCGTGGCCTAAGGGCGCGATCATCCCCACTTGGTCGCCCGGCTTAAGCTCCGCCATCAGACGCGTCCCGCGGCCCACAATCTTGTAGAGGAGTTGGATCATCTGTGGCGGCGGTTTCTGACCGCCGAGTCTTGTCGGCCTCTTATTGCCGTGCTTCGCCAGTACCTCACCGCCCGGGTTCACTCCAGCCGGCTTCACGTCATAAATGCTCATGGGCCGCCGCAGCAGAACGTCGGACCGACCCAGCAATCGGACCATCGCAAACTGGCCCGCCCGAGTCGCTTGCGCCTGGCGTGGCGATTGAAGGCTCAAGAGGAAATGGCCGCCGGTGAGAGGTCGGTTTTCGACGACGGTCACCACATCATCGTACATCGAGTCCATCTTAACAGAACCCCGTCCTCATGTGACACCGGTCACCCAAACCCGTGATGCCAGTCACCACATTTTCCCCTTTGAATTGTTAGTTTGAGACAGGATTTGGAATTCGAGGGCAAGGGGGCAAAGAATCATGGGAGCCACGACGGCGGAGTTGCTGGACAAGAGGGCGGACTTGGCGGGGCCGGGCATTGGTGATTACAACGAGCTGGAGAAAATACTTCCGCAGGATTACCACTCTATCTTGACTCCGAAAGAAACACAGAAGGCCATCTTCATCGCCAAAGAGTACATCGAAAAGAATCTTTGCAAGAAACTTGGCCTCATGATGGTCACGGTTCCGCTGATTGTGGACGCGGAGAGCGGTGTGAACGACCTTCTCGACCGCGACGGCTCGCGCACGCCCATCCAGTTTCATATCTCGAACGACCGCGGACTGCACCCCATAGATGCGCAGGTGGTCCAGGCAGCGACGAAATGGAAGCGAACCGCGCTCCGGCAGTTTGGGATGCAAGTGGGCGAGGGCCTTTCGACGGACATGCGCGCCGTCCGCAAGGACTATTTCCTGGATCACGACCATAGCGCTTATGTCGACCAGTGGGACTGGGAGCTGGTGATCACTCCCGAGCAGCGTAGCCTGAAGTTCCTGAAACAGGTGGTGAATAAGATTTGGAAGGTGATCGTGGGCGCCGAGAAGCACGTGCAGAAATTCTTCCCCCAACTGAAGTCGGATGAATTTCCAAATCTTCCCGAAAAGCTCACCTTTCTGCACGCGGAAGACATCCTGGCCATGTACCCGGACCTGCCCCGCAAGCAGCGTGAGACCGAAGTCCTGAAAAAATTCCCCGCCATCTTCATCATCGGGATTGGCTGGCCGCTGCGCGACGGCTATCCGCACGAAATGCGCGCCGCCGACTACGACGACTGGGTCGCCGAGACCCGCTCCGAAGACGGCCGGCCCATGCACGGCTTAAACGGCGACATCCTGGTATGGAATCCGCTCACGAAGCGCCGCCACGAGCTCACCTCCATGGGCATTCGCGTCGATGCGGAGTCACTGCGCAAGCAACTGGAGATGTCCGGCCAACTCGATTTCCTGAAGTTCCCCTACCACCAAGCCATCTTGAACAACGAAATTCCCCTCAGCATCGGCGGAGGCATCGGGCAGGCCCGCACCCTTATGCTGCTGCTCCGGAAAGCCCACCTCGGCGAGGTCAGCGTCACCGTCTGGCCGAAAATCCTCAAGGACATGTGCGCGCGGAAGAATATCCACGTGCTGGAATAGTTCCGCAAAGCTGCTGTGGTGAAAAGATGCCGCTTCCGCTTCTCAATCTCAAGCGCGGAGGCGGCATTTGATTTTTGGCCTAGGCGAAAACGCGGCGGTTTATCTCATTCGTCATACGACATTCGCCAGAGGATTGCGCGAAGCGCCTTGGAGTGCGGCTGCGGAGCTGCCGCCGTCGTCGGTGATGTCACAAGTTGAAGGCGAATTCTAGCCGCGACCTTCCAAAAACACAAATGTTCCAAAGCCGCCGGGATTCTGGAGTATGCTTCGCCACAAGATTATCAGAAGTGAGGTTTGACTCGAATGAGAAGTCTTCGATTCGCGGGCTGCTGTGTCGTCCTGTCGACCATAACTGCTTTGTCTTTGGCATGGCTTTCGATGCCCGTCGTAAACGCTTCTGGCCAAGTCATCCAAAAGCACGACGGCAGTCTTTTCCCCGTCGCAGTCTGGTACGGCGGCGGCAAAGCGCGCGCGCCGATGCTGGAACGCCTGGACGCCACGAGCGCCGAGCGTTGGGGCCGGGATCTGGACGCCATCAAGGGTGTCGGCTTCAACACGGTCAAAACCTGGGTAGACTGGGCAACGGCGGAGCCTCGGCCTGAAGAATTTCATTTCGAGAATCTCGATCTGCTCCTGCGCCTCGCCCAAGCGCGCGGCCTGCGAGTGATCGTTCAGGTCTACCTGGATTCTGCGCCGGACTGGGTCGGTGAACGTTTCCCCGACGCGAAATTCGTGGACCGCAGCGGCGCCGTGATCCAATCCCAGGCCGCGCCCGGCTTCTGCATCGATCATCCCGGCGTGCGCGCCGAAATAGTGAAGTTTCTTCAGACGCTTTCTCGCGAAGCGAACAAGTCATCGGCGCTTTATGGTTGGGACGTGTGGAGCGAGCCGCACGTCATCAACTGGGCCGAGTTTCCCTACCTCAGCAATCCGGAATTTTGCTTTTGCCGATACAGCCAGGCGCGGTTCCGTGAATGGCTGAAGGCAAAGTACAAGACGCTCGAAGCGTTGAATGCCGCCTGGTATCGCGGATTCGAGCGCTGGGAGCAGGTGGAGCCGCCGAGATCGTCCACGATCCTTTCTTACACGGACTACCTCGACTGGCGCGCCTACATTGACGACAAACTGGCGGACGACCTGAAAACCCGCGTCGACGCGATTCGCAGCGGCCGGACAAAAACAAACGTGCTTCAACCTATCACCAGCCACGCCGATGTCCCCGGGCTGTTCACTTCGCCCACCGACGGCTACGGCGAGCCCGACGATTGGAAGATGGCAGCGAGCGCGGATTTCTTCGGGACTTCGCTCTACCCCAAGCACTCTCAATCGACGCGGCCGTGGCCTTACCCGCAGCTTGCCGCCGCGCTCGATTTCGCGCGCTCGTCGGGGCGAAGCTACGGCAAAGGATTTTGGATCGGCGAGCTGCAAGCCGGTCAAGGAGTAACGGCGATGCGCATCGCGGATCCCGTGGTCGCGCACGACCTCGAATACTGGATGTGGCAGGTCGTCTCGCACGGCGCGCGTGAAATCGCCGTCTACGCGTGGTATCCGATGAATGCCGGATACGAATCGAACGGATACGGTCTCATCAATCTGGATGGCAGTTTGACCGATCGCTCCCGAGCCGCAGGAAATGTGGCCCGCGTCATCGCCGACCACGCCTCTGATCTCTATGCTGCAAGACCCGCGCCCGCCCAAGTGGCGATTCTGTATAACCGCCTTTCATATATGGTGGGCGGCGAGGAGTCGTCGCTCGCCAAGCTCGGCGACGCCGAGCGCGACTCGTTGATGGGTTTGCACCGCGCTTTCTTCGAGCAACAGATTCCGGTCGATTTCGTTCACACTTCAGACGTCGTTCAGGGAAAGGTCGATCAATACAAGATTTTGTTTGTCCCCTATGCTGTCATGCTTTCGAAGGACGTGGCCGAAGGCATCAAACGCTACGTTCAGAATGGAGGCACGGCCGTAGCCGACGCGCGCTTGGCTTGGAACGATGAGCGCGGCTTTTCAAGCGAGGTGATTCCCGGCTTCGATCTCTCCCAGGTCTTTGGCGCGCGCGAGAAAATCATTCGGCCTGTGGAAAGGCCAGAGATTCTTGTCGAACCGGACAGCGGCCTTCCGGGACTCGAAGAGCGCGAGAAGGTCCTCGGTGAAGCTTTCGAGGAAGATCTTGAGCCGCTCGCAAACGCTCGTGTGCTGGCGCGATTCGCAAACGGCGAGCCTGCAATTGTCGAACACTCCTACGGAAAGGGTAAGACGATGCTCGCCGGATCGTTCTTGGCACTCGCTTACCAGCGTCACCATGAGGCTGCGACGAAACGTTTTCTCCTCGCGCTTGCTCGCTCGGCGGGAGTCACGTCTGAAGTCGAGGTCTCCGGCACCGGGACCACCGAGGTGGAGATTCGCCGCTTGGTCAGCGACCGAGGGCAAATTCTGTTTGCCTTCAACCATGCGGAGACTGCGGCGGACAGCGCAATTTCCCTGAGCCTTCCATGGCCGGCAGGAGAAGCTCGCGACCTGTCCACCGGTCAGAGTGTCTCCCTTCAGCAATCAGATGGCAAGACTCTGCTCCGTCGGAACATGAACGGCGGCGAAATTTGGGTACTGCGCCTGGAGCGCCGATGAGCGCGGCGCCGACTAATTCGGTGTCTCAACCTCCGCGCCGCGGCGCTCGGCGGACAAATAAGCGCTGTACAGGACCGCGATGGTGTCTCGGGCCAACTCGCCGCCGGATAGCGGCTCGCGGTTGAAGTAAATGCTTTCCATGAAATCCTGGAATTCGCGCGGGTAGCCGTGTTGCCAGTCTTCGTCGGGCGCCGGATTGCTCCAGCCTTGCTTGGTGCCGAGCTTCTCAGTGACGTAGACGTCCTTCAAAAACTCCTCGCGCGGACTGTATGTCTCGAGAGCATCGGTGGGATTCAAATTGCAGCGCGTGCGATGGTTGTTCGCGAACACCTCCAGCCAATTGTGGACGCCGCCCAACACCAGCTCGGAGGAAAAAATATCGGCGACGGTTCCATCCTCAAACGTGATGTGCATCTGACCGTAGTCTTCCACGTCGTCGTAGCTGGTGCGCAGGAAGCCAGCGTCGCGAAAATTCTTTAGTCGAGTGATTTCGTGAGTGCGCGCAGAGACGGTTGCAGGCCGGATGGCTTTGCCGTCACGGGTCTTACCCTCGACGCGCTTCAGATGGAGCGCCGCGCTCAGCGGATGGCAACCTTTGCCCACCAGCGCCCCGCCGCCGGAAAATCTCCACATGCCGTAGTAGGGCGAATGCGAACCGCTGTGGGACTCGTCCCCGATCAGCCAAAGAATTTGTCCGCCTGTTTTGGCTAGGATTTCACGCTCTTTTTCGATAGCGGGTGCGTAAACCCAATTCTCGGCATAGCAGATTTTCTTGCCGGACTCGCGCGCGGCGGCCAGGATGCGGTCGCAACTGGACAGCGCCTCTCTCAGCATGATTTCCTTGGGAAATTGATTGCCCTTAAAGCTGTCGCCCGCGTCGCCGCCCGGTCCATAATATCCCGTGAACGGTTTTTCGATCACTACGTGCTTGCCGCGGGCGAGCGCAGCGACGGCAAGAGGCTCGTGGACAGACCCGGGCGCGCATATATCGATCACATCGGCGCCGTCGCAGAGTTCATCAAACGAGGCAAAGGCCGAAATGCCGCGATCGCGCGCAAACGCTTCGCGAGACTCCGCCGACCTGGACGTGACGCCCGTGACTTTCAATGGGACGCCATAGACTCGCCGATATCCTTCCCAGTGAAATCGGGCGGCGAAGCGCGCCCCGACGATACCGACTCGGATTGTGCCAGTCATCGCAGCCTCCTTGATTTAGGTGTTGGCATTGTTGGTTCATTCGATTTATTCTGATCTCGATCGACCCGCGGCATCGTGGATTCTAGCATCATGCCTGCCGCCCGTGATTCAGATCGTTTCATCCTCTCGCCGCGCGCGATCAACGTGAGAAAATTGTGGAGGAACTTCCGTGAGAGAAATTTCGCGACGTCACTTCTTGAGAAAATCATCGGGCCTGGCGGCCGCCGCAACAATGTTGGCCCGAAGTCGAAATGTTTTTTCGTCTGAACCCCATATCCATTTTCCAACCGCAGCCCGCGAGCGGCTGTCTGTCGCGTCTTATCCATTTCGCGATTTTATCGAAGACCCACGCCACGCAAGTCGCGCCAACAAACAGCCCCTGATGCGGCTTCAAGACTTTGGCGCCATGGTCGTGGAGAAATTTCGGGTGAAGAACATCGAGCCGTGGAGCGCGCACTTCAAGTCCACTGAGCCCGCTTATCTGGCGGGGCTCCGCGCCGCATTCGAAAGAGCGGGCGCCCACGTCATCAACATTCCGGCGGACATTTCGCACAGCGTTTACGATCCCGACCAGGCCAAGCGCGCGCAGGCAATCAGCGAGGCCAAGACCTGGATAGACGCCGCCGTGGCGCTGGGCTCGCCCAGCGTTCGCATCCACATCGCCGAGACTGACAAGGTGAAGCCTGACGTGGCGAGGGCTGCCGAGAGCCTGCGCCAAGTCGCCGACTACGGCGCGGTGAAAAACGTTGTCGTCAATCTGGAAAATGACGACCTGGTGAGCGAGGACGCCTTCTTTGTTGTCCAGGTCATCGAGAAGGTGAATCATCCCTTCCTCCATGCGCTTCCCGACTTCGCCAATTCCATGATGAGCGGGAATGCCGACTTCAATTACCGCGCCGTGGAGGCGATGTTCAAACACGCCTACAACATCTCGCATGTCAAAGAGGGCGAGGATGGACCGAACGGCAAGTTTATCGCGGTGGACGTTGCCAAGACCTTTGGCATTGCAAAGGCCGCCGGTTACCACGGCTACTTCTCGATGGAGATGGACCGCCAGGGCGATCCCTACGCCGGCACGCAAAAGCTTATCGACCTGAGTCTCGAAAATCTGGCGTAGGGTCGGCGCGCAGCATGATTTCGCCACGAGGGTCTGGCGGGAGTATGATAGTAAGACGGAGACTGTATCTGGAGGATTGAATTCCAGAGTCCGGCGGCTTCGCGAACCAAGGCGGAGACCTGGGAGGAAGAAGGTTTTGTGCCAGAAGAACGAATGAAACTCGCGGTGTTCATCGATTTTGACAACATCCAAATCGGTGTGAAAGATACTCTGGGGAAGGAGTTTGACGTCTCAGTCGTGCTCGAAGCCCTGAAGGAGCGCGGCGAGGTGGTAACCAAGGTCGCTTACGGTGATTGGCCTCGCGCCGGCGAACACAGCCGCCAGATGACCCAACACGCCGTGCAAATGGTGCAGCGCAACGTGACGCCGCGCGGCGACAAGAACGGCGCGGACATCAACCTCGCCCTCGACGCGCTGGAGATGGCCTTCACCCGTGACCACATCAACGCCTTCGCTATCGTGGGCGGAGACAGCGACTTCATCGCCCTGGTCGAAAAGCTGAAGCAATATGACAAACGAGTTTTTGTGGTGGGCGGACGGGCGTTCACGAGCAATATCCTTCAGCGGAATTGTCACGAATTCATCGCGTACGAGAACCTGCTCAAGACGGCCGGCGGCGAAGGTCCCCGCACCGCGCGTTCATCACGCGCGGGGCGCTCCGCGACCGAGGGCCGCCCTCTTTCAGCCGCCGTCCCCGCCGTTCAGCGAGCGCTCAAGATTCTCTCAGACCGCGAGGTTGAGGCCCAACTGGGCCCTCTGAAGAGCACGATCCTGCAACTCGATTCCACTTTCAGCGAGCGCGATTACGGCGTCGGGTCGTTCCGGGAGTTCATGGAAAAGATGCAGCGTGCCGGGTATATTCGCCTGCGGCGCATCGACCGCGGGTATCTAGTGGAGCCCCCGAACGGCGAAGGTGAGAAGCCGGCTGCGCCGGCCGAGCAAGAGTTCCCGGCCGCGAGCGCGGCGGAAATGGGTGCCGAAGCGGAGCCCGAAGCCCCCGCACCGGAGAAGGCAACCCCAGCCACGATCGAGCTGGCTGGCGGAAGTGCTGAGGCGATGGTGCTGCTCAAGCCAGCGCTCGCGGCAGCCGTGGCGAAGACCCCGAACCGGCCTCTGTACATGCGTCACATTCGCCAAGCCCTGCGCGCTGCCAATAAGGACTTCGACGAGCGGCGATACGGCTTCCGCGGTTTTCTCGACCTCCTGCATCAGGGACAGCGCGAGGGTTTGTTTCACTTGCAGCGCGACCGCCGAGGCGTGTGGCGAATCTTCCCGGCCGGGACGAGCGCGGCGGAACCAATGGCCCCAGCCGCGGTTCAACCGGAGAGCGCGGCGGGAGCAGAATTTCCTGGTGAGCCCGAAATCAGTGCAATGTCGTCAGCGGCCGAACCCATCGCAGAGGCCATCGACGAACCGGACCTGATCACGCCAGAAGTGGATTGGTCGGAACCGGTGTTTGGAGGCGCAGAGGAAGCGGCTGCGGAAGAGGCCGCGCCCCCGGCTGAACCTGAAATTTCCGCCCCTCGCAAGCCGCCGCACAAGCGCTCCTCTCGACCGAGGAGAGGCGCGCGCAAGGGAACGAGTCAGAAAAGAAACAAACCGACTGAAGGCGAGTGATGAGCCCCTGTTACTGGCCGCCTTCACGGACATACTTCCGGTAAGCGTCGGCGACGTCTGCCTCTTTCGCGTCGCCGCGGTGGATAAACACGCGGTAGCGCAGCGTGAGTGAACCGCCCGCGGGAATCGTGACGCTGCCGTCGCGCTTCGGGTCGTTATAGAAATCGTGCTCGCCGAACGGATTGACGGCAAACAAGCCATAGCCGCGGGCGTGCCAGTAGGTGGGATGCTTGATATTGGAAGGATTATCGAAGATCGCGATGCCCAGCTTCTCGCCCGCGACCTCGCCGGAATAATCTACCCAATCCGCGCGCTTGCCCCAGATTTCTTTCTCACCCACCGCGCCTGTCGAGCTCAGCATGCGGCCGTTGGGTTCTTCGAGCGCCTTCACAACGCGGATGGCGAAAGTCCCTTCCTTGGTATCGCCCATCTTCAATGAAGTCTTAGTGGCGCGGATTGTAAATGTGCAATCGATGATTCTATTCTCTGCGTCTCCGCGAAAAGTATAGCCCTGGATTTCCTGTCCAATGATGGCACCAGCCGAATCCACCAAATTGAACTCGGCGCGAATAGTCCCAGTATCGCCCTTGCTTTCCATTTCATCGAGCTTGATGAAAACGGTGCGGCCCTTCGGCAGCTCTTCGCTCGAATACAACTTGCCTTTTACTGTTTGCTGCGCTTGGGTCGGCGTTCCCTCGCCCCAGAAATCAACGCCGTTGATATCGCCGTGCGCGAAGAACATGGCTCGGTGATGCGGGTGATCGTGGCTCTCACCCGGGATGTCGCGAACCATCGGCCAGCCGCGCGTCACGATAGTTCCCTGCGCGCTCCGCAGCGGATGCAAATAAGGCTTGGGAGAATCGGCGCCGAAATAATAAGTCGTAAATGGCTTGCCGCCGATCTGAACTTCGATCTGGCCGCCGTGGCGCGCGAGCGTCACAGGCTCGTCGCCAAAGCAGGAGCTGACAGCGATCAGGATCAGACTCAGGTTGAGAAGCGCGATTCTTCTGTGCATCAGTATTCGTGTCCGGCGCCCGCCTTTACCTTCCCGGCGAAATTGCGATAGGTGAAAACAAAATATCCGGTCGCCAGCGCCATGCCGATGATCCACCAGACAAGCCCGATTCGCAAGCCGTAATCGGCTGCCTTCGCGTTCTCGATGGTGAGAGCATAATCCGGGCTGGTGCTGGCGGGAAGCACATAGGGATAGACACCGAACACGACGCTGGTGAGCATGCCAATCAGGTAGGCACACGATGCCAGGAAGGCCCGCAGATCATTTTGGCGTGAGAGATGCCATCGGGCCGCGACAAGACCTGCGACCGCGATGGCGGGGAACACGAAACCGACTGGATACGAAGACAGGTTATGCCACACTTGCGGTTGCACTCGCATCGTCGCGATGGTGATCAAAACTGTGAAGACAACGACGAGCAACCAAGCGCCGCGCGCCAGCCCAAGAGCGCGTTCATGAATTGCCCCTTCAGCTTTCAGCGCTATCCAGAGGGCACCGTGAAGCGCAAGACTCACAAAAGCTGCGACGCCGATCAGGACCGTGTACCAGTCCAGGATGCCCGTCTCGCCGCCCACTCGAAAATTGGTCCACAGGGGTTCGAAGAACCGGTGCTGAGCATCCATGGGGACACCACGAACCACGTTGCCCAGCGCTGCGCCATAAAAAATCACCAGGAGCCCACTGGCCAAAGAAAAGACTGCGTCCCAGAAGGGAATCCACACCGGGCTCTCAACCGAGTTGCGGAACTCAATCGAGATGCCTCGCAGGATCAAGAGCCAGAGCACCATCATGAGAGGCAAGTAGAATCCGCTGAAGCCGGACGCGTACAATGCCGGAAACGCAAAGTAAAGCGTGCCGCCCGCGGCCAGCAGCCACACTTCATTGCCGTCCCAAACGGGGCCGATCGAGCGCAAGACCAAACGGCGCTCGTCGCGAGTCTTGGCGGCCAGCAAGTGCACGATGCCGGCGCCAAGATCGAAGCCGTCCAGCACCACATAGCCGGCAATCATGATCGCGACCAGGCAATACCAGATGGTTCCCATAGTCTTATTGGTGATTTCTGATTGGTGATTGGTGATTTCCTGGGCGAATGAAACGGTGTGACCTTTGACGAACGGCAAGGACCGGAACCGGTTTTTCTTGCTCGTTCCGCATCACGATGGTTCTTCACCCAGCAACCACCAAAATCACAAATCACAAATCGCAAATCACAAATTTCTACCCCGGTACAGGGCCGCGCTCGAGTTCTCGATAAACGAGATACAAGAACAGAATGCTAAGCACCGTGTACATGCCCATGAAGCCGAGCAGCGTGAACAAAGCATTGCCGCTCGATATCATGGTGGAGATTCCAGTCTTGGTGCGATAGAGGCCATAGATCAGCCACGGCTGCCGTCCAACTTCCGCCGTAATCCATCCCGCCGTGTTCGCTATATAAGGAAACGGCAAGCTGAGCATCAACACCCAGAGCATCGGCCGCGAGTCGTACAATTTCCCCCGCCACAGCAGCAACGCCGCAATCACCGCAATCGCAATGAAGATGGTCCCGAGCCCGACCATAATGTGGTAGCTGTAATACAACAGCGGAATTTGATCGGGCCACTCTTCTCTCGGAAAACTCTCCAGCCCGCGCACCTCGGCCGTCCAACGCCGATAGGTCAGAAAGCTGAGGGCGCGCGGAACCAGCAAGGGATTGTCGAGGCGCTTCTTCTCCATATCCGGCTGGCCGATAATCGCTACGGGCGCGCCGTGCTGCGACTCAAACAACCCTTCCATCGCGGCGAGAGTGACGGGCTGATTCTCAGAGATCATCTTCCCCTGTTGATCGCCTGTCGGGAAAAGTTGAAGAACACTGGCGATGAGAGCCGCGATGACTCCCAGACGCACGAACGTGCGGCCATAGGATTCCCACTGCTTTGACAGCAGATAAAATGCGCCGATCGCGCTCATCACAAAGGACGCGGTGATGACGGAGCCGAGCATGTTGTGGGCGTACTGCCAGAGGGCCCAGGGATTCAGCACCAGGCTCCAGAAACTGGTCAAGAGAAAACTGCCATCGCTCGACAGCGCGTATCCGACCGGATGCTGCATCCAAGCGTCCGTGGCCACGATCAAGTAGCCCGAAAGCCAGGAGCCCAAGAACACCATGAACGCCGCGAACCAGTGGCCCTTCTGCCCCAGGCGTTTCTCACCAAAGAGCAGCAGCCCCAGAAACGATGACTCCAGGAAGAAAGAAAACACACCTTCCATCGCCAGCGTCTGGCCGATCACGCCGCCCGCCGCTCGGGAGAACTCCGCCCAGTTCGTGCCGAACTGAAATTCCATCGGAATCCCGGTGACCACGCCGAGAGCGAAGCTGATTCCAAAAATGCGGCTCCAGAAGCGCACGGTGTGGTTGTAGTGCTCCGATCCGGTTCGGATGGCGATCGTTTTGAGAATCACGATCAGCAACGCCAATCCCATCGTGAGCTGGGGAAACAGATAGTGGAAGGTCACCGTGAAGGCGAAGTGCAGGCGATGAATGGTTAGCGCGTCCAAGACAACTTCTCACTCATGAAGCCATGCGGCTCCATTTCTGAAACTCTCGGGTTCGAATTCCAAATCTCGAGGTTCGAACCCAAGCCCCACTGATTCTAAAGGACTTCTCGGGTTCGTGTTTCACCAAAAAACGCTCAAATCTTGGGTTCGTTCCAAAGGCTTTTGTTGATTCTAAACAACTTCTTGGGTTCGTTCCTCATTTTTTCATAGGGGGGTACCCCCATGTACGTCAGAAATATACGGTTTGAGCCGATTTTGGCCCGTCTGTATTTAAAAGAGGGAAACTGGAAACTTGAAAATGGAAATTGGCCGCTGAAATCACGCTAACCATTTTCCAGTTTCCAATTTCCAGTTTCCTTTGTTCTCTCATTCACTCAATCACCAAATCACTGAGTCGCGCAATGCTTCACTTGATCTCTCCGGCGTAGATTCCCATGATCGTCGCCAGGAACTTCAGAGCGTGCTCTTTGGGACGCTGGAACGAGTTGCGTCCGATAATGGAGCCGAAGCCGCCACCGTCGCGGATGGCGCGAGCTTCGTCGAACACATCCTCGTCCTTGTCTTTCTTGGCGCCGCCGGAAAAGATCACGATGCGCCGGCCGTCGAAGGCGCTTTGCACGACGTGGCGAACGCGCTCCGCCAATGTGGCGCGCGGGATGCCGACCTTCTCGTACACCTTCTTCGCTTCCGCCAGCTCCAGATGATCGCTGGGCAGCTTCACTTTGATTACATGGGCGCCGAGTTGGGCGGCGATCTGCGCGGCGTAAGCGGCCACGTCGAGAGCGGTCTCGCCTTCCTTGCTCAAGCTCGTCCCGCGCGGGTACGACCACACGACCACGGCCAGGC
Organism: Terriglobia bacterium; assembly: GCA_050013575.1. Classification (GTDB taxonomy): domain Bacteria; phylum Acidobacteriota; class Terriglobia; order UBA7540; family UBA7540; genus DASYXZ01. Next base: position 316,539 of record JBEKEZ010000002.1, on the reverse strand, counting down.
CGTCCTGCTTAGCCTCTTCGGCGGCGGCGCGGAGCTGCGAGTACATCGTCTGAGCGTGGGCGGAGCCCGGATAGATGGTGAAACCGATGGCCACGCAGCCCAGGCGCAACGCGTCTTTCACGCTCGCCGTGACCGCCGGGATGGGGTCTTTCTCATCATGCAACACGTCGTGGTTGTTCATCTTCAGAATGAGGGGAATCTCGCCGGCGTGGCGGGCGGCCGCGGACTCGATGAATCCCAGCGGCGCCGCGTAAGCATTGCAGCCCGCCTGGATCGCCACCTCGAAGTGGTAGTTCGGGTCGTAGCCGGCCGGGTTCACGGCAAAACTGCGCGCCGGTCCGTGCTCGAATCCCTGGTCCACGGGCAGGATGACAAACCTGCCGGTCCCGGCCAGGCGGCCGTGATTCAACATGCGCGCCAAATTGGTTTTAGTCCCGGGATTATCGCTCTCATACCAGCTCAAAATTTCGCGCACCCGATCGGTCATGTGCCCGCTGACAACCCGGGCCTGGATCATCGGTGCCGCCTCTACAGATGCCATAATTAGTGCCTCCTTATTCGTATGGGGGAATTATACCTCTCTCCCGCGCCAAAGCGTATCTATAGCGGAGTTCATCTCTCGACGCTGTGACGCACGTCACGCAATCGAGCAAAACCTTCGGTTTCTCCCGCAATCCCGCCAGCGCGGACACCACGCAGAACGCACCTGAACATGCCGGTGTCACTTGGGAAGCGCCGCCGAAGTCCACGCGGACAATCGTTGCGCCGAGCTTCTGCAGCCGCTCCAGCTTGTCTCGCGCCCTGCCCCGGCGAATAAGCGCTCTTACGCTGGCTCCCCGTTCGAGCAAGGCTCTCGCGATGCGTCCTCCGAGATTACCGGCAGCTCCCGCCAGGACGATGGTCGGGCCACTCATGGTTCCGATACTACGGAAAGGACAGCGTCGATGCAAAGTGGGTGCAGATGCGAGTCGGGCCGGCCGGAGGCTTTTTCGGTCAACGAGGGGCTGGCGCCGACATCACCTTTTGATGTCTGCCAATTGGGGCCATCACTAAGGCTTGTGTCCGGCGTCATGGCATTCGGCAAGCGATGAGTCGTCATTCCGGCGAAAGCGGGAATCCAGTTTCGAGTTTCGATTTTCGAATTTCGAGCCTTTCCGATGGCTGTCGATCGGATTTGGTGAGACGCGGCGCTATCAAGGTTCGCTGCGCGAACTCGCAGACGCCACAAGGCGGGCGTCTGTGCCAGCCCCCACTCTTCACGCAACCGCGGTCAGCCCGCGCTTCTCAACAAGAAACAGGAGTTTTAGCGCCGGCCCGGACGGCCGCTTCTCGCCCCGCTCCCACTTGCTCACAAGATTCGGCGTCACATTCAGATAGTTTGCAAAAACCGTCTGGCTCACGTGCTCTCGCTCTCGAATAGCCCTGATCTGCCTCGGTTTCAGCGACCCGACCCGCGTCAGGCAGGCCTCGTCAAAACGGCGCATCGTTTGCTTGTCAATAGCGCCTACTTTGTGCAAGGCCTGCATCGTTTCGTGGATGGAAGCCATGGCCTCGCTTCGATGCTTCTTGCTCATGTGCCTTTCACCTCTATAAAATCACCTTCCCTGATCAACTCCGCAACCTGTCTTTCGGTCAGGGCCAAAATGTGTTTGGAAGCTTCCTTGAACTCCTTCTCCTCATCGGCTCGGATGTTGGCCCTGGCGCTTTTTGCGAAGCCGTACATAAACACAGCTCGATCTCCCCGTTGAAAGACAATGATCGTGCGATACCCTCCCGACCTGCCCTGCCCCGGCCGCGCGATCCGCTGCTTGATGACGCCGCCACCGAGGTTGGCGTCGATCTGCCCTCTCTCTGCGCGCTCCACAGCGTCCAGCAAAACCGCATCCTCGATCTCTTCCTTTCGGGCGAACCGCTGAAACCACTTCGTTTTAAAGACTCTCGGCCTGCCCATTCAGGGATTCCACGCTTCCTATAGTCTATAGTACTCCGTACTATATTTCAAGAAACGGACCGACAAAAGCCTCACCCAGAATCGTCATTGACCCTCGCAAACCTGCTGCGATAGGCTAGGCAGCAAGAATCCAGGTGCGCCCGCGCCTGGGGGGGACACTTCGATGACGAAAATAGGACTGAAATTATCTGCGGCAGTGGCCGCGCTCGTGGGAATCGCCTGCGGCGCGGTAGCGCAAGATGCTTCAAAGCCCGCGTATCTTGACCCGAGCTTGCCGGCCGAGCAGCGCGCGGTGGACCTGGTACACCGGATGACGCTGGAAGAGAAGGCCTCGCAGTTGGTGAACCAAGCGCGGGCCATTCCGCGGCTGAACGTTGCGGCTTACGACTGGTGGAGCGAGGCGCTGCACGGCGTGGCCGTGGACGGCACCACCGAGTTTCCCGAGCCCATCGGCCTGGCGGCCACCTTTGACACCCCGGGCATCCACGAGATGGCCATAGCCATCAGCACCGAAGGGCGCATCAAACACGCGCAGGACGTGCGGGCCGGCCACAGCAACATTTTTGAGGGGCTGGACTTCTGGTCGCCCAACATCAACATCTTTCGCGATCCCCGCTGGGGCCGCGGGCAGGAGACTTATGGCGAGGACCCGTTCTTGACCGCGCGCATGGGCGTGGCCTTTGTCACCGGAATGCAGGGCGACGATCCGCACTACTACCGTACGATTTCCACGCCCAAGCATTTTGCCGTACACAGCGGCCCGGAGCCTGCCCGCCATTCCATGGACGTCAAAGTGAGCAAGCACGACGAGCTGGACACCTATCTGCCCGCCTTTCGCGCCACGGTGACGGAGGCCAAAGCCGACTCCGTGATGTGCGCCTACAACCGCATCAACGGCCAGCCGGCGTGCGTGAACGAGTTTCTGCTCGAGGACCAGTTGCGCGGCAAGTGGGGCTTCCAGGGCTACGTGGTCTCCGACTGCGGCGCGGTGATTGACGTTTTCAAGGGCCACCACTTCACAGCCAGCCAGCCGGAGGCCTCGGCCCTCTCGCTGAAGCGCGGCATGGACAATGAGTGCGCTGACTTCTTCTCCAAGGTGACGGACAACCACGACTACGCGCCATATCTGGAGGCCGTGAAGAACGGCCAGTTGAAAGAGAGTGACATTGATACGGCGGTGACTCGCTTGATGACCGCGCGCATGAAGCTGGGAATGTTTGACCCCCCGGAGATGGTCCCTTACACGAAAATCAGCGAGAGCGAGTTGGACAGCGCGGCCCATCGCGCTTTGGCCCGCAAGCTGGCCAATGAGTCCATGGTGCTGTTGAAGAATGATGGCACGCTGCCCCTGAAGCCGAATATAAAGATCGCCCTCGTCGGCCCGCTGGCCGACCAGACCAGAGTGCTGCTGGGCAACTACAATGGGATTCCCACGCACTCGGTCTCAGTGCTCGAAGGCCTGAAGGCCGAATTCCCTGAAGCGAAGATCACCTTCGTTCCGGGCACGCAATTCCTGCGCAACGAAGGCGGGCCGTTTCCGGCGGGGCTGCTGACCACGGAAGGCAAGCCGGGCTTGAAAGCCGAATACTCGACTGGCGACTTGTTGGGAAAGCCTACGCCGCTGGCCTCTCGCATGGAGACGAGCATCGATCTCTCGACGAACACGTTGCCGCCGGAGGCCGCCGGCAAGTCGCCCATCGGCGCGCGCTGGACCGCCACATTGACGGCACCGGACACCGGTACCTACAGGCTGGGGGTCGAGGGATCCGGCTACGCGCGAATCACCATAAACAAGAAGGAAATTGTTTCCGCCTGGATGCCCGGCCAGGTAGAGAGCCATCTTGGCAAGGTATTCCTGGAGAAGGGCAAGACCTATGCGCTGACGGTCGACTATGGGACACAGGGCGAGCCGGCACTGCGGCTCCTCTGGGCACCCTACGACCTTGCGCCTTCGCCCGAGGCCCCTGCCGCCGCCAAGAATGCGGATGTGGTGCTTGCCGTGGTGGGCATCACCAGCGAACTGGAAGGCGAGGAGATGCCCGTGAACGAGGAGGGCTTCAAGGGCGGCGACCGCACCAGCCTCGACTTGCCGAAGCCCGAGGAAGACCTGCTGAAAGCTGTGGGCGCTACAGGAAAGCCGCTGGTGGTGGTGCTGATGAACGGCAGCGCCCTGGGCGTGAATTGGGCCAACGAGCACGCCAACGCCATCGTGGAGGCGTGGTACTCGGGCGAAGAGGGCGGCGCCGCCGTTGCCGAAACGCTTTCCGGGAAAAATAACCCCGCCGGCAGGCTGCCCGTGACCTTCTACAAAGACGTCAGCCAGTTGCCGCCCTTCGAGGACTACTCCATGAAGGGCCGGACATATCGATACTTTACGGGAACTCCACTTTATCCTTTCGGCTATGGCCTCAGCTACTCCAAGTTTGCCTATAGCAGGCTCAGCGTGCCGGGAACCTTGCAGGCCGGACAGCCGCTCCCGGTGGATGTGACCGTCACCAACACCGGCCCGCGCGCCGGAGACGAAGTGGCTGAGGTCTACCTGAGCTTCCCGGATGTGAAGGGCGCGCCGCTCCGCGCGCTGCGAGCCTTCCAGCGGGTCCATGTGGACGCCGGCGCTTCACAGAAACTGCACTTCTTGCTGGCGCCGCGAGACTTGAGCATGGTTACCGAGGCTGGCGACCCGATCATCGCCCAGGGCCAGTATACCGTCTCGGTCGGCGGAGGACAGCCGCATACCAGCGCCGTGGTCGTTACAAGAACCTCCCTCGTCGCCGGACAGATGGCGTTGCCGGAATAAACGCGCCCGCCGTGTTCAGGGGCTGTCCCGCCAATGGGTTTCTTGCAGCGGCTGGCAACTGTCCGCAGCAGCGGACAACCAACCACGAACAACGGGTGTCTGTTGAGAACTGGCAGTGTTCTTGACTTCCCTTCGAACGAGCCGTACTCTGGCACCATTAACGGCGAATCGGGCAGTCCTTGATCGAAGCTTTTATTTCCGAGAACGCAGGAGGGCAGAATGAGTCTCCTAAGAATCGCCCATGTTCCACCCGCCACCGTCGAGCCCAGTGCCTCCGCCCTGGAAGCGGTGCAAGTGATGGCCGAGGAGGGTGTTGGCGCTGTGGCGGTAGTTGAGAACGGCTCGGTCAAAGGAATCTTCACGGAACGCGACGTGATGTTGCGCGTCGTGCTCCGCGACCGGAACCCTCGCTCCACGAAGATGACTGAAGTGATGACTGCGCCCGTGGAAACCATCCACGAAGATACTGCGGCTGACGAGGCGCTCAAGCATATGGTGGAGCGCCACCTGCGGCATCTGCCCATCGTCAACAAGAATGGCCAGCTTCTCGGGATGCTCTCCATCCGAAATCTGCTCGAGCACATGGTGGAAGGCCTTACGCGCGAGGTCGAGTCTCTCGACCAGTTCCTCCTGAATGACGGCCCGGGCGGTTAGTGCTGTCCGCCGCTTGGTCCTCTTCACTCGCCTTACCTTGCACCAGGCCCCGCAAGCTCGAACCCCAATTGCACAGTGGGTCAGTTTCCGTGTAGCTGGAGCAAGCAGAGTCAATAAATCTTCCTTCCACTGCCTTTGCAGCCGGCAAGCCTTGCTCGCAAGAACCGGCCGGGCAAGGGTTTGCCCGATTTGGCAATTGTCTTGCTCGACCCAACCCTCAGCTTCCCCGCATGAATATTGGCTTTGGGGCTTGACAAAGGGTTTAGACTGTGCTTTTCGCCCTTGGGGAGATCAGAAAAAAACTTCCCCGAGGAGCTGAGATTGGCCTAAACTTCCTAAAGGGCAAGAAACGTATGCCAGAGATGGTCGAATCCAATCTAGGCGAGCCGCGGCACGAGGCCGCATTTTTCTACGGCCTTTTCATCCGTGGCGTGCCGTTGGAGAAGCTGCGAGCGGATATCGACGTTCCACCGGCCGTGCTGGAGCGCTGGCAGCGTCAAGCGCTTCATGACCCCTGGTATCAGCGCGCGGTCGAACGTGTCCTGGCTTATCGCAAGAACGTCCTTGCCATTTTTGATTCCCTGATTATTCAGGTCCTGGAACCACCCACCCAACGAATTCAATGAAGCATTGAGTGCGTCAGTCGGTCAGGATTTCAATTCTTCAGCAACTGATTTACTGGCGAACTAAGGAGCTGGCTCGTTTGGTATGTCGGCAGGAACGGCACTGTCTCGCTGTCTTTGCAGTTGGCATTGAGTGACTTGATTTTCTCGTCCGATTTGATGCATATTTGAGTAAGAAATGAGAGAGGTCGAAAATGGCTAGAATCCAGCCGGTGCTTACCAAGACCGAAGCCGAGCTCGTGAGCCAGGTCGCACAACTGACCCAGTCCAAGAGGACCGACGTGATCAAAAACGCGCTGGCAGTTTACCACTGGTTCGTTCGTCACGCCGTGACCGGGGCGCGCGTGATCGCACGCAAGCCGACCGGCGAAGAGGTTGAGCTCGAGACTCCGGAACTTGCCTCCCTTGAAGCGCAAGGCCACCGCCTGAACCCCAAGGAACTCGGACTGCTGGCGAAAAAGCTCGCGAACGCGAAGAATCCTGAAGACGCCGCTCGCGTGCGAGAACTGATGACGCGGGGGTTCTATGGAATCTGATGTCAGTATGTCAGTCCCTCAGTATTTCGGCACTTCAGTGACTGACAATCTGAAGTACTGACCCCCTGACCAACTGTTGCCATGCCCAAGATTCGCCGGCACAATCTTCCTCCCGCGCTCTTCCATCACCTGCTCGACCGCATACAGAAGCGCGAAATCGCCGCCTCTCAAGTTGAATTGTTGGCGCGCTGGCTTGACACGGAGCCCGAGGTTCCCGAAGGTGAGTGGTACAAGCCATTCTCAGGCATGATCGTCTGCGGTGAAGGGGAGCTCATCAAAACTTTTCTCCTTCCAACCCAGCTCGCGAAAGGCCAACGTGTTGAGTAGGAGCGTACGCCCTTAGTCCCATATCCGCTGGCCGTTGCAGCACCCACTTTGTCAGAGGATCAGTATTTCGGTTTGTCAGTAGCCTGAAGAACTGAAATACTGACCAACTGACAGACCACGGACACCGGACGACGGACGTCTTCAATCCCTCCATCGCACAATCGCTCAATGGCTTAGGATATCGCCGGCCCAGGTAACGAAGAATAAGAGGCTGATGTAGCCATTGACGGTGAAGAACGCGGCGTTGACCCGCGAAAGGTCGGAAGGTCTGACGAGGGAATGCTCGTAGGCAAGCAAGAGGGCGACGGCGGCCAAGCCCGCTCCCGCTATCCAGCCGAGGTGCTCCATCCGCGCCGCCACAATCAGCAACACCAACATCACCATATGGAGTCCGGCCGAAGCGTAAAGCGCCGCGGCGATTCCGTAGTGCCGGGGGAAGGAGTGCAATCCGGCGGCGCGGTCAAATTCAATATCCTGGCAGCCGTAGATTATGTCGAACCCCGCCACCCAGAGGGCCACGGCCGCGCCCAGGACCAGAACCCCCGCATCCAGATCTCCGCGCAAGGCGATCCAAGCTGCGGGCGGCGACATGCCGAGACAAATCCCCAGGATGAGGTGTGAAAACCAGGTGAATCGCTTGCTGAAAGAGTAGAGCAGTAGGATGGCAAGGGCCACGGGACAGAGTTTGAAAGCGAGGGGGCTCAGTTCGTAGGCCGCCAATGCGAGCAACAGTACCGAAGCTGCCGTGAAGCCAGCGGCAAAGCGCAGGCTCAGATGGCCGGCGGGCAAGGCGCGCCCGCTGGTGCGCGGATTTGCCGCGTCGAACCTCAGGTCAGCGACGCGGTTGAACGCCATCGCCGCGCTCCTGGCGCCCACCATGGCTACCACCAGCCAGAAAAGCTGGTGCGCGGTCGGCCAGCCGCGCGCGGCCAGCATGGCGCCGGTCATCGCAAACGGCAGGGCGAAGATCGAGTGCTCGAACTTGATCATGTCGAGCATGATTCGCACTCTCGAAAGCAAGCCGCGCGCCGACGCCCGACTCGCTGAGCCAGGCGCAGGTCCGGAGACCTGCGGCGTGGCTAAGCCGTTTTGTGCGTTAAGGTCCATCCCACAACAATTTTAGCGCATTGTCGGCCCCACCCAAACTGAAGCAACCAACAACACTAGGAGTGCGGCGTTAATCGCGTGACCGAGGTAGCACAAGGGGCAGTGAGTGTGAAGCTTTGCGACGAGTGCGTAGATAAGGTAAAAGCCCACCAAGACAGTTCCGAGGCTGACGACTTCGAGCGCCAGGGTGAAAAGCGCAAGAACCAGACTGCCGACGGTCACAATCCCACCGCCGGGCTGGCCGATCAGGACCCAACCAATCAAAATAAGGTAATAGAGAATCCCGAGCACTGAATTCGGCACGCCAAAGACGCGGGCGTAGGGCGTCTGCACGACGGTGACGCAGCTCGATCCTTCGCGCGCGCACAGAATCTCCGGCACCCAGCGCGCCTTCTTGATGCGGCCGTAATAGGCAAAGGTGAAATAACAGGCGTTCAGGAGGCCCGCTAACGAAAGGACAACGATCGAGGCCCGTATGATCAGGTCAGATGTCATTGGTCCTTTGTCATTAGTGCTTCGTCATTCGTCCTTTGTTAGGAAATCTAAGCCTGCGCTCGGTGGCCAAGAATTAAGTACAAATGACAAAATCGCTTAATCACCCAATCGGTGAACCACCCAATCACCCAATGACTCAATGACTCAATCTCTTCTCGCCTTTCCATCGGAACTGCCCCGCCTGCTCTAAGTTCAATTGCGCCAGCACCCGACAACAAAACTGGGTGACGAGGTCGTCGATATTCTGCGGCCGATGGTAGAACGAAGGGATGATGGGAAAAATCATGGCCCCCGCCGCCTGGGCGCGCAGCATATTCTCCAGATGTACGCGGCTGAAAGGCGTGTCGCGGATGGCGAGCACCAGCGTACGCCTTTCCTTCAGGCAAACGTCCGCGGCGCGCTCGATGAGTGTGGAAGAAATGCCGTTGGCAATTTGCGCCAGACACCCCGTGCTGCACGGAATCACCACCATCCCGTCCACGGCATAAGAGCCGCTGGCGATGCTCGCGCCGACATCGGAGTCGAGGAGGTACTCAGTCTTGGGCGCCGGGCCTCCCGCCAGCGCCGCCGGGATTCGACTGCTTTCGCTCACGTCCAAGTCAAGCTCTTCCCGAATCACTTTCAAGCCGCTGCCGGAGATGACCAGATGAACCCTGCCCACGCGCCGGTCGGCTTCGAGCATGGTCAACATTCGCCGCGCAAACACCGCGCCGCTGGCTCCCGTGACACCGAGTACAATCGTTTTCCTGACGGATGATCGCGCGCTTGGCATGACGAAGGATGGTAGCCTTCGACTTCGAAAAACGCAAATTGTCCGTTGTCATTTGTCCGTGGTCCGCAGCCGTATGTCAGTAGGTCAGTATTTCAGTTCTTCAGTGAATCCGGCCCGCCGGGGCAGACTGACAAACTGACGGACTGACGAACTTTTCCTGGCAAGGGACAAGGGACAAATGACAAAGGACAAAGCTGATATACTCGCCTCTGCCAATGGAGAACTGAATTGAACGCCGAACAAATCTCCAAAATGTTGCGACAGGTGCGCAGCGGCAAGATGCGCGTCGAGGACGCCGTGGACAGCCTGCGCCACATGCCCTACGAGGACCTGGGCTACGCCAAGATTGACCATCATCGTTCGCTTCGCCAGGGATTTCCCGAGGTCATCCTGGGCCGCGGCAAGGAGCACGCGCAAGTGGAGGGCATTGTGCGCGGCATGCTGGCCCGGCGGCACAACATTTTGATCACGCGCGCCGATGCCGCGCTCTTCGCGCGCATCAAGAAGCTCGACCGACGTACCGCGTTTCACAAGCTTTCGGGCGCCATCACCATCGTTCGCGACCGCACGATTCGGGGCAAGGGAAAGGTGCTGGTGGTTTCAGCCGGCACATCTGACATTCCCGTCGCCGAAGAAGCTCTGGTGACGGCAGAGACTATGGGCAACCGCGTACACTCGCTTTACGATGTCGGCGTGGCCGGCATCCACCGGCTTATCGGTGAGAGCCGGCAGTTGCGCGACGCGCGCGTGATCATCGTGGTGGCGGGCATGGAAGGCGCGCTGCCCAGCGTCGTGGCGGGGATGGTGGCGGTGCCAGTGATCGCGGTGCCCACCAGCATCGGTTACGGCGCCAGCTTTCGCGGCATCGCGGCGCTCTTGGGCATGCTCAACAGTTGCGCCTCGAATGTGGCGGTGGTGAACATCGACAACGGCTTCGGGGCAGGCTACCTGGCAAGCGTCATCAATCGACTCTAATAATATTGCGAGGATCCGGAGGGCGCGCATGAATGAAGTCATGACATGGGCCGAAATTGAAAGCCGATTTAAGTCGGAGTGGGTACTACTTGAAGACCCGGAAGCAACCGAGGCGCTTGAGGTAAAGGGAGGAAAGGTCCTGTGGCATGGCAAGGACCGACATGAGGTTTATCGAAAGGCTATGGAACTGAGACCCAAGCATTCCGCAATTCTCTACATCGGACCGGCGATTCAAGAAGGCCATGAGGCTGTTTTCTTGACGCCCCGCTTTGGCTTGAATCGAAATGACGCCTGCCCGTTGAATTGAAATTGCGAACTGAGAGGGGACCAACTGATGTCACTGAATGATTGGCGGACGGATGACCTTGCAGATCACCTTGCGATGCTGGATGGGCTTACGGAAATCCTCAGGGAGGTCGACGAAAAACTTCAGTTCGTCACCACTGCGACTTCCAAACGAGCTTACGCCGTATTCGGAATTAGGGGTGTACCACTTATCCAGAAGCCGGAGGCGAAGGCCCAGCCCATTCGCCTCGAACCAAAAGGTGCCCGATCGCGAAGAGAATCCAAATACTTCAAGGTGTCTGCCCGAGCCGAAAACACCTGCGTATGGGTGGAAAAGGCGAGGTCCGCTGGATTCACAATAATGCCAAGTGACATGCACCCGCACAGGATCCGATTCAGACCCCTAACGCTTGCACACATTAGAAAGAACCGGAAGTTTCTGAAAGATCTCTTTCGATCGTGCAACAGGCTCTTGAAACGAGATCGTGGGCAATAACCGTGTATGCGGCCCGGCGGCCTGTCGATTAGTTCGTCGCTGGCTTTCCGGAATAGTTATTTCCCGAACACCCGCCGGAAAATCTCGTCGACATGCTTCAGTTGGCGCTCGATCGAAAACGCGCGGCTGATTTCGCGCGGTGTCAGGCAATTGCGAATATCCGAATCGCGCTCGACTAAGGCCCTGAAATCTTCCCGCGTTGCCCAAACCTGCATGGCGTTGCGTTGCACCCAGCGGTACGCCTCCTCGCGCGGAACGCCTTTGTTGGCCAGGTCAAGGAGCAATTGTCCGGAAAAAATCAGGCCTTTGAGCAGGTCCAGATTCTCCCGCATGCGCTCGGGATAGACGAGCATCGTCTCCACCAGCTTGGCCGTTTTCTCAATCAGGTAATCGGCGAGAATCGTCGAATCGGGCAAGATGACGCGCTCGACCGAAGAGTGGGAGATATCGCGCTCGTGCCAGAGCGCCACATTCTCCAGCGCCGCCTGCGCGTTGGCTCTCACCACACGCGCCAGGCCACAGATTTGCTCGGCGGTGACCGGATTGCGCTTGTGGGGCATCGCCGACGAGCCTTTTTGTTCCGGCGAAAAATACTCCTCCACTTCGCGCACTTCGGTGCGTTGTAGCCCGCGCACTTCCAGCGCAATTTTCTCGAGCGACGCCGTTATCACGGCCAAAGTGCAGACGTAATACGCGTGGCGGTCGCGCTGGATAACCTGCGATGAGATGGGCGCGGCGCGCAGCCCGAGTTTGGCGCAGATTCTTTTCTCGAGCGGGGGGCTCAGGTGCGCGTAGGTGCCGACGGCCCCGGAGAGCTTGCCCACGCGCATCTCCTCCGCCGCGCGCTTCAAGCGTTCCGTGTTCCGCTGATTCTCCGCGTACCAGATCGCCAGCTTCCATCCGAAGGTAATCGGCTCGGCGTGGATGCCATGCGTGCGGCCCACCATTGGCGTGTGCTTGAACTCGAGGGCGCGCTTTTTCAGAACCTCGCCCAGCCGCGCCAGGTCCGCCAGCAGGATTTCCGAGGCCTCGCGGAGTTGCAGCGCTTGCGCAGTATCCACCACGTCGTTCGACGTGAGGCCGAAATGCAGGTAGCGCGCCTCCCGGCCGACGTGTTCGGCGACGTTGGTGGTGAAGGCGATGACGTCGTGCTTGACTTGCTTTTCAATTTCAAGAATGCGCTCCACTTCAAAGCGGGCTTTGCGCCGGATGCCGCGCGCCGCGCTTTTGGGGATCAGGCCGGCTTCAGCTTCCGCTTCCGCCGTGGCGATCTCCACATCGAGCCACTTGCGGAATTTGTTTTCGTCGCTCCAGATGCGGCCCAACTCCGGGCGGGTGTAACGAGCGATCATAGAGACTCCGCAGATTTCTTAGATTGCACAGATTAGACCGAACAAAAGTCAAAAGGCAAATGCCAAAAGTCGACCTCCGGAAACCAATGAAGCTCGACGCAACGGACAACGGACCACGGACAGTCTCGGCAGAATCTGTGTAATCCGTGAAATCTGTGGATTAAAACTGGAAGACCTTTGTCGGGGCAGACTGGCTCGCGAGATGCAATTCCGGTGAGCCGCCGTTGGTGCGCGCCTGGAGGGCCTCCAGAGCGGTGAGGCGGGCGATTTCCGGGTGGTTGTTATTTTCGCTCAAGTGGGCGAGCACCAGCACCTGCGCCGCGCCGTCGAAGTCTTCTGTCAAGAACTGCGCGGTGGTGCGATTGGAGAGGTGCCCATGGCGGCTCATCACGCGCTGCTTCACATACCAGGGATACGGTCCTACTTTGAGCATTTCGAGATCGTGGTTCGATTCAAAAATCAGGCAATGGCAGCCCCGCACGTGTTGCTTCACGACTTCGGGAACGTATCCGAGGTCGGTGACCAATCCGATTTTGATGCCTTGGGTTTCCAGCGTGAACGCCACAGGGTCCGCCGCGTCGTGGGGCACGGAGAACGGCGTCACTTCGATGTCGCCCACCGTGAATTTCGCGCCGGGAGCAAACGATTCGAAAGCGGTGATGCGCGACTCCCACTGAATCGCGGCGCGTGTTGTGGGAGAAATGTAGATCGGCGCCTTCAGGTCCAGTGCCAGCCCGCGCAGGCCGTTGATGTGGTCACTGTGCTCGTGGGAAATGATGAGTGCGGCGCAACCGTCCAGCGTTTCGCCGGCCGACGCCAGCCGCGCGTAAGTCTCTCGCTTGCTGAAGCCCGCGTCCACCAGCAGGCGCGTGCGCTCCGTTGCGATCAACGTTGAATTGCCTCGACTTCCGCTTCCCAAAATGCAAACGCGAACGCTCAAGAGCTCTCCTCGAGAATCGGCAGTCAGGGCGCGAGGCGCGCCGAGAAAATTCCTGAAGATTATATGTCACTGAAGTGCTTCAGTGTCTCAGTATTTCAGTACGTCATCAGGAGAGGGAATTCTTCGAGAGACTCAGCATGTCAGTTCGCGGCGAGAAAGCCGGAAGCCATCGAGAGGACCAAGGACGGTCAAAGCGATTTGCTCGGGCACGAAGAGCTCGCACGCCACGTCGCGCACTGCGCCCGCTGTGACGGCGTCAATGCCAGCGGCAATTTCGTCAAGCGAAATGTGCCGGCCGAAGACCATCTCCTGCCGCGCCAGGTTCGACATGCGGCTGGAGGTCGACTCCAGGCTCAAGAGCATGCTCCCCTTCAAGTAGTCCTTCGCGCGCTGTAATTCCTCGTCGCCCAACAGGTCGGACTTCAGGCGGTGCAACTCCTCCAGAGTCAGGTCGATTACCTGACGCGTGTTTCCGGCTGTTGTGCCGGCGTAAATGCTGAAACAACCCGCGTCGCGAAAAGCCGACAGCCCCGAAAACACGGCGTAGGCGAGGCCGCGTTTCTCGCGAATATTCTGGAACAGGCGCGAGCTCATTCCTCCGCCCAGAACGGTATTCAGGATGTAGGCCGCGTACCGCTTCTCGTGCCCCTGATGATAGGCGGGCGTGCCGAGACAAATGTGCGCTTGTTCGAGATTCTTTTTGTGCCGCAACTCGATGTGCGGATGGGCGACCGGCGCCGGCCCTTCGTCCAGCAAGGGTCCGGAAGGGGCATCCCCAAGTTCCTGAAGGACCAGGTCGACCAGTCGCCGGTGCTCCAGGTTTCCGGCCGCCGTGATGAGCATCATGTTCGGGGTGTAATGGCGCCGGAAATAGGCCACTAATCGGCGGCGATTGAAACTGCCCACCGTGCGCCGGGTTCCCAAGATCGGCCGTCCCAGCGCGTGGCCGCTCCAGTAACGCTGGGTGAAAATCTCGTGGACGAGATCGTCGGGCGTGTCCTCCACCATCTTGATCTCTTCCTGAATCACCTGGCTTTCTTTCGCAATGTCCTCCGGGCGTAACAGCGGGTTCTTCACCAGGTCGGCCAAAATGTTCATGGCCCTGGGCAGATGCTCGTCCAAGACCTTGATGGAAAAACCCGTGGTCTCCTTCGTGGTGAAGGCATCGAGGTGGCCTCCAATGGAATCGGCCGAGCGGGCGATTTCCTCGGCGCTCCGGTTCTTCGTCCCCTTGAAAACCATGTGCTCCAGAAAGTGAGAGATACCATTCTCCGGTTCGCGCTCGTGTCGCGAACCCGTCCGCAACCAGATGCCGAGTGAAACGGACCGCACCGCCGGCATGGGCTCGGTGATGATGGTGAGGCCGTTCGACAGTACTTCTTTTTGGATCTCGGACATCCTTGATGCTCGGAGTTGCAAATTACTTTCTAAGAGTTGCGCCTTACTGAGTACGTCTGGGGCGGAGCTCGACAGCGGTCAACCTCGCGCGTGCGTTACTTTTCTTTTATATCACAGAAGCGGCAAAAGGGCTATCCCGACCGGCGATGGGTAATCGATCAGCTTCATGTAGAGGCGGCTTTACGCCGCCACGTGGCGAGCCCCAAAGCACAACCTGGGGTCCCCGCAACTCGCCGCCACAAGCTCAGACTGACCCGTTGCGCGGCCCTGCGAATTAGACTTGCACCCGAAGACGACTCTGCCTATACTAGGATGAATCCCGGCAGGCTATGGTTTCATACCCCCGCAAAGCTGCGCGGCGGTGCCTCCGGTGGACGATTGGGCCTGTAGCTCAGGTGGCTAGAGCGCACCCCTGATAAGGGTGAGGTCGGTAGTTCAACTCTACCCAGGCCCACCAGGGTTTTCTGAATGCCCTTTCAGACTTACATTTTACAAAGTGATGCCACGGGGCGCTTCTACATCGGCCACACCGAAAACCTGACAAAGCGCATTTTTGAACACAATAACAATCGCACGCCTTCGATTAAAAACCGTGGCCCGTGGAGGTTATTTTACAGTGAGGCTTACCAGACGCGAAGGGAAGCCGCGCAGAGGGAACGTCAAATCAAGCGCATGAAAAGCCGACTCTTCATCGAATCACTGGCTAGAGCGTCCCGATCAGATCGGGAAGGTCGGTAGTTCAACTCTACCCAGGCCCACCAGAACCTGGAAACTCGAAACTGGAAAATCGAAATTAAAGGCTGTCAGTGATGAGCCGCCAGCCATAAGCGGTCATCTAGTCCGACTGGTATTCTCCGACCTCCGCTGAGGGGCCTGCGAGACGCACAGCGAGGCCACCCAGAGTGAACTCCAGAGAAGCGAATGAAAGCAGGCGTTACTTCTGGACTAACGCGTCTAGAATCTTGCCCGCCTCCTCGTGCAGGCCCGGCGGCGCGCCGTAGAACACGCGCGCTGTCTTTCCCGAGCGGTCAAACAGGAACATGGTGGGAACGGCGGTAATATTGCCGAAGGCTTGAGCTGTTGAGTCATCGGTGATGGCCCAGCGCAGGTCCGGGCTGAGCGAGCCGGCGGCGGAGCGTATCTTGTCTTCCGGCGATTCCACGGCCAGCGCCAGAATCGCAATCTTGTCACCGTACTTCTGTTTCAGCTCGCCCAGCCACTGGAGCGTGGAACGGCAGGGCGGACACCAGGTAGCCCAAAACTCCACCATCACCACGCGTCCGGAAAGTTGGTCGGCGGTAATCGGACGCCCCGAGAGATCCGCCAGGGCGAACTTGGGCAGGACGGCGATCTCACCGGAAGCGCCGCTGGTCGGCGCGCGTTCAAGCTTCACCATGTCTTTCCTGCCGGCCAGGATGAGCTCGATCATATGATTGAGATCGGCCTCGAATTTGGCCTGACTCGCGGCACTGCGCCAGGGAGCGTAACGGCCAGTGCCTTCCACTTCTCTGAAATAGCCGAAGTCCCTCGGAGCGGCCACCAGCACGTCATCCACAAACACGGCGGGATAGCCCTTCACACCAAACCTGTCGGCGAGCTTGGAGGCACCAAAGTTCTCACTCACAAAGGTCACGGAGCCGGGAAACCTGGCTGCGACTTTCTGCACCAGCAAACTTGCTGGGTCGGAGAGGTTTCAAGTGTAAGGCCAGCGCACCAGCGTGATCTCGATGCGCTTGCCGGAGGGTCGCTCAACCGGAGACGGCGCCGTTAGCGCGGCGAAATATGCAGGCAGCACCTGATCCACGATAACCTTGGCGCTGCGCCATTCGTCCTGGCTGGGCGCGGAGCCGTCCGCGTGAGCAAGCTGCGATTCGGCGCGCTCAAGAAAGAGTTGGGCAATGGAGTCGTCGCGGCGGGACGCCTCCAGTTTCTTGCGCATGGCTGCGATGGCTTGTGTCAACTCAGCTTGCTGGGCGGCATTCAGCGGCGGCGCATCGAGCAGGCCATAGTGCCGCACCGCCTCCAGGTACTGGTAGAAGGCTCCAGCATAGAATCTCGCCGCATCGAGTTCTTCCGCCAGCTTGAGGGTCGAGTTCAGGGCGATGAACCGGGGATGGAGCTCGACGGAACGCGGCGGCTGAAAGGCGGCGTTCGTCTTTTCCTGAAGCCTGGTGAGCTCCGGCAACATCGAGCGTAGCGCCAGCGGCGCTGTGTTTCGAGGAAGATTCAAAGCCGCGCAGAACCGCGCAAATGCAGCCTCACCCTGCGCTTGACCGACATAGAACAGGCCGTCTCTAGGCTGGATGGCAGTGGCAAACCCACGGCCTCCGTCGAGAAGCGGTATGGCCTTGCCCTGCGCCGCCTCGGCTAGCGCGCGGATGGCAGCCCGCACCTCCTCCCAGTTCTTCTCGCGGACCTTCGGTTCCAGGGCGGTGAGTTCCAGGCTCGTTTTCCCCCATTCAGACTCAAACGCTGGCAGCCCGCTTTTCACTGCCTCGGCCTTGTCTGCCACAGTCTGGACGCCGTGGAGCAGATCGGTTGCCTGATCCAAATACTCAAGACTCATATAGAGCCGTCCAGCGCGGAGCGAGGCGGCCGCCGCCTTGAGCGGATCGCCGACCATGGAATTGACGTCGGGAAAGCCAGGAGGCTGAACTACTCCGGCCTTCAAAAACTGCTGAAGACGATCGATCTCCGCTTGAATCTGTGTCACTGCGTCTTGACCGGCGACGGGCATCGCGAAGAGCACTGAGATCACCGCAACCTGCCACCACAAGCCACCAATGGCGTGCCGGTGGCCGCGCCTCCTGTTAATCGAAGTGACTCCCGCTGCGTCTCGGTCGATCGAACTGGTTTCGTGCTTCGAGGATATGGGCGTTCTTGCGGCATTGGACGTAGCCCGACGCCGCAGGGTGGCTGATTTGCTCTGCATTTTCATGCCACTCCTGACTTTCTGCTGCGCTCAGCTTCGATTCGGGTGGATGTGGGTGAACCCTAGCATAGGCACGCAGCTCCTGGCAACGCCGCGGCGAGGTTGATTGATTCCCCACCCGCGAGACTCGAGCCGATCCCGTGGAACATAGGGGGCGCGCTATACGTAGTTGACAGCAGAGGCACATGGCACCGAGGCGAAGGGAGAAGATGACGTGTTTATGCAAACGCTCTGGGAAGACTTCCGCTACAGTTTGCGGCTGTTTCGCAAGAGTCCCGGCTTCACTCTCATCGCCGGGCTCGCATTGGCGCTCGGTATTGGGGCCAACACGGCCATCTTTAGCGTTGTAAACGGAGTCCTGCTGCGGCCGCTGCCCTATCCCGAGCCGAACCGCCTGATGGCGGTCTATGAGAGTACGCAGGAGTTCAGTCACGGCTCGCTGGCGTATCCGAACTTCATGGATTGGCGCAGAGAAAACCACTCCTTCACGGACATCGCTGCTTTCAGAGGCGATGACTTCATTCTGACCGGGTCCGGCCAACCCGAGCACCTCAACGGCGAGTGGGTGTCGGCAAGCCTTTTCCCCATTCTTGGCGTCAACCCGATGCTGGGCCGCAGCTTTCTGCCCGAGGAGGACCGCCAGGGCGCGAGTGGCGTGGTGATGCTCAGCTATGGCCTGTGGCAAAGTCGTTTCGGAGCGTCGCCCGATGTTTTGGGCAAGCCCCTCACCTTGAATGCGCGGAGCTACACGATCATCGGAGTGCTTCCGCGCGACTTCCGATTCCGCGAATCAGCGGAGCTGTATGCCCCACTTGGCCAATGGGACCCGCTCGAGCTGAATGATCGCCAAAACCACCCGGGGCTTCAGGGCATGGCTCGGCTGAAGGCTGGCGTAACGATCGCCGCGGCGCTGGCTGACATTGATTCGATCGCACAGCAGTTGAGCAAGCAATATCCGAAAACGAATGCCGGGCGCGGAGTGACCCTGGTCCCAATGAAAGAGGACACGGTGGCCAACGGCCGGCGCACCTTGCTGCTGATGCTGGGTGCGGTCGGATTCGTGCTGATTATTGCTTGCGCCAACGTGGCCAATCTGCTGCTCGCCCAGTCCACGGGGCGGCGCCGCGAGTTTGCCATCCGGGTGGCGCTGGGCGCGAACCGCAGGCGTGTGGTCCGCCAGCTTCTGACGGAAAGTGTTCTTCTGGCAGGAGGCGGCGGAGCGCTGGGACTGCTGTTTGCCTTTTGGGGAACGCGGCTGGTGCTCTCCGCCTTCCCTGACGCGGTGCCGCGAACGCAAGCGGTGGCGATGGATCCTTATGTCTTGCTCTTTACGCTTGCCGTTTCCGTACTCACTGGTGTGCTCTTCGGCCTGGCGCCGGCATTCCACAGCTCGAACGTGAATCCGCAGGAGTCGCTGAAGGAAGGCGCACGAGGAAGCGGCGGAGGACGGCATCGCACCGAGGGAGTCTTCGTGGCTCTGGAAATTGGCTTGGCCGTGGTGTTGCTGGCGGGCGCCGGATTAATGATTCAGAGCATCTGGCGGCTGTGGCGAGTCGACCCGGGCTTTGATACCCACCATCTTCTCACCGCACAGGTGGCTCTCTCGCCCACCGTTGGAGCACCCCAGCCAGGCCAGGCAGCGGCAGCGGCGACTCAGTCCCTACAGGCGGCGCAGGCCACGAGCATCCGCGTTGCTTATCAGCAAATGCTGGACCGGGTGGCCCACGTGCCGGGCATCCAGGCCGCTGCCCTCACCAGCCTTATTCCTCTCAGCCCCAGCGATAGCGAAATTGGAATTTGGCTGGGCCACCGGCCGCAACCGGCCTCGGACCAGTTATCTGAGGTCCTGTTTTACATTCCAACGCCGGACTACCTGCGCGCCATGAACATTCCCCTGCTTCGCGGCCGCTTCTTCAACGAGCGCGACACCATCTCGTCGCCGCCGGTGGTGGTGATTGATGACGTGATGGCGAAGCACATGTTCCCCGGGCAGGATCCGGTTGGTCAGGAAATCAACATGATGGTGATCGGCCCGGCACAGATTGTGGGCGTGGTCGGGCACGTGAAACACTGGGGCCTGGATTCCGACGATACCGCCAAAATCCGCGATGAGATGTACTTCCCGTTCTTCCAGGTGCCGGACAAATTTATGCCGGAAATTGTGGTGGGCGCGAACCTGCTGGCGCGCACCGCGGCCGATCCTTTGGGCGCGGTTGCCGCCGTTCGCGGCCAGGTGGCTGGCCCCACCAACGATCAACCCATGTTCGGTGTCCAGACTATGGAGGAGATCATCTCCATGAAGCTCGAGGAGCGCCGCTTCACCATGCTCCTGCTCATCATCTTTGCCTCCACGGCGCTCGTGCTGGCCTCGGTGGGCATTTATGGCGTGATGTCCTATTCGGTCACTCGCCGTACGCATGAGCTTGGAGTGCGCATGGCCCTGGGCGCCACCCGCGGCGACGTTTTGAAACTCGTGGTGCGCGAAGGCATGACCGTAGCGGTGGCCGGAATGGCAGCCGGTATTGTCGCCGCCCTCGGGCTCATGCGGCTGCTGTCCAGCTTGCTCTACGGTGTTCGTCCGACGGATCCTCCAACTTTGGTGGCAGTTTCGCTCGCACTCGCCAGCGTGGCGTTTCTTGCCAGCTATATCCCCGCCCGCCGCGCCACCGAGGTGGAACCGATGATCGCCTTGAGGTACGAGTGAATGAATTGAGGGAGCGGTCGCGGCACTCAAGTCTGCGGCAGGGCTACGATTTTCGGCTGCTGGTTGGCGGTTCGGCGGGGAGGGGGAGGGCTCGAAGTTCAACGCTGGAAATTAGGGATTCAAAGCTCGACGAGTTTGGGGCTTGCCGTCAGTAATTAGAGAGGGGCTTTTCCTCATCTCCAATTCCTAGCTCAGGACGACCCTTTCGATGGGCTTGCCGCCACCGCCTTTTGGTAGCGGGCGAAGTGTTCTAGCAGTTCGGGATTTCGAGGATCGAGCTGGAGGGCGCGCGTCTGGACCTTTACGGCTTCGGCAAAATTCTTATTCGCATACAAAGCTTCCGCCAACGTGTCAATGAAGCCCGCCTGCTGCCAGTGTGTCAGATCGACGGCGCGGCGCGCGTGCTCGAGCGCGGCCCGTGGGTTGAGGAATTTCGGATCTTCGCACGTGGCATAGAGCCAGGCGATGTCGTTGTGAGCTTCGGCCATTTCCGCCTTCAGGCGCAAGGCCTGCTGGTAGTGGTCGATGGCTTCCGCGAAGAACTGCTGTTGGTAGAATAGCGAAGCAAGTACATATTGCGCGTCGGCGTCGTCGCTGGGCACATTCTTCAGAACGGCTTTGAGATTCTCTTGAGCCTTGGACTCATCGCCCAGCTCCCGATAAGCCTTTGCAAGGCCGAACCGTGCCACGTCCGAAAGCGAATTAAGGCGCAGCGCTTCTTTGTATTCTCGAACCGCATCCGCCCAACGCTTTTCGCTGAGGTGTAGAAGTCCCAGTGCCTCGTGTGGGCGCTCGTCACGCGGAGCGCGTACTGCCGCTGCTTGAAAGCGCAGGAGAGCCCAGTCGTCGCGATGCGCGGCGCGAAAGTGCTCACCGTCCGCAAGCAACCGGCTCACCTCTGAATTCGTGCGATAGTCTCGAACTGTCGCCGCCATTGCCAGCACCACGATAGTCACCGGAATGGCGAGCACCCACGACGGCCTTTCCGCACTCGGTGCGGGAAAGAGTTCGCGCGAGATGGGAGGAATCAAGAACCCCAGAACGATACCGCTCGCCAATCCGCCCAGATGCGCCCAGTTGTCAACCCATTTGTGGAGCGCGAATCCCAAAGCCAGATTCAACAGGATGACCGGGAGAATACCTTTGCCGAAGACTCTGGCCCAATGTCGGGGAATGGATTCGCGGTGCTGGTAACCTGCCACCAACATGACGCCGGCGAGGCCGAAGATGGCGCCCGAAGCTCCCGCGGAAGGATTAGAGGAAAGGCTCATCGAAACAATCGCGCTGCCCACTCCCGCGGCCACATAAAGGCATGCGAATCGGGCGTAGCCATACACGCGCTCGACAAAAAGGCCGAGGACGTACAACGCGTAGTTGTTGAGAAGCAGGTGAATCATGCCCACGTGGATGAACATCGGCATGACCAGGCGCCAATACTCCCCCCGGCGAGTGTACGGCCCAAAGGAGGCCCCGAATCGCAGGAAGGAGTCGGCGTTGGAGTAAAGGCCCGTGAACGTCCTCATCGCCCAGTCGCGCAAGGGCGGATGCGAAGACGCGTCGACGATTGCCATCAAAATGAAGAAAGCGGAGTTCAGTCCCAGAAGGACGTAGGTGGCCCAAGGGCGAAAGGGGCGATGAATCAGATAGCCGGTCCTGGCGTTCGGTGTGACGTTGGGTGACTCAGACATTATCAAGGGCAATCCCGAGAGTTAAGGGTGAAGTGTGAAGGATGAAGTGTGAAACAAAAATCGGATTTTCTCTCGCGTCATCATCCTTCAGACTTCACACTTCATCCTTTTCGTAGTACCTCTCGCCCGCGCAAGACCGGCACAGGACGCGGCCATCCAGTCGCCGTTCGCGACCGTCATTGATGTCTTCACCGCATTGCTCGCAGGCCACGCGCGAGCGCGGACGGCCGGGCAGGTCCTGCGGATTCAGTTTTATCTTTACCGGCGCGATCGCAAACAGTTCGGCATCGTCCATCACCCTGTAGGCTTCGAGCTGCTGGCGGCGAGAATCGGAAAGCTCCGGAAACATGGCTTTGGCTTTGAGGCGCGAATCATCGCGCGCCACGATGCGCACCGCGCGCTCGCTGGCGAGGTCCACAAATGTGGCCGCGAGTTTGCCGTAATCCACGAATTTCAGCGCCCGATTGCCTAGCCGGCACCCTGTCACCACGCTGATGGCGTCCGCGGCGCAGCGATCGATCTCGACAAAAGTGATCAGCCGTTTGCGGTGCTCCCCCGGATCCTCGATGCCCAGCTCTTTCAAGCCCCGCATCGCCATGCGCACGCCCAGCACCTGGCCAGGACAAAGGTGGCCATGATGCTGTGCCGCAAGCGCAAGATACTCTTCCAAGGATTTCATGCTTGGCGCCGTCGGGGGATGGTAACGAACCCGAGCCGGAAACCGGTCTCGCTCTTCACCCAGAAATTATACCATTGGACGGAGGGCAGCTCGGCAAAGCCTGTGAGCGCCTACTGTTCTTTTGACTCAGCGCCCACGAACCCAGGCAGTTCGTCGACGAGCCAGCTCTCTGGACCCGACTGAATCAACACGATGGCGAGCGGCTTGGGATGCTGGTCGGGTTCCTTCTGCCCGGTGTAGTGCTCGTACATTGCCACTGGGAAAGAGAATCCTCCCGAGGCAAGTCGCTTGCCTCTGCCAATCTCGAAGGCTTGATGATGCGGATTCTCGACTCCGGAAATGTAAGAGCGCAGATACTCCTCTGGGTATTTGTTCTTCAGTTTGGGCGAAAGCAGCGCCAAGCCATCGTACTGATTTCTTGTCGCCCAAGCGTAGAGGAACTGATTGGCGGCCGACAGAGCCAAAACGTAGTCTTGGTTGATCGCGGCGGCGCGGCTTTTGGTTTTCTGCGCCGGGGCCGAATTCGCCAGCAGAAATGCAGCGCAGAGCAACAAGCAGATCGGTCTCATTGATCCTTGCCTCCTGGAGAGAAGCAGAACCGAGAAGCCACAAACAACCTCTGCCGTTAAGCTTCAAAACGTCAGAGGTGCATTGCCGGTTTCCGGCATTCCAGCTTCCAGCTTCTCCCTTCTAGCTTTGCTTAGGGCGCGGGTAACGAGCCCCAATGGTCGAGTGCATTCCGCCGCGCGTTGTGAATTCGCCGCGCACCACGGCCCATTTAGGTTGGCACGCCCGCACAACATCGTCAAGGATGCGGTTGACCGCATTCTCATAAAAAATACCCAGATTCCGGTAGCCGAGAATGTAGTACTTCAGCGACTTCAACTCGATGCACCGTTTGGCGGGGAGATAGTGGATCGAAATCGTTCCGAAATCCGGCAAGCCCGTCTTAGGACAAATGGACGTGTATTCCGGGATGGTGATCGTGATCTCGTAACCTCGATATTGGTTGGGCCAAGTATCGATGGTGGGAAAATCGTGCTTGACTCCCGAACGGGCGTGTTCAGAGGTATACGCGTTGCCCTGTGCAGATTTTTTCGCTGGCATACAAAACCTCCCGTGGACAGAATAACCCATATTTCTGTCATTCGTCCTGTGTCCCTTGTCCCTGGCTTTTGAAATCAAGTGCTCCTCAGTCGTCCGTGGCTGGCTATCCGTTGCACGCCCGCGACGTTTGCGGGGACCACTGAAAACTGGCAACTCGCGACTGACTGCCTTTGTTTTCATCGGCATACAGATTTGACTTGACAGGCCGGTGCTCAAGATTTATTATAACGCCGCACTAAGCCAATGCATCTAAGGTGATAGGCTTAAACAGGGCTCAGCACGATATCTCAGATTAGCAGGGAGGAAAAACCCAGATGGGGAAAATCATAGGAATTGACCTTGGCACTACCAATTCGGTTGTTGCGGTGATGGAGGGCCGCGATCCCACCGTCATTGCCAACCCGGAAGGCGGGCGAACGACTCCGTCCGTTGTGGCTTTCACCAAGGCGGGCGAGCGGCTGGTAGGGCAAGTTGCCAAGCGTCAGGCGATCACCAATCCGGAGAACACAGTCTATTCGATCAAGCGCTTCATGGGCCGCCGCTTCAACGAGGTTGGGAGCGAAATCAAGACCGTGCCTTTCAGGGTGGTTGCCGGCCCCAACGCTGACGTGCGGGTTGTGGCACAAGCGAAGGAGTATTCGCCGCCCGAGATCTCGGCGATAATTCTGCAAAAGATGAAGGACGCCGCGGAGCAGTATTTGGGCGAGAAAGTAACGCAAGCCGTCATCACTGTCCCCGCCTATTTTAACGACAGCCAACGCCAAGCCACGAAGGACGCGGGCAAGATCGCGGGCCTCGAAGTGCTGCGCATTGTGAATGAGCCGACGGCGGCCGCGCTGGCCTACGGCTTGGACAAGAAGAAAGACGAGACGATCGCCGTCTACGACTTCGGCGGCGGAACATTTGACATCTCCATTCTCGAGGTAGGCGAAGGCGTGGTTGAAGTGAAGTCCACCAATGGCGACACGCACCTGGGCGGTGACGATATCGACAAGCGTGTGATGGACTGGATTGTGGAAGAATTCAAGAAGGACCAGGGCATCGATCTCTCGAAAGACCGCATGGCTTTGCAGCGGCTCAAGGAGGCGGCGGAAAAGGCCAAGATGGAGCTTTCCACCGTGCTCGAAAGCGAGATCAATTTGCCCTTCGTTACGGCCGACGCTTCCGGCCCTAAGCACCTGGCGATGAAGCTGACCCGGGCGCGATTCGAGCAGATGTGCGAAGACATTTTCCAGCGCTCGGTCGGGCCGGTGAAGCAGGCGCTGACGGACGCCGGCATCGGACCGGAAAAGATTGACGAAGTGGTTCTGGTGGGCGGTTCGACGCGCATTCCGCGAGTTCAGGACATCGTGCGGAATCTCTTCGGCGGCAAGGAACCTCACAAGGGTGTGAACCCGGACGAAGTGGTGGCGGTAGGAGCTGCCGTGCAGGCGGGCGTCTTGGGCGGCGAGGTGAAGGACCTGCTACTGTTGGACGTTACGCCACTCACCCTGGGCGTCGAAACGCTGGGTGGCGTGATGACTCCGCTGATCAACCGGAATACCACCATCCCGACGCGGAAGAGCGAGGTCTTTTCGACCGCGGCGGACAACCAGACTTCGGTGGAGATCCACGTTCTCCAAGGCGAGCGGCCGATGGCCAAGGACAACCGCACGCTGGGCAAGTTCCATCTGATCGGCATCCCGATGGCGCCACGTGGTTTGCCCCAGATCGAGGTCACGTTTGACATCGATGCCAACGGCATCCTGAACGTTTCGGCGAAGGATAAAGCCACAAGCAACGAGCAGAAAATCACCATTACTTCCTCAAGCGGGCTCTCCAAAGAAGAAGTCGAGAAGATGACCAAGGAAGGCGAGCTCCACTCCGAGGAGGATCGTCGCATCAAGGAAGAGGTTGAAGTCAAGAATCGCGCGGACGCTATGGTGTACTCCACGGAGAAGCTGCTGAAGGAGCATCGCGACAAAGTCGCCGAGAGCGACGCCAAAAACATCGAAGCAGCCATCGAAGATGCCAAGAAGGCCATTCAGTCCAACGACACCTCACAGATTACGGCGGCGGTGGATCGGCTCACGCAGGCGTCGCACAAGCTCGCCGAGGCCATGTATAGACAGGCGGCGCCGGGCGCGTCTTCCGAAGCCCGGGCAGGCGGCGCAGCCGGACCGAGTGGGGCGGCCCAAGGCGGGAACGGCAAGCAGAAGAGCGAAGGTGAAGTGATCGACGCGGAAGTGGTGGACGACGAGAAGAAGAAAGGGTAAAGGGTGAAGGGTAATACGCTGACGAAAAAACGCTCCGACCGTGTCATCCTGAGCCCCTCGCTGTCATTCCGAGCCGGTTCGCCAGTCATTCCGAGTGAAGCGAGGAATCTCGCTCTGAGGCTCAGGGTGAACGTCGTGAGGAATCGCGCTCTGTCTGCTCAGGGTAAACTGCGCGAAGAATCTCGGTAGTTCAGAATCAACCAACTAGGGAGAAGGGCGGCGTGGAGACACAAGCGAAGAGAGTCAACGAGTCGGAATTTCAGATACACCATGCACAGATCGGGGTCGTGTGCCCGCTCTGCCGTCGGCGGCATTTTCTCGAGGTGGCTGATGACTACTCGATGCTCAACTCGCCCGCTGCCAAAGAAATACACGCGCACCTCGAAGCCTGGATGGCCTCGCGCTGCCCGGACCATCTGGGTTTTATCGCGCAGATGAGCAGGAATTGACAACCAGTGGCAAGGGGCAAGTGGCATGTGGCGAGCAAGAGCTATCAGCAGTCAGCCGTCAGCTTTCAGCAAACATCTTACAAGATCGCTGGCACCTGATATAGGTGATGACTGAAGGCGTGCGGGCTCGTGCCACTTGCCCCTAGCCACTCGCCACTAAACTTTTATGGCGGTCGGAACGCAAAAAGACTATTACGGCGCGCTCGGCGTTGATCGCAACGCCAAGCCGGAGCAGATCCGCAAAGTGTATCGACGCTTGGCGCGGAAATACCATCCTGACGTCAATCCTGGCAACAAGGCTGCGGAAGAAAAGTTCAAAGAGATTTCCGCAGCCTACGAAATCTTGAGCGACGAAAAGAAGCGCAAGGTTTACGACCAGTACGGCTTCTATTCTGACAACATTCCACCCGGCGGCTACGGCCCCACCGGCACCTATGGCGCACCGCCCCCAGGCGGCGGCCCAGAGGGCTTTGACTTCTCAGGCTTCGATTTCTCGAACAGTGGCGGCGTAGAGGAACCGCGAGGTGAAGGCGGCTCCTTTCGCGACGTCTTCTCGCAGATCTTCTCGCGCGTCGGAGGCGGAGCACGCGGGCGCGAAGAGCCGGAAAAGGGCAGCGACATCGAGCATCACATGCACTTAGGCTTCTGGGACGCCATCCGCGGAACCCAAGTGCGCTTCAACGCCGCCCGCAATGAGACGTGCGCCACATGCCACGGGACCGGTTCGGCCAGTGGCAAGACGGTCATGTGTTCGGCGTGCGGCGGGACGGGAAAAAGCAACCGTCAATACGGAACCATGCGTTTCTCCGGGCCGTGTCCGGATTGCGGCGGTTCGGGCAAGCGCAAGCAGCCGTGCCCCACTTGCAACGGCAGCGGCACGGTACGCAGGCCGGAGACATTTGATGTCCGCATCCCGCCCGGCGTGGACACAGGCTCGCGCGTCCGCGTGCCGGGCAAAGGCAACAGCGGCGTGAAGGGCGGAAGCGCGGGTGATCTCTACATCATCACCGAGGTCGAGCCGCACCCCGTGTTCGAGCGCAAAGGCGACAACATCTACGTCAAAGTTCCGGTCACCATCACCGAAGCGGCGCTGGGCGCGAAGGTCGAAGTACCGACCATCGACGGCCCCAGCACCATCAAGATTCCGCCCGGAACTCAGAGCGGCCAGAAACTGCGCCTGCGCGAAAAGGGCGCGCCCTCGCTGCGCGGCAACGTGCGCGGTGACGAGTTTGTGGAAGTGCAGGTGGTGGTCCCCAAAGTCGCCGATGAACGCACGAAAGAAATCCTGCGCGAATTGGCGCGGCTCAACCCGGAGGATCCGCGCTCGCAGTTGAGGGAGAAGGGAAGGTACAAATTATGAATTATAAATTATGAATTATAAAAGCCGAATGGAGGGGTCAGCTTTTCATAATTCATAATTTATAATTCATAATTTCTGAAGCCCATGCCACCGAAATTGCGAAAAAAAGGCGGAAGGGCCGGCTACATGATCAGCGCCGTGGCGGAGATGTACAACGTTCATCCGCAGACGCTTCGGCTCTACGAACGTGAGGGCTTGCTCAAGCCCTCCCGCAGCGAAGGCAACACGCGGCTTTACACCGAGGAAGATCTGGCGCGCCTCGAGACCATTTTGAATCTCACGCGCGACCTGGGCGTGAATCTGGCGGGCGTGGAAATCGTGCTCAACATGCGGGAGAGAATGGACGAAATGGAGCGCGAGATGCAGGCCTTCGTCGAGATGGTGCGCAGCGAAATGCTCGGCCGCAGCGCCGAAGCCCAAGAGCGAATCCAAAACGCGCTGGTCCGCATCGCCCCGCCTCACCTCACTCGGACCACCCGATGATGACCCAATACGACGTTGACGAGCGTTGTCAAATATGACATCATCTCTGATGAGTGGTACGAGCTAGCGGACAGCAGATGACGCGCACAACTCGGCCCATTTCGTGGATTAGAGCGGCGCTTAGGGAATTCGAGTCGTTCCCGGAAGGGGCAAGATCGATCTGTCTGACCGCACTGACCATCGCCGCGGAGGGCGAGAAGGCCGACCTCGCGAAGCCAATGCACGGTCTTGGCTCTGGCGTGTTTGAGATTGCGTTGCCCTTTCGCGGCGATGCGTTCCGCGTGGTCTACACGGTGCAGTTGGGCGAGGAAATCTGGGTCTTGCACGCGTTTCAGAAGAAATCTACGCAGGGCATCAGGACACCCAAACGTGAGACTGACCTGATCAGAGAGCGTTTGAGCAGATTGAAGGAGCTATTGCGATGAATAGCGAAAAGCTGAAAGTGACGCGAGGAAGCGGGAATGTTTTCCGCGACCTCGGTTATAAGGACGCGGACGCGGAACAGCTCAAGGCCATGCTGGCCGCCGAAATCATCAAAACGCTCGACCGGGATGAGCTGACCGCGCGTGAGGCACATGATCGCACAGGCATTGCGGCGGCGGATTTCTCACGTATCCGCAACGCGAACCTCGGGCGGTTCACCGTCGACCGGCTGATGACGATTATCAACCGGCTCGGAGCCCGCGTGGAGGTGAAAATTCGGCTCCGGTCCGCCCAAGCAGCCGCGCACGAAGCGAGGGCGTGAAAGCACGGGAGCAATGACGGGCCTCGCTGCTCCGCATCGCCCCACCCCACCTCACTCGGACCAGCCGATGAACCAGTTTTGGAGATATACACGAAGGGCGTAAGGCACTTCAGGTTGTTCGATGGCCGGGTAGTGATGCCCTGAGGAAAGCAGCCAGCTACCAGCCGGTAG
Source organism: Terriglobia bacterium (assembly GCA_050013575.1). GTDB lineage: Bacteria > Acidobacteriota > Terriglobia > UBA7540 > UBA7540 > DASYXZ01. The sequence goes on along the minus strand of JBEKEZ010000002.1, from coordinate 287,258 downwards.
CGAACAGCCGCCGCGCTCCACGCAGTCCACATTTCTGATACTTGTCGTAGGTTACGGCGGCGCGCTCTCGGACCTGTTCGTTGCTTTCATGGTTGATCCAGCCATCGAGCGCGCTCTTCAGCGTGTAGGCCTCAGGAGCCATCAGGCCAGTTGTCCACAGTAGAGGAAATGCGCCTGATACGCTCAGCGCCTCGGCAAAATACTGTTTACTGGCACACGCGAGGATGATTGCGTCGCGATGAATTTCGTTTTTCTTGCTCGAAAAGCGCGGCAGGTGAAAATCCATCAGACCATCGTGTCCGACGTAAGCGACCAGACTCGATCCGCCTCCCGCGGTTAGCGTGAATGGGTGTGGATGCGATAACGCGGTGATTGCCTCGGGATTGGCTCCCGCCGCCGAATCCAGAAAGTCAAGGATCGCCTGCTGGATTGCACCGCCCCGGTAAGCGTCGGCGATCAGGTAAACCTCCGCGTTGTGGTGTTTGAACACGCAGCGTTCCAGAATCTCGACCTTCGGGCCCTGCCCACAAACCAGCAACGACCACTCGGCGCTGTGAAGGAAGAAAGTCTTCACTCCTGCTCCAGCACCCCAATAAAGATTGTGTACGGGGTCCGAGCCGTTCCCCAGCCGTGCCGGGACAGGCACGATCCCTTGGTGTTGGTTGTCTGCGAGAGCCACGAACACATGGACGGTGCGTTTCGGCGCGTCCTGGGCATGCGCTTGCGCGATTATGCACAACCAAGCCAAGCCAACGGCGAGCATCCGCGTCGTCACCGGCACATCCTTGATGCGCGGCTCAAGACTCACCGGAAATTCCCTTCATCGGAATGGCCGGCAGGCGCTTCAGCGCCCGATTAGCCGGATCGATCGTAATGCCCACTGATTCGAGAGCCGTGACCCCGAGCACCGGCTCCGCGTCGTCGGGACCGAAAACCACCCGGCCCGCCGTTAGTTCACCCATGAACCGAATCTGAACCAGGCCAAACGGGTACTCATGTTTAGTCCCGTCGGCCAATTCGTAGACCATCGCTCCTGCGGGCTGGACTCCAATCTCTCTGAGCTTGGCTGCCGGAGCCAGGCAATCCGTCGCGCCCGTGTCCACGAGGAAATCCGCCTCGTAAGTGCCGTCGGAGTTTCCCAAGCCTTTCAAAGCTACAGTTACGTGTGTGAGTCCCATGTGAAGTACCTTCAGTCTTACCCGTCGTGTTCGCCGCATAAGATTGTATCACCTCAAAACCGGAACGCTTGGTTTCCAGCCCATCGTGGTCTAAAATCCAAGACGGTTCCTCGCATGGCGAAGAAGGATTGTCCGTACTGCGAAGGCACGGGGTGGAGACCTGTCGAGTCCCGCACAGGCGGGAGCGTTCGCCGCGTCGCGCCCTGTAACTGTCAGGACGCGGAGCACGCCGACCACTTGCTCGACTTGGCCCGCATTCCGCCCCGCTATGAACATTGCGCTTTCGAAAATTTCAACATTCGCAGAGACGTGGAGTCCGGCGTGGCAAATCCCAGCCTCATCCGCGCCAAGCTCGCCGCCGAGGGATTCGTGAAAGAATATCCGGTGGACTTCGGGCTGCTCTTCGTCGGGCCCACGGGCGCGGGCAAAACTCACCTTGCGGTCGCCGTGCTACGCGAGCTGATCATCCGCAAAGGCGTCCAGTGCCTGTTCTACGACTTTCGCGACCTGCTGAAGGAAATTCAGGATAGCTACAATCCGGTTTCACAGAGCTCGGAGTTTCAGGTGCTCGCGCCCGTCATCGACGCGGAAGTTCTGCTCCTGGACGAAATGGCCTCCGCCAACCCCAGCGACTGGGTGAAAGAGACCTTAGGGCACATCATCAATTCGCGGTACAACAAGAAGAAGGTGACGCTGATCACCACCACGCTGCCTTTCGGTGAAGCGCCGCGGCAGAGCCCAGAACCGTCCGGCAAAGGGCGGAGAGCGGGATCAAGCGAACGGGAGGAAATCCGCATGCCGTCGGGCGAGTCAGTGCCTGACACTGAGAGGACTCTCAACCAGTTCGGCGTGACGCTCCGCTCGCGCCTGTATGAAATGTGCCGACTGGTGGAGATTCATTCCGGCGATTTCCGCAAAGATATCAAGCAAGCCGGCTACCGGGTTCATGGGCAATAACAATTATGAGCCATCAGCAGTCAGCTCTCAGTTGTCAGCAAACGCCCCATCCCGGCGGAGGCTCGCTGATAGCTGAAGGCTGATAGCTGACCGCTAGAAGTCGCGGGAGGTAATCGATGAAAGCAAGCTCAAATCTGCGTTTGACCCCGCTATTGTGCGCATTGGCTCTGACTTGCGCCTGCACGATTAATGGCGACCGCGAGTCGACCCGCGAGGTGCAGACCGAATCGAAAACGGTGGCGTTGGGGGCCGCCAAGTCTGTCCGCGTGAATCTCAATATGAGAGCGGGGGAGTTGAAGGTGGCAGGCGGCGCATCACAACTGCTGGAGGCAAGCTTCACTTACAACGTGCCACGTTGGCAACCCGATGTGAAGTACACGGTGAGCGGAGAGGTTGGCAACCTGGACGTGGAACAGCCGGAATCAGGCCACACGATCGGTCACACCCGAAACGAATGGGACCTGCACCTGAATAATAAGGTTCCCATCGACCTGGCGGTGGATATGGGCGCCGGCAAGGCAACGATGACGCTTGGCGGCATGGCGCTGAGAGAATTGCGAGTTGACATCGGCGCGGGAGAGACCACGGTGGACCTGACGGGCGACTGGAAGAACAATCTCTCGGCCCGAATTCACGGCGGCGTGGGCAAGGCGACGGTCCGCCTGCCAACGGACGTAGGCGTCCACGTGATCGCGCACGGCGGCCTGGGCGCGATCAACGCCCGCGGCTTTCAGAAACAAGGCGATGCCTACATCAACGAGGCGTACGGCAAGTCTCCGGTTACTCTCAACATTGAGGTCGAGGGCGGCGTGGGCGAAATCGACTTGGAGATGGGCGAGGCGCCTCCGGTTGTCTAAGGGCCGAAGTAAGGTGAATGTCATTCTGCGGCGCACGCTTGTCATTCTGAGCGAAGCGAAGAATCTGGTTCTTCTCCAATTTGGGACAGATAAATCAGAACCTTCGCGTCGCTCAGGATGACAGGTTCCGAGGTCACACAGGGTGACACGGCAGGATGGCGCCATTGGGGTTTTTCCGTTGCTGGATTGGGGTGATTGCCCGATTGATGCACTTTCCGCCCTAGTAGAGAATACTCGACGTCCAGAAAGCATCCACCCGACGGGTCTCGGGCAACGTGCCCGAGACCTTCCACCCCTCTTTTCACCGCTCGAATGCGTGGTAGAATGCCCGTCGTTTTCAAAGCCAAAGCAAGATCCAGCCAAGACTGTTCATCAAATGGAGGCATCCAGATAATGAGAATGCGCAGAGCGTTAGGCGTGCTGGCCATGGTCGCGATCGCGTTGCCGTCTGTCGCGATTCCGCCTCAAGGATCCGACCAGGAGCACAAAGCCGAGGAACTTCGAGACTACATCCGGGCGAATTACACGAAATACGAATACATGGCGCCCATGCGCGACGGCACTCGCCTGTTTGTTTCCGTCTATGCGCCCAAGGACAGCTCGAAGCAATACCCAATCTGGATGATGCGCACGCCTTACACCGTGGCGCCTTATGGCATTGATAACTATCGAGAATTTCTTGGTCCCTCCGAGGAGTTCGCGCGCGACGGCTATATCTTCGCTTACTGCGATGTACGCGGACGCGGCAAATCGGAAGGCAAGTTCGAACACGTCCGACCGTTCACTCCAAACAAGACTGGGCCAAGCCAGGTGGACGAAGCCAGCGACACCTATGACACTATTGAGTTCCTTTTGAAAACCGTCCCGAACCACAACGGCCGCGTGGGTGTTTCCGGCATTTCGTACCCCGGCTTTTACGCCACGATGGCGGCCTTGAGCGGGCATCCGGCGTTGAAGGCGGTCTCGCCGCAGGCGCCGGTCACGGAATGGTTCATTGGCGACGATTTTCGGCACAATGGCTGCCTTTATCTGGCCCATGCTTTCGGCTTCTTCTCCGGCTTTGGACGCCGACAGCCTGGGGAGAACGAAGTGGCTGGCCCGCGTTTCAACTACGCCACACCGGACGGCTACGATTTTTTCCTGCGCATGGGGCCGCTGGGCAACGCCAACCGGAATTTTTTCAAGGGGCAGATCGAATGGTGGAACGATCTGGTCTCCCACGATACTTACTCTGACTTTTGGAAATCTCGCGACCCGCTGCCCTATTTGAAAAACGTCAAGGCGGCGATGATGACGGTGGGCGGCCTGTTTGACGCGGAAGACATCTACGGCCCGCTGCACACTTATGAAACCATCGCCAGACAAAGCCCGGGAACAGTAAACATTCTGGTCGAGGGGCCCTGGTCGCACGGCCAGTGGAGTGGTGGCGCGGCTGACCATCTTGGCGATGTGAAGTTCAATCAAAAGACCGGCGATTATTTTCGCGAGCACATCCAGTTTCCTTTTTTCCAGCACTTCCTGAAAGATCAAGGAGAGGAAAAGCTGGCGGGGGCATACGTCTTTGATACGGGCCGCGACGAGTGGCACAAGCTGAGAAGTTGGCCTCCACAAGAGGCGGTAAAGAAAACATTTTATTTTCGGAATGGAGGAGAGCTTTCGACTGAACGCCCCACGGCTGCGGGCGAGGAGTTCGACGAATACAGGAGCGACCCGTCCAAGCCGGTTCCGCACATTCCCTGGATCAGCACCGCCATGACCTACGAGTACATGACCGCCGACCAGCGCTTCGCGGCGCGGCGCACAGACGTGCTGACCTATCAGACTGACCCGCTGGACGCGGACCTGACCCTCGCCGGACCACTGACCGCCTCGCTCTACGTCTCGACCAGCGGCACGGACTCTGACTGGGTGGTGAAGCTGATCGATGTCTATCCCGGAAATTACCCGGATCCCGCTCCGAATCCGACCGGCGTGCGCATGGGCGGGTACGAACAACTGGTGCGCGGCGAGCCCTTTCGCGGCAAATTCAGGAAGAGTTTTGAGCAGCCCGTGCCCTTTGAGCCTGGCAAGCCGGATAAAGTGGAGTTCCAGATTCCTGACGTCTTCTGCACGTTCCGCCGCGGCCACCGCATCATGGTGCAGGTGCAAAGCTCGTGGTTTCCCCTGATCGACCGCAACCCGCAGAAATTCGTCAAAATCGATGAGGCCCAGCCGTCCGACTTTCAGATTGCCACCCAACGCGTCTATCGCTCGGGGACGATGCCGTCTGCGATAACCGTGAGCGTCATGCCGTGACAGGGTAGCGCAGTCCTTTAGAGCCTGCCCTGATCCCGCAGTTGCGGGACAGGGTGACAAGTGGGTCGGGATCCCTTCACGCCAGCAAAAGTCGCCCCTGGACAATGCGGAGGGGCGTTTTCAATTCCAGCTTATTCCTCAGGCCGTCGAAAAAAATCTTGAGCGGAACATAACTCTTTCCAGTCTTCATCGTCTAAGAAAGCAAGAACGAGAACGGGTCGTTCGAAAGCGTTGGGCGTTAGGGGATTGAAACAGGGCCCGCTGGTGCACGGCCGGAAATTTTTGAAACTTATTGGGCACGGAGCGCGTATTACATCACAGAAAAGGGGAAGGGGATAAAGAGAGGTCCTTATGAGGCTGCGATTGGAAAAGGAACCGGTAATCGATAACGTGACACATCACTCCGCCGAGACGGTGGAAAAGCTGCGCACCATGTTGGTGGCCGGCACGCCGGCCAATCCCGACCCGAACCGCAAGAACTTCTACGAGCTGGAAAACTGCTCGAAGGTTTTCTACATCCACTTGTCCCCCGTTACCGGTAAAGTGATGCTGCTGGCCGTGTGGGACAAAGACCCCGAAGGCATCACCCTCTCTCGAGAACTCTCCGAAGCCACCATGGCGTGCTTCGGAGCCTGCTGACTTCGAAACTGGAAAATCGAAACTGGGGATTCGAAACTCGAAACTCGGTTGGTGAGATGAGTCGGGTTTCGGTTTTCGAATTTCGAGTTTCGGCCCCAATTCGGGGCTTGTCGCGACTATAATGTCCGGCGAGCCCCGATGCCTGCCGCACACGATCCGAATTCCCTCCTCGAAATGCAGCGCGAGCTGGAAGCTTTCGTTCGTTCGCTGGCGCATCCCGTCGTGGTAGAAGACGAGGCCGAGCTGTTCGATCTGACAGCAGCGCGATGGAAGCTGACGGTGGAGTTCGGCAAGCTGCTGTTCGAGGCGTGGAATGCAGCGCGCTCCATCGCGCGACGGGTGGAGTCCATTGCCTATCGCGACCGGGGGCGAATCGGCGTCTTCGTGCGCAAGCCGGGCGGGCGCGAAACCGGCACACTCGAATTTCGCGAGCTCGAAGCGCCCAAGCGTGCTGACCGCGATCGCGCCGCCGGCCGGACGCGCGTTCGGAAAGAATTTCTCGCCATGCTCGGGCGCGAGTATCCAGGCTGGCACTTCGAGCATGTCAGCAATCGCTCGGACCGTGAGCGTTCGTTCTCCACCTGGTACACGCGCGGACTGGCCCGGCAGGGGCGCGTCGGTTGGGCCTTTCTTGGCCTCGGCGAGACTGAACCACTCGCCGCAGCCGACGGCGTGTTGGCCCACGGTTTGATCTGGCTTGACTGGCTGCGCAGCCAGTCGCAACGTGCCACCGTGCCCGGTCTCAAGTTGTTCCTCCCTCCCGGGGCGGTTCAGCTCATCGCGCACCGCGCCGCTTGCTTGAACGCCAGGGCGGCGCAATTGGAAATCCTGGAATGGAAGATCGGTGACGCGCAGCCCCGTTCCGTCGACCTCAGAGACTTCGGCAACGTCGAGACTCGTCTTGCGCCGCGCCGCCAGGGAGAGCTGCTGATCGAAACGCACTGGCCGCTGCTCGCCGAGTGGGCGGGCGACTCGCTGGACGCGATGGACCTGGTGGCCGATCCCTCCGGGAACTCGACTTCGCTCCGAGTACGTGGTTTGGAAGTGGCGCGCGTCGAAGGTCAGATTTCTCCGCGCATCTATTTCGGTTTGGAGGGCAGCTATCAAAAGCTCGAAGACGACAATCGCTCAGACTTTAGCCGGCTCTTGAAGGACGTTCTCGAGCTGCGCGCCGCTCGAAGCCGCAACACGTCGCATGAGTTTTATCGGTTGCAGTCCGAGCGCTGGCTGGAGAGCCTGCTGCTCCGCGACATCACTAGAATCGATCCGGAACTGATGCCGGATTTCGTTTATCCTCAGGTGCCGGCCTTCTCCGCTGCCGATCGCGGCGTGATCGACATCCTGAGCGTGACGCGACGTGGGCAATTGGCGGTCATCGAGTTGAAGCTCGAAGAAGAAATCAACTTGCCCATCCAGGGGCTGGACTACTGGCTGCGCGTCAAATGGCTGGCGGACCGCGAACAGTTTCGGGAGCACGGCTACTTTCACGGCGTCGAGCTGAGCAAAGCGCCGCCGCTCTTGTACCTGGTGTGCCCCGCCTTCCGATTTCATTCGACCACCGGCCAGGTGATCCGCTACTTGGATCCGTCGATCGAGATTATCCAAGTGGGAGTGAACGATCAGTGGCGAGAGGGAATCCAGGTGCTCTTTCGCCGCGCTGCCCGCGGCTGACCATGAGGTGGCCGGCGGGCGAACCCTCCTTCTCGCGCGCTGGGCACATCCGGTGGAGGCGATGGACGCCAGTCGCAAACCAGCGTCGCAATTTTCTGCTTGGCTCGGGCAGGCGATTCTGGTATAGGATTGAGTTACGTCGTGCATCCCGCCGGGCGGGATCAAGAGCCTTCTTATGCGCGTCAAGTTCTGGGGAGTCCGCGGCTCCACCCCCACGCCACAGCAGGAGAACCTTCGCTACGGCGGGAACACGCCGTGCGTCGAGTTTCGGTCGGACCGCGGAAGCCTGCTCATCGTCGATTGCGGCAGCGGCATGCGCATGCTGGGCAAGGCGCTGGCTAAGGAGTTCGGCCACCGCCCCATTCGCGCCCACGTCTTGCTGAGTCACTATCACTGGGACCATATTCAGGGCTTGCCGTTTTTCGTTCCCCTGTACCAAAAGACCAACCAGTTTCATTTTCACTCTTTCAATCTTCCGCGAGCCTCACTCGAAGAAGCGCTGCAAGGACAGATGACCGATCCCTACTTCCCCGTCAACATGAGCGCCATGCTCGCGCTGCGAACGTTTTCGGAAGTCAAGCCGGGCCCTTTCCAGCTTGATGATTTCACCATCATCGCGCAGCGCATCAATCATCCGCAGGGATGCCTTTCGTTTCGCGTCGAAAACGGCGGCAAGGCCGTCGTCTACGCGACGGACAACGAGCCGGGCGCGCCAGAGTTCGACCGCGCGCTCCGCGAACTGGCGCGCGGCGCGGACGCCCTCGTCTATGACTCGCAGTACAGCAGGGAGCAACTCGGCAATGAGAAAAAGGGCTGGGGCCACAGCTCGTGGGAAGAAGGTGTGGACATCTGCAACCAGGCGGGCGTGAAGCAGTTCATTCTCTTCCATCACGATCCCGACAACGACGACCGTGCGATCGACCGCCTCCAGGAAATCGCGCGCGCCCGCTTCCCGAACTCGCGCGCCGCTTTCGAAGGCATGGAAATCGTCCTCTAGGCTAGCCCAACGCTCGAAGCCGTTCTGCGATCGTCAACCTGCCGGCGGCGGGAACGGCGCGCTTCAAAACAGCTTCTCCGAATCGAGCAGCAGCGTGACGGGGCCGTCGTTCACCGACTCCACCTCCATCATGGCTTGGAAGAGGCCCGCGCTGAGGCTCACATCGGAGCCGCGCAGCAACTCGCTCATGGATTCGAGAAACGCTTCGTAAAGAGCGCGCGCGGCGCCGGGTGATGCGGCGCGCGTATAACTCGGACGACGACCCTTGCGGCAATCCCCATAGAGCGTGAACTGAGAGACGCACAACACGCCGCCTCCGGTTTCGAGAATGGAGCGGTCCATTCTGCCCTGCTCGTTGTCCATGACGCGGAGGTTGACGATCTTCTCCGCCAGAGCCTTCCCGCACTCGGGCGTATCCTCGGTGGCGATACCCATCAGGACCAAAAGTCCCCGGCCAATTCGCCCCACCACCTCACCGTTCACGCGAACTTCCGCTCGACTGACTCGTTGAACCACAGCGCGCATAACCGGAAGCATTTTAGCGCAGAGTTTTGTCTGTAGACCGCCCCAACCCTCCGAAATTTCGCTTTGAGGGATCTAAAGGGTTTACAAAATCTATGAAATTTCATATCGGTGGGGCAAAATGCCACACTTTTTGCAAAAAGGGATTTTTCTGCAAATTTTTTTTCTGCGCAAGCCCTTTATTTGCCGCACATAAAAAAAATAGTTTCAATAGTTTCAAAAGTTACCATAGTTACATTTCAGGGGAATATCCTGTATTTATGAATGGAGCAAGAGCGGCGCTGCCGGAGGGTGGCGCCAAGAACCCCGGAGAGGTTTGCCCAGGCACGTCGCCGGGGCCGAAAGAGGCGGGAACAGGGAACAGGGAATCAGGAGCAGGGTGCCAAGTCTCAACGGCCGACTCCCCATGCTTGACTCCGCGAGCAAAGAATAATTCCTCTGCCCCTACTCCCGGTTCGGCGATGCCGCTGACCGGCCGCCAAGTGGGGCACGCCCTGGCGGAGCGGAAGTTAGTCTCAAGGGTCTTCGAGCGCTGCCACGCGGCGATTCTTGCGGTTTGCCGGTACTCTTCGGTGCCGCCCGAGTTTCTCGGCGCGCTCACGGCCAACGAGAGCGGCGGCAACAACAGCGCCGCGCGCTTCGAGCCGGCGGTTTACCGGCACCTTCTGGCGGTGATCGCCGGGCAGTCGCCCGCCTACGGACCGATCAAGGCCGATCGCCTCCTCGCCTCGCTGGGCCGGGTGCTTCATCCCAAGGCCGATAGTTTTCACGCCGAGATTCTGACGCCACTGTTCGCGTCCCGCCATGCAGGCTCGCTATCTAGCCTAGAGGACGAACGTCTCCGCGAGCTGGCGACCTCCTGGGGCTACACACAGATCATGGGTTATCACGTTTTAGGAAGGGCGTCTGAAATTTCGAATTTGAAATTTCAGATTTCAAATCCGGATCCCAAGATTCTGCTCGACCCCATCACCCATTTCAAAGTCGCCCTCGAGCTGCTGGCCGACTTCTGCGCGCGCTTTGAGATCGATCCCACCCGGGAGTTCGAGGAAATGTTTCGCTGCTGGAACACCGGGCAGCCCTATGGCGCCACGTACGATCCGCATTACGCCGAGAACGGGCTGCGGCGAATGGCGCTGTACGCCGCGCTCGCCAGGGGCGAGGCTCCGAGCACCCGGGCAGAAGTCAGCAGCCAAGTCCGATCTGCGGTCCGATGCGAATCGGACCATCGGTCCGATCTACGGTCCGATGCGAATCGGACCATCGGACTCCAGAAATCGGAGTCTCCAGAAATCGGAGAGTCAGGAGGACAGAAATCATGACTACGTTTTTGATCGGCGTGTTCTCGGTCATCTGCGGATTCGTCCTTGGCGCCATCTACGGCCGCAAGCTCGCCGCCCGCGCGGAGCAGGAAGCGAAGGAACTGAAGGCGGCGGCTGAGGAGAGGGCCGCTTTTTACAGGGCTCGGTACGAGGACCTGACGAAGCAAGCGACGAAGTTGTAGTGAATGGGAGCCGTTTGCCATTTCACATTTCCCATGCGCCCTTTCGGAATGGGGAATGGGTCATGGCAAATGGAAAAACCAATGCTTCTCCCACCAAGTCACAAAGGCACAAAGAAGTCTTTTTCTTGGATGACTTGGTGACTTGGTGACTTGGTGTTGAAAGGGTCTTATGGCGAAACTGGACAAAATCAAATCCGTGCTCGGCTCCCTCGCCCCGACCATTGCTTCGGCGCTGGGCGGGCCGCTGGCGGGCGTGGCGGTGGGGTCGCTCTCCAAGGTGCTGCTCGGTGATCCGGCGGCGGGGCAGGCGGCGCCCGACAAGCTCGAAGACGCCGTGCTTTCCGCCAACAATCCCGACGTGCTCTTGAAGCTGAAGCAGGCGGAAGAAGAATTCCAAATTGCCATGCAGCAGCACGGCGTGGACCTGGAAAAGCTTGCGGAAGCGGACCGCGAGTCCGCGCGCCAGCGCCAGGTGGCGCTCAAGGACTATACGCCTACCGTCCTAGGCTACCTTGTGGTCGTGCTGACCGGCTCGCTCGAAGCGTTCGTCCTGCTGCACGGCGTTCCCGCTGCCGTCGACCCGGTGATCGTGGGCCGGATTCTGGGCACGCTGGATGCCGCGCTCACCCTGGTGCTGTCGTACTACTTCGGCAGCTCGATGGGCTCGGATCGAAAGACGGAAATCATGGCGGGGGCGCAGAAGAAACCGTAGGGCCGTCCCTTGGGGGCAGCCAGCAGGAATGTCAAATGGGCCATGGCAAATGGCAAATGTGAAATGGCAAGACCGGCAGACCCGGCCACGCGGCTTCCGCCAGCCGACGCCATTTGCCATTTCACATTTCCCATGACCCATTTGAAATATTTTGCGCAGCGGTCGAAGAACGAACGACGAAGGACGAATGACCAGTGACCAAGGACGAAGACCATGTTTCCCAGCGAATTGGCGCGCGCGGCACTCTGGTGGGGCCCAGGCGTAGTGCTGCTGATTCTGTTTGGCTACGGCTTCTTGAAGTTGGCCCACTACTGGGTGGAGAAGGTGATGGAGCACCGGCGCTACCAAATGGAGGGCGTGTTCAGCATGACGCGGCAATACATCGAGCAATTCCTGAACACCCAGAAATCGCAAGCCGAGACCTTGTCGCGCCTGGTGAACTTTGTCGAGCAGCGCGAGTCGCACGAGAGCTTCGAGCACCAGGAAATTCTCATTGCCCTGAAAGCGATGCATCGAGAGCTTAGTGCGCTCGGTGCGGGGAAGGAAATGGAAGTGTGATTTGTGATTGGTGATTTCTGATTTGCGATTTCTGATCTGCAATTTCTGATTTGGATTCCTGCTGGCGCGGGAGAAGCAATCACCAATCACCAATCGCAAATCACCAATGAAGGGCAACGGACAAAGGACAAAGGACCAAAATTTATGAAAAACGACGTTCGCTCGAAGGAGCTGATTCGCGGAAAGATTCTCTATTACCTCAGCCTCGTCTATCCGCAATCCACCAGTCTGCCCTTGCTTCAGGGCGAGCTGGACATTTTCGGCTATCCCGTCCCCCTGGAGGACCTGATCTTTCACGTCGCCTACCTGAAGGAGAAAGGCTACGTGGCGACGGACAACGTGCGCGGACCGCAGGGGCGCGGCTCGGTGACCCTGGTGCGAATCACCGCGCAAGGGATCGACTACAAAGAGGGCCGCTTGCCCGTCGATGACGGTGTCTACCTGGAGCCTCATGCATGAGCGAGAAACCCAAGCAACAGGCAGGGGCACCCCTGGTGGGTGCCCCCGAGGGCAGGGTCGCCGAGGCGACCCGCGGCGACCCAGCCCCAACCGCAGCCGCAAGCATGAGCGAACCGCCGAAACAGAAGTCGGAGCGCGTCAGAAGGCTCAGGCGGGGGTACCCGATCTACTACCGCGCCCAAAGCTTCCCGGACGAGCTTCGCTCCAGGCTGCACGAGTTGCTGGTGGAAGGCTTCACCGTGGAAGGCGCCGCCCGCTACATCAACCAAGACCCTAAGTCGAGCTGCCGCGTCAAGGAGGCGGCGGTGGAGGAGTTCGCCCGCTCGGACAAGCGACTTCCCGCCCAGCGCGCTACTTATCTCGTCGAGACCACGGAGGCCATCGGCGCCATGCTCGGCGGCGGCAATGAGGGCGAGCGGCGGTTCATTAACGCCGTCCTCATGACCGGCCTGACGCACCTGCACGAAGGCGATAAGTCGCTCACCGTGAATCAGGCGCTGATTCAAAGAAGGCAACTGGAAACTCTTACCGAGCAGCGGGTGCTGGCCGTGGCGAAAAGAAGAGCCATCCTCGCAGCGGCGGAAGTCCGCAAAGAAGAAAAGAAGCTCGTCAAGGCGCGCACGGATTACATCGACGCGCAGACCGGAAACTTGCGCCGCCTCGTTGTGAAGTGGGAGAAGAAGAGAAATATCACTCCCGAGACTATTCGCGAGATTCGCGAAGTCTACGGGCTGATCGCCGATAACGTCGCGCAGTTTAATGCCACGCCGATCGTTCTGGAAGCCCAGCCTGCCGCCAGCGAGCCGGTGGAGAATGATTCTGACCTCCAGCCGGACCCCTATCTCGCCAACGTCGTCGACCCCCAGGCCGAGATCCAGCGGCAGCTCACCGAGCGCGCGCGGCTCATGCTCAGGGCCGCGCCGGTGGAAGAGGCGGAAACTGGAAACTCGAAATTCGAAAATCGAAACTCGCCGGAGTCTGGTTGTCGGGCCGATCCCGCTGGGCGGGACGTCCGCCTCCCAGCAGATGCCGCGTCCGACCAGAGCGACTTAGAGCCGTCTAACGAGGAAAATTCTTCGCCGGAGGAGGGCAAACCGAACACCTGATCTTTGGCGCCGCAGGCGCCTTGGACTGCGGGAGCGGTAGCTCCCGCCTTTGCTTCAAGCAACTCCAGCCGGTCCCGCTGGACCGAACAGAAGTGCAAGGCGGTGGCTGGCGCTACCGCACTCCAAGGCGGGCTTCGCCCGCATCGAGTATGGCTATGAGCGATTCAACCCGAAAGAGAGCTCGAAAAAAGACGCCACTTGTCCCTGGTCCTTCGTCCCTTGCCCGGGAGTCGAGCCCTGGCGCTGAGGAACAAGTGACCAAGAACCAAGGACAAAGGACCAATGACGAAGGACAAGTGACCAAGGACCAAGGGCAAGTGACAGAAAGCAATCTCTCGACTCATCGCTTGGTTCCATTGCTCCCTTACCAACGTAAATGGATCGAGGATGCGTCCCCGCTGAAGATCGTCGTCAAGGCCCGGCAAATCGGCTTCTCTTTTGCCGCCACGCTGCGCGTGGTCCTCGAGTGCCTGAAGAGAAAGACCACCTGGATCCTGCTCTCCAAGGGCGAGCGGCAATCGCGCCTGCTGATGGAAAAAGTGCAGGAGCACATCCAGTCGTGCGGCATCGTGGCCGAGGCTCGCGAGTCGCTCTTTTTCGAAGGCACCCTGCTGAAGCAGCTTGAGACGCGCTTTCCCAATGGCTCGGTGATTTACGCTCTGCCCGCCAACCCGGATACGGCGCGAGGCTACTCCGGCAACGTCACGCTGGACGAATTCGCTTTCCACGCCGACGCCGACAAAATCTACGCCGCGCTCTATCCCTCCATCACCCGCGGCTATCAGCTCGAAGTGATTTCCACGCCCAATGGGACGCAGGGGAAGTTTTACGAGTTGGCGAAAGCAGCAGGGCTGATCGGCCGGGATTCGGGATTCGGGGTTGGGGTTTCGGGTCCCGAACCCCGAACCCCAAACCCCGAACCCCGCCATTGGTCCAGCCACTGGGTCGACATCTACGACGCCGTCCGCCAAGGCCTGAAGATCAATGTTCAGCTTCTTCGTGCCGGCTGCGAGGACGAATCCGCCTGGCAACAGGAATTCTGCTGCCAGTTCATTTCGACAGCCGAGAACTTTTTCTCCCCGGACCTCCTAGCCGCCTGCCTAAGCGCCGAGGCCACCACCGACACCTCCCTCCACATGCTGGCTCGCGAAAGCGATCCCGCTTTGCGGGACTCGGCGCCCGGCACTCTTTCGGGGTTCGGGATTCGGGGTTCGGGATTCGCAGAAGTACCAGGATTCGGGATTGGGGATTCGGGGTTCGCAGGAAACAACGCGGGGCTCCGTTCTTCCCAAACCCCGAACCCCGAACCCCGAAGCCCGTCTTCGTTTTTCCTCGGGATCGACATCGGCCGGCATCACGACCGCACCGTGTTCTGGCTAGATGAAGTTGTTGGCGGAATTGATTCATTGAGCCATCGGGCCATTGAGCCATTGAAAAACGAAGAGTCTTCCAATCGCTCAATCACTCAATCACCAAATCGCTCAATTTTCTCCACTGGCTCAATTTCAATCACTCGAGTAGTGCGTACGCTCTCGAACACCCCCTTCGATGACCAACTGGCGTACGCACGCGAGCTCCTTCTCCTGCGCCAGGGTAGCGGCTCACCCCTTATTCGCCGCGTGGCCATAGATGCCACCGGGATGGGCGCGCCACTTGCCGAGTCCCTCGCGCAGGAGTTTGGAGCCCGCGTCGAGCCGGTGATTTTCACCGCTGCGGTGAAGGAGGACCTTGCTTACCGCACCAAGCGGCGCATGGAAAGCGGCCTCACGCTTTTGCCCGACTCGCGCGAAATTCGCCGGGCCTTTTCGGCGGTGAAGAAATTCGTCACAGTCAGCGGCAACGTGCGCTTTGACGCGGCACGCACCGACGCCGGACACGCCGATGAATTCTGGGCCAAGGCGCTGGCCGATCTTGCCGCCGATGTGCGGCCTGTCGCCCACCTCTCCGACGGCTATATCGCCAGCGGCAAGCCGATTATTTCGCCCAGCGCGTTTATGGAAGCCAACGAGAACTGGAGGACGATTTTTTAGATTTGTGATTTCCGATTGGTGATTTGTGATTGGCAATCGCAAATCACAAGTCGCAAATACGCAACTGACAACGGACAACTGGCGATGAAAGAAGGAAGGAATTTCAAATGGCAAATGGGAAATGTGAAATGGCAAATGGCCCAAAAGGGCGTCAGCAGGAACGCCCCGCGCCCTCACGTCTTGCCATTTTACATTTCCCATTTGCCATGACCCATTTGACATTCTTTGTTTCCCGCACCGGACGACGGACGACGGACAACTGACATGAGACTAGGACCACTTGAATTAACTTGGAACCGAAAGACGTTGGCGGACTCGCAGGTGGACGTTCCCCTCGAGCGCACCACCGAATCCGCCGAAACCCGCCCCAGCGGTCTTCCCGGCACGCCGATTTTTCACGGTTTTCTCCAGGACTTCGGCGAGTACAACGGCATGCTCTCCGGCCTCGCCGCCATCCGCACTTACGAGATGATGCGCCGTTCGGACGCTCAGGTGGCGGCTACATTGCTAGCCTGCGAGCTGCCCATCCGCGCCGCCAACTGGGAGGTGCGCCCGGCCTCGGACAGCGATTTTGACCGCGAGGTGGCCGCGTTCATCCGCAACAACCTGTTTGGCGGGCTCGAATACGAGTCCGCGACCGGCGTGAAAACCACCCAGTGCTGGGACGACGTGCTGCGCAATGCGCTTCTGATGCTGGCGTTTGGCGCTTCGGCGCACGAGGAAATCTATGCCGTGGATGGCGAGCGCATCCGCCTGGCGCGCCTCGCCCCGCGCCTCCCCGTCACCTTCTACCGCTGGATCACGGACGAGGACGGCGAAACGCTCGTCGCCCTTAACCAATACGGTTATAAGAACGCGAATTTTATGAACGTGGAGATACCGGCCGAGCGTCTCGCGGTGTTCACTTTCAACCAGGAGGGCGCCAACTTCTTCGGCCGCTCCATGCTGCGCCCGGCCTACATGCACTGGTACATCAAGAGCCAGCTCTACCGCATTGACGCCATCGCCGGCGAGCGCAACGGCCTGGGCATTCCCACCATCGAGCAGGGACCCAATCCTTCGCAGGAGGACCGCGAGGCCGCGGCGCTGTGGGTGCAGCAGCTTGCCGCGCACGAAAAGACCGGGCTCTCGCTGCCCAGCGGCTGGAAATTTTCGCTTCAGGGCGTGGCGGGCAACGTCCGCGATCTCTACAACTCGATTCAGCACCACAACATTGAAATTTCGCGTGTCGCTCTGGCGTTTTTCATGAATCTTGGCATGGGCGCGCGCTCCTCGGGCAACCGCGCCCTGGGCGAATCGCAAACCGATTTCTTTTTCCTCGCCGTCCAGGCCACCGCCGAGTACGTGGCGCGCCTTCTCACCGCGACCGCGGTGAAGCGCCTGGTGGATTTCAACTGGGAGAACGTCGAGCAGTACCCGGTGGTGAGGGTGGCGAACCTGCGTTCGCGCAACTTCAATCAGGTGCTCACTTCGCTCGCGCAATTGGCGCAGGCGGGCGTCGTTTCGCCTTTCCCCGAACTGGCGCAGTACGTGGCGCGGGAACTTGGGTTACCGGAGCCGCCGGCAGGGACAGTGGCTAGTGGTTAGTGGCAAGTGGCTAGTGATTTTGGATTTTAGATTTTGGATTTTGGATTGAAAGGAGAAACCAGATGCAGGCTACAACGCCGAACAGAACGTCAAGCACGACGATCCTCGCCCAAGTGGGAACCGAAAAGGGACAACGGGCCGTGCAAAATTCTAACTTACCACTTGCCACTCGCCACTTGCCACTTGGTTCTTCAATCCAAAATCCAAAATCTAAAATCCAAAATCACTTGCCACAGTACCTGATCGTGGACTCGAACGGAAAGGGCCACTTGCCTGTGCGCGACACCGCGAACGGCCCGCTGAACCATCACCTGATGGGCGCGGCGTGGGCGGCCCTGCACGGAGGTTATCGCGGCAACAAGTACGAAGGGCCAGACAAGCAGAAAGCCATTGAGAAACTGAAGGCGCTCTACAGGGCAGAGGGGATGCCGCTGCCGAGCGGGCAGTATCGGGATTCGGGGTTCGGGGTTAGGGTTTCGGGACCCGAAACCCAAATCCCGAACACCGAACCCCGGTTTGTTGTTGCCCTGAGCGATGTCGGTGCCGGCGCAGTGCGCATTCCGCTCGCCATCACCGGCAAGTGGGCGCGTGACGCGCAGCAATTCTCCATCACCGAGGACGACCTCGAGGAGATCGTTCGCAATTTTGCCCAGCGCAAAAATGGCGAGATCAACGTCGATTACGACCACGCCAGCGAAATGCCCGAAGTGGCGGCGGGTGGGCCGATTCCGTCGGCCGGGAGAGTTGTGAAGCTCGACACCCCGGAAGAATTGCGGGATTCGGGATTCGGGGTTAGGGTTTCGGGTCCCGAAACCCGAACCCCAAAACCCGAACCCCGATTCGTCTTGTACGGGACGTACGAGCCTACCGACCGCGCGCGCGCACTCATCAAGAATCGTGAATATCGTTACATCTCCCCCGCCATCGATTGGGGCGCGAAATCGAAGCAGACGGGCAAGCCGCAGGGCACCACGCTCACCAGCGTCGCGCTCACCAATCGGCCGTTCCTGGAAGAGCTGCCGCAGATCCGGCTCTCTGATCCCTCGTATCAGCTCGTGGATGTCGGCGACGTGCACGTGGATTCCTCGCTGGGATCACCTGAAGACGACGCGATTCGGGATTCGGGGTTAGGGTTTCGCAGAGAAGGACCAAGGGCTTCTTCCGCTCCGAAAAGCAAACCCCGAATCCCGGAACCCGGTTCTTCTGCGAACCCCGAAACCCGAACCCCGAACCCCGGAAGTCAAACCCCGAACCCCGATTTCAAAGGAGGTCACATGAAGCAAGTGAAGCTCTCAGTCGAAGACGGCAAGGTGCGCGTCGCGCACGACGATTTTGGTGACGCCTACTACGCCGACCCCGAGGAAATGAAACAGTGCCTCGACGATTTGGGCTTCGGCCCGGCGGAGGGTGGCGAAGCGCCGGACGAGTCTGTGGCGGAAGAGATTCGCGACCTGGCCGGGATGCCCGCGCCGGAAGATGGCGGCGCGTCCGCTCAGCCGGTCGCGACGCTTTCCGAATGCGTCGCCGCGCTGCGGCGCCGGCTCGGGGCGCGCGCCGAGATTTCACTCGCCCAGGCCGGCACGCTGCTCTCCGAGAGCGAAGCCGGCGGCAAATTCATCGCCGCCGCCGACTACTTCCGCTGGCGCGTCGAGCAGGAGCTGGACCAAGCCGTGAAAAGCGGCAAAGTGCTGCCGCGCCAACGCGACGATTGGAGAAAAATCGCCCTCTCGGATTTTCCCACCTTCCGCAAAATCGTCGCCGAGCAGAAACCGCAAGTGCCGCTGCGCCCCGTGGGGCTCGCGGGCGCCGGGCCCGAAGACCCGCAGGCGCAAGTCAAGCTGCTGGCCGAGCAGCGCATGAGGGAGCGCCGCATTTCCTTCGGCCAGGCGCTCAGCGAGATCGGGCGCGAGCAGCCGGAACTCGTTCACCAGTATCGCCGCGCCGTGAGCGGAGGTGAGTAGCTGTCAGCCCTCAGCCGTCAGCGATCAGCAGGCTGAAAGCTGAGAGCTGATAGCTGACGGCTTGCCCAGATTTCAGTACCTAAAATCTCAAGGAGGATCGAATGGCAGGAGCAACGTACGTTCTCGATAAGACTTATCGGATCACTTCGTCGGGCGGGGTCGGCAGATACCTGGCCGTCGGGATTGGAGCCAACGACGGCGATTGCCAGTTGCCCACCTCAGCTAGCCAGCTAGCCTATGGCATCACGCAGGAGGCGCAGCCCAACCAGAACGAGAATGTGATCGTGCGCAAGTACGGCATCTCCCGGGCTTACGCCAATAGCCCCATCAACAAGGGCGACTACGTGGAGGTGGCGGGCTCGAGCGGATACTTGCAGACCGCCAACCTCACCACGCTGCCCCCCACGGCCACGCTGCACAACGTCGTGGGGATTGCGGAAAGCTCGGCCTCGGCATCAGGCCAGATCTTCTTCGTGTTTCTGGCGCCCAATCCGTGCGTCGTGCCGCACGACTAGTTCCGACGGGAGTAGGGAGTCGGGGGTAGGGAGTCGGGAAGCCGACCGCGGTCTTCCCTAATCCCTAATTCCTAATCCCTAATCCCTGTCTTTCCGCGGGCTCGGTCCCGAGGGTCAGCTCCTCGGGATACTTTTTGCCCGATCGCAGGGAAGCGACCCACTGACGGGTCTCCGCGTTTTTCGAGCTGTCAGCGGTCAGCCATCAGCTTTCAGCGGGCCTTCACGTGTCTGCTGACGGCTGAAAGCTGACGGCTGAGAGCTTCCAGACCGCCCGCGCGCGGAGCGCCATCTGCGATCGGAAGGGAGAATCACCATGCCCGATGTCTCAATGGTGCACGTGGACCAGGCGCTGACCCAGGTGTCCATCGCGTACCACAATGGCCAGTTCATCGCCGACAAGCTTTTTCCGATGATCCCGGTCAACAAGCAGTCCAACAAGTATTTCATCTATTCCAAAGACCGCTTCCGCACCATGCAGGACGCGCGCCGGCCGGGAGCCAAGGCCAACGAGATCGAGTGGTCGCTCTCCACCGACACCTACTACGCGGAAGGGCACGCGCTCGCCGAGGCCATCCCCGACGAGCTGCGCGCCAACGCCGACCCGGCCATCGACATTGACGTGGACGTGACCGAAACGCTGACCGATCTGCTCTTCGTGCAGCGCGAGGTGGCGGTGGCCAATACCTGCACCAACCCGGCCCTCCTGACGCAAAACGCCACGCTCTCCGGCACCAGCCAGTGGTCCGACTACGTGAACTCCGATCCCATCGTGGCCGTCGAAGCGCAGAAGGCCACCATTCAACAACAGATCGGGCAGCCGCCCAATTCGCTCCTGGTCAGCTTCCCGGTGTTTCTCCAACTACGAAACCACCCCAAAGTGACTGACCGGTTCAAGTATACCCAGGTGGGTATCATCCAGCCTGAACACCTGAAAGCGGTGTTCAACGTGGATAACTTCATCGTCGCCGGCGCGGTGATGAACACCGCCGCGGAAGGCGCGGCCGACTCGCTCAACTTTATTTGGGGCAAAAACGCCGTGCTCTTCTACCAGCCGCCCTCGCCCGGGCGGCGCGCCGTCTCGCTGGGTTATCAGTTCACCTGGCTGTTCGGCTCGAACACGGAGGGCTTCCTGGTGAAACGCTACCGCGATGAGTCACGCACCTCCGACATCGTGGAAGTGCAGCGCTACTACGCCTTGAAAGTGGTGGCGCCCACCGCGGCGTTTCTGTGGCTCTCGGCCGTCGCGTAAGGAGACAGGGATTAGGAATTAGGAGTTAGGAATTAGGAAGAGCACAGCTTCCGGTTCCTTCCCTAATTCCTAAGCCCTAGTTCCTAATTCCTAGTTTGGAGAAAATCATGGGATTCACCACCATCGACGCCGTCGCCGCTCACTATCCGGGCTTTCAGCGCGGCGTCGTCAATCAAAATCCGTCGGACGTGCAGATCCAGGCCTGGATTGAAAACCAGAGCGCGCGCATCTCCGCGCTGGCCCTGGCCCGCGGCTACGCGCTCGCCAATCTGTCCAACAACAACCCGCAGGCTTACTCGCTTCTGGCGCTGATGAACGAAGTTGGCGCCGCTGCGGACCTGGGTGACGCGCTCTTTTCCATGATCGGCCCGGAATCTTCGGCGCAGGGCTGGGCCAATCCCAACACCTTGCGCCGCAGCTACGAGAACATGCTCGCTGAGCTCAACCGCGGCGCCTACGACAAACTGTTCAACACGCTGGCGCGCACCGGGGATGTTTTCCCTGCCCTCGGCGGCACGGCGGGCCAGGAAACTGATCCCACCGATCCCGAGACCGACAGCAATCTGTCGTTTCGGAAAGGGGACGTTTACTGATGCAGTTCACTTACGACATCGATTCGGAACCGGTCGATCGAGGCCTGGAGTCGTTCCAGAGCTCGCTCGCGGACAACTCGCCCGCGCTCGCACTCATCGCCGACGACTTTCGCGAAATGATGGCGGAGCAATTCGCGACCGAAGGCGCCTCCGGCGGCACGCCGTGGTCGCCGCTCGCGCCTTCCACGCTCCGTTCGCGCCGCTCCGGCGGCGCAATCCTGGAATCCACCGGGGCGCTGCTCGCGTCGCTGACCGATCCGGGCTCGGCCGACCACGTCGAAGAAGCGGACAGCCAATCGCTGACCATCGGCTCGAGTTTGCCCTATGCGCTTTTCCATCAGACGGGCGCCGGCCGAGGCTTCGGCCTGACTTCCATCCCGTCCGGCCGTGGCTTGGGGCGCGGATTGCCGATGCGGCCCATCGTCGTGCTCACCGACGAACGAAGCGGGAGCTGGGTGGACATGGTTGGCCAAGGTCTCGAAGAGAAGGCACTTCTGTTGGGCGGGGATGAATTGGGAGGACAGTGAATTGCCGATTGTCGATTGATGATTGCCGATTGACTTCGGCAACTGCAAATCGCCAATCGCAAATCGGCAATCACAGATCAGCAATGTTATGACTCAACGATATCAAGCGCAATTCGCGAAGCAGCTTGTCAACCAGTTGATCGCTATTTTGCAGCGCGATCAGCAGGCAGCGCTCGCGGTCATCAACGCGTCGCGCCCCCCGGGCCGGACGCTGAATCCTTTCGCGGCGTTCTTCAAAGAAGCGGCGCCGATTCAAAACTGGCCGGCAATCGTCCTGGTCGCTCGCACCGCGCAGTTCGACCAGGCTTCCGACGCCGACCTGCGGACTCAAACACACGCTTTTTTCTGTGCCATGGCGATTTCAGGCACGGACCCCGAGTGGCTGGCCGATGACGCGATGGACTATTTGCACGCTGTGGACATCGTTTTGACTTCCGTGCCACTCGGGGACTTTTATCTGCCGCTGCCCATCAGTCACCGCACCGTGCCCAGCGGCCAGACCAGCGGGCTAAGTTCGGCGGTCAGCAAAATCCAGGATCTGCGCGTTACCCGGCACGACATGGGCGCGCTCGTCGCACGCCGCGGCGGCACGCTGGCCCGCGGCCCGCAGATTGAATTCGTGATCGAGTTGGAGGAAAGATGAGATCGGAAATTAGAAATCAGAAATCAGAAATCAGAAGCAATGAACTAGAAGTCCAGAGCAAGAGATCGGCTTTCAGCGGCAGCGTGGAAACAGCCGCTGCTCGTCATTCTGTTTTCTGCTTTCTAATTTCTGCTTTCTGCCTTCTGCTTTCCGCGTTCTGCTTCTTGCCTTCTGCTTTCGCCAACACCCAGGTGACCGGAGTGTATTCCCTTCCCGCCAACGCCGTGGTGATGACCACGGTCAACGGTAACCCCGAATACGGGCTGATCTTTGCCCAACGCAACAAGCCGGTGACCTATAACGGGACTCTGTATTTTAACAATGTGGTGAATGCCTATTTGGATGTCAACGGCAACATAAACGACGGGAACGGGAACGCAGGGATCAACTTGATTCCCGACGCCAACGCCACGCCGGGCGACAGCTACTACGTGGTGACCATCAACATCCAGGGCACGGTGCACACGGAAATCTGGATTGTTCCGGACCAGCCGTCGGTCAACGTCGCCTCGATCATCCAGCCCTCTGCGCCGCCGTCGGGCGGGACCGCACCGCCCACCTTCTTTTATCAGACCTTGCAGCAGACGGGAGCGAACTTGCCACAGCGGCCGGCGCTGAACCTCAGCGGCTCCGGCGTGAGCTGCGTTGATAACTCGGGTCTCCAGCGGACGGACTGCACGATCAGCGGGTCGCAAGCCAGCACGGCCACGCCCACCGCGCCCGGCACGGTGGAGACCGATCAATTCGCATCCATGCCGGTTGTTTACCTCAAGAGCAGCACGGACTCTTTGCTCACCGGCAGGGTCCCGACCAGCCGGCAGGTCCTAACCACAGCGCCTCTCTCGGGTGGCGGCCCCCTCGCCTCCGACCTCACGCTCTCGATGCCGCAGGCCATGAGTACACAAAGTGGCTATCTCGCTTCCACAGACTGGTCAACCTTTAATTCCAAGCTGAGCACTGCCGTCACCAGCGTGGGCTTCGTCGGCGACGGCACAGTGCTCAGCTCCACGCCCAGCTCGCCCGTGACGACCACGGGCAACGTTTCGGCAACACTCTTGTCGCAAACGAAGAACACGTTCCTGGCCGGGCCGGCAAGCGGCAGCGCTGCCCCGCCGATCTTCCGCGCGCTGGCGAGTGCGGACCTGCCCGCCATCAATCTGGCCGCGAGCGGCGCCGGCGGTGTAACAGGCAACTTACCGGTGAGCAATCTCAACGGCGGCACAAACGCCTCAAGCACTACATTCTGGCGCGGTGACGGCACTTGGGCAACGCCAGCCGGCGGCGGGAACGGCACGGTTAACTCCGGCACCGCCGGGCACCTGGCCTACTACGCGACTTCGACGAACGCCGTGAGCGACATGGGCTCGGACTTCAGCTTCAACACGCATACGCTCAGCGGAGGGCCTTCGGCCATTCTCGATCTGAGCGCGGCGAGCCTCGCTAACGTGAAGTTAAACTCGAGCGGCTTCACGAATGGCGACATGGTGATCGGCAACGTCTCAGGCGGAGTCTTGAATCTGGCCGATGGCGGCTCGCCGATTGTCAAGTGGAACGCGAATGCCAATCCGAGCGGCGATCTGAACCTGACTATGAATGGTTTTCAGAGCGTGCTGAGCGGCCACAATTTCGGCAGCGGCTCGACCAAAGATGGCTTTGTCGTCAGCGACCTCTCGACGAATCAGAGTTCGGGCTACGCGCAAACTTGGTCTATCGCCTCGGGCGGCGGATCGTTGTGGCATGGCCCGCGAGTCTTGCAGGCCACGGCAGCGACAAGCTCCAACAATTATGCTTCGAACGGCTTTCATTGGCATTCGACCTATTGGAACGGGTCGGTGTCGGCGATTGACGAATGGAAACTCGCGCCGGTGCTAGGTTCGGGCGCCAATCCCACTTCAACACTGACTGCGTCGCATACGGGTTCGAGCGGCGCCGCGGCAGTTAGCCTTCCGGCGTTGACGTTGACCAACGTAGCTTCGGGGACGCAGTGCCTGCACGCCAATTCATCCGGCGCGGTGACCGGCACCGGGTCGGATTGCGGCTCGGGCGGCCTGGGCGATCCCGGCAGCAATGGGATCGTGAAGCGAACCGCACTAAATACTACGGCCATCGCCACCTCAACGGATGTCGTTGGGCTCTTCACATCCTGTTCGGGAACGCAGTACCTGGGCGCAGATGGTGCCTGCCACACCGCCGGCGGCAGCGGAACGGTCACGCAATCCAGCAGCGCGCAGTACCAAACTGCCGCATTCACTACCGCGACCAACATTACCGGCATTGGCCCTGGCACTTCCGGGCAGTGCTACATGTCGAATGGCGCCAGCTCCAATCCGTCATTTCAAACCTGCCCCGGATCGTCAGGCGGAACGACGATGAATGTGAACGGCAGCGCGGTGGCGGCGACATTGAACCTTGGCAACCTGCCCGCCGCGCAGACAGGGGACGTGCTCGGCGTGTGGCAGTATTCGAGTGGCAATGCTTCAGCCGAAATTCCGACCAGCAGCACCACGACGCCGAGTAAAGTTGCCTCGGCTTCCGGCGCCTTTACCAGTGGCCACGGGGTCAAGGCGAATGCGACGGGCGACCTGATAGATTCCGGGGCGGCCTACGTAGACAGCACGCAGTTGGTTTCGTCGATGCAGTTTTCGACCTGCGCCACTATCAGTGCGACCGGTTATGTCGGTGTGTGTTTTAAGAATGCCGCAGAGACGACTCTTCAGTCGCCCGTTGCTTTCTCGTCCGGCACCTTAAAGTCAATGGTTGCTTTCTTCTCCGCAGCCCCCGGAACGAGCATTACCTGGACTGTCACGGGACGCTGCGGTCCCACTTCAGCGCACTGCACGCCCGGGAACACTGTGTTTTCAACCACCGATCTTGGTGGCGGTTCATCTGGCACTTGCGTCGTGACCGGAACGTCGCAGCAAGTGTGCGGCGTCTCAGGCGGAAGCACAGCTATTCAAGAAGGCGATTTTGTAGATATCTACGTTGCAGCCTCAGGTGGAACGCCTGCCGCTGCGCTGGTCAATATCACACTTCAATTTACAGGGGTGACGCCGAAGTGATGAAGAGATCTCAACACCAAGGCACCAAGGCACAAAGAAGGATTTTTATGAGAACAGTTCTTGGTGTCTTTGTGTCTTGGTGTTTCATCTCTTCTTCCGCGATCGCCCAGAATCCGCCTTGGCAATTCGGATATCCCGGCCAGGCCCAGCCCGGCTCGAATGGCCTCGGCGACTGGCAGAGCGAGCCGCTCAACACTCTGGACTGTCGCAGTCTGTACAAGGGCCAGTACGGCTACGGGCTTTACGGTTGTCAGCTCGATCCTGCGAACCCTAATTATCCTCCGCCCGATCTGGTGGCGTTGCTCAAAGCGGCCGATGCCGCTATCCGGCCGCTGGATACGACCGGGGCCGCAAACTCCGCTGAGTGTGGCGTGAACACCGGAGGCTGCGTGGTGGCCGTGGACGCAGGGTACAGCATTCTGCACGACAAAATGTGCGCGCGCACCGACAGTAGCGGCGACTTTACGTCGCCACCCAACTGCGAATCGACTTCATGGACGGGTTTCTTGAGGCCAAGCGGCTCGTTTTCGCAACCCAACGTGGATTGGTATACCAATACCTCTCCAGCCGGACATTTGATCTGGATTGACGGAGCGCAGGTAGGCGTGGCGTGTGGAAGCTGGAACGCCAACAATCAGACCACCTGGAATAATTTCGAGAGCGGCGCAGGCACGCTCTTCAACACTTTCGGGCTTTCAACGAACCAGGTGCAGGTTGTCTACCTTCAAATGTGGAACGGCAATGAAGTGGGGTCGAATCCGAGCGGGGATTTTGCCGCCAACGTTCTGCCTAGCTCAACCTCATCCGCAATCCTCAATCAGACTTGCATGTCGAGCATCATGCGCTGGCTGCCAAACCACTATCCGCACCTTCAGGTCATCTTCCTGGGAACGATGAGCTACCTGTGGGATTTGGCCGCGCACATTCAGTACGTGGGCTTCCCTGGGCAGGCGGGCATCTCCAGCGAAAGCACAAAGGGCAGCATCCCGCCCTACGACCTCGAATACGGCTGGACCAACCAATTCATCGTGAAAGCCTGGCTATTGCAGCGGCGAAGCCGCGTGCCGGTTGCGTCAACGAGTCGGGCCAGCGGAACAGAGACCGTGACCTTGTCTTCTCCGATGTTTTCAACGGACACCTACGGCGACACGATGTATCCGGGGAACGGCGGCCACTTTAGTGCGCAAGTCCAAGGCAATTCGGACAGCGCATCGAACACCTGCGGCGTCATGACCTCCTTGCCCACCACTTGCAACGGGGTCACGGCTACGGTAGTGGACTCTACTCACGTCACGTTTTCAACCGGGGCGGGCACGACATCTGGCACGGGCGGGTATCTCTCTATCGTTCAAGACGCGAACTCCGGGGGCCTCGATACCGTGCCGCCCGTGGCCTGGGCTGACTATTCCTGGGACAACACGATGTACTGCACGGCGACCTTTGACTACACGCATCCTTGCGGTCCAAGCGACACCTGCACAGCGCAGCGCGGGAATTATGCCGGATGCTGCACTCAGAACGACACGACCGGCCACTGCTCAGCCTCTCTTTTCCCCGGCTACAGCGGGGCGGCACACGATAATCCGTACAACTCGACCGGACGAGGCCAGTGGTTTCAGGCCAACAAGATGGCGCAATACTTTTTTGGCCCGACGACGACCTGGACGACGTTTCTGTGCCAGACAGGATTCAAGACGCCGGGAAGCGGCTGCGCGAACTGACAAAAGCGGAAACTGGAAAATGGAAACTAGAAAATGGATCCCGATTGCGAATCTGGACGACAGCACGACGGGGGCCAGTTTCCAATTTCCAGTTTCCAATTTCTAATTTCCAGTTTCGGAGGTTGTCATGGCAAATATTGATGCAACAAAAATCCATCAAGGGCCGGGCAAGCTGTGGTTGTCCGTAGCGGTGCCCACCACCGGCAACCGTTTGCTGATCGACGCCACGGGCACGCCGACGCAAAGCAGCCCCGTTTTTGCCGGGGCGACGGACGGCGCCACCACCGTCGCGCTGTCGCCTAAGATCGAACAAATTATGTCAGATCAACTGGCCGCGCCCGTTGATGTGGTGATGACGGGCGAGGCCGAGACCATCGAAGTCACGATGAAACAGTCGGATCTGAACAACTTGAAGAACTTCGTCATGCACGGATTGTTCTCGACGGGGACCGACAACGGCCTGCCGTCGGGGTCTCAAACCTACGAAGAAATTTCGTTTGGGGGCATCATCCCCATTCCAAAGACTTCTGTGGCCGTCATTTCGCCTCGGCGCGACGTGGCAAGCAAATACGTGGTCAGCCAGCTTTATCAGGCTTATCAGGCGCAGGCCGTCCAACTTCCCTTCCAGCGTGGCAAGGAGACCACTTTCAAGGTGAAGTTCGAGGGCCTCGCCGACCCGACGAGGATCGCGGGAGACCAGGTGGGGAAGATCTATCGGCAGACGTAGGGCCGAGCGGCGCTCGGCCCCGGGTTTCGGTGTTCGGGATTCGGGTTTCGCAGATAAGGACCGAGGATTCTTTTTTCCCGAACCCCAAACCCCGAACCCCGAATCCCGCAAGCACGGAGGTCGCTTATGAGCAGAACACGAAAAAACGGAATAGCCAGCCCGGCCGTGTGGCATTCGGCGATGGTGGCAGACCGCATCATGCGCGCCGAACACTTGAAGCTGCCCAGCGGCGCGACCATCCTCGCCGTGAAGCCCGAACCGCTGGATTGGATTCTGTCCGGGCGCATTCCCCAGAACTTGCTCGGCGCCGCGCTGGGCGTCCGTCAGCCGACGGACTCCTCGGAGGCGGACCGGACCATGACCCGCGAGGAGATTCTCGACTTGGCCGCATTCGCCCGCCGCTTGGTCGAATCCAGTGTCGTCGAGCCACCCATCGGTGACGGGCCGGGTGAAATTCCCATGGACGAGATTCCGATCAGGGATCGGGCGTTCATTTTCGAGTGGGCATGCCGCGCGCTGAGTGAGGCGCCGAAAATGGAAAATCGGAACTCGAAACTCGAAATGGGTCAATCGGTCCCGCAGGGCGGGAACAATCGACAAGCGACAAGGGAGGGCCTTTCCATCCCGCAGAGCGGGATGGAGCGGTTTCGTGAAAAGTGACAACTTTTTGTTGCTCGCCTTGGCCGCGCAGAAGTTTGGTTGCCGCCCCAGCAGTATGGCGGTTATTCGCGATCCGGTTCTCGCGCTTGACTTCGATCTGGCGGCAACAGCCCGATTGCTCGAAACAGAAAGGCGGGCACTCCAGGAGTGCGCGAGCGAGAAGGGTGCCGATGGGTCCCCGGCGAGGCCTGGCGACCTTGATTGGTAAGGACGCCGGATCATGTCCACCGACTACAACCGCGGGAGGCCAACCCGCTTTTTGTGCAGACGCGCTCATGTTTGAAAGGTGAACCATGACAGGCCAAAGTGCTGCGGAACTTTTGATCACGATCGGCGCTGATCCGACGAGCGCGGAAACGAGTATCCAGCAGTTTCGCACCAACTTCTCGAGCAGCCTTTCCGGCGTAAGCTCCGACCTCGCCCAGTGGTCGGCGCAAGGCACGGCGAATTTCAGCGTGGTCGACCAAACTGCGCAAACCCTCTCTGACCATTTCAATGTGAACGTCGACGCGGTGACCAACATTTTGGACCGCAACCAGCAGAAGGCTCAGCTCTGGAAAACGCAACTAGTGGCTAACCTGACGGAAGTGTTGAACACCTCCCAGAATCTAAGCATTGAATTCGGAAAGAGCTTTATGCAGTTTGACTCGGCGCTGGGCGCCAACATCGCCAACGCTATCCTCTGGCAGACGTCGATTGGCGCAGCGTTCAGCAAAGCCGCAACCCAAGCGATCACTTCCATCGCGCAGCAATCCCTGGTGCAGGCGATTCAATCCGCCGCGCTCGGCTTCTACCTGCTCGCCATCCAGGACTACAGCGGCGCGGCGGCCGCATTTGAGTCGGCCGCCATGTATGGAGCGGTGGGCGGGGCCGCCGCGTTGGCCGGCCGGGCCATCGCCGGCGGCGGATCAGGAGCAGACGCCGGAAGCCGAGGGACGCAATCATCCTTCGGCAATCGGGCATCGGCAGCAGGGGCAGAGAACTCGGCGTACGGCGCGCAGCTCGCCCCAGGCGCCTCGGGGTCAAACGTTGCCCGCGGTGGAGTGACGGTCATTTTTCAAGGACCGGTCTATGGTGGCCAGCAAGGCCTGAACGAGCTGGCCAACCACATCTCGCGCGGCGTGGAGCAAGGCACGCTATCGGTGAAAGCGACGGTCGCCCAACGAGTGGGCGGGGTAGGGAGGTAGAAGGAAGGATTCAGGATCTAGGATTTAGGATTTAGGCCTAAATCCTAAATCCTCAATCCTAAATCCTGACGCTTATGGCGATTCCCAAGATCACTTACGTGGCGGGCGGCGGGACCATCACCCTGCAATTCACTTACCCGCCCAGCGGCTTGCCCGCGTATTACATGGAAGCGGTGCGGCACGACAACATCGCCAGTTCCGGGGTGAGAGAAGCGATCATCGAGCGCATCGACAACTTCATCGAGCTCAACATGCAGACCGTACTCTCCGGGTCGGACGTGCAGAACTGGAGCTTCTTCATGGAATATGCCCTGCAAGGGAATCCGTTCAGTTACTACCCGGACGGCACGCTAGCGGCTTATACGAATTACACACTCGAAGACACCACCTGGGACGCAGCGTGGAGAACACCGGGGGTTTACACATTCAAGATGAAGTTCAGGCAGGTGGTGACCTGAGGAATTGTGCCATTGATTCATCGGGCCATTGGGTCAGTGAAAAAAAGAAACAGAGCGCTCAATAACTCAATGACCCAATCCGTGATCGCGGAGGAACTTCGATGATTATCGGGAATCAAAGTTGGCAAACCGCTTTAGGGCAAAACGTCAAGCAGCCGCTCTACGTGCTGCAGATTCCAGCGTTCGGCATTTTCCTGTCCAGCTTCTCGGCCGGTTTGATTACGCTCCTGGGCGGCTACGGGGTGATCCCCTATGGGCTGGGAGGTTACGGCATTTGATCCGGACGCTTGCTGATGGGTGGAAAAAGTTCCACGGTCGTTCATCGGCGACAGGGGTGGCGGAGGCACGATGGCCGCGGTTAAAGGCTATTATCCTGGCTCATATTACGCGGATTTGAACAAGGCGGTGGCGTGGCTACTGGCCCGGCAGACGGGGCCGGTCGGCAACTGGCAGGCGAACGCACTCCTGACGGCTGGCGCGACGCCTTCTCCGCAGACGCCGGGCCAATCCAGCGGATTCATCGAGTGCGGGCTCTCGTCTGAAACCAACTTCATTACCGGGCAGATGGTCAGTGAAGCGCAGGGCACGCCCTTCCTTTATAACCAAATTGAAAACATTGTGCTTCAGCTTCCCGCCGGCCTCTATCCGGACACACAGCTTGGCCCGGACGGCTACCCCATTAACGAGTCGCCGCAGCCGCTCGGCTGGGGCTCGCTTCTGGTGAACTCTTACCAGATTACCCCGGCCATGATCGCCGCCACCAATTACCTGCTTTCCGACGGCAGCGCCAACTTGACGCCCGGCCCGCCGCAAACGCCCGGCGTCTACGCGAAGTGGGTGGCGGGCGCCGTTTACAGTTTCGGGCAGATGATCGTGGACTCAAACAACAACACGCAAATGGCGCTGGTGACCGGCCAGACGTGCGCCAGCGGGATTGCCGGTTGCGGCGGCGGCAACCCTCCCAACTGGCCGGCGACGCTGGGCGCCCTGACGGGCGACGACGCGCAGGTGTGGAAGCTGGTGGCGCTGGGCTACCAAAACGTCGGCTGGCTGGCCCTGGGTTACGTTTTCAATTTGCTTCGGCCTCTCTCGTATTATCGCGTCGACCTCTTCGTCCACACTGACGTCTTCTACTACCAAGGCAGCTCGTCTCTCTATACAACCGCGCTCGGTGGCGATGCGTTCGAGAGCGCCGGAACGTTCAGCGTGGCCAGCGTGGCGCCGGGCCTGCTATTGGCTGTGCTCTATCCCGCCAGCGTTGCCCAGCCCGCCAGCGGCTGGAGCGGCGCGCAAGTGCCGGCCGGGTGGGTGGCCCACTCGAACATGGGGATCGGCAGCCAGCTTTCGAACTACAAAGCGCAGGTTTTTGTGAAGACCGACATTGAATACCTGCAGGAAGACAATATCCCCATCCTCATGCAGGCTGACGATTTCCACGCGCGCTGCGGCTCGAGCGTCTGGCCCGGCGAGGGCGCGCCCACGGTCCACGTGCTCTATAACGACCCCGTGGCCGGCTGGATTACGGTCTATTCATCCATGCAGAGCCTGGCCGCCTACCAGGGCTTGGCGCGCTCGTTCGATGTTCCCACTTCCGATCCGCTTTACGATCCCAACCCCACACTGTCAAACGCCGCCGCGCTGCAGAATCGCAGTTTCATCTACGACGACGCCCTAGCCATTATTGCCTACAGCGCTTCGGGAAATTTTGCCTCGGCACAAAAGGTCATCCAGCAGTTGAATGACCTGCTCGATCATCCCGGCTACCTCGCGAATGCCGTCCTGGAAAACGGGGAAGATGGCAATTCGGCCTCGCGCTGGAACAAATCAAACGCCTCAGACTCGATCACTGACGTGAACGATCCGACTGAGCCGCCCTACGGCGCCGGCCTGGTGGTCGATTTCCACGCCGCGAACGCGGGGGACTATTTCACTTATACGGGCAGCGGCCTTCCCGCATCGACGGAGAGTCAAATCGAGTGGCAACACAGCGAGGCTGCCGGCGTCGGTTTCAGTTTTGACATTTCGGTGACAACGGCGAACGGCGCGGTGACGGATGTGCTGGTGACTTCCGGCGCGGAGGCCCCGGCCTTATTCAACGCCGGAACCAAAACCATCACCCTGGCGATCGGTCCGGGCGCAGGCACGTACCGCACCCAACTTGTCAACCTGGCCTCTCTGATTTCTTCGCTCGCTTCGGACACCCTCAGCTCCATTACCGGGTTCAGGATCACGCTGGACGCGGCGGGA
Organism: Terriglobia bacterium; assembly: GCA_050013575.1. Lineage (GTDB taxonomy): Bacteria > Acidobacteriota > Terriglobia > UBA7540 > UBA7540 > DASYXZ01. Next base: position 254,639 of record JBEKEZ010000002.1, on the reverse strand, counting down.
GATCTTAAATTTGACAACCTAAGCATCGGCAACATCCAGCCGGCGGACTCGCTGAGCTTTTCTTATGACGTTTACAATGGCCAGATCGACCAAGCCTACATCCGCACCGGAGCGATGGCCTGGGTGTGTTACGCCTACGCGCTTTACATGCAGATGTCAACGGACTTTTCCCATGTCCTCTATCTGCAACGGATGCTGAATTTCCTGCTGACTTTGCAAAGCAGCGCGAGTGACCTGACCAACGGACTGTTCTACATGGGCTACGGGCAATATCAGGACCCAGGCTACCAATTCGTTCCGGGCGAACAGTTGGCCGTTTCAACCGAGCATCAGGTGGACTTGTGGTTTGCCTTTACGCGCGCCGCGGCGCTGCTGCCCACGGCCTCCTTGAATCTCATTAAAACGGGTCAACTTACTTCTGCGCAAGCCTCTTCATTGACAGCACTGGCTACGATGCTGAGCACCGCCGCTGCGACGATATGGACGAACCTTCTCGCCGGTCTCTATATCGCGCCAGCCGGCAACGTGCCCGGCCATTTCGCGCAGGGAGCGAGCGCCAGCGGGCTCGACACGAGCCAGGCGCTCGATGCCAGTGGAGCATGGACCGCGATGCTCGCCGACGCCAACGCCCGCGACGACATTGCGCTCCAGTGCCTCGAGTTCGCCTACGCGAATTTCCTGCTCAACAACGAAACCATCGTCAAGTCGAACGGCGCCAGCACCTGGAACGAAGCCTATGCTCTCGCCACCCCTTTCAGCGGGATGAAGCCTTACAACGATTCTTCCGGCGGCTATTCGGGATCTCCGGCGTCCGTCTGGCAAGAAGGAACCTGGGGGATGATCGCGGCGCTTCTCCGGCTCTATTCGACGCCTGGCCTAGCCGATTATTTCGCCGGCCTCGGCACGACGACGGACGCCGTGCTCTCCGCCCTCGTCACTGGCCAATGCAACATCCTGCAAGCCACGGGGAACGGGTCGCTGGTGGGTTATTCGCTCGCGGCGCGCGGGCTGCCGTGGGAGTTCGAGGTCTGGCCGATGCTCGCGCCGACCGCCTGGATGTGGATTACGGCCACTAACCCCACGCTCGTACTCTCGAGTTCGACGCAATCACAGTTGCTGCCCAATATGGTCTTGCCGGACGGGCCGAGCCAGGCGATTCGAGACTCGGAAGGATCGAGCGACGTGGGCGAGTTTACGATCGAGTGCAACGACCCGGGCGGCTCGCTGCGCTCGCTGGCGGCGCAGCAAGCGCTGATTGGCCAGATCGCGGTGTTTTCGATGGGCTTCTCCGGCCTGGCGCTCAATGACTTCATGCCGCTGCACACCGTCACCATCAAGGGTGTGGGATTTTCATCCGACGGCAAAGTGCAAATTACGTGCTCGGATTTGCAGCGGTATATCGCGGGTGCGATGATTTGGCCCAATGGCGGCCCGAGCGAGTGGCTGCCCGGCCAGCCCGCTCCGCCGTTTCCCATTGGCGATTCGTGGCTCGCGAACGCCTTTCCCACTTCTGACAAGAACCCGCGCCAACTTTCCGGCCATCCACTCGACTTGTTACTGGCCGCGCTTCAGAATGAGCTCGGCGTGGGCCAGGACCCCGCCTTGACCCCGATCCTGACTGGCGTCGGTACGACCAGCCAAGTGATGGCCAATCCTTACTGGGTGAAGTACGTTCCCGGCCACCCGGAAACACTGATAAATCCCAACCCATTTATCGATATCCCAGGCATTCTGGCGCTACGCGATGGCATATACGGCGGCGCGCACTTCGAGTTCACCATCACGACAGGCATGCAGGCAAAAAGCTGGATCGAGGATTACATCCTCAAGCCGCTCGGACTGGTCGTGGTCATCCGCGCGTCCGGCGCAATTTCACTGGTGCCCGTCAAGAATCCCGCCGGCCTGACGCCAGTCTATTCCTTTACGGACTCCAACGTGATCGGCATTCCCGAGGTCACCCGCGACCCGGTGGTCAACATGCTGACTACGCGCCTTGAACCCGACGATGGCGGGCCCATGTCGGCGGCCCGCGGGTTCCAGAACCAGTGGTTTTTTCAGGAAAACGATTCCATCAATCTGCACAAGTACGTTTACAACCAACAGGTGGAGTCCACCGGGTTGCGAGTGAATTACGGCGGCTATTTGTGGTCGTATCTGCTGGCGGACTGGCTGTTCCGCAGTTACGCCTTTGATACGCCACGGTATAAGGTGACTTCCTTCTTGAGCGCGGTCGGGGTGGAAGTGGGGGATTACGTTACTCTTTCACATCGCAAAGTGACGGACCTGAATCCCCAGGGCAATGGCGGAGTGGGGATTTCCAACGTTCTTTGCAAGGTGATGAGCCGTCAACCCAGCTACGCCAAAGGCCAAATGCAGTTTGAGCTGCTCGATGCCCGGTTTATGGGTCTTTCGACGCCCTATCAGATCGCGCCGGCGTCGCTTGGTTTGCCGGTTTGGGCCGACCTGACGCCAGCGCAGAAGGCGGAGTACATGGTGATCTCGGCAAGCGCGACGGGCGGGACGTATAGCGATGGCACGCCGGGAAACACCATTTTTTAGATTTTTGCACGACGATTGATGATTGGAACAAAGCGCTTTCATTCGTCCATCCGCCTTCGGCAATTATAGAGGAGATTAACCATGTCCCAGCTATTGCTCAGCGCCATACCCGGTTTCATCGATTTGCCCGACGCCTCGATTTCGGCAAACCAGCCGCTCACCGACTATTCCATGATCAAGATCTCGCAGAACGCCAAGTTTGCCGCGGTGCGCCCCGAGTTGATTTATATGGGCTTCTACGCAAATGGGAACACCGTGCCCGTGCCGGCCAGCCCGGTCGATGGTTACCAGTATTCTTATCCTGAGTGCCTGTTCATCCCTATTTTTGCAGCGAGCCGCCCGCCGGGGCCGGGATTCACGCCGGGACAAACTGCTTTCCCGTCGCTCTCGAATTCAAACGGCGGCGCGGGACAAATTTACAGATGGATCGTGGACATCAACGACGCCAACGGCATAGTGACCACGGTGGTCAGTTACTACGTGGGGGGCGGCGCAGAAACCCCGACTAATGACGGCACGGTGAAAGTGTATTGCTTGGCCACAAGATCGAGCGTGAATCTGCCGCTCGGAGTCTCATCAGATTAAGGAGGTCAGGGCTTAGGAGCTGGGGAACGGGGTTTGCCGAAGCGCCTTTTGCTTTGGCTAATCTCGAATCCCCTATCCCCGATTCCTGGATTTCGAACATGGCGATCGTAAGAACAGTTTTGCCGCGAAAAGGAATTATCGAGCCGCAGCACGGAAACAACTACGAAACTGACCTGGACACCAACTGGCAGACCATTGACTCGCTTTTGCAGGACGCCAACGACGTCCGGAATGCGGTCCTGGCCGCTGGGACTGTCGCCGCGTGGCTTGGCGACATTGGCCTATCTGGTGTGATCGCCGGCTTCACGCTTGCAACTTCGGCGAATTTGACGCCGGGTCTTTCACCGGGAGTGCTCTACGCGCAAGGAATGCGCTGGGCTCCTTCGTCCCCGACCCCCTCAGCGGCGCCGGCCAGCTCCACGAGTTTCCTGTGGTGGAGTTCGATCACCGGGTTCTATTTCAATCTGACGGGGTCGCCGGCAACGCCGGGCGACGCATATCTCGGCAGCGTGACCACCGACGCGACCCACGTCCTCGCGGTGACAAACGCCACCAAGGTTTACGGTCGGCTGGCCGTGAGTGCCGCGGCAGCGGGCAATTTTTCAACTAACCACAATCTTGGGCGGGCACCGCTGGGCGCAATCATTTACATGACCTCCGGCGGAGCGCTGTGGTTTCAACCAACAACTCTGTTCGACGCTACCAACCTGTATCTCACCGCCTCGGATGCGGGGGTCACGGCGAGCATTCAGATTTGGTAAGCGTGCGGCGCCATTAGCGCACGACTTTGAATTAAGGCCTGCCCTTGCTGGTGATTTTGAAGCCAGGTCCATGAGGTGATCGTATGTTGAAAGCAGCATCTAAAAGTCAAAAGCTAGAAGTTAGGAGTCAGGAGTCAGGAGTCAGGGGTCGGAACGGGCACGATGCGCTGCGAGTTGCTCTGATCGTGGTCGTTCTAACTTGCTCGTCACTCTTCACTCGTCACTCGTCACTAGTTTTGGGGCAGCAGCCGCAGGCGGAAGGCGGCCAGCCCGTTTACGCCGTCAATGCGAAGTACGTCCAGGGCGTGGGTCCTGGCTATTGGGTGACGGCGGGGACTTGGCCCAACGTGAACATTGCCGCGGGAACGGCTTTTTGCGGCAATCCGCAGGCCCCAGTCAGCTATCCCGGCGGCACCCTGCCCATGACCGCGAGCGCGACGAATTACGTGTATCTGGACCCAGCCAATAACTGTGTGCCGGCCTCTAACACCAGCGGCTTCGTCGCCGGTCAAGTCCCTCTGGCGGAAGTCAGCACGGGGAGCTCGTCCATCAACTCGATCACCGACGTGCGAACTTGGTCTGTGCCGCAGCCGCTGGGCACCGACTCCACGGGTCACGTCGAGGCCACGCGATTCTGCGACCAATTTTCCGGTTCCACGCCTTGTGCCAGCGCCATCTCAAATGCCGGAACGAACGGCGCGCTCATCGTGAATCCCGCGAGCAAGTCCAGCTCCACGGAGGCAATCTGCGGCGCGGGCAGTATCTACAGCGGCATCACCTCGATGACAGGTAACTCCAATGGGTGCTCGAATAGTCCCAATCTCCAGGTTTGGGACTTCCGCGACGGGCTTCACGTCACCAACTACGATTCGCCGGGCAACGCGACTGACAGCGGCGGCCTTCCGAATCTCATCGTCGGCAATCAGTGGGTGGGGAATCGCTACCGAAGCAGCGGCTATACTCAGTTCATGAATGTAGTGGAAAACGAGTTTTCCCAGAAGGTCTTTGATGGCGGAAGGAATCTCTACAACTGGCCCTATTACGCCGACAAAAGCGTCTTCAAGGCCGTTAACATCGCCGGACAGTACTACACGCCTGCTGAACACATTCCTCTGAGCATCCAGACGCTCAGCGGGGCGACGGGCGACACCATCGGCCTCGAAGTGTTGAGCATGAACTACGGAGGCGCGAGCACGATGGGTGACGAGGGGTTGGAGTCGGCCGGCTTCACCGCTTATCAGGTGAGTGACGTATACTCCGGCACGATCTGTGGTCCGCCCTCCTGCCCTGCATTATCTCAAGGGGCCACGCAGATCACCGTGAGCAATCTCCAGTCCGAGACCGAGCAGGGCGCCGGGCGCCCGTTGCTCGATATTTCCAAAGGCAGCAATGGCACGCTCTCTTCCCTTGGGACGTATAACCTCGGCGCATGGACCTGGCCGCAGTATGTTGGCAACGGCACGTCGTGGACTGCGAACACCGTGCTGGCCCTGACCGACGCTGCGATCCCGGGTCCGAACTGCAACCCTACTACCACCCTGCCTGCCACCTGCACAGTGACGCCGGCCAGTTACACCATGGGGACGAACTTGAGCGGTGTCACCACTAACACGCCCATCGTCATCGGCGATGACGGAAGTTACGAAATTGTGAAAGCCACTGCCTTCTCCGGAAACCCTCAAACCGCCTTCACTGCGACTTTCAATAAGCCGCACCCTCCGGGAGCGGTAGTGAGCATTGCCAACGGTGGCGCGTGCGCATCGGGCAACGCTGGAGCCTGCGCGGGTTACTATGTCGAGTTGGTCTCGGACCGTTACGGCGAGGCTGGATATAGTTCGACGTGCGGAGTCTCGCCCGCGGTGAACTGTGTTCGTCAGGCGTTCCCGATACTTGCCGTCACTGACAGCTCCCACCTGATTCCATGGGCGGTTGGCAACAACGGAATCGGTTACTCCGGCCATGGGATCAGCGGAAGCTGCTCGCCACCCACCTGCACGGGCTGGCAGCAGTCCAACCAGTACTACGTTTTTCCGGGGGCCGAGGTTCTTTCGTGGCAGCAAAACGGGAAGCTTTCGGACACGGCAACGCTGGCCCCGAACAACGTCAACTGGGCAAGCGGCGAGATGGTCGAAAATCAACACTACTGGCAATTCGATTCCAGCGCGAACGTGTTCTCCGGCGTGCACAAATTATTGCCCTACGTGGGGAACGCGCCGAGCAGCACGATGCTGATTCAACTGTCCGGGCACGGATGGCAGAGGAGCGAAAATGCGATTGGCGTCCAAAATTTGAACGACCCGTCAGAGTATGCGGACTATGTCAATGGGGCTCCCTTCTCGCCGCCTGCCGTGATCACTGCTCAAGGGCTATTCTTCTACGGAATGTGGCTCCCGACTGCCCCCAGCGTTTACGGTGGCGCAGCCATCCGGATTGGCTGCCCGGCTGCGCAAGTGAATAACGGGACCCCCGTCAACACGGGCACGAACTGTTCCGCCAATCAGCCCGTCTACGACATGATAAACTCTGACGCTGCGGGGTCGGACTCTCTCTACCTCAATCCTTCGTCTTCACAGTTTGTCTTGACAGCCTCGAACGGCACCAAATCTTATATCTTCGGAGCGAGCGCGCTCAGCGTACCGCAGACGATCACACCCTCCTCCGCCGGCGTCGGGGACCTTGGGTCGGCCTCGCTCCCGTTCGGCAACCTGTGGCTGGGCAGTGCGGCTACCAACAACATCAAAGTCACCGGCACGGCAACAGGCGCGCGCACCCAGACCCTGCAAGACGTGACCGACACCTTCGTCTACAGGGCTTCTGTCGACACGTTGACTAACAAGACGCTGACCTCGCCCGTGATCAATGGGGGCGTGACGTCGACCGGCGCCATCTCGCTCACCGCGGGCGGAACGAACCAGAACGTCACACTCACGCCTAGCGGCACGGGCGCGGTTACGGCGCGAAACTTTGCCACATCACTGAACGTCGTGACGTTCTCAGGGACGCCTACCTTCGACGCGTCCCTCGGCAACACCCAAAAGATTACGCTCACCGGCAACGTCACCAGTTCGACGCTCGCCAACGCTTCTGCGGGCGAGCAATTGAACTTCATCATCTGCCAGGACTCGACCGGCAGCAGGACCTTCGTCTGGCCCTCAAACGTGAAGGGCGCAATGACGATTGGCTCGACCGCCTCGAAATGCAGCGCGCAGAGCTTTGTGTTCGACGGCAGCAACGCGGAAGCAACCTCTCCAGGCGTCACTAACATGTGAGGGCGTTGCCGATCTCTTGAAATCGGACTGTGTCATGCGCGGTCAGAATTCCCAAAAGCCGGACGGCCAGCGATGACTTGCGAGTGCACTTTCCTTCCTCGATTGGGCCACAACTGGGAAGATGCAAGAGTTCTCCGCCCTACCCAACGAGCCGCTCCCCGCCGCTCGCCTCAAGCCGTGGTAAAATAACCCGATAAGCTTGAACGGGGGAATTGCCTGTCCTGGGGAAACCTGGGATGGGGAGGTCGTGTCAAGACGTGAACGGGCGCTCCTCGCTATTTTATTGAATCGACATGTAGATGGATGACGCCCGCCGCAGAAGCGCTCGAGTGATGTTAGCTCTGCCCATTCGAGTGCGCGGCATGTCCACAGAAAACAAGTTTTTTGACGAATCGACACAAACCATCCTGATCAGCCAGCACGGGTGCATGACTCGGATCAAGAATCTTGTGGAACTGGACTCAGAGGTACACGTGGTGAGCACGAAGAACGACGTCGCAGGCACCTTCAGCGTCGTTTGGGTGAATACCACGGACCGCGAGGGGTTCTACCATCTCGGCCTTCAACTCCTCCAGGCGGAAGGCGACATGTGGGGCATTCGCTTCCCCGCTACGCCCAGCGCCGTGAGCGATTCCGATGCGGGCTCGGTCCCGCTTTGCGGGATCAAACAACATCGGCGATTCGGTCGGAGAAGGCTTCTCGGGTTCGCGCATGCCCGAGTGTAACTGCATCTCCCACCCCAAGGGTGCAAATTTCGCCCCACCCGTCAAAATATCTCTTCGGCCGCAACCCGCCTTCCCACAGCCCCTTACTCAAACGCGGGTGCCAACCCGCCGTGTCGGATCACGGCCTATCGAACGATTGGGGCGGAAGTGGATTCCGATGCCTATGCGATATTACACCATCATTATATACAGCTGTATATAACACTTGTAGTATGGACATGCCGTTTACTTTCGGCGGCATGTGCGAAAATTGATGGAACGAGCTATCACGGAATCCCGAAGACTCAGAACGCCAAGTAAACCGGATTCTCCAGGATCGATTGCAGGGTCTGGAGGAACCTCGCGCCGGTGGCTCCGTCCACCACGCGATGGTCGCAGGAGAGCGTCAGCCGGCAGCGGTGGCCGATGCCGACGTGATGGTCGGTGACCACGGGTTTCTCCACCACCGCGCCCACGGCGAGGATCGCGCCCTCGGGCGGATTGATGATGGCGGAGAACTGATCGATGCCCATCATGCCCAGGTTCGAGACGCTGAACGTCGCGCCCGTGTACTCGTCGGGATTCAGTTTCCGACTGCGCGCGCGGGCGATCAGCTCTTTGGCCTCGTCCGAGATTTGCTGCAAGCTCTTCTGATCGCAGTCGCGGATCACCGGCGTGATCAGGCCGCCGCCGTCCACAGGCACCGCGACGCCAATGTGCACGCGGCTGTAAGTGCGGATCGCTTCACCGATGAAAGACGCGTTCACCTCCGGATGCGCCCGCAGAGCCGCAGCGCAGGCCTTGACGATGATGTCGTTGTAGGTCAGCTTCAATTCCGGATCGAGATTGTTCGCCGACTCGCGCAGCTCCATGGCGCGGCGCATGTCCACTTCGATGGTCAGATAAAAATGCGGCACCGGACCCAAGCTCTGCGTGAGGCGCGTGGCGATGGTTTTCCGCATCGTGCTCAAAGGCTCGTCGTGGACTTCCGGCCCACCCGGCACAAAGACCGGTCGCGCTGGAGTCGCCGCGCGAACTGCGCCGCCCACTGCCGCACCCTGCGCCAGAGGAGCGGCCGCCACACTGGCGAGCGCGCGGTCAACATCCTCGCGAACGATTCTTCCTCCCGGCCCGCTTCCGCTGACGAGGCTCAGATCCACGCCCTTGTCCCTGGCAATCCGTCGCGCCAAGGGCGACGCAAAAACGCGGCCCCCGTCGGTGCGAGGGAGCACTGCGGCTAGAGCCCCCGCCGTGGCCTTGGGCTCGCCAACTGCACTTGGGGACGGAGAAGCAGGCACGGCCAGCCGAGGCTGCGGCTCGGATGCTGCGACGCGCGCGCTCGTGGGTGCTGATGGAACCGATGGCGCGCCAACGGCGGCGGGCGCCGCGGGCCTTCCAGGCGCAGAAGGAGCCGCCGCAGCTTTGGGCGCCAGGGCTGGCTCGGCTTCGAGATGCGGCGCGGGCGGTGGAGCGGCCTGAGCTTCCTTGATGATCGCCGCAATGTCTTCGTTCGGCGGCGCGATCACTCCCAGCAACTGTCCCACCGGAACGGTCTGGCCTTCCTTCACCAGAATTTGCCGCAGAACGCCTTCGCCCGACGTCTCAACTTCCATGTCCACTTTGTCAGTTTCAATCTCCACCACAGCGTCGCCGGCGGCAACCGATTCGCCCTCCCCCTTGAGCCACTTCAGGACTTTCCCTTCCGTCATCGTGTCGCTGCCTTTCGGCATCAATACACGCGCCGCCATAAGCTCTCCTCAGGGATCCGGAATTAGGAAAGGACGAAGGATTTTCGTCTGTCAATTCAAAATTAAAAAGTCAAAATTGAAGCAGAGCGTTCTTTCTTTTGAATTTTTACTTTTGAATTTCTTAATTGCGCTGCCCCCAAATTCCCCATCCCTAGTTCCTAGTTCCTAATTCCTACTTTCGATTCAAAACTTGGTGCACCGCCTCGACCACCCGGGTTTTGTCGGGCAGGCACGCGTGTTCCAGATTCTTCGCGTAAGGCATGGGCACGTCCGCGCCGGTCACGCGCAAGATGGGAGCATCCAGATAATCGAACGCGTGAAGCTGGATCGTATCCGAGATCTGCGCGCCCACACCGCAATACGGCCAGCCTTCCTCGACGATCACGGCGTGGTTGGTCTTCTTGACTGAGTCCAGGATCGTGTTGGTATCGAGCGGACGCAGCGTGCGCGGGTCGACGACTTCGGCTTCGATTCCTTCTTTCGCTAGTTCCTGCGCAGCGTCCAGCGCGACCAGCACCATCTTGGAGTGCGCGATCACGGTGACGTGCCCGCCCGGTCTTTTGATTTCCGCCACGCCGAGCGGAATCAGATTCTCGCCCTCCGGCACTTCGCCCTTGGTTCCGTAAAGCACTTCCGACTCGATGAAGATCACGGTGTTGTCATCGCGAACCGAGCTCTTCAGGAGTCCTTTGGCATCGGCGGGCGTGGCCGGTGTGACCACTTTGAGACCCGGGACGTGACAAAACCAGGACTCCAGCGCTTGTGAGTGTTGCGCCGCGAGCTGATGCCCGGCGCCGCCCGGTCCGCGGATCACCATCGGCACGCGGCACTGTCCGCCGGACATGTAGAGCATCTTGGCGGCGCTGTTCACGATCTGGTCAATCGCGAGCAGAGCGAAGTTGAACGTCATCATCTCGACGATGGGCCGCAGGCCGGCCATGGCCGCGCCCACGCCCAGCCCGGTGAAGCCGAGCTCGGTGATGGGCGTATCCAAAACCCGCTGTGGTCCGAATTCGTCCAACAATCCCTTGCTGATCTTGTAGGCGCCCTGGTAGTAGCCGACTTCCTCGCCCATCAGGAAGACGCGGTCATCGTGGCGCAATTCCTCGCGCAGGGCCTGGTTGAGTGCTTCGCGGTAAGTAATGATCGGCATCTAGTCTCCGGCTTTTCAAATTTCAGAGTTCAAATTTCCGGCTCGCGCCTTTCGCGACTCCGGAGGGGGCTGGCACAGTGGGGAGCGGCTCTTCCTCGCCACTTGCCACTCGTCGCTTCTTCGTCACGGCGTGTAGACGTCGGCGTAAAGCTGTGAGGGGTGCGGGTCATCGCTGCGCTCGGAGAACCCGACCGCGTCCTCAACGATTTCCTTCACCTTCCCATCGATCTCGCGTATATCTTCGCGCGTGATCAGCCCCATCGATTCGAGCGTGGAAGCGAGGCGCCTGATCGGGTCGTGGCGCTTCTGCTCCTCCACTTCCGCTTTGGTGCGATAGTGGCCGTGAACGGGATCGGACATCGAGTGGCCCATGAAGCGGTAGGTCCGCGCCTCGATCAGTGTTGGCGCAGCTTCATTCCTCGCCCGCTCGACAGCCTCCATCACCACGTCGCGCACGGCCAGCACGTCCATGCCGTCCACCTGAGCGCGGGCCATGTTGTAAGCGAGAGCCTTCTGCGAAAGTTCGTACAAGGCCGAGGCGCGCTCAATCGGCGTTCCCATGCCGAACCGATTGTTCTCGCAAATGTAAACGACGGGCAGCTTCCACAGCGCCGCGAGGTTCAGCGACTCGTGAAACGAGCCGATATTCACCGCCGCTTCGCCGAAGAAGCAAAGCGTGACGCGCGGTTGCTTGAGATACTTTGCGGCGAACGCCGTGCCCGTGGCCAACGGGATCTGACCACCGACGATGGCGTGCCCGCCCAAAAATCCCCTGGCCTTGTCGAACAAATGCATCGATCCGCCCTTGCCCTCGGAGACGCCGCTCTGCTTGCCGTAGAGTTCGGCCATCACTTCGCCGGGATCGACGCCGCGCGCCAAAGCATGCCCGTGCTCGCGGTACGAGGTGAGGATGTAATCTTCCTTACGGAGAGTCGAAAGCGCGCCAACTGCCACCGCCTCCTGACCGATATAGAGGTGACAAAACCCTCCAATCTTTCCCATGGTGTAGAGCTCCGCGGCTCGCTCCTCAAAACGCCGGATCAACAACATTTGCTCGAGCAGACTTTTTAATACCGCGGGATCTGTTCTCCGAGCGCGTGACTCCTGGTCGATGGCCTCCGCCTCGACGGGGCGATCTTCAGTCACGCTGGCCGCAGCGACGGCGGCTTCAGTCGGTTCCATTTAGCGCACCCTCCTTGTTCTTCCCCCACCCATCAAGCAACCTCACTGGGTCTTGCATAGTGATGAGACCCAAATGCGGCCACGAAATAAAATTTGTCTTTTCAGGATAACATATTTCTTGGATTCTTCGGTTCACAGATGCGCTGGGGGTGCGGGTGCGCCACATGCTAGTGCGGATTCTATGCCAGAGCCCTGCGGCGCTCAGGCCAATCAAGAACCTTGGCCGCCACGTGCGCTCCACACCTGGCAATCGGCAGAGCAACCGCTGCCAGCAGCAGAAAACTGATGAAGTGCATCATGCGCGGATAACAGCTCAGCGATTTGCGCGCGGGATGGACTGCTTCCCGGGACGCGCCGCGCAGGAGTCACATGCTGGCGGAGGAAATCACCAACCTCGCGCCAGTGAGCGCCAGATGGCGGTCGGTCGACCAGCAAGTGGAAATTCGGCGCTCATTGATGATGACGAGGCCGTGGGCATCGGCCAGCGTCAGCGACTGGTCGGCAAACCGCTTCACCAGTTGGTTGGTCTTCGCTAATTCCTCGCGATTGAAGCTCTGAATGGCCAGAACCGACAGATCGTCGATGAAGTTCAGAAACTGGATGGCGCGGTTATGGTCGTATCGCCGCAAAAACCACCCGTGCCCTTCGGCGATGACCAGCGACGAGGTAATGAGACGCGGTGGGTTGGAAAACAGTCTCCGAAACAGCGGATGGTAGCTGTCCGACCGGTCCAGAAAGGCAATGAGAGCGGAGGTGTCGACGTAAGCCTCAGTCTTTGCGGCCATAAACGATGTCATCGATCAACTGGCTGGACCGCGGATTGCCTGACTCGACCAGTCCTGCGTATCGCATCCAGACCGGGTGGCCGGAAGGCGGAAGCACTTGGCGAATCGCCCGGCGGACGTATTCCGCCACCGAGATTCCCAGCGCTTCCGCTTCCTCCCTTGCCAACTGGTACTCTCGTTCGTCGAGGCTCACCTGCGTGCGAATCATGTTATCACCCTCTCGAAGCATGATAACAGGACCCGATCGCTGGAGCCAGTATTACTTCAGTCTCTCAGCGACGTGACGATATTTTGTCGGGCGGCCTGCCAGGCGGGAGCGAACCCCCCCAAGAAGCCCATCGACAGCGCGAAAGCGACGGCGACGCCGAGGACTGCCGGCGACATGCGTAGGCTGAAGATGACTTCGCTGTAGGTTGCCTGGTTGGAAGTGCCGGTGGTCATGCCATTGAAAGGCAGCATCAGCGCGATGCCCAACAGCGCGCCCAGCAGCGAGAGCAGCAGCGACTCCAACACGAACGAGGCCATGATGCTGGGCCGCGAGAAACCCATGACGCGCAGCACGGCGATTTCTTTGGCGCGGTTGACGACCGCCGCGAACATGGTGTTCATGGCGGCAAAGCACGAGCCGATGGCCATGATGATGGCCACGATGATTCCGACAAATTTGATGGGCGCGCCGGAGTTGGTCTGCGAGGCGTAATAATCCGGTTCCAGCATCGCGTTGAGCTTCAGTTGCTGGTCGTCGTGCACGCGGTTTCTGACGGCCTCCGCCGATGCCCGGTCGGTCGAGCGGATCAGGACCGACGAAAACCAGGTACGGTCGAAGTCGGTTCCGAGTTGGTTGACGTCGCCCCACATCTCGGATGCGTGCGCCGTGCCGCCGGCATCAAAGAGGCCCACGACATTCCACACCCTGTTGCCGATCTGGACGGTGTCGCCTATGTTGGCGTGCTCAAAGCGCTTGTTGATGGACCGGCTCGCGGTCACCTCGCGCTGGCCGGGCGTGAACCATCGTCCGGCGACCAGCTTCGCCTCCGGCCGCATCTCGATGCCCAGGGGCGAGAGAAATCGGACGGTGACGTTCGCCTCGCCCGAGGCGCCCTTGCGTGGGAGAACGATCATCAAAATATCTTCGCCGGAAACCAGGGGCTCCCCTTGGACACTGCGCGCCACGCCGGGCAAGGTCTTCAGCACCTGCGCTGCATCACGACCGACGCCCCCCGCGCCCACCTCGGACGTGGATCCTTTGCGCAGGACCATTACGTTCTGCGGGTCGCCCGTATTAGCGAAAGCTTCGCGCAGGCCGGTCAGCAGCGCCATGATGAAAACCGCGGTGGTCACGGTTAGCGCTATGCCCAAGGCCGTCATCACCGTGGTGGCCTTGCGCACGCCCAGGTTACGGAGATTGTATCGAATAGGAACAGCCATCTACCCTCGATTCCGTCCTCTGCAAGCCGGTCTAAAAGTGGGCAGTAGGCAGAAAGCGAATGTCGAGGGGCCAGCAAAACATTTCAAATGGCAAATGGGCCATGGGAAATGGTAAATGGCGAACAGGCCATTTCACATTTCCCATTTACCATGACCCATTTGCCACTCTTACACTTCCGGCGCCGCGCCCGCTCTCCTCGGCCCACCGCCTACTGCGCACTGCCTTCTGCCTTCTAGCTTCTAACTCCTAGCTTCCAGCTTCTTTCAACCAACGTACCTTAATCCATCAACGATATTCTTTCGCGAAGCGTTGTAAGCCGGCACAATCGAGCTGAACAACCCGACGGCGGCAGCCACGGTCAAGGCAGCCAGCACGGTGGGGAGCGTTATCCTCATCCCGTTCACGAACAATGTGCCCTTCGGCGAATGCACGATGACGGTCATCACTCCCCACGCCGCCAAAGCGCCCACAACCCCGCCAGCAAGGGACAAGGTCATGGCTTCGCTCACGAAAAGCCCAAGCACCGTGCCGCGCGTGAAGCCCAGGGCCTTCAGCACCGCCACCTCGCGCGTCCGTTCGCGGATCGACATGGCCATGGTGTTGGCGGATACCAGCAGCGTGGCGAAGACCACCGCCCCGCAGATGCTCAGCAAGAAAGCCTTCACGTTGCCCATCATGGCGATCCATTCCAACTGGAATTCCTTCTCGCTTCCGGTCTTGGTGGGACGCGTCGAATTGCGGAAGGTCGAGTCGATCTCTTCCGTCAGGCGCGGCACCGCCTCCGGCGAATCCGCCAGCACGCTGAAGAACCCGACCATGCCCTTCACGCGGGGATAGCCTTCGTCGAGATAGGCATTGTCGAAGTAGAGAGTTTCGGTCGGGATGGGCGCGGTGAAGATGCCTCGAACGGTAAGGTCGAGGTTCATGGGAAAGATGGTCCCCTTAATATAGACGCGGTCGCCCAGCTTCAATCCGAGCCGCTTGGCCAATTCGCCGTCCACAATGCAGCCCGCGCGGTCGTGTTGCCAGGCTTTCAGTTGGTCCTCCGGCATCTGGACGTCTCGATGCACGTCCATGATTTCTTGGGGATCGGTGCCGAATTGGGCGAAGAAGTTTTCCGCCCGGTCGTCTTTGTACTGCCCGCCAAACCAGGTTTGATTCACCACGTGCTTGACGCCAGGGAGGGCTCGGATCTTCTCGCGATAAAAGCTCGGCAGGAAAAACGCGAACGATACTTTGTGCCGAACAAGCAGCCGATGCGACGACTCGACGCTGCCCTTGTCAATGTAAAAGGCGCGCCAGATGGTCATCATCACCGTGAGCAGCAAAAGGCCAAACCCGATGCTGACCACCGTCAGGAAGCTGCGGCGCTTGTTGCGAAACGCGTTCCTGCGCACGAAGCGCATAAGGCTCATCGTGAGTCTCCACAAGTCGCGGGCGGAAAAATCTCAGGTGGGAGTTTGGGTGGGACACTCCCCGAGTAATTGTCAGTGTACACCCTCCCGAGGGCGGTGAGAAGCCACTGAAAGACTGGGGATTCGGGTTTCGGTGTTCGGGGTTCGCGGATGAATGTGGGATCGGGATTTGCGAACCCCGAATCCCTAATCCCGAAACCCGATGGCTGTATCGCCACTTGCCACTGCTTCACTGACTGCCGTTCAGACCTCCAGATTGCGAAGGTAGGGAACGCTGGCCTTCATCATCTCCAGGTTCATTTCGACGTAGTAATTCTTGATGCCGCCCGTTTTCGCCGCGCTAAAGATCTTCTTCCAGTCGAGAGTGCCCTGGCCGACCGGCACAATTTTCCTGGTGTTCGCGTCCCATCCCTGAACGTGCATGGAGATGAAGCGGCCAGGATACTTGTTGAAGTATTCGGCGGCATCGAAGCCCTGGGCGATCGTGGAAACCTGAAACTGAAACTTCACAAATTTCGGATCTAGCAGCTTAAACAGCACGTCGTAAGTTCGCTGGCCATCGACGGTCGAGGTCTCAAAATTCTCATTGTGCAGACCCTGGGTGATGCCGGCGCTGGCGGCCTTCTCGCCAATTTTGTTGTATTCGTCCGCTGCCTTCTTGACATCGTCCATGGTCGGATGTCGCGGCCCCTCAAGGCTGGCCACCAGCATCTGCGTCAGGCCCACATCCTTGGCCCAGGCGATTGCCTTATCTTGATCTTTCTTCAGTTCGTCGAGGCCGAAATGCGAACTGACACAGGTAACGCCCGCATCGCTCAGGATTCTTCGAGTTTCGGTTCCGCTAAGTTTGGCGAGACCGACAAATTCCTCGTAGCCTCCCGGCGAGCACAGCTCGATGGTTTGAAATCCGGCCGCGGCAAGCTGCTTGATCGTGCCGGGAAAGTCCGCGGCAATCATCTTCCTGACCGGCCATGTCTGGCACCCGATCGGCAGGCCAAGCGGATTAGCGCGCAGCATACTTGCGCCTGCAGACAGAAACCCAACCGCGGCGGCATTCACCGATGCTTTCCTGAAAAACTCTCTTCTCGAAATCGTAGACATTTGCGTCTCCTTACGCATGGAATCCGGCTGGAGCGGGTTCAGCCAGTTCACCGTATTGTCTCACGATTTTGAGAAAATGAACCAACACCGCAGGGTACCAAGGAAGAGTCGTCGAAGGTCAGTCGTCAGTTTTGAGGAAACATCCGGAAATCTCGCTGAGAGCTGATGGCTGTTCAAGTGGCAAGATGAAGTCAGGGAATTAGAAGGGAGAGACTTTGGAGCGCATGCGCGGGTAGCGAGCACCCTATTGGGCGGCTTCGGGATTTACGCGGCGGAAGAATCGAGGGCTGGTCAGGGGCAGGGAGATGGTTTGGCCAGCGTCGAGGTCTAGGCCGTACTCCCAGTCCGCGTCGTAACCCCCAACTTTGCCGTGGACGACGATCTCGTACCCGCCTGGCCGTAGTCCTTCCGCAGACCAAAATCCACGTGAGTCGGGGGTGACAGTCCTGAATTGCCAGCTTCGCGGGTGGCGCATCTATGAAGGGAGCGGCGGGTGTCAAGGGGGTTTTGTTTTTCTTTTCTTCGGCCAAAGATAAACCCTCGTCGTCGGGGCGGTGGAAATGTGGAAAACCCGCGGTTGGGCCGAGTTTTCCAAGCTCGTAGCGCAGGGCTAGCCGTCTAGCCCTGCGGCATTTCGAGATGTGTTCCCGTCGTCGGGTGCGTTTAGCGTCAATACATGGAAGGGCCGCAAAGCCCGCCCTGATCCCGCTTGGCGGGGGAACGGGCCGGAGAGCGGCCCTCGCGCTACAATACGCCGACGAACCGAATGAGCAAGATCGGGGGTTCGAGCACGGGCATCAGTTACCACGCGGCGGGCAAGATGCCCGCGTTGCTGCACTATTGGACAATCTTTAGTGCCTGCTCGACGAGCGCGCGGAAGCCGAGGTTGGATTTGCCGTAGGCATCGCGGTCAGTTTCGGCGTGGCTGGTATTGAACGCCGCAATCACGGCGCGGCCGTTGCGCGGGTTCATGACAAAGAACGTTGCGAATCCCGCCTGATGTCCCGTGTGCCCGACCAGCGCAATTGCGTCGCCGCCCGCACCGCGCGGGTAGAGGAAGAACGACAGCCCCATAAATTCCGGGGGCGCGGTGGCAAAATCGGAAGGAACCGGCGTCACGGGTTGCCACATTTCTTCAAGCGATTTCCGCGCCAGAATCATGTCCGAGCTCGCCGAAGGACTTGAGCCGCTGAGAAACGCCACCCATTTTGCCAAGTCGCCCAGAGGCGCGTTGAGGCCGCCGTTCGGCGTTGTGATGCCCGTGTGGAACTCGCGGCCGTTGGCGACCACCTTGCTGCGTCCGTCGCTGCCGGCGCTGATCGTGTAGTTATTGGAGCGGTCGGCGGCAAGATGATAAGGCGAAATATTGAAGTAGCTTCGCGTCATGCCCAGGGGCGTCAGAATGTTCTTCTGCACATACACCTGATAAGGATCACCTGTCAGGGCCTCGATCACGCGAGCCAGATAAATGAAGCCCGGGTTGGAATACTGGAATTTTGTGCCGGGCGCAAACGCCAATTCCTGGTAAGGCATCATGGCCACGAGCTGCTGCCATTCCGTGGGCTCGAAAGGTTGCCAGGGCTTGGCGTCGTCCCGGTAAGGCCAGGTGGGCGACTGAAAACCCGACGTGTGAGAAAGAAGATGACGCAGTGTCACCCGCGCGATGGAGTTATCTTCGCTGCGAACGCGCGTCAACTCCGGCACATATTTTACAATTGGATCGTCAAGCGAGAGCTTTCCGCGATCCCGCAATTGCATGATCGCCACGGCGGTCAGTGTCTTGGTGATGGAGGCCCCGTGGAAGATCGTATTCGCGTTAACGGGCTGGTGCGCTTCCAAGTCAGCCATGCCGATCGTGTGAGGCTCGGCCGCTTCATTCTTGTTCAGAATGACGCAAGAAGCCCCGACGATTTCGTCGTGTTGCACATATTGATCGAACATTGCCTGAAAACTCTGCTCCTGCGCGGGCGCTGGAATGGACACGGTAGGGCTGACCAGCAACGAGAGAATGAAGAGTGCGAGCCGGCTGCGGAGCGTGTGCATGATCGAAGAGGATATCATCGGAAGGAGAGGTGGCCAAGCTGTGCGCGCCGCGCGCGGAAGAGGCCTTGCTGCGCGCCGTGCTTTTTGCCATCTCCATAGCTCTCCCGTATAATGCACCCTCGAGTTGGCGAGGTGAACCGATGGACCGCGAAGCGGCCTGGCAGTTGCTCTGCGAGTATACGAAGAACGAGAATCTGCGAAAGCACGCGCTCGCCGTCGAGGCCTGCGTGCGAGCCTACGCCAAGAAACTTGGCGAAGATGAAGGCACGTGGGGTGTAGTCGGTCTGATTCACGATTTCGATTACGAAGTTTATCCCAACGCTCCTGATCATCCGCTGGAGGGCAGCGAGATTTTGAAAGAGCGGGGCTTCCCGGAGGATCTGCGGCGCGCCATCCTCGGTCATGCGGACTACACCGGCGTGCCGCGCGACACTCCGCTGGCCAGGACGCTTTTTGCGTGCGACGAGCTGGCTGGCTTCATCACCGCCTGCGCGCTCGTCCGGCCCGACCGCCTCGCCAGCCTCGAAGCCAAATCAGTGCGAAAGCGGATGAAGGATAAAGCCTTCGCGCGCTCGGTGAGCCGTGAGGACATTATCAGGGGCGCGGAAGAGCTGGGCGTGCCGCTCGACGAGCACATCACCTTCTGCATTGAAGCCATGCGCGCCATCGCGGAGACTTTGGGGCTCGTGGCGGGGCAGTAGGGAGAAATCAGAAATTAGAAATCAGAAAGCAGAAATCAGAAGTTAGAAAGCAGAAATTAGAGAGCAGAACGCAGAACCTCAATCGCTGAGTCTTTGATTCTGATTTCTAATTTCTGATTTCTGATTTCCCCAACTGCCGACTGCCTACTGCCTACTATTCGGCGGCTAAAGCGTGACTCGTTCCAGGTAACTAGGCACGCGCACTCGCCAACGGAGTTCCTGGGTGATTCTTTCTTTCAAGGCATTGGCGGGGCGCGGCTCGCCGTGGGTGATGAACGCCTGGCGCGGAGCTCGGGAAATTCGGCTCAGCCATTTCAATATCTCGCCATAGTCTGCGTGGCCGCTTAAGTTGTCGATCGTCTCGATCTGGGCGCGGACGGGAATCATCGCCCCATGAATTTTGACGAAGTCGGCTCCAGACTGAATGATTTGTCCGCGCGTGCCGGCGCCCTGATATCCGACGAATAGAACAGTGTTGCGCCGGTCGGGCAAACAAGCCGCGAGATGGTGGAGCACGCGCCCGCCCGTCGCCATGCCGCTGGCTGAAATGATGACGCAGGGCGGGTGTGACTTGTTCAGCGCCTTCGATTGCTCCAACGTCCGATCGAAATGGACATTGGGCGGCGAAAACGGTTTGCCGCCGTGCTCGACCAGAGCGGCGGTTTCCACATTGTCGTCTTCCTGGTGACGCTGATAAATTTCGGTGACGTCAATCGCCATGGGGCTGTTCACGTGGATCGCGACCGGGGGCATCAGGCCCTGCTCGATCAATTCCCGAAAAACGTAAAGCAGTTCCTGTGTTCGCCCGATGGCAAAGGCCGGAATCACCACCGTGCCGCCGCGCTCGACCGTCGTCTGAACAATTTTCCCCAGGCGGGCGCGAAAGTCGTCGGTCGGGTGCAAGCGGTCGCCGTAAGTCGACTCGCAAAGCAAGGTGTCCGCTCCCAGCGCGGCCGCCGGCTCCTTGACAATCAGTTGGTGAAAACGGCCGAGATCGCCGGAAAAAAGCACGCTCTGGGTGCTGCCGTTCTCCCGAATCGTCACGTGAATGCTGCGCGCGCCCATGATGTGGCCAGCGCCAAAGAACCGGAGGGTAAAGCGAGGGGATATTTCCAGAGGTTTGGAGTCGTCGATGGGGCTGAATGACTCCAGGGACTTCACCGCTTCTTCATGGGTATACAGCGGCAACGCCGGCTTGTGCTTGCTGAAACCCTTCTTGTTGGCGTAAGCCGCGTCTTCTTCCTGTAGATGGCCGGAGTCGGGCAGGGTGAGCCGCGCCAGCTCCACCGTCGCCGGGTTGGCGAGAATTTCCCCGCGATAGCCGTCCTTCACTAGCCGAGGAATGTAGCCGACATGATCCAAATGCGCGTGCGTCAGAACCAACCAGTTGAGGCTCGAAGGTGGAACCGGCAGGGGATTCCAATTGCGCAGACGAAGTTCTTTTTCGCCTTGAAAGAGGCCGCAGTCAATCAGCAGCCGCTCGCCCCCGGCTTCCAGCAGATATTTCGAGCCAGTGACGGTTCCGGTCGCGCCGAGAAATTGTAAGGTCGCCATACTCGTCAGCCCTCCAGCGGAGTGAGCGGAATTTCAGCAGCGGTTCAGATGACGACAGACTCTTGGTGCTCGCCAAAGACCTTGCGCAGCGTGTCTGAGATTTCGCCCACGGTTGCGTAGCAATTCACAGCCTCCGTGATGGCGGGCATCAAGTTCTCTTCCGAGCGCGCGGTGGCTTCCAACTGTTTCAAGGCCCTGGCGACCTGCGCGGCGTCACGGCGGGCGCGAAGCTCGCGCAAGCGCGCCACCTGCCCGCGTTCGACCTCAGGGTCGATACGCAGGATGGGAGGAGAAGGCGCGCCGTCGGTGGTGTAACGGTTCACGCCCACCACCACCTGCTCGCCGGACTCCACTTTTCGCTGATACTCATACGCTGCCTGCTGGATTTCCTTCGTCATGTATCCCGTCTCGATGGCGCGCAAAACGCCGCCCAGGGTATCGATCTTTTTCAGATATTCCTCGGCGCCCTGCTCGATTTCATTGGTGAACTTCTCGATGGCGTAGGAGCCGCCGAGCGGGTCGACGGTGTTGGCCACCCCGCTTTCATAGGCCAGAATCTGCTGGGTGCGGAGAGCGATCAGGGCCGACGCTTCCGTGGGCAGCGCCAGGGCTTCGTCGCGCGCATTGGTGTGCAACGATTGCGTTCCGCCCAGCACGGCCGCCAGCGCCTGGAGCGTGACGCGCACGATGTTCACGTCCGGCTGCTGCGCAGTGAGGGTTGAGCCGCCGGTCTGCGCATGAAAGCGGAACATCCACGACCGGGGATTCTGCGCTTTGAAGCGCTCGCGCATGATGCGCGCCCATAGCCGGCGCGCAGCGCGAAATTTCGAGACCTCTTCGAGCAGTCCGTTGTGGGAATTCAAGAAAAACGAAAGCCGTGGCGCAATGTCGTCAACAGCAAGTCCGCGGCCGACTGCGGCTTCCACGTACGCGATCGCGTTGGCCAAGGTGAAAGCCACTTCCTGAACTGCGGTCGAGCCGGCCTCGCGAATGTGATAGCCGCTGATTGAGATGGTATTCCATTCGGGCGCGCGGTCGCGGCAAAACGCAAAAACATCGGTGACGATGCGCAGCGCCGGGCCCGGCGGATAGATATAAGTGCCGCGCGCGATGTATTCCTTCAAGATATCGTTCTGGACGGTTCCAGAGAGTTTTTCGAGCGGCACGCCCCGCTTTTCCGCCACCGCAAAATAAAGCGCCAGCAGAATCGCTGCCGTGGCGTTGATGGTCATCGACGTGGAGACGCGGTCCAGCGCGATGCCGTCGAACAATGTCTCCAGGTCCTCGAGAGAATCAATGGCCACGCCGGCTCGGCCCACTTCGCCCGCCGCCAGAGGATGGTCGGAATCGAGTCCGATCTGCGTGGGCAAGTCGAACGCCAGTGAGAGCCCTGTCTGGCCGCGCGCCAGGAGGTAGCGATAGCGAGCGTTGGACTCGGCGGCAGAGCCGTAGCCCGCGTACTGCCGCATCGTCCAAAGCCGGCTGCGGTATTGCGTGGGATAGATCCCGCGTGTGAAAGGATATTCGCCCGGAAAGCCCAGGTCGCGCTCGTGCTCCCACGCAGCTAAATCCTCGGGTTTGTAAAGGGCCTTCATCTCACGCTTCGGGCTTTCAGAAATGAATAGAGCGAAAGAATAGTGAGAAGAACTGTGAAGCCGGAGACCATACCGAACTCCATCAGGCCGACTGCCGGATCTTCGCGATAACGCCGCCACTCGGAAAACGAGAGCAGACCGCCGGCGCCAGCCAGAAGGAGAAAGATTACACCGACCAACGCGTGGAGCGCCCGCTGCACCAGGCGCCACCAAAAAGCCAACAGTTCCGCGAGCTTGGTCAAAGCGTCCTCATCGGCTCCAACGAGCCGCTGAAACAAAAGCATCGTCATGATAAGCGCCCGCACGTCGCCTTGACAAGACCCGAGGGCGAGTCATAGAATTCTGGTTGAGTCGGCCCACCCTTTATCGACGCAGGTGACTTTTGGAACTCGACGACGATTTCAAACGCCTGATCAAAGAATTGGGAAGCGCGATCAACGAGTCGCTCTCCGAGTCGGAGCGCATCGCGGAGGTCCTGGCGCGAATCCGAGCCGCGGGCTACGATTTGTTCTTAGTGCTCGAAGTCACCATCGGTTTCAACAAACGCGGCGAAGCCAATCTCGTGCACCGGCAGAAGCTGGCGGCTGAACAGCACTCCAACGGCGAGTTCCACATCACCACCCAAGACGCACAATTCCTGCGCGCTCTGAAGATCAGTGTTGAAAAAGAGAACGAGTAGGCCTGCCGCTGGTTCGCATTCCCATAATCTTCGTCGTATACTGTAGTCATTCCAGCCTTGACACCGACTGGACCACCCTCCTCGCTGGATGCGCTGAGCATACGCATCCGGCAAACGCGGAGGCTTTTATGGAAAAATCCATGGTCCGCAGACCCGCTGTAGCGGGTCGATTTTATCCGGCTCGCGCTGAGATCCTGACGCGAGAGATCGAGGAATATCTGGGCCCTGGCGGCGAGGCTGCCCCGACAGTGGAAGGAGCGCTCGGATGCATCGCGCCCCACGCCGGCTACATGTACTCCGGCCACGTGGCCGGCGCGGTTTACCGCCGACTCCCGCCGCGCGCTTCCTACATCGCCCTCGGCCCGAACCATTTCGGAAGGGGGGCGCCACTGGCGACGAATTCGAGCGGCACGTGGCTTACGCCGCTGGGCGAGATCCCTGTTGACCATGACCTCGCCACCGCACTGCTCGCCGCCTGCCCTTTGGTCACCGAAGATCGCGAGGCGCACGTTGCGGAACACTCGATCGAGGTCCACCTTCCGTTCTTACAGCACATCGTTAAGGAATTCCGGTTCGTTCCGGTGGCGGTGGGCGTGGGATCGTACGCGGCGCTGGAATCCCTGGGACACGGCGTGGCGCGCGCGGTTGAGTCTGCGCCGAAGCCGGTGATGATTATCGCTTCGAGTGATATGAACCACTACGAGCCCGACAGCCTGACGCGCATCAAAGACCGCAAAGCGATCGATCAGATTCTGAAGCTGGATGCCCGCGGCCTTTACGACGTGGTGCATCGCGAGAACATCTCGATGTGCGGCTTCGGGCCGGCCGTGGCTCTCGTGACCGCCGCCAATGACCTGGGCGCGAAGAAGGCGGAGCTGGTGAAGTATGCGACCTCGGCCGACGCCGGCGGCGATGCCGACGCCGTCGTGGGCTATGCAGGAATAATAATATCTTAAAGTGGATTACGTAATCAAGGGATTATACAGAATCGAGAAACGCACGGGGACCTGCCGAAGAGCAATGGGGCCTCTCACCCGTCGCTAAGCCCTCCTTGAGAGCGGCTGTCTCTCCCGCGGTGGGCGTCGTGGTGACGCCCACCGCGAGCGCGATGATCGCTTTACTTGTGGGGAGTGCCTCCGCCGCTGCTCCCGCCAGAGGATCCGCCGCCGCTTCCGCCAGAGGATCCACCGCCGCCACTGTGCCCACCTCCGCCGCTGCTCCCGCCGGAGTATCCACCGCTGCTGTGGGATGATCCCGATGATCCCCAACTGCCCCCGCCCCCACTGCTCGATGAGCCGCCGCTGCTATGTCCCCAACCTCCGGAAGATGATCCGGAACCGCCCGAGTATCCCGAGCGCGAGCCGCCCCAGGAACCGGAACCCGAGGATGTCGAGGGTCGGTAGGAAGGCGCCTCGGAATGCGAGGATCGAGCACTAGGAGCGACAGAGTCTCGCGAACCCCACGCAGGTCTTGCGCCCGGTGCCGCGGCATCTCGCACGTTCGTGGGAGCCGAAGGTGCCACACCATTCTCTTTCGGGTTTACAGAAGCAGCCGGCGCTGGCTGCGTGGTTACCAGTCGTGGCTGGGATTTAGGGTTGTTTTCGTACCGGCCGGCTGTGGGGTTGAAGACGATTCCAGGTCCACCGACCACGATGGTGCGGCTGCCGCTCGTCACTTCAGTGCGCGTGCCGACTGGCTGCTCGCGCCCTGAACCAGCTGCCAACGCGGACGCAGGTCGCGAGAATATTGTGCCCGGCAGCATGCCGCTCTTGCTGGGAGGAAGGTCCAGTTTGGGAACGATTTTCCCTTCACCAGCATCGGCCTTCAAGAATCCAGTTGCGACAGGTTTGCCTTGTTGCACTGTTTCCGGCCTCACGATAACTCTGCCGCATGTTTGTCCGTGAGGGCAGTTGGCGCTGCCCACCGGGACTCCGGGCTTGCCCGCCGGAGGCAATGGCGACCAACCCACCCCGCCCTGTCCCTGCCACCAAGCCACATTCGCTGGCGACCACGCTCCAAAGCTTCCGGGAAACCACGCCCATCCCAATCCGGGATAGAACAGCCAGCCACCGAAATGATAGGGCAGCCAGCCCCAAGGCTCGAACGAGATCCAGGCATAGCCCATCCCGGAATACCAGCACCACTGTCCCGACGTGTAGGGCCCCCAGCCGTAAGGTGCCCCGGGAATCCATCCATAGCCGTAACCGGGGAAGTAGCTCCAGTCGCCGTAGTTGGAGAGATCGTTCCAACCGTAGTATGAGCCGCCATTGGGGTTGGGGCTATTTCGAACCACAGACATCTGGTTTTCGCGCTCGTCGACCCATTGGTCCCAAGCGTCTTTAGTGATGCCTATGGAAACGCTAAAGGCTTGCTGCGTGCCGGGCCGGATCTCGGCCACCATATCGGGCGTGAGGGTTTGCTGGCCGTAGGGACTCGCAACAGCCGCGGCGCCCTTGAAGACCTCGACACGCACCGCGCCTTCATCGATGTCAATGCGGAACCGCGTCGCCGTGGCCGCGGCAAAGGTGACGGTGACGTCCTGTGCTTTCACCTCGAACGCCTCCGTGAGTTCCGGGATCACGTTGAAAGTCGCGTAACCTTGCTCGAGCGTCATGCGATTTAGTTTGCCGCCACTCGAAGTTGCGGCCAACTGATCGAAGTCCAGCAAGGAGAGCTGGCCCAGGCGTGCTGTGGACGTGTTCTCAAACTCGACTTCAGCAAAGCTGTTCTCGGCGGTCGAGAGCTTGAAGCCTTCTTGAATTGGAGTGTTGGCTGGCGCGGCCGCCCAATCGGCCATGTCGGCGCGGTGCATCGTCACCGTGCCCTCGACAAAACTCAGGCGCACGATTCGCACGTGCGAGAGGTCGCTGGGCGATACCACGTTAGCCTGTGCGGGTAACGCACTATTCTGTGCGCGTGACGTGAAAGAGGCGGGTAGGATGGCTACCGCCAATGCGAGGATCAGAATCGCTTGACGTAGCGTGGGCTTCATGGCGCACCTCCCTTGCCGGAGACCCAGGTCGGCGGCACATTCATTTTACACCTCTGTAGACGAATCTGCTTAGAAAAAGGTTGCAGGTCGTCGAGCGATTGCGTGGAGAAGCAGAAATTGGAAACTGGAAACTGGAAAGTGGAAACCGGTCACTCAAGCTCTGCGTCCCGTTTTCAGTTTCGAATTTCGAGTTTCCGCAAGCAAGGTAAGCTCGCGACCTTAGGCCGAGGCGTTCTCGCGCTTCTTCCTGCAAACAGTTCGGAAGCAGAGTTGGTGGAAATAATCTGAGCCCTCGGGCGGCGCGCGGTAGCACGCCCTCTGCCCTCCGAAGGCCGCAGTGGCTATAGGCGGAAGGATCGAGCCGAAGCGGCAGTCAACTTCTACTTTGTGATGTTGCGACCCTTCGCCCTCGGCGCAACCTTGACAAGAAGGCCAACGCCGGAGGACAATGAGGGCGGTCTTTTAGTTAGATGAAGTTAGAGAGATTCCTTATTTTGTATCGGAGTGACATTTTCACGCGGCTGGACTTGCGGGCGCTGCCTCTGTAAGTCACAGGGCGGAGCTGTGTATTGTCATGGAAGATATCTCTAATTATAATATCCACGAGGGGAGTTTTGGGTGGCATGCCATCTATACCCGTCACCAGCACGAGAAGACGATCGCCCGCCTCCTCTCTGACCGGGGGTTTGAGGTTTTCCTGCCTCTTTACGCAACGGCGCGCCGTTGGAAAGACCGAACCAAGCGGCTTTCGCTCCCGCTTTTCCCTTGTTATGTGTTCATTTGGGGCGGCCTTGAGCGACGGCTCGACATCGTGACG
Source organism: Terriglobia bacterium (assembly GCA_050013575.1). GTDB lineage: Bacteria > Acidobacteriota > Terriglobia > UBA7540 > UBA7540 > DASYXZ01. The sequence goes on along the minus strand of JBEKEZ010000002.1, from coordinate 227,567 downwards.
GCCCCGGGCTTTCACAGCTTCGTGACCGTTGGCAATCGGCCTGCCATGATCCCACAACCCGAGATTGAGGCCATACGCCGGGCACTGGAGAAGGGCTCAGCGGTGGAACCCTTCCCGTTTCTCAAGTCGGGCGACGTGGTCAGGATTAAGTCCGGGCCTCTAGAGGGAATCGAAGGTATTTTAGTTCGGAAAAAAAACTCCTTTCGTCTAGTGCTTTCGGTGGAATTGCTGCAAAAATCCGTGGCGGTGGAGGTGGACGCCACCATGGTGGAGCGCGTGGCCGGCCGAAGTGGAGCCGCCCCACAATCCTGGTTGGCTGCGACTGCTTCCACCATCTGACTCCACGGATGACTCCCGATTTCGCTGACGCTCTCTCCTGTCTTTAGTCGGGTACAAAAGGAGGTTCATGATGCAATATTCGAGCAGGAACGCGCATTCATTTCACAGCTTCGGCTGGAAAGGGCAAGTACTCCTCAGTGCTTTGTTGTGGGGAGGAATTCTTTGCGGTGCGGCGGGAATCCTGCGGGCACAGAAACCCGCGTCGCTTCCGGTGGACCCACAGCCTCCGCGTCTGGATTTGCTTCCTGCCAAAATGCAGCCGGGTCGCATCGAGCTTCGGCGCACCACGCCGCCCAACGTCCAGACAATTCCCCAAGACTACATCATTAGTCCGGATGACGAGTTAGCTGTCGATGTGGTAGACGTGGGCGAGTTTTCGCGTGTGTATCGTGTGAGTCCCACAGGCGTGATTACCATGCCTCTGCTCTCCAAGCCCATCCAAGCCATGGGCTTAACGCTCGAACAACTGGCGCAGTCCATCGCCGACCAACTTCAAGCTGCGGGCATGGTTTCTCATCCGCACGTGACGGTCCACGTCAATCGGTCTCGGCTTCACGCGGTAACTGTTGCGGGCGCGGTGCATAAGCCTCAGATGTATGAAATATTCGGCAAAACGACGGTCCTCGATGCTCTCGCACAGGCCGAGGGGCTGGCCGAAGATGCCGGAAGTACCGCTATTATTACGCGCGGTGACCTCGCGAGCCGGGTCTCGGAAGCCGAGCAGACCTCGGACACTAAACTGGAAAGCACGCTCGTGCATTCCGGCACCGTGCCAGTTGACCTGAAACGGCTATTGGAAGACGGCGATGCCAGCCAGAATTTCGAACTGTATCCTGGGGACCGAATCAGTGTGCAACGTGCCGGCATCGTTTACGTGGTCGGGGCCGTCAACAAACCGGGAGGGTTCGTGTTGAAAGACGACCGACAGCAGATGACCATACTGAAGGTGCTCGCTCTTGCGGAATACACCAAGAGCACCGCGGCGATGAAAAGGACGGTCATCGTTCGCCAAGCTCCCAAGGCGGCGGGAGGAACTCAGGAAATCCCTGTGGAGCTGGACAAAATCACTCAAGGGCTCGCCAAAGATCGGGTCTTGCTAGCCAATGACATCTTGTTCATTCCGGAGAGCGGCAGCAGAAGGGCGCTGAATAGGGCCGCGGAGGCGATTGCGCAGGGGGCTGTTGTGCTGCTCTATCGAGTACCATGACATTCTCTCTTCTCGGCAGCGCTCGAAGAATGGCCGAGCAGCGCTTGCAGGCCTCTGTTAAGGCCTTCGAGTCAAATCTCTTGCGGCGTGGAGTGCGAACCATGAGGGCGGCGTTTGCTCCGCCAAGGACGGTGACATGGCAGATAACGAAAAATTAAGTGCCCTGAGGCAAGGAGCTCTGTTGAAGAGGCGGGACGAGATGCCCGAATCGGTCATCGACGTGCTTCCCACAGAGGTCGACACCTATTCTTCCTTGCGCGCCTACTGGGATATCTTGTCGAAACGCCGATGGGAAGTGTTGACTTGCGTTCTAGCGACGGTCACGCTTGTGACCATCTATTCGTTCAAGATGAAACCCATTTACCGTGCAACGTCTCGGCTGGAAATCGAAGCCGAGACGCCACTCGTTCAATCGATCAAGGACCTTTACGGGAATATGCCCACCGATGAAGCCTTCCTGCAAACGCAAGTCAGGGTGCTGGAGAGTGACAATCTGGCTTGGCAAACGATCGAGCAACTCAAGCTGGCCGAGAACCCAGCCTTCTATTCCAGCAGTGGCTCGAGCACGGGGCCTGCGCCGGATTCCCCAGCCATGCGGGCGCTGCTCACGAATCGGTTCGAAAACGCTCTGGAAGTGAACCTGCTGCGGATGACCCACGTGGTGGAGGTGAGCTTTGAGAGCACGGATCCCGATTTAGCGCCGGCGGTCACGAACGCGCTGGTGAACAACTACATTGAATACAACTTTCGTAAGAAATACGATGCCACCCGGCAAGCCGGCGAGTGGATGGGACAGCAACTGGATGAGCTAAAAGCCAAGGTGGAGAAGTCGCAGGAGCAGTTGGTGAGCTACGAAAGGGCCAATTCCATTGTCAACGTCAACGACAAGCAGACAGTCTCGGAGCAGAAGTTATCCGATCTGACCAAGGAACTGACCATCGCCCAGGGTGAACGGGCGCAGAAGGAATCCGTGTACGAGATGGTCAAGTCGAGCCCGCAGCAGGTGGCCTTGCTGACGCAAAACGACTTGTTGCAGAGGCTCGAAGAGAAGTACGCCGACTTGAAGAGCCAATACGTCGACGCCTCGGCTCAGTACGGACCGAACTTCCCGAAGGTGATGAGGTTGCGAGACCAGGTGGATGAGATTCAGTCACTCATCGATCGTGAACACAAGCGCGCTGTGGCGCGCATTGAGAACGACTACAATGCGGCTGTGGTTCGGGAGAAACTCATTGCCGATGAGGTGGAACACCAGAAGCTGGAGGTCGGGAGGCTCAATCAGTTGCTGATAGGGCACAACATCTTGCAGCGCGACTTCGAGACCAACCAGCAGCTTTATGAAAGCCTGCTCCAACGCCTGAAAGACGCAACGGTTTCTGAGGGCTTAAGAGCTACGAATATCCACACTGTGGATACAGCCTTCGCGTCCGCAGTACCAGTTCGGCCCAGAAAGAGGCTCAACATCGCCATAGGCGCCGTGGTAGGACTCATGCTGGGGATCTCGTTGGCATTCGTCTTGGAAGGTCTGGAGCATTCCACGGTAAAGACAGCCGAGGACGTGGAAGGACTCGTGCCTGCCACGTGCCTCGCCCTGATTCCGCTCGCCGGGTCCGGCCCGTCCCGGTATGGGATGCTGAAGCGCGGTGAGCCACACGCGCCGCAAGACGGTAAGGTGGCGCTGAGCGTCTTGAATGATCCCACATCGCCGGTCGCGGAGTCCTATCGGGCCCTCCGCAGCGCCATCCTTTTTTCCAGCACTCCGCAGCCACCTCAGGTCTTGGTCGTCACCAGCGCCCAGCCCAACGAAGGGAAAACTTCCACTTCCCTGAACCTCGCAGCGGTCCTCGCCCAGAACCGAGCGCGCGTGTTGATTGTCGAGGGAGATATGCGCAACCCGGGCATCGCTCAAGCTTTGGGCTTGGTAGAAAAGAGAGGACTCACCGGCGTGCTGACCGGTGCGCATTCGCTCGATGAGGCGCTCCATCGTGTGGAATCGGCATCGGACTTGTGGGTCTTGCCGGCCGGCCCTCACCCCCCGAATCCTGCGGAGTTGCTCTCCTCTTCCACCATGGAGACCATCATGGGAGAGCTTCGGCGCCGCTTCGAGTTCATTGTATTGGACTCTCCTCCGCTTCTGCTTGTCACAGACGCGACAATCCTCTCCACTCTTGCGGACGGAGTCATCCTGGTGGCAGAGAGCGGGGTGACGGCGCCGGCTGCATTAATTCGTGCTCATCGTACCCTAGTGTTGTCGGGAAGCAAGGTTCTCGGGATAGTCGTCAACAAGATTGATTCGCGTCAGAATGGCTACTATTACGGCTCCTATCACAAGTACTATGGTTCTTACTATGGGCGATCCGAGAAAGAGGTTTCTGCGAAGAGTTGATCGGTGTATTCAGGTGTCCTTTGGAGCCTGACGATCGCCCATCCCAACTTCGAGAATCCGTCAGCCGCCCTTGCGAAGGGCGGTGTGCGACGGGCTTCTCTACGGAGCGATGCCACGATGTCGGCATCTGAAGGCGCTCCCAAGATCACGACATGCAATTATTCTCGATTCACCCGTATGAGTGGTCGCTGCGGCCCCCCTTGCGGGCTGTGCTGTTTCTGCTAGCGCTGGGACTTTCGGCGTTCTTTCTGTCCATCGAAGTTCTGCGTGTAGGCGTCGCAGACACTCTGGCGATGTCTCATGATCCCGCCGAGCTCCGGCGCGCCGTGAACCTCGATCCTGACAACGCCCAAGTCCACCGCCTTTTGGGTTCGTTTCTGTGCACGTTGGAGGATCCCCACATGGCCGAGGGCCTCGGGCACCTTCGACGAGCAACCCAATTGAGTCCGAACCAAGCCATCAACTGGTCGGCGCTGGCTTCGGCCTGCGAGCTGGCCGGGGACAACGCATGCGCGGATGAGGCCTTCGAGCGTGCGCTCCGTGTCGCCCCCATGGTGCCCCGCTCCGAGTGGGCCGCCGCCAATCACTATCTTGTAACGGATCGCACGGATCAGGCTCTGGCCCATTTCGAGCACCTCTTGAAAATGGACCCGGGATATGATTGGCAGACGTTTCGGTTGTGCGTGCGTGCCACGGGCGATCCCGATCTTGTCTTTCAAAAGGTGGTCGCCCCGCTCACTGACACGGCGCTGAATCTCTCTTATTTGGCCTTTTTGAGTTCCCAGGGCGAGATGGCTGCTGCTGGTCGCGTATGGTCAGCCACTGTGGCCCACGCCTCACCTTTTCCCCTTTCGTCGACCCAGCCCTACCTTGGACGCCTGCTGCAATTGGGACAAGGCCGAGAAGCTCTTAGGGTTTGGCAGGATCTCGAGAGAATCGGCGTGGTCGAGAAGTCGGCCAGGGAAGATCCGGACAATCTCGTTTTCAACGGAGGTTTTGAGGAGCCCCCATTGGACCAAGGCTTGGATTGGCGCAGTTTGTCCGCGCCGTACCTGTTCGTCGACTTCGCGGACAAAGCGGCGCATAGTGGAAACAGGTGCTTGCGCATCGATTTTACCGTTCCGCGAAATGAGGAGTTTCTGGCGACCTTTCAATTCGTTCCGGTGGCTCCCGCTCAGGAATATGTCCTCCGTGCCTTCGCCCGCTCTCAAAATATTACCTCGGATAGCGGCCCTCGGCTCCGCGTGCTGGATGCTGCTTGTCCGTCCTGCGTCGATGCTTCGAGCGACATGACCGTCGGAACCACGCCTTGGCATGAGATCAGCTTGAAGTTCTCGACAGGAACTGATACCCAATTGCTGGAAATCTTCGTCGTTCGAGGGAAAAGCCGGAACTTTCCGATGGAGATTTCCGGCACCTTTTGGTTGGATGATGTGACTCTCAAGGCCTTGGGTCCCGCCGACCATACAGACTCTTTGAAACGGGCGCATTAACCGTGTCGGGCTCATCTGCTGCATCCGTTGCCGTTCCCGCTGCGAACCACCGTGGGCCAGGGGCGCTGCCTGGCGTCTGGCTGCACGCGGCAGCGCGAGCACTGCTGCTCGCAACTTTGTTCGTCGCGCCGCTGGCATATGGTGGCGTGCTGCCGTGGGCGTGGGCCTCACTGACGGTGCTCGCCACGCTCTTGCTTCTGCTCTGGGCGGTGGGCTGTGTTCGGAAAGGGGCGATAAAAATCCACTGGTCGCCACTCTACCTACCTGCGGGCCTATTCCTGCTGTTAGGGACCATCCAGTATTTCGGCAATCTCACCATCGATCGCGTTGATACACGCGAAGCGCTGCTGAAACTGGTCACGGACTTGATGCTATTTTTCCTCGCGGGACAGCTATGGGCGAACAACTCTGAAAGAGGACTGGTTGCGTTCGGCCTCGCCGTCACGATCTACACTTTCTTGTTGTCCGCCTCCGCAATCTTGCAGTTTTTTTCTGGTTCAGCATTCAACTATTTAAACTACTGGCAGACTCATTCAATGTACGGAGCCTTCGGCTCTTATGTGAACCGCGATCATTATGTGGGACTGATGGAGCTGATGATCCCGCTGACTGCGGCGTATGCCCTGTCCCGCCGCGAAGGCCGGTCGAAGCGGGGCCTATTTGGCTTAGCGATCATCGTGCCAATTGCTTCGGCCTTGCTCGCCGGCTCCCGAGGGGGGTTTGTCGCCTTGTTCGCCGAGATAGTGATTTTTGGGGCGCTTCTCATCCGCAGCAGTCCGGTTTCCGGCCGGAGGAGCTTAATCAGTTTGGGTGCACTCGCAGTCACGGCAGCAGCTACCCTTTTTTTCTGGATTGACCCGGGGGGTATTTCCAAGCACTTGGGGCGGGTCGTCAACCTCAAGATCACTGAGGAGACGAGTTACACTCTTCGAACCCAGGTCGCGTTGGATTCGATTCATGTCATCCGCCAGTATCCTTGGATCGGCGCCGGCTTCGGGACATTTGAGACTGCTTATCCTCGCTTTCAGACAATTCCCACCGATCTCAACTGGAATCACGCCCACGACGATTATGTTGAGGCCTTGGTCGAATCGGGATTGCTGGGCGGACTCATGATCGTCATAGCGCTGGTGATGTTCTTTCGTTTTGCATTCGGCAATATGGCTAACAGACTCCACCGCGAAGCGGGTTGGATACGGTTTGGTGCCGCGGTCGGGTGCTGCGGTCTGCTCGTTCACAGCCTGATGGATTTCAATCTGCGTAACCCGGCGACGGCGGCATGGTTCGCGGTTTGTCTCGGTATCTCAATCGGCCAGGTAAGTTCATCGCGTCGAAGAGGAGCGTCAGCTGGCTTGGTTAACTGAGCGGACAGCCCCTTTGGGTTTTCTTCCATTGACAAGTCTTTCTCGCAGGAAATAGAGAGATTTATGCCATCATGTCTCAACGCTTCTTCAGCTTCAGCGCTCCAAGCTGGCTCTGAAGTCCTGCGCGAAGACGCGACCCCATTTCACTTTTTGGACTTGAAAGCTCAGTTTGAAGGAATTCGTGGTGAGGTGATGCAGGCAATCTCTCGGGTCATGGACAGCCAAGCCTTTATTCTCGGTTCAGAAGTGCAAGCCTTCGAGAACGAGATGGCAGAGACGATCGGGGTGGGGGCGGCGGTTGGTTGCGCGTCCGGGTCGGACGCGCTGTTGCTCGCCTTGATGGCGTTGGGGGTGGGCCCCGGCGATGAGGTGATCGTTCCCCCCTTCACCTTTGTAGCGACGGCGGGATCAGTGGCGCGTTTGGGCGCAAGACCGGTGTTCGTCGATATTCTTCCAGACACCTTCAATATCGATCCGGCTCAAGTGGAGTCTGCGATCACTCTCCGGACCAGGGCGATCATCCCGGTGCACTTATTCGGCCTTCCCGCCGAGATGGACACGCTGTTGAAAGTGGCCGATGCAAAGAGATTGGCGGTCATCGAAGACGCGGCGCAGGCGATCGGCGCGTGCTACCGGGGAAAACAGGTTGGGAGCTTGAGCCATTTCGGCTGTTTCAGTTTCTATCCCTCCAAGAATCTGGGTGGCGCCGGCGACGGAGGATTAATCACGACTAACTCTGCCGAAATGGCAGAGCGCTTGCGGGTTCTACGCGCACATGGAGGCAAACAGAAATACTCTTACGAGCTCATTGGAATGAACAGCCGGTTGGACGCGTTGCAGGCCGCCATTTTACGCGTCAAGTTGACGCACCTTGGATCCTGGGCAAAGGCTCGTCAACGCAACGCTGACCGCTATCGCGCGTTTTGCATAGAGCATAGGTTGAATAAGTTCATCACACTTCCCTCAGAGCCCGCAGATTGCCGTCATGTTTACAACCAGTTCACGATTCGTAGCAAGCAACGCGATCACCTCCAGCAATTCTTGCGAGGCCGCGGCATCCCCACAGAGATCTACTACCCGCATCCGCTGCACCTCCAGCCCGCTTTCTCTTACCTGGGATGCAAGGAGGGCCAGTTCCCTCATTCGGAAACCGCAAGCCGGGAAGCGCTGTCGCTTCCCATCTATCCTGAGCTGAAGGAAGAACAGCAGGCTCAGGTGATCCGGACAATTGCTGAGTTTTACGGCATGGCCGACTGAGTTCTGGGAGAAGCCCAATGCACGAACATGGGCCGCGGGTCGCTGTTGTTGGTTGCGGCTAGTGGGGGAAGAATCTCGTTTGGAATTCCCACCAGCGTGGAAGGCTGTGTGCCGTTTGCGACCTGGATGAGGCCCGTGGTCGGGAAATGGGCAAGATTTACAGAGTAGCAGTCGCCTGCGAAGCGTCGCGGCAAGACGCTGCTCTACAGCTCGGGCGCCCCCAACCTGGGCGTGGTTTTGAACGATGTAGACCTTCGGAAGTACGAATACGGCCAGGAACAGTGGGAAAGTTCTGCCGACCAGTGGGCATCATCTTAGACACCGACTTCCCTGCGCCTTGCCTTTGGGGAAGGAGTTTACACTCCTGGTGGCTAAAGCGTTAAACTGTCGCAATAAGTCCGGAATCTTGGAGCGAGTCGTGGGTACGAGCACTCCTGGACCAACGAAAGCCCCCGGTGGGATACTATGAACACTCAGGTGGTAATTCTCTGCGGAGGTATGGGGACTCGTCTGAGGGAAGAGACGGAGTTTCGCCCCAAGCCCCTTGTCGAGATCGGCGGTAAGCCTGTTCTCTGGCACATCATGAGGATTTACTCTCATTACGGGTTCAAGAACTTCGTCCTTTGCCTGGGCTACAAAGGTCACATGATCAAAGAGTATTTCTTAAACTACCGGCTGATGAACAGCGACTTTACTCTAAAGCTGGGGTCCCGCGGGGAGCCGGAGATTCACAATGCAAACCTATTGGAAGACTGGTCCGTCACTTTCGCGGACACGGGCCTGGAGGCAATGACTGGAGCCCGTGTGAAGAGAATCGAGCCGTACATTACCGAAGAAAACTTCATGCTGACTTATGGTGACGGGGTCGCGGATATCGACCTCCAAAAGCTTTGGGCATTCCATCAAGCGCATGGAAAAATCGGGACGGTGACCGGGGTGCGGCCGGTTTCGCGATATGGAGAGCTGGCCGTCGAAGACGGACTGGTGAGGGAATTCAGTGAAAAGCCCCAGTCGCACGATGCGTTCATTAGCGGCGGGTTCTTTGTTTTTCGAAGGAGTCTCTTCGATTATCTCCAGGACGAGGACCGTTGCATTCTGGAACGCGAACCTCTGGAACAGCTCACCCGAGATGGCCAGCTCATGGGTTATGCCCACAAGGGGTTCTGGCACTGCATGGATACTTACCGGGACTTCGTGGCGCTGAACGAGATGTGGAAGAAAAGCGCCCCGTGGAAGGTTTGGAGTGAATGAAGGGTGCCTCCGCATTCTGGACTGAAAAGTGTGTTCTAGTGACCGGGGCCACCGGCATTGTAGGTTCGTGGGTGGTCAAGGACCTGGCCGACCACGGCGCAAAAGTGATCGCGCTGGTTCTCGATGCTGACCCGCAGTCGGAACTCTACCGCAGTGATTATATCCGCCGCGTCCATGTGGTGAATGGAAGGCTTGAGGATTTCGCGACCCTTGAACACGCGGTCCTGGCGTACGAGTGCGACACGGTCATCCATCTCGGCGCTCAGGCCATTGTCAGCGTTGCCGCCCGCTCTCCACTGCCGACCTTGGAAACCAACGTGCGCGGCACCTGGAATTTGCTGGAGGTCTGTCGCCTTCATTCTGACCTCGTGAAACGTGTGGTCATAGCTTCGAGTGACAAGGCCTACGGGGAGCAAGAGCACCTCCCTTACACCGAGGATATGCCTTTGCAAGGAAGGCATCCGTACGAGGTGTCAAAGAGCTGCGCGGATTTGATTGCTCAATCCTACCATCGGACCTACAACCTACCTGTGGCCATCGCCCGGTGTGGTAACGTTTACGGTGGAGGAGACCTGAATTGGACCCGGATCGTCCCCGCGACCATCCGATCATTGTACCGGGGAGAATCGCCGGTCATACGCAGTGACGGGCGGTACGTCCGCGACTACCTGTACGTGAAAGATGTGTCGCGCGCATATCTGAGCTTGGCGGAGCACATGGAGTCCACGCAAGTCCGCGGAGAAAGTTTCAATTTCAGCAGCGAATCCCGCGTCACGGTCCTCGAGATTGTGGACAAGATTCGCCAATTGATGAATTGCGGTCAGATCGAGTTGATTGTCCTTAATGAGGCGAGAGGCGAAATCCGGAATCAATACCTGTCGTCCCAGAAGGCATTCCGATTACTCGGGTGGAAGCCTCTCCATACGCTGGACGAAGGCCTGCGGGAAACGATTGACTGGTACGTGAAGTTCTTCGGGGGCGATGAACAGTGACGAATTCTGGTTGTCGCTCATGTGGGCAATCTTCGTTGGCAGCCATCCTGTCCTTAGGGCGGACTCCTCTCGCCAACGCCTTGCCAACTGCCGAGGAGCTTGAACTCCCCGAGGCCACCTACCCGCTCGATCTGGCCTTTTGTACCCGCTGCGCCCTGGTTCAAATCCTGGAGACGGTTCCTCCTGAAAAATTGTTTCGTAACTATCTCTACTTCTCCTCGTTTTCCGACGCCCTTTTGCACCATGCCCGCGCGATTGCTGAGCGGCTGATTGAGTCCCGTCGGCTGGATGGGAACAGTCTGGTGGTTGAAGCAGCCAGCAATGACGGGTATCTCCTACAGTATTATCGTCAACACGGTATCCGCGTGCTCGGGATCGAACCCGCGCTCAATGTTGCCCGTGTGGCAGAGACTGAGCGCGGTATTCCCACTCTCCGTGAATTCTTCGGGCAGGAGTTGGCCCGGAAGCTTCGAGAGGAAGGCCAGGGTGCAGACGTTTTCCACGCCAACAACGTCTTAGCGCACGTGCCGGACCTGAATGGCTTCTTGAGTGGTGTGCGCACCGTGTTGAAGGATGACGGCGTGGCAGTCATCGAAGTTCCCTATGTCAAGGAGATGATCGATCGCTGCGAGTTTGACACCATCTATCATGAGCACCTCTCTTACTTTTCCCTCACCGCGTTGGATCGGCTCTTCCGGCGGCACGGCTTGATCATCAGCGACGTGGAGCGCCTCTCCATCCACGGCGGTTCGTTGCGCCTGCTTGCGGCGCCCGAGGCCACAGCCCGCCTAAGCCCGGCGGTGGGCTTGCTGCTGGCCGAGGAGTCTGCCTGGGGAGTCGATCGAGAGGAGGCTTACCGGACCTTTGCTCAGCGCGTGGAAAACCTGAAGTCAAGTCTCCGAAAACTGCTTGGCGATCTTGTCCGGAAGGGCAAGCGCCTGGCAGCCTACGGCGCCGCCGCCAAAGGCAGCACGCTGCTGAACTATTGTGGAATCGGCCGCGAGACCTTGGAATTCGTGGTTGATCGGAGCACCTACAAACAGGGACGGTACATGCCGGGAGTACACCTTCCGATTTCCCCGCCCGGGAAACTCCTGGAGGCGATGCCGGACTACGTTTTGCTCCTCACCTGGAACTTTGCCGAGGAGATTCTCGCGCAGCAGGCCGAATATCGCCGCCGAGGAGGGCGATTCATCATTCCCATCCCGGAACCACGCGTGGTGGAGCCATGATCGACGGTGTTCAGGTCATTCCGTTACGGCGAATCCCCGATGAGCGGGGGACGATTTTTCACATGCTCAAACGTACGGACCCGCATTTTCGCCAGTTTGGGGAGATTTATTTCTCGACGGTATATCCGGGCGTCATCAAGGGTTGGCATAAGCATCGGGAAATAACGTTGAATTATGCATGTATCGAGGGCCGCATCAAGCTGGTCCTCTATGATGATCGGGAGGGTTCTCCGACGAAAGGCGAATTGATGGAGATCTTCTTAGGGCCGGATAACTACTGCCTAGTCATCATCCCGCCGGAGATCTGGAACGGTTTCAAGGGGATGAGTGGGCCGTACGCCATAGTCGCCAATTGCTGCACGCATCCCCACGACCCGTCCCGAAGCGAGCGGATGGATCCGTTTGAGAATTCCATCCCATACAGATGGGACGTCAAGCACCGTTAGCTGGATGGGGAACACATGAGAGTGCTGGTGACAGGAGCGGCCGGATTTATCGGCTCGCACGTAACGCGGAGGGTTGTCCAGGAAGGACATGAGGTTTGGGCGGCGATCCTGCCGGGGGAATCCACCGACCGCCTGACGGACGTCCTGGACCGCTTGTCCGTGGTTGCCGTTGACTTGCGCGACGGGCAAGCGGTCCGAGAGCTTGTTTCTGCGGCGCGGCCCGAGTGCGCGATTCACCTGGCGTGGTATGCGGTGCCCGGCCAATATTGGACAGCGCCTGAGAACCTTGATTGCGTAGCGATGAGCCTTAACCTGGCCCAGGCGCTGGTGGCTGCAGGATGTTCCCGCCTGGTGGCCGCCGGCTCATGTGCTGAATACGACTGGAGCTACGGTTTCTTGTCTGAGGATGTGACTCCGCTCATGCCGCGGACACTTTACGGCGCTTGCAAGAACGCGACGCGCCAAGTTCTGGAGGCATATTGTGCGCAAACATCGCTGGCCTTTGCGTGGACCCGTTTCTTTTACCTCTACGGCCCGGGCGAGGCCCCCAAAAGGCTGGTCCCGTCCGTGATCTTGTCGCTTTTACGCGGGGAGACCGCAAAATGCACCGAAGGGGAACAACTTCGGGACTTCCTTCATGTGGAGGATGCGGCCGCGGCGGTATGGGCCATCGCCCAGAGCAGCCTGGCAGGTCCCGTTAACATCGGCTCGGGCCAACCCGTGAGGATTCGTTCCCTGGTGGAGACGCTCGGACGGATTCTCGAAGCCGGTGAAAAGACCGTCTTTGGCGCTCTGCCCACGGACCCTGCAGAGCCGCCGTTTTTGGTCGCCGATGTTCGACGGCTCAAATCCCATACTGCCTGGGAGCCGATTTTCGTGTTGGATGAGGGTTTGCGCCGCACGGCAGCTTGGTGGCGTGAACGCTGGAAGAGAACTTAGTCATGGGTTTGATCTGTCCGCTTTGCGGCGCACCTGCCGCTGAAATGTTCTTGGAACGTCGCGGGGTTCCGGTTCACCAGAATCTCATTATGCGTGACCCGCTTGCGGCCCGACAGTGTCCGCGTGGCAACCTCGCCCTCGCATTCTGTCAGGCGTGCGGATTTGTGTTCAATGCTGCGTTTGAGCTCGGTCGGATGCACTATTCCGCCGAGTATGACAACACGCAGACCAGTTCCCCCTTTTTTCAGGAATATTTAGAGCAACTCGCGGCCTATCTCACCACGCGGTACGCCTTGAAGGGCAAGACCATTATTGAAGTCGGCTGTGGCAAGGGAACGTTTCTCCGGCTCCTTTGCCGGGGCGGTCAGAATCGCGGGCTGGGGTACGATCCCAGCTACGTGGGCCCCGAAGTGGTGGAGGGTGGGACTCTCCGCTTCGTGAAAAGTTTCTACCATGGGCAGGGTGATAATCCGCCGGCTGACCTCGTCGTGTGCCGGCATGTGCTGGAACACGTACCGGACCCGATAGGGATGCTCGCCGCAATAAGGCGAGCGGTGGGTGAACACTCTCACACAGCAGTGTTTTTCGAAGTCCCCGACGTTACCTGGATTTTCGAGCAGTGTGCTTTTTGGGATTTCTTCTATGAGCACTGCTCATACTTCGCTGCGGAAACATTGACGTGGGCATTCCACCGTGCAGGCTTTGAAGTGGCGACGGCGCAGAAGTCATTTTGCGGCCAGTACTTGTGGTTGGAGGGACGAGCGGGAAACAGCCGTGCCGGAACTGCTCCTGCGCCGGCCAAACCGGCTGAATTGGAGCGGCAACTGCGCAGCTTCTTGACGGGCATTCAAGCCCGGACATCAGCGTGCCTGGGTCGTATCCACGAGTACCATACGGCGGGGGGCTGCGCCGTTTGGGGTGCGGCGGCAAAGGGGACAACCCTCCTCAACCTGCTCGACTCTCAGGGCGAACACGTACGCTACGTTGTGGATCTCAATCCAGCAAAACAGGGTAGGTACGTGGCGGGCACGGGCCACCCCATCGTTGCCCCTAGCCACCTCCGAGAATCGCCCGTCGCCGGCATCCTGCTGATGAACCCGAACTATCGCGAGGAGAATCTCCAACTCCTGGAGCGGCTTGGGGTTTCTACACCTCTGGAATGTTTTTGATGCGGAGAGCCATGATTATAACGATTGATACCGCCAAGAAGACTCTGGACACCGTGAAGGATAACGGCACGGTGTGCTCCTTCGGCCTTTACAGCCAAGAGAGCTTTCGCGTCATCTCCCAACTGTGGTTGAAGACCGGGTGGGCGCAAAAATACTCCTATAACTTCACGTGGTTAGGCCGTCCCATTATCCAATTGCCGGAGGATTTGATCCGTATCCAAGAAGTGATTTGGAAGGTGAAGCCTGATGTTATTGTCGAGACGGGTGTTGCACACGGCGGATCATCGGTTTTCTTCGCGAGCCTCCTACAGTTGCTCGGCGGAGGGCGGGTCATCTCCATTGATATTGAAATCCGTCCGCAGAACCGAGAGGCCATTCAGAATCACTTTCTGGCGGATCGGATTACTCTGATTGAAAGTAGCTCCATTGACCCACTGGCTGTAGCTCAGGTGCAATCCCTCCTCCATCCAGAGGACACCGTCCTCGTTGTCTTGGACTCGTGCCATGCCAAGGCGCATGTCGTGCAGGAGCTTGAAATGTACGGTCCCTTGGTAACGCCTGGGAGTTACATCATTGCAGCGGACGGAATTATGCGAGATTTGTATGACGTCCAAGGGGGTAAGGCAGAGTGGGCGACGGATAATCCTCTCGTGGCCATTGAGGAGTTCTTGGCGACCCATCCGGAATTCGAGATCGACCCCGAGCCTACATATCTGGGTATTACTTACTGGCCCGATGCTTTTCTGAAGAAAAAATGAGGAAAGCGCTGCCGCATGTCCAGACTGTCGAAGAACATCACGTACAACGTCCTGGGCCAGGGATTGCTCGTGGTCCTGGGCTTCGTGGCGGTCAAGTACGTTTTCCGGCAGTTGGGTGAAGACGCACTGGGGATCATCTACTTCACCGCCACCTTGAGTGCCATCCTTTCGGGAGTGCTGGAAATGGGGCTGGGTGCGACGACGTTGCGAGAAGTCTCCGCCCACGCCAGAGATGAACCTCTTTATATCGCCAAGCTCCTTCGCACCGGGTCGCTCTTTTACTGGGTCGCCTATGTCGTGGTCGCCGTGGCCCTTTATTTCTTCGTGCCCTTGCTCGTGACGATGTGGATCAAACTCAAGACGCTGGATCCTTCAGCGGCAACCCTGGTCTTGCGGATCCTAGGGATCGGGGCGCTGCTCGCGTTGCCTCGGGCATTCTATACCAGCATTCTTCGTGGTTTGCAGCGCATGGAGTTTAACAACCTGATCGATGTGACGACGGGCGCGCTTCAGCAGTTCGGGACAATTGTGATCCTCGTTCTCGGGGGCGGGTTGATGCACGTTGCTTATTGGTTTGGGGCTTGTTTCGCCCTGGGCATCGCCGCTTATTTCGTGATTTCTGCGCACTTTTTTTCTCTTCCGGCGTTAGTCCCCGGGTATTCGTTCGAAGTCGTGAAGCGAAACTTCCCCTACGCATCGCGGATGGCCTCCATCTCCATTCTGGCTATGGTCCACACGCAGTCCGACAAGGCGATGGTGAGCAAGCTTTTACCCGTGGGGGAACTCGGCTACTATGGCATTGCTTATAGTGCCATCTCGAGGTCCACGCTGCTAACGAGCGCGATCGCGCAGGCGGCGTTCCCTTCGCTTTCGGCCCTGTTCAAAAAAAGCGATCGGCTGGCTTTGTTGGTGCAGTATCGGAAACTGCAGGACTTCCTCTGCTTTGGCATAGTGCCCATCTTTGCAGCCATCCTCTTTGCGACCGTTCCGGTGTTCAGCTATTTCCTTAACGCCGGAGCGGCCCAGCTGTTGCTTTTACCAGTGACGTTCCTCTGCCTGGGCTTCTACATGAATGGAACGCTGAATGTTCCCTACGTTTTTTCTCTGGCTGTCGGCAGGCCGGACATCGCGGCGCGACTGAACTTCTATGCGCTTTTCTGTGTTCTGCCCGTCACACTCCTTCTGGTCTACTTCTTCGGCCTTGCGGGGGCAGGATTTTCCTGGGTCTTCTATCACCTTTTTGCTTACGCTTACGGGGTGCCTCGGATGTGTTCCGAGTGTCTTGGAATTCCCATACGGTCGTGGTATGCCCACATAAGTAAGGCTCTTATTCTCGCCGCGCTGACTTATGGTCTTGCCTGGGTTGTTTTGGCGATCACCGTGGCGCGCTCGAACATGTCACTTCTGCTAGCTTACGCTCTGGCGTCGATGCTGTTCCTGGCGGGGGCTTATCTGATGGTCGGGGAAGAACTACGGGAGACGATCACACAGCTTCCCCAAACGTTGATGGCCAAGAGCGCAGAGTCCTAGGTGCCGGAGGCAATCTCCAAGCCGCTTATTACCGCGATCATCCCAACTTACCATCGTCCGAAGTTGCTGCGCCGGGCCATCGGAAGTGTGTTGGCGCAGACCTACCCTCACCTTCGGGTCTGCGTCTATGACAATGCCTCCGGTGATGAGACGCCCTCGGTTGTGGATGAAATGGCGCGAACTGACTGCCGTATCAAATATTATTGTCACCACGTAAACGTCGGTGCGCTGAAGAATTTTGTCTACGGAATGGACCGCGTTGAAACGCCGTTCTTCTCGATCCTTTCAGATGATGATGTCCTCCTCCCTGGCTTTTATCAGACTGCCCTGGCGGGTTTCGAGAAGTATCCCGAGGCCATGCTTTCTGCCTTGGTCACCATCCACATGGATGATAAAGGCAGGGTCTTAGACGCGCCCATGCTGAAGTGGCCCCCGGGCCTGTACCGTCCTCCCGAGGGCCTGCTGGCCATGTTAAGATACCGACATCCTGAGTGGACGGGCATTCTGTTTCAACGAGAGGTCATTGAGAAGGTTGGGGGGCTGGACGAAGAAGCGGGAGGCACTTCCGATCTGGATTTCGAACTGCGCGCCGCCGCGCGGTTTCCACTGGTGGTCACGCTGCAACCAGGGGCGATATTTGTCAGCCACCCAGCCTCGCAGTGCAGCACCGCAGACGTCGATTTGATGTGGCCTGGTTGGCTGAAAATGATTCGTAACTTGGTGGAGGATGAACAAATTCCAGAAGGTGTTCGCAGGTATGCCAGTCAGGTTTTGACGGACAGGGCAAAGAAATACTTGTTCCTGAATGGCCTCCGATCAGTTACCCGGGGGAATTGGGAGGATGCCTATAAATCGGCTGAGTTCCTCCGCAACCATTATCACTTGAAGGGCCGGGCGCTCATGCTTCAGGCCTCGGCCACGGCTGGCCGGAATGTTCCTCTCGCGCAAAACGTTTTCCGTCTCATGCCCGCCCTGCGCAAGCTGGTCCTGCGGATCAAGAACCGCCGGTTGCAGAAGGAGTATGGAGCGTACGCAACGGAGCTCGAGCTTTGAGCGTTGCAGGGCTAGGGAAGCCGGCGATTCAAGCTTACTGCAATACCAACCATGAATTACTTGAAATACCTGGAATTCGTACGAAAAGGTATTGCAAGATCTCGTTGGGTGCTTATGGCCGGAGTCGCTTGGATGGATGCAAATGAAATACACGGCCGGCTGCTCTGGAAAAAACCGCGAGTCGCGCAGCAGACCGTTGAAGCCTATTTTCAGGTTCTGGGTCCTGCCCACTAGAGGTCGCGTAGCGCGGGACTGCTTCCACGCGAGGACCCTCGGCGTTGCTGCGCCACGGAACCGGGAGAATGCGTGACTCCCTTCGCCGCGGAAGGCGAGACAACGAGAAGAGAGAGATTCTTGAAGCAACCGTCACCCAATCCGAATGTAGAGCGGGCCATTGTCCGGATGCGGATGCACTTGCGAGATTCCTGTCGAGTCAAGCAGTCCTTTTCAGACGGGCTGCTTCGTCGGGTTTGGAAGTGGGTCCAAGTCAGCCGGGCGGCGCTCACCAGGGGCCGACGAATCTTCTTCATGGGGAATGGAGGGAGTGCGGCGGATGCCCAGCACATTGTCGCCGAACTGGTGGGGAGATTTCTTCGGGAGCGACCACCGCTACCTGCGATCGCGTTGACAACAAACACTTCGAGTCTGACAGCTATCGCCAATGATTATGGTTATGAGGACGTTTTCGAGCGCCAGGTTCGGGCTCTGGTAAGGCGCGGGGATATCGTGGTGGGGATCACGACCAGCGGGCGCTCACCCAATGTCCTGAGAGCTCTCAAGGCAGCCCGCGCAAAAGGGGCCTTCACCGTCGGTCTGACCGGCGCCCATGGAGAGGAACTGAAAATTGTTGCACAACTGGTGATTGACGTTCCATCAGAGAGCACGCCCAGGATTCAGGAATCCCACATCACCATCGGGCATATCTTTTGTGATCTGCTGGACATCTGCTATCCTAAAACGAAACGGCCAAGGGCCAACAAACCGAGATCGGCGGGACGGGCGAGCGGGCGTCAGCCCCCCTCCCAACAGAGTCCGCGGTAGGCAGGGGGGAGGTAGGCGCTTACCGGCGAACATCGCAAAAAAATTGTAGATCAGCGGTGCGCGTTCCACCTTCGGCCTAGGGTGTGGCAATTCGCCCAGGAGACGGCTTCCCTGATGCCAATCAACCCAAGTGCAAAAATTCTGGTGATCGCCCGCGAGGGACTAGGCGACGCGCTATTTTTTTGTCCCGCGCTGGAAGCGCTGAGAGCCCAACTGCCACATGCGCGGATTGACGTTCTGGTGGGGCAAGCCGGGGCTGAACATGTCTTCCGGCACAATCCCTGGTGGAACAACCTTTACCCGATCCGCCCCGGCGTCGTTGGTTGCCAACTTCGGCAGTTGTACGAACTCTGGAAAACCGGGTACGACATGACTATTTTGCCTCTCCCATCCGGCTATCGCAGCGGGCTTATCGGCTGGATCTTGCGCGTTCCCGTGCGTCTTGGTCATGACCAGACTGGTGGGTACGCTATGATGCGCTATCTTCTAACCCATGCTCTGCCGGTTTCAGAGCACAAGCATAAAGTCGAGAGCAATATCGACCTATTACGAGCCTTTGGACTCCTTCCGCTCGAGCCAACAGAAATTCGGGTGCGCTATCAGTTTACCGCAGAGCAGCGTGAGTCTGGGCGACGCTTTTTGAGCGAACGGGGCATTTCGGGAAACCTGATTGGCGTTCACCCTGGGTGCAAAAAGGGAATAGCAGAGAGGCGTTGGCCGGCAGAGAAGTACTCGAGCCTTCTGAAACAGCTATGTGAGACGTGGAATTTGCACGCGCTAGTTTTTGGGACGAAAGAGGAACAGGCGGAAGTTCGAGAGATTGTTGGCGGTCTCGCACCTCGTGCCACCCCAGTGCTTGACTGTGCCTTGGAACTAGCCGCCGCGCTGATCGAGAATTGCGCTTTGTTTGTGGCCAACGATAGCGGCCCACTCCACTTGGCGAATGCCCTTGGGGTTCCAGTCGTAGGCATCTACGGCCCGACCGACCCTCGGCAAGTCGGACCCTTCAATCCTGGTGGCACCGTCGTGCGAAGTGGAATCGGATGCAGCCCATGCTGCGGGTTTTCACCATTTTTCCGCTGCGTTCAGGAGACGAACATCTGTATGAGAGATTTAGAGGTCGGACACGTCCAGGCCGCCTGCGAGGCGGTGCTTGACATGATAGTGCGGTCCGAGAGCGTCGTGCGGGACGCTTCGCGGAATGCCCTCAGGGTCATCACGACGCCGTAGGAGTACCGGATAAACTGGAGCCTTCTGGGGGATGATGGATTACCCGACTTTACAAGTCTTTCAGCTGATCTTGTGCGGAATCCTTTTCTTCTCTGCTCGCCGCTATCTTCGTCGCTCACGAATCTCCTTCAGCGAAGCTCCTGTTCTTATAGTTCTAATAGGGTACTTTTTTGTCTGCGCTCTATCGAACCTCTTCAGGTACGAGGCTGGTGTCTACGTTGCCGTAGACACGATTTCCGATGGCAGCTACTTTGCGGCAACCCTTTGGTGGTGCCTTAGTGTAGTCCTCACCTGGGCTGTATACCTTGCCACAGCAAGGAGGCTTTGCAGATGGCGAACAAAGCAAAGAGGTACGGAGCAAAGCGGCCCCGCGTCAAGCAAAGAGAACGTGCCGTTGTCAGCGTATAAGTATTACGGTGGCGCTCTTGTCTTGATTTTGGTCACGATTTACTTTAACCCCTTCAGCGGTCGGCAATACGGGATCTTCGAGCCTCGCAGCCTAGGCGAACTAGAAGTAGGTGGACTCCTGATAGAAGGAGTCTTGTTTGCTATCTTTTCGGGCCTTGCGATAGCACTCACGAGAGGCGCGCTATTCTGGGCAATCCCCTGCTTAGCAATCGCTGGATGGCAATTCGCCATTAGCGGTTCCAAGGGCATGGCTGCTGTCTTCGTGGGATACTTGGCCGCCTACTTTTGGAGGTTCAGGCGGTTGCCGCAATTGCGTGGGAGGGCCACTCTGCTGGCAATCGCCTTGGGTTTGGCGATTGTTCCTGCGCTTCTTGTGGGGGTTCAGCACAGGTTTCACGATCCCAACGTCACGATCGCAGACGCGTTCGCGGGTTCTTTAGGGAGGTTTACGCAGCAAGATGTTGCAAGCGTCCTGTGGACAGCTTCTGATTGGAGGAACAGCTTCAGGTCAGAATACATCAGGGATAATATACGGAGTTTTCTTCCGGGCTTTTTGTTCCCAGACAAACCTATTAATCCTGGGTATTACATAAATCAGATGTATGTCGGAAGTGGGGGACCTGTAAGCGCAGCTTCAGCATCATTTTTTGGATCCCTATTGATTGTGGCTCCAGGCTGGGCCTACTGGGTTGTGCTCACTCCGATAGCTGTCTTGCTCGGAGCGCTCGACTGGTTCTTTTCCAACCCCGCCTCTGTTGGGGACCTTCGGTTTCACTACGAATGGCTTTACATTGTTGATCTCGTCGGTTGGTTCGAGACGACGTATGTCAGCGCATTGGCGATCCTTGTAGCCTTGGCGTTGTGGCGTTACAGCCTGCTGTATTTATCGCAAGGCAGTGTGCGAAACGCCAGGATTCGAAGGCGAAGGATCCTGGCACCACTGGCGGGACGCTCTCGGTCGTTTTGAGACGTGCGAACTTCTAAAGAGCGAATGCGTTTCAATAACGAATTACTGGAAATACCTGGAATTCGTACGAAAAGGCATCGCGAACTCAGCTAGAGATCTTAGGACTGCCGAGCAGGGTCTGCGAAGATCTGAAGACAAATAGTGGGAGGCCTCGATGGAACAACAAGTGAAGGTTCTTGTGACGGGCGCCGGCGGGTTTATCGGACACCACTTGGTGAGCTACCTCAAGAAACAGGGCTATTGGGTGCGCGGGGTGGATCTGAAACCTCCGGAGTACGCTCCTACGGATGCGAACGAATTTGAATTGCTCGACCTGCGCCGCTGGGACAACTGCCTCGAGGCGACCCGTGGTATCCAGGAGGTCTATGCGCTGGCGGCTGACATGGGAGGAATGGGATTTATCTCCTGCCACCATGCCCAAATCCTTCACAACAACGCGCTCATCAACTTCCACACGTTGGAGGCAGCGCGCGTCCACGATGTGAAGCGGTACCTGTTCACGTCTTCAGCCTGCGTCTATCCTGAATACAAGCAAATGGAGACCAACGTCATTCCCCTCAAGGAAGAAGATGCCTATCCTGCTCTGCCCCAAGATGCTTACGGCTGGGAGAAGCTCGTTATTGAGAGATTATGTATACATTATCGGCAGGATTATGCCATTGAGACTCGTATTGTCCGGTTCCATAACATTTTCGGCCCACTCGGGACTTGGGATGGCGGGCGCGAGAAGGCGCCCGCGGCGCTCATCTCTGGGTTGAGCGTGGCTTTCGGCAAGCCTGGACATGAAATTACAGTCCTGGCCGAGACGCGCCAATGAATATCTTGTTGCTGACCGAGTACTATAGACCTGAAGAGGTTGGTTTCGCCGTCTCGCTTTGGGAGTTGACGGAGGATTTGCTGGCCGGAGGACATCGCGTCACTGTCCTTACGGCTTTCCCAAACTACCCCGACGGAGTCATTCCTCCGCCATACCGTCACAAGTTGTATCAGCGTGAGGAGCTGGGTGGTGCGCACGTTTTCCGCACTTACATCTATGCCACTCCGAGCAAGGCTTTCTGGCAACGGGTCGCAAATTTCGGGAGCTTCATCGTCTCCTCGTTCCTCGGCGGCGTTCTGGCGAGTCCCCGGGTAGATGTCATTTACGCGGCCCTTCCGCCTCTGCCGCTCGGCCTGACGGCCTCCGTGTTGGGCTGGCTGAAGTCCGCGAAAGTCGTCGTCAACATCCAGGACATCCATCCCGATGTTGCGGTCGCAGTCGGTGTCCTGAGGAACCGCACCGCCATTCGTTTCTTCAAGTGGATGGAGAAATGGATCTATCGGCATGCCCATGCCATCGTGGTCATATCCGAGGGGTTTCGACAAAACCTCTTGGGCAAAGGCGTACCAGATTCGAAGATTCGCGTGGTCGCAAATTGGGCTGACCCTCATTTCGTTCGCCCCGGTCCGCCCGATCCGGCTTTGCGCGAGTCGTGGGGGAAAGATAAGTTCGTTGTGGTATATTCCGGTGGTTTGACACATAACTCCAACCTCGAATGTGTCATTCAGGCGCTGGGTTTGCTCCGGAGCGAGCCCTTCAGGCTGGTGATCATCGGCGAAGGCGTGAAGAAGCAACGACTCCTGGAGGACGTGCAGGTCAGAGGGCTCGACAACGTCTTGTTCAGGCCCTTTGAGCCACTGGAGCGCTATCCCACGGTTCTTCGCTCCGCCGACATGAACTTGGTCACCTTGGACTCGTCCGCTGCGAACGCCTCCGTCCCCTCGAAGATTTTCAAGATGATGGCCAGCGGCCGCCCGGTGCTTGCCACTGCCCCTCCTGAGAGTGAGATTGCTCGTCTGGTGAAGACCGCCGATTGTGGCATCTGTGTCGAGTCCGGCGATCCGAAAGATCTGGCCGAGGCTCTTCACTACGCCTACGTCCATCGCGAGGAGATCGAGCAGATGGGGATGCGCGGACGAAAGTATCTGGAGGAACACTTCAGCCGGAGAATCTGCACAGGAGAAATTGCCCGAATTCTTTCCGAAACGGCCGGAATGGGCCAGGAAGAGACGACCAAGCCCTCTTAAGGCAGCCAGGTGTCGCTGCGAGGGGGGCCGGGGCTGCAAATCATTTGTCATGTCGTGGTCCGGCGATATTTTCGTTCAGCATGCCTGGGAACTCGTGTTGACCGCGTGGGAGCATGATTCAGTTGCCAGTTTCACGAGGACTCGAGCCGTTGTGCTGGTTGATTTGTACCCCAGCACAGGCTGTGGGGGACTGTAGTTTCTTGCCAAGTTCCCGCAAGCACAAGGAAGGTCTTATTCGGTGCCTGGGAGTGAAGCCTTTTGGCCTGCGGGAAACGCAAGGAGGCGTGTGAATAGGACCAATCGCCATGTCGGGAATTCCGAGCAGTGAACTTGCTCTGCTGTATTTGAGAAAGATGGGACGACAACATGTTCGGCCGATGAGGCCGGAGGATGTCCCTGTGGTTGTTGGCATACACATGGCTGCTTTTCCTGGCTATTTCCTGACCTCGCTGGGACGGAAGTTTATGGCCCTTTACTACGCGGAGGTCCAGCGTTCCAGCTGGGGCATCAGTTACGTCTTCGAGCGGGACGGGCGGGTACTCGGGTTTTGTGCTGGCACGTTCAGTCCGGGGAAGTTTTACCGGGGGCTCTTCATCAGGCGATGGTTCCTCTTCGCGGTTTACTCCTTGAGGGCGGTGGCCAAGCGACCTTTGATCCTCGTGAGAATCGTCCGTTCGGTATTTCAGCGGCTCGCGACGCCCAGTGAGAAGGACATCGCGGCCCTGGCTTCGGCCGCCGTCCTGCCTGAGGAAGAAGCGCGAGGCTATGGACTGGCGATTGTATCTGCCTGCGTCGACCACATCAAGAAACTTGGTGGCAAGCACGTTTATTTGGAGGTCCGAAAAGAAAACCAGAATCTCATCCGGGCATATCAGAAGATGGGCTTCGAAGTGCTGCGCGAGACACATGTGCCGCCGGCGCCGGCGCTCGTGGAACTCTGTTATCGCATTCGTAATCAGGGGGGTCAGGGATGAAGACAGAAGCATTCGTCGCAATACTAGAAGATATTGTCGAAGCTCCGAGGGGGTCGCTCAAAATGGAGGATGGCCCGAAGACTGTGAAAACATGGGACTCGATGGCCCAGGTCACTATTCTTGCCACCATCGACCAGGAGTTGCACGTCGAGCTGTCCGACGACCTGGTTTCGAAGCTGACAACAGTGGGACAGATAATCGAGGTGCTCAAATCGCAAGGCTTGCTTCAAGATTAGCCCCCGGCGAGCAGGAAGTGTCGAGGAATGGCGAGGCGGCATTCAAACTAGCGGGCAGCTATAGTTGCCCCGTTAAGGAGCTGGGTGAGCTCGCCAGATTTTGACGCGGCTTCAGGCACAATGGCAAGGTTCGAGCAAAGCGGGAGTACGTTTCGGTAGGAGCAGGCAGTCCAGTAAACAGGACAGGCCGAGGTACCTTATGGGTCACGCGAGAATCGCTGCAATTGAATACTACTTGCCGGCTAAGGTCGAGACCAACGAACAGTTAGCCAGGGAGAATCCCGATTGGCGGATGGACGATATCTACCAGAAAACGGGGATCCGAGCCCGACACCTCGCTGCGCCGGACGAAACCGCTGGGGATCTAGCGTGCAAGGCCGCCGGCAAGCTGTTCGAGCGGAACACGGCACAAGCATCCCAGATCGATTTCGTACTGTTCTGCACTCAATCTCCGGACTACTTCCTTCCTGCCACGGCGTGCTGCATCCAGCATCGCTTGGGAATCCCCAAGAGCGCGGGCGCGATTGATTTCAACCAGGGCTGTTCCGGGTATGTCTACGGGCTGAGCATCGCAAAGTGCCTCGTCGAATCGGGTACATGCAAAAACATTCTACTACTTACCGCCGAGACTTACAGCAAGTACATTAATCCCCGAGACCGTCTTAACCGTCCCCTTTTTGGCGACGGAGCCGCCGCGACGCTCATTTCAGAATCCGGTTCTAGTCCTGGCCGCATTGGAGATTTCGTTTTCGGAACCGACGGGAGTGGCGCGCGTAATCTCATCGTTCCGGCGGGTGCGGCGCGAACTCCTGCCTCGCCGTCCATCTTTAATCAACACGTCGAACAGAACGGCTGCGTTCGAGCACCTCACCAGCTTTTCATGGATGGAGCAGCGGTCTTTGCCTTTGCGGTCAGTACGGTTCCCAAGTCCATCCAGGCACTTCTCGATAAGACCGGATTAAGCATAAGCGATATCGACTTCTTTATCTTTCACCAAGCCAGTCGATTCATGCTCGAGCATCTCCTCAAGAAGCTGGGTCTTCCGCCGGAAAAGGCGCCATTCTTCATGGAAGAGGTCGGGAACACGGTTTCGGCCACCATTCCGATTCTCCTCCGTGCGCACGCCGACCAGGGGCGCTTCAAGCCGGGGGCGAAAATGATGCTTATCGGATTTGGCGTGGGTTATTCGTGGGCTGCGGGGCTGATCGAGTGGGACCAGCTGGTGTAGGCCCAAGGTCTGAAGACTGACTTCAGGCTGGGCAGAGGCGACTTCAGCAACTAACGACAGCCGAGGCAGAGTGATCCGACCTGTGAGTAAGGAATCCTTTATCCCCTTTCATCGCCCCTCGATCGGGCAGGAAGAAATCGAGGCGGTTTCGGAAGTGCTCCGCAACGGCTGGCTGACGACGGGCCCGAAGACCCAGCAGTTGGAAGAGGCTTTTGCGCGCTATATCGGCTGCAAACATGCCCTGGCCGTGAGCTCCTGCACAGCCGCGCTTCACCTCGCCTTGGATGCCATCGGACTCAAAGAAGGTGAAGAAGTCCTGGTGCCGACCCTGACCTTTACGGCCACGGCGGAGGTGGTTGCCTATTTCAAGGCCAAGCCGGTCTTGGTTGATTGTGAACCTTGCTACTTCAATCTGGACATGCCCGATGCCGAGAAGAAGATTACGGCTAGGACGCGCGCCATCATCCCCGTTCACTTTGCCGGCCATCCTTGTGATATGAATGCGCTGCTTGAATTGGCTAAAGCGAAGGGATTGCTGCCCATTGAGGACGCTGCGCACGCGCTGCCCGCGAAGTACCACGAGCGTTCTATCGGGACGGTGAGTCCCATTACAGCTTTCAGTTTCTATGCGACAAAGACGATTACCACTGGCGAAGGTGGAATGGTGACCACCGACGATGACCGACTGGCTTCCCGGATCAGCCTCATGCGGCTCCACGGGATGAGCCAGGATGCTTGGAAACGATACAGTGCACAAGGTTCGTGGCGTTACGAGGTTTTGGAAGCTGGATTCAAGTACAACCTGACGGATATTCAGGCGGCGTTGGGGCTGGTACAGCTTGCCAAGTGTGACGCCATGTGGAGACGGCGCCTGGCTATCGCCAAAAGATACAGCCAGGGCCTCTCTCCGGTGGATGCATATCGAACGCCGCCGGTCGCGCCCCACGTTCAACACGCTTGGCATCTTTACGTCATCCTGGTGGAACCAGCCGTGGTGCGCATGCATCGTGACCAAGTTATCGAAGAGTTGCATCAGCGCGGAATCGGTACGGCAGTGCACTTCATTCCCTTGCACCTCCATCCTTACTACCAAAGGGAGTGGGGCTATCGGCCGGGTGAGTTCCCGGTGGCAGAGAATTACTTTGAGCGGTGTATTTCGTTGCCCATCTATCCCGGCATGACAGATAATGACGTCGACCGCGTGATTGAGAGTCTGACTGATATTGCACAGAAGTTTCGTCGATGAGGGAGAAATCGGAATTCAGCCGCGCCCCGGTCGTCCACCGTGATGCTGAGCAATGCGGATTCGTCGTTCGAGAGCCATAATACGAATCGTTCATAGGCTGGGTAGAAAACTGTAATATATTCGGGAATACCATCCTGGAGTTTGATGGAAACTAGAGAAGAGGTAGCAATCGACCGCCAAAGTACGTTCTACCTCGAGTATGGGAAGAGAATCCTCGACGTGTTGGGCGCCCTAGCCGGCCTGATGATCACCAGCCCGATTCTAGGATTATGTGCAATAGCGATCCATCTTGAATCACCCGGGCCTATCATCTTCCGCCAATGGCGCGTCGGGCAGGCGGGCGACCCTTTCCAAATCCTCAAACTCCGAACGATGGTCCAACACGCGGACCGCCAGGGCCCTAAACTTACCGGTTCGGGTGATGCACGCATAACCAGGGTTGGGAAGTGGCTTCGCAAGACCAAACTGGACGAAATCCCGCAATTGCTCAACGTCCTGCGAGGGGAAATGAGCCTCGTCGGCCCGCGCCCGGAACTCCCGGAGTACGTGGTAACTTACTCGCGCCAGCAACGAAAGTTGCTGGAATTCAAGCCGGGAATGACCGGGCCCGCTTCCTTGGCATTCATTGACGAAGAGCGGCTGCTTGCCCGCCATCCCGACATCGAGAGTTTTTATGTCGGCACAATCTTGGCACGCAAGTTGGAGCTTGACCTGGCCTACTGCCAGATGGCCAGTCTTGTCGGGGACTTCAAGCTTCTCTTTCGTACCATCCTGCGACTCTTTGATTCCACCAGGGAGAACAGAGGACATACTCAGGCGTGAAGCGAAGGTTTGACCCTTACAGCCAAACGAATCAGCCAATAATTGACGGTACCCTTTTCGCTTGTTCCTTCGCCGCACGCCCGGACCAGCCGACAGTGTTGGAGCGTGGTGCAAAATGAAGAATCCAAGTCAGAAACTGGAAACTGGAGATTGGCAACTGGTGGTGCTCCTCCTAATTTCTGTATTCCATTTTCTAATTTCCAGCGCGCGCTTGCGTGCACAACAGCCCCAGACCCCTAGCCTGCGTATGCCCGATGTCCGTAGCTGGTTTGTTGACCCGAACACTCAAGGCCCGACTGTCCGCGCCGATCTCATGCCGGGCTCTGACGGCGGAGCGAAGATTATCGCTTGTATTGCGAGCTTGCCTGCGACGGGTGGGACGTGTGATGCACGGGGACTTGTAGGTGCACAGAATTGGAGTACCGTGACCATCTCGAAGGACGTTACGATTCTTCTCGGTTGCGGCGTGACGTTTACGTATACCGGAGCCAGCAGCCTTTTTCTCATTACCGGCTCACCTCAGTTGACTGTCTTCGGATGCGGCAGTGCTGGACCTCCATACAGTATTGGATACGGCGGTTTGACCGGCGCGGCGACGTTGTTCACGTTTAATCCTACAGGTGCAGCCACCGATGCAATTAGTGCTGATGCCAACTCATCACCTCGGCTAACCTTGTCGGGCTTCCGTATCAATGGCAACACTAATACACGCGACCATGTGCGCTTGAACGGCACTCAGGCGATGTTTGTTGACATCGACAAAATGACTTTTAGTGGTCCGGCAGGCGGCGGTGCCTACACATCTGGTTACGCAGTAAATTTCAACGCGCCAGGTCCTGCCGCTCTTGATTTCAGTCGAATTCGTCAAGTCCAGATTGGTTGGACGACGGGAGGGATCCGCTACGGTAATGCAAACACCACGGGCTCACTAGTTGACCAATCGCAGTTTGCTTCTATCGCGGGTCGAGCCATTGTCGGCGAATACGGCATAGGCCAAATGACGATTTCTCGAAACACCTTTATTGGCTGCAACCAGGTGACTGCCGGAGGGGCCGTTCATCTCAAACCTAACGCCGGATACGCCACTTCGGACATTACATTTATTGGAAACAGTTATCAAGGGAACGGCCTCGCGGGGTCTGGATCGTATGATGTATACCTCGATGGGACCAATGGCCTGGTCGTTGGCATCCATATGCTCGGAGAGCAGTTTAACGACGCGGGGGAAACCGGAGCTTACGCCGAAGTTTACGCCATTAACACCGACGGTCTGTTCTTGGAACATCCCCACCTTTCGGATGGTCAGTCCGGGGGACATAGTTCCGGCCTCTACATCGACAGCACCAACACGAACGTTCACTACCTGCGCGGCCATATCGACGGCTCCTCCACAGAGTTCATTAATTCCGCAGGGGCGACGTGGACATCGCAATTGCCAAACGTGTTTAAGGTCTACGCCGGGACGCTCAACACCGTCAGCTTTTCTAGCACGCCAACCTTCGATGCCTCGCTCGGCAACACGCAAACGATCACGCTCACCGGTAATGTGACCAGCTCGACCCTCTCGAACGCCAGAGCGGGCGAGACGATCAACTTCGTCATCTGCCAGGACAGCGGTGGCAGTCATACTTTCGTCTGGCCCACCAACGTTTTAGGGGGAATGACTATCGGCTCGACGGCCTCGAAATGCAGTGCGCAGAGCTTCATCTTTAACGGCACCAACGCCTACGCGCTGAGTACTGGCGCGGCGAATATGTGAGTATCGCGGATAAAGGGACGGTACGAATCATGTGCTGGCGTACTGCGACGGCACCAACTGGACCGTGGCCGCGAAGTGATGCCAGGCTGGCCCGTCTTCCGATCGGCTCAGCAAGGCGCGCCGTGACTTTAGCGATGGGCGCGACATCGTCCGCGGCTACCACTTGTTGCTCGAGGAAGGCGAGCCGGGAGAGGTCTATCAACTTGGGTCAGGGCGGAGCGTTTCCATCGCGGAGGTTCTGCAAATTCTGATAGGGTTGAGCTCGCGACCAATCCAGGTCGTGGTCGACCCCTCTCGCATCAGGCGCGCAGAAGCGGTCGAGCTTTGGGGAGCGGCGCACAAGGCAGAGCAGGCTGTGGGGTGGAAGGCCTCAACATTCATTGCAAGCAACCCTGCGAGCTGTGAAGGCCTACTGGGAAGCGACATTACGTTCCTGCGATGCGCCCGTTCCGCAGGGTGGAACAGGAGCCTGTGAGAAATGACCCCGTCTTCGCGCTGGGGTTGTGATCGACTGAGGGGCTCGATTCTCTCCAGAGCTGGAGCGGCGAGACTCGTGGTGCCTTTATGTAGGCATTGCGGCCCGGTCAGGTGAACCGCGGCCTATTCGATTTCAATGTTCCACGTCCGCCAAGGAGCCAAGTCCGAATCATGAAACCCGGAATTTACACCCGAACTAACAAAGTCATCATCGACGCTTGTATTTTTTCGATCTCCTTCTTCATTGCGTACCTTATTCGGTTTGAAGGTCTCCCGCCGTGGGCGGCACTGAAGCAATTTCTCCTCTGGTTTCCGTACCTCGTGGCCACCAGAGTCTATGTCAACTGGAAGTTAGGGATTTACCGGTCGATTTGGCGCTATGTGTCCCTTCCTGACGCCATCAGCATGGCTCGGTCCATGAGTATCGTCAGCGCATTTCTCCTCGTGCTCCGCTTTCTATACCCTATCTCAGTTCCATTCGCGTTTTGGCTTCATGTTCCGCTCAGCGTGATTGTTCTCGAATATTGCTTATCGCTGGGCGGCTGTATGGGCGTGCGGGCTCTCCGCCGCCTCCGATATCAGGGCGGAGGCAATGGAAATGGGAGCTCCGCGAAGTCTACCCGAATATTGCTGGTGGGCGCGGGGCAGGCGGGCGTTCGCCTCGCCAAAGAGATGGAGGCGAACCCGCAGGTTGAACTCGTCGGTTTCCTAGATGATGACTTCAGGAAGGTCGGCGCGGTCATCAATGGTGTTCGTGTGTTGGGTCCTACGAGCTTCATGGCGACCGCCGTCAAGGAACACAACGTGGACCAGGTCGTCATCGCCATAACCCGCCCCCCGCGTTCCACGCTGAAGCGATTGTGGGCTCTCTCCGAGCATCTCTCTGTCGAAATGAAGATCATTCCCACGCTCGAGGAGATCTTGCACGGCAAACTCAACATCGCCGCTTTTCGCGAAGTGCAGATGGACGACCTGCTCGGGCGCGAGACGGTCGACCTATCGGTGGGCGCCGCGCAGGTGGACGCCGCTTATCAAGGGACCCGCATCCTTATTACCGGCGCGGGTGGCTCCATTGGCTCCGAGCTGGCTCACCAGTTATTTAATCTGAAAGCTGAGAGACTGATTCTTTTCGACAAAGATGAGAATGGTCTTCATGACGTTGCAGGCCACCTCAGCGCCGGGGCGGCGGGGCCCGAGATTCATCCGGTCGTGGCTGACATCCGATTCCGAGAGCGGCTCCGGGCGGTCTTTTCGGAGTTCCGGCCGGACATCGTTTTTCACGCCGCTGCGCACAAACACGTCCCTTTGATGGAACTCAACCCCTGTGAAGCGGTCTTGAACAACGTGATCGGGACTCGCAATCTGGTTGAGGAGTCGCAGGCCGCCGGCGTTTCTCGATTTATCTTCATTTCCACCGACAAGGCCGTCAAGCCCTTGTCCGTCATGGGTGCGACGAAGCGCGTCGGCGAACTCATCGTCCAGGCCCACAGCCGGAACGGCCAAGCCACGAGCTTTGCCTGCGTGCGTTTTGGAAACGTCATGGGGAGCCGGGGAAGCGTCATTCCGTTATTCCAAAAACAGATTCTGCGAGGCGGGCCGCTCACCCTCACCCATCCTGACATGAAGCGGTATATGATGACGATTCCAGAAGCCGTTCGCCTGGTGATTCAGGCGGGAGCGCTGGCGTCGTCCGGCGAAATCTTCGTCCTCGATATGGGCGACCCTGTTCCCATCGTCGACTTGGCGAACGATCTGATCGAGCTTTCGGGGCTTCGACCCGGCAAGGATATTCAGATTGAGGTCACTCAATTGCGCCCCGGAGAAAAACTGACGGAGGAATTGTTCGATCCGGATACGGAGACTGCCTCGCCCACGCAATTCGAAAAGATTTGGGTGGTGCGCCCCAGGGCTTTGCACTTTGCAGCGTTTCAGGAGAAGTTAGCCGCCTTGGAGCACGCCGCAACCCGCAATGCGTCACAAGAGGTTCAGCGCCTTCTTCCGGAGTTTAACCGGTGCTTTGAGTCCTCGGTTGTTCGAACGGCCGGAGCGGAGTAGGCCGCGCGCGGCGCAGAGATCTGTCAAAGGGGACGTGCCCTGGCGCAGACCATGATCCGTCAATTCTTCGCAGACTATCAATCCGAGTTGTCGAAGGCCCTTGCCGGTGTCTCCCAGGACCGGTTTGAGGAATTCGTGCACCTCTTGGAGTCGGCTTACGAAGAGGAACGGCAGGTCTTCCTGATGGGCAATGGCGGCAGCGCTTCCACGGCTTCGCATATTACTTGCGACCTGAACAAAAGCCTTTCGTTCGGCCGGCAGAAACGCTTTCGGGCGATTTGTCTGAACGACAACTTGCCGCTGCTAATGGCCTATGCCAACGACGTTTCCTACGAGGACGTTTTCATCGAACCACTCAAGAATTTTCTCAAGGTCGGCGACTTGGTTGTTGCCCTCTCCGGAAGCGGAAATTCACCCAACGTCCTGAAGGCCATCGAGTACGCCAACAACCACGGAGCGCACACCGTTGGCCTGAGCGGCTTCGATGGCGGCAAGCTGGCACGCCTGGCGCGGACTCCTGTCGTGGCGCCGGTCGACGACATGCAAAAGGCCGAGGACGCTCATCTCATCCTTCTCCACGTGGTCTTCCAGATTCTGCGCGCTCGTATCAGTGGTTCACACGCCGCCGCACCCTGAATACCCTGGCTCCCGCAAACACCCGCCGCCCGGTCGCACGTATCAGCTCTCAACATCCCTTCCTTTGCACGTGGGCGCCTAATCCCAGCCCGCCAGTCTGCGAGACATCCTTTTCATTGGCCAGAGTACGCCTGTCCTCCAGGCGATAAGAAGCTTCCACTCGACCGCGTTCAGTCGCGCGGCTGAGTGACTGGCCGCTCCCAATCAAAAAACCACCGAAGTGACGCGCCTGGGCGCGTGTAGTGTCCGCATCCTGGGAATCGGCGCCGGCCTTCATCTCGGCGCGGCCGAGTTCAGTCCGAGTGCTTTTCCGGCCGGAGCAGAGGAAACAAAATCACATCGCGGATGGAACGGGAATTGGTGAGCAGCATGGCGAGGCGGTCGATGCCGATGCCTTCGCCGCCCGTCGGTGGCATGCCGTAACTGAGGGCGCGGATGTAGTCCTCATCGATGGCGTGGGCGGAGAGGTCGCCCTTCTCGCGCAGCATCTGCTGGTACGCGAAGCGGTCGCGCTGTTCGGCGGGATCGTTGAGCTCGCTAAAGGCGTTGGCGATTTCCATCCCGCCCACGTAAAGCTCGAATCGCTCCACGAAATTCGGGTCGTCCGGTTTCTGCTTGGAGAGGGGTGAAACTTCGAGCGGATAGTCCATGACAAATGTCGGCTGAATCAGGTGGCGCTCGGCGACCGCCTCGAAAAGCTCTTGCAGCAGGAGGCCGGGCGCGGCGGTGGGATCGAGGCTGATGGCCTCGTGGCCGCTGCCCGAGCGCACCGACCAGCGATTGTAGATCTCGACCCAGCGGGCAATGTTTTTCATGTCTCCCAGGTCTTCAACCTTGGGCGCCGGCGTGGCTTCGCCCGGCCAGAATTTCACCACCGCCTCTTTCATGGTGAGGCGCTCGAAGCGCGCGAAGGAAATGTGATGCTCGCCGTAATCAAAATCGAGTGATCCTGTTACGGCCTTCGCCACGTGCTGAAGCAACCGCTCGGTGAGCGTCATCAGGTCCCGGTAATCGGCATAAGCCTGATAAAACTCGAGCATCGTGAACTCGGGATTGTGCTGCGTGGAAATACCTTCATTGCGAAAATTGCGGTTGATCTCAAAAACCCGGTCGAGACCTCCGACGGTCAATCGTTTCAAGTAAAGCTCGGGCGCGATGCGAAGGAAGAGATCGATATCGAGCGCATTGTGATGGGTGACAAAAGGCCGGGCCATGGCGCCGCCCGCCAGGGGCTGCATCATGGGGGTTTCGACCTCGATGTAACCCTCGGACTCAAAGAACTCGCGCAGAGCGCCGATCATGCGGGCGCGTTTCACAAAGACTTCGCGCACCTCGGCATTCACCATCAGGTCCAGGTAGCGCTGGCGATATCGGATCTCGACATCGGCCAGGCCGTGCCATTTTTCCGGCAAGGGCAGCAGCGCCTTGGCCAGAAAGTGGAGGCGCTCGACGTGCACGGTGAGCTCGCCGGTGCGAGTGCGAAACAGATAGCCCTCCGCGCCGATCAGGTCGCCGAGATCGAGGAGCTGATAGAGCTTCCAATCACGCTCCCCCACCGCGTCCAAACGAACGTAAATTTGCAGCTTGGCGCCGCCGCCCGCCAGGTGCGCGAAGCCCGCTTTGCCGTGCGGGCGCAAGCTCATCACGCGCCCGGCAATGCGGACGGGAATTTTCTGGGCGGCCAACTCGTCGCCCGTCCGCGACGAGTATTCGGCGAGGATCTGAGGCAGGGTGTGAGTGAAATCAATCTTGCGCGGGTAAAGCTCGAAGCCGAGCTCCGCGATGGCGAGCAGCTTTTTCTTCCGCTGCTGGATAAGGTCCGGGGCTTCCTGGCTTGGGTCTGACAACGATGACATCCCTTCGCTCTGATCGATTGGCTGCGGCGCGGATCAGAGCGAGATTATACGGGCGCGCTGAAAAAAGTGTCAAGGAATGGCAGGACGCGATCGCCGCTCATTTTCAGCTTGGCCCGCAGCGAAACCTGCCTTACCATCGAGACACCAAATCGCAAAGAGAAGTAAGAAGTCAAAAGCCAGAAGTCAGAATGACGCTTCTCGGTTCTGACCTCTTGCTCCCCGGGGGGCGCAAAACATGATGATTCTCAAATTGCACAAATTCTTTGGCACAACCTTGGTCAGCTTTCTCCTTGGCGCGGCGCTGCTGATGCCGATGGCTCACGCGCAAGCTGAAGACGCACGCGCGACGGCGGCAGCAGGAGCCGCACAATCCACCAGCGCTGCCAGTCCGCAACAGGGTCTTCAAGACATCCTCCAGTATATTTCCGACGGATGGAGCTCCCTCACCCGCTCAATGACGGACTGTGCGAGCGTGACCGATCCCAAAGCGCCGGGAAAATCGGTGCTGTACCTGCCCGCTCAGTTTCCGGCTCCGGCGGCCGTGGAGCAGATGCAAAAAGATTGCTCGGTGCGAGTCGAGCACCTGCCGCGGGTGATCGAAAAGCTGGGCGACATCGAAGGTAGAGGCATTCACCCACCGGGCCTCCTTTACCTTGAAAAACCTTACGTGGTGCCAGGCGGCAGGTTCAACGAGATGTACGGCTGGGACAGCTATTTCATCATCCGCGGGCTGCTCGAAGCCGGCCGATTGGACTTGGCGCGCGGCATGGTGGAGAACTTCTTCTTCGAGCTGGACCACTACGGCGGCATTCTGAACGCCAACCGCACTTATTACCTGACGCGCTCGCAGCCGCCGTTTCTCACTTCAATGATCATGGCGGTCTACGAGGCGCAAAAGTCCAGTCCCAAGGAGGCACGAGCCTGGTTGGCGAAGGCTTACCCGTACGCCGTCAAAGACTACAATTTGTGGATTCACGCGCCGCACCAGGCGGGCAACACCGGCCTCTCGCGCTACTTCGATTTTGGCGACGGCCCGGCGCCCGAGATGGCTGACGATCCGGGCTTTTACAAGAAAGTCGCTATCTATCTCCTGGCCCACCCGGGTGCGGGACAGACATACTTGGACCGGCCCACCGACGTCGAGCCTCGATGGGTCTTGACCGGGCCAGCCTTCTTGCTGAAGTTGTGCGATTCCGGAACCAACGAATCGAACTGCGAACCGGCAGGAGCAATCGGCCTGACGCCTGACTATTACAAAGGTGATCGCAGCATGCGTGAGTCCGGCTTCGACGTGTCCTTCCGATTTGGCCCTTACAGCGGCAGCACGCACCATTACGCGCCCGTCTGCCTGAACAGCCTGCTCTATAAAGTTGAGAAAGATTTGGAACAAATCAGCGCGCTCACGGGCCGCACGGAAGAGTCTAAGCAATGGAATCTTCGCGCTCAGCAACGCCGCGAGCTGGTGAACAAATATCTGTGGAACGAAAAGCGCGGCCTCTACTTCGATTACGACTTCGAGCATGGCAAGCAATCTTCCTACGTCTTCATCACCGCTTTCTATCCGCTCTGGGCGGGCCTGGCCTCGCCCGAGCAGGCGCGCGCGGTGATGCGGAATCTGAAACTGTTCGAGCAGCCGGGCGGCTTGGCGATGAGCACCCAGGAGAGCATAGGCCAGTGGGACTATCCGTATGGATGGGCGCCCACGCAATTCATCGCCCTCGAAGGGCTGCGCCGCTACGGCTTTCGCGAAGAGGCGAATCGCAACGCTGTCAGTTTTCTTTCCACCATTCTGGAGGGCTTCCGCCGCGACGGCACAATTCGTGAAAAGTACAACGTGGTCACACGCTCGTCTGAGACGAATGTCCAGGCCGGGTATCAGCCGAACGTTGTCGGATTCGGCTGGACCAACGCGTTCTTTGTCGTTTTCCTTCACGCCTTGCCTCCAGAAATGGCGGCGCGGCTGGGAGCGAAATGAGGGTTAAAGACGCTGGGTATAACTTGGCACGCGCCACCTGCGCCATGCTGTTCGTCCCTCGCCGGATGCCGCGCTTACGTGAGCGGCAGTTGCTGCTAGATCGAGATCTGTCCAAATGCCGCGCACTTCATGTCAGGACTGTCTCTGCGCCGCTTTGAGTGAGTAAAGAGTGGGCCTGGTGCCGTTCCAACTTGTTACGCCTACGTATTGCGCCTACGTCTTGCGCAAAGACTTTCTGAGTGGCTGAATACTGTTTGCCCAAGAAAGTTGGAACGGCACTAGCGCGGCCTTGGGCCGCAACCGAACTCGGCCGAAGTGGCGAGTGGTCCCGCGGACACGGGAGCAAGTGGCAAGCGGGGAAGGGCGAAACTCGAAAATCGAAACTCGGTAGGCGGGTGTTAGTCGGTGCGGAAAATTATCTCTTGACAAATGGGGGCGAGTGGTTATACTAGGAGTAGGAAGAAGGATTTAGGAGTTATGAATTATGAATTAGGAACTAGGTCCGGAGGCTGCTGTTCGGGGTCAGGTGTGCGCTGCGCGTGGAAGAATGGAAATTCGTGATAAGGGAATTGGAGGAATAAGTAGTGGCCGGCGTCGAGTTGAAAGCAGAGAATTCCGAATCTTGGATTCCGAAAGATGGGGAACGAAGCCGGAATGTCTTTTGGAATCAGCACGATAGGCTTAGCGGTTCCGTCACTATTCCCGATTTGGCCGGGGCGGCGAGAGCGGCGCTGAAAAAAAAGATGTTAAAAATGAGGTTCAAAGCCACCATGTTGTTGAAAACACAGGAAAATGCCTTCGGAACAAAGCCATTTTTTGGGTTCAAAGCCATTCTCGGTCGGGAGCTCAGCGCCGCTATGTTATTGGAAACAAATAAGCCGGCTTTGATCCAAAAGTCGTGCTTGTGGTTCGAAGCCATTTTTGAGGTTCAAAGCCATTAGCAGGGAGAGGGATGTGAGAATCGGGATTTGGGGCTGGCAGGCTGATGAGAAAAGACTCCGACGATGTCATCCCTTCTCCCGCCCAGCGGGATCAGGGCAGGCTCTGAGCGAAGATTTCATGAGTCTTGGGCTCGCCACTATGCATGAAAATGGCTTGGATTCCTCCCGCCTTGCGGGACGGGAATGACCGTCACCCCCGCGAAAGCGGGTGTCCAGTGCTGGCGGCCAAGTCATTTGTTTTTGACGGACGCCCCGGCTATTTTGATGGCAGCGAAGGATCTCGCGTTTCTCCGCGCCCCGCGAAGAAAATCGGACTCAGTAGCAGAGGGCAAGGCAGATGTGATTGATATGTTCACTTCGGACCGAAAGGGTGTATGCCGATGCGCACGCGATTGTTGTTGATCTTCCTTCTGTCGGCACGACCTCTGCTCGCGCAGAACTTCATCGAGGTGAAGCCCAGCCCGCAGCAGGTCGAATGGCAGGACCTGGAAATCGGAGTCCTGGTACACTTCGGGCCCAATACCTTTATGGATCGCGAGTGGGGCGACGGTACCGCTGATCCCAAGGTGTTCAACCCGACACAACTCGACGCTGAACAATGGGTGATGGCAGCCAAGTCGGCGGGCGCCAAATACCTGGTCTTTGTCGCGAAGCATCATGATGGTTTCTGCCTTTGGCCTGCCGAGCAAACCGACTACAGTGTGAAGGCAAGTCCGTGGAAGGGCGGCAAGGGGGATCTGGTGGCTGAGGTCGCCGCCGCCGCGCGCAAACACGGCCTGAAGTTTGGCATCTATCTCTCGCCCTGGGATCGTCACGAGCCGTCATACAGGGTGAGCAAGCTCTATGACCGGTACTACCTAGCGGAAATGTCGGAGCTCATCACCCGCTACGGAGAGCTCGTCGAGTTCTGGCTCGACGGCGCGGGCAGCGAGGGCCACGTCTACGACTTTGACTCGTACGTCGGAGAACTGCGAGTCTATCAGCCCAACGCTCTGATCTTCTCTGACGTGAACCTGCTGAAATACGGCGACGTTCGCTGGGTCGGCAACGAAGCAGGGTACGCCAATTCCGAAAACTGGAACGTCATCGATCTCCGCGGATACCTTCGCTACCGTCCGGCTGAGGCGGACACCCCGCTGCGAAAAGACCACTGGTTCTGGCATCCCAACGATGAAAAGAGCGTGAAGTCCCTCCCTGAGCTGCTCGAGACTTACCACCTGACTGTCGGGCGTGGGGCGCAGTTGATGATCGGCCTCGCTCCGGATGATCGCGGTCTGCTGCCGGATTCCGATGTTCAGCGCCTTGCCGAATTCGGGACCGCAATCCAGAACCTTTATGGGGCAGGCAAAAATCTTGCTCGCAAGGCCAGCAGCGTCTCTGCGGCTAACGATGGAGATCCCGACACCTTCTGGAGCGCTCCGGCGGACTCGCATTCTGCAACCATCGAGCTCAGCTTCACGAATCCGATTTCCTTCGACCGCGCGCTCACCATGGAATGGCTGAACGATGGCCAGAAAGTCCAGAAGTACGCGATTCAGGCATTGAATGGGACGAAGTGGGTCACGCTTACGATGGGCACATCGATTGGACACAAGAAGATTGATCGGTTTCCGCGCATCACCACCGCGCGCGTGCGGCTGGCGATTCTTTCATCCGCCGGGCCGGCTCACATTCGGGAATTCCAGTTGTTCGATGGCACCGGCATTGGAGGGCCAAAGGTAATCCACTGAAATGTCGGGA
Organism: Terriglobia bacterium; assembly: GCA_050013575.1. GTDB lineage: Bacteria > Acidobacteriota > Terriglobia > UBA7540 > UBA7540 > DASYXZ01. The sequence continues at coordinate 188,496 of JBEKEZ010000002.1, read as the reverse complement.
GCCGCCGAGGGTTCATGTCCTTGCCGTGACCCCGCGCTCATCGTAACTGTCTCGGGTCGGTGATGCCACTCGAAGCGTACCTCCGCGAAATTCGTTCCACGGGCGCGGGCATGACGGGGGGTAGGTCAGTTTGTCATCGACTGACGAACTGAAATACTGACGAACTGAAATACTGGCCGAGTGAAGCACTCAGTTCTGCAAATGCTCTTTGAAAAACTGTAGCAGCCTGTTGTTGAGATAGAGACGGTCCGCTGGGGCGCGGAAGCCGTGCTTCTCGCCGGGCTGGATATAGAGGTCAAAAGGCCGACCGGCTTTCACCAGCGCATCGACGAAGTTCATGGTGTTCTGCATGTGGACGTTGTCATCGTCGGCGCCGTGAATCAGGAGGACGTTGGCTTTCAGGTTGCCGGCGGCTTCGAGGGGCGATGAGCTCTTGTACCCATCGACGTTTTCCTGCGGTGTGCGCATGTAGCGCTCGGTGTAAATGCTGTCGTAGAACTTCCAGTCGACCACGGGGCCGCCGGCGAGTCCGCATTTGAAAACGTCAGGCGCGTGAGTCAGGGTATAAAGCGTCATGTAGCCGCCGTACGACCAGCCCCAAATGCCAAGGCGATTGCCGTCGACATAAGGCAGCGATTTTAAGTACGCGACGCCTGCCAGTTGGTCAGCCAGCTCGTGCCGGCCCAGGTCCTTGAAGATGGCGGACTCCCAAGCGTGGCCGCGTCCCCACGAGCCACGATTGTCCAGCGACCAGACCAGAAATCCCTCTTGGGCGAAGAGGTGATCCATGAAACCCGTCTCGCCCCAATGGTTCTGAATCACCTGGGCGTGAGGCCCGCCATACACGGAGATGATCACGGGATATTTCCTGGCCGGATCGAAATCCGCCGGCTTCACGAGGCGAGCATAGAGCGTTGCGCCGTCGTTGGCCTTCACTTCGACGAATTCCGTCTTCGCCAGCGCGTATTCGCTCAGGTGATTTTCAGCCTGGTCAAGAGTGGCGACGAATGAGCCGTCCGATTTGAAGAGCCGAGTCTCGGGCGGCGAATCGACGCTCGAGTAGGTTTCGATAAAGAATTGTCCGGTCGGCGCGAGACTGAAGCCGTGCGAGCCATGCTCTTGCGAGAGGCGCTCCATTCCGCCCCCATCGATTTTGACGCGATATATCTGGCGCTCCCGCGGATCGGGATTTGTTGATGTGAAGTAAACCCTGCCCGAGTCTTCGTCCACTTGAAACATCGGGACGTTGGAAAACGCCGGATGGTCGATCATCCAGTTTCCCTTCGTGAGCTGCCTGAGGAGTTTTCCATTGAGGTCGTAGAGATAGAGGTGCAACCATCCATCCCTTTCCGAAAGCCACAGGAATTGTTTGCCGTCTCGCAAGAAGTAAGGAGCATCGAGAGAATTGATCCACGTCGAGTCCTTCTCCTCCAGTAGCTCGCGGCTGCTCTTCGCAGCAGGATTCCAGAGATGCACGGCTAATTCGTTTTGGGCGCGGTTCATGGTGAGGAATGAGATGGCGCTCGAGTCGCGCGCCCACGAAAATGAAGGGCCGAAATATTCGATGGCGGGAGACTTGTCGGCAGGCGCCCAGGTTGCCGCCAGGCTGCCGTCGAGAGAGATCACGTGGAAGGAAGGTGCGGGATTGGGATCTCCCGACTGCGGGAATCGCTCGAAAGCAAGATTGACATGGGTCGAGAGGTACGACGTCAACGGGTACCGCGGGACCGGAGCATCATCGAGCCGCAGATAGGCAATCTTCTTCCCGTCGGGAGACCACTCGTAGGCGCGGCCCGTGGCGCGGTTCGCGAGCTCTTCCTCATATACCCAGTCGAGCTTCCCGTTCAAAACGTCTTCGCTGCCGTCGCTGGTCAATTGCTTGACAGCGCCAGAGGCGATTTCAACGACGTAGATGTTGTTCTTCTTGACGAAGGCTACGCGCTCGCCCGTGGGCGCGAACGTCGCGTCTTCTTTCTCTTCGCCGTCGTTCGTGAGACGGGTCTTGCGGCCACTCGCGACATCGAGCAACCAGAGATCTTTCTCTCCGTCGACCAGCAGGGAATCGCCTTTGGGTGACCATTGGTAAGAGCCCAGATTTAGCTTCACGTTGCCGTCCGCAGAGCTAGCGAGCTGGCGGTCTTTCTTCGCCGCCACGTCGAAAGCCCAAAGGGCAGTCACGCTGGTCTTGCCTGACCCAGTGCGGCGAATGTAGCTGATCTCTTTTCCGCTGGGCCGCCATTCGAGGTTCGTAATCCCGCGCGAAAGGATGGCTCCCTCACGCGTCGCCAAATCCACAGTGAGGCGTTTCTTCGGCGCTTGGCCGTGAAGAGTGAGAACAGGGCAGATGGCGATTAACGCCAAAATTCGAACGAAAGGCTTCAAGATGCTCCTCCGGTGAATCATGGTTGGGTGCGGTTGGGCAGCATAACCCAGTGTGCCAGAGACCGCAACCAAAAGCGGATTCTTCGCTTCGCTCAGAATGACATTGTGGGCTAGGAAGAAGTCATGTCGAGCACAGCGATGCCTGACACCTCACGCGGGGCGAGGGATCTGATTCTTGTCGCCAAGCGAGACCGACTCTAGATTTTCAGAAAGTTGGCTAACAGTTGTCTGCCCGCGTCGGTCAGGATGGATTCGGGATGGAACTGCACGCCCTCGACTTTCGCATTCTTGTGCCGAAGTCCCATGATGAGGCCGTCGGGTGAGGTGGCGGAGATTTCGAGGCAATCCGGAAGGCTCGAGCGCTCGACAATCAACGAGTGATATCGCGTGGCGGGAAAAGGATTGGGGAGGCCGGCAAACACAGTTTTGCCGTCGTGCGAAATCTGGCTGGTCTTGCCGTGCATGACTTCGGGCGCGCGGATGACCTTGCCCCCAAAGGCTTGGCCAATAGCTTGGTGACCCAAACAGACTCCCAAGATCGGCGTGCGCCCGGAGAAATGATGGATGAGCTCCAGACAGATTCCCGCCTCACTCGGCGTCTTTGGTCCGGGCGAGATAACAATTCGCTCCGGCACCATCCGATCAATCTCATCGAGGGTCACTTGATCGTTTCGGCGCACTTCGACCTCGGCGCCCAGCTCTCCCAGGTACTGAACCAGGTTGTACGTAAAAGAGTCGTAGTTGTCGATGATCAGAATCATTTCATCCTTCGACGCTCACCGATCGGCGCAGCTCACCCCAAGTCGCTCATTGCCCACTGGCACGGTTCGCCGTACATCGTCAGCAAACCGCCATTCATTATAGCTCGATTCCCCCGATGCGGCTCGGGCACGACGGCAGGCAAGGAATGTCAACCGAAGTGACACATTTTGTCGTCTGAGGTACTCCGGCAACTGTGTCGATTTGACTGCTTCACTTGGCACCAATTAACACCCTTCAATGCAAAGAGTTAAATCGGACAAGTACAGGGGCAAATAGTTGGAATTTTGGCAGTCTTCGTGCTATCATAAAGAGCGAAAGTGAAAGAGGTCTAGACATGAAAGCGCTGTCCAAAATCACGGTTGTAGATGTTCTGGTGGTGATCGCCATCCTCATGATCCTGTCGGCCATCGTTCTGCCACATTTTGCCCAGAAATATACCAAGCCGAATCACGGCAACCGCGCGCACGTTGCATCGGTCGCCCGCACTGCATCGTAGTTGTCGGGGACGACATCCGCTGAAGTAACCTCATCAGAGAAGCCCACCTCCCTTCAACCTTCCGGCTAGGCTATCGACTGCCGGTTGCCGAGTTAGAAACTCCAGCTTTCCACAGAGAAAAAGCGGTCGGAAGGTTCCAGCGTGACAACAAGGTGTATACTTGGAGCGCCGAAAATCTCAACAGGAAATTCCGGCCACGATCATAGGTCGCTTTTTCGCTTTGGCATTTAGGGCGCCGCGGGCTCTCGCAGATTGGGAGCGCGCGACGCGACCACTCTGAGGAGGGCGGCAAGGAGGACAATGCAACGGAGTCTAACAGTCCCTCGCGGCCACGCACATGCAGCGGAGAAAAGGATGAGAAGCACGCCACTCGATGCGCCAGGCATGAAAGAGGCGCTGGCGGCCAAGAGGCTTCTCGATGAATCGCTTGAAGAGGCATGGGGCCTTCAACAAAGTATGTTGCCGGATGCGCCTCTCCAACTCCCCGCTCTCGAGATCCGCTGCAAGTTCCGACCGGCACGCGTAGTGAGCGGGGATTTCCTGGATTATTTTCCCATTGGCAGCGATAGCTTCGACAGCAGGCTGCTGGGTCTTTACCTGGGTGACGTGGTTGGCAAGGGAATTCCCGCCGCGCTGTATGCAGCGCTCGCGATGGGCACGCTGCGAGCGGCCAAAAAGGAAGGGCAAACGCCGGCCGCGGTCATCGAGTTTTTCAATCGTCGGCTCGGTGACCGCCACGTGTTGCACCGCTACTGCGCCGTCCTCTACGCGGTGTTTGACGAGGCCGTACGGGAGCTTCGCTTCACCAACGCGGGCCTTATGCCGTTCCCGATCCATATTTCCGAGGCGGGCTGCTGCGAGCTGGGCGAAGGGGGTCTTCCCTGTGGCCTGTTCTCCGATGTCCGATACGAAGTCTACACGGTGAAGTTGCAGGCGGGCGAGACAGTCCTCTTCTCGACCGACGGCCTGATCGAGGCCACCAACCAGTCCGGAAAGCCGTTTGGCGTCAACCGGCTCTTGGAGGTTTGCAAACAAAACCGACGCGAGTCCCTTGAAGTCCTTCTCGACCGAGTGTTTCAGGCGGTGGATACCTTCGCTCACACCGATGACCAGTGGGACGACATGACCGCCGCCGCGCTGCGCGTCCTATAACCTCAAGCCTCGGGTAACACTCCGGCGCGCCAGGGCTGACGATGGACAACCAGCCGCGACGAACGCTGACTCACCCCAATGACAGCCCGTTTCAGAGCGAGCTCATCCGATCGGTGATGGCTTCGTAGCAGGCCAAATCGCAGAAGCCGCCTACGGATCGTATTTCAATGTCACTCAGGCTGTACCAATCTCGTCCGCATAACGGCTGATTTCAATTTTCGGAATTTCAGTCCTGATTACCCATTCGGAGATGTATTGGCGCAGGACCCGCCCTGGCCCTACCGCCGCAGGGTCACGATGGTAGCTCCCCACCCTCCGGCTTCGGGCGGAGCATCTTGAAAGGTGAGGACGAAGGATTTGCGGGCCAGCACCGCGCGCACGATTTCGCGCTGCACGCCGATGCCGCGCCCGTGAATGATGCGCAGGGCTTTCAAACCCAGCCGGTTCGCCTCTTCGAGGTAGGCTTCGACGACGGCTTCAACCTCTTTCGGGTGCACGGTGTGAAGGTCAAAGACATCGGTAATCGGGATTCGGACTGGTTGATCGTCGAGCGGCACGGCACTGTCAATTCTATCCTATCGACGCTGGCGTGAATCTCCCGTTCAGGCTCGAGGCGCAGGAGGCAGTACTGGCAGGGGCACGCCGCAGCGTGCCCCTCCTGCCACACGCGGGCCTGGAGCCCGCGCGGAAGTCGCTATTGCTTGGCCATCGCGGCGGTTGTCTTAAGGATGCCGTGATCGCCTCCGACTTTGAGGCCCTTCACCTCGCCTTTGGCCTTCACATTATCCTTGTCGTAGGAAAGGCGAAGGTCGTAGGAGCCGGCGGCAATCGGTTGCTTCTGAGTGCTCCAAAAGCTGGCGATGGGCTGAAACTCCTCAGCGTCGGTGCCGGCCTTGAATAGATCGATGTGCATATTGTCGGCGACATCTTTTCCGTTGAGCGTGCCGAAGACGCGAACGTATTCCATCGGCGCCGCCAACACCGCTTCCGCCTTCCACAATTTGCCGGCGGTGAAGGTAACGTTTTTGATCCATCCATCGGCCTTGCACAACTGGCCCTCCTCGTAGTGGAGGCGGAGGTCCCAGGTTCCGACCGGTACCTGCGGCTCGTGGCTGGCCCAGTCACTCATTTCGGGCTTTTGCTCCTCGGGATCCGAGCCCGGCTTCCAGACTTCAACGCGGGTATTGTCGCTGACATCGACGGGACCGTCGAGAGCAAGAACTTTGATGTGGAGAAGTCCCTTGGTCTTGTCGTCGGCTTCCTTGTCCAACACCTTGGCCTTGACTTCTTTCACTTCGCCTGCCAGCGGAAGATCCACCGGCGACATGTCGGTGGCGCGTTCCGCCGGTTCTGGAATACTGGAGACGCCATCCTTCGGAATTTCGGCAGCGGGCGTGGGCGGAGGGCCGGTCTCTTTCTTTGAGCAAGCCGGAGCCAGCGACATGAGAAGCAACGAGATTATTAGAGTCCAAAACGTAAGTCGGCGCATTTCTGAAACCTCCGTGGGGTAGTGGATGGCGGTGATTATACCTCAGTTTGTCACTCGCAAGAGTTTCCTGCGAAGGTTCTGATTTGGCGATGTTCTGGCAGGACTCTGCCCCTTATCTTGTCCGACTGAGGGGCTGACATGCTTACACACTTCCCTGCCGGCTCAATCCCGCGTTGCGCCGGTCGGCAGACTCGAATAGAATGGGCCGGTTTCGCAGAGACCCGTCATTGAGGTCGTCGCTTGTCTTTTTGGAAAGCACTGAGCAGCAATCTCGGCCGCCATTTGATCCTGTACGGAGGCTGGGGGCTTTTTGCCATTTCTTTCCTCGATTCCACCTTCATTCCCTTCCCGCTGGTCAACGATCTCCTTCTGATGCATCTCTCAATTAAATCGCCTGGTGCAATGCCGATTTATGTTGCGGGCTGCACGGCCGGCTCGGTCCTGGGAGCCTATGTGCTGTACGTCCTCGGCACGGGAGGAGGCAAGTTTCTCCAGCGCCACTTCTCTGCCGACAAGATGGGCCGCGCCGAACGGTGGATCGCGCGCAATGATTTTGCGACCGTGCTGGTGATTTCACTCTTGCCGGCGCCAGCGCCATTCAAACTGTTTCTGGTATCGGCTGGCGCTCTTCGCATGAACCGCTTGCGCTACGGCGCCGCGCTGGTGGTGGGTCGAGGGGCAAGATTCGCGGCCGAGGGTTGGTTGGCGGCCCTGTACGGGGCGCGGGCCGAGGTCTACTTGAAGGCGAATATCGGCACAGTGTCGCTCATCGCCGCCCTCATCGTGGTGGCCGCCACCATTGTTACCCGCGCGATGACCAGGCGACCAGCGTCAACGTAGGGCGCGTGGCAGAGAAAGATTCCTCGTCAACTAAAATCTCCTGAGAATCGACGTGCGCTACGGCCGCCTCGCGCCGATGATGCGGAACGATTCGGAGAGCACACGCAGATTCTTGTCCAGCTTGACTTCGGCCACGAATGCGCTCGCCTGGCGGCTGGACTGCATAAAACGGAGGTCTTGGATGGTCACGTCAAAGCCGTCGTCGCTGATCTCGACATTGGCCCAGGGGAAGCGCGCGAAATCCTCCAAAATCGCGACGGCGCGGGTTTTCTTGGCCGCCTCGAGTGCCGGAGTTGGCTCAGGTTTGTGAAAGACGCTGGTGTGCTCGGCGTCGACGTCGGAATCGAGAGCGTTAGTCCCGAGGACATGAAAAGCCGAATCGGTCTCCACCACTCCCGTCCACGAAAACGGATTAATCGGGCTCGGAAAGGCGCCGGTGCGGAGCGGATCTTCCTGGCCGTAGGTGTGAGAGTCGAGAAATCCCAGCACGCGTCGATGGGCTGTGTCGCGCAATCCCCACAACGCCAGCATGGCGCCCAGCGCGAAAATCGCGCCGCCGCGGAAGCTCGTCTTCTTGGCCCCTACTTCTTCAGTCACGAGGCGAAACAGGGCCGGGAGCATGAATCCGGCCGCGAGAATCAGCAACAAAAGCGGGTCGATGATGAACTCGATGTCCCACGCGTACCAGCGCGCGCTGAAGGGCAGGAACGGACGCAGGCCATAAGAGTTGGTGAAGTCCAGCAGGACGTGGCTGGCGAGAGCGATCCACGAAATCGCCAGCAGCCAGCGAAAGTCCAGCCTCGGCGCGCCTTTCTTGGCCGCGGCCTTTCGCCCCAGAAAATAAACGATTGCACCTAACAACGTCGCGAGCACCGCGGCGCCCAGAAGGGAGTGGGTGATGCCTCGATGGTGTTTTAGATACGTCGCGCTGCCTCCGAGGGCAGAGATGAAATCGATGTCCGGCAAGCTGGCGCCAATGATGAGGGTAAGGGTGGCGAAACGCGTCTTGCGGTTCAGACCTGCCTGGCTCAAAGCCACGGCGGTTAGCGTGTGCGTGAGGTTGTCCATAACAACGGTAGACGGCAAACAGCATACGGTTTTCCCTGTTTACCGTCTACTGTCTAATTTCTTAGATGGAACCAGGACCGTGAGCGCATCCGGCACGATCTCAAAAGTTGCGGGCAGCACGCCCACCAACTCGCCGTCTAGCTCGAAATAAATCGGGCGCTCAGTCGTCTGTGGCACGCAGACGATTTTTTGCGCCGGCACAACGGACACGTCGGCGAGACGTGAGTGCCTTCGCGTCACCACCGCCACAGCGTAACGCAGGTATCGCAGAAATCCCGGATTTCTGAAAGCACAAAGACAGAAATTCGGCTGGAAGAGATCGGCGAGGGGCGCGAGGTGCAGCCAGCCGGCATAGCGCTTGGTCCGCTGGACAGTTGCAAACGTCGCGGGCAGTGCGCAGCCATCCGATTGGCATACGAAGAGAGGATATTTATAACGCATCGATTGCCGGATCGCTTCCGCCACGTAGGCCACGACGCCCCAGTTCAACTTGGAATTCCAGGACAGCCTGTGAACAACATAAGCGTCGAAGCCGATGCCCGCCAAGGACAAGAAAAAGCGCTGCGCGGGGCGTGCGTTGCCTTCTTGCGACCACGTCGAGCGTCCGAGTGCGATTCGCCGCGGCGACCAACTGGACATCTCTTGCGCGGCGCGCACTGGATTGCTGGGAATTCCCAGCTCCCTGGCAAAAACGTTGGCTGTGCCGCCGGGCAGGATGCCAAGCGTGGCGCGACCGGGCACGATGCCATTGATAACTTCGTTGATCGTCCCGTCGCCGCCACAGACGAGGATGAAATCCTCGCCCCTCTCGGCCAGCGACCGCGCCAGTTCGCGGGCGGAGTCCGGTCCGGTGGTGGGCGCGAGCTTCGCCCCAATGCCCCGCTTTTCCAGGATCGCTGCCGCTTCGCGAACTTGCCTCTCACGATTGCGTCGATTCCGGCCTGCGATCGGATTGTAGATGAGGGTGGCTGTGTTCAAGGGGCAGACAATAGTGGCAATTGGCAAGCATTTAATTGCCGATTTTCGATTTCAGATTGCCGATTGAAAAAAGGCTTTCAGCCGCCTCCAATCAGCAATCGGCAATCGAAAATCGGCAATTTCAGGGTGCGGCGATCACGCCGCTGGTAATCCTCTTGGCGGTCATCGCTCCCGTTTTCTTGTCCTTCTTCACTTGCGCATAGACCGGGTCGCCGATTTTCAACTGGGTGAATGCACCGGGCTTCCCGTCGCGCACGTATTTCGTGCCGGTCTCGAGTTGGATGGAGGTATCCACACCGAACTTGGTCTTATCCAGAATGAGTTCCTTTTCTTTGATTTCTTTAATGACCCCGTAAATGTCGCCTTGCAGGCGTCGCGCGACACCGGTGGGATTTCCGAAACGAGACGTATCGAGTTCCGGGGACTTCTTATCCGTCTGGGCCGAAGTCGCCGGCGCGACGAGTGCCCCTGCCAAGAGAACAGAGAAAACAACAGTCGGCCCTTTCATGGTCCGCCTCCCGCGAGTTTCTGAAACCGGATGGCACTCCGCATCCTGCAAACTACCAGCCCCCTCTCCCTGTGTCAAGGTTGGGCGGGCCGCGGGTTGAGTTGCACTGTTTCGAAAGCACAGCCTGGTGCCGCTGAGTAGTGGAGTGACGGGTGGGAACTAACTCACGGGCATGATGCCGGTGCCGCGAGGTCAGGCTTTCGCCGGCGGGGAGAACCGGTAGCCGACCCAAGGCTCAGTGAGCAGCAGCTTCGGCTTGGCGGGATTGTGCTCGATCTTCTTGCGAAGCTGATTGACGAACACGCGCAAGTATTCCGTTTCTTCGCCGTAGTCGGGTCCCCAGACGGACTGCAGCAGCTCGCGGTGGGGAATCACTTTGTCCGCGTGAGTCACGAAGTAATGAAGCAAGTCGAATTCTTTGGGGGTCAGCCTCACTTTGCGCCCACGCGCGCTCACCGTGCGGCGCGCAAAGTCGATGGTGAGCGTCTCGGAGTCGAAGGATAGTATTTCGTCCTCATCGCCGTGCGCGTGGCGGCGCAGATTGGCGCGAATGCGCGCCAAAAGTTCCTGTGTACTGAATGGCTTCACCACATAGTCGTCGGCCCCGGCGTCGAGCGCGCGAACCTTATCTTTTTCGCTGTTGCGCACGGAAAGCATGATGATGGAAAGATCAGCAACTTCGCGCATTTCGCGGCAGACCTCAAAGCCATTGATGCCGGGCAGGTTGATATCAACGATGGCGAGGTCGGGCCGCTCTTCGCGCAGCTTGACGAGTGCTTCCTCGCCGGTCCGCGCGTCCACAACGGAATAGCCGCCCGCCACCAGCGCCATCTTCAGGACACGGCGGATTTGCGGCTCATCGTCCACCACCAGGATCTTGGCCGAAGTCGTCGACGCCGTCATCGATGCCCCGCTTCCGCAGCCACCGCCGCAAGCGGCAGGCTGAATTGGAAAACCGAACCGCTGCCCACCTGGCTGGTCAAGGCCATCTTGCCTCCATGCGCCTCGATAATGGCTTTGCAAATCGCCAGGCCCATTCCCGTTCCCTGCACGCGATACCGCTGGTCCCGGCCGCGATAAAACTTGTCGAAGATGAGCGATTGTTCGAGGCTGTCGATGCCCGCGCCACGGTCGGCGACGCTGGTGACGAGGAAACCGTCCGATACCTCGCTGCTGATCAAGATAGGCGAGCCGGGTAACGAATATTTGGCGGCGTTTTCCAATAAGTGTGTGAGCACTTCCTTGATGCGCTCGAAGTCCATGGAGGCGGGCGGCAACTGGTCAGGCACGCGAACGTCCACGCTGTGCTGCGACAAACAAGCCTTGGACGCCGTGAGCGCCGCTTCGATCACGTGTCTGATCGGCGTCGATTCCTTTCGGAGTTCGACGTCGCCGGCATCCAGCCTCGCCATTTCCAGCGCCTCTTCGATGAGGCGATTGAGACGATTGCTCTCCTCCTCGATCACCACGAGCAGTTCGTGGCGATGGTCCTCGGTGAGCTCGGGCTGGGACAGCAAGCTGGTGACGGCGCCCTTGATGCCCGTAAGCGGCGTGCGCAGCTCGTGCGTCACCGAGTCCAGGAGCGCCGTTCGGAGCTTTTCTTCCTGGCGATCGGCCTCCGCCCTGCCCAGTGCTTCGAGCACGCTGAAGCGTTCCACGGCGATGGCAATGAGCGTGCCCACCGCTTCCAGGGTCTGCCGCGAGACTGTCCCACCCGAGATGCCCACACTGCCCACCGGACGCACGCCCATGCGCACCGGCACGAAACACAAGCTCCGCTCAGCATCCACCATTGGCTCCCCGCGAGCCATCACCGCTTTCAGCCGGTCGCCGTCCAGGTCGCGAACATCGGAACCAAAGCGGTAAATTTCGTTTGTGCTGGCCAGGAAAAGGGCTGCGTCGAGGAGTTCAAACGATTCCACGAGGCGGCGTGGTATCGAATTCAAAAGCTCGCCAATGTTGCCGGCCACCAGGATTTGCTGAGCAAAAGCGTAGAGCCGCTCGATTTCACGGCGACGGCGATGGGCGTCGCGGGCTTCCGCGCGCGCATAGTCCGAGAGCCGGCTGGCCGTGACAGCGGTGATCAGAAAAGCCGCCAGGGCCACCCAGTTCTGCGGGTCAGCGACGGTCAGTTGCCCGACGGGAGGAAGAAAGAAGTAATTCAACGCCACAGTGGCAAGGGCCGACATAAAGATCGACACAGACAGCCCCCAGGTGGCTGAAACATACAGGATGGCGAGCAGAAAAGTGAGCGCGACCGTGGTATGGTTGACGTGAAGCAGCCCGAAATAAAGTACCACGATCGCGACCACAATGCCCGAGGCCACGATGTAGCCGAGGAGCTGCTCGCGGGAGGGCTTTTTCATCGATGCTATTATAGCGTAGCACAGAAGCGGGGCCACGTTCGGTTCTCAGTCGCCGGTTCAGGCGAGTAGCGATGGTGACTGTTAATTTTATCGCCGAAGAGAATGCTGCCTCCGCAACTGACTGGTGACGGCTGAGTACTGACCATCTTCTGTTATGGAAATCCGCAAGAGTCCGGAGCAATGGTTGGAGCAGGCTTCTCCTCCCGACAAACAGGAGGGAATTCTCAAGCTCTTCCTCGGCTACGCGCCCGGCGTCGGCAAAACGTACACCATGTTGAGCGAAGCCATTCGCCGGCGCACTCGCGGCGAAGACGTAGTCATCGGCATCGTCGAAACTCACGGGCGAAAACCCATCGCTGATCTGGCCGCGCAGTTGGAGTGCGTCCCCAAACGCAAACTGGAATACAAGGCGATTCAGTTCGAGGAGATGGATGTGGACGCGCTGCTGGCCCGGCATCCGCAGGTGGCGGTGGTGGACGAGTTAGCGCACACCAACATCGAAGGCAGCCGCCATCGCAAACGGTACGAAGATGTGGTGGAGCTCCTGGCCGCCAAAATCGACGTGCTTTCGACGTTGAACATCCAGCACGTGGACAGCCTCGCGCCCCACGTGCAGTCTATCACCGGCATTCGGGTGCGCGAGACCGTCCCCGACTGGCTTCTGAAAAAAGCCAGCGAAGTGGTGATGATTGACCTCACGCCCGAAGCGCTGCGAAGCCGCATGCGCCGCGGCGATATTTATCCGGTCGAAAGGGCCGAACGCGCGCTCGGCAATTTCTTCCGGGGAGGCAACTTGATCGCGTTGCGCGACCTCGCCCTCCGCCGCGTCACCGAGAGCGTGGACAGCAGCCTGGACTCCTACCTCGAAACAAAAAGCATTACGCGCAACTGGGGCGTGCGCGAACGCATCGCGGTCTGCATCAGCTCCGCACTTTCCTCTCAGTACCTGATCGCGCGCGCCGCCCGCATGGCCAGAGCTATCGATGCCGAACTCTACGCGGTCTATGTGGACACGGGCGACGATCACGACCCGCAGCAGCAGCGCAGCTTGCAGGCCAATATGCGGTTTGCCGAGGAACTGGAAGCGAAAGTGGAGCAACTCGACGGCCGCAGCGTGGGCGAAGCCGTGCTCGAGTTTGTCAAAGACAGGCGAATCACGCAGGTGGTCTTTGGCCATTCCGCGACGCGCGGCTGGCGCAAGTATCTGTACATGTCCGCCGTCCAGCACTTTCTTCGTGACGCTCCCGCTGTCGACGTCCACATCGTCACTCAGGAGAGCGAAGACGGGCGCTGAAGATTTGTTCGTGGTCCGTTGTTCCGTTGGCTGACTCGGAGCTTGTTGCCGCCCGCCGACTGCCACGGATAACGGGCAACTAACGGCGGACAAAGGGCTAAAATCGTTACGGCCCAGGAGATTCTTATGACGACGAACCCCGCGCAAAATCCCTCCTCCTCGTTCGGGCTCCGCACCGAGACTGGGGACAACGCGACGGTCGTTCGCTGTAGCGGACACCTGACCTTTGACGTCGCCGCGCATTTCAAGACCCAGGTCTGGCCATTGATTTCCGAAACCAAGTGCTTGGTGATCGACCTTACCGACGTCGCCTATATGGACAGCTCCGGGCTCGGCGCGGTGATGAGCCTTTACGTTTCCGCCAAAAAAGCGGGATGCGAATTTCATCTCATCAACTTCAATAAGCGCGTCAGGCAGTTGTTGGGCATGACCAACGTGTTATCCATATTTGAAACATGCGGAAAATTCATGATCAAGCTAAAGTGAGGGGACCATGGAGCGAAAACCCTACCTCCAGCGAATCACCCTGGCGATAACCCTGGTAGCCGCAGTTCTCATAGGGCTCTCAGTCCGCTTTGATATCGTCACCGGTACTCCTGCCGCCGCGCCGCAATCCAACTCCGCGAAGTGGGTCCTGACCTGGAGCGACGAATTCAATGGCCCGAACGGTTCCGCGCCTGACCCGCGCAAATGGACATACGACCTTGGCGGAGGCGGATGGGGCAACCACGAGCTCGAGACTTACACCGGCCGTCCTCAAAACGCCTCGATTCAAGATGGGAAGCTCGTGATCCGCCCTCTGAAGGAATCCTACGCGGGCCGGGACGGCATCACGCGCGAGTACACTTCGGCGCGCTTGAAGACTCAAGGACTATTTACGCAACGTTATGGGCGCTTCGAGGCCCGCATCAAGATTCCGTACGGACAAGGACTGTGGCCGGCGTTTTGGATGCTGGGCGACAACATCGACAAACCCGGCGGTTGGCCCACTTGTGGCGAGATTGATATTCTCGAGAACATCGGCCGAGAGCCTTCCATCGTTCACGGCACAGTGCACGGTCCGGGATACATGGGCGCCAAAGGTATCGGCGCGCCGTACTCGCTGCCCGGCAGCGAGCGCTTTGCCGACGAGTTCCACGTGTTCGCGGTGGAATGGGAGCCGAATGAGATCAGGTTTTACGTGGACGACCATCTCTACCACACCGTGACGCCCTCCAGTCTGCCGCCCGGCACAAAGTGGGTGTTCGATCATCCATTTTTCTTGATTCTTAATGTCGCCGTGGGCGGCGGTTGGCCGGGCAATCCGGATGCCTCGACAGCCTTTCCTCAGACGATGCTCGTTGATTACGTGCGCGTGTTCGAGCACGGAACGTAAACCGGGGCACCGATGCAACGCGCGCCGATCACACCGGTGGCCGGGGGCGAGGAGCGTTTGTCGCCGGCATCAACTCCGGGGTAGAATTACCGACGTAGCCAGCATGGATTAGCGTCTGGGGTCAATAAGTTCTTCTGCTTTCTGGAGGGGTAAAGGAATGGATGCCACGCCGGCACACGCGAGACGCCAGACCGACCGCGTTGGGCTAGTTGTCCGGATTCGGATTTTAGGCTTGGATCTGGAAGGTCACGCGTTCAGTGAGGAAGCGCGAACGGTGGAGGTTAGCCGCCACGGGGCGCTGATCAGGGTCAAGCGGAACCTCGCCCCCTTGGACGAGATCCTCATTCGCCGCGACCCGACCGGCAAGGAAGCCACCGCCCAAGTGATGGGGCAAGTGCGGAAGGAAGGCGATGAGTTTTGTTATGGCGTCAGGTTTGTCGACCCCGAAATCAATCTGTGGGACATCAACTTCGTTCCACTAACCGATGAGGCGCGCGCCGTGGGGCGCACGTTACTCGAGTGCGCCCGATGCCAGCTCCGCGAGGTTGTCTATCTGGAGGAGTTCGAGGTTGCAGTCTATCAAGCCAATCGCCACGTGTTTCACCCATGCAAGCGTTGCCGAGAATCCACCATCTGGAAAGAAATCGAGTACGAACCGGCGGAACGCGATGTGGATATCGCCCCGCCGCCGCCCCCTTCTGCGCCTCCGGAACAGGCTCCTGCCGCTCGAACGAAAAACGAGCGCCGACACCATCGCATCACGTGCAAACTGACAGCCTGCATCCGCTTCGAAAGGCACTACGACGACGAAGTCCTTCCGATCGTCGACGCGTCCCGCGGCGGCGTTTGCTTCCAAACACGCAAATACCTGGCCCCTGGAACAAGAATCGAAGTCGCGATGCCCTATTCTGAGGGGATGGCCAACATATTCGTTCCGGCGGAAATCGTTCGCCTTCGGCCCATTCCAGATAAGAATCTCTACGAGTGCGGCGCGGCGTACCTCAAAAAGTAGGGTGTCGGATTCAGGATTCAGGACTTAGGATCTGGCAGTCTACCGATCGGCCTGCCGTCTACCATCTACTGTCATTTCGAGCTTTTCCGCGGGCCCAAACCAGGAACCGCAGAGTCTGAGGTGCTCAGACTCTGCTACCTGCTCGTCGGCTGCAAGGGGTGGTTTGGCGGACGGCGGCCAGTTCCGTCGCATCCGGATCAGCCGCGCTCGACACGTGTCCACCCTCGGTCGGGGAACATCATCCAAGCATCGCCGCGCATGTCGAGCCACTCGCCGATAGGCAGATTTGGCTTCGGCTCTGAGCCCATCCGAAGCACGTTTCCATCGAGGTCTTCAACCTGCATCTCGTACGCCCATGAATAATTTGTGGGCGGATGCCGGACTTTGGCGCCCGCGGCGCGATACTCCTCGAACAGAGCCTGGGCGTCGCTCACACCGATCCAGACCCAAGTCCCGGAATTTCCCTGGTCACCTTCGCACAAGAAGAGGTGGAAGCGACCGCGCGAGACGGACGCGAACCCTTCGGAAGCCTCCCAATCGAGCTTGAACCCCAGCACGCGCACGTAGTAGTCAAGGCTGGCGGCAACGCTGCGAACTCGAAAGATCGGATTGCCGCCTTCAAATTTGACTGAAGGGGCGTTCGGCGCACCGGTTTGAGACATTGAAGAGCCTCCCTATTCGCGGCCTAACTCCGGCAAGGCTCCACTAACCGAGGTAGGGCCGATGGAAGCATCCGTTAGGCATGCCGGTGTGAGTCCTACGATCTCGCCAAGACGGTCACTTGCCGTCGCCACCGAGAACCTCCTTCAGCCGTAGCTCGAACCCTGGATCGTCACGGTCGCCAAGCGGCCCAATCTCCTTGCCGTCCGGTGTGACCACATAGACCCAGTCGTAAGAGCCGCCGCCCACGAAGTAGCGATGCTGTTCAACGACCAGATCTCCGGCGAAGTGCCCCTTGCGCACGACGAGCAGGGAGTTGGCCCCGCAGACCTCCTTGAGCTTTCCCGTCTTGATGTTGCACGCGTCGACCGCGCCAGATGTGACAGCTGCAATGCTGAGGAAGTAAACCTGAGTCCCGTCGGGTGAAAACTGCGGAGAGCTAAAGGATGCCACAGGTACGTCATTGGATCCCTTCTCAACGCCTCCCCTGAGCACAAGGCGTGGTTGTGTGCCGTCGGTGCGAACCGTCCAAAGCTCGGTTTCCTCGACTGAATCCCCCGTAGGGCTTTCTACCACCTTCCCCGGAGTGCTGCGGACAAACACGACCAGGCTCCCGTCGGGAGAAAGGTTCGGATCACTGTCCAGGCCCGTTTCCGTGAGCCGCGAGAGATTGCCCGAGGACCCTGGCCTGAAGTAGATGTTTCCGTCTTTCGACGCTACCGTCTCCCCGGCGACCGTGAGCGACGCGAGGAAGCAGACAAGCCCGATAATGAAGCGGAGGAGCTGCATGGGTAATTCCGTCACAAGCTCTGAGCGAAGCGAATGGGCTCAGGGCAAGCTCTGACCGAAGGGAAGGGATGACATCTTCGGAGTCATTTCTCATCAGCCTGCCAGCCCCAAGTCCCAAGTCTCACATCCCTCTTCCCGCTAATGGCTTTGAACCTCAAAAATGGCTTCGAACCACAAGCACGGCTTTTGGATCGAAGCCAGCTTAATTTTTTTCAATAACATAGCGCAGCCCGCTTTCCTCCCGAGAATGGCTTTGAACCCCAAAAATGGCTTCGAACCATAGCGATCTTCTTTGTTTTCAACAAAAAATGGCTTCGAACCGCGTTTTTAACATCTTTTTTTGGCACAGCACTCCGTCAACCTTCTTTGTCCTTTATTTTCAATAACATAATAGGACGACATCACGGCTTGAAATGGCTTCGATCCCATTTTCGATCTTTGATCTTCCAATTTCGATTCTCGAATTTCGAGTTTCCAGTTTCCAGTTTCGACCTTCGATTTTCGGGTCCTAACCCCGAACTTCCAATCCCCAATTCCTGTTCTTCTTCGTCTTCTTCCGCAGGCGAGACGGCGGAGAAGAGCACAACTACGAGCGGGAAACGAGCCTGGATTTAGTATAACGGTCCGTTACTGTTTGTCAAGTAAATTCTCGCGGTCCGGGGCGTCAGCGTGGCGTCGTCCCCGACCCAAAGTTCCCCGCCCGAGATAGACCCCCACTCTAGCACTAGTTGCTGGGACCTTGTTCTGCCGCGGAGATTTTTTCGCTTGCCACTTGCCACCTGCCACTTTCGACAAGTTTGGCTGCGGCCCATGGCCGCGCCAGGGAAATGCCACTCTAACATCGTTTTCGTGAATGGTTCACAATGGGGGCCGATATGAGGAAACGGGCGAGAAAGACTTCCCGTTCCACTCAGCTCGGTCCTTGCTCCCAAGACCTGTCCGTCCTGCAAGGAAAGCCTTAGTGGCGCCAACCAGTACTGCCCGTTCGGCGGCACCAAACTACCCGAGCCTACTCCCAGTCCGAACCCTTTGTACTGGCACAAGTGAGCATTACAACGATTGCCACTGGCCGCTGCACCGGTCGCCTGGGGCCGCCAACAAGCCCAAGAACGGCTATATGCCTGACGCTGGGGGCATTAGCGCACAGGAATAAAAAGACTAATTAGAATAGATTGACATGCGTCATCCAGATTCTTGAGTGTTGGCATTGAATCGCCCGCCTCTATGTGGCGTATTAGCGCGTAACTGATCGAGTTTCGCGCTGGCGGGACGGAAGCCCGTTTTCCACTCGTTCTCCCAACAGCGAGTTTTCTCTGAAGTATTGCGACGGGTTAAGGGGTAGCAAGCGCTGGGCGGGAAGGAGAGGCTTCCATCGGCGTATGCTGATTTCCGCGAAGACATTGCCGTCCCTCACGGTCCTGGCGATCACCGCTGCGCTCGGGACTGTGAGGGCACCGCAGGCGGCTCCGGGGCTCCGGCCAGACAAGAATGTGCCAGCGATCGTTTTCGTCGAAGCTCCCAAGGTGGTCCAAGGGGAGCTAGCGAAGCGATTTCCGCAGGGAAGCCATCTGACTCGCCTGGAGCCGGGAGCACCAGTCAGTGCTGCCATCAACCTGACGCCCGATTTCTTCGCGGTCGCAGACCCGCGAGTGTCTCCCGATGGCTCGAAGATCTTGTTCTCCGGCCAACCGAAAATTGAAGCTCACTGGCAGATTTGGGAAATGAACGCCGATGGCTCCGAGAAGCGCCAGATTACCCAGTGCTCGGGAGACTGCTATCAGCCCGCCTATCTTCCACGCGGCGAGATCGTGTTCACGGCGGCTTCCGGAAGCGGACTACGGCAATCGTCGGCGATTTATGTTTCTAAAATCAACGGGGCCGAACCTCATCCCATCACGTTCGGCCCCGGCGACTTTCAAGTTGAGACTGTCCTGCGGGATGGGCGAATCCTGGTGTCAGCCGAGTCGCCCCTTGTTCCTGGGCCTTGGGCTAAGAGCGGTCGCTCACTTTTTGTGATCAACTCCGACGGCACAGGACTCGCGGGGTTTCGCCGTGAGCCGTTCCCCAGTCGCACTCGGACTGGAGCCGAAGAACTGGACGACGGCACTGTGCTCTTCGTGGAGCGACAAGGTGCGGATCGCCAAGAAGCCGGCGGTGAGCTGGCCTGGATCACGCCGGGGGCGCTGCACAATTCCGTGATCACGCCGTCGCAGTCGGTCTTTTGGTCGGCGCGTCAGCTTGACGGGAATACCCTGATCGTCGCGAAACAGAATCCGGTCTCGTCTGCCTCGCGCGCTAGATTCGATCTCTACACGTTCGATCTCGAACGCAGGACCGTCGTGCGGCTGATTTATCGGAATCCCACTTTTTCCAGCGTGCAGGCTGTCCCGTTGGAGCCGCATCCCGCCCCGAGGTATTACTGGAGCGTCGTTCACCCAGAGTCGAAGACGGGCCGGGTGGTTTGCCTGAATGCTTACTTGTCGTCGGATGCGCCGCATGAACGCTTCGCGGGCCGCATCGCGCGTGTGCGGGTGCTCGCACTCGAGCCAAGCCGAGAGGAAAGTCGCCGGTCAGAGACCGGCGCTACAGTGCAAGTCCAGAATCGGCAGCAGGTCCTGGGCGAGGCGCCCGTAGAAGCCGACGGCTCGTTTTATCTCGCCGCTCCGCCTGATCGTCCGATTCGGCTCGAATTACTCAGCGCCGAGGGACATGTCATCCATGCCCAGCAAAGCTGGACTTGGGTGCGGCCGGGAGAAGATCACGCTTGCCTGGGATGCCATGCGAACCCTGCCCTCACAGCGCCAAATCATTGGGCTCTGGCGTTGAAGCGGCCGCAGGGGCCGACACCAGTTGGAGTAACGCTTGAAGCGGAGGCCGCTCATCATTGAGGGACTCATGAGAATTTCCCGACAACAATTCGTAGCTTTGGTGGCGGCCGGGGGGCTGGTGTTGGCGATTCGTGGAATCTCCGGGCAGAATCCCTCTTCGCGCCGCGCTCCCCCCGAGCCACTGCCTCAGTTCGAGGACGTGACGGAAAAGGCCGGAATCCATTTCCGGCACTCCTTCGGCGAGAAAGAGTTGAATTCGATTTTGGAAGGCACCGGCTCGGGCTGCGCGTGGATTGATTACAACAACGACGGCCTCCTGGACCTTTATGTTGTCAGTGGCCGGCACATCGACCGCCTGACCGATCTTTCGGCTCCCGATGGCATCGACGCCACAAACCACCTCTACCGCAACAACGGCGACGGAACCTTCACCGACGTTACAGCTCAGGCCGGCGTGGGAGGAAGAGGTTTCGGAACGGGGGTAACGTTCGGCGATTTCGATAACGACGGTTACGAAGACATCTACGTGACCGGCTACAATTCCGCCATTCTGTATCACAACAATGGAAATGGAACGTTCACCGACGTGACGAAACAGGCGGGCGTCGAGAATCCCTACTTCGGCGTCGGAACCGCTTTCCTGGATTACGACCGGGATGGTCGGCTGGACCTCTTTGTGGGGAACTATCTAAAGTTCGATCCCACGTACCGGCACTTTTATTCCGCCCACCATTACCCTGGCCCACTCGATTACGCGCCGGAGACCAACCGGCTCTTTCATAACAACGGCGACGGTACTTTTACTGACGTCTCGCGCCAATCCGGCATCGCCGCGCAGCCAGGACGGGCGATGGGCATGACGACGGGCGATTATGACAACGACGGCTGGCCCGACATCTACGTCGCGAACGACACCATGCCCAGCTACCTCTACCACAACAATCATGATGGCACGTTCAGCGAAGTGGCGGCTGAGATGAACGTCGCCTATGGACAAAACGGCGAGGCGAGCACGGCCATGGGGCCCATCTTTGGCGACTACGACAATGATGGCTGGCAGGACTTGTTTGTTTCTGATGCGCGATACCACCGGCTGTTTCACAATCCCGGCAAGCCGGGCGATGTTTTCCTGGACACCACGGACGAGACCGGCGTGGGAAGTCCCTCCGGACAGTACGTGGGCTGGGGCGACGGATTCTTTGATTTCGATAACGACGGCAGGAAAGACCTCTTCATCTTGAATGGCGGCTTGACTTGGCTGATTCCGATGGAAAGCTCTCTCCTGCGCAACAACGGCGATAAGACCTTCTCCGACGTTTCCTCTCTGGCGGGGAGCTTCTTCAAAAGCCGGATTGTCAGCCGTGGCGCCTGCTTTGCCGACTATGACAACGACGGCTACGTGGACGCATTTATTGTGACGCTCGGCGGCAAAGGCATCTTGTTGCATAACACTCCCCCCGCCGGCCAGCGCAATCATTGGCTCACTGTGAAGCTGGTGGGGGTCGAGAGCAACCGTGACGGCTACGGTGCGAGCGTCGAGGCCGTCGCAGGCGACCTAAGCCAAGTGGTGCAAGCCGTGTCGGCTAGTGGTTACCTGTCCCAAAGTGATCCTCGGCCCCATTTCGGATTGGGCAAGCACACTGAAGTGGATAAGCTCGTCATTCGCTGGCCGAGCGGCATAGTCCAAACGCTGGAACACGTCAAGGCCGACCAGATTCTGACCGTAACGGAACCGGGCGCTAACGGCCAAGGAACGGCAGGGAAAGTCCGATGAGCAACAACAGCAGTGACATGTGGCATGTGGCATGTGGCAAGCCAAGACCAGTGGCCAGCGGCGTGTGGCATGTGGCATGTGGCAAGTTGAATGAGGATTTTTCGCCTGCCACTCGCCACTTCCCACCTGCCACTGCTTTCTTTTCACATGCCACATGCCACTTGCCACATGCCACTTCTCGAACGGCAGTCGGCCTGACCTTGGCGCTCTTGGCCAGCTTCTGTTGGCACCTCCCTCGGGCGGCCGCCTCACCTTTGCTCGATCACGTTCTAGAGAATGCCAATCTTCGCTATCTCAGCCCGGTCGACTTGAAACTCTCGCCTGACGGGCAACGGCTTTACGTGGTTTGTGAAGACAGCGACTCGGTGCTGGCGGTGAACACGAGCACTGGGGAGGTTGTGGCGCGCGTTCAGGTTGGAGATAAGCCGAAATCGATGGCGATTTCCCCGAACGGCAAGACGCTCTACGTAACGAATGAGCGGAGCGGGAGCGTCACGGCGATCGACACGGCTTCCTTCGAAGCCCGACGAACCATTCAGGCCGGATGGGGACCGGCGGGAATCACAACCGACGGCGACGCGAAGTTCTTGTACGTGGCGAACACGTTGGGCGGCGACGTCTCGGTCATTGACATTGCAACGGGCCAGGAGATCAAGCGTTTGGACGCCGGGCGGTTTCCCGAATACGTTCTGCTTTCCCGCGATGGAAAACGAGTGTATGTCTCGAACATACTCGCGCGTCTGCATCGGTACGATCAGCCGCCCGTCTCCGAGCTCGCGGCCATTGATACTCGGGCACAGGTTGTTGCGGAGCGAATTTCCGTGCCGGGCGTGATCGAACTTCGCCACCTCACTGAGGTCCCGGCCGGCGCGGGTGGGTATTTACTCGTCCCGTTCCTGCGTCCCAAAAACCTGAACACGCTGATTCAGATTCCTCAAGGCTGGTTCCTGACGCATGGCATGGCGATCATTCGACCGACTCACACTGGTCCAGCCGGGCAGCAAAAACCGGGGGTCGCTGAGGTCTTGCTGGATGACATCGACCACTATTATGCCGACGGGCTTGGAACGGCCACAACGACTGATGGGCGGTGGGCTTTGGTCACGGCGTCGGGCGCGAACGTAGTTTCCGTTCTTGACATCGCGAAACTCAACCATTTGTTGCTGCGGACGACACAGAGTGACCCCGAGGCGCTGGCGAACCGCCTGGATTCCGCCCGCCAGTTTGTTGTCCGACGCCTTCCCACGGGCCGCAACCCGACCGCGGTTGCAGTTTCGCCGAGCGGCCAATTCGCTTACATCGCCAACCGAATGGACGATACGGTGAGCGTCGTCGATCTGAGGCAATTGAGAGTCGTCTCGACAATTGACCTGGGCGGACCGAAAGAAATGACCACCGTGCGTCGTGGCCAGCGGCTGTTTTATGATGCGAGCTACAGTCTTCAGGGCCAAATGTCGTGCGCCTCATGTCACCCGCATGGAGGCCTCTCTGACGGCCTCGCGTGGAGCCTCGAGACCCCTCAGCTTGGCCGCGACGTTGTGGAAAATCGGACGCTGTTTTCCATCGACGGCACTTCGCCCTTCAAGTGGAATGGCAAAAACCCTAACCTCGAAACGCAGGATGGTCCGCGCACCGCTATGTTCATTTTCCGGTCTGAGGGGTTCAGCCCGGCGGAAGTCAAGGATCTTACGACCTTCATCCTTTCATTGCGCCTGCCACCCAATCCGCGTCGGACCGCTGATGGAAATTTGACCGACGCACAAGCCCGAGGGAAAGCGATTTTCTTCCGAACCACGACGAACACCGGCGCCCTGATTCCGCCGCCGCAGCGATGCTATTTCTGCCATCCGCCGCTTACCCATTACACAGCGCGGGTTTCGATGGATGTGGGCACAGCAACTCCGTACGACACTATCCGGGAGTTTGATATTCCCCAGATCGAGGGCGTTTACATGCGGCCGCCGTACCTGCACAACGGCATGGCGCTGTCGCTCGAGGAAATCTGGACCAAGTTTAATCCCGACGATAAGCACGGAATCACTTCGGATATGGACAAAGTGCAGTTGAACGATTTGATTGAGTATTTGAAGACCTTTTAAGAGAGGATTCAGGATTTAGGATTCAGGATTCAGAGGATCCAAGGTGTGGGAGCCAGGAAGCGGGACGGACACCATGCGTCGTGGGCCTAAATCCTAAATCCCAGATCCTAAATCCTTCCAGGTTGGTAGATATGAAGAAATATCTGCTTACGGCTTGTTTATCACTTGTGATCGCTACAAGCGTACCGGCACAGAGCCCGCCTCTCTACACAAAATGGGTCAACTACACGCACGCCAATGGCTTTCCGGAGGGCGAAGTTTTCTGCGTGACGGTCGACGGAAATCGTGTCTGGGCGGGAACCGAAGTCGGCTTAGTGCTGATCGAAGACGGGCAAGTGAAGAGAGTGCTCACGCCGGCTGATGGCTTGGTTGGCCGTCCCGTGATGTCGATTGCCGTGAACAAACAGACCGGCGACCTTTGGATCGGTACTTTTGGCGGGCTGAGCCGATATTCCGGTGGGGAATTCACGAACTACACAAACCTAACGAGCGGCTTGGCGAACGACTTGGTTTATAGCGTTGCGGTCGATGGACACGACGTCTGGGTTGCGACCGCCGCCGGCACCAATCGCCTCGATACTTACACCGGCGCCTGGACAATTTTTAATGAGAAGAACGCCCCATTCGACGAGCCGTGGTCCTATTCCATCGCCCTGGGAAAGGACAAGGTTTACCTCGGCGTGTGGGGCGGCGGGCTGATTGTCTATGACAAGGTGAACCAAACTTGGAGGCCCTACACCGACCCGGACGGTGAGATGGAAATCGTCCTCTACCGAAACCAGGGACTCATTCACATCATCGTCAGCGGGGTGGGTTATAACCCGGATACCGATATGATCTGGGCCTCGACTTACTTCGGCTTGAGCGGTTACGACGGGCGGGACTGGCACAACTATCTGACCAAAGACAGCGGCTTGGCCTCTGATTTCATCAACGCCGTCAAGTCACGAGGCAACGAAGTCTGGGCGTGTACGGACAGGGGGCTGAGCTACTTCGACTACAAAAACAACATCTGGGTCACGTACCGGTCCGACGAGGAGACCGGCCGGCCAGAAATTCTCATCACTCGGCCGGACGGGAAAAAGAGCAAGCGCGAAGCGCCCTCGACCGTTGCTCATAACTACATTCTGAACATGGATTTTCAAGGGGAAGACATTTGGGTGGCTACGGCCCTCGGCCTAAGCCACGGTATTCACGAATCTCAAAAGGAGAAACCACTCTATGAGTCAGCTCGTAACAGACGTTGAAGCGCCCGCCGCCATCGAGCGCTCCCACATTCCTATTCCGAAGAAAGCGATCAGCGCGCCGAGCGCCTTGAACGAAGCTCACGCTTACGCCCGCCCGTCGTCTTTCTCGCGGGGGCTGCGCCTTGATCTTAAGGGCATCACGATCCTGCTGATTTCCGGCACGGCGAGCGTCGGCGAAAACGGCGAGACGCTCTATCCCGGCGACTTCCAGGCTCAGACTTGGCGCACCTACCGGAACATCACGGCACTACTCGAGGCCGAGGGCGCGTCCTGGAAGGATGTTGTCCGAACCACCTGTTATCTCCGGGACATCGAGCGGGACTATGCCGCCTTCAACGAAATTCGCACCCAGTTTTTCAAGGAGCAGGGGCTAGACCCCTTGCCCGCGTCCACCGGCATCCAGGCCATCTTGTGCCGCCCGGACCTCCTGATTGAGATCGAGGCGATGGCGATGTTTGAAAGTTAGAAATCAGAAATCAGAAGTTAGAAGTCGGTCTGCTGTCCGTGGTCCGTTGTCAGTTGCTAAGAAAGCCGGGCCACGGGTCAACTGACACCGGACAGCGGACAACGGACAAAGGACTAAGGACAAAGAAATGAAGATCGCAGGAAAAGTCACCATTGATGATCTACCTCGGATTTGTCCATTGTTGTGCCGGAAAACCAACCCGCGCTACGGCAGCGAGCACGTGCGCGCCGTTGAGGTTGGAGGGGTGCGACTTGGGAAAGGGCTTCCAGTGGTAATTGCCGGGCCCTGCGCCGTGGAGAGCTACGAACAGACCATGGAAGTGGCAGGGATCGTCAAAGCCTCGGGCGCCGACATGCTGCGCGGCGGGGCCTTTAAGCCGCGGACCTCCCCGCATGAGTTTCAGGGGCTTGGGCTCGAAGGTCTGAAGATCCTCAGGACCGCGGGAGATAAAACCGGCCTGCCCGTCGTCACGGAAGTGATCGATGTCCGGCTGGTGGACATGGTGGCGGAATACGCGGACATGATTCAGGTGGGCTCGCGGAGTATGCAGAACTATCCCCTATTGGTCGAGGTGGGCCGCGCTGGCAAACCGGTCCTGTTGAAGCGCGGCATGGCGGCCAGCCTGTGTGAATGGCTCGGCGCGGCGGAGTACATCGCCAAGGAAGGCAATCTGGAGATCGTTCTCTGCGAACGCGGCATTAAGGCTCCCACTTTCGGCGAGTACTCGCGCTTCTGCCTGGACCTGAACGTGATTCCGGCAATCCGCGAACAGACGTTTCTGCCCGTGATCGTGGACCCCAGCCACGCCACCGGCGTGACTACGATGGTGGAAATGGCGAGCCGCGGCGCCATCGAGTTCGGGTGTGACGGGCTCATCATCGAGATCGCCACCGACCGCATTGACTCGCCCAAGCCCAGGTGCGATGCCGACCAGGCCATCGACCCTCCCACTCTGCGCCGAATCATCCATTACGTTCACAGCCGGGAAGAGCGGACGGGAGAAAAGGTGGCGGTGGGCGGATGGGTCGCGTAGCTGGCATTGGAGGAGTCGCGGTCGTATGCGCGAAGAAGAAAAAAGTCAAAAGTCAAAAGTCAAAGGTCAAATGTCGGAATCAGATGAGCCTGTCCGCCCTTGCCGAGCTGTAGTTGGCCTGTTTTGCGTCCTGAGCTTAGTCACTGCAATTCCCGCGTGGCCGCAGTACACACCACCGCAGACAACCTCGGCCGAGAAGAGCCAAAAGGAGGCTTCGGGCGGCGCGCGATACGCCAACATGCCGACCCAGGCCATTCCGTTTCGCCGCTTCCGCAAGCCTTACTACGAATGGTACGTCGCGCCAGACACTCTTGATTATTGGGGAGCGGCGCGGAACAAGCCCGACGGCGACCTGAGCCGGCTGGAAACGATCAATATTGGCTTCTTGGGTCCACTCGACGAAAGCAATCCCGATTCAGCCTACGGGATCCCGATGCTGCACGGAGCCCAGTTGGCCGTCGAAGAAGCGAATGCCCAAGGGGGCTTCCGTGGAAAGCCGTTTGCTCTCAAGGTGCACAACGATCTGCCCCTTTGGGGAGCTTCGTCGATGGAAATCGTGAAGATGCGTTATGACGAGAACGTGTGGGGCATGCTGGGCTCGCTAGACGGCGCGGCGACTCACATTGAGTTGCGCGCCACGCTCAAGATCGAAGTGCCCATTGTGGACACAGGCACGACGGACCGCACCGTGACCGAAACTCGCATTCAATGGCTCCTGCACAATTTCCCCGACGACCGCCAACAGGGCTATGCGCTGGCCGATTACATCTTCAATCAGCTCAAGCTGAAACGCGTGGGGATTCTTCGAGCTACCAACCGTTACAGCCGCATGGGTGACGCCGTGTTCTTTGACGTGGCCCGGCGCATGGGACATCAGCCCTTGCTGGAAGAGAAGTACGAACCCAACGATCAGGACTTCTCCGCGCAATTGGAAGTGTTGCGAGATGCCGGGATCGACGGCTTGGTCATTTGGGGGAACGCCAGTCAAGCCGGGCTGATCCTGAAGCAGATGCGCGGCATGGGAATGAAGCAACCGGTTTTTGGCAGCAGCCGCATTGCCTATCCAGAAGTCATGAAGATCGCCGGCCCGGCGGCGGAGGGTTTGGTGGCCGTCAGCGCACTCGATCCCTCGCGTAGCGATCCGGATTGGCAAGAGTTTCGCCAGCGATACTGGAAGCACTTTGACGCGGAGCCCGACGCCTACGCTGCCCGTGCCTATGACGGGATGAATATCCTCATCCAGGCCATTCGGGAAGCAGGTCTCAACCGCGGGCGGATCATGGACGCGCTGCGGAATCACCACATGAAAGAGTATCACGGCGTGACCGGCAACCAATTCTTCGACTACACGCTGAATAACATTGCTCCGATTACGTTCGCAAAAGTCGAGAAAGGAAAGTTCGCGTATTGGGTTGAGCAGCGCACGGACTGGCAAGGGAAAGCGAATGAGAAAGAAAGTCAAAGCTCAAAAGTCAAAGGTCAAAAAGAGCCATCTGGCACGATGTGATCGTAAAATGTTGAAAAATGCGGAACGAAGCCACCATGTTGTTGAAAATAAAGGAAAACGTTTTGGAACGAACCCAAAAGCGCAGCCAACTTGGAAACTCAAAACTCGAAAATCGAAAATCGATTCAAGTGTAGCGTGACGCGAATGTCCGGGATGGTGCCGTAAGGCGAATTTAGGATGGCAAGAGATCTTCAACTCAGATCGGGGCTGCTTCTAGCCCTCGCGACGGCGTTTGCTATTTCAGGAGTGGCAACTCCTGCGCCAGGGCAAGAGGCGGACCCCGCGCCAACGCCCTACGCTTCCATTGGCGCTGTGGCCTACAAGGGCCCCGGTAGGGCATCGACCTTTGACCTTTCGAGCTCCGTCATCCGCATCGGCGTCCTGGCGCCGCTTCACGGTCCGGAGAAGGCTGACGGCGAGGCCATCGTTCGAGCGGCGCGAATGGCATTAGAGGAAGCTTCGCAGCGCGCGTTCCCTGGAGGACACCGATTGGAGCTGGCCATCGGCGATGAGTTTGGGCCGAGTTGGGGCCAGACTGCCGACGCGCTTCTTCACCTTGTATCTGATGACCAAGCTCTCGCGCTGATCACTTCGGCCAACGGCGCGACTGCGCACCTCTCAGAACAGGTGGGCAACCGCATTGGAGTTCCCGTCCTGACGCTCTCTACCGACCCGACGACGACTGAAATCGATCTGCCGTGGATCTTTCGCCTGGGGCCCAGTGATTCAGTACTGGCCGAGACCATTGCACAAGACATTTATCGCAACCGCGGCGTCCGAAACATCGTTCTAGTGGCGGAGCGCGATCACGATGGGCGTGTTGGCGCGAAGGAATTCCAGAAAGCGGTCGAGCGGGCTGGCGCGCCGCGAAGCGCGTGCGTCTTTGTTGATCCTCTGAACCCTGACTACGATTCTCTGCTGGCCGAGCTCGGAGCGCAGCCTGCGGACGCCATTGTTTTGTGGACGCGGCCGGAGACTGCGGGGATCTTGGCCGAGCGATTGCAGAAAACCCAAATCCGCACGCCGATCTATCTTTCCCCACAAGCCGCGCAGGAAAGCTCCAAGCTGGATCTTCGCTCGGCGGACTCGTCCATCGCCAACGATCCCGCGAGCGCCGGTGTCTGGACAACGGTGTCGCACCTCGCGAGCGCGCCGGCGCGGAAAGCGTTCGAGCAACGTTACGAGCTGGAGACGGGGCGCTTCCCGAGCCCGGTCGCCGCCGAAGCTTACGACGCGGTCGCGCTCATCGCCGAAGCCTTTCGTGCCGCCGGCCCGAACCGCGCGCGCGTCCGGGATTGGGTCGCGAAGGTGAAGGACTTTTCCGGTGTTTCAGGAACTATCTCCTTCGATGAACAGGGCAACAACACCTCGAGCCTTCGCCTGGTCCGCATTGCGCCTGATGAAAGGAACTCATGGCGCAATTGATGCCCAATTCTGATTCCTACGACGTCATCATCGTCGGCTCAGGTGCGGGCGGCGGAATGGCCGCGTACAACCTGACCAAGGCTGGGGCCAAGTGCCTCCTGCTGGAAGCCGGGAGCTGGTACGACGCGGCTCGGGATTCCAAGTGGCTGCAACCGGTGTACGAAGCGCCTCACCGCGGCGCCGCGACTCCAGAGCATCCCTACGGTTATTTCACGGCCGCCGTGGGCGGATGGCAAGTCGAGGGCGAGCCCTACGCCTCGGCGCCCGGCAGCGACTGGAGATGGTTCCGCTCACGGATGCTAGGCGGCCGCACCAACGCTTGGGGGCGGATTTCGCTCCGCAATGGGCCTTACGATTTCAAGCCGTACAGCCGCGATGGCAAAGGCTCTGACTGGCCGATTCGCTACGAGGACCTGGCGCCTTATTACGACAAGACCGAAGAGCTGATCGGCGTTTTTGGCTCCGTCGAGGGCGTGGAGAATCTTCCGGATGGCAAGTTTCTTCCGCCGCCCACGCCGCGCTGCTACGAACTGCTGGTCCAAAAGGCCTGCTCCAAGTTGCGCGTTCCGTGCATTCCTTCCCGGCTGGCTATTCTCACTCGCCCGCTCAATGGACGGCCGGCCTGCCACTACGTTGCCCAGTGCGGGCGGTGCTGTCGGCTCGGATCCAACTTCTCCTCACCTGTCGTGCTTCTGAATCCGGCGACGGCGACCGGGAATCTCGAAATCCGCTGCGACGCGATGGCTCGCGAGGTTTTGGTCGGGCCGGATGGCCGGGCCACGGGGGTTTCTTACATCGACAAGAAATCCCGCGACGAAGTCCAAGTCCGCACGAAAGTGATTGTGCTGGCCGCCAGCGCTTGTGAGACCGCGCGCCTGTTGTTGAATTCTCGCAGCTCGAGATTTCCCAACGGCCTCGCGAACTCCAGCGGCATGGTTGGCAAGTACATCATGGACACGGTGATGTCCGACGTGACGGGGTTCCTTCCCTCCCTCATGGATCTGCCTCCGCACAACGAAGACGGCGTGGGAGGAATGCATTTGTACATGCCGTGGTGGAATTATCAGAAGCAGCTCCGGCACGAACTTCCTTTTTCGCGCGGCTATCACATCGAGTTTGGCGGCGGGCGACAGGGCATGCCTGGACCGGGACTGCTGAGCGGGTCGGAGCATTTCCTGAAGGGCGGCTACGGCAAGGATCTGAAGCAGGGGTGTCGCCGGCTGTACGGATCTTTCGTGGGATTTCACGGGCGCGGGGAGATGATTCCCAACAACGAAAGCTACTGCGAGATCAATCCCGGGGTCGTGGACCAGTGGGGCATCCCGACGCTGAGATTTCATTTCAAGTGGAGTGACGAAGAGATTCTCATGGCTCGCCATATGCAGGAAACTTTCGAGGAGATTATTCATGCCGCGGGCGGAGAGGTCGTCGAATCTTACGGTGCGGAGCAGCGATGGGGAATTTCACGCGGCGGCGAAGCCATCCACGAGGTGGGCGGCGCCCGCATGGGCAATGATCCCAAGACCTCGGTGCTAAACCCCAATTGCCAGACCTGGGATTGTGAGAATCTTTTTGTCGCTGATGGCGCGCCTTTGGTCAGCAACGCGGACAAAAACCCGACACTCACCATCATGGCCCTGGCGTGGCGCACGTCGGAGTACATCGCTGAGCAGATGAAGAAAAGGAACATTTGAATTTTGTGTTTTGCATTTTTGCATTTTGAATTTTCGATTTTGAATTGCAGAGGGATGGCGATGAGCGCGGTGAAAGACAACGGCCCCCAAGCTGCTCGCCACGCACGAGACCGAGTAGACGTGGCGGCCGGCGAACCCCGAACCCCGAATCCCGAATCCCGAGCCGTATTCCAGCGCCGGGATCTGTTGAAAGCCCTCACCTCAGTTCCAGCCGCAGCGTTGGTCACACTCAATGCTGACGCGGCGCAGAAAATCAGCTCCGAGCCGCCGCCGACCGTTAAGCTAACCACACCCACTGGCGCGGAGGTCGCCGCCGGATATCAGCGGAAAATTCTGACCGAACACGAGTACAGCACGATTCGTATCCTAAGCGACTGGATCATCCCCGCCGACGAGCGGTCGGGCAGCGCGTCCGCAGCCGGCGTGCCGGAATTTATCGACGATTGGTTGGATTTCAAGCGCGGCGAGCTGCTGGATGGCATTCGCGGCGGGCTGACGTGGCTCGACATGGAATGCAATCGGGCGTTCGGGAGAGATTTTGCCGATTGCACGGCCGCCCAGCAGAAACAGCTCCTCGGCCGCATTGCTTATCCGCAAAATGCCGCGCCCGCCGACGCCAACGCGGCTGTGTTCTTCAACCATCTCCGCGACCTGGTGGTGAGCGGCTTCTTCACCAGTGAAATTGGATTAAGAGATTTGCCGTACCTCGGCAATGAGCCGCAGGCTGTGTGGCAAGGTTGCCCCGCGCCGGTATTGGCCAAACTGGGCCTTGGAAAATAGAAACTGAGGATTGGAAATTAGAAACTGGAAAATGGAAACTGGTTCTGGCTGAACCGAGTTCCTCCTCCAGTTTTCAACTTCCAGATTCGATTTTCCAGTTTCCAATTTCTATTTTCTAGTTTCTACCTCCCGGTTCTTTCCATTTCCCCCGCAAACGCCTAAACTGTATTGCAGGTGCATGAAGGATCTACCGATGAACAGTTCGCGGCCAGAATGCGTCAATTGCCCGGTGCTGTCCACTTCGCTGTTCCGCAACTTGTCGGGCGATCAGGCTGCGCGTCTCGGTTGTGTGTTCCGGCCCGCGCACTACCACCGAAACCAGATTCTGTATTTCGAGGGAGGACAGGCCAAGCACCTCTTTTCACTGCGCACGGGATTGGTCAAGCTGGTGAAATCGCTGGAGAACGGCAAAGACCGCATCGTCCGCGCGCTGTTTCCCGGCGAGATTTTCGGCTTCGAATCGCTTGCCGAGTCCAGTTATCCGCTCACAGCCGTGGTGCTGAAGGATTCTGAAATCTGTTCCGTTTCGCGCGACGCGTTCTTCGATTTCTTGCGTTCCAATACGGACATCGCGCTGGCGATGATCGCCTTTTTGGTGGGCGAAGTGGCGCGGGTCCGAACGCAGATTACGGATATGAGTTTCAAAGACGCGCGAACCCGGCTGGCGACGCTCCTGCTTTCCCTGGTCGTCCCCGGCGAGGCGAACTCGAACGGTTCAGTCTTATTGACGCTGCCATTCTCCAGCCAGGAAATCGGCGAAATCTTGGAATTCTCCTCCGAAACTGTCAGCCGGACGTGGACGGCCCTTCAGAAGGATCGATTGATTGAGAAACGCGGCCGGCAGATCGTCATACCGGATCTCGGTAAACTTGAAGAGGCCACGCGGCGTTAGAAATCATCTTTCATTCATTTCTATTCGAGCTTACCTGCGATCGCGCGCCCTAAGGCCACCAACGCCTGCGGCACTTCGGGAGCGTCCTGATAAGCCACGAGGCGCACAAAATACCGGCCCTGGCGAAAAGTCAGGCTGCCCTTGTAGAGTCGC
The DNA here is from genome assembly GCA_050013575.1 of Terriglobia bacterium. Classification (GTDB taxonomy): domain Bacteria; phylum Acidobacteriota; class Terriglobia; order UBA7540; family UBA7540; genus DASYXZ01. Next base: position 155,427 of record JBEKEZ010000002.1, on the reverse strand, counting down.
GCCGCGTCGCCCAAGCGCACCGGTCCGCTTCCCGCCGCAGATTGCGACTCGTATACCGTTGTGGCGCCGGCCGCTGTGGACATGATGAATACGTCGGCTACGGCCTCGATCTTCTCGCCATAACGGTAGTCTGAAGTCAGCGTTTGCTTGACGCCCGCATGAACATACTTGTCAGCGTCGCCGTCGATATATTCGTACAGGTGGTCACCAGGAAACACTCTGGTTTCGCCGGACTTCGTCCAGCCCTGGGCCTGGTTGGAACTGGGGAAAATCTTAGAGGTATCGAATTTCGATTTTGAGTTACAGGCGAGAGAAAAACTCAGCGCAAGAATTATCAGCGTAGCGGCTAGCTTACCTCGCAGCCCAAAGTGGCGGCGTAAAGCCGCCACTACTTTCCTCTCTGCGAACCCCGAAACCCGAATCCCGAACCCCGACCCATTCATGATTCCGACCCCTTCCCCACTCGCTGGAGCAGAATCTGATTCGTCGTCGATCGGCTCTCGCCAATGCTCGTGACATAGACTGCCGGTTGGTCTTTGACGGGACACGCGAACTCGCACGCCCCGCAGCCCACGCAGCGATTCGGGTCGACGTAGGGCTGGCGGACCTGCTTCGGGGCTCCGGCACTATCGATGACCTCAGCCTTCACCAAGTAAATCGCCTTCGGAGACGTGGGGCACCACTCCTCGCACACAATGCATTCCGTCGCCATCGCCCAGGGCAGACAGCGCCCGCGATCGTAGAACGCGGTGCCGAGCCGGACCGGCTTGACTGGCTTCGAGTCTTTCTGCGCGCTCGCTGGCAGCCACGCCTTCTGCGCTGAGGTGATTTCCCATATGGCTCCGGTGGGACAGACTTGACCGCACAGCGTGCAACTCGGTTCGCAATAGCCTATGCGCGGCACAAGCACCGGGCTCCAAATGCCTTCGAGTCCCGCTTGAGTCAAGGCGGGATGCAGGGCGTTGTTGGGGCAAACCTTCATGCACTCGCCACAGCGAACACAGCGAGCGAGGAAATCGCTTTCCGCCAGCGACCCCGGCGGGCGGATCAGCCGAGGGTTGCCTTCTGCGGAGAAACTGGCGCCACTGCGCAGCACCGGCAGCAACGCCGCGCCCACCGCGACCGAAGTCAGCAGCTTGCGACGCTGCAATTGCGGGCCAATTTCAGTCGTGGCGCGGCCGTCTCGACCGTGCTCCAGCACCGGGCTCGGGAAGAATTTGAATTTGATGCCGCCCTTTGGGCAGTCGCCCACGCAATTGAAACACAGATGACATTCCGCCTTCCGCCACTTCGTCCCCGGGATCGGATCATCGCCGCCCTGGCAGTGCAACAGGCAGCGGTTGCAATCCTCACAATCGGTCGCGCACTTCTCGATTCCCAATATCGACCAGCGCGAAACGACGCCCAGTAATGCGCCCAGCGGACAGAGCGCGCGGCACCAGAATCGTGTCACGCGCAGATTGAGCGCCAGCAGGGCGACAAAGATCAGCCCCACGAAGAAGACCTGCCTGAAGTGCGGCTGCCTGAAGCTGAGGATCGTCGCCCTCAATAGGAGCTGCAAGACGTGGCCGATTACGGCCAGAAAGCCGTTGTTGCTCTGGTAGAGCGAGTCCAGCAAGGCATTGCCGGCGAGATTTAATCCAGGCAGAACGGACACGGTGAGCGAACGTATCAGCAGCGAAATCGGGTCCATCACAGCGAGTGTCACCACGCCGAAAACGCTGGACACCAGCAGCGCGGCCAGGATGTAGAACTTCGTCGTTTGCCACTTCTTGTAGCGATTCGATTCGATCCATTGGAGCCCGCGCTTCTTCTCGGACTTCAGATTGCCGAAAAAGTGGTTCAGCGTGCCAAGCGGACAGATCCAGCCGCAAAAAAAACGGCCCAGGAACAATGTGGGCAGCAGAATGGTCAGGCTCCAGAGAAGTCTTGGGTATAGCGCGCGGGAAGCGAGAGCGTTAATGATGGCAACAAGCGGGTCGGAGAGAACGAAGATGCCGGGGTAGGGAATCGGCAGCCGAATATCGCCAGGCGCGCCTTTGAGCGAGCCTCGAAACTCGGTCTCTAACAGATGCAGCAGGAAGAGACCCAAGAATACAATTTGCGATGCGCGGCGTAACTTGGGGAGCTTGGATGCACTCATTGGAATTAATCAGAAGCTAGAAGCGAGAAGCTGGAAGTTAGAAGGCCCTATCCTTCGGTCGCTCGCCGGATCCCACTTCTAGCTCCTAGCAGGCTGATGAAAGATGTCATTCTGAGGAGCCGAAGGCGACGAAGAATCTCGGAATTGCCTTTTTTTCAGAGCGAGATTCCTCGCTGCGCTCGGAATGACAGCATACAAGAACGTTTTTCATCATCCTGCTAGCTTCTAACTTCTAGCTTCTATCTTCTTGCTCCTCACGTTCTCAAAGTCCACCCTTCCCAGGCCCCGGTCCTGCGCCATCTGGAGGTAGCGCAAACTTCGAGCGTCGAGATTCCAATAGGCTTTGGCCACGAAGGCATCCGCCGCCACGGGATCGGTGCTCGCCACCAGAGTCTTCTTCAATTCCACGTCCGAGAGAGCGCCGCCGGTGGGGCCGTTGCGCACCAGGATGCGATAAGCATCAATGATAGTCAGCGCCGGCCGCACGAAGTCCGCCAAATCGACCACGCTGGTGTGGATGTCCTGGTGCAGCCAGACGCGCGGCCCGCCCACAATGCCCAGCCAGTTCTTCATACCTAGCGTTACGCCCGTCAAGCTGTGATGCTTGGCGACGGGAATGTTGATCACCTTGTCGGCGGAGAGAACCGCCTCGAGGACCGGCCACGAGCCCAGGCCTCTTCGCAAGTTGACCCGCTTCAACATTCGATCCTCGGGCAGGATCACTTCGGCGCCTTCGGCCGCCGCGGCTTCCGCGATGCCGCTTCGCTGATAACAGCGCCGAGGCTCGTTGCAGCTCACGTCAGTGACAATCACCTTGCTCGCGCCGGCTTCCCGCGAGAGGCGCACCACCTCCGCCACTACCTGGGGATTGGTGTTGGCCGCCTGTTCGGGTGTGCGGTCCCATCCGATGTTGGGCTTGACCAGAACTACTTCACCGCGCGCGACGAATCGCCTGATGCCGCCTAATTCTTCAATAGACCCGCGCACCAAGGCTCGAGGGTCTTCGCCCTGGGCCACGACCATCTCTGGAAGACTTGGATCGGGCGCAACGCTACCGTGCCGTTCAAAAGCAGCGATGGCGGCTTCTTCGGGGCGTTTACTGCGGGCGCTGAGCCACAGGCCAAGTCCTGCGCTGCCTGCTCCCAGCCCAGCCAAGCGCAACAGTTGGATTAAAGCGTCGCGACGGCTTGGCGGACCGGTTTCGCTGCCCATGAGTGGCCTCTCAGGTGTAGGGCAAATCCGTACTCGGCGGCAGTATACCCAAGTGGGGGCCAAACCCGCCGTGATGTTAATCACAACTGGATGTGACCGTTGATACTGAAGATTCGCTCGCCGAGGAGTTAGCTGGAGGGGAGAGATTGGGGATGCGTGTGTCGAGTGCCACGCGGGGACGGGCGTATCGATGCCATCAGAGGATGCGGACCTACAACCGGTGAAACGCGAGCCTCATCGCCGGGACTTCCTGCGATCGTGCCTTTTCGGCGCCGCCGCTCTCGCGAGTTCCCGCTCAGCCCGTGGCGCTCCCGGCGTGATTGCACCCACCTTCGCGCCCGCATCCGAAAAATCCAGGGTTGTGGTTGCTCGCGACAAGGCGCTGCGAGGCTCGGGATCGAGCCTGGATTCCGGCAGGCTACTCCAGTTGGTGGATCGTGCCGTGCAATCCTTCTATGGCAGTGACTCGCCGGCGGAAGCATGGAAGAAAGTAGTGCGGCCCGGAGAAGTGGTGGGGCTGAAGGTTAATTGTCTGGCCGGCCGGGGCGCCTCGACCAACGTCGAACTGGTGGAAGCGATTTCCGAGCGGCTGCGGCAGGTGGGCGTCAAGGACATTGTGGTCTGGGACCGGTTGGAGAGCGACTTGGAAAGCGCCGGATTTCGGCCCGGGTCGAAGCATTCGGGCGTCCGCTACATTGGCAATGATCGCGCCGGCTACGAGCAGGAACTTTCGATTTACGGCAGCGTGGGAAGTCTGGTCTCACAGACTCTGACTCGGACTTGTGATGCCATCATCAATCTGCCGGTGCTCAAAGACCACGGCATCGCCGGCGTCACGCTGGCGCTCAAGAATTTCTTTGGCGCCATTCACAATCCCAACAAATATCACCCCAATGTCGGCGACCCCTATATCGCCGACGTGAACATGCTGGCGCCGATTCGGCAGAAGTTGCGGCTCCACATTTGCGATGCCACGACGGCGCAATATGAAGGCGGGCCGTCCTACATGCCCCAGTGGAGTTGGCCATTCAACAGTTTGCTGGTGGCTCGTGATCCGGTCGCGCTGGACGCCACGGGTTGGCGGCTGATCGAGATGAAAAGGTCCGAGCAAGGTATGAAGTCTCTGGAGGCGCTGAAGCGAGCGCCCAAGTACATTGCAACAGCCGCCGATGCGCGCCACCGGCTGGGCACTGACGACCCCAACCAGATCGAAATGATCGAGACCTGAGTAGCAAGTGACGAGGGACAAGTGACGAGTGACGAGCAAGAAACACGATTCGACCGCAGAACATTCCTGAAAGGTGCCGCGCTTCCTTGTCTTGCCACCTGCGCCTTAGCTTCGGCGCGGGGAAGCCCCATCGGCCCTTTTGCCTCGGCGCCCGCTCCTGAGAACGACTCACAATTCATCGTCGAAGCCCAATTCTACGAGAAGCTCGCGTATAAGAAGATCAAGTGCAAGCTCTGCCCGCGCGAGTGTGTGATTGACGACCGCGAGCGCGGTTACTGCGGCGTGCGCGAGAATCGCGGCGGCACCTATTACACGCTGGTCTATTCGCGAGTGTGCACCGCGCACGTGGACCCGATCGAGAAAAAGCCTTTGTTCCATTTTCTCCCCGGCACGATGGCGTTCTCCATCGCCACGGCGGGCTGCAACGTCAATTGCAAGATGTGCCAGAACTGGGAGATCTCTCAGGTCAGGCCCGAGCAGGTCCGCAGCACGTATGTATCGCCGCACGACCTGGCTGCTTACGCCAAGCAGTATCAGTGCCCGTCGATCGCTTACACCTACAGCGAGCCGGTGGTCTTCTACGAATACGTGACCGATGCGGTGGAGGCGGGCCACGCGCAGGGCGTCAAAAGCGTGGTCATCAGTGGCGGATACATCCAGCAGGATCCTCTCAAGAAATGGTGTCGCACCGCAGACGCCATCAAGATCGACCTGAAAGCTTTCTCGGAAAAGTTTTACAAGGAAGTGGTGAATGGCGAGCTGAAGCCCGTGCTGGATGCCCTGGTGACCATCAAGAAGCAAGGAACGTGGACGGAGATCGTTTACCTGGTGATCCCAACTTTGAACGATGGCGACGCGGAGTTCAAGGCGCTCGCCCGATGGGTGAAATCCGATCTTGGCCCGGACGTTCCCGTCCACGTCACACGCTTCCATCCCGAGTACCTGCTCACCAACCTTCCGCCCACGCCGGTGGAGACTCTGGAGCGGGCCAAGGCAATCGCCGATGCCGAGGGCCTGCACTATGTTTACATCGGCAATGTGCCCGGCCATCCGGCGGAGAACACTTATTGCCCGAAGTGCCATCGCGTGGTGGTCGAGCGCACGGGATTCACTGTCGGGCAGATGCACGTCAAGAACGGCAAGTGCGGTTATTGCGGGCAGAACATTCCTGGAGTATGGTCGTTGTAGCAGTCCGAGGTGAAATATGATTGCCATCAAGTGGTGTCCTACACGTTTCTTCGCTTTGCTCCTGCTCTTCGCATCTTTGTTGCTGGCCTGCCCGCGCGCGGCTGCGGCTGACAAGCAGAAGGTCAGGCAACCCGGAGTTGCCGGCAGTTTCTATCCCGCCGACCCGAAGGAGCTGGGCCAGATGGTGGACGGCTTTTTGGCTCGCGCCACCGTCACGGAGCTCAAGGGGCCGCTCATCGCGCTGGTTTCGCCGCATGCCGGCTACCCATTTTCCGGCCCGGTGGCGGCGTACTCCTACGCTCTGCTGCGCGGGCGCAAGTTCGCGCGCGTGGTGGTGATTTCACCCAGCCATTACGAGGCGTTCCCGTTTTCGTCGATCTATGACGGCGACGCCTACGCCACGCCGCTGGGGACGCTCACGGTCGACAAGGCTTTTGCTTCAAAACTCGCGGCCAAGAACCCGCTCATTAAGTTCTCGAGTCAAGGGCACGGCGAGGCGCAAGGCCACTGGGAACACGCCTTGGAGGACGAGTTGCCATTCCTTCAGCGCGTGTTGGGGGAATTCAAGCTGGTGCCCATTGTGATGGGCGACCAAAGTTACGAGAGCTCGCGCGCGCTGGGCGTGGCTCTGGCGAAGGTCATTCAGGAAGGCCCTCGAAACGCGGACGGCACTTTCGACACGCTGATTGTGGCCAGCTCTGACCTCTCGCATTACCACACCTACGACGAAGCGGTGACCATCGACCACAAAACCCTGAATGCGATTGAGGAGTACGATTACTTCAACATGTCCGGAAATTTCCAGGAGATGGTGTGGGAGGCCTGCGGCGGAGGCGGCATTGTGGCGGCCATGATTGCGGCCGAGCGGCTGGGCGCCAATCGCGCTCAGGTTCTGAAATACGCCAATTCGGGCGACACCACCGGCGACAAGACCAGGGTAGTAGGCTACGGAGCGGTGGCGCTGGTGAAGGAGGCCGCTCCGCGAGGTGCGAAGGGCGCTGAGTTTAAACTGGACGCGAAGGAAAAGCAGGCGCTGCTCGCCATCGCCAAGAATTCCGTCGAGACCGCGGTCCGCGAGAGCAAGCTCTACGAGTGCTCGCCGGGAGGGTCCGAGGCCCTGGCGCGCGATCGGGGTGCCTTTGTCACCTTGAAGGAGAAAGGCGATCTGCGCGGCTGCATTGGCCGCATGTCTCCGGTCAAACCGCTCTGCATGACGGTGCGCGACGTCGCCGCGCTGGCCGCGCTTCGCGACGAGCGCTTTCGTCCCGTCGCCGCCCGCGAACTGGGCGACTTGCAATACGAAGTCTCTGTGCTCTCGCCGCTCCGCCGAGTGACCGATTGGAAACAGATTCAGGTGGGTCGCGATGGATTGCTGGTGAGGAAGAGCGGAATCGAAGGCGTGCTTCTGCCCCAGGTCGCGCCGGAGGAACACTGGGACCGAAATACGTTCCTCAACGAGACGTGCCTCAAAGCGGGACTTCCGTCCCGCTGCTGGCAGGACGAGGATACGGATGTGTTTTCATTTACCGCCCTCGTGTTCAGCAGGCTTCATCTTTCCGATTCGCCCTCGCCGGATGACCAGGCTCTTCCGAAGCCCGGGGAGACGCCAAGCCGCCAGCCGCCAGGAGGACCGCCGCACTAATTGGGGCCGACGGCGCACGAACGCGCCACTCTGCCTGTTAATCCAAGGGGACTTCTTTTAGGACGTCGTCCCAGTGTTTTTCTGTCAATTCCCAGCGGCGTTTTTCTTCGCGGTCGTGTGCGGCCTTGTCCGGGTAAAGGGCTCGGATGATCTCGGGCTCTCTCGCGCTGGCCTCCTGGATGGCGCTCCAGTCGCGCCACACCATCACCACTTTGTAGTCCCAAGCCGGACTCTCCGCATGAAACCTTCGCTCGTAGAGCTTCTCGCTCAAGATGAAGCCTTCCTTCTTCAGTTGCTGAAGAATGGGGTGATGGTTCTTCAAGTAGAGTGACAACCACTCGGACGGCCCTCCCGGCATCATGCCACCGGGCACGATCTTGTAGTAATACTCGATGGTAACAGGCGCGCCGCTCGATGGCTCAGCACCGCGGGCGGAAGAAGAAATTCCCAAGCCGACAATCACGATTCCCAGCGCGGTCAAGAATCCGTTCATGATGCCTCCTCGAAAAGCAGTCAGTAGTCGAGAGGCGAAAGTATAAGACAACCGCCGAACTGAAATACCGACAAACTGAAATACTGACAGGCGCGGATTCTCTTACGCCGGATGACCCGGCTCTCGGGAAGCCGAGAGAAAAGCCAGGCCGGCCGGCGCCAGGTTGACCAGCGCCATCAGCATCGAGGTTTTGAAAAAGCCGAATACTGGAACCAAGTAGGCGCTCAAGACCACCGCGCCGACGCAGGCTCCTGCCAGGTCCAGGGCGTAGAGTGTTCCGGGGCGGCGTGATGCTTGCTCCGTGCCCGCGGAGAAGACCCGGGTGGCGACGGGGAACTGGTATCCGCCCAGCACTCCGCAGAGCACGGCGGCGGCCGGAAACGCGAGATGGCTCACCGCCCAGAGCCCCAGCGGGCTTGTGATCCGCTCGAACCAGGCCAGCAACACGACCAGAACGAGCGGAGAGAGGGCAGCCAGGATTTGAAGATAGGCTAGTAACCTAGCCTCGCGGCGCGGGCGCGGCCGGTTGAGCGACCACGCGCTGCCCGCGGCCATGCCCACCATGAAGGCGGCGATCACGATGGCCAGTTGGTGGTAGACGTAGCCATAGATGGCCTGGAATCCCAGCAAGACCAGCACTTCCAGGCCCATCAGGGTGAATCCGGTGGCGGCCACCGCGAACCCGGCGGCGGCTTGAGTCCGGCGATTTCCTTGGGCGAACCAGCCCAGCCCTCCGGCGAGCGCGAACAGCAGCAATCCCGCCCCGGCTGCCACCGAACGGAAGCTCACGCCCGCCACCGACTGGAACACCTGACGATAGCGGCGATCGAACCGCCCACTCCAGAGGGCGACGTCGAAGTAGTAGGCCACGGGTGTGAAGTCACGATTGACGGGCGTCGCCGCCCGCGGCCGAATCTGAAAGTCGAGATCGGCCATGCGGTCCGGTGACATGCGGAAGGGAATGTAATACTCGCGCACGTAGCGGGTGCGGAGGTGCCGCGCCTGGAGCCGCGACAGCAGTTCCTGCGGGCCCGTGGCGAGAATCCCAGCGCGCTGGGCGGCAAAGAAATGGACCGTGCCGCCGGGAATAACGGTCACTTCAGGAAACACCTCGCCCAGCGTCTGCCTGATGCAGCGCAGAAAGTCAGCAAGCTCGGGGCTGATGTAGTCTTCCGCGGCGCGAAGCTGGAAGGAGAAGACACCCGTCGAGGCAAGCCTCGCCGCAACCTCTCGGAAGAATTCCAGCGTATAAAACCGGTTCAGTTGCGCCGTCTGGGGATCAGCCAGATTCAGGATGATCACATCATAGGTGTTCCCCGTGGTCTTTAGGAAGAAGCGTCCATCGACGGGGTGCGTGTGAACGCGCGAGTCGGACTGCGCCGGAGCCCACTCGTTCGGGAAGTAGCTTCGGGCCAAATCCAGAATGGCGGGGTCAAGCTCAACGTAGTCGATGCGCTCGAGGGTCGAGTGCTGGAGCGCTTCGACCAGGCTTCCGTTCACGCCGCCGCCAATCAGCAGGAGGCTGCGAGGCGCGGGATGTTCGAGCAGCGCAAAATGGACCGCCTCCTCGGCCGCCGCCGGGTCCGGCGCGCTGGCCACCACCAAGCCGTTTTCGAAGAGACTGCGAGTGCCCTCGGTCTGAACGATCGCCAGATTGCCGTAGATGGAATTCCGCGTCGCAATCACCTGAAAGCCTCGCCAGAGCCAGGCCAGTGAGGTCCTTTCAAGCCGCCGATTGACAACGGGAAAGATGATCAATGCGAAGACCGCCAAAAGCGCGCCCACGACGGCGCCTCGGACGCGCCCCGCTTTCACGGCGAGACTCGCCGCTGCCACGAAATTGAGAAGACTCACCAATGAGGCAATCTCGAAAGAATTCAGGTAACGGATAAGGATCAGGCTTGCCAGAAGGCCGCCCACTCCTGAACCCGCTGCCTCCAGCAGGTACACGTAACTGGTCGCCTGAACGCCTGATGATCCAACCTCACGCACACAGGCGCGGCTGCCGGCGGCGAAGAGTATTCCAGAGATCGAGCAGAAAAGGCTGAGAACCACAAGCGAGGTGATAAATACCGGGCCCGGACCGAGAATCTCTCCTGGAATGGGCCGAAAAGCGTTCTTGCTGGCGCGCACGAGGAGAATGGTCGCGGGAAATATTAACCCGAGCAGCCCTTGCAAGCCGGCCATCAGGCGGCGCGGGTCGCGGACGCGCTCAGAAACACGGCCCAGCACGCCGCTGCCAAAGGCAGTCCAAAGGAGCCAGTTTCCTAAAATCAGGCCCAGAGCGATTTCGTTCCCGTAGAAAACAACAATCAGCTCTCGCATCAAAACGATCTGCGCGATGATGGCACTAAAGCCGATGAGGGCGAGCGCCCCCTTCAGTTGTATCGACAGCCGCATACCGGCAACTCTCTTTACGAGTGGTCCTGCGCGCCACGCCACTGGACCACTCACACCTTTCTTCGGCCAGGCGAAAGATCGAGCCGCGACCACAATGCAGCCACTTCGGCAGTGGGCCAGTTTGATGTAGAGCGGCTCGGGAACCCCACGTGGCGAGCCCAAGGCTCATGAAATCTGCGCTCAGAGCCTGCCCCATTCGCGGCGCTCAGGGCAAGCTCTGATCCCGCTGGGCGGGAGAAGGGATGACATCTTCCGAGTCTCCTTTCATCAGCCTGTCAGCCCAAAATCCAAAATCTCACATCCCTCCCCCCGCTAATGGCTTTGAACCTCAAAAATGGCTTCGAACCACAAGCACGACTTTTGGATTGAAGCCAGCTTATCTGTTTCCAATAACATAGCTGCGCTGAGCTTACGCCCAAGAATGGCTTTGAACCCAGAAAATGGCTTTGAACCAAAGCGATCTTATTTGTTTTCAACAAAAATTGGCTTTGAACCTCATTTTTAACATCTTTTTTTTCAGCGCAGCTCTCGGCGCCCCGCCCAAATCGGGAATAGTGACGGAACCGCTAAGCCTATCGTACTCATTCCAAAAGACATTCCAGTTTCGTTCCCCATCCTTCGGAATCCAAGACTCGGAATTCCCTGCTTTCGACTGGACCCTGGCCACTACTTCTTCCACCAATTCCCTTATCACGAATTTCCACTCTTCTACGCGTAGCGCACAACTGACCCGGAACAGCAGCGTCCGGACCTAGTTTCTAATTCATAATTCATAACTCCTAAATCCTTCTTCCTACTCCTAGTATAACCACTCGCCCCCATTTGTCAAGAGGTAATTTTCGGCACCGAACGGTTTTCTCCCCGCTTGCCCCTTGCCCCTTGCCCCATGCCCCTGCCTTAAGGCGAGTTTCGATTTTCCAGTTTCAGCGTTCCGCCCTTTCGATTTTCCGCGTTTGCCAGTTTCGATCTTCCCTGCTTGCCCCTTGCTCCCGCCTCGCGGGACCACTCGCCACTTTGGCCAAGTTTGGTTGCGGCCCAAGGCCGCGCTAGCTAGCTGCCGGGACCTTGTTCTGCCGCTTGCCGTAAGGAATTCACTGTCACAGTCGGAACGATCTTCGAGGATTCCCATATTCCCCTTCACAAATGGCCCGTGGCCTACCATCCTCTGTGCGCCTCCAAAAAGGGAATGAGCGCGCATCAGCTTCACCGGATACTCGGAATCACTCACAAGAGCGCGTGGTTCATGGCGCATCGAATCCGGTACACGATGAAACAGGAGCTGTTATCATCCAAGCTCAATGGAATCGTTGGAGTGGATGAGACGCATGCCGGCGGGAAACAGAAAGGCGTCACCAGCAGGCCGAGCGTTTACCGGAGCAAGAAAACCCCGGTAATCTCGCTAGTCGAACGGAGCGGCAATGTTCGTTCGTTTCCAATGGAACGCGTCACTTCGAAAAATCCCAAGCCGATCTTCGCGGAGTGCGTTGCACAAAATTCGACTGTGAACACCGACGAGGATAAGGTATACCACTTCGTTCGCAAAGTGTATGCAAGGCATGATGTGGTCAACCATTCCGCAGAGGAATATGTTCGTTGAGAAAGTGACGGATGGATTGCTACCACAAACACAGTGGAAGGATTTTTCTGACTCTTGAAGTGCGGGGTCTACGGTACATTTCATCATGTCAGCCGCCAGCACCTACACCGGTACCTAAACGAGTTTGACTTTCGCTACAATGCGCGTGAGACTACAGACGGCGAGCGTGCCGAACTCGCCTTGAGTCAAGTCATCGGCAAGAGGTTAATGTATCGAACGAGACTTCATTAGAAAAACCCAGAAGCTCAGACCACACCCGGAAAAGTGAGCGCTTGCTGGCTGTGCCGGCGGGCGGCGCTCTGCCTTCCTGTGCGTAGTCGTCGTGTATCATGGCTACGGCGGAAAGGACAAATGCAACAGGCATGGCCGCCGATCTTATTTGTTAAAGTTAAATTTCAGAAGGGGAATGATGAGGGACCTTCAATGAGTGCTCCACTACCAAATGTCATAGCTGCTTTGTTCTGCGAAAAGGTTTTGAACGAGGCCGACGGCTCACTCAGTGTTGTTCGAATTGCCGATAGGATAACATACCAAATCGCGCCTAACTTGCCACCCGAGTTTAAGCCTGCCGTGATGCTGCAGGGCCTCATCTGCTTGCGGTCAGGAGAGGCTAAGGGTAATTTCAGGCTTTGGGTGCGCGGCAACTCCCCATCAGGAAAGCAGCAAGAGTTGTTCTCACTGCCGATAGAACTGAAAGGCGGAGATCATGGAGTGAACGCGATTGTGGCCGCGACAATAGGAGTTCATGAGGACGGTCTTTATTGGTTTGATGTGATTCTAGACGACCATACTCTAACGAGAATTCCGCTCATGGTCGTCCAGGGCGAGCAAAAAGCGCCTGCGACGAAGTAGCTGTATGACTAGACAGAGGAATAACGCGCGCGTCGGCTCGTGGAACCACCACTGAAATTAGCTTTGATGCTGGCGATGCTGTGAAGCGAAATACGGTTTGGTACTGTTGTGCAAGCTCGGCTTCAACAGTCTTTATCTCGGAGCCAAGAAGCTCTCTGAATTCAGACCGCAACTCTTCGGCTGACAGGTGACCACTTGAATATTCTGAGAGCGATTCCTCGACGGCGAAAGTTAGTTCCTCTGCAGCTTGGCTACCTGAAAAATGGACGTTCCAAGTGTTTTGTATAATCCAGTTCTCGAAGCTCTCTAGGTCAACTTGACCATTCAAGAATAGGAGAATACGTTCTCTAATTTGTGAAGCGCTTACCATGGCACCTCCTATTATACGCGTTTCCGAGTGGCGTCTCAGGAAAATATTTAATGAAGGTAGATATTGGGAGAAAGTTAAAAGCGGAGAATTACAATTTCAGATCAAGCGCAACACGCATCCCACTAGAATGAAGGCAAACGAACCTTTTTGCACTCACACGCAAGAGGTAGTCTATCTCAAGAGCGGCCTAACGGTCGCACGAGTGCATCAGTATGAACGACCAGACAAAACGATTGGAGCTTCGGGCAGACCAGACCCGAAGCGAATTTGGCAGGATGGAATCATATATGCGTTAAGGAGTCCAGCCCAAAACTGGCGAGAGAGACTCATATATTTTATGATTGATTTGTATGAGCGACTGGCGGGCAAAACCTAGACACGGTATAGTATCGTGAGTGCCCCACGCCCAGCGCGTCAGCAACTCGGTTGATGTAATTGAACCAGGCGGCAATGAGGGTGATTTGCAGAATGGCCTTGTCGTCGAAGCCCGCCTGGCGCAGGTGTTCGTGATCGGCGCGGCTCACCTTGGTGGCATCCTTCGTTATTTTGACTACGTAGTCCACCATCACGCGCTCTTGTGCCGTGAGCGCGGCCTTGGTGTAATCGGTCTCCAGCGCCCGAACCAATTTTTCGTCCAGCGTGACTCGACGCAGAAACTCTGCGTGCGATTCGATTCAATAGACGCACCGGTTGGTGACCGAGACCATGGTGGTGATGATCTCGTGTTGTCGCCGGCTCAGCGGAAGCTCGGGCGACATGAGCGCGCCGAAGGTAGCGAAGGCGTGGTAAAGCGCATCGGGAATCAGGGTGTGCGAGGCAACGATTTGCGCGCCGCCGCTGTCTGAAGGATGCACTGGCGTGGCATATTCGATGGGATAAAGTGCCCTCTGGGATTCGATGGCCTTGAGCAGTTTCTCATCCGCTTCCGCCATTGGAATTGTTTTGATCCAAGCCATTTTGTGTTGTCTCCTTACGTGGGTGTGTCAGTATTTCAGAGTGTCAGTCGGTCAGTTCTCCAGTGTTCGACAAACTGAAGTACTGACGCACTGACCAACTGACGAACGGCCTCAAAACACAAACTTCAACGCGAACTGAATCAACCTCGGTTGAAGCGTTTGCTGAATTTGTCCGAACGTGGACGGCGAGCTGATGTCGCTGTTCGGCAAGCGGAAATTTGTCTGGTTGAACAGATTAAAGAACTCAGCGCGGAATTCCAGGTTCTTGGTCTCGGCCACGCGAAGGCCTTTGATCGCGGAGAAGTCCCACTGCACGAGGCCCGGTCCCTGGACCACATTGCGGCCCTCGGTTCCGTAAACTCCGGCTGGAGTCTGCGACAGATCGATGCGCTGGAAGGCGCTGGTATTGAACCACTGCTGCGCGGTCTTCGGGCCATCGTTGGGATTGCCCACAAGGTTGGGGCGGAATGCAGAGAATCCGGTGATCTCCGGCGCGTCGTAGTTATAGCTCTGATCGACCACGGTGAAGGGCGTGCCGCTCATCAACGTGGTGATGCCGTTCACTTGCCAGTTGCCCAGAGCGTGTTGGTACCAGGTCTGCGGCTGCTTCCAGAACGGCAACTCCCACTGGTAACTGAACACGGCGCGGTGGCGCGCGTCGAACAATGACCTGCCACGCTCCGCCACGAGGTTGAAGGGATTCTGCGCCAGGTCGTTCTCACCGGCCACCGGCTGCGAAGCGGAGCCAGTGATGTTAAAGGATGAAACATCGTCGATGGCTTTGGAGTAGGTGTAGGAGGCGAGGAAGGCGAGGCCGTGGTTGAGACGCTTGCGCAGGCTTGCTTCCAGGGCGTTGTAGGAGGAATTGGCGATCCCACTGATCAAACCGATCGAGCTGTAGTTGCAGTTGCCGTTGGGTGTCGGCAGGCAATAGATTCGCTGATTGTCGATGTTGTTCTGCTGGTCGGCCCACGTTTGTCCGGGCTGCGGCAGGGAAGGATTCTCTTCCACGAAGCGCGGCAATTTGGTTCCCTTGGTTCCCACATAGCCGACTTCGAGCAGCCAGTCGGCGCCGAACGAGCGTTGGACGTTCAGGTTCCAGTCTTGCGCATAGGGGAGGCGCAGATGGGGATCGAGCGTCAGCAACGTCATGGTTTCGCCGAAGGGCGTCGCAAAGGGGTTGCCGTTGGCGAACGGGTTCGAAAGGCTGCCGGGAAACAACAACTGAGGCGTCCGCAGGTAAGGCGGCGCGCTGATGGGCGCCTGGAGTGGTCCGCCCTGGCCGTTGTAGTAAGGATCGAAGAAGACACCGTAAGCAGCGCTCACCAACCATCGAGCGCTTCCCGTCGGATCCCAAGCCAAGCCGAGGCGCGGCGCGAAGGCATTCTTTTCCGCGGGAATCAGCCCCGCGGTCACCCCCGGGTCGCCCGGATACACCAGCCCCACTGGAGCGCCCGGCATCACCTTGGACTGTACGCCCGGCTCAAACAGGTTGGTTCGGTTGCGAATCTCGGTGTAGGGAAGAGGCAGTTCGTAGCGCAGCCCGAGGTTGAGGGTCAAGCGAGAACTCACCTTGTACGTGTCCTGGGCATACGCATTGAAAGTGCTGCCGCGCAACCCGCGCGAGAGGTCGCCTTGACCGGTCGGAGAGTCTCCGCCACCTTGCAGGAAGAGCAGGGGCTGGCCGATCAGGAAGTTTGCGAAGGCGTTGCTGAGCGGGACAGGAACAAAAACGAAGAACCCGTTGGAGGCAATGCCGTAGACGGAGTTGATCTGGTCGCGACGGAAATCGCCTCCGAATTTCAGCTCGTGCCGGCCGCGAATCCAGTTCAAGGAGACTGACTCGGCGAAGGCATTTTCGTACGTGTCGCGCGGACCGGTGATCGGATCGCCGATGCTGGCGTATCCGCCGCCACCGAACTGGATGAAGGGCGGTCCGGTCGCAGCTCCCAAGGTCGGCTGGTATTGGAAGCCCAGCGAGGCAGGAGAAGTGCTATTCAGGTGTTCGTCAAACAGGAACTTGTTGCGGAGAAAAGTGAACCGGCCAATGCCGACCAGCGAGGGTGAGAACGAATGCGTCAACTGGGCAACGAAATTCTGGGTGCGATGGTCCTCGCCCACGGGGAAACCGGGCACGCCGGCGCCGGCGGTCGAGAGCGGGTCGAAGCGCGAGCCGTTCAGGAACATGTATCGGAAGTTCAGCGTGTCCTTCGAAGTGAGGTAGTGGTCCACGCGCGCGCCAAACTGGTCTTCGTCATCGCGCAAAATCTGCGTCGCGTTGTAAAGGTCGAGCACCCCGTTCGCATCAGTGGCGTTCGGGAGCGGGTAAAGTCCCAGCACCTTTTGCGCGGTGGGATCGATGAACGGCACCTTGTCGCCGGGCAGCTCCGGGCACGCCGGCGGACATCCCGGCGCAAAGAAATTGAGGAGTGGTCCGTCCTGTGAAAAGTCGCCCTGGCGTTCGAGGGCCGACGGCACTCGGATGCCGTTTTTTGTTTCAGCCTGGCGGTTACGGAAACCCTCGTAATATGCGAATGCGAAGGTCTTGTCTCTGCGAATCGGCCCACCCAGCGTCCCACCGAATTGGTTCTGCCGGTATTCGTCGGCGTTGTTGAACGACATGTTGGACGAGTCGAGCTGGTTGTTGCGGAGGAATTCCCAGAGCGAGCCGTGCACTTGATTCGATCCTGAGCGGGTCAGGATGTTGGTGGTCGAGCCCGAGTTCGAGCCGAACTCGGCGTTGGCGGTGTGGGTGAGGATTTTGAATTCGGCGATGGCATCGATGGGCGGTTTCAGGACGAATCCGCCGTCCACAGCATTCACGTTGGAGGCGCCGTCGATGAGGAAGTTATTTGACTCCGGGCGCTGGCCATTCACCGAGTACGCCTGCCCGTCTCGCAGCGATCCTCCCGCCTGCGCCAAGCCAGGTGTGATGGGCACCACTCCGGGTTGTAGCAGGCCAAGCTGAGAGAAGTTTCGGCCGTTCAGCGGCAGATCAAGAATTTCGCGCTCGCCCACCGTCTTACCGAGCGTTGTATCTGCCGTCTCGATCAGGGGAGCATCAGCCGAGACGTGGACGACCTCCTGGGTTGAGCCCAACACCAAGTGGATGGCCACCGTGGCCATTTGATTGACGCTCAGCGAAATCCCTTCCTGTTTATAACTCTCGAAGTTTCGCATCGCACACTCGAGCCGGTAGTGGCCGGGAGGAAGCAGCGGAAGGAGGTAGGCCCCTTGCGAATCGCTCTCCGTTGCGCGCGTCAGTCCCGTTTCAATCTGCGTCGCGGCCACTTTGGCGTGAGCGATGCCCGCGCCGGTCGGATCAAGCACCACGCCGCGAATGCTCCCGGTGATTTCCTGAGCAGTTTGGCGCACCGCGAACCCTGCCAGGAGCACAACCAGTCCGGCCAACACTTTTGTGTTTTTCATTTTGATTCTTCCTCCCCGAGTTGCGCGGAAACTGGAAATTGGAAACTGGAAATTAGAAACTGGAAATTGGAAACTGGAAACTGGAAACTGGTGAATTCTTCGTTCCGCTAAGAATGGCTTGTCATCCTGAGCGCAGCGAAGGATCTCGGTAGTTGGGGTCCTGGGCGGACGCTCTATTTGCCAATTTCCAATTTCCATTTTCCAGTTTCCGCTCTCCCTCACTTGCTCGCGGTCGGCGCCACTCGCGCGAGCGTCTTCGCCATCTCGTCGGGATTGAAACCGAAAGGTCCGGCTTTGCTCTTGTAAGCCACGCGCCCTTGGCGATCGATCACGTACAGCCGGTCCGGCCAGCCTGTGTAAGCTCGCTCGGTCGAATCGTCGATGTCATCCACGATGGCCGGAATGTGAATTCCGAGTTTCATCACGCACGTATTGGCGGCGGTGTCGCGGTCGGTGAAAGTTCTTGCGGTGGCCACCAACACGCCTTCCTTGAGATTGCTCGGCATCTGCCAGCCGTCGGTCGGATGCGCCTCCTGGATGTACACCACATACATGGCCACTCGGTCTTTGTACTGCTCGTACAGCTTGTTGAGCGCGGGAACCTCCCGCCGAAATGGCGGTCAAGTGTGGCTGCCGAAAACCAGCACCACCGGCTTCTGTCCTCGGAAGGAAGAGAGGCGCACTGCGGCGGAGCGGTCCGCTGTTTTGAGATTGAAATCCGGCGCCTGATCGCCCACCTTCAGATGGCCTCGCCGCGCCACCAGCCACATCGGCTCAAACGGGAACAAGAAATAGCTCACAACGGGCAGCTTGGCCATGATGTGGTTGAAAATCAGGGGCGGCTGAAGCATGGCCCAGAACAGCCCGCTTGTCAGAACCAGGTAAACCGCGAGTATCGGGATGGCGACCTTAAAGAATTTCTTCATTGGATTGTCCTGGCGAAAAGACTGACCGGAGCCCCATTGGGAATGTTGCGGCGACCCATCGGCTGACGGTCGTCGGCCTTGGCCGGGGCAAGCCCCGGCCCTACAAACTCCGCATACAGCCGCTCACCGCAGCATCCAAATTTTGACTGTAGACTTGACCTTAGACCCGACGCATGATCTGCAAAAAATCTCTGCGAGACTATCGGCTGCACTACCAGCGGTCAATAATGTTCACCCATTACTCTCCCAGTTAAAAATGATTAAGCGTGCCAGTTTCTCTTGGAGTGGGTGACTCGAGAGATTGCCGGTTCCTTCTAGCTGTGATAGTTTGCCGAACTTGTAAGCCATCTGAAGGCGCCGGGGAAAATGGATCAGGCCCGCACCTCCGGCCCGTCGGAAATCAATCCGTGAGGCGTGTTCTGATGAATCGACGAAACATGATGAAATCCGGCGTTGCCGGACTGAGCGGCCTCTGGCTGCCCCTGAAGAATTTGGAAGCGTCCTCGGGCGGCGCGCCGGCGAACTCCGCCGGCCTCGCCCCGGCTCCGCGATACGTTTTCTCGATGAATACCCATTGGCTCTATGGGGGAAGAGTGGCGGACGGCTCGACGCGCGCTGAATTCGACGACCGTTCATTCGAGCCGGTCACGATCCCGCACACCAACAAGCTGCTACCCTGGCACAGTTTCGATGAGAAGGAATTTCAGTTCGTATCGATCTACCGGCGACATTTTCGACTGCCCAGCGAACTACAGGGCCGGCGAATCTTCGTCGACTTCGCCGGCGTCATGACCGCCGCTACTGTGACCCTCAACGGCGAGAAGCTCGGGGAATATCGCGGCGGCTACACGCCGTTCTCATTCGAAGTCACCAAACATCTGAACTGGAGCGGCGAAAACGTCATGGCAGTTGAAGTGGACTCGACGGAGCGCCCGGACATTCCGCCGTTCGGAGAGAACATCGACTACCTGACGTTTGGCGGAATTTATCGGAAGGTCTCACTGCGCGCCGTGCCGGATGTTTTTCTCGAAAACGTGTTTGCCAAGCCGGTAGACGTGCTCTCGGACAGCCGGCGGGTGGACGTGAAATGTTTCTTGAGCAAACCGACCGGCGCCGCTCCGGCGGGGCTCAAGCTGAACATCGAACTTCATGATGGTGACCAACTCATCGCCCGGGAAACCGCTGACCTCAATCGCGCCACGGCAGGTGGAGCGCAGGTGGTTTCGCTCACCAAGCTCGATAACCTTGAGCTGTGGGACTTGGATCACCCGAAACTCTACACGGTCACCGCTCAGCTCATGGACGGCGCCAAGGTGGTTGACGAATATACGACGCGCATCGGTTTTCGCCATGCTTGGTTCACGCCGGACGGATTTCAACTAAACGGCAAGACTGTCAAGCTGCGCGGGCTGAACCGGCACCAGACTTTCCCGTACGTGGGCGGGGCCATGCCCGCGCGCGTCGAGCGACGCGACGCGTGGATTCTGAGAAAGGAGCTGAAGTGCAACCTCGTTCGCACGTCGCATTACCCGCAGTCGCCGCACTTCCTCGACGCCTGCGACGAGCTGGGCTTGCTGGTGTTTGAAGAGATTCCGGGCTGGCAGCATATCGGCGACAAACCCTGGCAGGACCTGGCGGTGCGCAATGTGGGCGAGATGATCCGGCGCGATTGGAACCATCCGTCCATCATTCTCTGGGGCGTCCGCATCAACGAGTCGCTGGACAATCACGAATTCTATACGCGCACGAACGCGCTGGCGCACGAGCTGGACGATTCGCGGCAAACGGGCGGGGTGCGATACTTTGCCGAGTCCGAGCTCCTGGAAGATGTTTTCACGCGCAACGATTTCGGCTTTCCGCTGGTCGAGCCCAACCATCCTCTCTATCTGAACACCGAATTCAACGGCCACATGTATCCGACGAAGCGCATCGACAACGTGGACCGCGTGATGGAGCACGCGCGGCGCCACGCCCGGGTTCACGACCAGCTTGCGTCTGACCAGCGCTACGCGGGCGGCATCGGCTGGTGCGCGTTCGACTACAACACCCATCTCAATTTTGGCTCCGGCGACCGCATTTGCTATCACGGCGTTACTGACATCTTTCGCATTCCGAAACCCGCCGCCTTTTTCTACCGTTCGCAATGCGATCCGAAGGAGGAAGTCGTGCTGGAGCCTTGCTTCAATTGGTCGCAGGGCGATCAATCGGAAGGCGGCGGAATCCGGCGCGCGACGATCTGCTCGAATTGCGATCACCTGAAGTTTTACGTCAAAGGTGAATTGAAACTGGAAGCCGATCCTGACCGCACAACCTACCCTCACCTTCGCTATGCCCCCTTCATCGTTGATCTCCTGGGCCGGAGGCTCGAGGCTTGGGGTGATCTGCGCATCGATGGCTACATCAACGGCGAAAAAGTGATCTCCAAGACTCTGCCCGGAAATGACACGGATGCGGAGCTGCAAGTCCTGCCTGACGACATGGAGCTTGCGGGAGATGGCATTGACGCCACGCGGGTCGTACTGAAGGTGACGAACGCGGAAGGCGGCTGGCGGCCGTTTTCCAGCGGGGCGGTGACTTTAAGAATCGAGGGCCCAGGAGAGATCGTTGGCGAGAATCCGTTTTCTCTGGTGGGAGGCGTCGGCGCGATCTGGGTGAAATCCAAAGAGGGCGCTGGCGTGATTCGGCTTGAGGCTCGCCATCCTCGGCTGGGAGCGAAGATCGTCGAGATTCAGGTGAAGGCGGTGCCGTCCGAATTCGTGTGAAATAGAAGCTCGTGCCGTTCCAACCTGATTCGCCTGTGTATTAGACCAATAAGCGGAGGCAAGTTGGAACGGCCCGAGCCCGCGGGGTGGAACAGGCTGCCCTGGCTTAAGCCGCCAGTGGCCGACTGGGCTCCGGCACGGCGCGGTCGCGGCCTGATTCGGATACTGGGATTAGCTTTTCGACGGCCTCGAATAGTTCCTTGGCCTGGATCGGCTTGGAAACGTAGCCGTCCATGCCAGCGGCCAAACAGCGCTCGCGATCGCCGGCCATGGCGTGCGCAGTCATGGCCATGATGGGCAGATGTTTTCCGCTGCTCTTCTCCCTTTCGCGAATCGCCGCGGTGGCCTCGAAGCCATCCATCTCCGGCATCTGGACGTCCATCACCACCAAGTCGAAACTTTGCTTTTCCAGCGCCTCCAGCGCCTCGAGCCCGTTCGATACCACGACCACAGTGTGGCCCCTTTTTTCAATGAGTCGCGACGCCAGCTTCTGGTTGACCGCATTATCCTCGGCCACCAGAATCCGCAGGCTGGGCCGCCCTTCACGCAGCGAGTGACGGGTGACCAGACGCGGTTCGTCAGCAGTCTCAGCCGTCGTCCCCAACACATCCATAATGGCGTCCAGCAACTGCGACTGGCCGATAGGTTTGACCAAGTAAGCGGCGATGCCCAATTCCCGGCAGCGCGCGGCGTCGCCCCGCTGTCCCGCTGAGGTCAGCATCATGATGGTGATCTTGCGCAGGTCCGCTTGCTGACGGATCCGTTCCACCAGCGTGAAGCCGTCCATTTCCGGCATGTTCGCGTCGGTCAGCAGCAAGGCAAATGGGCTAGCTGACTGGTCGGCATCCCGCAGCGCGGCGATGGCCTCTCGACCGCTGGCCGCCAACACCGGCTTCATTCCCCATGGCTTCAGCATCTCTCCCAGAATGCGGCGGTTGGTGGCATTGTCATCGACGACGAGCACGGGCAATCCGGCTAACGGGACGTGTTCAGTAGGCTCGGTTGACGCAGCGCTGGCGGCAATCCCGACGGGAGCCGTGAAGTGGAAGCAACTGCCCTTCCCCACTTCACTCTCCAGCCAAATGCGCCCGCCCATCATCTCGACCAGTCGGGAGGAGATGGTCAGCCCCAGCCCCGTGCCCCCGAACCTGCGCACCATGGAACTGTCCGCTTGGGAGAAAGCCTCGAACACGAGATTCCGCTTTTCCAGTGCGATGCCGATGCCAGTGTCCCGAACCGTGAAGTGCAATTGGGCCCGGTCCTGGGTGCGGGACTCGACGGCCACCTCGATTCCAACCTCGCCTCGTTCGGTGAACTTGATGGCGTTGCCCACCAGATTGATGATGATCTGCCGCAGACGAGTGGGGTCGGCGACCACTTCCTCCGGGACCTCGGGACGAATCTCGCAGGTCAATTCCAGACCTTGCTGGTCGGCCCGCAAGGCCAGCGGCTTGATGCTCTGGGCCAGGTGATGGCGCAGTTTGAACGAAATGGGATCCAGTTCCAGTTTTCCGGCCTCAATCTTGGAGAAGTCCAGGATGTCGTTGATCACGGTCAGCAGATTGTCAGCCGAGGTCTTGACCATCCCCATATACTCTCGTTGCTCTTTGGTTAGTTCCGTGTCCAAGGCCAATTCGGTCATCCCCAAGATGCCATTCATAGGGGTGCGAATCTCATGGCTCATGTTGGCCAGAAACTCGCTCTTGGCGCGGCTGGCGGCTTCCGCCACCTCCTTGGCATTCTGCAATTCCACCTCAGCGCGCTTGCGCTCGGTGATGTCCCGGGCAATGCCGCACAGGCCGATGATTTTGCCGGCGTGGTCGCGCATGGGCACCTTGATGACGTGGAAGGTGCGCGGTCTACCCTGGACCGGTTTAGTCTGCTCTTCTGCGACCATTTCTCCCGCCAGAACGCGCCGATCCACTTGCTGAAGGTGGTCCATACCCTCTGCGCCGAAAAGCTCGACTTCGGTCAGCCCAATCAATTCCGGCGCGCGCCGGCCGAAAAGGCGTTCCATGGCGGGATTCACGAGGGCATATTGCAGGGTCCTGTCCTTGATGAAAATAGAATCGTCGGCGGTCTGAAAGATGGCCCGAAACCGCTCCTCGCTTTCGCGCAGCGCTTCCTCGGCCTGCTTCCGCTCGGTGATGTTGTCAATCGCCACGACCACGTGTTTGTGGCCATTGAGAAGGACCGGCTCCGTGCTCACTCGCAACCAAGGATGTTCCTCCCGGCCACCGATGAGCAGGGTCGGCTGGATCTCCAAACCATGTACCCGCGTGCCGGATGATAGAACCTTATTAACGCTGTCCCTCAGTTGACATACTGGACAAGCCTGGGAATAACCGCATCCCTTTTCGGTTTCGTGGCTGTGATTACAGCCCAGCCCGGCGCCAACCCGTTGATTGATTATGTCCGCGGGGTTCCGGAGAACCATGGCCGCCAACTCGGCGTTGGCACCCACAATCACCGTTTCCTCATTGAGCAGGAGCATTCCGATGGGCGCCGAAGCGAAGATGGCGTTGAGATTGTCCCTTTCTATCTGGAGCGCCTCCTCCGCCCGCTTGCGCTCGGTGATATCGTGGCCTTGCGCTATCGTGGCCAACGGGGTTTTTCCGTCAGGAGCGAAAATCGTGGCTGAGTTCCAGAGCACGGCGCGTACAAACCCGTCGAGATGCAGAATGCTGATCTCGACAGCCTCCCACCGTTCGCCCTCCAGCGTTTTCCCGATGAGGTTCATTGAGCTTTCTACACGATCGGGAGGAAAGAGAATGTCAAGAGACTTTCCAATGACGTCCTGAGCGCCCCTTCCGGTCAAGGACTCGAAGGCGTGATTGAAACGAGTGATTCTGAATTGCGGATCCCAGACGATGATGGGGGCATTCGCATAGTTAAACAGGTTCTGAAGATACTCATTGGTCTCGCGTAGCGCCTCCTCCGCCCGCTGGCGCTCGGTGATGTCGGTAAGGAAACCCACGTTGCATGGTCTTCCATCGATCAGCACCGGGGCGCTAGTGATGTCCGCGTAAATCCTGGTGCCGTCTTTACGCAGACACGGAAGGGCTGACGCCGTCTTTTTTTCGCCCCGTGCCTGAGCCATGAACTCGGCAACCACCCGCTCCAAATCCTCTGGGGGGTGAATGTCATTTACGCCCAGGCGCACGAATTCTTCTTCGGTGTAGCCCAACATTCGGCAGACGGCGGGATTGGCATACATGAACTTCTTGGTCTCGATGTCTGCAACCAGGATCCCCTCCGCCGCGCTTTGAAAGAAGGCACGGTATCGCTCTTCGGATGCCCTTAACGCTTCCTCGACGTTCTTCCGCGCGGTGATGTCTCGGGAGATGCCGAAGGTTCCGATGATGTTTCCATTGGCGTCTGGCAGCGGCATTTTGGTGGTCGAGACCCAGGTCTCCCGGCCATCGGGCCAGGTTTGCTTTTCCTCTTTCGCTAACAAGGGCTGGCCAGTTCTGATGATTTCCTGCTCGTCGGCAAAGGCGGGTTGGGCATGTTCGGCGGTAAAGAAGTCGAAGTCCGTCTTGCCGATCGCCTGGGCGGGGTCGTCAAGCCCAAACACCTTTGCGTGTGCCCTATTAATCCGGGTGAAGCGGCTTTCGCGATCCTTGAAATAGATATAGTCCGGGAGGTTGTCCATGAGGGTGCGGAGGAGGTGTCTTTCCTCGATCAGCGCCGCTTCCGCCTCGGTGCGCGCGCTGATGTCCTGGTAGAGGGCAAACTGCCCAACTATCTCCTCGTGCATCACCAAGGGCACGCCGTAGACTTCCACGTCTACGAGCGTACCGTCCTTGCGACGGCGGCGGCTGGTGGTATATGTGCCAATCCCGCTCAGGCATTGCCTAGTCAAGTCCGAGGCTTCCCTGACCGATTCCGCCGGCGCGATGATTTCGTCCAGATTGACACCCTCAATCTCCTGCCGATGGTAGAGAAAAAGCCGCTCGAAGGCGGGGTTGCACATCTGAACGCGGTTCTGCATGTCAAGGGTGACAATGGCCAATGGACTGTTTTCGATGAGGGTGTTCAGGTAGGCCGTTCGCTCTTCCAGCGCTCTTTCGGCCTGTTTGCGCTCGGTGATGTCGCGCAAGAAAGCGCACCCAAACTCCTTGCCTTGGAACTCCATGTAGTTGAGTGTTATGTCAACGGGGAAAACTTCGCCGTTCTTCCTGCGCTCACGGGATTCAAACGTCAGGGAACCTGCTTGCTTGACACTCCTCCATGACCCCGACCAGTCCTTTGCAGAAATTTCCACGTTAAAATCCGGCACGGTCATTGAGAGCAATTCTTGGCGCGAATAGCCGAGTGATTGTGAGACCGCTTCATTGGCATAGAGGATCCTGCCGTCGGGATCAGCCCAGACCACCCCAATGGCGGCGTGATCGACAGTAAACTGCGTCAACCGCAAGGCCTCTTCCGTGCGCCTGCGCTCGGTGACATCGCGGAACCCCCACACCCGTCCGACATTCTTGCCGTTGACGCGCTGGGGCTCCGAATGCCGCTCGAAGATCCGTCCATCGTTGAATTCGATGACACCTTCGGGGGGCGCCTCAGGGTCCGCATCGGTCTCGTGGAGCCTGGTCAGAAATGCTTCGGGGTCTTTCAACTGAGAAAGGACGAAATCCAGCGCTTGCTTGCCGTCCCGCGACGCCAGAATCGACTCCGGGATGGCCCACATCTCCGCGAATTTACGGTTGTAAGTAACAATCTTGCCGGCGGAATTGACCACCAGAATCCCGCTTGCCGTCGACTCCAGAGTGGCAAGGAGGGTCTCCGTTCGCTCCTCCACCCGCCTCCGCAAAACCGCTACCCACACCGAAATCCAGAGGATGATTCCCCCCAATATGGCCAGTAGCCAGGCGATTCGCCCAGTTGTCCACCACGACGGCCGCTCGAGTACGACGACATCCCGCGCGGTACGGAGCAGGACGCGAATGGCCAGTGGCCGGTGGTATTCATCAGTTTCTATCGACCACACGCCCGTCACTTCGAGCCGGCTGCCAATCGGGATGGACTGCACGTTCTTGTCTGCGGCCTCATGTTCGAGAAGAGCCCTGAAAGTGAGACCCTCCCCTTGCATCATTAGGACGAAATCCCCGCCCCGAATCGATTCGTCGATCACCCGTCCCTTAATTCTGACCAGTTGAGCATCTCGGGCGGCAGCAATGGGCGGGGTTCCCCCCGGGCCGCCGGTGGGGCTCGTGGCTCCCGTCAGGTCAATGGGCGTCGGCACCGCTCCGTGCCCGATCTTCCGAAACTGGCCGTCTTCCAGGACGGGCGCGTACTGGCCCGCCGTTGGGAACCCGACGGCATCGACGCGGTCTCCAAGCTCCACCGCTGTGGTCTGACGACTCCAAACCACGACTCCGCCGGATGCGTCCTGAACGAACTGGAATCGCCCTGGCTCGTCAAGAGTCACAACGCCTTGTACTCTCGTCCGGTGGCCTGACGCCTTTTCGGGCGTGAACTGCATCAAGCTTTTGGTAGGCAACACCGGGAGCGCATACGGGTCAAGAGGCGCCGCTTCCTCTACGTGCAGTTGGTCGATGCTCGGAACAAAGAGCTGGACACCGACCAACTGCCTCTTGTCATTGAACAGGGTTCCGCAAGCCCCTTGGATCGTAACGGCGGCGTCTAACAGGTAGTCGTAATTCGCGCCCCGCTGAAATCCCCCGATCCGGGCCTTGACCTTGTCGTTGCCCCCTGCAATCGCTAGGACGAGAGACGGGGGGCCTTCCCGCATGTCAGGTGGAAGCCGGGTCTCGAACCCGACTGAACGCACAATGCCCCGTACCTCGACCCACTGGCTGTCCTGCTTGCCGGTGAGCAGGTCTTCGATGTGATAGCGGTGAGCGGTGGGCAGCGGGGCTTGGCCCAGGACGCGCACTTGCGGCTGGTCGACCACGGGCGCAAATTCCCCTGGGCCGGCAATACCACGGACCTGCACCAAGTCACCGGCGCGGACGTCTGCAAGCGCTGCGCTCCTCCAGATATAGATGCCTGCTGTGGAATCCTGAAGAAAGGCCACGCCCCACGCTGGCACGTTATAGGTGATGACTCCACGCACTTCGACGGGATACCGAAGCCCGGCTTGGCTGGCCGTGAGTCTGCGTATTTGAGCCATCTGGGTGAGAACCGGCAGGCTGCTTTGCACCTGGGCCTGGGAAGAACCCTGGATCTGGCCGGTCACCAGCAGCAAGGAAACGGCGGCAAGGATCATTCTCGCCGGCGCCCAGAGCATGTTCGGATGGGTCTCGACGGGCACAAGGACTTTATCGGCGTTCGCGCCCGGTGTCTTGAACGGCTGCCGAGGGGCTCAGAGGCGGCTGAGGCAGGACATCGCTAGCCGAGACGCCGCTTCACGGCGCTATGGTATAATTTGCGTCGCATCCTTTGATGAGTGCAGGTGCTCGATTGGTATCACCACTCCGGTACGCGTCGAGTAGCTGGGAGCGCGCCCAGGCGGTATCCCTGAACCGCCGCGAATTCCTGTGCGCCGCGACGGGCGCCAGTCTGGCTAGCGCCCTAGTCGGCTTCAGCCCGCTGCGCGCTATGGCGCTGCCGCGAAGCCGAAAAGCGGTCGTGGTGACGTTCGGCGGCGGCGCTCGCGATGATGAGACCTTCATGCCCGAAGGTCAGGAGAATATTCCCCACCTTTTGGGCGAGCTCATTCCCCGCGCCGCCCAAGCCGGAAGCCGATCCGCAAGGTGCGCTGATCGACGCGGACATGGGCGCGTATCTCACGTGGGTAAATCAGCAGCGCCTTGCGGGCGCCGACAAAGCGTCGTTCCTGGTTTGGTTCGAAGACCACACTGAGGCATTGGCTATCGGGCCGTCGCTGCCGCGCGGCACCGAGTCCAATTCCGCCCTGGACTTGCAGCAAGTGCTCAGCCAGATCGTATGAGAGAGTGGCAAGTGGAAAGTGGCAAGTGGCAAGTTGAAAGGCAGTGGCAAGTGAAAAGTGGCAAGTGGCGAGTTAAAGGAAGAGCTCTTGCCTCTTGCGTGGTGTCAGCGGCGCTCGTCTTCGCGGCGGGTGTGCAGCCGGCACATGGCCAGGCGCAAAACTCAGCCACCGCCGGCGCACACTTTGAGGAAGCGCAGAAGCTCCTTCGACAGGGAAATCCCGATGCGGCTCTCCGAGAGGCGCAAGAGGGGTTGAAGCATGCGCCGCGGAGCGTCGAGGGCCTGGATCTCGTTGGCATCGTCTACGCGCAGAAGCAGGACTATGCTCAGGCGGTGGAGGCTTTCGAGCAAGCCCTGAAGATTGATCCCCGCTCGGCGCGGACGCTCAATAGTTTGGGCAACTCGTATCTGGCGCAAAAGAAGATTGAGCTTGCCGAGAAGGAATTCCGCGAGACCTTGCGCTACCACCCCGTGGACCGCGAGGCCAACTACAATCTGGGGCTCATTCTCTTTAGCAAGAAGGATCCTCGGCAGGCCATCGTCTATTTCAGTCGCGTTCGGCCCCAAGACTCCGAAGTGCTCTTCAACCTCACTCAAGCTTATTTCGCTACCGGCCAGAAATCGAAAGCGCTGGAACTAGCAAAGTTGCTTTCAGACCGGGAAAAGAATGATGTTCGCACGCACTTCACCCTGGGAATTCTGTTGGCCGCGCAAAAACTGTATCCCGACGCGATTCACGAATTCGAACTCGCGGACGCGCTAAAGCCCGGCACCTTTGAGATTCTCCACGACCTGGGCCAGGCCTGCCTGAGGGCCGGCAACAACACGAAGGCTGAGGAGGTCCTCCAAAGGGCGCGCCAGCTCAAGCCCGATTCCGCGGACACACTCTACCTTCTGGCGCAGGCCAACGTCGAACAGGGGAAAAACGTCCAGGCGCTGGAGCTGCTGGTGGAAGCGCGCAAGCTCGCGCCCGAGAATACTGACGTGATTTTTCTCTTGGCCAGGATGAGCATGTTGCAGGACTACTTCGAAGACGCCATCCAAGTGCTTGAAGAAGGCGTGAAGATTGCGCCTCGGCGCGCCGACCTCCACGCGGCACTGGGCGAGTGTTACTTCACCGGCGGCAAGGTCGATCGCGCGCATCAGGAATTCCAGACGCTCATCGACCTGGATCCCTCCGCGCGCTCTTACGCGTTCATGGGCCTGAGTTACCGCCATCAGGGGCAATTTGACGAGGCCAAAAAGTATTTCAATGAAGGCCTGGCGAAGGACCCGCGAAATGCGCCGTGCCTCTTCAACTTGGGATACATCGAACACAAGCAAGGTCATTATGTGGAAGCCGAAAAATATCTTGCCCAGGCGCTGGAAGTGGATCCCAACTACGCCGCCGCCCTCTACGAGATGGCGGGCGTGAAGATGTCGGAAAAGAAATATGCGGAGGCTTTGCCGTTGTTGCGCCGGGCCGCGGAGCTCTTGCCCCAGCCTGGCGAAGCCTACTACAAACTGGCCACAGCGGAGCGGAACCTCCATCAGAGCGAGGCGGCGCAGCGGGACATGAAAGTTTTTGAAACGCTGTCGAAGGACCCCAAGTCCGGCCCCTATCCGTTCCAGCATCTATTTGAATCGGTAGGTCAGCGGGCTGAGTTGCCGCTGCAAGCCAGAGCCGAGTTCGACATCGAAGAGTTGCGAACCGAAGCTCAGCGCAACCCTGACCGGCCGAGCAACTTCTATCTTTTGGCCGAGGCCTATCTCAAACTCGGGCGTGCCGAGGAGGCGCTTCAGTCGGTCGCGCAGCTTGACAAGGTCAGCGGCGGAGATTCGCGAACCGCCGTCGGCGTGGGGGTATTGCTGGCGCGCTATGGCCGCTATGCGGAGGCAATCCAACACTTCCAAATGGCGCTGGCTGTCGATCCTTCCTCCGACGATGCCAAGTTCGACTTGGCCACGGCGTATTTCAAGTCGCGGGCATACTCGCAGGCTCTCGAAGTGTTGCAACAGATGGGAACCGAGGCTCAGAAAGATGATGCTTACGTCAGCCTTCTGGCCGACGTCTTCCAACACCTTGGTCGCACTGGCGAAGCAGCGAAGCTGTACCAGGAAGCTCTCGAGAGAAATCCTGACAACGATGAGTATACCCTTTCATACGCGTTGGCTGAGTTGCAATCGGGCGCGATGGCGCAAGCGGAGCAGGCTCTGCGCAGTGGCTTGGCGCGCACCCCCGACTCCGGGCGGCTCTCCTGGGGATTCGGCGTCTTGGCGGTTGCTCAGGGGAAGAATGACGAGGCAGCAAAATACTTTAACCGAACGATCGATCTCCTGCCTGAGTGGCAAACCGGATATTCCGCCCTGGGCGTCTTTTATTATGCAACCGGCCAGATTGGGAGGGCCCGCGAAACCCTGGATCGCTATAGCACTCTGTTTCCACACGGGGCCTTGAACGTTGACAAGATCCGCCAAGTGCTCACCAATAGCCCTGAAACCGGCACCCAAGCGGTTGCTCCGAGGAAACTCTCGCCCGAGGAACGCCGCCAGTTTTTGCAGACCGCGATGGCGATGATCGCCCAAAGTCCGTAGTGCCGGCATCTTGCCGGCGCTACGGGTTATCCTCAACGTTCCATCAAAACCGTTTCAGCAGCAGGCTGGGCATGGTCGAATCGAACCGGCGCGGCCGGGTCGCGCGCCAGCCCCGTGGAGTCCCTTACCACAAGCTGGGTTTTCACGGAGTACTCTGCGCCGGTTCTCTTCTTGGTGCGCAGGATATTATGGAGAGCCTCGAAGGCCAGCCGGCCCAAGCGGTCGCGGGAGAGGTTGACAGTGGTCAGGGGAGGATAGGCGAGTCGGGCCAGCGCGATATCGTCGAAGCCGACCACCGAGATGTCTTCCGGCACGCGAAGGCCTGCTTCCCGAAGCGCGCTCATCACGCCGATGGCAGTCAAATCGTTGCTGCAAAGTATCGCTGTGGGCAGGGGCTGGTGCTTCAAGAGAGCGCCCGCTGCGGCAATGCCCCCGTCCACCTTGTGATTGCCCTCCAACACGTGGTCGGAGGGCAGCCCACGCCGCTGGAGGGCGCTGATGAACGCTTCCCGGCGCGTGACGGCGGAGCGAAGCGTCAGGGGGCCGGAAATAAAGGCCATCGCTTTGTGTCCGAGCTGATGCAGGTGCTCGATCGCCTGGAAGATTCCGGTGGAGTAGTTGACGCGGATGTTGCTTGCGTAAGGCCCCACCTCCCCAACGTCCAGGAACACGACGGCCACTTGATTTGCCGTCAACTCTTCCGCCAGCGCCAACGGGAGTTCCGAAGTCATGATGGCGACGCCTCGGACCTTGTTTTCGATCATTTTGTGGACCGCAGCCTCGGTGCGCTTGGGATCGTAGTTGGTGTTGGAGAGCAGCAGATCAAGTCCGCGCTCCAGCGCCGCGGACTCGAAACTCTTGACGACCTCAGGGAAAAAAGGATTCTCAATGTCCGAAACGATGAGGCCGAAAAAGTCGCTGCTGCCACGGGCCAGGCGTCTCGCGTGCGCATCCTTATGGTAGCTGAGCTCGCGAATCACTTCGAGAACGCGCCGTCGGGTCTGAGGGGTGACGAACCGCGTCTTGTTCATCACGTGGGAGACGGTGGTCACGGAGACGCCCGCTTTGTGCGCTACGTCCTTCATTTGGGGTGCCATGCCTTTTGATCCTCACAGCCATAATATTAGCGGTGCGCTGCAATTCCGCGGATACTGGGCCCTATAACCCTGACCGTTTGCGCTTTCGAGGCAGCGTGTCTCGAATCCGAAAGCAACGATCGGCATCAGGTAATCGATCTTGATTAGGCGTCGCCCGGTTCTTATATTATTGCCCGCAAATTTTCCCTTCATTTTCTAAATTTTCCTCTTGACAAGCTAAGTCAATTATGCCAGTTTGTAAAGCGTTTTACGCAAGCGATTGCGCAAACGCTCATCTTGTGTCGGGGCTTGGGGACTCGGAGAACATCGCCCACTTTCTACCAAACATGAATCCCTGGATGTTGACCAGGCGGATTGTTCAACAAAGGAGATCAGGAATGAAGCCAACGCGCAGTTTGTCCCGCCTTTTTGGTTCACTTCTCGCAGCGGCCTTGTTTGCGTTTTTGACAGCCCAAGCGCTCGTGGCGCAAGTGGACACCGGCGCCATCCTCGGGACGGTCAAAGACCAGTCTGGCGCCGTGATTCCGGGAGCGAAGGTCACGATCACGAATGAGGGCACATCTCTGTCCCTCTCTACTTCTACCGGATCTGACGGCAGCTATAATTTTACGCCGCTCAGGATCGGCATTTACTCGGTAAGCGCTGAAGCTACCGGATTCGCGAAGGCTGTTCAACCCCACATCACGCTGAATATTCAGCAGCAACAGGTGGTTGACCTGACGCTCACGCCGGGCGTGGTTACCCAAACCATTGAGGTGACGGCAGCGCCTCCGGCCCTTCAAACCCAAAACGCCTCGGTGGGTCAAGTGGTCAATTCACGTGCCGTAAACGACTTGCCATTGAATGGGAGGAATTTCACTTTCCTCGCCCAACTGGCGGCAGGCGTCAACACGCCGGAAGCCGACACGCGCGGCAACGCGCAAAGTGGAGCTTTCTCGGCCAACGGCATGAGGCCCGCTCAGAACAACTATCTGCTGAACGGCATTGACAACAACTCGGACACCGTGGACTTCCTGAACGGAACGAATTTCGTCGTGCTTCCGCCGGTCGATGCGATTCAGGAATTCAAGGTGCAGACCTCCGACTACAGCGCGAGTTTAGGGCGCGCCGGCGGCGCCATCCTGAACGCCACGATCAAGTCCGGGACCAACAGTATCCACGGAACCGCGTGGGACTATCTCCGTAACGACGCACTCGACGCCGCGGACTGGTTTGAAGACGCCGGAAACATCCAGAAGGGCGAGTACCGGCAGAACCAGTTTGGCTTCAGCATCGGCGGTCCGGTCGTGATTCCCCACGTGATTAATGGCCGGAACAAAGTCTTCTTCTTCGGCGACTACGAAGGCCTGCGCCGCTTACAGGGGACGGTTTTCACCTCCGGTGTTCCGACCGCGGCTGAGCGCACCAGCGGCTATACGGATCTGTCAGACCTGATCGCCCTCCAGCCGCCTTCTGGGAATAGCAACCAGCCGGACACTGATGCCCTCGGGCGCGTAACACCCTACGGAACGATATTTGATCCCGCGACCACCCGAGCGATCACCAAAGGTGTAGTGGATCCCGTTACGGGCCTGACTGCGCTGTCGACGGGCTTTGCCCGCGATCCCATTTTTGCTACACCGCAGGTCTTGACGGGCGTCACCAACTTTAACGCCGCCCCTTGGCTGGCCCTACTTAACCACCTTCCCGCCGGTCGGCTTGATCCCAACGCGATTAAGCTCATGAACGTCTTCCCCACACCCACCAACGGGAACCTCTTCGAGAACTATGTGAGCTCGCCCATGCTGAACGAACATCGCAACGCGTTCGACACGCGGGTTGACATAAACGCGGGCGACAAGAACCAGATATTCTCCACCTTCAGTTGGGTGGATGATCCCCAGTACATCCCGGGTCCGTTCGCGGGGATCGCCGATGGCGGGGCTTTCCAGCAAGGCGATCAGACCGCAGCTACCATCCTGGGAGCCGTGTCGTGGACCCACACGTTCTCGCCGACCACGGTGAACGAGGCGCGGTTAGGGTTCAACCGCATCGGTACGTCGCGCACCGGGCCCGTCTCCAGCCAAATGGGAATTCCTGCCCAGTATGGAGTCCAGGACATCCCCCAGGTCACCCTCAACGGCGGCCTGCCCGCGTTCGGCATCAACGGTTTGAACACGTTGGGCAGCAACAATTTTCTGCCGTCGGATGAGGTGACTCAGACCAACCAGGTGGCGGACAATTTGACTAAGATATACGGAAAGCACACGTTCAAGGGAGGCATAGAATACCAACGAGTGAAGTACTCCACCCTTCAACCGCCCTGGTCGCACGGACAGTTCAATTTTGACGGGAACTATACGAGGATTCCAGGGGGGTCATCGGAAAACGCCGGTCGAGCTCAAATGCTCATAATGCCCGAGGCGTCATGCCCCGCGACGGTTCCTACTTGCGTCCCCAACCTGGGCGGAGCCGACGCGGTCTACGTCTCCAACATCGCCCTGACGGATGACGGCAAGAACTACTGGGGTGGCTATTTCGAAGACGATTGGAAGGCAAGTCCCAAACTGACCCTGAACCTTGGACTCCGTTGGGAGTATTTCGGCCAGACGTTTGAGCACTTCGGCGGCCAAGCCAACTTCGTTCCGGGCGTGGGGAGTGCCGCCGCCCAGTATCTGATTCCCTCCAACCGGAAGAGTGACGTCTTGTCCCCAAGCTTTCAGGCCTTGACAGCCAAAGACAATATCAGCGTTGTGTATACTGATAACCAGAGTCTGGGCACCTCGCAAAAAACCAATTTCGGGCCGCGAATTGGATTCGCGTATCAATGGACGCCG
This sequence comes from Terriglobia bacterium, assembly GCA_050013575.1. GTDB lineage: Bacteria > Acidobacteriota > Terriglobia > UBA7540 > UBA7540 > DASYXZ01. Next base: position 120,827 of record JBEKEZ010000002.1, on the reverse strand, counting down.
AAGCTGGTCATGCGCGGCGGGTTCGGCCTGTTCTACAACGGGTTTGAAAACCGCGGCTATTCGCCCAACATCGGCGAGAACTATCCCTTCCAGTTCGGCTTCTCCTTCTTCAATCAGAATGACCAAACGCCGATTAACTCCGCTACCTATTCCAGCTTCGCCGGAACCAACTGCGCCAATAACTATACCTTTGAAGCGGGCTTCAGTTGTACACCTCTCCAGCCGGGCGTAGTCGGGGCGTCCGGCCTGACCATGCGAGGCATTCAGTATAATTACCAAACTCCCTACACGGAGGGCTGGAACCTGACATTCCAGTATGAACTAACGCCGTCCACCACGGTATCGTTGGGCTACGTGGGGAACAGCGCTCGCCACATCGAGTCGTTCCCCGGCTCCAACAACGTCAACCAAATCATCGCGCCGTCCGGCAGCAAGGTCCTTGAATACCCGGACTTCGCCCAAGGCAGCAGCTACGCGGCGACGGAAGGATCCAGTTACTACGACAGTCTCCAGCTCTCAGTCGAAAAGCACTATGCGAAAGGTTTGAATTTCCTGGGAACCTACACGTTTTCGAAGGTCCGGAGCGATGCCGGAGACCTCCTCAATGGAGGGGTTGGGGAAGGTTATCGCTGCCCCACCATGGCCGGCTGCGGAATCCAGTTCGATTACCGACTGGCAGACTTCGATATTACCAATGTCTTTCACTTCAGCGGTGGATATGAGCTTCCCTTTGGTCCCGGAAAACAATTCCTCTCCAGCGCCACTGGAGTTGAAAAACAGGTTTTTGGCGGCTGGAGCATGAATTGGAACGCCACACTGGAAGGTGGTCAGCCTGCGACCATTGGCTGCGATACCGGAACAACGAATGGTTTGGGGTGCAACGCGCTCCTCCTTCCTGGGAACCGTTATACAGGCAAGGAGGCGCCTAACGGGATGTGGAACGCGGCGGTCTTCACTCAGCCTTGCAACCCTGATACTGGTAAGCCCGCGGGTTGCGTGCCCGAAACGGGTCTTGGCCTCTTGGGCGGGGCGCCGACGCAAATCAGAGGCCCCGGCATTGGACGGCTCGACTATTCGGTGTTTAAGGACTTTCAGTTGAGCGAGAGGTTCAAGCTCCAATTCCGGAGCGAGTTCTTCAACATCCTCAACCACCCCACGTTCATGCCGCCAAACTTGGGCGGGAACGGCGTCGTAGCCTTAGCGGGCTCGGGTGACTTCCTCAGCGGCAACTTTGGGAAGAGTGGCGCAACGCGCTTCCCCTACCAAGACTCGCGTCAGATCCAGTTTGCCTTGAAGCTTCTCTTCTAGACAGACTGGGCAACCAGATGCAGGGGCGCTTCCAAGAAAGCGCCCCTGCTTTTCACCCTCCGGCCGTCGCAAAACACCCCGCCAAGCCCTGACGGGAAGCCGCCCGAAGAAGGTCTGATACCTCCCCGTTGAGATCCCTCTGTGCGCCGCAGGGCCGTGCTAAGATGAAGCGGTCATGTTCGCGTTCCGCTGGCCAGTGGCAACTCTGCTTCTTCACGCAGTATTGTTCGCCTGGGCAGGCCAGACGGGGACTGATGCGCTCGACCGCAAGTTTCAATCCGCAGTCGCACATTACAATTCCGGCCAGTACGCCGCCGCGCGGCAGGAGCTTGAATCACTCGTCAAAGCTCTGCCCAACAATTTTGACGTTCAGGAACTGCTGGGGCTGGTTTATTCGGCCGAGGGCCAGGAGGAAAAGGCAAGCGCTCCACTCGAGCGAGCCGTGCGCCTGCGGCCGAGGTCCGGGCCCGCTCGCAACAACTTGGCCACCAATCTGGCGCGATTAGGAAAATTGGAATTGGCCGAGAAGGAATTCAAGAAGGGGGTCGAACTCGAGCCGGAGAGTTTCGACGCCAATCACAACCTGGGCGAGTTCTACGTGCGCTTGGGCAAGATCGCGGCAGCTATTCCATACTTTCAGAAGGCCCAGGGTGAAAATCCCGCATCCTATGACAACGGTTACGATCTGGCCCTAGCCTTTGAGGAAACAGGCCGGCTGCCGGAGGCCCGGCGACAGATTCAGGCGCTTCTGAAGCAAAAAGACACCGCCGAACTGCACAACCTGCTGGCCGGGGTTGAAGAAAAGGCAAAGAATTATGTGGCTGCCGTCAACGAATACGAGAGGGCGGCGCATATGGATCCAAGCGAGTCCAATCTGTTCGATTGGGGCAGCGAACTTCTGGTTCATCAAACTCCCGAACCCGCGATTGAGGTTTTCTCCCAGGGCCTGAAACGTTTTCCCAATTCCGCTCGGCTCACCGTCGGACTGGGTCTTGCCCTTGATCTACACGGCAGTTTTGACGACGCGGTGAAATCGCTGTTGCGAGCGACGGACCTGGACCCCTCTGACCTGCGCGCCTACTATTTCTTGAGCAAGGCGTACGACCGCTCGCCAAGCCAAGCCGATGAGGTGATTGAGCGCTTCCGCCGCTTGGCCGAACTTCGCCCTCGCGATTCGCAGGCGGCCTTTTACTACGCCATGAGCTTGTGGAAAGGAAAGCGGTCGGAAACTTCGTCTGAGTACCTCGATCAAGTCGAATCTCTGTTGAAAAAGGCTGTCGCCCTCGATCCTTCTTCCGCTGACGCACATCTCCAGCTTGGAAATCTTCACTCCCAGCGCCGTAAATACGCGGACGCTGTGCCCGAGTATCAGGAGGCGCTGAGGCTCTCCCCGAATGTGCCCGATGCTCACTTCAGGCTGGGACAGGCTTACACTCGCCTGGGACAAAAGGACCTCGCTCAGAAAGAGTTCCAGCTTCACCACCAATTATATGAGCAGCATTTGGCGGACGTTGATAAGCAGCGGTCGGAGATCAAACAGTTTGTGTATTCGATGAAGGGCACTCCCGCCGAGCGGTGACTTCTTAACCAGACCCAGCCACGTGTTCTTTGGCGCCCTGTTCGCTGTACAATGGCACGCCCTATTCGAGCCCGAGGCTCCGATGCTGAACATCGTGGACGCGGCCGTCATTTTCGTCAGCCTCCTCCTGGTGGTGGCTGCGGTGCTCCGAGCCGTCGGCAAAAAGGGCTCGGGCACCGACTATTTTCTGGCGGGGCGCGACTTGGCCTGGCCGTTCGTCGGAATGTCCCTGTTCGCCTCGAACATTTCAGCCGAGCACGTGATTGGCATGGCCGGCGATGGCTACCGCATCGGCCTTGTGGCCGGTGGCTATGAATGGATGGGCGCCTGGGACCTTATCATTCTGGCGAGCCTTTTCGCGCCGCTCTACCTGCGCAGCAAGATTTTCACCATTCCCGAGTTTCTGGAACGGCGGTTCGGATGGAGCATGCGCGCGCTGCTGTCCGCGAATCTGCTGCTGATCAATGTGCTGACCAAGAATGCGATCGACCTCTGGGCGGGGTCGCTACTCTTCGCCGTGTTGCTGGGATGGAATCAAACCTGGGTGATGATCGCGATGTCGGCCTTCACCGCGCTTTACACGATGAAGGGCGGGCTGCGCGCCGTGGTCTACGCGGACATGGCCCAAGGATCGTGGCTCATTCTGAGCAGCATCGTTCTGACCGTGGTGGGATTGGCCAAGGTTGGCGGCTGGCACTCGCTGGTTGCCCAGATTCCGCACGCCAAAATCGAGATGGTGAAGCCGCTCGATAGCGAGCTGCCCATCACGGGCTTTCTCATCGGGAACGTTTTGGCCGGAATGTTCTACTGGTGCATGGACCAGACCAACGTTCAGAGGGTGCTCGGCGCACGGACGATCTCGGATGGCCAGCGAGGGGCCGTCTTTGCCGGGTTTCTAAAGCTCCTCGTTCCGTTCACCCTGGTTCTTCCCGGTGTGATCGCCGGAGTGCTCTACCCAAACTTGAAGACTTATGACAGCGCCTACCCGCGGCTCGTGGCCGGATTGCTGCCCGTGGGTTTGCGCGGATTAGTTCTGGCGGGGCTGATCGCGATTCTGATGTCGTCGATGAGCGCCTGCTACAACTCCAGCGCCACGCTGGTGGTGAGGGATTTTGTTCTGCGGTTTCGGCCGACCCTCAGCGAACAACGCCAGGTGGTGATCGGCCGCTGGGTCACCGTGTTGATGGCCGGCTTGGGCGTGCTGGCTGCGCCGCTCGTCGGCCTCTCAGTGACCATCTGGTTCTATTTGCAAAATATTTCGGCGTATCTCTCGGTCCCTATGGCGGCGGCGATTTTCGTCGGACTGTTGTGGAAGCGGGGCACCACGAAGGGCGCGGTCACGGCCGTGCTGTTCGGGTTCGGCGCCGGAGTTGTGTGTTTCCTCGATCAGGCGATGCATTGGTCCCTGTGGATACTCTCACATCCTTATCTCCGCTCTTTCCTCCATCGAGCCTTGCTGGTTTGGATTATTTCGGCACTGGTCATGATCGGAGTCAGCTTAGCCACCACGCCGCCTGATCCCGAGAAGGTTCGCAACAACGTCTTTCAACGCTTCCACCAACCCTGGACCAAACTCCGCGACTACCGAACTTGGGGCGTACTGCTGTTCCTGAGCACGGTGGCGTTGTGGTGGTCGTTCCGGTAGCTTGAGCCGGGCTGAATGCGACGGGCCGATCGGTGCGGCGTTGGGATCGTGGTACCGCGCTTAAACATGTGACGCCGCCGCATCAGGCAAGCTTCATCTTCTCCGGGTCCCATCGAACGACCTTGCCCTGTTCGTAGCTCACGTTGGCCAGCAAGGCAGCGCCGGCGGCGCGGAACCCGAACACCGGTTCTTCGACCACGGGCCGCCGCGTCCGCACGGCGTCAAAGAAATTCTTAAAGTGATCGTAGCTATCGTTGTAGTCGGGCGGAGCTACATAGCGTTCTTCAGCGAGCGGCGGATCGCTTGTCGGATGGGCGGGCGGATATTTCTTCTTGAACTCGGTCAGGAATTGTTCCTGTGTCGCCTTGGCCCAGGACTCGATGTTATGGTCAGGCGCCGGTTCGCGTGGCGCGCGAGAGACGCTGACTCCGTCTGCGCCAATTTGCAGAGTGCCCTCCGATCCGGTAAAAATGAACCCTTCGTTTTCCGGTGCGCCATTCACGAAGTTCACGCGCAGGTGGAGATTGAATCCCTGGGGATAATCGAACAGTCCCAACAAGACGTCGGGCACATCGCGGCCGTCTTTCCAGTAGCGGAGTCCGCCCGTGGCCATGGCGCGGGTCGGGCCGTGCGAGGTGGTGATGAAGTGTGTGCCGCTGAACAGGTGCACGAATAGATCGCCGGCCACGCCGCTGCCATAGGCTTTCCACTTGCGCCACTGAAAAAAGTGCTCGGCGTTGAAGGGCACCTTGGGAGCCGTGCCCAGGAATCGCGGCCAATCAATTGTTTCCGTTGAAGCATCGGGCGGAATGGAAAAGTCGAAAGCACCCACCGGATAGTTGGGATTGCGGTCCCACCATGCGTTAATGACGATGATCTGGCCAATCGCGCCGGACTCGATTAATTGCTTGGCCTTTCTGTAAATCATCGAGCTGACGCGCTGGCTGCCCACCTGAAGGATTCGTCCGGTCTTGCGAGCCGTCTCGATGATCTCCGGCCCATCGCCGTAAACGTGAATCATCGGCTTCTCGAGGTACACATCTTTCCCGGCGTTCATCGCGTCAACGGCCGCCTGCTTGTGCCAATGGTCGGGAGTGGCGATCAGCACGGCGTCGACGTCCGAACGCGCCAGAATCTCGTGATAATCGCGAGTGGTCAGTATGGTGTCGCCCCACAGCTCGCGGCAATGTGTCAGTCTGCCGTCGTAGCAGTCGGCCGCCGCGACCAGCCGCACTCCGGGCACCTCGAGCGCCACCTCGGTGTCATACTGGCCTTGGCCGCCCGCCCCAATGAGAGCGAGTTGGATTTGGTCGTTGGCGGCCCGTGGCGTTTCTTGCGCAGCTTCCTCGGCCAAGACGTGCACGCGCGCACCGTCCACCAGCCAACTTCCGCCCGCAACCAGACTCCCCGTCTTCAGAAATCTTCTTCGGTTGATCTGTCCCCGCATATCTTGTGCTCCCTTCACAGAAGCAGTGGCCAGTGGCGAGTGGTCAGCAGGCCGGCGTTGCGGAACTGATGAACAATTTCCTTTTATTTTTCGCCAGCCACTAACTACTCTTCAGTCGCCACAGTTCTTGAACGCTGAAGTCTACAGCCCTTTGGGAAAGCTGTAAATGAGGTGCATGGTGGATGCAGGCGACACCAAGGCACGCCCCTACCATCGAGACGGACAGCGGCGCCCTTGACTTCGCCTTTCTGCCGGGCTATGCTGCATTTGACCCGATGATCACATTCGAATACCGCGCAGCGGCGAAATTTCCCCCGTATCATTTCTAATCGGTCTTATGTTTCTTCCGGCGGCAGGAATCCATCAACGTGTGGGGTCTAGATGAAAGCCAGTGTCAAGCTTGAGAAGGGCGTGGAGGAGCTTTTCGGGACATTTGACGAAAACTTGAAATTGCTCGAGCGGTGCATGCAGGTTTCCACGCACCTGAGCGACGAAAGGTTGGAAATCGAGGGCGCGGAGAGCGACGTGAATCGCGCTCAGCGTTTGGTGGAAGAATACGCCGAGCTCACGGAACGCGGCACGCGGTTTGCGCCGTCCGAGGTGCAATCCTACCTGCGCATTCTTTGCGAAGACCCGACCGCGACTCTCAAAGGGTTAGTCGAAGCAGGCCGGGCGCGGACGTTCGGGAAGAAGACCATCTCGCCCAAGAGTCTGAACCAGCGTCGCTACGTGGACGCCATCGAGAAGTACGACATGGTGTTCGGCATTGGGCCCTCGGGCACCGGCAAGACGTACCTGGCAGTGGCCATGGCCGTGGACGCGCTGCTCACGAAAGAAGTGAGCCGCATCATCCTGGCTCGTCCGGCGGTGGAGGCGGGGGAGCGCCTCGGCTTTCTGCCCGGCACCCTTCAGGACAAGATTAATCCCTATCTGCGCCCGCTTTACGACGCGCTCTACGATGTGCTCGATCCTGACCGCGTGGAGCGCTATCTGGAAAAGGACATCATCGAGATTGCGCCCATTGCGTTCATGCGCGGGCGAACCTTGAACGACGCGTTTGTGATTCTCGACGAGGCGCAGAATACTACCAGCGAGCAGATGAAAATGTTCCTGACTCGCCTGGGATTCAATTCCAAGGCGGTAGTGACGGGCGACGTCACCCAGGTGGATTTGCCGAACGGTCGGCGCTCGGGATTGGTCGAAGCCATCGAGGTGGTGCATCGTGTGACGGGCATCAGCATCATCTACTTCACCGAGCGCGATGTTGTCCGCCACACCCTGGTGCAACAGATCATCCGGGCCTATGAGGAGTTCGATCGGTCGCGCGCCGCCGAGCCGCAGAGAACAGAAGGCAGTAGGCAATAGGAGGGCCGAGCGGCCCCGCTCCGCGAGGGCGGAGCGCTCGGCCAAGGCAGAAGGCAGATCCGCCTTCGCAGATTTTTTTGACTGCCTACTGCTTACTGCCTAGTGCCTTCTGTTCTTTGCTGCCTACTGCATTCTGCTTACTGCTTACTTTTCTCCATGGTGGTGAATCGACAAGGCGAAATCTGGGTTGACCTAGCTGCCGCGCGCGATTTTGTGCGCAGGTTGCGGAGAAGTCTACGATTGGGGCGGCGCGACTTCAACGTTTGCTTTGTGGGCGACCGCGACATCGGGCGGCTCAACAAAACCTTTCGCGGCAAAGCGCGGCGCACGGATGTGCTTTCGTTCCCTTGGCGCGACAACTGGAAACTAGAAAATGGAAATTGGAAACTGGTGAAGCCGAACCTGGAAATCGGAAATTGGAAATTCAAAAAGAGCCCAGAGCGTCTGGGCGGCCGAGTTTCAAATCTGGAGTCCCCAGTTTCCAATTTCCAGTTTCCAGTTTCCAGTTTGGAATTTCAGAACTTTCTGGGTGATATCGTGATCTCCGCGCCGACCGCGAGGCGCAATGCTCGCGCCGAAGGCCATTCGATCATGCGCGAGATCCGTTGGCTGATTCTTCACGGCGTTTTGCACTTGTTGGGGTACGATCACACTACCGACCATGGCGAGATGGTCGCGCTGGAGCATGATTTGCGCGCGCGGCTAAGAACGTAACGATTTGTAAGAAAGTGCGTCAGTCTGTCAGTCTTTCAGCTATTCAGTAACTGACACACTGAAGTACTGACGAACTGACGTACTCCAAAATTCAAGATATGTCGATGGCGCTAACTGTCATCTGGATCGTCGGCCTCCTGGCTCTCATCGGTGTGAGCGCCGTGTGCTCATACCTGCGTCTGCTTATGCGCCGGCTCAGTCCGGTTGCCGGCCGCGTCCTTTTCCAGGAAAACGCGGGACGCCGCGTGCAGGCGGACCGAGAGCGCGTTGGCGTTTCGCTCTCGGCGCTGCACGGCGCGGCGATGGCGCTTTTCTCGGTCGGCCTCACGGGTCTTCTGGTATGGAATCAACCCGAACATCTGGCAGCCGACTTGGCCATCTCCTTGTTGATCGTTCTGGGTGTGATCGCGCTTTTCGACCAGTTGATTCCGTTCAGCCTGGTGGCCCGCCACGATGAGCCGGAAGTGATTTTGAGTGAATGGATGCCCGTCCTTCACCTGGTCATCTTCTTCGCGCTGCCGCTGACTTTTCCAGTCCTGATCTCGACCACCATCCGACGTCTACTGGAGCCGGTCGAAGAGAAAGCCGAGCCTCCGAGCCCGCAGGAGGAATTCCAGGAGCTCATTGAGGTGGGCGAAAAGGAAGGCTTGATCGACAAGGGCGAGGGCGAGATGCTGCAATCGGTGGTGGAGTTCACGGAGAAGGTCGTGCGGGAAGTGATGACGCCGCGTCCGGAAATCGCCGCCATCGAAATCAATTCTTCCATTGACGACCTGCGCGCGCTCTTTCGTGAAAAAAGACAAACGCGCTATCCCGTCTACGCAGGGCAACTCGACCATGTGGAAGGTTACGTAAGCATGCAGAGCCTGATGGAACTGCCTCCCGAGGAGCAGACGAAAGCCACGCTTCGGTCGTTGATTCGCCCTGTGCCTTTCGTTCCGGAGACTAAGCCCGTGCAAGACCTCTTGAAGGAACTGCAACAATCTACGACTCAGCTTGCCATTGTCATCGATGAATACGGCAGCGTCTCGGGGCTGGTCACGATTGAAGACTTACTGGAAGAGATTGTGGGTGAAATCCGCGACGAAGTAGAACCGCACGCGCACGACATTGTGAGAGTGTCTCAAAACACTTATGTCGTAGCCGGCAACACCGAGCTTGCCCGGGTGGCCGACCAGTTGAACGTGGACTTTGAGACTCAGGATTACTCGACCGTGGCTGGGCTAATCACGACTGAGCTCGGCCACGTTCCCACGCGCGGCGAAAAGGTGAAGAAAGGCGGCCTCACCTTTGAAGTCTTGGAAGCCGACCAGCGAACCGTTTTGAAGGTTCGCCTCACTATGTCGCCGGCCACGCCCGCGCCCGCTCCCGCTCATGCCGAACCAAACGTCCCGTAACGGCAGAAGGCAGAAGGCAAAAGGCAGAAGGCAGGAGGCAGAAGGCAGAAGGCAGAAGGCAACACGCCTCGCAGAATCTGGAAAGTAGTGCGAAAATACAGGACAAGTCAAATGGGAAATGGGAAATGGCAAGAGGCAGGAAGATGAAACACCAAGGCACGAAGACACCAAAAAGTCTTTTTATCAAGAGCCTTCTTTGTGACTCGGTGGCTTGGTGTTGAAGGTTTTTCCGATGCTGAAAGGCGGGTGAGCCTTGGCCATGCACCATTTGCAATCTGCCATGACCCATTTCCATTTTTTCGGAGTTCGTTTGAGAGTTAACAGTGGCAGATGATCTCCAGCCGCACAAGTCCGGCTTCGTCGCCATTGTCGGACGGCCGAATGCTGGAAAGAGCACGCTGATCAACGCCTTGGTGGGTGAGAAGGTTTCGATTGTCACCGCCGTTCCGCAGACTACGCGCAACCGAATTCTGGGCGTCGCGAACCGCCCGGGCGCCCAAATTGTGTTCATGGACACTCCGGGCATTCACAAACCCCTTTCGCGGCTCAATAACCAGATGATGAGATTTGTGCGCGCGGCGCTCGAAGATCGCGACCTTGCTTTGTTGATTGTGGACGCGACGGCCAAATTCGGGAGGGGCGACGAGTTCGCCATCGAGCTGATTCGGCAGTACTCGCCAACCACCATTCTGTTGCTGAACAAGATCGACCGCGTCGCCAAGCCCAGCCTGCTGCCGCTCATGGACCGTTACTCGAAGCTCTATTCATTCGAGGAAATCATTCCCATTTCCGCGCGCACCGGCGATGGGCTGGCGGAATTGCTGGAGATCGTTGTCAAACTCCTGCCGGAAGGGCCGGAGTTCTTCCCGCCCGACACTTACACCGACCAACCCGAGCGTTTTCTGGCAGGCGAGATTATCCGCGAGAAGGTGATCCAACAGACTCAGCAGGAATTGCCCTATGTGACTGCGGTCCTGATCGATGACTTCAAGGAATCGGAAACCATCACGCGAATTTACTCCACCATCGTGGTGGAAAAGGAATCGCAGAAGCCCATCGTGATTGGCGCCGGCGGCCACCGCATCAAGGAGATCGGGACGGCAGCGCGCGTGGAATTGGAGAGACTGTTTCCACCCAAGGTCTTTCTCGAACTCTTTGTGAAGGTGCAGCCGAATTGGCGGGACAATCAGGCAATTGTTTCGGAGTTGGACTACAGGGCAGAAGGCAGTAGGCAGTAGGCAGAAGGCAGAAGGCTTGCCCTCTGTCACTTGTCCGTCGTTGTCCTCGGTCTGTCAGTAGGTCAGCATTTCAGTTCTTCAGTAACTGACAAACTGACGTACTGACGGACAGACGAACTGTTCGTAGCTAAGGAGAGCGGACCACGTACAACCGGCTCTGCCTTCTGCTTACTGCCGGCTGCCTGCTTCTTTGGTTGTGTGGCTGAGTCCGAACATCTTGTAGATTCTGTCGAAAATACTTCGTTGCTGGTGCTGCATCATTTTCGCCTGGGCGGCGGCATCCAGATCGTGGCGGACGGCTTCAAGCTCCACTTGACGGCGGGCAAGAACTTCGGAGAGATGCTGAGTGATCTCGGGGCGATCGCGCAGGATGTCGTTGAAGGCGTCCCGGTCCAGGCGATAGCATTCGGCGTCTTCCAGCGCCCGGACAGTAGCCGTGCGTGGCGCGCCCGTGAGCAGCGACATTTCCCCGAAGAAATCGCCGGCGCGCAGCATCGAGACTTGTTTGTGCTCACCACCGTCCAATGACACTACGACTTCCGCGGAACCCTTGGTGAGAATGTAAAGCCAGTGGGCCTCGGCGCCCTGGCGGGTCATCACTTCCCCTTTGGTAAAGGGGGTAAAGCGCAGCCGCTCGACCAGCTTGCGGCGCTCCTCTTCGTTCATAGTCTGGAAAAGCTCCACGCGGGCCAGATTGAGAGCAACGAGGCGCTGCTGGATTTCGCGCTCGTGGTGGAGCTTTTGTCGCTCCTGGTCGCGCGCTTCAACAAAGGTCGTGTAAGCAGGCACGGAGAGCGGGATGCCGGCGCGCTGGAGGGCAAAGTAGATGCGCGTGCGAACCAGCGAATCCGTGGGATCGTCCTTTGCCAAATCGGCCAGCCAGTAGCGGACCGCGTACAGGCAGTAACTCTCTTTGAATTCCATCAGCAGGCAGTTGGGCTTCGGGTCGGCGGCCGCTCCTTCCACCGGATCAGCTTGAAGCGCCTCGGTCACCACGCGGATGACTTCCGTGGGCGGCACGCGAAAATCCACGTTGAAGTAAAGCCATCGGCGCTCCTGGAGCGGTTGGCCAGACCGCCGCCCGGCCACGAGCACTTGCGACTTCATCAGCACGCTGTTGGGGATGATGACCGTGTCCCAGTTGCGCGTCTCGATGGCGACGTAGCGCCACGTCACTTGCTTGATCTGGCCCGAGGTTTGATCGATCTTCACCCAGTCGCCGACGTTAAGGGCCCGCTCCATGTGCAAGACGAGCCCGCCCAGGATGTTTGACAGGCTGTCCTGTAGCGAGAAGACGATCACCGCCGTCATGACGGCTGATGTGGTGACAATGCCGGAGAGCGTGACCCCAATGCGCGAAAGCAGCCACAGGCCTACGCCCGCGTACCCAATCGCCACCAGAATGTCTTGGACAACTTTCGACGGACAAAACGGCGTGAACGGCAGAATGGTGTCGAAGAGGTAAAGGCTGGCCAGCTTAATGATGGCAAAACCGCCCAGCAACAACCCGACGGCGCGCAGGGATTTGGCGGCGGCCGGCCAGCCAAAGGTCGCAGGCGCGGCCGAGAGCACGATCAAAAAGAGGGAGGCGGCGAACAGAGAGAATGCAGACCGAACTTGCGTGCGCTTGCTGCGCGCCAGTCCCGCCAGAATCGCCGTGGCGACGAGAAAAATCACGCTCACCACCAACACGTCGTCCCTTTGCACGGCGAGCTGGAGATTCTGCCAGAACTGGGCCAACATTCGGTTTTCCAGCCAGAGGCCGGGAACGAGCCAAGCGCTCATGCGGATTAGTCTAAACCGGAAACTGGAAATTAGAAATTGGAAACTACCCTGAAAACAGGGTGCGAAACGCCCCTTTCCCGTTTCTAGTTTCCAATTTCAAGTTTCTAATTTCTAGCTTTACTCGTCTTTGATTGCGGCCTTGACCATGGCAAGAATGGAAGGAGGAATATTGGCGGCGGCAATGCCGTGATCCTTCTCCGCATGTTCGGCGGCGAGGCGCATCAGTTCTTCTTCAGTCTCGGCGCGAATTTCGGCGGGGCAGTTCATTCCAACATCGGAGCAGCGTAGAACCTTCGCCATGGCGGCCTCCTCTCTTGTGGCGGCGATATTCTACCACAGGGCTGGAAACTAGAAACTGGAAAATGGAAATTGGAAACTGGAAATTCGAAACTCGAAACCTGCCAGTTGGCAATCGACAATCCGTCAGGGGACGGACCCAGCGGTCGAAAATCAGGAATCGAATGGGGGCATCGTTGGAGTCAAATCCTGCATCGATGTTGAATGAAACAGAAACTCGAAAATAGAAACTGGAAACTGGGGCCGTTCCAACTTATTAGGCCTATGTTCAACACGTACGTTCTGTTTCGCCCCATAATCGGGACGGCCCCGAGAAGCTAGGTCGAAATAGTTGGAACGGCACTGGTAGCGCCCGAAATTCAAGGCTGGAAAACTGAAACTCGTGCGCGCCCGGCCGAACCCTCACTTTCCAGTTTCCAATACGTGTGTCCTTGCGTTGGGCTTGGAGGTGAGCGATAATGGATGTTACTGCGGGAAGAGTGGGTTTTGAGAGAGGCGCGATGCGGGAGGCGAACGTGTGTCTGAACATTCGTCTGGTAGGGGCATTGATCGTAGTGAGCGTGTGCCTGGGGTGCGCCGGCGGCAGTTCGGTTTTTCGCGATGCGCGAAAGGCAGAGCTGCGCAAAGACTGGGACACGGCTTTAATCGATTACCAGAAGGCGCTACAGGCTGAGCCTGAGAATGCCCACTACCTGATTCATGAGAAAGTCGCGCGCCAGCAAGCGTCCGCATTCCACCTCAAGAAGGGACAGTCGCTTCTGGCCGCCGGCCGTCCGGACGAAGCCTCGGGAGAATTCCAGAAAGCAGTCAGCATCGATCCCACCAATCAGGCGGCGGGACAGGAGCTTGAAAAAGTCTTGGCGCAGCAAGCCGCCAGCAAGCAAGCGAGAGAGAAATCGTTGCAGGAGGCTCTGAAGTCGCGCGAGGAGTCCACTTACGGGGCTGGCGTGCAACTAAAGCCTCTTCCTCAAGAGGTTATGAGCTCCTTCAAGGTTTCCACGGACAGCCGCAAAGCTTATGAGACGGTGGGCAAACTGGCTGGCTTGAATGTGGCTTTCACTTCGGATTTCCAGCCCCGGCAGGTGTCTCTGGACTTGACCGGCGTTAAGGTGGAGGACGTTCTTCGCATCCTGTCGCTTCAGACCAAGACCTTCTGGAAAACTGTAACGCCGAATACCATCCTCGTGATTCTGGACAATCCGGGGAACCGCAAAGAATACGAAGACCAGGTTCTGAAGACGATTTACCTTTCGAATAATCTTGCTCAAGCCGACCGAACCGCGATTATGACGGCCCTCAAGCAAATTCTCCAACTTCAGAAAGTGGTCGACAACACGGATTCCAACGCCATCATCATCAGCGCCACCCCGGAACAGGTTGCGGCGGCGGAGAAATTGATTCGCGACCTCGATCAGGGCAAAGCCGAGATTCAGATTGAGGTGGAAGTAATCGAAGCAGATAGCGACCGCGTCCGCGACCTGGGAATAACCCCGGCCACCGTCTCGTCTTCAGGCACCATTACCCCAGGACTCCAGACGGGTGTCGGCTTCAATCCGGGTCTAGTGCCCGGTACCACCACCGCAGCCACCGGGATTAGCGCCAGCCATCCGGGCCACATTCTAAACGATTACGCTGCAGTCCTCCCCAGTGCCGTGGCCAGCGCAGTGCTGAACGACTCGCACACCCACATTCTCCAGAACCCGCAGGTGAGGGTCACGGACGGGCAAACCGCAAAGGTTAAAATCGGCAGCCGAATTCCTTACGCCACTGGCAGCTTTGGACTGGGCGGGTTGGGTGTTACAGGGACGACAGGGACGACAGGGACGACAGGGACGGCCGGAAATTATGGCGGCCTCTTAGCCAACACTCAATTCCAGTTTGAAGACGTAGGCGTGAACCTGGAACTGACGCCCCACCTGTTGAGTGATGGCGAAGTGAGCCTGAAAGCCTCGATCGAAATCTCTTCGCAAGGCGCGCCGCAGAACCTGGGCGGACTGGAGGAGCCAACGTTCAATCAGCGTAAGATCGATCACATCATCCAGTTGAAAGAAGGCGAAGTGAGCCTGCTGGGCGGGTTGATAGAAAGCACAGTGACTCATTCGGTGTCCGGGGTTCCGTTCCTCGGCCAATTGCCCCTTCTGCGCAGCCTCTTTTCCACAGAACACACCGAGCGCGCTCAGACAGAGGTGCTGGTGATGCTGACCCCCCGCGTGGTCCGCCTGCCGATGCGTGCGACCGAGTCCGCGAAGGGGGTGGCCATCAGCGGGCAATCGGGACCGCCGCAACCCGCCTTGTCACCGCCGATCGAGCAGCAGTGAGCCGGTGTCCGCCATGTTCAAGAGAAAATTTGCAGTCGACTGTCGACAGCTAACAGCTAGAAGGGGCGTCCGACTGTCAACTTTCAACTGGCGACTGTTAACTCCGCCAAAAGGCTTCACGCTGCTGGAACTGCTGGCGGCGATGGTGATCATGATGTTGCTCACCAGCGTGGCGCTGCCGCTGGCTCGCGTGCAAATCCAGCGGACGCGCGAAGTGGAATTGAGGCGCGGCCTGCGACAAATCCGCGACGCGGTCGACCGCTACAAGGATTTCTCCGACCGCGGCATGATTCCCATGACGCCGGACAGCTTCGGTTATCCCCCTGATCTCGACACCCTGGTCAACGGCGTTGTGCTCAAGGGCGCCAGCACGGCGAAATACAAATTCCTGCGCCGTATCCCCATCGATCCTATGACCGGCAAAGCCGATTGGGGATTGCGCGCCATGCAGGATGACACGGACTCGCACAGTTGGGGCGGCTCGAACGTCTTCGATATTTATACGCAGAGTTCGGGGACCGCTATGGATGGGACGAAGTATGCGGATTGGTAGGATTTTGAATTTGTCCTTTGTCCTTAATCCTTTGTCATTTGCCGGCAAGAGGTTGGGGTTGGCCTGCCGCAACGGACACCGGAGGACCGACAAAGGACAAAGGACAAAGGACAAAGGACAAACGGGCGGTTTCACACTTCTTGAGCTGATGATCGTCATGACGCTGATCTTGATTCTGGCATCGCTCGTCACGCCGACCTATCACCTGGCGATCGTTCGGGCTCGAGAAGCGGTCCTGCGCGATGACCTCTACACGCTTCGGACCTTAATCGATCAGTACACGACCGACAAGCAGCAGCCGCCGGGGGCGCTCCAGGATCTCGTGGACGCGGGCTACTTGCGCTCGGGGTTGCCAGTGGACCCTTTCACACAATCGGCGGACACTTGGCGCGTCGATATCGAGGAAGTGCCGCTGAACCCACAGCAGGGCGCAAGCGGAATCGTGGACGTCCACAGCGGGTCGGACGAGATATCGAGCGACGGAGAGACGGCGTATAGCAGTTGGTGACTTTAGGAATTAGGATTAGGAATTAGGAGTTAGGGGAGGAAAGCCCTAATTCCTAAATCCTAATCCCTAATTCCTGTTTTTCCATGGCTGAATACCTCTGCAAATTCGCGACGGCTGGCGGCCGGGTGGTAAGCCAAACCGAGCAGGCGATGTCGGAGGCGGAAGCGCGCCAACGCCTGACGGCCCAGGGTTACTACGTTTTCTCCGTCCATCCCAAAGAACTGTTGAAGGAGAAGCTGCGCAGCCTGGGGGCGGGGAAAATCGCCGCCGACGATTTTCTGATCTTCAACGAACAATTCTTGACGCTTTCAAAGTCCGGTCTTCCGTTGCAAAAGTCCCTGGACTTGCTGGCACGTCAGACGCGCAGCGAGGCGTTGCGAGCGGCGCTCGAGAACGTGCAGGAAAAGGTGCGCGGCGGCGCGGTGCTTTCCGAAGCGTTCGAAGCGGTGGGCTCGTTTCCTAAGGTTTATTGCGCCACCCTCAACGCCGGCGAGCGCAGCGGCAACCTCGACCGCGTGCTGGCGCAGTACGTGGCCTATCAGAAGATCCGGCGGGCTTTCCGGAAAAAGTTGATTGCGGCCCTGATTTATCCGTCGATTTTGCTGGTCTTCCTCGTCACCCTCATCAGTTTTGTGATTGCATTTATCGTGCCGCGTTTCGCGGCGCTCTATGCCGATCTGGACGTCACTCTGCCGGTGGTCACACAGGTCTTGATCGCTTTTTCGTTAGGCATGAAGCGAATCGCGGTTTTCGTCCTGGTGGCCATTGTGCTGGCCATCTTCGCGTTTCGAACTGCCGCGCGATCGCCGCAGGTGCGCCTGAAATGGGACCGTCTGAAATACCACATGCCGATTATCGGCAAGCTGCTCCTGAAGTTTTCGGTGGCGGAATTTGCCCGCACGCTTTCCACCCTTCTCCAGGGCGGCATTCCCATTGTCTCGGCGCTCGAAACCACCAAGGAATCGGTTTCCAGCCCCTTGCTTTCGAAGGCCATCGTTCAGGCGCAAAAAGAAGTGACGGGCGGAGGATCGCTGCACGTCAGCCTGACGATGAGCGGTTTTTTCCCGCCCATTGCCTTGGACATGGTCGAGGTTGGCGAGGCTACCGGCGCACTGCCGGCGATGCTCGAAGGCTTGGCCGAGTTCTTTGAGGAAGACGTGAGCATCGATTTGGCGACGCTAGTCGCGCTCGTGGATCCTCTAATGATTGGGTCCATCGCCATCATGGTGGCGTTTGTGCTGATCGCGTTTTATCTTCCGCTATTTTCACTGGCGGGACAGATCGGATCGCGTTGAAGAGCAGTGGCGAGTGACAGGTGACGAGGGACGAGTGACCGAAAGGCAGAAGGCAGAAGGCAGAAGGCAGAAGGCAGAAGGCAGAAGGCAGAAGGCAGATACTAGACTCAGGGACAGCAGTTGGGTGGAGTGATATGGGACTGAGGAACGAAGCCGGAATGTCCTTTAGAATCAATAGATACGACTTACGGTTCACTCACTACTCCCGATTGGCAGAAGATGGAAACTGGAAAATGGAAACTGGACAACGACGGAAACTAGAAATTAGAAACTGGAAACCGGAGACGCGATTCCGCCTCGATCAGCTTCGATTTTCGAATTTCGATTTTCCGCTTCTTCCAGTTTCCATTTCCGGCTTTTTGAAGGAGCGATAAGTGGGCAGCACAATAAAGACCGAGCCTCCGGCGGAAATCGATCAGACTCGCGCGCTGGCGGAGCGTTACCACTTCGATTTCGTCGATCTTCGAGAGTCTCCTCCCGACGCTGAGCTCCTGGCCTCCATTCCGCTGGAGCTGATGGTCCATTACCAATTCCTCCCGCTCGGCGCCCACGACGGCCACATCGAGGTGGCGGTCGGAGACCCGACGAACCTGGCTCGCCTTGACGAATTGGAGGTGAAACTCGACAAGCGCCTGGTGGTCCGGGTGGCGACTCCCAGCCAAGTCCGCGAATTCCTGAAGAAGACAGAGCCGTCGCAGCGCGTGCTGGATGAAGCGACGGAGGAGTTCCGGATTGACGTGATCCGCGACGAGGATGAAGGCCAAGGGCTCACGCTCGAGCAGATGGTGGAAGGGCGCGAGGTCAGCCCCATGATCCGCCTGGTGGACTCGATCGTCTTCGCGGGGCTCGAGCGGCGTGCCAGCGACATTCACATCGAGAGCCGCGACAACGCGGTGGCGGTGAAATACCGCATTGACGGCGTCTTGCAGCAGGCCCTCCAGCCGCTAGCGCGCGAGTTTCATTCCAATCTCATCACCCGCATCAAGGTGATGGCGGAACTCGATATCGCGGAGCGGCGCGTTCCCCAGGATGGCCGCTTCCGCGTGCGCTACAAGGGCCGGCCCATTGATTTTCGCGTTTCCATCATGCCCGCCATCCACGGCGAGGACGCGGTCCTGCGCATTCTCGACAAGGAGTCGCTGAGCGAGAAATTTCAGCAGCTTCGCCTGGATGTTCTGGGTGTTTCGGACCGCGAGTTGAAGCGGCTGCGGCGATTTATCCGTGAGCCTTATGGCATGGTGTTGGTGACGGGGCCGACGGGAAGTGGAAAGACCACCACGCTCTACGCCGCGATTTCCGAAATCAAAAGCGATGAGGACAAGATCATCACCATCGAAGACCCGGTGGAATACCAGATTCGCGGCATCACGCAAATTCCCGTGAATGAAAAGAAAGGGTTGACGTTCGCGCGCGGATTGCGCTCCATTCTGCGGCACGATCCCGACAAAATCATGGTGGGCGAGATTCGCGACAACGAAACCGCGCAAATCGCCATCCAATCGGCCTTGACGGGCCACTTGGTGTTCACCACCGTGCACGCCAACAACGTGGTGGACGTGCTCGGCCGCTTTCTGAACATGGGCGTTGAGCCTTACAACTTTGTTTCGGCGCTCAACTGCATCATGGCGCAGCGTCTGGTGAGGGTCCTTTGCGAGATCTGCAAGCGCCCCGTCCCGCCGGGCGGGATGCCTCACGAGCTGATGGAGGAATCGGGCATCGACCCGGCCGCTTGGCGCGACGTGGAGTTCTTTGATGCGCCCGGCTGCCCGCAATGCAATCACACGGGTTTTCGCGGCCGGACCGCCATCGGCGAGCTGCTGGCACTCTCGGACCGGATTCGAGACGTCATCCTGGCCAAGCGGCCGTCCTCGGAAATTCGCCACGTGGCGAAGGAAGAAGGCATGGTGACGTTGCGCGAGGCGGCGCTCGAAAAAGTCCGCTTGGGCGTGACCACGTTGAAGGAGATCAATAAAGTTACGTTCGTGGAATGAACTGGAATTCTTTCAAAAACGGCTTTCGACGCGCGTTCGGTGCTGGCGCGGCTCGATTTGTTTTGCCCACGCTGGTCCTGGAGATTGAGCCTCACTTCGTGGCCGGGGCTCGGTTGGACACCTCCGCACATTCGGTGCGCCGGTTGAGCGTGCGCGAGCTCGACCCCAACGCGGTCGTGTCACTGCCCAACGGGCCGAATATCACGAACGTCGAGGAAGTGCGGCTCGCCCTGCGCGGCGTCACCGAGGTGATCGGCAATGGGGCGGACCGCTTGGGACTGCTCCTCCCTGACGGGTCGGTTCGCGTCGTGATCCTGAGTTTTGAAACGCTTCCCGATGATCCGGCGCAAACGATGGCGCTGGTGCGCTGGAGGATGAAGGAAAATCTGCCGTATCCTCCCGAAGACGCCAAGCTCTCATACCAGGTGCTGTGGAAGGAACCGCAGGACGTTGGCCTGATGGTGGTGGCGGCAAAGAATTCGCTGCTCGCTGAATATGCGGATGCGCTGGGATTGAAGAACGGAGATCCGGAGTTGGTTCTGCCGGCCACCGCGGCGCTGCTTCCGCTCTTGTCCGAAGCGGAATTCCAGGGACAATTGTTGGTGCACGTTTGCTCCGGATGGGTGACGACGGTGGTCATGAAAGGGCGACGGCTTTCCTTTTGGAGAACCAAGGCCGTGGGAGGCGCCGCTCAAGAGCTTGCAAACGAGGTTGGTTTCGAAGTGACCCGGGTGCTGGCGAGCAGCCGAGACTGTTTGCATGTTGAACCGGAGAAAGTCTGGCTCTGTCCCCGCCCTCCCGCCACGACCGAACTGGGACCGGTGCTGGCCGGGCTCATTTCGAAGGAGGTCTTGATTCTCTCGCCCGGCGCCAAACCAGCGGCGGCATTGTCGGCGACGGAGCAGGCCGCTTTTGAGTCGGTCGGCGCGCCAATCGCGGGGCTGATCGCCAACCTCAGGTAGGATGCTATGAAAATCTCCGTCAACCTTGCTAGTTCATCCAGCCCGCGTAAACGGTACGCGCTGGCCTGGGCCTTGCCCCTGGCCTTGTCGGGCGCCATCGGCTTGGTGATGCTCTCATACGCTGCCGCTCGCAACTATGTCGAATATCACAGGATCCAGAGCCAGTTGGCTGGCCTCGTCCAGCAGAAACAGCAACTGATCGCCAAGGAGGCCGCCCTCAAGAAGGATCTCGAACAGCCTCGGGAGCGAACGGTGTTTCGGAAAGTGGAGTACGTGAACGGGCTGATTGACAAAAGACGACTCACCTTGACTCAAGTAACCGAGAGCGTTGCGAAACTCCTGCCCCCCACGGCGCGGCTGGCCTCCATGTCGCTGGCCCACACCAAGGACGAACTCGAAGTGCGATTCCTGGTGGTGGGCAAAAGCGAGGACGCGCTGGAGGATTTTCTGGGTAATCTCGAGGAGTCACCCGATTTTCAGGACTTCGCGGTCTCAAATCAGGGTTTCCAGCGTAGCGATGCGGCCGGGGAAGGTGTTAGTATTAATTGCACGGCGCGATACGTGGGCGGCCGAGCGGATTGAGGCACAGAAGAGAAAATGTCCAAGGACCGCCGGAAAAATCTGATCCGTATGGTTGAGCGCGTGGCCGTGGGTGTGATCGCTCTCGATGCGGTTCTGTATTTCGTCGCAGTTCAACCGCTGCGGAGCAAGACACAAGAACGCTTGGAGCAGTTTAACAACGAGCGCGCCGAGATCCGAAATGAAGAAGCCCGCGTCCGGCGGCTGGAGTGGTATGAGGCGTCGGTGCCCACGACGGAAAAGGAACTCAATGATTTCCTGGGTGCGCAGGTCCAAGCCCGGCGAAAGAGTTTCACCCGCCTGGCCCAGCTGTTGCGGGGGATTGCCGATCGTACGGGAGTTGAACTCTCGAACTTTACCTACAAGCCAGACACAGGGCGCGACGAACCCCTGGAGCGCATGAACATTTCCGTGAATGTGACAGGCTCGTTTCCAGGTCTGATGGAGTTCGCTCACGGCCTGGAAACTACAAGCAGCGATTTTATTGTGATTCACGACTTCAACTTCGATGCTCGGGCAAAGGAAAGCGGCGGCGGCAATGTGGATCTGAAACTGTCGGCCGACTTGTATTTGACGCCATGAGGATGAGAGGCGCTCTCGAAAAATTGGCGAGCGGTGTGCTGGGCATGGTGTGCGTGCTCTTGCTGGTGAACCTTGTCTGGTACAAGGGCGTGCGCGCCGGGGCGCCGAGGCCGACTTTAACTGCGCCGCGCGCTACGGAGGTCCGGAAGATTGCGCTGATGCCGCCCGGGGCGAAGGATGACCTGTCCAAATACGATTCTCAGCTCAAATTAGATCAGCTCAAAGAACTCCAAGCGCGTCCGAAGCCGGAGATCGACCGAAGCCCCTTCGAGTATCCGGCGCCGAAGCCGCCACCCGCCGCTCCGGGATCGGAGAAGGCTTCGGGGCCGCCCCCTCCGCCTCCGCCCCCTCCCATTCCGCTCAAGCTGATTGGCTACTCCGAAAAGGCCGGGGGCCTGAAAGAGGCGGTGATCGAGGACACAGACGATATCTATGTCGTCCACGAAGGCGAGTCGTTCGGCAAGCATTACCGGGTGACCAAAATTACTCCGGCAACCGTGGAGGTTCTGGATGAGACGACCCGGCAAACGGCGCAGCTACCGATCGCGACTCCACCGGCACAGTAGCTGGAAACTGGAAAATGGAAATTCGAAATTCGAAATTCGAAACTCGAAACTCGAAAATCGAAACTCGAGAGTCGAAACCTGAAAACCGAAACTCGTGTGCCGGCCGCCGAATTCCGAATTTCGAATTTCGATTTTCGAACTCCGGTTACGCTTTCGTGGTCCTGATGATCGCGGTCACGCTGCTGCTTATTTCTTTGACGGCAGCGTTGCCGAGCGTCTATACCGCAGCCCAGCGCGAGAAAGAGGAAGAGCTGATCTTCCGAGGGAACCAATACGCGCGTGCCATTTTGATGTTCCGCGCCCAATTCGGGCGTTTCCCCAACTCGGTGGACGAGCTCTTGAAACGAACCAACGGGATCAGGTTTCTTCGACACGAATTCAAAGATCCGATGACCAAGAAAGGGAATTGGCGCTTCATTCATGCCGACGCGCGCGGCGTGGTCCTCGATTCCTTGACTATGCCTCTCGCCACTCGGCCCCAAGGGAGCGCCCTAAATCCTAATTCCGGGCTCAACCCGAATCCACAGGTTCCCGGTGCCAACCCGGGTTCTCCAGCTCAGCCCACCGGCCCGCCTGATGAGGGAACCGGGAACCAAACGGGATCCGGGAGTCAGTCCGCGTTCTCGAATCAGATGATGGGTGGGTTCATCGTCGGCGTGGCGAGCACTAGCCACAAGAATTCCATTCGGGTATGGAATAACAAGACCCGCTACGATGAGTGGGAGTTCCTCGGGGTCCAACAAGGCATGGGCGGGAGTGTGATCCCCGGCCAGCCCACGCAGCCGACGGGCACAGGCCAGAACCCTGGCATGGGAACCGGCGGCGGCCAGCAGCTTCCCAATTTGCCTCCGCTTGTGGGTCCGTCAAATCTGCAATAGCGATGCACTCGTGTGGGGCGTGGGCGAGAGGCCGCAGCCGGCGCCCGTAACAATCGCGGTTCTTCCTTCCAACACGCCTGCCATGCTCGCGACCCAACCGACACTACAGCGATTCCGATTTTCGAATTCCGCAGCATTTTGCGATAGCGTACGAAGACCGAGAGTAGATTACAAGAGAGGTGAAGGACCTGCCTTGGGCGCCAGGTTGGAGGGAAGAACGCGCGGCGCTGGGACACGAGAGGCGCGGCGGTGGTCAGCGACCATGGCCAGGAGCGAGCTTCGCGTCAGTTTTTGTCCGTGCACGGTGCAGAGCGACAACGGGGTAAGGGTGCGAACGAAGTCATGCAGGCGGCGCTGGAAGCCGAGGAGGGCGCCGGGCTCGTGGCCGTTTCCGTACGCCCAGGACCAGTCCGAAACCCAGCGGAGCACGCAGCCGCTGAGGCGAAGCGAAGCGCGCTGCGCACGATCGTTCGCCAAGCCCAATTGGGCGAGGCAATCCGGCGCGGTCAAGAACACCAATCGGCCGTTTCGTATCAGGGTTTCCGTTCGCAAACCAGTCTCGCTCAGGGCGAGAGCGAGATCTTTCAAGAATGGTGGACCGGCCATCGCGACCACCTGCTGGCCGATTTCGAGACCCGAGGTGATGAATTCCGAGATTTCCGCCAGACCGCTGTGCTGTCTCACAACCAGTCGGCACGCGGGACTCGGCGTAGGATTACTTAGCGCTGGCGCTGCCCCAGTTCCCATATCTGCTTCTATCTTCGACGAAGTGCGAGGACGATGTCAACCTAACTCCTGTGGAAAAAAGTTGTTGACCGCGGCTGGCGCTGTGCTCTTTCGCCTCGTATTCGCTTGTTCCTGCAACTCGCGTCGCGCTCTGATCATCCCATGGACGAAGGAGTCGCCGAAATTTCTTGGAACTATTTCATCTCGCCAAAGAAATTATGTCGGAAGGCGCTGAACCAAGGTCACTCATGACTGACCCCAAGGCCGGCAACGATCACGATCTGCTTCAGAGGATGAGGGCCGGCGATGAAGAGGCCTTCGTCCAGATTTACCGCAGCCGGCACAATGCCATCCACAGTTTCGCCCTGCAAATGTGCGGGTCATTGTCCGTGGCGGAAGACGTGACTCAGGAAGTTTTTCTGGCCTTCATGCGAGATGTCGACAAGTACGATCCGGCGCGCGGATCGCTTTCCGCCTACCTTTACGGCATGGCGCGAAACATCGCGTTGGATTTTTTGAAACGAGGACGCGCAGACGTGCCCATGGGAGAACCGGGGATGGAGACCGCTTCTCGGCTGGCCGGACCCGGTGATCCGCTGAGCGATTTGACCCGAGCCGAAGCAGTGGAGTCGCTACGGCGCGCGGTTCTGGCGCTGCCTCCCCACTATCGCGAAGTGCTGGTCCTTTGCGATCTGAATGAAATGGACTACGCGCACGCGGCCGGGGTGCTTGGGTGCGCGGTCGGGACAGTTCGCTCGCGGCTGCACCGCGCCCGCGAGATGCTGCTGAGAAGACTGGGCGCGCGCCGCGCCGCCGGCGAACACGCTGAGAGCTTGAAACCGGCGAGGTGTATCCCATGAATTGCCAAGAGTTCGAATCGCTTGTGGTTGATCTGGTCCGAGGCGAAGCGGTGGATTCCGTTTTGGGGACTCGGTGCTGGGCCCATGCGTCAAGTTGTTCTCGGTGCGCGGAACTCCTGCTTGACCAGGAGAAACTGACTGCCGGTCTTGAAGCCCTCGCCACTCGCACGGAACAGATTCTCGCGCCGGAGAGGATTGAGCGCGCGCTGCGAAAAGAATTTCGCGCCCATGAGGCGAAGCTGCGGGACGATGCAGTGGGGCTGGCGTTCGCTTCCAAATCTGTTCGACCGGTTGGCATGGCCAGCAGTCGATTGGCCTGGGCGATGGCCGCTGCCGCGACGCTCTTGGTCGTGACCGCCGTGACCATAGCGAAGTGGCGGCAGGGATCGACACTGCCATCGATGGCGCAAAACCAAACGGCCGGCCAAAACGAGCCAGCCGCTCCGGCGGCGAGACAGCAGCCCAAGCCACAGGGCGCGGCTTCCCAGCAGCATTCCCAGGCGCCGGCCACAAAGAAGACCTCGCCGTCTTCGACGCCGGAGAACACGCGCCCCCCGCTCGAAAGAAAATCGAATTCAAAGACGCATCCGTCGAATCGGGTTCGTCAAAATCCGGACGACGTATTGGCGACGGATTTCATTTGGTTGCCGTACGGAAGCGGCCTGACCTTGGACGATGGTTGGGCCATGATCCGCGTGACTATGCCGCGTTCAGAGCTGGCATCGCTGGGTATGCCGGCGAGCCCGCTGAGCAGCGAACAAGCCTCGGCGGAGCTGCTGAAGGCTGACGTAGTCCTGGGCCAAGACGGCTTGGCGCGGGCTATTCGATTCGTGGAATAACCAGAAAGAGGCAAGTCTCAAATCGCGAGAATTCTATGTTCTAACTCAAAGTTGGGAGGAGACAAATGAAGAGGCAATATCTAATAGCGGGAACCATGATGGGCGCGCTAATGGCGCTGCTGAGCAGCGTCGGATTGGGTGGGCAATTGCCACCAGCGCCCTCCGCAGCGCAACAACACAGGATGGGTTTTTCCCCGGGCATGGACGTGCAGTTTGCGTTTAAGCTCGTCAAAGGAGCACCGTTTTCCGCGCAGGCGATTACCGAGGAAAACCAGACGCTGAGCGACGGGAATCAAATTAACCGTACGGCGACGTCTGCCCTGTATCGCGATAGTGCAGGCCGCACGCGGCGAGAGGAGACACTGGGGTCGTTAGGGCCGTGGGCGGGGCCTCAGGGGAACGCGAACCCCGTGGTCCTGATCAACGACCCGGTGGCAGGCGTGAACTATACTCTGAATCCCGCTACGCACCTCGCTCAGAAGATGCAACCTCCGCGGCAAGGGGTGAACATGAAGAACGTGCCGGGTTCTGGGGAAGGCGCACCTCCGCCTCCGCCGGGAATGGGCGGGCCAGGAGGGGGAATGGGGGCGCGCACGACGGAACGACGAGAACTGGCTGCGGAGGGCGGAACCGTAGAAAAGGAATCGCTGGGCTCTCAGGTGATAGCAGGGGTTCAGGCTGAGGGCACGCGCACGACGATCACGATTCCGGCGGGCAGCATCGGCAACGTCAAGACCATTCAGATCGTAACCGAGCGTTGGTACTCGCCCGCATTGCAGGTGGTAGTGATGAGCAAACGCTCCGACCCTCGCGTGGGCGAGACGACCTATCGACTGACGAATATTAATCAGGCAGAGCCGGCTGCTGCGTTGTTTCAGATTCCCGGCGACTACACGATTCAGGATGCGCCTGCGTTGCGTGAGTTCCGGGGCCGGCGATAACCGAATCGGCGAGAATTGCTGGCTGTGTTGTAACTGATGCTCCGTCGGGTGTTGGGCTGTCTCCTTACTTGAGCCCAGGGCAGTAGGCGATCGGCAGAAGGCAAAGTCGCTTGTCCTTCAGGTCGCCTACTGCTTTCTGACCTCTGGTCCCTGGCGTACTGCTTTTTGTTGTTTCCTGCGCTATAATCACCGCCATCTACGACTGCCTCGTGGAACACGACTCGTTTTGTGGCAGCAGTCCGTCTGGGGAAGTTGCCCGCCTTCACCCGGCCCGTATTGCCATGTGGAGGCAACATGAGACCCTCAAGACCCAGATTTGCGCAAGTCGTATTGACGCTCTCATGCGTTTTTTTCGCTTCGCTCCGGGCGAGCGGTCAAGCCAACTCCGTCCCTTCCCGTGTCACGCAAGCAATTGATGAAGAGATTCGTGTCACGCTCAGAGGGAACACTCACCCGCTGGCACGCCCGGAGTTTGACCGCGGCGCTGCGCCTGATGAGCAACCCATGCGCCGCATGCTGCTACTGCTAAAGCGGTCGCCAGAACAGGAAGCGGCACTCGGAAGACTGCTGGACGAACAGCAGATGAAGTCTTCGCCCAACTATCACCACTGGCTCACGCCGGAGCAATTTGGCCGGCAGTTTGGCCCGGCGGACTCGGACGTTCAGGCTGTCACCGATTGGCTGGGTTCGAAGGGTTTCGAAGTAACCCACGTTTCGACGGGCCGGACCGTGATGGAGTTTTCGGGAACAGCGGGGCAAGTGCGCAAGGCGCTGCACACGGAGATCCACAGATTTGCGGTCGACGGGGAAGAGCACTGGGCCAACGCCAGCGATCCGGAAGTTCCCGCTGCTCTTGCGCCAGTGGTGGCCGGGATTGTTTCGCTGAACAATTTCCCGAGGAAGCCGCTCATTCATTCCCTCGGCGCTTTTTCGCGTTCAAAGCTCACGGGCAAAGTGGAGCCTCTGTACACAGTCACATCCAACGGCACAATCTACTATGCGCTGGGCCCGACGGACTTTGCGACCATTTACAACGTGCTGCCGCTCTGGCAAGCGGGATTCGATGGCACCGGACAGACGATTGCCATCGTCGGAGAATCGAATATCAACGCTTCCGACGCAGCGAGTTTTCGCAGCATGTGGAACCTGCCGGCGAAGGCCCCCCAAATCATTCTGAATGGTCCTGATCCAGGTATTCGGTTCGATGAGGGCGAGGCCGACGCTGACACTCAGTGGGCTGGCGCCGTGGCCAAGGGCGCGACGATAGACCTGGTGGTCTCTGAAACCACCGAGACGACCGCAGGCATCGATCTTTCCGCGCTCTATATCATCGACAACAACATCGCGCCGGTGATGAGCGAGAGCTATGGCTCCTGCGAGTCTGACTTGGGCGCAACCGGCAACGCTTTCTATAATTCTTTGTGGCAGCAGGGGGCTGCGCAGGGCATCACTATCGTCATTGCCGCTGGTGACACCGGCTCCGACGTTTGCGACTATGCGCGCGCACTTGGGTCCAACACATTTCAGGCAACGCACGGCTTGAGCGTCAGCGGGACGGCATCAACGCCTTTCAACATTGCTGTCGGCGGCACGGATTTTGATGATGTCAGCAGTCAGCCCACCTACTGGAATTCGACTAATAATCCCTCGACGGAGTCTTCAGCCAAATCTTACATTCCTGAGACGACGTGGAACAACTCCTGTGCGCGTACGGGACTGACGGGCTGCAACAGCGGCACCGTCACTTACACCATACAGGACCTGACTGCCGGCAGCGGCGGCCCCAGCAGTTGTTCCCAAGTGACAAGCGGCGGCGGTTGCGTTTCCGGCTACACCAAGCCAGCCTGGCAGAGCGGGACCGGGGTGCCAAATGACGGTGTGCGTGACCTGCCGGATGTGTCTCTGTATGCCGCCTACAACAGTCTCAGCAACAGTATCTACGCCGTCTGCGAGTCTGACCAGTTGCCCGGTGGTCAGCCATGCAGCCTGAATGCGTTCCTCGGCGTCGGAGGAACCTCGCTCTCTGCGCCGGCGTTCGCTGGCATTATGGCGATGGTGGTTCAGAAAACCAGCGAGCGCCAAGGAAACGCTAATTATGTCTTGTATCCCTTGGCCGCCCAGAGCGGCGCGAGCTGCACGTCTGACGCCACGGCGCTCGGCAAAACTTCCTGCATTTTCTATGATACTGTGACAGGAAATAATTCCGTGGCATGCCAGGGCGGGACGCCCAATTGCAGCAATACAGGTAGTGGCTACGGAGTCTTGGTGGACCCCAACAATCCCACCACGCCCGCCTGGACCACGACCGCAGGGTACGATCTCGCGACCGGACTTGGCTCGGTGAATGCGGCGAACTTGGTAAACCAGTGGAGCTCGGTCAGCTTTACACCAACGACAACCACACTGTCGCTTTCGACGACGCCGCCCACGAGCCCGCTCGCGGTGACTCATGGCCAGCCGGTGAACGTGAACGTTAGCGTGACTTCATCCTCCGGAACTCCGACCGGCTCCGTCTCGCTAATCGGCGGGCCGAACAACGCGAATCTCGGCATCGATTTCACCACGCTCAGCGGCGGCTCGGCTTCCGGGACGACCGTTTTTCTTCCCGGGGGGACTTATGGCGTGACTGCGCATTACGCGGGCGACGGAACTTTTGGAGCTAGCGATTCGACCCCGCCCGTGCAAGTTACCGTGAGTCCTGAGTCCAGCGCGACCAAGATCAGCCTTGTCACGTTCGATGCGAACGGAAATCTTATCAGTTCTAATGCGACAAGCGCACCGTACGAATCTAACTATCTGTTGCGGATCGACGTCACCAATGCGTCCGGGAACCTTTGCGCTCCGCAGGCGGCGCTGCTCCAATATGCCTGTCCGTCGGGGAAGGTCGCTGTGACCGCTGACGGAGCACCGCTCGACGCCGGCACTTACCCTTTGGATAGTCAAGGCTACACCGAGGACCAAAAGATCCAATTGAATGGCGGGACGCACCCCATCGTAGCCAATTACAGCGGCGACGGCAGCTACAACGCGAGCACGGGAAATGCGTCGTTGGTGATCACCCCGATGCCCACGCAGACCACGGTGCCGCCTGTGGGCCAGCCCGTGGGCCAGGTCTCCGTAAATGCTAGCTTTTCGGTGATGGCCTTTGTCAGTCTGCAGGGTACAGTCGGTGCGTTACCCACTGGGACGGTTACTTTCCTTCTGGATGGAACGCAGTTGCCGGGAACTATCACCGGTCTCGGAGCTGGGCTGGATGCTATGCTTTCGACCTCGGTTTCCACTTTGGGCCAACACACGGTGAGCGCAACATACAGCGGCGACGCGAATTATGCTTCCTCAACCTCGTCGGTACAAACTTTCGTGGCGAAGTATGCCCCAGTGGTCACGATGTCTTCGAATCTACAGATCGTAGACGAAGGCGGGAGCTTAACGCTGACGGCTTTTGTCGACACAACCAATAAGAACCTGCCGCCAACCGGAGGCGTGGTCTGGTCCGGCGGCGGTCCTAGCCTAATTTCCTCTGTGACACCGACCACGGACCCGCAGGGCAATTCGGCCGGGCAGGCGTCCGGAACGTACACGCCCACCCTAAGCGGGACCATAACTGCGGAGTATCAAGGTGATTCGAACTACTGGTCTGCTGCGAGCAACAACTCGGTGTACGTCACTGTCTTCCCAGGCACCGGTTCTGATTTCGGTTTTCAGATCACCGACGTGGTCATCGAGGCCCCGGGCCAGTCTGGGTCCGCGCCCCTAAACCTGATTCCGTCGCAAGGCACCAGCGTGACAGTCGCCCTCACCTGCGCTGTCCCCGCGACCATGGCGGAGTCAAGTTGTAGCTTATCGCCGGCTTCGGTTGCGCTTACAGACCAGAAAGTGAGCACAGCTTTACTGACGGTGACTACCACCGGGCCGCACCTTGTTGGAAGTCTCGGCAATCGCCTGAACCGGTTCAACCGTGATGGCGGAATTGTCTTTGCTTGTCTCTGCTTGTTAATCGTTCCCATTTTGAAGCGTCGCCCACGTCTGGTCGTTGCGGGGCTTCTGCTTGCCCTGTTCGTCGCGGGCTCCTTGAGCTGTGGCGGCGGGGGTGGGGGCGGAGGCGGTGGAGGAACAACCGACCCTGGCACTCTGCCGGGCGTCTATTCCATGACTGTCACTGGGACAGCGACGATTAACGGCGCATCGATCTCACATACTGCGACGCTCACCGTCAACGTGCAGTGATCGAGTTCGCCTGGCGGAGGTCTCGCTGCTTAAATTGGACTATTGGGCTTCTCCTGGACTCGGGGTGGAAGCCCGCGCTGGGAATTCCCGCCTCGCCTCGAGGGAAATATCCTTTGGAAATTTGACAAGTTGCAGGAAACCATTCTACATTGGTTGACATCACAAAACGGAACCACTTACAGGATGAGAATGTTTTTGTATGAGGAACAGGGAGGACTGATTGATGCGTGTAAAGAAGAGAGGGCTGTGGTGTCTACAAGTGGGATTTACGGTCATGTTGTCTGGTCTTTTTGCCAGCCATCTCGTTTACGCGCAAGTGGACGCCGGCTCCGTTCGCGGCATCGTCAGGAACGAGGCGGGCGAGGGTGCGCCCGGCGCCGAGGTCATTCTCAAGAATGAAGACACCGCGCTCGAACGCTCCATCCACAGTCGAAGTGACGGCACCTACATCTTCACCCCAGTCCAAGCGGGCACTTATACACTGACGGTCCGGCTGAAAGGCTTTGTGCCTGAAAGCCTAGGGAGACTGTCGGTTGGAATCGGGCAAAATGTTTATGCCAGCTTCGCTCTGCATGGGGAGAAGCCGGAAGGCGAAACAAGTTCTTCAGTCCCTTCGGCGCCGCCCCCCGCCGCTCGGAATTTCTACGCTTACGGGATGATGTCCTCAGGTCAGGTGACGGCCCTGCCGCTGTTTCTCCGGGATTACTCGGTTTTGGCACAAGTCCTAGCGGACGTCACCCGGCCGCAGCAGACCAATCACGGCCTGGAAACGAACGGCGCCTTTATCGCTAATGGTGTCGGTTTTTCCCAGAACAACTACCTTCTGGACGGCGTGGACAACAACGTCCGTTCAGTGGATTTCCTCACCGGCGCTCCTTATGCGGTGCTCCCCTCGGAAGACGCGGTGGCCGAATTTCGCGTCCAGAGTGGGGACTATAACGCAGCAGTCGGAGGATCGGCGGGCGCGGTTCTGAACACCAACATCCGTTCCGGAGGCAGTAAGGTTCACGGGAGTTTGTGGGACTACTACGGAAACGACCTCTTCAATGCCGCGGACTTCTTCGATAACGCGAGTAACGTTAACGTGGCACCGCTGCGCAAGAACCAATTTGGAGTCGCCCTCGGCGGCCCCCTGGTGATTCCGAAGTACTCCAAAGGGCAGACCAAGACCTTCTTCTTCGCCGATTATCAAGGCACGCGAATGCACCTGGGAGTTCCCGAGACCACAACCGTGCCGACCTTGGCAGAGCGATCGAGCGGATTCACTGATTATTCCGACTTGACCACCGCCCAGCCGAACTGCACGCGCGGACCCGACTTGGTGGGGCGCACCATAAGCTGCGGCACCATCCTGGATCCCGCCACCACCCGCCTGGTGATTGAGGGTGGCACCGATCCCGTAACCCACAACGTTGCGACTGGCACCGGCTACGTCCGAGACCCTTTCCCCGGCAACATTCTTCCGGGAACCCGCGTGGACGCGACCGCGGCCGCGCTGCTTGGCCTCTATCCGGCGCCGACTCGCCTCGGCATCTACGACAATTACACGACGAACGCCTACCGCAGCCAGAACGAGAATTCGTATGACGTTCGATTGGACCATTCCCTTGGCCCGCGTGACCAGTCGTTCGTCCGCGTCAGCTACTATGACGCTCCCATCAGGCAGGACGGCCCCTTCACCACGGGTGGCGGCGGAAACGGAGTCGCGGATGGCGGCGGATACACTCAAGTGTCGAGATCGTTTAATGCGGTGTTGAACGAGTCGCACGTCTTTTCGGCGAATACAGTGAACGACTTTCGCATCGGTTACAGCCACATCCACGCGGCGCGGGTGCAGCCCTTTGCCAGCGACCTCAACAATATTCCGAATCAGTACGGAATCGCGGCGATTCCCCAGGTGCCGGGAAATGGTGGGCTGCCCACGATCGATGTTGGGATCTTCTCGCCCTTGGGGAGCAGTCCGTTTCTTTACGCCGACGATTACGACTCCACGATTCAGATCGTGGATAACGTTTCCAAAGTCGTGGGAGCGCAGATTTGGCACTTCGGGGGCGAGGCGCGGTATCTCAGGGCCGCAACCACCGAGCCTCCGTATTCGCGCGGCCAGTTCACGTTCAATGGAAATTTCACGTCCATTCCGAACATATTGGATGCGACGACCGGCGCCGCCCAGTTCGCCTTAACGCCCGCCATCACGACCGTGCCCAACGGCGTGAACTATGTGGGCGGGCCGAACCAGGTGCTGGCCTCGAACATCTCGAATATCGACGATCGCCGGTACTACCTCGCTGGTTACTTCAACGATGACTGGAGAGTGGATCACAAGTTAACGGTGAATCTCGGCGTTCGCTGGGACTGGGTGGGGCCAATGTGGGAGGGTTTCGGCGCCGAGGCACAATTTGTTCCGGGTCCGATGGGCACTGCGGAGTATGAAATCCCTATCCAAGCAGAATTAATAACAACTCAAGGGCAAACGCCGGCGGAGCCATTCGCCTTGTCCACAGCATTTACCAACGCACTCTCGAACGAACAGATTAAGCTCGTCTACGCTCATCGAGGGCAATTCGAGACAGTTTCCAAGATGAACCTCGGGCCCCGGCTGGGTTGGGCTTACCAAATGACCCCCAAGCTGGTGATCCGAGGCGGCGGGGGACTCTATTACGGTGGCCTCCAGAACGAAGGGATCTTGGCGAACCTGGGGGGAAATTATCCGTTCCAACTCAACTACGCATTCAACAGCCCCAACGATGCTTCGCCCATCGTTTATCCTTACTCCAGCTCTTATGCCACCATCGAGCAGGGCCTGGTGGGAGTGACCTTGCAACCTGCAAACGCCGATCCCAACAGCATGGTGCTTCGGAGCTACCAGACCTCTTACAAAGATCCGTCTACCCTAGCGGCGCGCGTCGCTGCCTCCTACCAGGTCGGCGCCAATAGCGCTGTGGAGATCGCTTATGCCGGTTCGTTGGGCCGGCACCTGCCGGTGAATCCGGGTTGGAATTTGCCCACTGAGATCCTACGGCCGGGCGAAACAGCTCAATCGTTTGCGCCCTATCCCACTTTTGCCTACGGATCCAGTTTCCTCCAAACCGAGGGGAGCAGCTATTATCATTCGGGAGCGATCACTTATTCCCAGAAGATGATCCACGGGCTGAGCTTGCTCGCCAATTTCACTTACTCCGACACCCGCACCGACGCTCGCGACTTGATATTCCCGGGCGGCGAGCAGCCCTACCGTGCCCCGTACATTTCAGGCTTTGGCATCCATCAGGACTACGGCTGGGCGAACTTTGATGTCCGGCGCGCCTTGCACATTAGCGGCGGCTACGACCTTCCGGCCGGAAAAGGGAAGCGCTTCTTCTCCGGCGGGGGCATTATCTCCAAGGTGCTGAGTGATTGGAGCCTGCACTGGATCTTCACCGCGGAGAGCGGCCCGCCGGTGACCATTCCTTGCACCATCACCACTGCGGCAGGCGAGGGTTGCTATGCGTTATTGGTCGGCAGCCCGGGGACACAAGGCGTGAACCAGTTTTGGAGTCCGTCAGCATTCTTGGACCCCATCGCGGCCACCTCGACCGGCCAACTCAACTCCTCCGGCACAGCCGATTTCACGCCGCTGGGAGGAGCGCCGGCGCAAGCAGTGAGTCCCGGAATTAGACGGCTCGATTTGGCGTTGCACAAAGACGTTCGGTTGTCGGAGAAGACTCGTATTCAATTCCGAGTCGAGTCTTACAATGTGACGAATCACCCGAACTTTGCCGCGCCCTCGGTCTTGAATTACGACGATCCGACGAATTTCGGGCTGATTGGCGCAACGCGCGACAACCCTTACGATCCGCGCCAGATTCAGTTTGCGTTGAAGATTTACTTTTGACGAAGACGAAAATCGAAATTCGAAATTCGAAAATCGGATAGGGAAACTGGAAACTGGAAACTGGAAATTGGAAATTGGAAATTGGAAACTGGATGAAACAGAAACTCCAAACTCGAAAGTCGAGACTCGGCTAGGCGCTTGCGCTTCGAATTACCTGTTTGAGCTCGCAATTTCCAATTTCGATTTTCTAATTTCCAGTTTCGAATTTCGACTTTCCAATCCAAGGAGTGGCGATGGCAAGTGTGATCCTGTCGGTGATTCTGTTCTTACTTGGCTTGCTCAGTCCTTCGGCGCGCCCTGTCGCGAAGCAAAGCGCTCCGAGCCGAAACGAGCAAGCCGCACGCGCTCGCGTGCTGAAGGCCTATGCCGCCCTGCCCCTCAGCTTTGAGCCGAACCAGGGGCAGGCTGCGAAAAGCGACCGATTCGTGGCGCGCGCGCCCCGCTACACGCTGGCGCTCAGGCCCGATGAGGCGGTGCTTGCAGTGCAGGAGTCAGGAGTCAGGAGTCAGGGGTCAGCAGCACGTCATCCCCGCGAAAGCGGGGATCCAGAAAAAAGAGTGGATTCCCGCTTGCGCGGGAATGACAGAGCCATCCCGCTCGGCGCTGGTCACCTGGCTGCGGCGAAGGACAAAGGACAAGGGACAAGGGACGCCATTGTTCGGATGAAACTCGTCGGCGCAAATCCGGGCGCTGTGGCGGTGAATGTTGAGAAACTCCCGGGCGTCAGCAATTACTACATCGGCAACGATCCGAGCCGCTGGCTCACCGGTGTTCCGACCTATCGAAAAGTGGGGTTCGATCAGGTCTATCGCGGCGTCGATGTTCGTTATTACGGGACGCAAGGGCGGCTGGAGTATGACTTTGTGGTGGCCCCGGGCGCCGACCCGCGCGTCATCCAGCTTGCCATCGATGATCTGGGAGAGGGGAAAGTCAAAAGTCAAAAGTCAAAAGTCAAAATTGACTCGCAAGGCGATCTGGTGATCGCGCTTGGCGGCGGCGAGTTCGTGCTCCGAAAGCCGGTGGCCTATCAATCTGATAAATCTGTGAAATCTGTGGATTCGACTTTCGTCCTTCTCGCCGAAAACCGCGTTGGCTTCAAGGTGGGCGCCTACGACCGCACAAAGAGGCTCATCATTGATCCGATACTGCTCTATTCGACCTACGTGGGGGGAAACCAGAGCGATGTGGGTTATACGATCGCGATCGACAGCGCTAGCCCGCCCAACACCTACATTGCCGGCGTCACGACCTCGACGAATTTTCCAACTGCCGGCTCTCCTGTGTACCAATCCAGCAAAACGGGTACCACCGCCGCGTTCGTGAGCAAGCTGGTGTATTCGACCACGTCCGGCACTTCGCTCACGCTTGCCTTTTCAACCTACCTGGGCGGCTCGGGGTTCGACCGAGCCAATGGCATCGCGGTGGACGTTAATGAAAATTTCTATGTGGTGGGATCGACGACATCAGCGGACTTCCCCGTTTTTCCCCCCGCCACCAGCACAACTCCGGCGTTCCAGACGTCCTACGGCGGCGTGACCACTAACGCGGCTGGGACAAGCAACGCGTTCGTGACCAAGTTCAGCTCGGCGGGCACGCTGACCTCGGGGGGTTATTCGACCTATCTCGGCGGAAGCAGCGCCGACTACGGATTCGCCATCGCCCTGGATCCTCAGGGCGACGCTTACGTGACAGGATCCGCTTCATCAAACAACTTTCCTACCCTCTACCCCCTCCAGCCCGCGCTAGCCGGCAGTGCCAATGCTTTCGTGACGGAAGTCAACCCAATCGGCACGGAGCTGCTCTATTCCACGTACCTGGGAGGCGAGAAAAACGATTCGGGCCAGGGGATTGCGGCGGACGCCACAGGAAGCGCGTACGTCACCGGCTTCACCTTTTCGACCAAATTCCCGACCTCTTCCCCAGTGATCCAGGCCACGAATCATAGTACAAGTACCTCGAATGCATTCGTCACGAAGTTCAAGCCGGGGGGGCAGGCGCTGGCTTTTTCGACCTATTTGGGTGGAAAAGGGACGGACCAAGCCTTGGCCATCGCCATCGACTCTACAACAAACATCTATATAACAGGCAGCACAAGTTCAAGCGATTTTCCGGTCACCTCCGGCGCGTTCCAGCTTACCAATGTTAACGGAACTACAGACGGCAGCGATGCCTTCGTGTCCAAAATTAGCCCCGATGGCAGCAAACTGATCTACTCTACGTATCTGGGCGGCACGGGTGCCGATCAAGGCAACGCCATCGCGGTGGACAGCTCGGGCGATGCCTGGGTAACGGGCTCCACTGAATCGGCGGACTTCCCCACGGCCGGGCCTCCCATCCAGGTTTACTCCTCTAGTAAACAAAAATGCCCAAACACTCTGCCTTGCCCATATGCTTTTGTGACGGAGCTGAATCCGCAGTTCGCGTCGCTTCTCTTCTCGACTTACCTCGGCGGCAGCGCGGCGGACGTCGGAAATGGGATCGCGGTTGATTTGAGCGGCAACGCCTACGTGACCGGCAGCACTGCTTCCACGAACTTTCCGACGGTCTATCCCACATACCAGGGCCTACTCGGCAATACGGCCGGCCTGAGTAATGCGTTTGTTGCCAGCATAAGTACGACTGGCAGTGGGCCGGTGGTAGGCCTCACGCCACAGACCGTTCATTTTGGGAACATCACGGAGGGAACGGACACCGCAGGGAGCCCTCCTGTCCCCGACAGCCAGATTGTTACGCTGGCCAACGTCGGGAACCAAAACCTCTCGATCACCTCGGTGACGTCGACGAACCCGGATTTCAATACCATTGGCAGCAATTGCGTGGCAGCGGGAACGGTCGCCCCGGGCGCCGCATGCACTATCGTGGTGACTTTCACACCGCAAACTACGAACCACGAGACAGCCGACATCACGATTACCGACAATTCCGGCTCCAGCCCCCAGACGGTTGCTGTTGACGGGACGGGCGTGCCCCCAACCACCTCGATCACTCTTAGCCCTGCCAGCCTTGATTTCGGGGACGTCAGCGTGGGCTCGTCCAGCGCGGTGCAGACGGTCACACTCACCAACACCGGCACGACCGTTTTGACCATCACCAGCCCAAACGGTATCTCGGCGTCACCCTCCAGCGATTATGCCGAAACCAACAACTGCCCGGCGTCCATCCCAGAGAACGGCTTCTGCACGATCGCCGTCACCTTCACGCCGAGCACCACCGGCACTCGGAGCGGAACGCTCAGCTTTGCCGGTGACTTCGCGGGCAGCCCGCAATCGGTTCCCTTAACCGGGATAGGCGTCTCGGGTTTCTCGCTCACCGTGCCGCAGTACCAGCAACTCCTCACCATCGGCACGGACAGCACGACGTTCACTATTGGGAGCATCGGACCGAGCAATCTGTACAACGACACGATCACGCTTGCATGTAGCACCGGGACGTGCTCGTTTAATCCCAACCCCATCTACTGCTGCAACAATGGCACCAGCACCCTGACGGTGACCGGGCTTTCGGCATCCGGCACCTCAAATCCGTTCCCCTTCACCGTCACCGGGACGGAGACGACCACCAGCCCGAATCAGACGGCGACTCTTAACCTCACAATAGTCTTTTCGGACTTCACGGTCGCTGCCACTCCAAGCGTGGTCAACGTTGCAGCAGGCAGTTCTGCGACGTATACAGTCACGGTAACGCCGTCGAATGGCTTCAACAAAGCTGTTCTCCTGAGTTGTCCCGCCGGGCTGCCAGCCGCCGCTACTTGCGTCTTCTCGCCTTCGGCCGTGTCGCTGAATGGCACCGCGAACGCCACATCGACCTTGACCATTACCACCACCGCCCGCAGCAGCAAAGTGCCGCCGGGAGCGTTTCGCAGAATTCCTCCCGGTGCGATGCCCACGTTGCTCGTCGGGCTACTGAGCTTGTTACTGCTGCTCGTCGCAGCGCGGGAAACTGGAAACTGGAAACTGGAAACTGGCGGGTTGCGACGGCGCGCCGCCGCAGTCATGCTGGCAGCCTTGCTGGCTGTGTCGCTGACCACCGGCTGTGAGTCTTATATCACGAACCTCATCTCGCCCGCGCCGGGAACGGGAACACCCGCCGGCAACTACACCATCACCGTCTACGGCACACTGAGCGGGGCCACGACCGTCATTCGAGGCGCGACCATTAACCTGGGGGTGAGCTGATCGGGAAACCTCTCGGGCCCGCTTGGCGGACGGGTTTACTGTAGGGCGGGGGCACGCCACGTCGTGCCCCCGGTCATCCGCCATAACACCGTAAATCTTGGAGTGAGCTGAGTCATTGCCGATCCGTTCGTTGGGCTCAGGGCGACAGATTCCCGGGAATGGCGTTATTCCGAACGGCGCAACCAAATTAGGACATTGCCATCCGTAAAAATCACTTGACATGTTATGTCGAACTGTGTTGTAAATTGTTCTGGGCAGGAACGAAGGCCGTCGTGAGCTGCGTTAGAAGGATGGGAAACCGCAAGAGACTTCAAGGCCAACCGGTAACAAATAGCAAAAAGCGAACCCAACCGAACCCATTGAGGTTAAGTCTTTTGGATTGTGAAAGATATGCCTCTTCGGACAAGAGCGAACCCATTGAGGTTAAATTATTTATTTGCAATGGGTTGCGGCGAAAAAAGGGCCGATTTTCGCAAAAAATGAATGGAGCAGCCTCACTACTCCCGATTGGCAGGGGCGGAAACTGGTGAATGGAAATTGGAAACTGGAAAATCGAAACTCGAACAAAGCCGGAATGTTGTTTAGAATGAGCGCGATACATTGTGCGGATACTGCCACTACTCCCGATTGGCATGAGGATGGGAATTCGAAGCTGGCATCCCCAATGCGGGCCCGGTTTCCATTTTCCAATTTCCAATTTCCGATTTCCAGAGGCCCTGTGTTTGGCGTCACGCAGCCGCGTGACGGAAGTCACTGCCGAGGAAAAGGGCGGTTGGT
The DNA here is from genome assembly GCA_050013575.1 of Terriglobia bacterium. Lineage (GTDB taxonomy): Bacteria > Acidobacteriota > Terriglobia > UBA7540 > UBA7540 > DASYXZ01. Next base: position 81,401 of record JBEKEZ010000002.1, on the reverse strand, counting down.
AGGCTTGAGTCGAGGACACTGATGCCCGAGGAAACTGCGACCGCGCCCACAAGCCGCAAGGCTCGCGGCGTGGTGTACATCGATCGGAATCGCTGCAAGGGCTGCGGCTTTTGCATCGAGTTCTGTCCGCCGAAAGTCCTGGCCTTCGCGGCCTTCTACAACGAGCACGGTTATCACCCGCCCGAACTGATCAAAGATGAGGGCTGCACCGGCTGCGACCTGTGTGGTCTCTACTGTCCCGACTTCGCCATCTTCGGCGTGCGCTTGACGGCCGCCCTTCAAGCTCAAAAAGGAGGGAAGACGTGAAGGCCGACCCCAAAGGCGTGATGACGGGCACTCACTTTCTGGACGGCGACCAGGCGTGTTGTGAAGGCGCGCTGGCGGCGGGCGCCAATTTCTCCGCCGGCTACCCCATCACGCCCTCGACCGAAGTGGTGGAGCGCTTTGCCGCGCGCATCCCCAAAGTGGGCGGGGTCTTTCTCCAGATGGAAGACGAGCTCGCCTCCTCGATTGCCATTCAAGGGGCCACTTGGGGCGGCGCCAAGGCATTTACGGTGACCTCCGGGCCGGGATTCTCGCTGATGATGGAGCACATTGGTTACGCGGCCATGACCGAGACACCTTGCGTGTTCGTTGACGTGCAGCGCGGCGGCCCCTCGACCGGCCTGCCCACGCTGCCCGGCCAAGGCGACATGATGCAGGCGCGCTGGGGCTCGCACGGGGACTATGAAGTCATCGCCCTCTGCCCCAACTCGCCGCAGGAGTCTTTCGACTTGATGATCGACGCCTTCAACCTGTCCGAGCAATTCCGCACACCGGTGATGTTCATGATGGACGAGTGCGTGGGGCACATGACCGAAAAAGTGGTGATCCCTCCGGCGGATCAAATCGAGATCACGGCGCGCCGCTACACGCCGCTCGGGCCGCAGGAATATCGGCCGTTTCAGCCGACTTCCGATGGCATCCCGGATATGGTGAAGGCGGGCGAAGGCTACCGCATCCACGTGACCGGCCTGACCCACGATGAGCAGGGCTACCCGGCCATGGAGTGGCACGCGCAGGAAAAACTCGTGCATCGGCTGGTGGACAAAATCCGCCGCCATGCTTCGCAAATCGTGCGCTACGAAGAGCGGCACACGGAGGACGCAGAAATCATCGTGGTGGCTTACGGCATCACGTCACGAGTCGCGCTCAAGGCCATCGCGATGGCGCGCGCGGAAGGGATTCGCGCCGGACTGCACCGGCCCATCGTGGTCTGGCCGTTTCCGGAAAAGCGCATTCGAGAGTTTGCCCGGCATGTCAAAGGATTTGTGGTGGCCGAGATGAACTACGGCCAGATCTTTTACGAGGTCGAACGCTGTGCGGCGGAACGAGAGTGCACGATGCTGGTGCCGCACGGCGGAGGAACGGTGCACGATCCGGAGGATATTTTGAAAGCGATTCGGGAGGCGGCACAATAGCCGCGAAAGGCAAAATTAAAAAGTAAAAATTAAACATGGAAGAGTGGATGAATCTTCGGCCAGCATTTCTAATTTTTAATTTCGCATTGCTTTCCGGTCGCGCCTTCGCCGCCGTCGACATGCCCCGAGAGCGTAGGTGAGAAATGAACCAGCCAGCCACAGTAGCTCAGCCTCGCAATCCGGTCGAGCCTTTTCTCCGCACCGACCGCATGCCGCACATCTGGTGCCCGGGCTGCGGCATCGGCACCACGGTGAATTGCTTTGCGCGCGCGCTGGTGGAGTCGAAAGCGCCGCTGGACAAGGTGGCGATTGTCTCCGGCATCGGGTGCACGGGCCGGGTGGCGGGCTACGTGCGCCTGGATTCTTTTCACACCACGCACGGCCGCGCCATCCCCTTCGCCACCGGCCTGAAGCTGGCGAACCCCGAGCTCACGGTGGTGGTCTATAGCGGTGACGGCGATCTGATCGCCATCGGCGGCAACCATTTCATCCACGCCGCTCGTCGTAATATTGACCTGAAGGTCATCTGTGTTAATAATTTCATTTATGGAATGACCGGCGGCCAGGTGGCGCCGACCACTCCCATTGGGGCGGTAGCCACCACGTCGCCTTACGGTTGCTTCGAGCGCCCCTTCAACCTGCCCTATCTCGCGGAATCCTCGGGTGCTGTTTACGTGGCCCGCTGGACGGCTTACCATGTTCGCTTTATCGCGCACTCCATGGCGGAAATGTTCAACAAGCAGGGCTTTTGTTTTCTCGAGATCATCGCGCCCTGTCCCACCCTCTACCAGCGCCGCAACCGCCTGGGCGATGGGCTCGACGCGATGAGGTATTACAAACAGAAGAGTGTGGTCAAGAACGGCGCCAACACCAAGGAGCTGGAGCTCGATCTCAAAGGCGAAATCGTGGTGGGCAAGTTTGTGGATACCAACCGGCCCACGCTGAATCAGGCGATGGACGTGCAATTGCAGCAAGGATTGGCCGGCCGGAGCTCGCCCGCGGGAGAAGCGGCTCGGCGGGCAGAGACCGCCGCTGCACTCGCAGGAGGCCAATGATGGAAAGCGTTCGGTCGCCGGAAACCAGTGTTACAAATCGGCGGTCAGAGACCGCCGTCACAGAAATCCGCATTGCCGGTTTTGGCGGCCAGGGCGTGATCCTGGCGGGCATGATTATCGGCAGGGCGGCGTCGATCTACGACGACAAGCATGTGACTCTCACCCAGAGCTTCGGGCCGGAAGCGCGCGGCAGCGCTTGCAGCGTGCAACTGATCGTTTCGCCCGAGCCGATTCTCTATCCTTATCTCACTCACCCCGACATTCTGGTGGTGATGTCGCAGGAAGCCTACACGCGCTTCGCGCCCGGACTCAAGCCCCATGGCACGCTGATTTATGAAGAAGAATTGGTGAATCCCACTCACATCACCGAGGAAACGGTAGCCTTCCACATTCCCGCCACGCGCTTGGCCGAGGAGCTTGGCCGCAAACTGGTTTTGAACGTAGTCATGGTAGGATTCACCGCCGCCGTCACCGGCATCGTGAGTTCCGAAGCGGCACGCCAAGCGGTGCGCGAGTCGGTCCCGCCTGGGACAGAATCGCTGAACCTGGCCGCCTTCGAAAGAGGGCTGGAATTCGGCCTCGCCCGGACCGGGAAGACTCTCGCCGTGGCGTGAAGAATAATAAAGAAGCAGTGGCTCATCCCCACTTTAACCTCTCACGCCGAGTCTGATTCCCCTCCGCTTCGAGGCGCGTCAAACAGAGAGAGCTTGTGAACGCCCGTCAGGATGCTGCAAAATGGCAGGCGTGAAGGTATTGATTCCCGAGACGCATGAGGCGGAGCTGAAGCGGCATCTCTTTTATGAGACGTCGCATTCGCCGGCGCTCGTGGATCTGGTGGGCTACGAGAAGGCCAGGGAGATCATCGATTTTTGTTTCATCGCCAATCCCTACTACCCGACGCCGGAGATGCTCAGGGATTTGCAGGACAAGCTGCCCACGCTGATCAAGTCTTACCCTTCCAGCAATCCGCTCATCAGCCAGAAACACCTGGCGGAGGTCTTGCACGTCAAGCCGGAACACTTGGTGATCGGCAACGGCGCCAGCGAGCTCATCACCTTCATCAACGAAACCTTGATTGACCACATTGCCATTCCCGTGCCGACCTTCGGGGAATACATCGAAAAGCTCAAGGACCAGCGCGAAGCTGAACTCTACTTCCTAAGACCGGAAGATGACTATCAACTCCGTCTGGAGGACTACCTGGGTTGGGTGCACGAGCGTCATCTGAACGTTCTTCTCGTCATCAATCCGGGCAACCCGACCGGCCAACTGATTCCGCTCGATGAGATGGCCGAGTTTCTTCGCCGCACGAAAGACGTGGAGCTGGTCATTGTGGACGAGTCTTTCATCGATTTCTCGGGCGAATCGATTCCCAGTCTATTGCCGTGTGCCGACCAGTTTTCCAACCTTCTGATTGTCCGCAGCATGAGCAAACACTGCGGCGTGCCGGGATTGCGCCTTGGGTATTGCTACAGCGAAAATCTTTACCTGCTCAACCGATTGCGCCGGTTCATTCCGACTTGGAACGTGAATACTCTGGGAGAATACTTTTTGTCACTCTTGCCCTCGACCGACGCCGCTTATCACCAGGCTCGAAAGCGCCTGATCGCCGATGTGCGCTGCCTTTACGAAGCGCTGAAGTCGGTGCCCGGCATTCACCCTTATCCCACCGGGGCGAATTTCGTGCTGATTAAAATCATGAACGGCATGACGGCGGCGGAAGTTCAAGCGCGCCTGCTTGAAGAACATCAAATGTACGTCCGCGACTGCTCGAACAAAGTCGGCATCGACAACCTGCACATTCGCGTTGCTTCACAGGGACGGGAAAAGGACGCTCGCCTGGTCGAGGCGCTGAAAAAGCTGACGCGATGAAACGCCCTGTTGTTCTCACCGTGACTCGCCGATGGATCCGCAAGAACAAATACGTCGACTTCACCGGCGAATTCCATCTCGAGCTTCTTGTCCGTTTCGGATTACTGCCGCTCATGGTCCCGGTGGTCGAAGGCACCCTCGCTTGCCTCAATCAATACAAGGAAAACATGGCGGCCTTGCTGCTGGTCGAGGGACCGGACGTTCATCCGAGGCGTTACAAAGCGGAAAAGGCCAACTTGCGCTACCTCGAGGAAACGCATCCATTGAAGGACGAAATTGAAATACGGCTGATTCGCCACGCTCTCGGAAACCGCCTGCCCATCTTTGTGATGTGCCGGGGATCCGAACTTGTCAACGTGGTCTGCGGGGGAACGCTGTACGGCGACGTCCGAAAAGAGAAAAAGTCAAAACTCATTCACATCGATTACGACCACTACGACACCTATCGCCATCCCGTCACCATCGTCCCCAATACCCCGCTCGAGCGCTGGTACAAACGACGAAACCTCATGGTGAACAGCTACCATCACCAGGGCATCCGAGAGCTCGCCTCGCGCTTTACGCCCATGGCCTATGCACCGGATGGACTCATCGAGGCGTACTACGATCCCAAAGCTGATTTTATTGTGGGACTTCAGTTTCACCCCGAAAGGATGCTCCCGGATTATCCCGGCAATCTCCGCGTGTGGAAAGCCTTTGCCGATGCGGTTCACCGGAGATTCCGGCTTGCGGCTCGGACGGGAGGCAGGTTGTAGGTCTTGCTGAAGCAGATGTTATCCCGAAGGAGAGCGACGTCATGCTGATCCCGCAAGGCGAGAGAGAAATGTGCTTTGAGCTTAAATGCAGCTCGCCCGAGCTGATCGCGTTGAACCGAGCCAGCACAAAAGCCTGCGGCCCGCGCCGCTGCGCAGCCCTCCTTCTGGTCGCCGCCTTGCTGGCCGCAGTCTCTCTGCGCGGCGAGGACGGTTACGAGGCGTGGCTCCGCTATCCGCGGATTGAGGATGCCGTCTCGCGCCAGCAGTTCGATTCTCTGCCAGCGGTTGTGGTGGCACTGGGTGATTCGGCCGTGGTCAAAGCCGCGCAAGAGGAAATGATTCGCGGCGTGCACAGCATGCTTGGGCGTTCGCTGCACGTCAGCACCACCCTCCCGAACCGGAGCGCCATCGTTCTTGGCAAAGTCGATCGAGTGCGCGCGGCGCTGCCCGAGGTGGGCCTGCGGGCCGACTTGAAGCCGGACGGTTATCAACTCAAGACGGCGCGCTCACGCGGACACACGTTGCTGGTGATCACAGCGGCCAATGATCGCGGCGTGCTTTACGGAACATTCACCGTGTTGCGAAGAATCGCGTTGCGACAGTCTGTGTCGGCGCTTGACGAATCATCGGAGCCGCAAGCGCCGTTGCGATGGGTCAATCAATGGGACAACCTCGATGGCACCATCGAGCGCGGCTACGGCGGCCGGTCGATTTTCTTCGAGAACGGTCGTGTGGTGGAAGACCTCGGCCGCGTCCGGGATTTTGCGCGGCTTCTCGCCTCAGTAGGGATTAACGGATGCGCAATTAACAACGTCAACGCCGACTCGCGCCTGCTCACCGGACCCTACCTTCCACAACTAGCCAGCATCGCCGAGGCATTCCGCCCCTGGGGCGTGGGACTAACCATCGCCGTTGATCTCAGCAGCCCGAAAACGGTCGGCGGCCTCGAGACATTTGACCCGCTCTCGCCAAGCGTCGCCCAGTGGTGGAAAGACAAAGTCGACGAAATCTACAGCGGCATTCCGAACTTTGGCGGATTCGTGATGAAGGCCGATTCGGAAGGCCGCGCCGGACCTTCGGCGTATGCGCGGAGTCACGCCGACGCCGTCAACGTCATTGCCCGCGCCTTGAGCCCACACGGCGGAGTCGTCTTTTACCGCGCCTTCGTTTACAACCACCATCTCGACTGGCGCAACCCGAAGAACGATCGTGCCCGCGCTGCCTACGACAACTTTCACCCGCTGGATGGCCAATTCGACGCAAACGCCATCGTCCAGATCAAGAACGGGCCCATCGATTTCCAAGTTCGCGAGCCAGTCTCGCCGCTGCTGGGCGCTCTCGAAAAAACGAACGAGGCGATCGAGCTCCAAATCACGCAGGAATATACCGGCCAGCAGCGGCATCTCTGTTTCCTGGTGCCCATGTGGAAGGAAGTTCTCGATTTTGATATGCAAGTGCGCGGCGCCGGCACTCCGGTGAAGGATTTAGTTGCGGGGCGCGTGTTCCACCAGCCCACCGGCGGGTTTGTTGGCGTTTCAAACGTGGGCCGCGACGCGACTTGGCTGGGCAGCGACCTCGCTATGGCGAATCTTTACGGCTTTGGGCGGCTCGCTTGGGATCCCAATCTGACAGCACGGCAGATCGCGGAAGAGTGGTCGTCACTGACCTTTAGCCATGATCCGCGCGTGGTGAGCGCCGTCGCGGACATGCTGCTTCGGTCGTGGCAAATTTATGAGAACTACACCGGGCCACTGGGCGCAGGCACCTTGACGGATATCTTGGGAAGCCACTACGGGCCCGGAATCGAATCCTCGGAACGCAATGGCTGGGGACAGTGGCACCGCGCCGATGAGAACGGCATCGGCATGGATCGCACCGTTTCAGCCGGCACCGGCTTCATCGGCCAGTATCCCCCGGCGGTTGCGGAGATTTATGAATCGCTGCGAACTTGCCCGGACAATTTGCTGCTCTTCATGCATCATGCGCCCTACACTTACGTGCTTCACTCCGGAAAAACTGTGATCCAGCACATCTACGACTCGCACTATGAAGGCGCGGACGAGGTCGACGGGTTGGTTCGCGAATGGCAATCGCTGAAAGGCCTGATCGATGAGGAGCGTTACGCGACAGTGCTGGCGCAGCTCGAATATCAGGCTGGGCACGCGCGCGTCTGGCGGGACGCTGTTTGCAACTGGTTTCGTCGCGAGTCGGGTATTCCGGATGCAAAGGGACGCGCCGGACATTTTCCTAATCGCGTGGAGGCCGAGTTGATGCAACTGGACGGCTACCAAATCGTAGACGTGACGCCGTGGGAGACAGCCTCGGGCGGAAAGGCGATTGAATGCGCGAGTCCCGCAAAAAAGTGCTCCGCGAGTTTTCACTACGATGGGAAACCGGGCACGCGCGATCTGAGCGTGGAATACTTCGATCAGAACAACGGCGCGTCCCGCTTCAGAGTTTACGTGAGTGACCGGCTTGTGGATGGATGGGTTGCGGATAACGATTTGCCATCGCGCAAGCCCGACGGCAGCTCGTCCACGCGGCGCACGATCTCGGGCTTGGCCTTGCAGCCGGGCGACGTCATCCGGATCGAGGGCACACCCGACGGCGAAGAGAAAGCGCCGCTCGATTATGTTGAGATTGAATAGGAATTAGGGATTAGGAATTAGCGTTTAGGAATTAGAGTTCCGGAATTGAGGGCTGCGGATGCCTTCCTCATTCATGATTCCTAAATTCCTAAATCCTGAATCCCAATTCCTAATTCCTGCACTCAAGCAACCTGCCAGACGGTGTCCAGCACGGTACCGTCGGGCCACTTCACGATCGCCACTGGGCGATCTCCGAAAGCAGGCTTCTCAGGCTTGCCGCCGCAGATGCGCTCAACTTCTTGCTTGATGTCTTCGATGGGCCGAATGGGCAGGTTCGAGCTGCGCGTGGCGTCGATCAAGTCCTGGCGCCGCGGGTTGATGGCGATGCCGCGCTCAGTCGCCACCACGTCAATCAACTCGCCCGGCCCGGTCAGAGTTGTGACGCGGTCGACGATGACAGGGATGCGATCGCGGAAAGAAGGCACCGCCAGAATCGTGCAGCCGGCGAATAGGCAATTCTGCCAGCCGCCGATGCCGTGCAGCAGGCGGCCGTCGGAGTGCGTCACCACGTTGCCGTTGAATTCCGTGTCCACTTCGGTCGCGCCCAGCACCACCGCATCGACCATGCTCGCGAAGTTTCCCTTGCCGTGGAAATTGTACGAGGTGAAGGGAGAGGTCGCGACGTGGCGCGGGTCAGTGGCGATGGAACGCACGGCGTCGAGGTCGAAAGTCTGGCCGTCGAGGATGTAGTCGGCGAGACCTTCTTGCAGCAATTCCACCAGGTATTTCGTCGAGCCGCCGCGCACGAAGCGCGCCTTCACGCCCGCTTCCTTCATCATGTCCTTCAGGAACGAGACGAGTGCTAGGGCGATGCCGCCGGCGCCGGCTTGAAAAGAAAATCCATTGCGCATGATGCCGGCGTCCCGCAAGAACTGCGCCACCATGCGGGCAATCCGCAGGCGGTCCGGGCTGCGAGTGATTTCGGTCGTGCCGGAGACGATTTTGGCTGGATCGCCGATGGAATCGACTTCGACCACGTAGTCCACATTGTTCCCCTGAATCTGGGCGGGAATGCAGGGGAAGGGCACAAGGTTGTCGGTTACCACGATCACGCGGTCGGCATACATCGAATCGGCCAGGGCAAAACCCAACGAACCGCAGGCGGACTTGCCATGCGAGCCGTCGGCGTTGCCGAACGGGTCGGCGGTGGGCGCGGCGATCACGGCGACGTCAATGTGCACCTCGCCGTCCTGGATGGCCTGCCAGCGCCCGCCGTGCGAGCGCAGCACTCCCATGCCGCGCATCTTGCCCTGCGTGCAGTAATCGCCGAGCGGGCCGTTCATGCTGCCCTCGATGTGGTGCACAACGCCCGACTCCATGAGATTGATGACGGACGCTTGGCTGGGGAATGAAGCGCTGGGGAACCACATCAGGTCGCGAACGCCCAACCGAGCCGCCGCTTCCAGCGCCATTACGGCAACAAGATCGCCGTCGCGAAGATGATGGTGCGTCGAGATCACCATTCCGTCGCGCAGGCCGCATTTCTTCAGTGCAGTGTCGAGATCCGCGGCGCGCTTGTCGTTGTTTGCCGGAAAATCCGCGCAGGAGCGAATCGGCGGCGCGTGCTTGCGACCCTCGGGACGCCGGCCTCCGCTGCCTTGGTAGGGATGCTGAGGCCGGCCATTCACGACGGTCGGCACCAATCGTCCCGCGGAATTCTTTACCAACTCCAACGTACTCATCCTGACTCGCCCCTGGCCGCCACCGGCGCATCGTTCAGCAAACCCATTGTTCGAGCGCGCTCCACCAGCCGCAGCGCGCGCTGCACCACAGGCGGGTCGATCATCTTCGAGCCGAGGCTGACGACACCAAGCGCGCGCTGCTGAGCTTCCTCATAGGCAGCGACGATTTTCAACGCTTTTTCGATTTCCTCCTGCGAGGGAGCAAAAGCCTCGTGAATGACCGCAATCTGCAACGGGTGAATGCAGCCCATACCCTCAAACCCCAGGGCGCGCGACGCCTGACCCCACCGCCTTAGACCCTCCATGTCTACGACGTCGCCGTAGACCGAATCAATCGCCTGCACGTGCGCCGCGTGCGCCGCGTTCACGATCCGCATGCGCGCATAGAGCGACTCGCTCCCCTCCAGCGTTTTCACCACGCCAAGGTCGGCCGTGTAGTCTTCGAGCCCGATGGTCAGCGCCACGATTTGTTTTGAAGCGGCGGCAATCGCAAAAGCATTCTCAATGCCGAGCGCTGATTCGAGAATAGGCATCAGCCAGAGGGGGCGGTCAATCCCGTGCTGAGTCTGAACCTCCGCCGCGCGTCGCTCAACTTCCAGCACCTGCTCCGCGCTCTCCACTTTGGGGATCAGAATGACGTTCGGACGTTCGGGCACGATTTCCTCGAGGTCCGTGAGACCGAGCGGCAACTGGTTGATGCGGACCATGCGCTCCGCCGCGCCGAAGTCGACAGCGCGTAGCGCATTGCGAACAAGGATTCGAGCTGCATCTTTCTCGGCGGGATGAACGGAATCTTCCAAGTCAAGAATGATGGCATCGGGACCGTGCAGGCCGGCGTTGATGAAGTACTTAGGCTCGCTTCCGGGCAGATAAAGCCGCGAGCGCCGCAGCCGATCACGAGGCGAAGGTGCCGGCAACGAAATCTTCTCTGGCAGCACCCGGCGGCCCAGGCCAAAGCCGGCGCGACGCACCGCCGCCTCAAGGCGCGCCGCGATGACAAAGGGCAAGGCGCCAGCGTCATGGATTTGAACTCGCCCGTGCGCAACGCCAAGCGCTTCGAGCACCTCCAGCGTCTGGGCACGAATCGCCTTGCCATAGTACGGCGCCACACGCGAATCCAGTTCGATCTCGATTCCGCCTGAAGTTCGCGGTTCGAATAAAACGTGCAAATCAGAGCGGATCTCTTCGCCCCAGTGCCCAGCCTCAGCCACTCGCGGTGAAGTGAGGTGTTGTGTCGGTGCGACCATGCTCAACTCCTCGGAGAGACTAGGGAGTCGGAAAGAAATGATGAATTCCTAATGCTGAATTATGAAGTGAGAAGCGGCTGCAGTTTCATAATTCGCAATTCAGAATTCGCAGTTCATCACTACTCCCTACTCCCCACTTCCTACTCCCGCAACTTTTCGATGATGGCTTCGGTCATGCGCCCGGTCGTCGCCGCGCCTTGACGGATAACCTTGGGACCGCCGGTCAAGCGCATCATGTCGTAGGTTCGGACCTTTCCTTCCTTCACCACCTCAGCCACCGCATTCCAAATTCGCTTGGACTTCTCACCCTCGCCGATGTGGTCGAGCAGCATCGCCGCCGCCAGAATCGTGGCGATGGGATTCACAATCGGCGGGTCCAGCTCGGCATACTTGGGCGCCGAGCCGTGCGTGGGCTCGAAGACCGCCACCTCCTCGCCGATGTTGCCGGAGGCCGCAAGCCCGAGGCCGCCGACCAGACCCGCGAATGCGTCCGAGATCACGTCGCCAAACAGATTGCTGGCCACCACCACACCGTAGTCTTCCGGATTCTTGGTCAGCCACATCATTTGCGCGTCAATGTTGGTGGACCACAGCGCGATATCTGAATACTCCTTCTGCACTTGCTTGGCAACTTCCTCCATGAGCCCCGATGTTTCGCGTAGCACGTTGGGCTTTTCACATAGCGTGACAGATTTGTAGCCGTGCTGGCGGGCGTACTTGAAAGCGGCTTCGATGATGCGCCGGGCAGCGGACCGCGTGATGACCCGAACGGAGATTGCCATGTCCTGGCCCGGGACGCCGACAAATGGCTTAAACTTGGGATGTGTCGCCAGCGCCTCGCGGACTTTCTCGGGCGGGTTCGTCCACTCGACTCCGGCGTAAAGCCCTTCCGTATTCTGCCGAAAAACCACCGTCTTGATTTGCGGCTCCTCGAAACCGCCGTCCGCCCTCTTGCGGATGAAGTTCAGCGGATTGCCGGGAAACCCGATGCAGGGCCGCACGCAGATATCGAGGTTGAATCGCTGGCGCATAGCGACGATAGGGCTGAAATACGAAAAGCCCTTACCGCGCAGCTCGGGTTTCAGTTCCGCCTCGGCTTCCTTCTTGGGCTTCGAAGTGATTGCCCCAAACAAGCCCAGCTTGCGCTTGGCCAAGAGCTCGACCGTGCGCTCCGGCAGCGCATTGCCCTCGTTCTTCCAACATTCCCAGCCGATGTCGGCGTGAATGTATTCCGCGTCGAGGCCAACCGCGTTCAAAACCCGCAACGCCTCGGGAAGCACTTGGTTGCCGATGCCGTCGCCGGGCATTGTGACGATGGTGTAGCGTGGCATAGTGACCTTCAGATTTGTAGGGCCGACCCTTGGGGCGGCCTTGGCCGGCGCAAGCCCTGTGACCAGCTCCGTGAACGAGATGGAGCGCATCCGGGAAAACCGTTATTCCTCTAAGAGCATATCGGGAGTGTGGATGCCGATTTCATCAGAGGCCGCTCCACTCTTCCAGTGTTAAGCTCCGGCCGAGAATACCCTCGGCCTCGCGGATCAATACTCTCAACTGCGGGACGGAATATTCCGGGTTGGACGGAATGGCAAGGCGTTTCTGAGCGAAGACGACAAATTGATGGCGGGTTCCGGAGAACGGGCCGTCAAAACCGAGCCTGCGTAACTTGCGAATGAATTCCGCCCGCCTACATGGCGTCCACCGGCTCACGCGCAGGCTCCTTGTTCAAGTCGATGCCGCGAAGCACGGGAAGAGGATGCGCTAACCGCAGGCCAAGCAGAATCCAGTCTTCGAGGGTGGACTGCAATTCGGCCTCACACTCGCGCAGTGAGCCACCAAAAGCAACCACACCCTGGCAAGCCGGAATATGCCCGGCGTATGTGCCGTCTTCGAGCTTGTCATACCCTGCTTCGGCCATTGCCTGCTGGACGTATTCACTCAGGACGTACCTTGTCGCCATGCAGCCCTCCCTGGGCTCCTTGCTTAAGTATAGACCATATGAGCGGACGTTGTCGTCGATCCGGAAATCAGGTGGGCCAGGAGCACCGAGGGTTTTCACGTAGTCGAACTTATCGGGCCCAATGAATCGTGAATCGCCGCCAACGCACGCGAACAGGAGCCCGTGACCGCCGCTTTGGACATCGAGTAATCGAAACCATTCTTTGTCGCGATCTTTCGAATCACCCCAGTAAGGATCGCAGAGCCAAATGACTGTCCAGCCGTCCTTCTCAAGGCTTGCGATTGCCTTTGTGAAATCGGGCGGGGAGCACTCAAAGTTCACACATAAGCTGTCTAAACTCGATGGGAAGAGTTCATCGCAACGCTCTTGAATTCTCGCGCGAACGGCGGAGTCCTTTTCCCACAGTAATGCTTTGATGAGTCGTCCAACCTTCGCCTGCTTCCATTCTGCGAGGAGCTTCAGGGCCATAGGGAATGAACCAAGGTAAATCCCGTCGTGGATGCGCGGGTTTACCCGGTCAAAATCCGCCCAGGCCTTAGCGTCGGCGCAAACCCGTTTCTTGTCCCGACCGATGGCCCGAATTCGCTTCTGTTCCGCAATTGGTAGTGGATCGTTCGGGTCGTCTATCGGGTACCAACCGGCCCCAGCGTGTGATTCCAGGTAGGCCACTTTCGATGAAGAATTAGTCTCCACGACCTTCCCGATCAGTTCCAATAACCGGAAGTGCTTGAGAAGATCGCCGATGTTGCCGGCGTTCTTGTCCTGCGAGTGTTGGGATGAGCGCGTCATCTTATCTTTCCCTACCACCCGGAGCGGTACTTTGTTCCATTCGCGGGCCGCTCATCAACGCATACGCCTTACACGGCAAATTGCTCCGGATTCTGGCGTAACGCCCGCGCTGGATCGAAGCCCGACAAGCCGGCGACTCTCTGAAAAGCGAGACTCTGATTTGCTACCCCCTCCTTTTCACCCTGCGGGCCTCTTCGCGTCAATCGGTTCAAACCCGATAAGCAAACGCGATCCGGTAGCTTCCGCCAGGCGCTCCAGCGTCCGCATTGAGGGGCGCGTGCGTCCACTTTCCAGGCGGGCAACGACGGGCTGCGTCGTCCCCATTTTCCGAGCTAGCTCCTGTTGAGTAAGACCGGCACGGGTCCGCACATCCATCACCGCTGAAGCCAGGGCGAATTCTTCCTGAAGCGCCTCGTAAGCCTTCCGGTACTTCGGCTCTTTCATCCATTTCTTATGCATGTCAACTATGCGAGCCATTGCCACATTTCCCATCATAGCTGATTGCTGCGGTCTGCGTCCTCAGCCGAGCCCCAACCGCTTCGACACAAGGTTTTCCACTCCCCCGGCAATCACCAGCGACTGCGGCACCGTGCCGAGGGGAGGGAAGTGGAACGGCTCACCGCGATAGGTCACAGTTCCGGTGGTGAAGTCGATAGCGACCTCGTCACCAGGGATGATGGTGCGCTCAGTTTTGGTTCGGTCTGCGAAATGCTGCCGAAGGCGCTTTACGAACTCAGGAACTTCCACGCAGAGGAATCCGTTGTTGAAAGCGTTGCGCAAATAGGTTTGCGAGAAGCTGCCGGCGATGACCAGCGGAATGCCCTTGGCGGCGAGCGCCGTGACGGCCTGCTCGCGGCTGGAGCCGGTACCGAAATTGAATCCGCCCACGATCACATCGCCCGCGCGCGTCATCCCCGCGAACTGCGGGTCGTAGTTTTCCATCACCACCTTGGCCATCATCTCGCGCGTCATGTCGTCGCGATAGGTGTAATCCTTGCCGTAGATGCCGTCGGTGTTGAGGTTGTCCTGTGGCAGGAAGACTAAGCGCCCGCGCACCTGGCTGGGGAAGCCGGGAAGGATCTCCACGGTCTCCGATGGAGTGGCAGGCGGCGCAAGTTTCGTGTATTGGCGCGCCAGCGTTCCATGAGCGGCCTTGTTCGGCCCGCAGATGTAACCAGCAATGGCCGAGGCCGCCACGACGGCGGGGCTCGCAAGGTAACATCGCGCGTCGCGTGAGCCCATGCGTCCTTTGAAGTTGCGGTTGGTGGCGGAAATGCCGACTTCGCCCGGTTCGAGCAGCCCCGTTCCGAGACCAATGCATGGCCCGCAGCCCGCCGGGAGCGTCACGGCGCCCGCATCGAGCAGTGTCTGCCAGACACCGCTGCGCTCGGCTTCTTCTCGGACAGCGCGGCTGGCCGGGGCGAGATAGAACTGCACCGTTGGCGCCACCTTATTGCCAGCCAACACTCGCGCCGCTGCCTCCAGGTCTTCCAAGCGTGAGTTGACGCAGGACACCAAGTAAGCCTTCTGGATGGCCACCCGCTTCGGCTCGGTTTCAGCCAATGAAGCCATCACCTGAACCGTATCGGGCCCGGAGACGTGTGGCGTCACTTCCCGCAGGTCGAGCCGAATGCGCGCGGCATAGGCAGCGTCAGCATCAGGTGCAGGAGGATTCTCCGCCCACGCTGCCAAATCCTCGTCGCGTATCCGCTCGATACCCTGAGCCTTTAGCTCAGCCTGCCGCGCTTTCAGGTAGGCGATGGTTCTCCCGTCAACCGGAAACCAACCCACGAGCGCGCCCCATTCGGTGGTCATGTTGGAGATGCTCAGGCGTTCGTCCATGGTGAGGTTGGCGACGCCCGGGCCGGTGAACTCCACGGCGGCGTTGAGCACTTCGTCGTGATTGTAAAGTCCGCAGAGGGTGATGATCACATCCTTGCCGGTCGAGCCGGCCGGCAGCTTGCCTTCCAGCACCACTTGTATGCTGCGCGGTATCTGCCACCAGAATTCCCCCGTAGCCCAGATGGCAGCGGCGTCCGTGCGCACCACGGGCGTACCAACGGCGCTGAGCGCTCCGTACATGTTGGAGTGCGAGTCTGACGCCACCACAAACGATCCCGGAGTGACGTAGCCCTTCTCCACCATGATCTGGTGGCCGATGCCCGTGCCGGCCGGGTAGAAATCCACGCCCTGTTCGCGTGCGAACGACTCGATGGCGCGATACTTCTTGAGGTTGTCCTCCGCCTGGTTCTGGATGTCGTGGTCGAGCGCGAAGACCGGCTGCCGCGGATCCTTGATGCGCGTTGCCCCGATGGCCTTGAACTTCTTCATCACCGGCGAAGTGTTGTCGTGGGTCATCACGTGGCGCGGGCGGATAGAGACAAAATCGCCGGCACGCAACGGGCGATTGGGGCCTTCGGCCAGGTGGGTCTGGCTGATTTTCTCCACAATGGTCTGACCCATGGAGAACCTCCGATGATTGAATCATTGATCCACCGAGTCATTGAACCACTGAATCGGTGAAGTGTGCTTTCAATGAATCAATGAACCAATGGCTCAATGAATCAATCCTTCCGACTCCGCCTTCAGCATTTGCATCAACTCGCTCACCGAGCGGAGCTTCTCGAGATTCCAGACCGCATCGACGACTTTCCGCCGCGCCGCCTTGGAGAGTGTCGGTTCGGCCAGGGTCTCGAACTTCTCTTCCACTTCACGGTCCGTGAGAGGATTACGCGGGTCGCCCTTAGGGTAATCAAGTTGACACGTGAACTCCCGGCCGTCCGCCGTATAAATGGTGACGATCACTCGTTGCAGCGCCGGGAACACCTTTTCGATTTCGGGATCTGCCACGACTTCAACTTTCTTGAGCTGGGCGCGAATGGTCGGGTCCATGATCTTCGCGGTCGTGAACTGAAGCGGCGTCACTTGCCGATCAACCAGCGCGGCAGCAATAACGTAGGGCAGCGAATGGTCCGCGGTTTCCTTGCTGCGCGGATCGTACTTGCTGGGGTCGGCGAGAATGTCGGCAGCGCGCGCCAGCGAGCGAACGTGAATCTTCGTCACCTGCTCTGGTTTCAGATCATGTTGCTTGACCAGGTCGAGCACAGCGGAAATGGGCGTGTGTGTGAGCGCCTCGGTAGGAAAGGCTTTCATGCCGCACTGTGTAATGCGCCAGGACTCGCCCAACCCGTCCGTCAACACGTTGAGCTTCCACTCGGGGCCGAAGCACTGCGACAGTCCTTCCTTGCCGTCCACCACGTGTTCGGGGCCGGTGTAGCCCTTCTCCGCCAGCAACGCAGCCAGGACACCGGCTTGCGTGGCCATGGGGTCTACGGTGTTCTTCATCATCGTGAGCTTGCCCGCCGTCACTGCGCCCAAAGTGGCGTGATGACTTGCCGAGATGCCGATGGCGTGCTGGATTTGTTCCCAACCGAGACCAAGCGCGCGCCCAGCCACGATGGGCGAGACAAAGGCCGTCAGCGTGGCGTGATGCCAGCCGCGCTCGCGAATTCCCGGAAAAGCCGCCTCGCAAAAGCGCATCTCAAATTCATGGCCCAGCACCAACCCCACAATCAACTCGGGACCATCACTCTTGGCGCGCTCGCAGCACGCCAGCGCGGCAGAAAAAATATCCGAAGGATGTGACGGGTCCTGCTTCCAGTAAATGTCGTTGTAGTCCATCACGCGGATCATGAGCGCGTTGGCCAGGGCGGCAGAAACCGGATCCACGCGGTCGCCGGATCCGATTACCGTCGCAGGCCCCGGACCCGCAATTTCTTTCAGCGTGTCGAGCATGATGCGCACGTCGTGCTGGCGGTAGCCGCCTAGCGCGCACCCCAGCGAATCGAGCAGAAAACGTTTGGCCTGATAGGCGGCTTCTTGTGACAGGTGCTCGAACTTCAGCCCGGCCGCCCACTGGGCCATTTTGGCGGTAATCGTGGCGTTGGATGAGGTCATAGAGCTGTAGGGCCGAGCCTTGGGTCGGCCTCTTTTCGCCAAGCGGTGCTCACAGGCCGGCGCGAGCCCCGAAGAGAATCATATGCGCACATGGTGTTGGTACTTGTATTGTAACAGCTCTTCAGCTGGTAGCCACGGCATGTCCTTCATGCCGTGGGTTCGTAACGAGGCGGGGGAAGAAAAGGCCCACCTCACAAAATCCGTGGCGTGGCTACCCACTCGAAAGCACATTGTAGTTACTATCGTAGCCACCTGCGACTAGGACGGTGCCGTTGCTCAAGAGCGACGCCGTTCTGATCGAACGTCACGTGCTGGCCCGTATTTGATTCTGCAATCAGGGACACATTAGGGCACAGAAACCCGAATCGCAGAGCTGGGTTCGCTCCTCACCAGCCTGCCCCGATTCCATCTGACGTACACCGCCCATACCAAGCTTGAACAGAAGCCAAGTAACGGACCGAGCAATGGGGAGGCTTGGCGGAAATGCCAGAACCACCCTGCCCCATTTACCCAAAACACGCCTGGGCCCGGCCTGAACTCGGGCCATGATGCCCAAACCCAGATTGCAAAATGGAGTGCCAGAACACAAGAAAATAGGTAGGGCCCCAGAATTGTCCACCTCCGGCGCATGTACGCAAACGCGAGGAGGAGCACTAGCAGAACCTCAAACGGTAGCGAGTGGACCGCTCTCACCGACAAAAACTGGTCTGGCGACGATCCGAGGCAAAAGGCGGCAAAAGGGAGGAACGCAATGGCTATTAGCCCCGCTACGGTGCTTAAGAGGATGTGGGTTAACCAAAGCTCTGCAAACAGGCCCAGTACAACAAAGATTGCTGCGGCCATCGTAAGCCAGAGCAGGTACTCGGCAAATTCCTGAGTCTCGGTCACCCCCGGCATTCTCAACCAGCGACCATAGCGGTTGGTGAAGATAATGACACTGAAACGAAGGAGGTAATCCGGTCTCCACGCTAGGACTACTGCTTCAGTAATCAGCGAGCAATTGAGGGAAAACAGAGCCGCATGCAGCAGGCGCAGCCACTTGTTAACTCTGACCCCAGTAGTAGTTATTTCGCGAGGCATCATTTCATTCCTGGTCGAGCGCTTCAGTCCGGCTTTTGGCTGTAAATGCGCTGAAGCTGGTAGCGCCACCGGCGTTGTGGTCCGCGGCCTTTCCGTGCCGTAGGTCTCCCATCCGATATTCATAGGCTACTACGCTAGCCCTTGCCAACAAAGAGCCGCAGGCCGCAACAGCGGCGGCCTGTGCTACGGGTGTGCGGCCCGCGCTTGCTCGGTTGTAGGGCCGACCCTTGGGTCGGCCTCTCTTCGCCAAGCGATGCTCAGAGGCCGGGGCAAGCCCCGGCCCTACTTCTTAAACGGCAAGTAGGCCATAAAGTCAGCGTGATGCACGATGATCGCCTCGGTGCTCCGTTTTACGAAGTCTCCTTCCGCAGCGTGCGCGGCGATGATATGGCAGACGCGGTCCGGAACGCCGCATTCCATGGCCAGCGCCACGCCGGTGAAGGGATGGCGCAGAAATTCGCCGCGCTCACTCTGGCGGGTTTTGCCGTCGACGTTTTCGTATTCCAGAAGCTTGCCTACGTCCGCCAGGATCGCGCCCGCAATAACCGTGTCCATGTCAATAGGCAGTGAGCGACCCATGAATTCGCGCATGGCCTCGGCCGAGCGGCGTGCGATGTGCACGACGCAGCGCTTGTGCTCCATGAAAGTAACCGGGCAATCGGGAACGAGCAGCGTGAAGGGAATACGATCCAAGTCCGCCGGTTTCAGCGGGCTTAACTCGAAAGCTCGCACCCATGTCCGCGCCACGCGGTCGCGGAGGTCCGCGTCTTCAATCCACTCGAGCTCCGGCCAAAGCTGCTTCACTGCTTCGATCATGCTGTTGCCTCGGCGCTTGTCGCGAGAAAGTCTATCGCACACTTGCCTCCTTGGCCACTCTGACATCGTGGTGCTCCGTCCGCTGTGACGGCGCTCACGTTGGGTGTTCTCGGAAGACTCGACCATGTCACGCGGGTCACAAACGGTGATAAGGACAGGATGTTGCGCGTTGCGAACACCACCCAAGTCAGAGGGAGAGTTTGCGCGATTGGAAAGGCAGCGACATGGCAATTGGGAAGTCGCTCGCAGTCCTGGGGAGGACCTTATCGTGTCAAGACGCGTTTCATCAGTTGTTTTTGTCCTGGCTGTTTTGGCGTCCGGAGCGCTTTATGCCGGCACAAGCATCACTGGAAAAGTGCACGACGCGGATGGGCGCCGTGTCCCGCCAGATGCTTCATGACATTCTGGCGGAGCGGAAGCCTCTGTCGGCTGTCATGTGCCTGAGGATTTCCCGGCTGTTGGGCAGCGCTCCGGAATTGTGGATGCGCCCGCTAGACGACTACGACCTGAAGAAGGCCGCGCAGAACGTAGGGCCAGGGCTTGCCAGGGCCAAGGCCGACGCCTCGGGCGGATCGTGCCGGCGAAGCCACACGAAGAAGTCCACTCCTGACGGTTTCCTCGCAACGCGGGCGCGAGGGCAAAGTCCGTCATGTGGAACCGCGGAGAAAGAGAAGACGCAGCCTTCAAGAACAAAGCGGCTCTTTTCCTTTCAAATTCGAAACTGGCACAGGCACAGTGGCAAGGGGCAAGAAAGAGGAGTCAGGAGCCAGGAGTCAGCAGGAAAAACCGAGGCACTTCACCGCCAAGTCACCGAGACGCCAAAGAAACGATCTTCGTGCCTTCGTGACTTAGTGTTGAGAAAACTGGAATTCCGCCCCCTAGATCCTAATTCCCAAATCCTAATTCCCCACCCCTGAACACCGTCCCACTACTTCAGGTCGACCTTCTCAACCAGTGGCAGGTCCTGTGACGATCCACCGACCATGAACGTATAGCTGCCCGGCACCAGCTTCCACACGTCTACGGTCTCGTCGTAGATCGACAGATATTTAGGATCGACGCGCACGTTCACTTCTTTGCTTTCGCCGGCGTTCAACTGCACCTTGCTCCAACCCACCAGGCGCTTGGGTGGCTCGCCCGCGCTGGCCGGGAGCGCCGCGTAAACTTCAGCAATTTCCGCTCCGGCGCGGCTGCCAGTGTTTTTCACCGTGAAGCTCACGATGATCTGCTTGCCCGGGCTCACCTTGAGATCGGAGTAGCTGTACGAGGTGTACGACAGCCCGTATCCGAACGGGAACAGCACCGGCTTATTCTCCGCGTCGTACCACTTGTAGCCCACCTTCAACCCCTCATCGTAATGGACGCTAAATGTGGGCTTGGCCTCTCCCGGCCTCCGAAAGGGAGCGCCGGGGGGTCTGGGCGGCGGCGTCACCAGCTTGGGATGCGGCAGATCAGCTTCGCTGCGGGGGAAGGTCATGGGCAGCTTGGCGCTCGGGTTCACATCGCCAAACAGGATGTTGGCCACGGCGTCCGCGCCCTTGCTGCCAGCGTACCAGGCTTCCACGACGGCGCTCACCTGGTCGAGCCAAGGCATGGTCACCGCCGTGCCCGTCTCGAGCACGACGATGGTCCGCGGATTCGCCGCCGCCACCTGCTCGATCAGCGCATCCTGATTCTCGGGCAGCGACAGGTTGGGCAAGTCCATCCCCTCGCTCGTCCACTGATAAGCAAACACGAGGGCGACATCCGCCTTCTTCGCCAGCGCTGCGGCCGAGGCCGGGTTCGCCCCCGAATCAAACTGCACATCCACCCCCGGAGCTTTGGCGCCCACGGCCTTCAAAGGCGAGGTCGGAAACCACACGTGCTCCCCCCACCTTGAAGGCCGACCTCCCGGCGGGTCCACCTGCGCCGATCCGCCACCGGAGATCATGCCTGTGTCCGCGTGGGGCCCAATAATCGCGATGGAGCGCAGCTTGGCGCGATCGAGCGGCAGCATGCCGTTGCTGTTCTTCAGCAAAACCGTGCTCTGCTCGGCGAGCCGGCGCGCCGTCTCGAAGCCGCCCTCCACATCCACGACGCTCTTCTGAACCGGGTCATCCACAATGCCGCTCGAAAACTCCGAGCGCAGAATGCGGCGCACATGGTCATCCAGCTCCGCCATCGGAACCTGGCGCGACTCGACGGCTTGCTTGAGCGGGTCGCCAAACAAGATGTCGGCTGGCTCTTCATTGTCCAATCCGGCGGCGGACGCCTTCACCGTGCTGTGCGTTCCGCCCCAGTCGGAAACCACGAAGCCTTTGAAATTCCAATCCTTCTTGAGGACTTCCGTCAGCAGGTATTGGTTCTCGCAAGCGAAGTCGCCGTTCACCGCGTTATAGGAGCACATCACCGCGCCGGGATGGGCGATTTCGATGCCGATCTGGAAGGCCAGCAGGTCGCTCTCGCGCAGGGCGCGCTTATCGATGAGCGCGTCCACTTCACCGCGGCCGCTTTCCTGATCGTTCACGGCGTAATGCTTTATATCGCCGATCACATGCTGGGCCTGCTCGCATTTCATCATGTTGCCCGCGAGTGTGCCGGCCAGGATGGGATCTTCACCCTGATACTCAAACGTCCTGCCGTTGCGTGGCTCACGCGTCAAGTTCACGCCGCCGCCCAGGGTCATGTTGTAGCCTTGCGCGCGCAACTCGCGTCCAATCAGCGCGCCGTATTCGCAGGCCGCGTCCGCATCCCAGCTTGCCGCTAGGGCAACGTTGGAAGGCAGCGCCGTGGAGTAGCGGCCGTTCTCAGCGCTGCTCCGCACCCCGTACGCCGCATCGCTCATCTGGATAATCGGGATGCCCAGCCGCGGCACGCCGAGCGTAAAGCCGGCGCCGCCATTGCTCAGGTAAGCGCTCGGCCTCGGCTTTCCCCAGCCGGGCATGCCTTGGCCATGCACGAGATCGATCTTCTCGTCGAGCGTCATTTCCTTCAGCACCATGTCCGCGCGCTCGTCGGGCGAGAGGCTCGCGTTCATCCACGGATGGGTGGGCGTTTGGCTGTCTGCCTGGTTGTGCAAGCGATGTTGTGAGAAGACAGGCGTAACTACCACGGAAAGCGCAAGGGCTAAAGCGAGCGTGAGCCGTAGGCGAGAGGGCTTGTTCATTATTTTGTTACCATCCCGGACCGTCGAATTTGCGGCCGCGATTATACCTGAACTGAGCCAACCGGACGCATAACGCTCTATACGACTCGGCCGGGCCGCGACCAAACTTGGCCGAAGTGGCAAGTGGCAAGTGGCAAGTGGCGAGCCGAAGGCTCACGAAATCTTCGCTCAGAGCCTGTTCTGATCCCGCTGGGCGGGAGAAGGGATGACATCGTCGGAGTCATTTCTCATCAGCCTGCCAGCCCCAAGTTCCGAATCTCACGTCCCCCTCCCCGCAAATGGCTTTGAACCACAAGCACGACCTTTGGACCAAAGCTGGCTTATTTGTTTTCAATAACATAGCTGCGCTGAGCTTCCGCCCAAGAATGGCTTTGAACCCAAAAAATGGCTTTGAACCAAAGCGATCCTCTTTGTTTTCAACAAAAATTGGCTTTGAACCTCATTTTTAACATCTTTTTTTTCAGCGCAGCACTCGCCGCCCAGCCCAAATCGGGAATAGTGACGGAACCGCTAAGCCTATCGTACTCATTCCAAAAGACATTCCGGCTTCGTTCCCCATTCTTCGGAATCCAAGACTCGGAGTTCCCTGCTTTCAACTCAACGCTGGCCACGGCCTCCTTGCTCCAGTCCCCAACCACGCATCCCCCGCTGTTCTACGCCCCACGGACAACAGCCTCCGGACCTAAGTCCGAACTCCTAAATCCTAAATCCTAGCTCCTTCTTCCCTATTCCTACTCCTAGTATAACCCCTCGCCCCCATTTGTCAAGAGATAATTTTCGGCACCGACTAGCACCCGCCTACCGAGTTTCGATTTTCGAATTTCGACCTTCCCCGCTCGCCACTTGCCCCGCCTCGGCGAGACCACTCGCCACTTTGGCCAAGTTTGGTTGTGGCCAGCGGGCGGCGTTGTGTTATTCTGTGCGTAAATGGGTGCGACCAACAAGCTTTATTTCGGCGACAACCTCAACATCCTGCGCGATTACGTCGAAGACGCGAGCGTCGACCTGATTTACCTTGATCCGCCCTTCGACTCCAGCGCCACCTATTACGGGGCCTTCGTAGCGCCGTCCTTCAGGGCGGCACTTGCCGGGCTCAAGCCCGGCGCTACCAAATCCTCTGGCAACACCTCCTACGCTTGGGACCTCGAGAATCGCCTCACCAGCGCCACGGTGAACGGGGTCACCACCAGTTTCAAATACGATCCCTTCGGGCGGCGGGTGTACAAATCCTCGTCGGCGGGTACGACGGTCTACGTCGAAGTTTACCCTGAGCGAAGCCGAAGGGACGGCGACAATTTAATCGAAGAACTCGGCGCCATGGGCGTCGAGGTCGCCCACTACACGCAAGGGCCGGGCGTCGATGAGCCGCTGGCCGCGACGGCCTCGGGAGTGACCTCGTTCTACGAAGCCGATGGCCTGGGCTCCATCACTTCGCTGACGAACGCCGCCGGGGCGCTGGCCAATACCTACACCTACGACTCGTTTGGCAACTTGACGGGTTCGTCCCGCAGCGTCGCGAACCCCTACCGGTTCACCGCCCGCGAATTCGATTCCGAAACCGGCCTTTATTACTACCGCGCCCGGTATTATGACCAAACCGTGGGAAGATTTATTTCGGAAGATCCAATCCGCTTCGAGGGCGGTCCAGATTTCTACACTTACGTTCTAAACGACCCTGTTGACAACACGGACGCAATCGGTCTGGAGCCGGAGACTGGCTGCAGGGACTGCAAGGGAAAGCCTCTTCAGGGGCTGGGCGTTGCAAGGCGGTGCTGTTCCGGAGAGTCGCCGATGGCCAACACTGCCCCGAATCCGTACCTCCCGTGGGAAGGCTACGCGACCGTGAATGCTGGGATGATGTTTAAATACGGCGGAAACGGACCGTGGGGACAGCTGGTACGTTCATGCCTCCTTTGCATGTATCGGCACGGGGCCACAGCCAACCAGGCTCATTGGTTCTGTTATTCCAATGCAGCGAGTCGCACGTCAGGCGCAAAGGCGGCTGAGGGGTTCGCCCAAGCCGTTGTTGTTGCGGTTATAATCGACGCGGGTCAAGTAGCGATTGCCATCGATAGCAAGGGGACCAACATCCAAGCTGTCGGCCCATGGTACCAGTTTTTCGGGGGCGGGAAATGATATCGCCTCTGCCGAAATTCATCAACGTTTCGATTACGAGCCTCCTTACAGGCGGGGGCGCGGGTGCTGTGGCCGCGTGGTGTATGACAACCGGGCTGGAGCGACAGTATCAGATGGCGTTTGCCGAGGGCGCCTCAGAAATTGGAGCGCTGTTTGGGCTAGCGCTGGGGTTAGTCGCCTACTATGGCATCTTTAGGCAAAAGGTCAGCTTTGAAGCGGTATCCGCTGTGACCGCCATTACGGCCGTAGCGACGGCTGTTACTGCATATGTACTTCACAGATTGACTGACACCGGGGGGTGGCTGTGCATCTTCGTCGCCGTCCCAGTTTTCCTCATCTTAAGTTTCAAGCTCCGGCGCTCCTGAGCAGGCGGGCTGTCGCAGGCCTTCTGAGGCCTGCGACCATGGGGCGCAAGAAAGCGTACCGATCCATGGCCATTAGCGAAGCACCGGCGCGATAGTAGAATCTCCAACTGGACCACGGCCAACAAAGCAGTGGCGAGTGATCAGTGGCAAGTGGCGAGCGAATGACCTCGGCTCGGGCCGCACCAGGACATGAAAATGTTCCGGCATGATCCCGCAGGGCGGGACGACGACCAGGGCGAAGTCTAATTCCCGGCGCAGTTCGCGAAGTACATCGACGAAGTGGCGAGCCAATCGCTCGCTGCGAAACAACTGGACGCGCCGATAGATGCTCGTGGTGATAAACTGTTGGTGGCCCGGAGTGTAATGCCGGTGGTAGAGGGGCGCGCCCAAGGAAAGTATAATCCCAATACGGAAATCGAGAATCCAAAGACGCAGGCCTCAGAAGGCCTGCGCCAGCCCGCCCGTCGCGTCTGCGCCAGAGCGAAGTTCGAAAAATACCCGCACGCCGGGGTGAGCGCGACGATTAGAGAGAACGCGTGCACGAAAAGGACACCTCAGGGGACACGGTCGTCATCACGGGCGCGTTTAGCTACACGGGCAAATACGCCACCCGGCTTCTGCTGAGCCGTAAGTACAGGGTCCGCACCCTAACATACCATCCGCAGCGGACAAATCCTTTTGGCGACCAAGTCCAAGTTTTTCCCTACGACTTCGGTCATCCCGACCAGCTCAGCCAGACCCTTCGTGGTGCGTCAACGCTGATAAACACGTACTGGGTGCGCTTCCCGCGCGGAAAGTCGACCTTCGAGACTGCCGTTCAAAACACGCGCACGTTGATCAGGGCGGCAGAGGACGCCGGCGTCAAACGGATCGTGCATGTCAGCATCGCCAACCCATCCCTCCAATCCCCGCTGGGTTACTACAAGGGGAAGGCTCAACTAGAAAAAGCGGTGATCGACTCCGGCCTCTCCTATGCCATTCTGCGGCCCACGGTCATCTTCGGTGCAGAAGACATACTCATCAACAACATCGCTTGGTTCATCCGCCGTTTCCCGGTGTTCGGCATTCCCGGCGATGGCCGCTACGCCATCCGCCCTATCTACGTCGAGGACATGGCGCACCTCATTGCCGACGCCGTTGATCAGCATGGGAACACTGTACTCGATGCGGTTGGGCCAGAGACGTTCAGCTTCGAGGGCCTTGTAGGACTCATTGCTGCGCAAGTGGGCCGCCCTGCGCGCCTGGTTCACTTGCCGATGCCCTTGGCGTATATTTCGACGCTGGTGACTGGCTGGTTCGTTCGGGACGTTGTCCTGACCTGGGAGGAGTATCAAGGGCTGATGGCTAACCTGCTTGCCCCCGAGGGTCCCTCTGCAGGCCGAACGCGCCTGACCGAGTGGCTGGCAGAGAACCACGAGCGCGTCGGAAGGCGGTATGCCTCAGAGGTGGCACGCCACTACGCAAGCTCGCCCGAGAGCCGGCGCGCCGTGGGGTGACTCCAAGGCAAAAAGCGCCGGACCATAACTCCTCGAACCGATTGACCAGCATAACGGCGCCGGTGCCGCCGACCACGACCATCTTGCAGCACGACGCCAATGGCAACTTGACGAGCAAGTAAGGCGGGGGTGTTCAAGCGACCTACACCTGGGACTTTGAGAATCGCCTCAAGAGCGCCACCATTAACGGGGTCACCACCAGTTTCAAATACGACCCGTTTGGGCGGCGGGTTTACAAGTCCTCCTCGGCGGGCTGGCGCAGGACTTCCGAGGCCTGCGACCACAGGGTCGAGACAGCCTATCGATCCACGGCCGGAAGGGAAGCATCGGCGCGATAGTAGAGTCTCCAACCGGACCACGGCCAACAAGGCAGTGGCGAGTGATCAGTGGCAAGTGGCAAGCGAAAAAGCCTTCGCGGCAGAACAAGGTCCCAGCAACTAGTGCTACAGAGGACGCGGAGGCATCTCCGGCCGACGGAGAAATCTTCGCGGCGCGAGGAGGAGATGCATTCTAGTGCCGTTCCAACTTGTTGCGCCTAATCCGCGTAAGCCAAGTACCGTCTGACGCTGGGCAGGACAGGAGCGGAATTCACCGTCGCATTAAGTTGGAACGGCACTCGTTCTCGGCGGGCAAAATGACCGCTCTCGGGATGGCGCACTCGCTGATCACCAGCCACTTGTTGCCACCCACTGGTTCTACGCAATTCCCAGCTTCTTCTGCATTTCCTCCAGCGTCACGCCCTTAGTCTCGGGGAAGAAAAAGAGCACCACAAAGAACTGGAGCCCGGTCATGGCAGCGAAGAACACAAATGGGTAAGCGCCGGAGGATGCCGCCATCACGGGGAAAATCAGCGAGATGAGCGCATTCATGAACCAGTGCGAGAAGCTGCCCAGGCTCTGACCCTTGGCTCGCACTTGGTTAGGAAAAACCTCGCTTAGGTAGACCCAGATAACAGCCCCTTGCGAGAAGGCGAAGAAGGCGATGTAGCCGACCAGGAACCAAAGCAACAAACTCTCGTGCTGGTGCGTGAAAAAAATGACGGAGACCCCGGCCAGGCACAGGGTGTTGCCCGCCGCCCCGATCACCAGCAGCGTCTTGCGGCCGAGTTTGTCAATCACCGACATGGCAATTATCGTGAACACGAGGTTGGTGGCGCCGATGGCCACCGCTTGCAGGTTGCCTGAGACCTTGCTGAATCCGGCGCGCGCGAAGATGTCATTCAAGTAGTAAAGAATGGCGTTGATTCCTTCCAGTTGGTTGAACATGCCGATCGAAACTGCGAGAAAGATCGGCAAGAGGTACTTTGGATTAAGAGAGCCGCGGCCCCAGTTCCACATGAACAGGTGGTCTTGGGCGGCGTGTTCCAAGTCGATCGATGCGATGATGTCCTGCAACTCGGCATCGAAGTCCTCCGCCCCGGTCATGCGCAAGACTTCCCGGGCCTCTTCCACGCGGCGCTTCTTCACCAGCCAGCGCGGGCTTCGCGGGATCCCAAAGAGCATCAGGAAGAAAAGCGCAGCCGGGATTCCCGAAATGCCCAGCATCCATCGCCACTCCGCGTCTCCGAGATGCGCGAGGCCGATCAGGTAGTTGGAGAAGTAAGCCAGCAGAATTCCGGTGACAATGTTGAACTGAAAGAAGCCTACCAGTCGCCCCCGCCACTTGGCCGGTGCGATTTCCGCGATGTACATTGGCCCGAGCACCGACGATCCGCCGATGCCCAGTCCGCCGATAAAGCGAGCCGCCACCAGCGCCGGCCAGTTCCAAGCGAAAGCACAGCCCAAGGCAGAGACCAAATAGAAGACCGCCATCGCCCGCAGACTGTCGCGCCGGCCATAGCGGTCGCCTGGGATTCCGGCCAGCATTGCCCCCAGCACCGTGCCGAAGAGCGCGCCGAACACCGTAAATCCCAGCCAGAAAGGCGAGAGCTGAAACGTTACCCGAAGGGCGGCGATGGTGCCTGCAATCACCGCCGTGTCGAATCCGAAGAGCAGACCACCCAAGGCTGCAACAATCGTGCTTTTAACCAGAACTTTGTTGAGCGTCATCTAACTCACCTGCGGCGTGAAGGTAGCGACCGGAGCGCGGAAAGTCTAACACAGGTGACTTCTGCTTTTGCGGGCCTGCGCAAAATCTCGAAGCCTGCCCCACCCCAAAACCTGTTATCCTTCACCCATCGAATCGAGAGACAAATCGTCGCGCCTCCCATCTTCGGTGAATATGCTCGGGACACTTTGTTGCGCCGTGCTGGCCCTCGCACCCGCTCGGCTGAATGGCGGAATCGCCGAGGCGGGCTATCCTGCCTTTCCGATTTCCGAAACAGCGGCCACCCTTCACGGCGAAGCGACGGCGCGCCGTTTCATCGCCGCGCACGGACGGCGCGGGATGGTGGTTGGCTACGCGGCCGAATCGCTGGAAGGCTGGGTTTATCCCTTCCGCATTTTTCATGATTACCGCGTGGGCTTTCGCCTGGATGGCTCGAGCGAGGTCATTTCCGGCTCTGCTGTCGTGCGGGAAGTGATTGTGAATCCGGAATCGGTGACGCGCGTTTATGCGACCGAGAGTTTCACGGTGCGCGAGACGCTCTTCGTGCCACGCGATGAGGGCGGCTTCGTGATTCTCTACCAGACCGACAGCAAGTCGCCCGTGCACCTCGCCGTCAGCTTTCGGCCCGACCTCGACCTGATGTGGCCAGGCGGCATCGGTGGTCAGAGCTATGACTGGGACGCCGATCGCCACGCCTTCGTGATGCTCGAATCATCGGGCAAGTATTCAGCCTTGGTTGGCTCGCCGGTCGCCGGGCAGCACTCCGCACCCGATTCTTACGCCGAGCCGTGGCGAGCTGACCGCACGCTCTCGCTCGAACTTGATATCCCGGCGAACTCGCGGGACCGAATATTCCCGGTCGTCGCTTCGCTGGGCGCGCCGCCTTACTACGACGCCGCAAAGACCTACTCCACGCTTCTCGATCGCACGCCTACGCTTTATGCCGAAGCCGTTGAGCACTATAGAAAGCTCCTGGCGGGCGGCGTCCAGGTGGAAACGCCAGACCGGCGAACCAATCTCGCTTACCAGTGGGCGCGCCTCGCGCTCGATCAGGCTTACGTTTGCAATCCGTGGCTGGGCTGCGGCCTGGTGGCAGGTTACGGACCTTCTCGTGACACGCGCCGCCCGCAATACGCCTGGTTTTTCGGTGGCGATGCGCTCAATAATTCGTTCGCGCTTGAGGCGTCCGGCGATCACGAGCTGGCGCGCGATGCCATCCGCTTCATTCAGAAGTATCAGAAGAAGGATACCGGCGAAATCTTTCACGAACTCTCCCAGAGCGCCGGCCTGATCGATTGGTTCAACGCCTATCCGTACGCTTATCGCCACACCGACGTGAGCGCCATGTACCTGGTCGCGTTCCGCAACCTCTACCGCGCTTCGGGTGATATCGATTTCATGCGCGCGAGTTGGGACTCGATCAAGGCGGCTTACAACTATCTCGTCTCGCGCGTCGATCCGGCTGACGGGCTGGTGACCGTTCCGCCCGGCGGCTGGGGAGGCGACGAAACGATTGGGCAGCAGGTGGCGAAGGACATCTATCTGGAATCCGTATGGGTGGCGGGCGCAGAGGCCTTTGAAGGGCTGGCCAATCTGATGGGTGATCACAGCTTGGCAGGCGACGCGCACGGCCGCGCCGAGAAAGCGCGCACGTCGCTCGTTGCCAAGCTGTGGAATCCGGAGCGGAATTTCTTCTATTACGGCTTCAACGCGCGAGGAGAATTGCTGAAGCAGGAATTGAGCCAGCCGGCCTGGGGGGTTTGGCTGGGCTCGTTCGGCGATGACATCGCCGGGCGTGCGCTCGACCACATGGCCGGCGCCAACTGGCAAACCGATTGGGGCACGCGCAGCGTGCCGAATGACGACCCGCTCTATATCGCCAATTCTTACGGGCACGGCAGCGTATGGCCGTTGGGCACGGGCGTTGAGGCGCTCGCTTTCTATCGATATCATCGCCCGCGCCAGGCCGAGCCGCTGGTGTCCGCGCTAGTCGACGAGAGCTTCGTAAACTCTCTCGGCCACGTGCCGGAAGTTTTTTCCGGCGATTTCTATCGCGAGCTCGACGTGAGCGTGCCGGAACAGATCTGGTCGTCTGGGATGGTGATCACATCACTCGTGCGCGGAATGCTGGGCGTTGATCCGTACGCGCCCATGGCCGAACTGCAATTCTCGCCGCACTTGCCGCACGACTGGTCCGGCGTAAGCATCGAGAATCTCAGTGTCGGCCGAAGCACGCTTCGACTGGAAATGAGGCAGGCCGCGACAGGCGTTACCTTGAAAGTCGAGAACAGCGGGCCGCCGGTCGAGATTACCTTCGCGCCGGAAATTCCACGTGGCAGCAACCACCTTCGCGCCACCGTGAACGGTCGGCCCGCTACCGCGACAATGCGAGCCTATCCGCAGGACGCTCACGCCGAAGTCAAGTTCAGCTCCCAACCGCGAACAGAGGTGGTGCTTAGCTTTGAGCCCTTGCGACAATAGTGAGCCTGGATCGAGAACGAGGCCGGAGGCGAGCCAGGGAGACGAGCTAACATATGGATCAGCCAGAATCGAGTGAAGCTCCGAAGATCGCAAGAACCGAGGGAGAGAAAACTGGCCAACTCACACGAGCAGAGATCCAGCTAATTAAGAAGAAGTTGCGGCAGGCAACAAAGACTGGCGATTATGAGGTTTTCAGAGACGCCCTCATCAACGATCTGGGGATACGCCCTGGGAGCGAGCGATTCCGTTCCTTGGAGGCCGAGTTTTGGAAGGCTGTTGCTGATTACCGAAAGCTCGAGACGCAAAAGCCTTGAGTCTCTTGCGGCGCTCAGGCTTGGGAAATGATTCCAGATGCCGGGCTATAGTTTCGACCATCCGGTCCAAGGTCCTCTCGTATTCACTTGCGGTTTTTGTTGTTCGGGACATCTCTCCACCCCAAGGCCAATTTTACCACACAATGAATGTTAGTCTGAAGCAGACCGACGTCAATCGGTCGGGCGAGTGTCCGGAGGCGAGGGCGGTAAAAAACAAGATAGGGTTGCCGCTCGCGTTGACAGTTAGACGCCTCGACATATAATGCCCATGCATGGATAGTTCGTCGGCTTCTCATAAGGACGCCCTGCGCTTTCTGATCACCGGAGCCAAGGGCTTTATCGGCTCATGGATTGTGAAGCGGCTCGTTGAGCGCGGTGAACGCCCGTGGATTTTCGACCTCGATCGCGAGTCGCATCGTTTGCGCGCGCTGCTCTCGGATGAGGAGATGGCGCGAGTCTCCTTCGTTCAAGGCGACGTCACAAATCTTGGCGAGCTGGATCGCGCCGTCGCCGAGCACGGCATCACGCACCTGATCCATCTGGCGGCCGTGCAGGTGCCCGCCTGCGCCGCGAATCCCCGCCTCGGTGCCGAGATCAACGTGATTGGCACCCTCAACGCATTCGAAGTGGCACGGCGGCGCCGTGACCTGGTAAAACGAATTGTTTACGCGAGCTCGGCCGCGGTCTTCGGACCGGAGGAATTCTACGGGAAGTCAACTGT
The DNA here is from genome assembly GCA_050013575.1 of Terriglobia bacterium. GTDB lineage: Bacteria > Acidobacteriota > Terriglobia > UBA7540 > UBA7540 > DASYXZ01. The sequence continues at coordinate 49,379 of JBEKEZ010000002.1, read as the reverse complement.
GCCGGAAGGCGCGCAGCTCGAACCCGGGACTCATTACGGCGTATTCAAGCAATGTAACGAGGGCAATGCGCGCGTGTTCTACCAAGTGGACGGCATCTCGAGCGTCGGCGTGCGCCCCTGGGCGGTTTATGGAGTCGGTCGCGACGTCGGGGTGACCTCAGGACCAACTAAGGCCATTAAGGCCGCGGTGGTGGGCCGCGATTACACGATTCGGTTCACGGGCGGCCTCGACTTGCAATACGTGAAAGATACGGCGGAGATTTTCCTGCGCTGCGCCGAATCCGAGCTGACCGGCGCGCGAGTTTACACGCTGCGTGGTGAAGTCACGCGCGTGGAGGATTTCGTCGCGGTTCTCGAATGCGAGATGCCCCAGGCGCGTGGCCGCATTCGCGCTCTTGGTCCGCCCCTGCCGATCGCCTACAACTTGGATAACAGCGCGCTGGTTCACGATCTGGGCGAGATTCCAAACACGCCACTCGCCGAAGGCATTCGCGAGACGCGCGAGGTCTTTGAACGGCTGCGTGACGCAGGGAAGCTGAGCAGCGATGATTTGGCAACCTAGGCGCATTGGATTGCCGATTTTCGATTGCCGATTGATGATTGAGTGGGAAACAAAACCCGAAGATTCAAAAGTCAAGACTGGGACTGAGGCCGGAGTGGCGAGTTTCGACGGTCTCAATCGGCAATCGACAATCAGCAATCGGCAATGAGGGGCAAGAGTCATTGGGGACTGGGGATTCGACAATCGACAATCGACAATCGGCAATCGGCAATCCGAGCGGTTACTTCGTTCGCCCGCCAGTGCGCGGCGCCCTGAACGTGGCGCTGGTGGCCGGGCCGATGTACGACCCGCTTTACGAGCTTATCCCGGAATTCGAGCACGAGACCGGCCGGCGAGTGCACGTCGCAGCGCGGCTCGTGCACCCGGAGTTGAACGCGCACCTCGAAGAAGTCTATCGGGCCGGCACGGGCGCTTACGACCTCATTTCGACGCACAATAAGTACGCGCCCTCACAGAAATATTTCCTGCATCCGCTCGATGATTGGTTTCACGAGCCGGAGTTGGCGGAATTCGTACCTTCGGTGCTCGAGATGAGCCGGGTCGAGGGCTGGCTGCTCAGCCTGCCTCGCAACATTGACGTCCGCCTGCTGCATTATCGCCGGGACCTTTTTCTCGACCCTGCCGAGCAGCAGAGATTCCGCGCCGCGACCGGCCGCGACCTGCGCGTGCCCGAAACTTGGGAAGAACTCGCCCAAGTGGCCAAGCACTTCGCGCGCCCGCCGGCGCTCTACGGTTTTGCGTTTCCCGGGCGCGACAGCGGGCTGTTCGGAACTTTCTTCGAGCTGGTGGCGATGGCGGGCGGGAAACTCTTTGGGCCCGATCTGCGGCCCGCCTTCGTTGACGCCGCGGGCCGGTGGGCGCTCGGATACCTGCACCGCCTTTACGCGGTCGACAAGGTGACGCCACCCGAGCTGCCGGAGATGCGCTATGATGAAGTCTCGAACGTGTTTCTTGAGGGCCGTTGCGCGATGGTGGCGGATTGGCCGGGCGCCTTTTACCGCTACCGTGACCCGGCGCAATCGCGGGTGGCGCAGCTTTTCGAGCAGGCGATGTACCCGGTGGGGCCGGCAGGGGCGCGATGGGTTTACGCCGGCGGCCACTGTTTCGCCATTCCCAACTCGGCTCGCGATGAAGAAGGTGCGAAGGCGCTCTTAAGATTCCTGCTCTCGGCAGACGCGCAGTGGCACGAAGCTCAGCGCGGCGCAGTGCCGGTTTTGAAGAGCGTCCAGAGCCGCGCCAAGGCGGGGCTCGATCCGGCGTCGATGGAAGGACGGCGGCGGGCCATGCTCGAAGAAACCATCAACGCTCACATGCTTCTCCCGCCGCGATTTCCCGAGTACCCCGCGGTCGAGGAAGCTCTTTGGAAATCTTTGCAGAAGGGCATCACGCAAGAATGGAGCGTGGACGACGCGCTGCACCATGCGGCGGGGGAGATGGAGAAGATTTTTGCAGAAAGACGTCCTTAGTCATTTGTCCCTTGTCCTTTGTCCAGTCGCAACTGGAGCCGCGCAGGATGATTACCGGAGCTGAGCAGGGTTGCAACCGAGAGCGATTTCGGCTCATATCAACCCGCGCATTCTCTCTTTCGCAATGGACATCCCACAAGGGACAAAGGACCAGGGACAAAGGACGATTGACATCGTGAAGGCCGCGGTTCTAGAAGACGTTGCCAAAATGGTGGTGCGGGGAGTTCCGGACCCCGGGCTCTCTCCGCGCGAGGTGATGATCCGTGTCCTTGCCGTGGGTGTCTGCGGCACTGACCTCCACATTTTCCGCGGTCACGGGAACTACAATCTCGACGCGCGCGGCCGGGTCGTTCCCCTCACCGAGCACCCGCAGATTCTGGGCCACGAATTCGCGGGCGAGGTGGTGGAAGTCGGCCGGGAGGTGAAGGATTTGCGGCGCGGCGACCGCGTCCTGTGCGACCAGGGACGCAATTGTTTCAGTCAGGGGCGCACGCCACCTTGTGCCTATTGCAGCACCGGCGATTCGCACCAGTGCGAGCACTATCGCGAGCACGGAATCACCGGACTGCCGGGCGCCATGGCCGAATACATTGCCATGCCCGCGGTCAATTGCTTGAAATTCGAAGTGGCGACAGAGTTGGCCGCACTGGTTGAACCCTTGGGGTGCGTCCTGCATTCCTGCCACCGAGTCGATCGCGCCAACAAGCGCTACACGTTCGGCGGAGCGCAACGGATCAAGAACGTTCTCATTTGCGGCGCCGGACCGGCGGGCTTGCTCTTTCTTCAGTACTTGAGAAAGGTTGTGCGATTTGATGGCCTCATCCTCATCAGCGACGTGCGCGAGAGAAACCTGGGACTGGCGCGGGCGTTCGGCGGCCTGCCAGTGAACGTCGCGGCCGAAGACCTCACTCAGGTGGTCGAAGAGAGAACCAAGGGCGAACGCGTCCATTACCTGATCGAGGCGTGCGGCAATTCCGACATCTTCGAGCAAATGCCCGCGTTGCTGCGAAAGCAGGCAACCGTTCTCCTCTACGGTCACGGCCATAAGGGCCGGGACATCGGCCTCTGGAACAACGTTTTGTACCTCGAGCCAACACTGGTGGGCGCGGTCGGCGCGTCGGGAGGATTTGACAAGGACAAGAGGCCTACGACTTATCGCCGCGCGCTCGAGTTGGTGAGTTCGGGCAAAATCAAAGTGGGCGATTTCGTGACGCATCGCTACTATGCGCTCGAAGAAATTCACCAGGCTTTCGAGCAGGATTTTGATCGGCCGGAGTACATCAAGGGACTGCTGGACCTCGAGCCGAAAGTGAACCGAGGGGTGTTGAAAGTCAAAACGCGCTCCGAAAAGCCCCGGGGCCGCCATTCTGAGCCCGCGTCGCGCCAGCGCCCGGCGGCCTGAGCACGACAAGTGCATTGAAGTAACTGGATCCAATATGGACTTACAGCTTCGCGACAAAGTCATCATCGTCACCGGCGGCGCCAAAGGAATTGGAGCAGCCATCACCCACGCAGTAGCGCAAGAGGGCGCTATTCCGGTGATCGTGAATCATGCCGGCGAAGCGGGCGAGCGCCTGCAAGCAGAACTACGCACAGCCGGCGCGAACTGCCACTATATTCCAGTCGAGCTGGCGGAGGCTGAAGGCTGCGAGCGTGCCGTCAAGGAAACGGCGGGCGGGTTCAGCCGGATCGACGGCCTGGTGAACAATGCCGGCATTAACGACCGTGTTGGACTGGAAGCGGGCCCGGATGAATACGTGGCCTCGCTGCGTCGCAATCTTTTACATTATTACTACATGGGCCACTTCGCGCTGCCCTATCTCAGGCAGACGCGGGGCAGCATCGTGAACATCTCGTCAAAGGTTGCGGTCACCGGCCAGGGCGGTACTGACGGCTACGCGTCCTCCAAGGGGGCGCAACTCGCGCTCACCCGCGAATGGGCCGCTGAGCTGCTCCCCTACGGGATCCGCGTGAGCTGCGTCATTCCCGCTGAAGTGATGACGCCGCTTTATGAGAAATGGTTGAACACGTTTCCCAATCCCATGGAAAAACTGGCCGGGATTACGGCAAGGATTCCCCTCGGCAAGCGCATGACCACCGCCGACGAGATTGCCTGGACGGTAGTCTTTTTGCTCAGCGAGCGCTCCAGCCACACGACTGGCCAGCAGCTTTACGTGGATGGCGGCTACGCCCATCTCGATCGAGCACTGACCTAGGAGACCCTCAACCGGATGGCGAACTCAATTCGACGCGCCACGTCGGCGCCGGTCACCGAGCGGCGGTACCTGGTTCCGTTTGTGCTGATCACCAGCCTGTTTTTTCTGTGGGCGTTCGGCGTCAACCTTAATGATATCCTGATCCCGCGGTTCAAACATGCGTTCGCGTTGAACGATTTTCAATCGTCGTTCATCCAGGTGGCGTTCTTCGGCGGATATTTCGTGGCTGCGTTTCCGGCCGGCTGGCTGATGGAGCGCATCGGGTACAAGCGGGGAATCCTGACCGGCCTGATGCTGTGCGCCACCGGGGCGTTGCTCTTCCTGCCTGCCTCCATGATTGGCCTGTACCGCTTTTTTCTGCTGGCGCTTTTTGTAATGGCGTGCGGTCAAAGCTTCCTGGAAGTGGCTGCCAATCCTTACGTGACGATCCTGGGCCCCGCCGCCAGTTCCGAGCGCCGGCTGAACTTCGCGCAGTCGTTTAATTCGGTCGGAGCTGTGGGCGCGCCGATCATCGGCCGGGCCTTCATCCTGACCGATGTCGCTGTGTACACTCCCGCACAGCTTGCCGCGATGAGTGCGGCGCAGTCGCAGGCGTACCGGGCCGCGGAAGCGGGCTCCGTGAAGTTGCCGTATCTGGCGATCGCCGGGATCTTCATTTTCGTGGCCGTGATCATTTATCTCACTCATCTCCCGGACGTCACTGAGAGAACCGGCGGGCATGAAGGCAGCGCCGCGGCAGACTCGCCGCTGGGCAGCATCTTCGCGCATGCTCACCTGGTGAGGGGCGTGATCGCTCAGTTCTTCTATGTGGGCGCCCAGGTAGGCGTGGGGAGCTTCATCATCCGGTTTGCGCAACACACCGTCCCGGGAATGATGCCTCGCGTGGCCGCGTACTATCTGCTCGGCCACCAGATCGGCTTTATGTCAGGCCGCTTCGCTGGCTCGGCGATGATGAAACGCATTGCGGCGCACCGCCTCCTCTTCGTGTTTGCGGTGGGCTGCGTTGTGTGCGTCACCGTAGCGCTGATTACCACCGGCATCGTTCCGGTGTGGGCCGTGGTGCTGATCGGGTTCTTCCATTCCATCATGTTCCCGACTATCTTCGCGCTCAGCATCAAGGGCCTGGGGCCGCACACCAAGCGCGGATCGTCGCTGCTGGTCATGTCCATCATCGGCGGCGCTGTTATCCCGGCCATCATGGGCCGCATCTCCGACGCCAGGAACATGCAAATCGCATTCATCGTCCCGCTGATTTGCTACGTTTACATCCTCTATTTTGCCGTTCGCGGCTACAGGCCGGTGGGCACGCTCCCGGAGGAGTCGCTCGCCTGACGAGAAGGAGGCTCAACCACCATGACGCGGCGCTATTGCCTCACCCTCGATTTGAAGGATGACCCCGCACTCATCGCCGAATACAAGCGATATCATGAAAAAATCTGGCCTGAAATTACCGCGAGCATCAAGGGCGCGGGAGTCGCGGATCTCGAAATTTATTTGCTGGGTACGCGCCTGTTCATGATTCTCGAAGCCGCTCCGGAGTTCTCTTTTGAGGCCAAAGCCAAGGCCGATCAGGCAAATCCGAAGGTGGAGGAGTGGGAAAAACTGATGTGGAAATTTCAGCAGCCGCTGCCGCAAGCCAAGCCAGGCGAAAAATGGCTGCTGATGGAACGAGTTTTCAAGCTTGAATCGTAAGTCCGCGCGAGGCTGAGTAGCGCCGGGCTTTAGCCCGGCAGGTGCCGTCCTGAAGGGCGGCGCTACAAGTGTCAGGATCCTCGACGCAGCACCACTACTCAGGATTGGCTCTGGTCTGGCAAGCATCTTCGATCGCCTTACGGAGGACATAGACCAATTCTGGGACTGTAAATGCTTCCGTGACGTAGTCGAATGCGCCGTGATTCATCTTAAACTTGGAGTCGGTCACAAGCCCGGCCTCGCGGGACATTTTGGGGTAGAATCAAGGTTGAGATACCTAGAATACTGACTGGCGCACTGACAACGGACTACGGCCTAACGACCGATGACAATGGAAGAACGCAATCTGGAAGACTTGGCCATCGTTATTCGCCCCGAGCGCGACAACGTCGCGGTGGTGACGGCAGAGTCTATTGAAAAAGGCACGCCGCTCGGTTATAACGGCCAGACGATCCTCACGACGGGCCGCATTCTTCGCGCCCAGAGTTTCGCCATCAAGCCCATTCGCCGGGGGCAGGCTTACGTGACGCTCGGCGACCCGATTGGCCTCGCTTCGCGCTCCGTCGCGCCGGGCGATCCCATTGACGCGAGCAACCTTCAGGACCGCTTGCCGCGGCTGGCCGTGCGATACCGGGACAATCGAGCCCGAACGAAGCCAGACGCCGCACTCGCTGCGCTCACGTTTGATGGCTACCTCCGCGCGGATGGAACTGCCGGCACGCGGAACTTCGTTGGCATCGTGACCTCGGGAATGTGCTCTTCCACCGAAGCGCGCGAAATCGCGTCGCGGGCCATGCGCGAGATTTATTCGCGCTCCAAATTCCCCAATGTTGACGGCGTGGTTCCGGTGGCGCATGAATCCGGGTGCGGCATGCCGGACGGGCGGGCCGTCGACTTGCTCAATCAGTTGCTGGCTGACAGTTTGCGCCATCCCAACCTGGGCGCCGCCATCTATATCGACCTGGGCTGCGGGAAGACCTGCGTGGAATGCTCGGCGCCGATCTTCCAGAGCGCCGTGCCGGACTTCAATCAACGCGTCGTGAACCTGGTCATTCAGTCTTCCGGGGGAAGCCGGCGAACCGTCGAACGCGGCCTCGAAATAGTCGAGAAGCAACTCCAATTCGCGAACCAGTTCCAGCGCCAACCCGTGCCGATCTCCAAGCTGGTGGTGGGGACCAAGTGCGGCGGCTCGGACCGATGGTCCGGCGTGACGGCGAATCCCGCCGTCGGCGTTGCGGCGGACATGTTGGTGAAGGCGGGCGCGGCGGTTCTTCTCCCCGAAATTCCCGAGCTTCAGGGCGCGGCGATGATGGACCTCGCGCATCGCGCCCGAACCCGCGCCGTCGGCCGAAAACTAATGCACGCGCTCCAACGCTATGAAAAATACGTGGCGTCATTTGGCGACGACTTCCGCGAAAACCCGTCACCCGGCAACATCAAGGGCGGGCTCTACAACATTTATTTGAAGTCGAGCGGCGTCAAAGCCAAGGGCGGCACCTCGGTGGTCGAGGACTTAATCGAATACGGCGAATGGTTGGGCGAGCGCAAGGGGCTTTATGTGCTCTATACGCCCGGCTACGACCAGATCTCCACGCCGGCGCTTTTCCTGAGTGGCGCGCAAGTGGCGCTGTTTACCACCGGGCGCGGCACGGGTATCGGATGCGCTTTGGGACCGGTCGTGAAGATCGGCTCCAATCCTCAACTGGCCCGCGCCAACGGCGATATCGACATTGACGCTGGCACGATTCTCGAAAAGAAAGCCACGATTCAGGACGTGGGCCGCAAAATCTTCCACGAGACTTTGGAAGTCGCTTCCGGCCGCAAATTCACCCGCGCCGAAGAAGCGGGATATCACACCGAATTCAAGATTTGGGAATCGCTTTGGCCGGCGCTGTGACGGCAGGCAGGATGTAGCGCCGGACCTTGGCCCCGCGAAGCAGGATTGGCCGCGGCAACCTGTCCCGACCCGGGCGAGCGGCCGAGAGTTCGATGGGCCCTGAAAACGGCGCGTCGAGACCCTCTCCACGACAGAACGCGCCTGGATCTTCCAGTGCCGTTCCAACTTTGTTGAGCAAACAGTTTTCAGCCACTCACAAAGTCTTTGCGCAAGACGTAGGTGCAATACATAGGCGCAACAAGTTGGAACGGCACCAGCACGTTTCGAAGCCTTCATCGCGGCCTTGCCTGAGAGCTCGTTGGGCGGGTAGAATGGCACTCATCGCTCCGCGCACTTCGAGGGGGCGATGGAATCTCTCACCCGGGAATTCACGGTGCACAGCATGGCGGCGTCACGACCGTAGGACGCCGGCGATTCGGTGAGTTTGAATGACTCCTGAGCGTGAGCAACGAGTGAAGGAAGTGTACGAGGCGGCTCTCCAACGTGAACCGCATGAGCGCCCTGCTTTCCTGAGAGCGGCGTGCCAGGACGAGTCGCTTCGAGGTGAGGTTGAGTCCCTCCTCTCCCAGCAAGCCCTTACTGGGAGCGCATCGCAGCCTGGCGTGGAGGGCGGCGAAGACCCGGTGAGCGTGGAGCCCGGTCCACTGTCTATCGGTCAAGTGCTTTCGGGCCGATTTCGAATAGCACAATTTATTGGTCGCGGGGGGATGGGCGACGTCTATTTGGCGCACGACCAGCGCTTGGAGCGTGAAGTCGCCGTCAAAGTTGTTCCTCCGGACGTCGTGGCCGATAGGTCCATCCGCAAGCGGCTGCACCGCGAGGCGCGCGCCCTGTCAAGGCTCAACCATCCGAACATTGAAAGCCTGATTGATTTCGACACCGAAAGCGAAATTGAGTTCCTGGTGGTCGAATACATCGCGGGAAAGACGCTCAGCGACATGCTCGGCTCCGGACCGCTGCTGGAGAAAGAGGTGGCGCGTCTCGGCGCGCAACTGGCTTCGGGGCTGGCCGCCGCTCACAGCCAAGGTGTGATTCATCGAGATCTCAAGCCGGGCAACTTGCGCGTGACCTCGGACCGCTGGTTGAAGATTCTCGATTTTGGGATTGCCAAAGTGACGAAGCCTCCGGGCGGGGGCGTCGGTGATTCCACCACGGTGTCCTCGAGCGGGGATCTCGCCGTGGTCGGCACCTTGCCCTATATGGCGCCCGAGCAATTGCGGTCGCAGCCGGGCGACGCTCGCTCCGACATCTATTCGGCGGGCGCCGTGCTGTATGAGATGGCGACCGGTCAGCGCCCGTTTCGTGATGAGCCGGCCCCGGCCCTCATTGATGCCATCCTGAATATCCAGCCTGTCCCTCCGCGCGCTCTCAACGCTCGGGTCTCGCCGGAAATGGAACGAATTATCTTGAAGTGCCTGCAAAAGGATCCAGAGAATCGCTATCATTCCGCGCAGGATTTGGAAGTCGACCTGCGCCAATTGGCTTTACCGGAGACGGGGAAACCGGTGCTGCCATCGGGCGGGAGAGGCGCCGCGCGGTTCTTTGGGCGGCATGGGAAGATCTTGCGCCTCAGGTGGGTGCTGCTCCTGGCCGTCGGGCTCGCGGCGGCGGCGATCTCCCTCAACCTGGGCGGTGTGCGCGATTGGTTGATGCGCGGGGGAATTCCGCTACATATTCAATCGATCGCCGTGTTGCCTCTAGCGAACTTCTCCGGCGATCCGCAGCAGGACTACTTCGCGGATGGGGTAACCGATCAACTGATCACCAATCTCGCTCAAATAGGCGCGTTCGACCGGGTAATCTCGCGCACCTCCATGATGCAGTACAAGCACACGCCAAAGCCGCTACGGCAAATCGCCCGGGAATTGAATGTCGATGCGGTAGTCGAGGGCTCGGTCAATCGCGAAGGAAACCGTGTGCGCATCTCTGCGACCCTCATACAAGGGACAACAGAGAAGCCGCTCTGGTCCAGGAGCTACGAACGGGATGAGCGCGACGTGCTCAAGCTTCAGGCGGACGTTGCGAGCGCTATTGCCACAGAAATCGAGGTCGCAGTGACGCCGCAAGAACGAGAGCGCCTCACCAGCGCTCCTCCGGTCGTCCCCGCAGCCTACGACGCGTATTTGAAGGGCCGCGATCACTGGAGTAAGGGGACTGAGCAGGATTGGGCGGCAGCCCTTCAGTATTTCGAGCAGGCGGTCAAAATCGATCCCAACTACGCGCCCGCCTACGCCGGCCTGGCCGATTACTATTGGGCGACCGATGCACTGCCCCCGTCGGTGGCGATGCCGAAAGCGGAGCAGTATGCGTTGAAGGCCCTGGAGATAGACCCCACTTTAGCCGAGGCGCTCACCTCGTTGGGGAATGTGCGGTTTTTTGCGGATTGGAAGTGGCCGGAAGCGGAGCGAGACTTCAAACACGCCCTGGAACTGGCGCCGGGCAACGCGGAAGCGCATCGCATGTATTCCGCCTTCTTAACGGCGACGGGGCGGGCTGAGGAGGCCTTGGCCGAGAGTCGCAGGGCCCAAGAACTTGATCCGCTGTCCGTCTCGGCCCAGGTCACTATCGGGTGGACGTTTTACTATGCTCGTCGATATGACCAAGCGATTGCGCAGTGCGGGAAAATCCTCGATGCGGATCCGAATTCCGTTGGCGGCCACGATTGCCTGGGACTTAGCTATCTGGCGAAAGGAGCTTACGAAAAAGCCATCGAGGAATCTCAAAAGGCAGTGAGCCTTTCCGGGAGGGACCTGACGCCTGTGGTGGGTCTGGCGCGCGCAAATGCACTCGCGGGCAACGCAGCCGCAGCCCGCCGGGTGCTGGAAGAATTGCGCGAGCGCGCCAAGCGAAGGTACGTACCCCCGTCGTTCTTCGCTGAGATCCATGTCGCGCTCGGGGAGAAGAAGCAGGGACTCGAGTGGCTGGAAAGGGCCTCCGTCGAACGCGATGCCTACCTTGCCCGACTTAAGGTGGAACCGGCTTTTGACCCCATTCGCTCGGACCCGGGCTTCCAAAATCTGATGGCGCGCCTAGGCCTGTAGCGGTTGAAATTCCCCGCAGGAACCTGTTAACTCGTGGCCGGCGCCCCGATAGGTTCTTACGGGGTTTGGCGCGCCTTCCAGCCCCAACGCGGCCCCACCGAGGCGCGAGCCCACCCTTTGGCCACAGGGCTTGCACTGTGGCAGTCTGAAGTTATTGAAGTGAGGCATCAACATCGCTGCTGGTTCTATGGTTCTTGCTGGCCAGCAACAATTCCCACCTGACTGGGCTTGCCATGCGTGATGGTAACAGTCCATTGGGCGCCAGCCGTCGGAGGGCCTCCGGAAGACGGGGGAAGTTCAACATAAGATACGACCCCGACGATGTGCTGGTCAGGAAACACGTTGTATTTTTTGTCGAAGGCTACGGGGTCCTTCTTAAACTCCTGATATTGAGCGTCTGTTAGATCCAAAACCACGACGTGAGGCCAACAGGGTTGCGCCTTTGGTGTCAACACCGTTTGCTTGTTGATTCCGGCCTTGGCTTGCGGTCGCGCGACGGTTCCTTTCTTGACTGCCGGCTGTTGCTGCCCAATCGTTGGTGCGCCCAGCCACAATACCGATAGCAGAAACACCAGTGCCCCGAGTGCAGTTTTCATTTTCATGAGAATCCTCCTCTTTAGTTGACGGGGTTCAGGTCGGTTCTCCTTGTATACGCGCGGGTAACGAAAGTCAAGCGGAAATCATACGGCGGATTCGAGTGCGCCGTAATACTCAGTCCTTCGTAACCTCACTTGACAATCGGAACTTCCAAGAAGCTCAGGTGCTGGGCATCGTGATAGAGCGTGATATGCGCGGTGCGGGTGTCTTTGCCGGACTCGGCCGCCACCACTCCGCCGCTGTTGTAATTTTTCTCCAACTGGATGGAGTTGGGGCAGCCCAGGAGCAACCGCAGTCGGCTGCCCTTGGCAATCCGGCGGGAGAAGAAGATAAAGCCGGCAAACTCGTAACGGTTGATCTCGCCCGCTTTTACAAGTTTCTCTTCGGTCAAGGAATCGCGAAAGCGCGCGCGCATCAGGTCGCTGCTCAACTGGATGCTGGTCCCGTCAGGCTTGATTTCGTAAACCGATGCGGCGAAGTCGGTGTCCGGCACGTCCATGGCGATCCAGGCGACCAGCTTGAGGTAACCTGTGACTTCAGTATCCTCGGGAAATGGTTCGCTGTGGAAGACAAGCCCGCTGCCGAAGAGGTTGAGCGCGTCGGTTTGATCGGTAATGAAATTCGGGCGCTCTTTTTGTTCGAGCGCCGCCGGGCGGGTATCGAGCGGATCGTAAACAAATTGGTCGGGCGCTTCCTTGCCGGGCTCACCGGCGGTCAGTTCGCCGGAGTGGAACACATCATTGGCTTGGCCTTGGCGCGAGCTCAGGTAGAGCTTTCGGGTTTCATTCGAGATCGCTTCCAGGCTGTCGGCGTATTTCCAGGTTTCACCACCCGCGGCGCCGGGAACGTAGTAGGCCACGCGCTTCTTGAGAAACTCGGGCTTCGCGCCGTTCTTCATTGTCCAGTCGTACCACTCCTTGTGGAGGTTGTTCATATCGAGCACGCTCGCCTCGCCAAACGTCAAGCCTCCGACTTCTTTCTTCGGCGTGCGGGTGCCCGCGTGGTCCCACGGCCCGATGATGAGATAGTGCTGGGCCTTCGCCTCCGGGGTCCCGTACTCCATGTGGCGGCGATAATAGGTCATCGCGCCCGCCTGATCGCCGTCATAGTGGCCCGTGATCGTCAGGATGGGGACGTTGATCCGCTTGTAGTCCGCCGGCGTCGGCGCCATAGCGTTCCAGTACGCGTCGGGTTTGGGATGCGCAATCCATTTCTGGAACTGGCTGCTGGTGTTGCCGACCACGCGATCGAGCTCCTGAAATGGACGATGCTGCGTGTAGAGTTCGGTGAACTTGCCGGTCCAGAATTCCGCGTTCCCGAAAAGATTGTTGTTGGGCGTCACGCCGCTGGTGAAAGTCAGCCACTGAATGATATACGGCCCGAAAACGTTGTGGAAGAAAGGAAAGTCCACGGCGGCGTGAGCGGCGGCCGCCGGAACGATCGTCTTGAGGTGCGGCGGGAATTCCTTCAGCGTGGACCACTGATCGAAGCCCGCATAAGAGCCGCCCCACATGGCCACTTTGCCGTTCGACCAAGGCTGCTGGGCGAGCCACTCGACGCTGTCGTAACCGTCGCGGCCTTCGTTGGCAAAAGGCTCAAACTCGCCTCCCGAATTGCCGCGGCCGCGCACGTCCACGAGGGCGTACACGTATCCGTTTCTCGCAAAATACCAGGCGCGCTCCTGGTAGGTGTCGGAAATGTAGGGCGTCAAAGTGAAGATCACAGGAAGCGGTTCTTTTTGATCGTGCGGCTTGTAGACGGTGGCGTTCAGCTTGATGCCGTCGCGCATCGGCACCTTCACGCCCCAAAGAAGGTCGACCTGCTTTTCTTGTGCCTGTTTCTGTTCCGCCTGTTTTTCCGGGGCTTGCTGCTCGTGCCCCTGTTTTTCCTGAGCTTGCTGGGCGGCCGGCGCCGCCTGCGTCAATCCGATGCAGCACGCCACCGCCAAGACTTGGAGGACTTCGATACACCGCCGTCCACTCATCATCGCACTCGCCCGCGCGTATCGAGAATTCCGCAATGAATTGGGACCATACCTTGTCGCCATGGTTCGCATTTCGACCTCCCGGCTTTGCAGCTCATCCATATTTGCTCGGCGTTGAAAAATGCGTGGCGGGGATTCTACATGAGAGGAGGCGGCATGGCAAAACAAGCTGAAAGAGCTTTATTTGAGCAACCGAGCTTGGCGCGGCTGGGCTTGTTTGGCGGGCGATCGGTTCGCTTTTTCATGAGCCGCCAGCAGGCCGTAGACGTTCACCTCGCGTTTGAGCGCATAGCCGCGCTCGGATAGAAGCAGCAGTGCAAGGGCCATGACCAAGAGGATAGCCCTCGCGACGAATGATCCGAGGAACCGAGAGGGAGGGATAGGGTTGCTCATGGTGTCCTCCTTGCGCTGTGGAAACGCTCTAGCCTCAGGTGCCCGGCAAAGTCAATACTCAGACGCTGCTCAGGCGCGTCTTGTTGCTTGCCATGTGGAACGAAGTGCGATGGCGAATCCCCCATGGTGAATCTTTCAGCGCCGCACGGTGTTTTTCTCAACAGTGCCGGCTGGGTGTCTAAGTCGCTGAAGCAAGTCCGGTTGGCAGTTCGAAAGTCACCGAAGCAGAGATTTGCTGTGGTGATTCTCAGCATCACCGCAGCAAATCCTCCGGAACATCCTTCAAGCCAAGAAAGCTCCTCAAGGCTCGTTAACCCATTCCAGGCCAAGGGCGTACACAACTCGGGTTCTACCAATGAGGACATTTCGAAGCTTGGCAACCCCCGTGCCTAATAGATCAGGTGTGAGCGGGCAAAGATCCCGCATGGAGGTGCGTTGTGACAGCCATAGCCGTTATTCTGACTTTTGTCGTTTTCCTGACGATCGACTATTTCCGCAGCCGAAAGCGCGTGCTTCAGCCCGCCGGCGAGCTCAAGGCCAAGACAGTTTCTCCGATCCCAAGGCTTCAGCCCGCGGTCGTAGCGGGTTTCGAGCTGCCGGACCACTTTCGATATCATCCAGGGCATACTTGGGCTCTGAGCGAAAGTCCGACCTTTGTACGAGTGGGGCTGGACTCCTTCGCCGCGCGTCTGGCCGGCAGAATCCAAAACATCATTCTGCCCGCTCGTGGCCAGTGGATTCGCCAGGGGCAAAAGCTGGCGACGATCTTCCGGGATGGGAGCAAGGCGGACCTCGTTTCACCGATCGAAGGCGAAGTTACGGGCGTCAACGAAGCAGTATTGAAGGATCCGAAGCTCGCCTCACATGATCCCTACGGTGAAGGTTGGCTGCTTACGGTGCATTCTCCCGACGCCAAGACGAGCTTCCGCAACTTGTTAGGCGGAGCTTTGGCACGCAAATGGATGGAAGAAGCTGCCAGCCGACTGCGGATGTGGATGCCTGCACTGGCCGGCGCCGTCGCCCAGGACGGCGGGCTTGCCGTCGATGACCTCCTAGCCCACTTGCCTGACCAGGAATGGAAGGAACTTACCGCGGAATTCTTCCTGATGTGAAGAAGAACAGTGGCATGTGGCAAGTGGCAAGTTGGAGGCGGAGGTCTCTCTTGCCACATGCCCCATGCCGCTTGCCACTGTTCCTGACTTCACTGCTGTCGGTCACACATGCATGTGACCGCCGTCATAGACTTTTCCCCTTCCAAAAGGAGACACTGTAGCCGAAAGTCGCGGCCCTGCTGAATTTCTCGGCAGTGAAGAACAGTAGCCAGTGGCAATGGGCAAGCGGCTGTGGAGGAATTCTTCATTCTCGTTTGCCAGCCACTAACCACTCGCCGCTTGCCACTGCTGTCTGGAGGTCTTGATGAGCAAAGGCATCCTGTATGACGCGACACTGTGCATCGGTTGCAGGTTATGCGAAAAGGCTTGCGCAGAACGAAACAAACTCGCTTATGATGACAGCGTTGCCAGCCGCGAAGTGCTCTCCGAATACAAACTGACCACCATCGTCACTCGGGGCGACAAATTCCTGCGGCGGCTCTGCATGAACTGCCAGGATCCGGCGTGTGCCTCAGTTTGTCCGGTCGCCGCCCTGCGCAAAACAGCTCTGGGGCCGGTGATCTACGACGAATCGCGCTGCATGGGATGTCGATACTGCATGCTGGCCTGCCCCTTCAGCGTTCCGAAGTACGAATGGAGCAAGTTGTTGCCGCGCGTGCGGAAATGCGACATGTGCGCGGACCGAGTTGCCGCGGGGCGCCAAACGGCCTGTGCCGAAGCGTGTCCGACCGGCGCTACCAAGTTTGGGGAACGGGACGATCTCATCGCGGAGGCCAAAGATCGAATTGCCAAGGCTCCCGACCAGTACCTCAATCACATTTACGGTCTCGAGGAAGCAGGTGGGACTTCAGTGTTGCTGCTCTCCAGTGCGCCGTTTGAATCCTTCGGCCTCCACACTCCCAAAGAGCCTCTGCCGATGCTCACGTATCGCGTGCTCTCGCGCCTTCCCGACATTGTCTCTCTGGGCGGCGTTTTGCTCGGTGGAGTCTGGTGGATTACCAGCCGTCGCGCGGAAGTGGCGGCGGCCGAAGGGGAAGAAGGTCACGGCACGAAACAGAACAAACGGGAGGGCGACGAATAATGACCCGGCCAAAGGTCACATTTTGGACAACGATTATGGTGCTTGTTTTTCTTGCCGGCGCCTATGCAACGCTCTTGCGCTTTACCCGCGGCCTCGGGGCCACGACCAACCTGAGCGATCAATTCCCCTGGGGCTTGTGGATCGGCTTTGACGTTCTGTGTGGAGTCATGATGGCAGCGGGCGGATTTGCCCTCACCGCGACCGTCTACATTTTCCACCTGGATCGTTTCCGCCCCATCATCCGTCCGGCCGTTCTCACCGCCTTCCTTGGCTACACTTTGGTCGTAGTTGCCCTGATGTATGACCTCGGTCGGCCATATAACATTTGGCATCCGCTCGTGATGTGGAACCCGCGTTCGGTGATGTTCGAAGTGGGCTGGTGCGTGACGCTCTACACCACGGTCTTGGCGCTGGAGTTCGCGCCCATCGTTTTCGAGCGGCTACGCCTGGAGAAGGCTCTGCGCATCCAGCACGCCATCGTGATTCCATTGGTTATTGCTGGCGTACTCCTGTCGACCTTGCACCAGTCGTCGCTCGGCAGTCTTTATCTGATCGTTCCGGAGAAGCTTCATCCCTTGTGGTACACCCCGTTGTTGCCGGTGTTCTTCTTCCTCTCGGCCATCTGCGTGGGCCTGGCCATGACGATTTTCGAGTCGCGCATGACTTCGAAGGCCTTCAGCAAAGAACTGGAGCTTCCGCTTCTCGTTTCTCTGGGCCGCGTATTGTTGGTGGCGTTGTTGGTGTACACGGTCCTGCGATTCGAGGATCTTTATCACCGCGGCGTGCTCATTGACCTGCGGCATCCCGGCTATGAGACTGACCTCTTCTGCGTTGAGGTTGGCCTCGGGCTATTCTTGCCCATCGTCCTGCTTCTCAGTCGCAGGGTCCGTGAAACCGCCGATGGACTCTACCTCGCCGCCGTGCTGGTGGTGCTGGGCTTCATCACCAATCGCCTGAACGTCAGTATCACGGGAATGGAAGGCTCCGCCGGCCTGCACTACATTCCCAAGTGGACGGAGATCGCCGTGACCGGCAGCATCATTGCGGCCGGGTTTGTGATCTTCGCGCTGGCGGCCAAGTATCTGCCGATCTTCCCCGAGTCGAAACTCGCGAGAGTTGGGACGCCGCCGGAAGCGGTAAGCGCTCCTCCGCCGGCTCCAGTTGAGCTTGGATTTGCTGGGAGGGTGTAAACCATGAACGGTAGGGCGCTTTGGTACGCGAAGCTGCGCATGGGCTTGGCGGCTAAGCTGGCGGTGTGCCTGGTGCTGAGTACGGGGGCCTTATTTGCGCTCTTCGGTTATCTGAATCTGCGGCTACAACGAACGCAGTCGGAAAGCGTTGTGCTTCAGAACGTGGACCGCATCGGCGACATCGTTCAGCGCAGCACGCGCTACCAGATGCTGCGCAACGATCGCGAGGCCCTTTACCAGGTGATTCAGACCATAGGCAGCGAGCCGGGCATTCGCCGCATCCGGATTTTCAACGAAGAAGGCCGCATCAGCTTCTCGACCGACGCCAGCGAAGTCAACCAGTTGGTGGACAAGCGCGCCGAAGCTTGCTACGTCTGCCACGCCCAATCGCAGCCGATGACCCGGCTCAATCGCCCTGACCGGGCGCGCATCTTCACGGATGCCCAGGGCCACCGCGTGCTCGGTTCGATCCGGGCCATTGACAACGAGGCGGCGTGCTCGATGGCGAGTTGTCATGCCCATCCGCCGGACCGGCGAATTCTGGGGGTGATTGACGCCGACCTTTCGCTCGACACCGTCGACGCGCAGCTTCACCAGCACCAGGCGCGTTTGGCGGAGTCTACGGGAGTGGCCGTCGTGCTGATGTCGCTGGTGAGCGTGGCCTTCATCTGGTTGGTCGTGCACAAGCCGATCAAGGAGCTGACGGCGGGGACTCGCCGCGTCGCCCAGGGCGAGCTGGACCATTCCATCACCGTCCGTTCCCAGGATGAGCTGGGAGTGCTGGCCGATTCGTTCAATACCATGACTCGCAAACTCCGCGACGCGCATAACGAGTTGACGGAGTGGGCCAGAACGCTAGAAGCGCGCGTCGAACAGAAGACGCAGGAGCTGAACGGCGCCCACGACCAGATGATGCGCGTGGAAAAAATGGCTTCCATCGGCAAGCTGGCGGCAGTGGTGGCGCACGAAATCAACAACCCCCTGGCCGGAATCCTGACCTACGCCAAGCTGCTGAAGAAGTGGTTGGCGAAGGGCTCTCTGCCGGACGGCGCTGGACAAGGCAGTGGCTCGCGCCGCGAGGAAGTCTCGAGTTCCCTCGACTTGATTGAGTCGGAGAGCCGCCGGTGCGGAGAGATCGTAAAAAACCTTCTCGCCTTTGCCCGCGCCACGCCGTTGAATTTCGAACCGACCGACCTGAAGCGAGTCATCGACCGCTGCACGCTTTTGGTGCAGCACCGGCTCGCGCTCGGCAACATCCAACTTCACCTCAAACTGGATCAGGACATTCCGCCGGTGCGATGCGATCCGGCGCAGATCGAACAGGTGCTTCTGGCGCTGATGATGAACGCTATTGACGCCATGCCGTCGGGAGGCAATCTCACTCTGAGCTTGCAGCCCGCGGCGGGAAAGGCGCAAGTGCAATTGCAGGTGAAAGACGACGGAGTGGGCATCAGCCGGGAGCTGCTGCCCAATCTGTTCGAGCCCTTCGTGACCACCAAGGAGCGCGGACACGGAGTCGGATTGGGCTTGGCCATCAGCCACAGCATCGTCGAACGGCACCAAGGCCGCATCGAGGTCGCTTCCGAACCGGGGCGGGGGACAGTCTTCACTATTACTCTTCCCGCCGATACCGGGATATCGCCGTCCACCGTGGACGCCAGGGCGGTGCAACATGCGTAAGAGCATTTCTGATTGGCGATTGGTGATTTGTGATTGCAAAGAGGCAGGAAGACCGTCCGACTTCCGCGGTTTCCTAAATCAGAAATCGCCAATCACAAATCGCCAATGCAAGTGAGGTGACCGATCGTGAGTGAAAAAGCCAATCTGTTGATCGTTGATGACGAGCTGATCGTTCGCGACTCGCTGAGCAAATGGTTCCGCGAAGAAGGGTATGAGGTTGAGGTCGCGGAGAGCGCCAATGAGGCGCTGACCCAACTAGCTCGGCACCATTACGACCTGGCGCTGGTGGACATTAAAATGCCCGGCACCGACGGCATCGAGCTTCAGCGCCGCTTGCACGAGGTCAATCCGCATCTGATCGTCATCATCATGACGGGATACGCGTCGGTGGAAACCGCCGTTGCCGCGCTGAAGAACGGCGCGTACGACTACGTCACCAAACCGTTTGATCCCGACGACATCTCGCACACCGTATCGAACGCCTTGGCGCACCTCCGCGCCGAGCAGGAGAATGTGCGCTTGCGCGAGGCGGTGGCTGCCGTCTCTCGCCCGCAGGAAT
The DNA here is from genome assembly GCA_050013575.1 of Terriglobia bacterium. GTDB lineage: Bacteria > Acidobacteriota > Terriglobia > UBA7540 > UBA7540 > DASYXZ01. Next base: position 29,909 of record JBEKEZ010000002.1, on the reverse strand, counting down.
TGGTCGGCCAGAGCGCTGCCATGAAGCGCGTGTTTGAGGCCATCGAAACTGTCGGCCCCACCGAAGCGACGGTGTTGATCACCGGCGAGAGCGGCACGGGCAAGGAGCTGGTGGCGCGCGCCATTCATAACGCTAGCCCGCGACGCTACCATCCGCTGGTGGTGATCCACTGCGGCGCTTTGACCGAAACGCTGCTGGAGAGCGAATTGTTCGGCCACGAAAAGGGCGCCTTCACCGGCGCGCAGTATCGCAAGAAGGGCAATTTCGAAATCGCCGAGGGAGGGACGGTTTTCCTGGACGAGATTGGCGACATCAGCCTGAAGACCCAAACCGATCTGTTGCGGGTTTTGCAGGAGCGCGAGATCACGCGGGTGGGCGGCAATCAGCCCATTCACGTGGATTTTCGGTGTGTGGCGGCCACCAACCGGCGCCTGGAGGCGCTGGTCGAAGAAGGGAAGTTCCGGCAGGATTTGTACTATCGCTTGAACGTGTTTCGCATCGAGCTCCCACCTCTCCGCGAGCGCCGCGACGACATTCCGTTGCTGGTGGACCACTTCATTCGTAAGTTCGGCGCGCCTATGAACAAGCGGATTTCGCGCGTCTCACCCCGCGCGATGGAACTGCTCCAGGCGTGCGACTGGCCCGGCAACGTTCGTGAGCTGGAGAACGCCATCGAGCGCGCCATGGTGGTGGCGCAGGAGCCGGAGTTGCGGGAACAGGACTTCACCTTCAAGCTGCCCGCAGAACGCGGCGCCGCCAACGGCACACGAACCCTGGAAGAAGCGGAGCGCATTCACATTTTGCGCGTGCTCGAAGAGTGCGGCGGAAATCAGAGCCGGGCTGCCCAGGTGCTGGATATCGATCGCGTCACTCTTCACAATAAGCTGAAGAAATACGGCTGGAAAAAGACGCCCGCGGAAGTGGCATGAACCGGATTCAATTGCTCCCCATGGGCGATGTGGGCGGCGGCGTGCTCGAGCGTCTGGCGCAAGCCCTCGCCGCCGAGTTTCATGCCGCCTGCGAAATCTTGCCCGCGCCGTTTGACGCGCGGCCGGCATTTCACTCGGGAAGGCAACAGTACCATTCCACGCACATCCTGGCACGAATGCAATCTGTTCTCGACCCCGGCGCGTGGCGTCTCCTTTGTGTCACGCCGTTCGACTTGTACATTCCGATTCTGACGTTCGTCTTCGGCGAGGCGCAACTTGACGGGGCCTGCGCCGTCGTCTCGACCTATCGCCTGCGGCAAGAATTCTACGGCCTCCCTCCCGATCCGGAACTGCTCAACCGGCGCCTGCTGAAAGAGGCCGTGCACGAACTCGGCCACACCCTCTCACTTACCCATTGCGAGGATTATCGCTGCGCCATGGCACCCTCGCATTCAGTAGAATGGATCGACTTGAAGACCAGCAGCCTCTGTTCGGTTTGCCGCGAGCGCGCCCTAGAATGACACTGGAAAATGCCACTATGAAAAATGGAATCGGTGGGGCAAAATGCCACACTTTTCCCAAAATCGCAAATTTCTGCAAATTTTATTTTCGCGCAACTTCTTTATTTCCAGCAGATAAAAAAAATGGTTTCAATAGTTTCAAAAGTTTCAAAAGTTACATTCTGCCCCGAAAAATTGGCACGTATTACCATATGGATATCATTTATATAGTTTAGTCTGGCGGCCTCCTTGCCGCCCCCCGCCATGCACTTTAACTGATTATTAAATAGTAAGAACGTCCCTTAATCGCACTAGCAATGCTTACCTTGCCCTTCGCCCTTCACCTTTGGCCTAACGACCGCACACATCACAAGGAAGCTGTGAAAAGACTCCCGGGGAAAGCAAAAATGCCTCATCCCGCAAAGCGGGATCGAGTCGCGGAGTGCGCGAAGCACCTCCGCATTTGTAAATGAAAGCGGCAAATGAAGAAACGGCGCACCACAGAGACACGGAGCACACAGGGTCTCTTTTCCCCCCGTGATCTCCGTGATCTCCGTGCCCTCCGTGGTGAATCTTTCGGTCGCCGATGTCCGATTTCTGGTCCGATCCCGCCATGCGGGACCATCGGTCCGTTTCCTGGACTCCGATGGAGTCGGCCGGACTCCAGCAATCGGACTCCAGCCATCAGAGGATTGGGGACGATTTCGCGAAGGGATGCCTCGACTGTTAACTGTCGACTGTCAACGGTGAAGTTCTGCTGCCTTCCCGCAGCTCACTTCGGTTGAAGCCGGAATCCGAGCTGCACCCCGGCCCCGCGAATGCGGTCATCAAGACTCAGGAGTTCCACGCCCGGTACAACGGAACGCACAGCCAATGCCGACGCCAGGTGAATCGCGTCGAGGGTGCGGACGGGTTCAGCGGGAAACGGACGCCTCGCTCGATCGACAATATCCGAGCTGACTCGCCACAAGTGCCAGTGGGCGGCTGCGGCATTCAAGTGCGCCCGGCGATCGGCGGCAGTGGCTTCATCGATTTCTCCGAGTGTGACGGCGCGAATCAGCACGCGGTCGCACTCGACCAGGGTAAGATCGGAGGCCATCACCATCTCGGCGCGGCGGAGCACCTCGCGCACGGGATGGCCGGCTTCTTCCCCGAGCAACCACGCCAGCACGGCGCTGGACTCCGCATAAATATTCACCGGATACCACGCTCCTCATTCAGGAGTTCCGTGGCTCGGTGTCGCTTGAGGAGACGCGGGAGCTTTGGATACACCGCCGAATGGTTGGACGCGCCCAGCGTCACTTGCCCTCTGCGCGCGAGCGCCACCAGCCCCGAAGGGATGCCGCGCTCATCGCTGCCCTGGCCTGGCGGAATGAGTTCTGCGACCACTTCTCCGCGATCCGTTACCAAAACACCGTCACCGGACCGGACTTCCCGAACGTACTCGCTCAAACGGTTCTTCAATTCCCGAAGGCCCACGCTCTTCATGATTCCAATGTAGCTCTTTGAAGCTACATTGTCAAGGCTTCAAAGAGTTTACGGTCGATAGTCGAAAGTCGATAGTTCTTACCGTGAACTGTGGACTGTCGACTGTGAACTCCTGCGAGCGACTGTTAACTGTCGGGTGTCAACTGTAAACTTCTTCTGCCTTCCGCTTCGCCCTTCTACTGTCCCTCCCACCTGCTACCTACCACATGCCACCTACCTCTTCACCGATCGCCTCCTTTAGCCGCAACTTCCATCGTCTAAGTTCCGCAGACCCCAAAAGGGGGCCGCGCCAGCCCCGCGATTGGCGGCCTTCTCGTCCCGGTCGGGATTGGAGCCATCGCACGGTGCCTTGCTTTGTCCTGCCCATGTGTTAGTATCTGTCCCGCCAATCCGAGAATGTGCGACAAACACCAGTTTTTCTTTGAATTCGCCAAGGCTTTCACGCAGCAACTCATCGAAAAATTCGAAGCGAGCCCTGCCCACAGTTTGAGTATCGATGTGGCTCCGCCGTTGAAAGGGGTCTACGCTCTGTATTGGAAGCGCAAAATCGTCTATGCAGGGAAGGCGCTGGACACCACGCTGAAACGTAGACTAGGCGAGCACGCAAAGAAGGTCTCCGGACGGCGGAATATCGAACTCAGCCATATCACTTGCAGATTTTTGATTATCGACAGCGACTGGTTCGTGAGAGCCGGAGAGCACGCCTTAATTGAAACGTACACGCCAAAGTGGAACCTCAGCGGCTTTGGAAGCCACGTGCCCGGCCGTGGCAGGCCGGGAATCAAGGTATCGAGATGGGATCAGGATTTTCCCCCGAGGTGAGCTAGTCCGTCGCCGTAATCCTAGTTTCGTACACCTCGCCGCAATGAATAACGCAATAGGGGTCATCCGCCAAAAGTTCGGGTCGAACCCGCAGTGGTCTTTTTCTTTCGACGGCCAAGGCTATTGTGCTGCACAAGCGCATCGGCCATGATCCTTTGAAAGGTCTGCGCTTTTTCAGCGTCAGAAAACTCGCGCACTGGGAATTGACTTTCCATCTCTTGCCGAAGTTCGTTGAACTTATTCACCGCAGCCTTCTGTGAGCGCGTCAAAAGAATCTCCCGGCTATCTACGCTGACCTGGAAAGTTCCACCTTCTAGAGTTTGTAGGCTGAGTTTTCCCGGCAGAAAAGAGAGTTTCATGCGCGCCCGTCTCGCTTCTTCCTGAGCACAACCGCTGATTCGTACAGCACCGTTTTTTGTGCGGCTTTGTCCACACGCACCGAGGACTGGATGATGCTCGTACCGGTTCGCTTTTTTCTAAGCAACAGATTATCCTCAAAGGTCAGGCCGCAAAGCTCGCCAATCTTGCCAAAGAAATCGTCGGTCCTCACTTCGACGCCCTGAATAATGCTGTTCCCGAGGACGACGACGGCTACACTACCAGGGCGCAGCAACTGGACGGCAACCTCACAAAAACGAAACGTATCGTTGAAATAGGTGGCCGCATAGTTCGCCCAACCAGCGCCTCCATAATGCCCTTTGTTGCCATTGAGATGACGTATTGCACCGATTGTCCGCTCCAATTCGGGAAGGCGGAAAGAAAGGGCGACCGGCGGGAGATCTCTCACGGTCTGCCAGAACTTCCCGAAACTTTCGTGCTCTCGGGCGGCCTTGTAACCTGGCCCCGATGCCAAGCCTAACCAATGAAGCTGAGGTCTGGTATTGCGGGGATAGTGATAATTGTTCAGGTAGGGCGGCGATGTAATGATGAGGTCAACGAAAGCACTTCGATTTAACTTCTCGGGCGCGGAGAAAATACTGTCTGCATAGACTTTCCAGTCCGGAGAATTTGGGAGCTTCTTCTTCTCGGTTTGTAGCCACTCGATATCTTGAAGCATCAGATTGAGTTTTCCTGAGAGTACCTCGCCCACTGAAGCATCAAGTATCGGCTTCTTATCCACTGCGGAGCGCCGCGTCAGGCTTGGCTCGTAGGAATAATTGGAAACGCTTACCATCATCGATCCGAAGGCAAGGCGGAAAATGTCTCTGATCGTCGGAACCCCAATGTTGTTGATATAGTCCAAGGCGAGAAGCATCTTACGCTCGACTTTGGGACTGAAGAACTCCGTCCGCCCGGCAAATCCAACCGGAGCCGTTGAACGCGGCTTTCCGTTGCGAGCGCCATTGGTACCGTGCTGGTTCAAAAAAGTCTTGAAGCCGTTGATATGGGCAGCCAGCGCTTTTGGCCGGACTGAGCTCGCTTGCAATTTCACTTTGGCGGCGAGCGCCGCGTAAGGATTGATCTCAAAACCAATCACGTTATGCCCGCGCGCGTAGGCTTCTATTAGGGTTGTTCCCACTCCGGCGAATGGGTCAAGAATCCAGACATCGTCTTTTCGACTGTCAGGAAGATATTTCGTAAGGCAATCACCTACGAATTGAGCGGAGAATCCCGCGATCCAGGGAACCCAGCGATGTACAGGAAGATCCTTGTTTTTTGCGAACGCAGAGTCCCTCAGTCCGTTGTCGGTAGACGCTAATTCAAGCAGGCGTTGCTGCATCACTAAGAATCTTATCGTCAGAAACGAATGAGCGCAAGAGGCCTCTCTGTGTTTGGAAAGTGGTCGCCACGGTCAACTCGTGTTTGAGGTGACCGTGGGTTTTGTCACCGGAGAAAAGCCTACGCCTCGAAAGACGCTGAGCGTGGCTGCCCGCTAGCCCTTGGTTTTTCCTCGAGAAAACAGACCGCGAATTGACCCGACCCACCTTGTCTCCTACCAGACTCCGCCAGCCCCCACGTTGGCGGCATTTTTTACATAGACATTCCTACCGGAGCAGGTGGAGAATACAGACCAGGGTCATCAAGCACACTTCCATCTTCTCTCGCAGGCGGGCCAAATATGGAATGGGAATATCAGATTCAGAACTTCAGTATCCTAGATGAAGATGATGCGATTGAGAAGGCGCAGGGTCAACTAGATGAATTAGGAGCGGATGAATGGGAGATATTTGCCATTCTTCCAGGGACCGCCATCCCCGGCATCAGCAAGGCCGCCCAGAGTTGGCTTTACGCTTTCGCAAAACGCCCGGTACGCGACATTGCCAAATAAGGGGCGTCAGAGGAGGACGTCCATTCGCAGGTTCGCAATAAGCGAGCGCAGACCTCCGTTTGTGAGGTCTGCGGGCTCTTTGGTCATCACCCCTCCCGCACGTCTTTTATTTTCGCCCTTCTCGTGATACTGTGCGCCCACCTTGCGAGCACCAAAATCTTACATTCAATGGGTGAACGCTCACTTGGGCTTTAACCCGCGCAGCCAAGCCAATTCCGACGCACTATCCGATTTCGTCGTCGCCGATTTGCAGGAGAGTTGTCCTGCGCTGCGATCTGCCCTTAATCGAGGGGAGTTGAAGCCACTTAAGTCCCTTTGGCCAGGACCATGTCCTCCTGGCTGACCTCGAGCTGGGAGGCGTAAGGCCCGGCCACGATGGTGTAGGATTTTCGAGACAACAAGGTAGTGCGGGTGGTAAGTTTGGAATAGACGCAAACTTGCACGAGCGGAGGTAAAGCGATGGCCCAGACAACGGCGCCGGTGGCGATTCCAGACATCCAAAAACTCGCGGATCAAATCGTGGAGCGGCTCAAGCCCTGCCGGGTGATTTTGTTTGGGTCTTACGCGTCGGGCATGCCAACCGCCGATAGTGACGTGGATTTGCTCGTGGTCATGGCAGACCCGCCGGGGTGGCGAGAAGCTTCCCGCATCAAATCCGAATGGCAATCTGAGTTTCCAATGGTATTGCAAATCCACTTTATGCAAAGCCAGCAATTTGAAGAAACCAGGAATGTGATTGGCGGAATCGCCTATCCCGCCTCTCACAGCGGCAAGCTTCTCTATGAGCAGAACTCGTGAGCAGGTGATTTGGGATTTCGTGCAGGAATGGATGCGGAAAGCCGAGGGTGATCTTCGGGCCGCCGAACACCTTCTGGCGGTTGAAGAACAGGATTATTTCACTGCGGCGTTCCACGCTCAACAGGCAGCGGAGAAATTTCTGAAAGCCTTCTTGGTTCGCCACCAGATTCCTTTCGGAAAGACGCATGACATCCAGGAACTTGTCGAACTGGCAGGAACGCCTGACGCTTCACTGACGTGGGACTTGGCATCGGCGGCCGAATTGACACCCTTCGGCGTCGAATTCCGCTATCCAGGCGAGCAAGTGGCGGATTTTGAGGCAGCCGAGCACGCGGTCGAGGAAGCGCGGCGTGTGCGAGCGGCAGTTTTGGATCATCTTCAAGACTACCTGAACCTGGGACGCCCCGGCTGATGACGGACAGACGGCCTTCGTCGAAGAGGGAAGAGAATTCGGTTTCTAGCCTCACCTTGGCCTTCTTCACATAAGCGGGCTCGATCTCAACTCCAATGCTGTTTCTGCCGCAGCGGCCCGCTGCTAGCAGTGTCGTTCCTGTACCCATAAACGGGTCCAACACCGTGTCGCCTGTGAATGAGAACATCCTGACCAGGCGATATGCCAGTTCTGCTGGATAGGGAGCGGGATGCTCCCTTGTCGACTCTCCCATCAAACCGTTCCAAACCTGCTGAAACCACTCCTGGTATTCTTGCTCGGTCAGCTTGGATGCGATCCGCTGCTGTTCCGTGGGCTGGCGGTAGCCGCCCGGCTTCCTCAGCATGAGGATAAACTCAACGTCGTTCTTGATGATGGCGTTCGGCTCGTAAGGCTTGCCGAGGAAGCTCGACCCGTTTTCTACTTCGTAGCTGGCATTCGCAATTTTGTACCAGAAAATCGGGCTGAGATTGTCAAATCCAATCTTCCTAGCCCTCACTACAATGTCTGCGTGCATGGGCATGACCGAGTGGCGGCCGTGCTTGCGCCTCGACAAACAAACGTCCCCGACCACGCAGACCAAACGGCCGCCTGGGACCAGCACTCTGAAACAGTGCTTCCAAACCTTCTCGAGCTCGTCGTGGAATTCGTCGTAACTCGAAACTGCACCGAGTTGGCCTTCTCGAGTCGGGTACTCTTTGAGGGTCCAATATGGAGGAGAAGTTAGAACGAGATGAACCGAACCAGAATCGATCCAATCGAGAGAGCGGGAGTCGCCCTGGTGTATGACGTGCTGAGTTGATCTGGCGGATGCGACTGCGGCGGCTCCCATCATGCCTATACTATCGGCATGTTCCGGAATGAGCAAGAGCCTCTTTCGTCCGCTAAAACCCCACAACCAAACAACTAGCTGGTAGCCATCACAGTCAACTCGTGTCTGACTTGACCGTGGGTTTTGTCGCCGGAGAAAAGCCCACGCTCAGAAAAACGCTGAGCGTAGCTACTCGCTAATTAGTCCGGCGTGTGTTATGAAGAACATCGCGAGCTCAGGAGGTGCTTCCATGCGTTTACGATTTGCCAACGGTTTCGGGTTGGCGACGGCTCTGATGATCGCCGCCGGCGCCCTGGCGCAATCCGCGCCGAACCCAAAAGAAATCCCCATCCGGCATTTCATCTACATCATTCAAGAGAACCAGACTTTCGATCGCTATTTTGGGACTTATCCGGGGGCCAACGGCATTCCCCCGGGCACGAAGCTGGCGTACAAACCGGGCGGGCCGGCGGAGGTGGCGCCCTTTCATCTTCATCAAACCGCCATTCCCCGTGACCTCTCACACTCCTGGCAGGCCGCCACTACCGCCTACCACGATGGCAAAATGGATGGCTTCCTGTGGGCCGAGTGGCCGAAGGCGCTCCACTATTACTGGGATGAGAAGCCCATCCCGCAGCCCGACCCGAACCTGGTCCACACCAAGTCGGTCAACGCTGAACACGAGGCGCGCGCCCAGCAGAGGCCGCGGCCCTTCGTGGGCGCCGCCCTACGAGCCGGGCAAGGTCCAGCGGAAAACGCCGCCGGCCCGCCGCAAGAGCCCACCCCCGATTGGGTGCTCAACACGCTCTCCTATTACGACTGGCACGAGATTCCAAACTACTGGGAATACGCGCGACGATATACGCTGTGCGACAATTTCTTTTCATCGCTCATGGGTCCGAGCGAACCAAACCATCTGTACACCGTGGCGGCGCAGTCAGGCGGCATGGTGAATAATCCGCCCCCGAACATGGCGAAGGAGCCGGGCGTCTACACTTTTCCCACCATGGCCGAACTCTTGGAGAAGGCTCACGTTTCCTGGCGCTACTACGACCAGAAAATGAATCCTCACCGGCACAGCGTATGGAATCCCTTGCCGGGCTTCGTGGCTTTCCAGAATAGCCCCGAGCTCATGGAGCACCTGGTGTCGCTCGGCGATTTCTACCGGGATATCGGCAACCATAGCCTGCCTGAAGTCTCATGGATTGTCCCCGAGGAGGAGGACAGCGAACATCCACCCGCCGACGCCTACCAAGGCATGTGGCACGTCACTCACCTTGTGGATGCCCTCATGGAAAGCCCGGATTGGAAGGATTCGGTGATCATCCTCACTTGGGACGATTACGGCGGCTTCTATGACCACGTTCCGCCTCCGAATGTGGACCGCTACGGTTATGGCCCTCGAGTGCCGGCGCTGATTATTTCGCCGTTCGCCAAAGCGGGCGTCATCTGCCACACGTATTTCGATTTCACCTCGCCTTTAAGACTCATCGAGGAGCACTTTGGATTGAAATCCCTTTCCGAGCGCGATGCGGCCGCCAAGGACATGCTCGATTGCTTCGACTTCCATCAGAAGCCGCTTGCTCCTGACGTGATTACCCCCAACACACCGCTCGACTTTAGCCACATGAAAACCACTTTGCCGTGATATCAAGAGCCAGGGGACACTCATCATCCACAAACCGCCGGCTATGGCGGCGGGCGGCGCATACGTCGCGCCTTTTGCGATGTACGTGGTCTTTGTGGGTCGTATAATCATCGTGTGTCGGGCCTGAGCTGGTGGCCACCGCACCGCTTTTGTGCCGTCGGCTTTTGCCCTCTCCGACGAAGAACCCGCGGCAGAGGTTTTCTCGTCATCACCTCTCCCGCACATCTTTTACTTTCGCCCTTCCCGTGATACTGCGCGCCCACTTTGCGAGCACCACAACACTGCATTGAAACTCGAAACTCGAAAATGGCAGGAACCGAAATTTGAAACTCGCCCCGTCCCGACGGGGTCTCGGGAAAATTCGAAAATCGGGTGGGACTCCGCGGAGTTTACCGTGAGCTCAGAGCGAGAGAGAGCGTTTTACCACCAAGACGCTGAGGTACGAAGGAAAGCAAACTTGTAGCCGCGCTCAACTCGCGCTTGAGGTGACCGTGGCTTTTGTTCACGGGAGAAAAGCCCACGCGCAGAAAGACGCTGAGGGTGGCTACGCGCTCTGCTCACAGGACTCTGCCCCATCAAGCCGACCTGTGAACCTATAACCCCGTTGACGCTTAAACTCCGCGTATGCCTCGCGATTCAGCCGGAGATTGCCCCTTTTCGAAAGAGCGCCTATCATGGCGATCACCGGCGCCCGGCGTTGCCATAAGTTACTCCACATCCTGCACAGAATGCGCGGCATGGTATAGAACGTCCGGTCGCAGGCGATCATTTCTTCGATGATGCTGTCCAGGGAGAAATGCTTACACCGGGCCACCGGCAAGGTCAGCGTGTAGTACTTCCAGTCCTCCGGGAACGTATCGAGGGTAATGCGGCCTTCGGATTTCATCTGGTCCCACAGGCGCGTGCCGGGCAAGGGAGTCAGAAACAGCGCGTTGAGATTATCCACGCCGTACTGGCTGGCGGCGGCGGCTGTGCGTTTGCCGATGCCCGGCTTGTCGGTGTCCAGACCGATGATAAAGGAGCCCGCCACCAGAATTTTGTGCTGCTGGATGCGCCGCACGGAGGCGCGGAAGTCGCGCCCTTTCAGAAGGTTGAATTTCTTGCCGAGCTCCAGAAGCCCTTCCGGCGTGGGGGATTCAAAGCCGATAAAAACGGCTCTGCAGCCGGCCTTCGCGGCCAACGCCAGGAGTTCTTCGTCATCGGCGAAGTTGATGGTAGCCTGGGCAACCCACTCCTTTCGCAGGTTCGCCTGCGCCAGGGCGCGGAACAGGTCCTTGGCGCGGGCGATGTGTTCCGGGCGTGTGCCGATCAGGTTGTCGTCCACCACCAGAACGCGTTTCTCACGGATCAACTGGAATTCCCGCACGACATCCGGAATGGGCCGCAGCCGGTAGTGGGCCCCGTTGAACGCCGTCACGCTGCAGAAGGTGCAGTTCATGGGACAGCCGCGCGTGGTCTGGATGGCTCCCATGGCATAACCTCCGGTCAGCAGATCGTGCCGGGCGGGCCGAACCCTGTCTATCTCGGCGAACCCTCCGTCATACCGGCGCTTCAGGCATCCGTGCCGACTGTCCTCCAGGACTTGCGGCCAGACGCGTTCGGCCTCCCTCGTGACGACCGAGTCCACACGCTCCATGGCCTCGTCCAGGCACATGGTTGCATGAATGCCACCCATAACGACGGGCACGCCCAAGCGCCGGAAGTGAGCGGCCACATCATAAGCACGGTTCGCCTGCGAGGTGAAGGCGGTAATGCCCACCAAGTCCGGCCGCGGCAGGGCCGGATAGTCAGGCACGCCGAGGTTCTCGTCCACGATGGTGATTTCCCACTCCGGTGGGGTCAGTCCCGCGAGAACCATCAGGCTGAGCGGTTTCCACACGCGGAAACGGTTCCAGCGGCTGTCCTTGATTCTGACGATGCTGACTAGCGGGTTGGAGGGGTTAATCAGACACAGGCGCATGGCGTCCGTTCACCCACATGTCATCCAGGATTTCCGTTTTCAAATTTCGGGCGGTAGGAGTATACAACACACTGCCTCGTTGTGAAGCGTTTCCGTTCAGTTTTCCGTCCAAGTGGCCCTTAGGAGCAAGTAGCGCGCACCCCGTAGCGCCGACCGTCCCGCCTTGCGGGATCTGCGGCTTTTCTCTTTGGTGGGGAGAGTGCGGGTGACCAGTTAAGTTCGGGTTCGCGGGTCGGAGGGTATCCTCAATCGGTCGATGGTCAAACCACAGCGCACCGTAACCAAAAAAATCGATTCGAAAGAAAAGGACGCCGGAGCCGGGACACGGCGCTTGAATACGACACCGTGAACCTGAATGCTACATAAGAACCGCGGACCTCAAAAGCGGAGGTCCGCGCTACCCACTTTGCGAGCACCAAAATCCTGCATTGCAAGAGCCGAAACTGGAAACTGCTGAGAACCGAAATTCGAAATTCGAAAATCGCGAGAACGGAAACTGGAAACTCGAAATTCCAAAATCGGATCGGACCTCGCGGACTTTGCCGTGAGCGTCAGAGCGAGATTCCTCGCTTCGCCCTGTACCGTCCGGCAGGGCCCGCTGGCCAGCGGGTTAAGTGCGGGTCATCGCCAATTCTCGATCGCAAGATTGATCCCGGTTTTTTGAATCGTCCGGAAATCGTCGGTATTGCCCGTTATGAGCGGTCGGTTCAGCCGCACGGCGACCGAGGCAATCAAACAATCCGGGAGTTCGACAACGGTGCCTTGCTTTCTTGCCGTCGCCTTGATGGTGGCTGCGGCAAGGTAGTCGGCGTTGATGGGGGTAATCTCTTCGTTCTGCTTCAGCCAAGCCATCACCTTTTTCAATTGGCTGGAAGCTCCCTTAAGCTCAAGGCCATAAACGATCTCGTAGACGGTGACGCTCGTGAAGGTGAAAACGCCGTGATCCTTGGCGTAGTCCGCGGCCCGGCCGGCCACGGCAGCGTTGTGTCCCTTCAGGTACTCGGAGAGGATGTCAGTGTCCAGGATCGCCTTGACGGTCATCTCAGAGCGTCGGCTCCCTTTTGCTCGGCCGGCGTCTCTCCTCATAGGCAATGGAGACCACCTCGTCCAGCAGGGCCGCGTCTTCCGGACTGCTGAACAAACCCAGGCCCTGCTCAAAGACACTGGAGGGCGAGCTCACGGCCGGACTCTCGCCGCCCTTGGGCAAGCCGGCAATCGCCCGCTCGATGAGTTCGTCGACCGAGGTCACCTTGCCGGCGCGAATGGCGTCGCGGACCGCCTGCTCCTGGTCCGGACTGAGCGTGATGGTCATAGGGCCCTCCTAGCTCATTGTGACTGCTCTACTTTACTCCAAACACGGCGGCCGGGCAAACCGGGCCGGATGCGCGATCTCGCCTGCGCAGAATTTACCGTGAACCGTCTGAGGGTGGCTACCCGCTCTCGCGCTTCGGGACGACCTCTCCACGGGGTGAGACGTCGAATCCGCCTCGGGACTCCGAGGGCTGGTGCAGGCATCGCTCTGAAGCTGCGAAAAAATTCTGCGCCAAGCAAAGATGCCTCATCCCGCAAAGCGGGACAGAGTCGCCGAGTGCGCGAATCAAACAAACAAACAAACAAACAAACAAACAAACAAACAAGTTCTTCTTTGCGGGTCTTTAGCTCCTTGGCGTCTTTGCGAGAGGCTGTTGATTTTTTCCCAGCTCCTCTTTGAAGTCTGCGATTCCAGGCATCACTAAGAACTGCGCCCTGCGATATCGCTTATCCTCTCTGCGGTTGACAGTGCAGGGTGATTCCGGTAGGCTCCAAGTATAGCGGTTGAAGAATTCGTTTTGGGGGGAGCGTAATCGAGTTATGACAGTTTCACTACGAGTTTGGCTCGCCGTCAGCGCGAGCGTTTTAGTAAGCGTGGTGGTGTATGCAAGGCCGGCCGCACCGTTCGGGCAGGCCGCTGGGGCAGCGCAGGCCAGCCAGAAGCCTGCGCCGCAAGGGCAATCCGGGCAAGCACCAGCCACACCGGGTCCGTCAGCGGCGGAGAAGCAGGCATATCAGGATCTGGTTTCCGAGGCCACTGCCGGCTTGGATCTCGATCGCGTCGTGGCGCTCGCGCAGGATTATGAGAAGAAGTATCCCGACAGCCCGATGCTCAGCTACGTGTACTCCTTTGAGGCCAGCGCCAATATGGGAAAGGGCGATTATTCCAAAGCCGTGGACGCCAGCCAAAAAAGTCTGAAGCTGAACGGAGACAATCTCAACAGCTTACTGATTTTGGCCAACATGCTCCCCCAGCCCCAACTGATGCAGGGCAGCGACATCGACAAACAGAAGAGGCTGGACGAGGCGGAAACAGACGCCAAACACGCGCTCGACTTGATCAACCAGGGCAAGATTCCCAAACAGCCCAACGAGACTGATGACGCCTATACGAAGCGGAAGAACGCCATTTCCAGCGAGCCGCACGCGTCGCTGGGCATGGTGCATCTGCAGCGCGCCACCATGGGACTGCAAGGCATGGATCAGGATGAGCTGGCGAAGGCCGCGCAGGAATTCAAGCAATCGGTGGAAATAACCGACCGGCCGCAGCCCGAGCACTATTACCGATTGGGCGAGGTCTACAAACACGAAAAGAAGATCGATGACGCCATCGCGGCATTTTCCAAGGCTTCGGAGCTCTCGCAGGGCACTGGGCTTCAGCAATACGCGGATAAACAGGTCGAAGAACTGAAGAAGATGCAGACCCCGGCAAAGCCGCCCGAGACGCATTGACCGGCGGTTTGATAGTTTTCGATTGTCGATTGCCGATGGGACGGAAACTGGAAATTGGAAACTGGAAACCGGGAAGCCGCCAGTTTCTATTTTCTAGTTTCCATCTTCTGCGCAATCGAGAATGATGAACTCCCACGCATGGCTGGACCATCCCTGGAGAAGCTTCAGGATCGGATAGGCTACCGGTTCCGGGAACCCACACTTCTTCTCGAAGCCCTCACCCACTCCTCGTCTGTCCAGGAGAATGCCGCCGGCCCTCCCGACAACGAGCAGATGGAGTTTCTGGGAGACGCCATCCTGAATTTTCTGGTCAGCGTCCGCCTGACTGAAACTTTTCCCGAGTACGAGGAGGGCAAGCTGTCACGGGCGCGCGCCAGTTTGGTGGCAGCGTCGCACCTCTCGGAGGTGGCAGCACGATTGGGACTGGGCGACTACCTGCGGCTCGGGCGTGGGGAGGAAAAGACGGGCGGGCGGTCCAAGCCGGCGCTGCGGGTCAACGCCCTGGAAGCTGTGATCGCGGCCTTATACCGCGACGGCGGGCTCGATGCGGCGCGCGACTTTATCGACACGTTTATTCTGTCTCCGGACCTGGTGGCGGACGCCGAACGACTGGTCTCGGTTGATTATAAGTCGGCGCTTCAGGAACTGATGCAGGCGGAACGGCTGGGCTCGGCGGAGTATCGCGTCGTGGATGAGATGGGGCCGGAGCACCAGAAAATCTTCACCGTGCAAGTGACGGCTGGCAATCATTGGGTGGCGCGCGGCTGCGGCGCGAGCAAGAAGGCAGCCGAGCAGCAGGCCGCGCAGGTGTTGCTGGAGCAACTCAACAAGAAGATGGCACTCGATGGCTGACGTAGGGGCAGGCCTTGTGCCTGCCCGGTTCGTTTCGCCCCGCGTGCCTGCCCATCCGAGGGCACCCACCAGGGGTGCCCCTACGAGAGGGATGATTTCGTGGCTGAACTGTACAAGAAGTCGTCCACGCGCGACACGTTCGAATCGCTGGTGATCACCGTCATCCTGGCGGTCTTTGGCACCACGTTTGTTCTTCAAGCCTTCAAGATTCCGACCGGGTCAATGGAGACCACTCTCCTGATCGGCGATCATCTGATCGTGAACAAGTTCGCCTTTGCCGACCAGCCGGGCTGGCTAAGGCACGTCCTGCCGTATCGTGATCTTCACCGGGGCGACGTCCTGGTGTTCAAGTTCCCGGGCTCGCCGGAAGACCAGACCGAACCTGGCGAGCACTTTGTGAAACGCGTCATCGGATTGCCGGGCGACCACATTCGGATCGCGAATCGGCAGGTTTTTGTGAACGGACAACTGCTGAACGAACCGTTCGTCCACCACACGGCCATCGGGGAGCCTCGCCCCGGGGATGACTTTCCGCCGCCCGAATCCGAATTCATCCGTGGCGGCACCGCGCGATGGGGCGAAGAAATCCAGGACTACGTCAAGAACGGCGAATTGGTGGTGCCGCCCGACCACTACTTCGCCATGGGAGACAATCGCGAGCAGAGCTGGGACAGCCGGTTCTGGGGGTTCGTGCCTCGCGAGCTCATTTCGGGCCGGCCGGTGCTGAATTACTGGTCGTTTGAGACTCCCCGCGATGAATACACCCAGACTTCTCTTGACCAGAGGATCTCGCAGATCGCCGACTTGGTGATTCATTTTCCCACGAAAACGCGCTGGCGGCGGACCTTCATGTTTGTACGCTGATGAAATCCCTTTCCCGGCGATACGTTCGGAATGCGCTGATCGCCCTCGCGCTTCTGCTGGTAGCGGGCTGGCTGCTGCCGTCTTTCTTCAGCGCGGAGCGCTACCGGCATAGGCTAGAAGCTAGCCTCGAGCGCGCTCTCCAGCGCCCCGTCGTCTTCGGCGCGGTTTCTTACCGCCTGATTCCGCGCCCCGGCTTTTCGATTGAGAATGCCATGGTGCGCGAGGACCCGGCGTTTGGCTTCGAGCCGTTCGCACGGGTCGACCGCATCGATTGCGACCTCCGTTGGCGAAGCCTCTTTCGTTCGCGCCTAGATTGCGCCCACCTTTATCTGGACCACCCCAGCCTTAATTTCGTCAAGAACTCGCGCGGCGAATGGAACGTGGAGAGCTTGCTGGGGAAGAGCGCGCTGGCTTCTCCCTCGGGCGCAGCCTCGGGAGCGTCCTATTCTCCCGGCGCTCTCCAGCTTGATGCCGACGGCGCGCGCATTGACCTCAAGCTGGGCGCGGACAAGAAGCCATTCGCGATAACCGAACTGCGGGCGCGCGTCAATTTCGACCGCCGCAGCGGCGTGCTGACGTTTCGGCTGGAGGGCATTCCGATTCGCACCGATCTTTCGGTTCCATCACCCGGCCCCGTTCAACTGGAGGGTCAATGGACGCCCGGTGCGGGCCTCGAAGGTCCGCTGGAGGCGACCCTTCGAACCAACGCCGCGCTCGTCTACAATTGGATTCCTCTCGTTTCCGGCCGCAATCCCGAAGTCTACGGGATGATGGACGCGGAGGTCCGAGTGACGGGTTCGCTCCACTTGCCGAAGTTCGAGGGCCGGGCGCTGGTGAGCCAGCTCCACCGCTGGGGTGAGCTTCCGCCTTCCGACCCCATGCCGGGCACGCTCATTTTCCGCGGGCAGTTCGATCGCGCTCGCGGGCGCGCAATGATCGAGAGTCTCGATGCTGCGTTCGCTGATTCCCACATTCATCTCACCGGCTCGATCGACAAGCTGCCTTCTTCGCCGGAGCTCGATCTGGTGGTGGCCGTGGCGCGCTCCCGGCTGGAGGATTTTGTCAATCTCAGCCGCCGCTTCTCCGCCTCCCGTTCTTCGGGATCCTCGGTCAGTCTTTCCGGGCGCGTGGATGCTCTGGTCTCGATCCAGGGCCCGTGGCGCCAACGGTCCTATCGCGGCTATGTTGGCGGGCGCGATGTCAGCCTGCATGCTGGTTCCCAATCATTCTCCGTCACGGACCTCGATGTGCGGGTCGAAGAGAGGAACGCGCGCCTGGCGCCTTTCCGCGTGACCTTAGCGCCTCACGTCCAACTGGTGGTGGAAGGCGCGATCGAGCGGCCGGACGTCGAGGCTGTGCCGAGCCGGCACCGGCGCGGGCGTGCCCAGGGTGTGGCAGGCGGCGCTCCGCGCTACGAACTATTGATGACGGCGCAAGGCGCGCCCTTGCACAATCTCATCGGATTCGCGCGCGACATCGGTCTGCTCTCCGCTCAAGGCGTTGACGCGCGAGGGACCGCCTCCGCCGCATTCACCCTCTCCGGCTCCGTGTGGCCTGCGTCGCGACCCACGATCAACGGGCATGCCGAGCTTCGTGCCGCGCGCCTTCTGGTGCCTGGTTTCACGGAACCGATCGAGTTGCCTCGCGCTCTCGTTCAGGTGAGCGGTGACCACGTGACCGCCAATCCCGTGGTGGCGGTGCTCGGGACCAGCGTTTTCACCGGGCGCTTCGAGCATCAAGGAGAGCGAAAGCAACCGTGGGAGTTCGACATCCGGGCCAACGCGCTGAGTGTCGAGCAGGGCTCACTCTGGTTTGACGCCTTGGGCCACCGCCCGCCCATTCCCTTGTTGGCGCGCCTTCCGGGCTTGAGTTCGTTCGGAGAGGTTCGCGCCGCCGCTTCAAGTCTTTTTGGCGCCGTGAGTGCCCACGGACGTTTCGCTTCTCCGGTGGTCAGCTACCGTGGTCTCAAGCTGACGGATTTCAAAACTGCGGTTGCGATCTCAGGTCGCGTGGTCCGGTTGGATGGCGCAACTTTTCGAGCCGGCGGAGGCCGCGGCCGAGGTCAGGCCGTCGTCGATCTCACCAACTCGCCGGCGCGCGTCTCTGTCGACCTCGCGATGATGGACTGTAATTTCCAGGCACTCGCGGCCCACCTGCCACCCGCGCTCGGTCGAGTGCGGGGAACGTATTCGGGTAATGGCCATTTCGAAACGCGCGGATTGAGCCGCCAGGAAATGACTGGAAATCTCCAGGGCAAGGCCACGGTGCGCCTTAAGAGCGTTTACCTGGGCGAGTTCGATCCTGTTCAGGCTTTGGCCGGACAGGCCGGTTGGGGAGCGCTGGAGCCGGGACACCGCGAGACGAGCCTTCGGCTGCCCCCTGTGATTCTCCAGGTGCAGGACCACCGCGTTGAGCTCGGCAACACTCCGTTCCTGATTTCGGGCGCCAAGTTGAGAGTGTCCGGGACCTACGGCTCTGACGGCGCATTGGAGCTGAGGGTGCGCGCCGATCTGAGCCACCTCACCCGCCACTGGTTGAATACCGTCGAGAGCGATCCGAACTCGCGGCTGCTGGATGTCCGCTTGGCGGGCTCATTCCACAGACTGGCGGTCCAACCGCAGATCGCCGCCTCGCAGCCGGCGCCGATGCGGCGGGACCGGTAGCCCACCTATTTTTATCCTGTCGGAGGATGTGGCGCCGACAGCCGACCCAGCGGCGGCGCTCGTTAAGAGAAAGTCAGAAGGGAAATATAACCGAGCCCGCAGCCGATCGCGCATCCGGCCAAGACATCGCTCAAGAAGTGCATGCCCAAAACAATTCTGGAAGCGGCCACACTCAGCGCGCAGAAAAGCAGAACCACAATTAGTGAGGGATAGAAGTAGATGAGCGGCGTAACAACGGCGAAGGCCGTGATCGTGTGACCGGAAGGGAATGAAAACCTGTCGGGCGGCAGGAGAGACACCCAGCAGACCCGGCCAAGCTCGCACGGCCGCTTTCGCCCGATCCGTTGCTTCAGGGCGAGGAATACAGCCGCGCCGACTGCGACCGAGAATGCCGAGGACAGAATGGCGATAAACCGATTCGAGTCGCCAAAGGTCAGGACCGCGAGACCCCACGCGTACCACATCCAACCATTCCCGGCGCGCGTGGCGAAAAGCATCCACACCCGGACCCAACGCGGAGGCCGCCAACGTTGGATGCGTCGCATCAATCGCTGGTCTTGATGGGCCATGAGCTCGATCATGGTTCGAGTGATGGTCATGCCACTGCCTCTGCCGAACCCTGGCAGGCCGTGCCTGCCTCCGGGGAGCTTTGTCGATCCAGGGAGGCAGCGCCCCAATCGGCGAGTGCCCGCTCCCATTTCCGAACGAAGGCCTTCTCTTGGTAGAGGTGGAACAGGGTGAAGGCGGGGATGGCTAAGGTGAGGGGAGCCAGCACAGCCTTTCTCGGATCCTCAGCCATCATCGAAGCAACAACCAGGAGCACGTCGCGAGTCATTTTCCAGAAGCTTCCTGACTCGCCGCACGGCCGTCCGTGCCCTTCGCGCAAGCCTTGCAGGAATTCGGCTTTGGTCTTCGCACCCGGGACGTCCGTGAACGCCGATCCGGCAGAGTGAAGGGTGTGGCCATCGCTCCCCGCCGTGACAGATTTCCCCGTGACGTTCGCGAACCTTGCCGCTTGGGTGTTGTTCCGGCTTAACAAGTGGGAATTCAATGTCTCCAGCGCCGGGAACCGTGCGGCGAACCATTCAAAATCGGCGGCCTCGCGCCGCCCAGTGAGGCGGGAAAAAATGTGCTGCGCGGAAAAGAATATCTCTTCCTCCGTGAGATAGCTGAGCAAGCGGGGAAGGTCATCGCGCCGGCGCTGGATCTCGGTGTGCTGCGTTTCCGAAATATCGTACACCGCCACGTGCGCTTCCGTCCCGCTGGGCATTCGGCACGTGACTTCTTCGCTGATGAAGAAATCAGGCTGCCGCCGCAGCTCCTCCGAACCCTCGATGGAATCGTGGTCGGTCAGGGTAACGAGATCCATCCGCAGCTCTTTCAGTTTCTCGTAGACTGCCGCTGGAGGGCTGTAACATTCGTTCGAGAGGCCATCGAGAAAAGGGAGGCGAAACGTTCCAGAGTAGCGGCTATGCACGTGGAGGTCACATCGCACGTTACAGTTTCCGATGCCACTTTGACAGTAATATAACCGGATTATTAAGAATTGGTTAAATCTAGCCTAGGAGCATTGCCGGGTGGCCCAGAGGAAATTGCAGCGTACGATCTTGCTTTTTCCCCTCCATGACAGCCATGTAACAAGACGGTGAAGAGTTGGTTAAATCTAGCCTAGGGCCTTGCAATTCGATTGGACCGCGTGTAGATATGGCGACGATGGTCAAAGTGGACCTGATCTACTTCGAAGCGGGCGGCGGACATCGCGCCGCTGCGCAGGCCCTCGAACTGGCCTTGCGGGAGCGCCACCCCTGGCACGTCCGGCTTGTCAATCTACAGGAGCTTCTCCAGCCGATGGACGTAGTTTCGAAAATCACGGGGATTCAAACTCAGGACGTCTACAACCGCTTATTAGCCAAGGATTGGACGAGAGGGATAGCCTACCTGCTGCCCGTCCTCCACGCGACGGTCCGATTGGGCCATGGCGAGGAAGTGCGGCTGATTGAGAATTATTGGCGCAACGATCCCCCTGATCTTGCCGTGTCGCTCATTCCTCACTTCAATCGCGCGCTGCGGCAGGCGCTCGGCAGCGTGGCCCCTGCGTCTCCGTTTGTGACCATTCTCACGGATCTGGCTGACTACCCGCCCCATTTCTGGATTGAGCGCCAGGACCAATTTTTCATTTGCGGGTCGGACCGCGCGGTGGAGCAAGCGCGTGAGCTGGGGATTGACGCCGATAGGGTTTTTCGAGCCAGCGGGATGATCCTGCATCCTCGCTTTTATCAGTCGCCCGTATCGGACCGTGGCTCCGCCCGCCAAAGCCTCGGGCTCGACCCTGAGTTGCCGACCGGACTGGTGATGTTTGGTGGCTCCGGATCGAGCGCCATGTTGGAAATTGCGGAGCGACTCGAGGAGTGCAGCGCGGAAATACAGTTGATCTCGATTTGCGGAAAGAATGAGCAGCTCGCCGACATGCTTCGGCTGCGGCGACGGCGGCTTCGCCACTTCGTCCTTGGCTATACCACCGAGGTCCAACGATACATGTACCTATCCGACTTCTTCATTGGCAAGCCCGGTCCCGGCAGCCTGAGTGAAGCCGTCACCATGAACTTGCCGGTGATTGTCGAGCGGAACCCACGCACCATGCCGCAGGAGCGATACAACATCGAGTGGATACTCGAGAACGAGCTGGGCATTGTCGTCCCGAGCTTCAGGATCATCGCCGAAGCCGTGAGGCAAATGGTGGCCCCTGGGAAACTTGCCCGCTTCCGCGCCCAGGCGGCCAAAATGAATAATCGCGCTGTTTTCGAGATTCCGGATATCTTGAAATCAGTGATGTCAATCGCTGCTTCCGGCGGTTGCCTGCAAACCTAGTTCGACAGTGCGGGCATAGAAACCCAACGGGCAGGCCGATAAATCGATCACCACGCTGACGCAGTTTAGGACTTGCCCGGCAAGCTGCCCGCTTCCAGTTGGGCGTAGGCCGTGGTGAGGTTCATTTGGACCTGACGGCCGCTGACGTCCACCTGAAGCGATTGGAATGGATTGGGAACGTTCGGGTTTTGGGCTTGCCAAGCCATTTGCTGGACGATCTTCAGTCCCTGCATCACCTGCCTGAGCTGTGCTGCCCCTTGCGAAGTCTTGCAGTCCAACTTTATGGCGAGGTGAACCTGGTCTTTGGGTTCCACGGTATAGCTCACAGCATCGACGGTTTGAAAGGTCTGCGTCCAATCCAGGTTCAGATTGTTCTGGCTGGGCAGCCAGCCTTTGAAGCAGTCGACCACCGACGGCCCAACCGCGACTCCCCAGATGGGGGCATCGGTTTTGGCGTCGTCGACTCGTCTTGCAAAGTCAGAATCTGTGGCGGCACTCGCGGCTTCACCGGCGCGGGTTTTCAGGAGGGCGTCGAGCGACTCCATAGTGCCGAACGCTCCGAGATTTTCCGCCAGGAACACGATGCAGTTGCCGGCCGCACCCTCACCGAAACAATAGGCGGATGTCCCCCCTACTGGAGTTGCGGCAATCCCTTGCGTGGCCGCGTGTTGCGCCGCGGATCGAGAATCAAAGTGGCCCTGCGCCAGGCCGATCAGATTCAAGCCGCCGCCCTGCGCTTGCCAACCCAAAACCAACTCGTCGATGTCGCTCTGCTGGACTCCAAGCTGGGACATCGAGGTTTCCATTTGCTGTAGTCGAGGTCCAACGTACCGCTGGCTGAGCGTCGCGTAGTCCGGCAGACTTCGCAGCTTCGCCGGGCTCGAATACTCGAGCCGGACCGTCCCCGACGGGAAATCGGCCATGGCCTCCTTAATCACATCTTGAGCCGCTGCCGCTCCCGGCCAAGCCAGCGCGACCAACGCCGGAACCGCAGCCCATAACAGTTGTTTCGCAATTCTCATGCGTGACCCCTTTTTATAAAGCGCTCGACGACGCCACGAGCGCGGATTAGGAACGAAGTGTCCAATCCTTCGGCCGTCAACCCACAATCCACTGTCGCACCTTTTCCCCGCACGGTCAATGGTCGGCGCTGATCACTGACGTCTGGCCGCCGACAGCGGACTCCTTAACACCCGTATTTCTCCACCAACATCTTCCTATGATGCAGTTCGTGGCCCGCGACGATGTATGCCAGGGCGCGAACACTTATCTCCGCTTTGTTTGCCCCTTTTTTCGGATTTAATGACGAAGCTATTCTACAACTGATCGATTGCTCCCGTTTGAGTCTCTTCGCCCGGAGGTCCCAATACCGTTCAATTTACGCTTAGCGTGAGATTGATACCGTGGGAAAGTCCGCCGGAGCAGGACGCGGTGATGGTCAAGCTATATGTGCCGGGAGGCGTGCCTATGGGACCGCCGCCCCCGCCTCCTCCACCTCCGCCGCAATTCACAAGGAACAGCACGAGGGACAGGATGGCCGCTGGCCGCGCCAGACTCAACTTTCTTTTTTGCCCTCCCGCGCCCAGCAGAGTCGCGAGCATCAAGAAGGCGAGTAGGGCTTTTCTCCACCCCAGGAGCCCAATCCCGCTAGGGCCGGAAGGTGGGGCGTGCCGCATGTTGGGCAGCGACGATCGCGCCGTTGTGGTCACCGCGACCGCGGCGGTCGAATCGTGCAAGCCGTCGAGAGCAACTGCCTCCGGCGATACGGAGCACGTGGCCTCTAAGGGAGCGCCCGAACAGCTTAAGGAAACGCTTTGGCTGAAGGCATTGATGGGCGAGAGCTTCAGCGCGTACGTTCCGGACTGCCCCGCGACGACGGTGGCGGAGGTGGGCGACGCGGTCAATGCGAAATCGGAGAGCGACACGGCCAACAGGATCGACGCGCTTTGCGAGCCGCTGGTCCCGGTCACCGTAAATGTCAGCGAGTCTGCAGGGAGCGCCGAAAGAGCGCTGACCGTCAGCGTGCTGCTCGCGCCGGACGCAATCGAGGCGGGATTAAACGCGCAATTTGCCGGTCCGTTGCCGGAACAACTTAGTCCAATGGCGCCGGCAAATGCGAATGGGCTTGACGCCGATACACTGAAATTAACCGAATTCGCACCCTTCATGACAGTCACAGCGCCCGGGCTTGACGCCAGCGAGAACGCCACAACGCCGGAGCCCGTGAGGGCGACGGTTTGCGGGTCGCCGGCGGCCTTATCCGTGATGGTTAACGATCCGGTTCTCGTCCCGTTGCAGGAAGGAACGAACGAAACCGAGATGTCGCAGCCGCTTCCTGAGTCGATGGAGCCGGAACAATTGTTGGTCTGAGCAAAATCGCCCGTGATGCCGACGTTGGTGATGAGCAACGGCCCGGTGCCGCTGTTCGCGACGTGAAGGACCTGCGGCGTGCTGGTTGTCGTTAGGCCTTGATCGCCAAAGGCAAGACTTGCAGCCGAAAGATTGACGTCCGGTGCCGTTCCAATCCCTGACAAAGCCACGGATTGCGGGCTTCCGGCCGCGTTGTCGGTGATCCTGAGCGTTCCCGTCCTCATCCCTGTCGCCGTCGGGCTAAACGTCACGGGCAGCGGGCAACTTGCGCCTGCGGCCAGGGAGGTGCCGCACGTATTGTCATCCTCAAAATCGCCGGTGACAGTGATTTGTGTGATCAGAAGTGTATCAGTGCCGAGATTGGTGAGGACCACGCTCTGAGGTGGGCTGTCTGTCTGGACATTCTGCCCACCAAAACTCACGGCCTGACTGGAGAATGAGGCGGCAGGCCCTTCGGAAAGTGAGATTTTAGTCACGAAAGCGTTATAGGCGCCGCCGCCGAATGCGGCTTGGAAAGCTCCTGCTGTCGTGGGAAAGTCCGTCGAGAAAGTGCCGCCGGCCACATAAATATTTCCCCATGAATCGACGGCTATACCCCGGCCGACATCGTTCCCGTCACCGCCCAGATAGGTGGCGAAAATCAAAGCGGAACCCGTGGCATTCACCTCTGCCACAAAAGCGTCATTCAGGAAATGCCACGCCGGTTGCAATGGGCTCGCGGTCGTGAATCCGCTGCCATAGGCGAGCCCCGTGACATATGAATTCCCCAAGGCGTCGATAGCGATTCCATAGCCGGTCACGTTCGCCGTGCCGCCGACATAGGTAGAGAATACCGGAGCGGAGCCGTCGGGATTTAATTTGGCGACGAATGAGCTGTACTGCGTGCCGCCGCCCGTAGCTTGAAGCGCTCCGGGAGTGACGGGAAAGTCTGTGGAGGTCGTAAGGCCAGTCAGATACGCGTTCCCTTCTTGATCCACAGCGATGGCGTAGCCGTAATCGCCTCCGCTTCCGCCGTAATAGGTGGAATAGTCGAGCGCGGAGCCGGTTGCATTGAGTTTGCTGACGTAGGCGTCGAAGCACGGAGCTGATCCGCAGGTGCTCTCCACCAGAGTGCCTTGCATTGGGTTCATGGTCGGGAAATTAGTCGAATTCGTATAGCCAGTGATGTAGACGTCGCCGGACGAGTCGACGGCGATCGCCGCCCCGTGATCTTCCTTGGCGCCGCCGAGATAGGTGGAATAAACCGCCGTCGATCCGGTCGGGTCCAGTTTGGTGACGAAGGCATTATATGCGCCGCCTCCGAAAGTGGTCTGGACGGCGCCTGGAGTGACGGGAAAGTTCGCCGAAGAGGTTGAGCCGGTGACGTAGGCGGCTTGGGAGGAATCAACGGCGATGCCAGCGGCCAAATCGTTCCCAGAGCCGCCCAAATATGTCGAGTAAATAAGATGGGTGCCAGACGGATCCAGCTTGGCCACGAAGGCATGGAAACAAGGAACGGGATCGGTCGATGAACCGCAATTGCCTCCGGCAGAGGTCTTTTGGAAAGCGTTCACCGTGGGGAAGTCGGGGGAAGCGGTGTAACCGGTCACGTAAGCCGCGCCGGTCGAGTCCACGGCGATCCCCGTGGCGTGGTCTTCGTTGCTGCCCCCCAAAATGGTAGCGTAGACCAGCGACGAGCCGGTCGCATCCAGCTTCGCCACAAAGACGTGAAAGCACGGAGAGCCACTGCACGTCCCGCCGCCCGAACCCAGAGCGGGTCCGGTGGCGGGGAAGTTCGGTGAATCGGTTTGGCCCGTGACATAAACGTTGCCCAATGAATCCACCGCGATGGCGTAGGCATAGTCAAAGCCGCTGCCACCGACATAGGTGGAGAAGCTGAACGTGGGCGCGGCGTTCAGGGTCGCGTCTTGCGGCTGCCCTTGCTGCGCCAGCACTGGATTCGCCGACAGCAACAGGGAGCAGCATAGCCACGTGGCAAAGATCCCTCGACCCAGGCTGACGAGATTCTCGCGCCGCATATCCACCGTCTGCTCATTTATCGGCGGATTGTCGGCGGGAATTTAATTATCGGCGGGAATTTAACAGGCTGATGAAAAATGCTCCTTGGTGCTGTCATTCCGAGCGAAGCCCTGTACCGGACGGTACAGGGCGAAGCGAGGAATCTCGCCCTGAGAACAAGGCGCTTACGAGATTCCTCGTCGCCTCCGGCTCCTCGGAATGACACTCCGAGCCATTTTTTCATCAGCCTGTTGAGGTCTATAGCGGCGATCTCTGATCGACGAGATTCGTTGCGTCACCTCGTGTATCACATTGCTCGTCATGGCGTTCTTCCTAAGGAAGTGGGAGAGGTTTGCTTCGGCCGCGCATGGGTGCAACGCGCCAAGTCTCGCGGAAAAAGCCCGGTGTATTATGTGCTCGGACAAACGGAATCTGGCAGGCATCTGTTCTGCGTTATCATCCAGTTCTCCGGTGGTAAGGGCCTTCCTGTGACAGCCAGGCCGATGACTGGGAAAGAGAAGGAGCGTTATAATCGATGGAAAAATCAATGAAATCGCCAAGACTGCCTAAGACCGACTCAATTCAGGAGTTGGCGAGTTTCTGGGACGCCCACGATTTGACGGAGTTCGAGAACGCTCTAGAGGAAGTTCCCGAGTCCGTGTTTGCGCGTAAAAAGGGGACGTCCGTAAGGATAGTTCTGCCGCCGCGAGAGATCCAACACGTAAGGAGAATCGCCAGGTCTAAGGGTGTAAACGAAACTGCTGTGCTCCGGGAATGGATTCTTGAGAGGCTCCACGAATCCTCCTGAGAGTCAGGCGACGAGTCGGCTGGGGTAATTTGTAGCGGCGCTCTATGAGCGCCGATGGCGGTCAGCCCGCGCTGGTCGGGCCGGGGAGACCGCCGCTAGGGCTACAGATCAAATCACTCAACACCAACGACGCGCTTCTTGCCAAGGGCGAAATTGCCTCAAGACAGGGATCAGGTGTTCGGGGTTGGGGATTAGGGCAAAAACAACAAACCCAACACAATCCTCTCGCTGGGCAGCGAAGCAAAGCTCTCCTGGCAGCACAACGGTGAGGGGCTCAAAATAACTTTGCCGCGAGAGAAACCTGGAGAGTTCGCCTACGTGTTCAAAATCCTGCTGAATTGATCTGCGGCTAGTTTCCGTTTTCCAGTTTCTGTTCTTCGTTACTTGGCGGAGCCGCAACTCGGCGCAACGGTGCGAGACGGCGAATTTGATTACCAGATAAGAGCCGCGCGCCGCGATGACGGAGGCGCACGCTACTCGCTAGTGTCCTGATGCAGAAGTCCGTTGACCAAGTCAGCCCGCGGAGCGGGCAAAAGAATGTAGCCCATGGCGCGAGCTGTGGGTTAGGGGGAGCATCCCTCACTCCCGTCCCCTCTCCCGCACGCGCGGGAGAGGGGTGTCCCGCAGAGCGGGACGGGGTGAGGGCCGTCTTTCCCAGGGCGAGCGCCGCTCGCCCCTACCTTGCCTCAGCCACCAACGGGTTGCCAGCGCCTTTCGCGTTCGGCGGCGGAGCCTTCGGCGTCCTGGCCGGGGTCGCGCCGCCCTTCGCGGCTCGAATCCGCGGGCGCGTCGCGCTCTTGCCGGGGAGCCTTGCCTGAATCACGCGGACCTGTGCCAGCACCTGCGATAACTCCGCCTGCTGCTCTCGCACCGCCAACGCAGAGGTGGAAACCAACAGCAGACGTAAGGCATGACAACCTATTGACGAACGACTTTCCCAGTTGATTCGGTCTTTTCCCTAGTTCTCTGCATTTCGCGCATCATCTCTGGGTGCTGAGCCCACTCGATGCCTTTTTCCTTGGGCTGGCCGTAAAGTTCCGGATGGATGTAATACCCCCGCTCACTGTCAGGCTTATCAACCTCGACTTGCAGCGGGTGGGCCTTGGCATAAGCATCCTGACGGACGCCTGTCACCTGCCAGGACACCTTCGTCCCCGGGGGACCGCCCGCGATCTTGAAGCGGTGGTTGGCGATCTCCTCGGCAATGTAGAGGCCGGGAGCGGGTGCGCCGATGGCGGTGAGTTGGTAGCGGAAGTCCGCATTCACGGCCTCGAACCACTCGGGAAGCTCCACCACCGCTTCCCCGCTCGCTTGCAGGATTACGTTGCCCGTGTAGATGTTCATCATCTCCGACGACTCCACGCTGGAGTGATAAAGGTACTTGTTGGCGGCGTCCAGCGGGTGGTCGATCAAGAAGTCCTTGACGCCCGAATACAAGGTACCGGTGACGTTCACGTCGCCTTGGAAGTATCCCGCATACCCCCCGCTGCCGCTGTTGTAGCCCCAGACGGCATAGGCGCCGCTCCCGGTGCCGTAGATGCTGCCCAAGACGCCGGTGCCACTGTTGGTGCCGGTGCTGAAGCCTTTGACGCCTGTGCTGCCGTCCCCGAAGACGCCGACGGTGCTGCCCATCCCGTAGACGCCGGTGATGGTGCCGCTCCCGTAAACGCCGTCGGCGCCGCTCCCGTAAACGCCGGCGCCGACGCTCGACGCGGTGGTGCCGTAGACGCCGTAGGCGTTGCCGCCGGTCGCGGTGTTGTTGCCAACCACGCCGTAGCCGGTGCTGGACGCGCTCGTGCCGTAGACGCCCGCGGCGTTGCCGCTGACGCTCGTGCCCAGTTGGCCGTTGCTGCTGTTCCCCGTGTTTGTGCCCGATACGACCGGGCTAGTGCTGCCGGAGAATGTGCCCGTGGTTGCGCTGATGATGGGGTTTAGGTTGAGTGTGGTGCTCCCACCCAGCGAGACTGCGCCTCCACCGGTCAGGCCAGTTCCCGCCGTCACCGTCAGGGAAGGATTGGCCAGCATGGCGTTGGTCACGCCTCCCGTGGCGACGCTCAACGAAGTGCTGCCGCCCAGCGCCACTGAGCCGCCGCCGCTCAGGCCCGAGCCAGCGTTGACAGCGAGGGACGAATTGGTCAGCATGGTGTTGCTCACGCCGCCCGTGGCAATGCTCAGGGTGCCGCTTCCGGTGATGGGCCCGCCAGTCAGTCCCGCGCCGCTTCCAACGCTTGTCACCGTGCCCACGGCGGAAGTTCCCGTGCCAAGCTGGCCATTGCCGTCGATGATCACCGGCAGCGGACTCGCGCCTCCCGGACTCACGCCACGGATTGCCGCGATGTAAGTTGCAGTCTGGCAAGGCGTAGTACTACAATTTACGCCGGGTTGAGTGCTGTCGGTGCCGACACGGATCACGCCCGATTCTGCCGCAACGCCTTGGTTGCCGATATCGATGTTGTTGCTCTCGCTCGAGGTGAAGTTGAAGCCAGCGTTGGGTCCCACCATGATATTCGAACTTCCAGTCTGTAACCCCATGCCAGCCCACGGCCCGATGGCGACGTTCGAATTGCCCGTCGTGTTCCCGAGCAGGGCCTCGCTCCCGTTGGCGGTGTTGACCAAGCCTGTGGTGTTGAAATAGAGGGCCCAAGACCCGTAGGCGGCGTTGCCGTATCCCGTGGTGTTGGAATAGAGGGCCTGGATCCCGTTGGCGGTGTTACTGTAACCCGAGGTGTTGCTGTAAAGAGCTTGGATCCCACTAGCAGTGTTTTGAAAGCCCGAGGTGAGGGCTGCCATAGCTTGGAAGCCCGTGGCAGTGTTTTGGCCATCCCCGCCGTTGCTCCCGGTGGCATCCGCGGTGAAGTTCCCGGCGAGGGTTCCAACAAACGTGTTCTGCATGGACTTTGGGCAACAGGCGTGAATCAGGGGACTGCCTCCCAGGTTGATCACCCCCACGTCCGCTCCCGTGGTCTGGGCAAGGTTTAGCGCAGCATTCAAGGTCTGGTCGGCGGCGAAGGTGTTAGCGATGTCCAGGCGCGCGTAATTGGCTGCCGCCACCCCTCCCAGATTGGTCG
>JBEKEZ010000001.1:0-380855 GCA_050013575.1 Terriglobia bacterium | reverse complement strand
ACGTCCACCAGGTTGGCATCCTCGCTCAGCGCGCAGGGGGCCGAGTAAAAAGCGATCTGGTTGGCGGAGGCGTTCCCATCCGCGGTCAGGCTGGAGCAGGCGGTGTTTTTGCGGCTGACACCCTTCTGCACGCCGTTCCCTCCGTTCCCGCCTCCTGCCGCCTGCCCACCCGCAGGGCTCGCTGACAGTGACAGCATGTAGGCCGAAGAAGGAAGACCGCCCAAGGTTTCGGCGTCCGACGCCTTCAAGGCGTAGGGCACGCTCAGGAGCAGCACGCGCGGCTTCTGTTCCACCTCATTCGCCACCTGCACGCCCAGCCAGCGCGCTTCGCCGGTGGTGAACAGGTCCATGGGCAAGCCCTCGGAATGCATCACCCCGATCAGCGCCGTGTAGCGGCCTTGCTCGTCGGGTTCGACGCTCTGCGTCTCAAACCACAACGGGTTGCCACCAGCCTCAGAGCTATAGAGTGCGAAGGTGACATCGACCGGGCCCGTCACTGGCTTGCCTGTCACATCACGTAGGACACCGTTGAATTTCATCAGGCGCGGCACCACCGCCTGCGGGCTCGCGGCCACCGTCCCGTCCTGCGGGATGGCCGGAGAATCCGGCGTGGCCGGCGTCTGCGCCGCCGCCTTTACACTCACTGCCAACAACAAACACACTCCTAACCCCAGAGCTCCAACCTTGAATCGGCTCATGACGTCACCTCTCACCACTCTTTGTTATCTGTGGGTATGTTTAGGTACTCTCCCCGCGTACCACGAAGTGGGGAATTCCTGCTGTGATGGCGGTCACGATTGAGTGTGACGATGGTCGAAGGAGGAGTCAGGGCCGATCTGCGGTCCGATGCGAATCGGACCATCGGACTCCAGAAATCGGAGACTCCAGAAATCGGAGAGACGGGAGTCGGGGGTCAGCACAAGAAACGAAGCTCGAAAACTTCTGCTGAGCGTAGCGAATGCATCGAGACTCGAAACTCGCACGAGAACGGTGGCAAGCGGCGTGCGGCAAGGGGTGAGGGACGAAGGTCGGGAAGAGGAGCCAGAAGTCCGGAGCCAAAGAAGAATCCACCCGAAACCAGCGTTCAGGCTTGAGCGCCTGCCCTTGGGAGGAACCGGACTGGCAAGCCAAGCGAACAATCGGCGAGCACTGGGCAGCAGGTTCGAGCGCCTGCCCTTGGGAGGAACCGGACTGGCAAGACAAGCGAACAGTCGGCGAGCACTGGGCAGAGCGAAGCGGGGGCTCCGGCCCGTTCCTCAGGCCGCAGGGCAGAGATTGGTCGGCGGTTCAAGCGACTCTCCAAACCCCCTTTCCGAGCCGTACTTTATTTTAGGAAGACGCGTCAGTGCGTGCGATAGACCACCAGCAGCGCTTCGGAGAGCATTTACCGACCGGTCGGAAGGCTCTTTACCCTCATACAGGTGGCGTTGCTCGACGCCGTTTCCAGCAAAACGAGCTATCACAGAATGTCAGGATCTGGGAGTCAGAAAGTCAGGAGTCAGAATCCCGTCACTGCGTGACGGGCATCTCAGATTCAGCACTCCGAATTCCGGATCGGCCACCGCCGCTGGCGATCGCGGGATTGAAGACTCAGCATTCCGGATTCCGTACCGACAACCGACCCTTCAGAACTGGGACATTTCTTCAAAGCAAGGACCACCGTTGTGGCCAGACGTCTCATGATCCTTTATGGCGCGGGTCAGCCGAGACTTCGCGCCCTCCAGGGTCTGTCTTTCCTGCTCGGTCAGGTTCGGTTTCTCCAGTTCGGCAAGAATGTGATCGAATTCCGATTCCATCTGTTCAAGTTCTGCACAGAGCATGGCCACCTCCGTTTCCTCCCGCAAGCGCTACGGAAGTTGGTGCCAAGTTAACCCGGCAAGAGCGCGCATCCCCTTTTAGCAAGAGAGGACTCTTGACTACGCAGCGCACCTCGCCA
Source organism: Terriglobia bacterium (assembly GCA_050013575.1). Taxonomy (GTDB): domain Bacteria; phylum Acidobacteriota; class Terriglobia; order UBA7540; family UBA7540; genus DASYXZ01. The sequence continues at coordinate 378,919 of JBEKEZ010000001.1, read as the reverse complement.
TGAGTTCTTTTTTTCCGAGACCCAAGATGCCGTGTTTCTTCCCCACTTTCTTGAACGCCTCGATGGCGGTGTCGAGGTGATGTTTTTCGTGAGCGGCGGAGAGTTGGGTGCGAATGCGGGCCTGCCCTTTGGGCACGACAGGGAAGAAGAACCCGACCGCGTAAACGCCCTCGGCAAAGAGGTCGCGAGCAAAGTCTTGTGCCAGTTTGGCGTCGTAGAGCATGACCGGCACGATGGGGGTATCACCTGGCTTGATATCGAAACCCGCCTCCGTGAGCAGACCACGCCAGTACTTGGCATTCCCCTCCAGTTTGTCGCGGCGGCCGGTGGTGGCGCTGATCAGGTCAAGCACCTTCAAGGCACCCGCGACGATCACGGGCGCCACCGCGTTCGAAAACAGATAAGGACGCGCTCGCTGGCGGCACGTCTCCACCAATTCGCGGCGGCCGCTCACGCACCCTCCGGAAGCGCCGCCCAGCGCCTTGCCCAGGGTGGTGGTGATCACATCGATCTTGCCGAACACGCCGCAGTGTTCGTGCGTTCCACGTCCAGTTTTGCCGATAAAGCCAGTGGCGTGCGAGTCATCGACCAGCACCATGGCGTCATACTTCTCCGCCAGCGCGACGATCTCAGCCAGCTTGGCGGTGTCGCCGTCCATCGAAAACACGCCGTCCGTGATGACGATGCGGAAACGCTTGTCCTGATGTTCTTGCAGCTTCTCCTCCAGATGCCCCATGTCGGAATGCTTGTAGGTATCTTGCATCGCCTTGCACAGGCGCATGCCGTCCACAATGGAGGCGTGGACCAGCCGATCCGCGATCATCACGTCCTGCTCATTCAGGCAGGCCTCGAAGAATCCGGCGTTGGCGTCCATGCAGGAGGGGAAGAGCAGGGTGTCCTCGGTGCCGAGGAAGTCGGTCAGCCGCTGCTCAAGCTCCCGGTGGATGTCCTGCGTGCCGCAAATGAAGCGCACGGATGACATCCCGTAGCCGCGGGAGTCGAGGCCGGCGTGCGCGGCCGCCATCACCTCCGGGTGGCTGGACAGCCCGAGGTAGTTGTTGGCGCAAATGTTGATGCACTTCCGCAGCTCTGAGCCATGCGGGAACTCCACCTCAATTTCCGACGACTGCGGTGAGTGGATGTACCGCTCCTCTTTGAACAGACCCGCGGCCTTGATACCCTCAATCTCTGTCTGATAGCCGTGTCGCATTCGGTCGGCGAAAGCCATAGTGTCCCTCCCGTAACCAGATTCGATTCGGTGCGCTGCCCGGGGCCTGCCAGCATTCCGGCAGCGTCGGGCACGCTCTAGCCGCTGCCCACTTCAGTCTTCTGGAAGCGCCGCACCAGCGCCACGATGCGCTCGAGGCTATCGAAAGCTTCGGGTGTGGCGGCGTCGTCAGGAATGTGAATCGAGTACTTCTTCTCCAGGAAGCGAAGCAGAGACACCATGGAAAAGGAATCCACAATGCCCCCTGAAATCAGCGGCGTGGTCTCAATGATTTCCCGGTCGTCGCCCTCTTCCAGGTACTCCCGGATGATGTAATCGCGGACTGTCTTGGTGATTTCGTCCATGGCCGGCCCTCTTCAGTCTTCCATGATGGTGGAGAGATCCCCCACGGGCTCATTGAACTCCCTCGAGCGCAGGATACGACGCACGATCTTGCCGCTCCGCGTCTTGGGCAGAGAGTCAACGAACTCAATCTCCTGGGGCATTGCCAGCGGCGATAGCCGCTTGCGAATGTGGTTCATGATTTCCAGCTCGAGGTCATCGGAGGGTTGGAACCCTCGCTTCAGGGTGACGTACGCTTTCACGACTTCCATGTTGATGCGGTCCGGCTTAGCGACCGCGGCCGATTCGGCGACGGCAGGGCATCCCAGCAGAGCCGATTCGACTTCAAAGGGGCCCACCAGATGCCCACCGGTATTGATGACGTCGTCATCCCGCCCCATGAACCAGAAATAGCCATCTGGATCGATCGAGGCGCGGTCGCCACACAGATACCAGCCATTCCTGAATTTCGCCTGGAATCCAGCTTCGTTGTTCCAGTAGCCGCGGATCTGCGAAGGCCAGCCCGGCCGCAGAGCGATCAGGCCCGCCACTCCGGCGCGATTGACGGATTCGTAAGTGCGCGGATCCAGCACGGTCGCGGTGATTCCTGGAAACGGTTTTCCCATCGAGCCGGGTTTGACCGACATTCCGGGGAAGTTGGTAATGACGATGCAGCCGGTTTCGGTCTGCCAGAAGGTGTCGTGGAACGGCTTCCCGAAAACCTCTTTCGACCACACGACCGCCTCGGGGTTCAGCGGTTCGCCGACGCTGGCCAAGTGGCGCAAGCTGGACAAGTCATGCTTCTGGACGGTTTCCGCGCCCTCCTTCATGAGGAGGCGGATGGCGGTCGGCGCCGAATACCAGACCGTGACGCGGTGCTTCGCCATGAAGTCGTACCATCGCGCGGCGTTGAAACCGGAATCCAGAACCACTTGCGTAATGCCGTTCGCCCAGGGGCCGATGATGCCGTACGACGTGCCGGTCACCCAGCCGGGGTCGGCGTTGCACCAGTAAATGTCATCGGGCTGAAGATCGAGGACCCATCGGGCGGTGAGGTACTGCGAAATGATGGAATAATGGACGTGTTGCGCACCCTTGGGCTGACCGGTCGTGCCCGATGTGTAGTGCAGGACCGAGGGAGACTCGGCCCTCGTCGGGTAGACCGAAAAGTGCTCGATCCGCGCCGCCTGTTCCATGCGGAAGGCAATCTCGCGCTCCTCAAGCGCAGCCTGGTCCGCGTCCACGACGATGACGTGCTGCAAGTTCGGTAGCTGCTTGCGGATCTTGCGAACCTTATGCACGTGTTTCTTTTGGGTGATGATGGCCGAGGTTCCGGCATTAGCCAACCGCACCAGCAGAGACTCGTCGCCGAACGCGGAAAACAGCGGCTGTGCCACCGCGCCCATTTTCAAAATCCCGAGGAACCCGATATACAGCTCGGGAACACGATCCATGAACAGGCAGACCCGTTCGCCCGGGCGGATGCCCCGCCCGGCGAGGAAATGGGCAATGGTGTTGGAGAGAATTCGAACGTCGTTGTAGCTGAACCGCTTTTCGATGCCCTGATAATCTTCCCAAAGCAGCGCCGACTTGTCGGCCAGGCCCAGTTGGCAGATGCGATCGCTGCACATCCAGCCAATGTTGATCGGGTCGCCCGGCTTATAGCCCAACTCCCGCTCGGCGACTTTCCAGTCGATGTTCGCAGTGAGTTCCTGGTAGGAAGGCGGGGCGCTCATACGCTTGCCCCCTCTTGCCGCCCGCTGCTGCTCAGGGTTCCAGCTTGGCTATCGCGCCTGTCGGCTCGCGAGGAGGGGCCATTGAAAGCCCTGATGTGCCATCCTTCACTGACGATCACTACGCAACTTGCGTCACTGTTTGGTTCGTTGATCACACTACCCGGCCTGCTAGTGCCGTTCCAACTTGTTGCGCCTATGTATTGCACCTACGTCTTGCGCAAAGACTTTCTGAGTGGCTGAAAACTGTTTGCCCAAAAAAGTTGGAACGGCACTAGTTTGCCCACCTCCGCGCCCAGCCACAGTGACCGCCGTCACCCCACGCTGTGATACTGACAACCTTCTGCGTTGCTACAGCGCCAATTCAGTCTTGACGAGCAGGCCATTTCAGAAGCGTCTCTTCCCGCTGTTGCAGTTCTGGTTCTTTCAATTCCGGGTTGGGAGCGAATCACTGCGGCGGCTAGCCACGGTCCGCGCCTTCCTGCCCCTGGTCTTTTCGCCGGCGCACAAACTGGGGGAGTTGTCAGCAGGTAGCCACAATTGCTGCCGGATTTCCGACGCCCATGAGCTTGTGCCTTTCCCTTCAGATAAATCGGGCTACTTGAGCACCAGCACTTCGCGCCGCCCGGAGCGGCTGAGAAAACTCTTCAGGCTTACTTCAGACAGCAAGCGTTCCACGTCGCGGCCACTGACCGCCGAATAAGGAAATGGCCTGTCGCCGTCGCCCGCGGCAAGGCTGGTCAAGCTCTTGAGCCACCAAACCTGGTCAGCGCCATTTTTCAAATAGGCTTCGCGCAACAGACAAAAGAACACGCCGCCCAGTTGAAGGCAGGGAAACAACCGCTCGACCACTGCCCGCAGGGCTTCGCGCGGAAGCAGATCCAGCAGGTGCCAGCCGAAAATGACGTTGATCGAAGCCGGGGGAATCGCGGGCATCTGAGCCAAGTATTCCTCGACGCGAAACACCGGAATCTTCTTGCTGCGGTCCCACAATTTGGGGTCCTCGCGCTGCATTGGCGATACGAGGTCCGCCACATAGACCTTTGCGCCGCGGCGGAGCAAGACGTCCACCGTCTGCGGCTTCACGGGTCCGCAGTCGAGAATCAGAGGACGGGGAACGTCAGCGAGATACTTCCATAGCCAATCCAGCGCCGGACTTTCGACAACGTTGCCGGCGCCAGCCTTGGGCGCTGCCCGGTTCAAAACCTCTTTGCCTGCTGTGAGCGGCATCTTCAACTGAGTAGTGGCAAGGGGCGCGTGGCAAGTGGCGAGGAAAGCTACCGGGTTCGGGATTAGGGGTTCGGAGAAAAGCGAACCTGATGACGCTTCTGCGAACCCCGAACCCCGAATCCCGAAACCCGAGCCCTTTTCGCTGGCCACTTGCCACCGGTCCGCTAAGCGTTGCTGGAACCGGCGGCCTTCGAACCAGGGGCCGAAGACGATGCAGGACGCGATGCGGCCGCTTCGCCTTCGCGAAGGATTTCAATGCTCCCCTTGAAGTATGCGCCATCCTCGATGGCAACGCCTGTGGCCACCAAGTCACCCAGAACCTGACCGGTCTTGCGAATTTCAATCTTCTCGCGTGCCGTGACGTTTCCGTTGATCGAGCCGTGAATCACCACTTGCCGGGCGTGGATCTCCGCTTTCACCTGGCCTTTGGCGCCGACCGTCAGGCAATGGTCCTGAAGATTGATGGTGCCGTCGAATTGTCCTTCGATCAGCAGATCTTCACTCGCCGATAATTCCCCGCGCATGACGACCGATCGGCCGAGGACCGTGGGGTTTTGATTCGGTGGCACAGGGTTTGATACCTTTGGTGTTGTGTCCATGATAGGGTTTTCCAATTGGGGAGCCGGAGGCGGTGGAACCCGTTCCGGTTCCGATTTCTTGGGAGTGACGGGCTGAGGCTTCTTCTCCCACAACATGACGGACTCCTTACCTGCCGGACGTGGCCGCGTTTCGTTCCAGTGCGAAACCTCGCGGCGCCGGCCAGCTTGATGTATATTAACCCAGCCCGAACCAACTCGCAATTAAAGCGTGGGACGGGTCCCCGTCCCACGCTACGGACACTAACCCGGAGGCTTGCTTGAGGCATCTGGTTCTCGCGACTCTAACCTTCTTATGTATCTCCGCGACCTCCGCGGGCGCAGACTCCTCGCTCCAGGGCCTCATCGACGCCGGCCACTGGAAGCGCGCGCGAGTGCTCGCCGAGCGGAGCTACCAGTCAAACCCGAATGACGTGGAGGCCGCTTATTTACACTCTCGGGTCAAATTCGCATTCGGCGATCTCGAAGGAGCGCTCGCCTTGGCGGAAAAGGTTGTGGCACTGGAGCCCAAGAACTCTAGTTATCACGTCCAGCTTGCGGAAGTGTGCGGCAGGACGGCGGAGAAGGCTTCTTTATTCAGCAAGGGTCACTGGGCCAAGCGGTTCAGGGAAGAGTCGGAAACCGCTGCCAGTCTGGACCCGAAAAACCTCAACGCCCGCTTTGACCTGCTCGAGTTTTATCTTCAGGCGCCTCGCCTCATGGGCGGCGGGCAAGACAAGGCACGCGCCATGGCCGATGAGATTGCCAAGGTTGATTCTGTTTCAGGTTTGTTGGCTCAGGCGCGGCTGGCGCGCGAACAAAAAGATTGGGGCAAAGAACAAGAGGCTTACATCAAAGCTGCCGCGACCGCTCCCAAGAACTACAACACGATGGTCGAAATCGCCAATTTCTTCCTGCGGCCCACGGGCGGGGGCAAACCCGGCGATACCACCACGATCGATCCGCCCTCCAATCCAGTCGACGCGGAAAAATTCGCGCGCCAAGCCGTGAAGCTCGATCCTGGCCACGCCGCGGCTTACGCGGCTCTGGCGCGATTGTATGCAATCCAGCAACGCTGGAAAGATCTTGATGCGGTGCTGATCGAAGCGGAGAAAAACGTCCCGGACAATCTCAGGCCCTGCTATCGGGCAGCGGAAGTTTTGTTCGCGGAAAATAAGGATTTGCCAAGAGCGGAGCGGTATTTTCGCAAGTACCTTTCCCAGGAGCCCGAACCCGATTCGCCCACTCTGGCCGAGGCGCAACGGGAGCTCGGCCTGGTGCTCGAGAAAGAAGGCCGCAAGTCGTGAGCAGCTTCGGAGATCGAGAAGGCCGTCAGATTGGAACCGAGCCGCGACAAGGCCAACGCGGATTGGAAGCGGGAGAGGATCGATCCCTGACTGAACTCAAGCCGCGACCCCGCCGGCTGTTTTGGCCACCTCGGTGATGCCCTTGGCAACGTAATTCTCGATCCGTTTTCCGTCGGCCTCCGTCAGGTCCCGAAACCGCACGCCCAGACCCAGCTTGTTCACCACGTACATCACTTCACCCTTCGCGACGATGATCGGCTCGCCATCGTCGAGATGAAACCGCAGTTCCAACTCGGAACCGATGGGCAACGATTCCTTGGTTTCGACGAACATGCCGCCGGCGCTGATATTCTTCGACAAGCCCAGAAACGTGGTGCTCTGATAGTGGACCTGAGCGACGAAAGGCGCACGCCGGTCTTGGCGCTTTTCCTCCATCTTCATGTGGATGAACCGCAGGATAATCTGCTGATCTTCGGGACGCATGGAGGTGAATTCGATGCCGATGCCGTCGGTGTTGGAAACGGATCGAACGATCGCCCTCGCCTCGATCTTGGGAAGGCGCTTGGCCGGGCGAAACACAACGGTCAGTGTCTCGCCGCACGGGATATGCTGAGCGGTGCGCAAGTAGAGGCCGCAGCCTCCGAGGATGGTGGCGTGGGCTTTAAAGGTCTTGCCTCCGACGACGTACTCGACGGGGAAATCTTCCTCCACCCGAGGGAATCTCCGCAGATGCGCGTACTCCATGCTGTGACGCTAGCACTGTAGCTGGAAGTCGTCAAGCGTGCTGCAGGCTGGCCGCCTCTCCGTCGCAAGAATCACGGCCGCAGTTGCGTGTTGGGGAGTGCTTTCCTCCACCCCGTGGCCGCGCATCGACTGCGAACGATTCAGTCTCGATTCTGATCCCTGACTCTCCGATTGCTGGAGTCTCCGATTTCTGGAGTCCGATGGTCCGATTCGCATCGGACCACAGATCGGACCGATGGTCCGAGTCGCATCGGACCGCAAATCGGACCCGCCTCCTGCTCTTGTTGCTTGCCTCTTCCCACTCGCCGCTCCCATCGTTCTAATGGCTTTGAACCACAAGCACGCCTTTTGGATCAAAGTCGCCTTATTTGTTTTCAATAAGATAGCGGCGCTGAGCTTCCGCCCGAGAATGGCTTCGAACCTTAAAAATGGCTTCGTTCCAAAGGCATTTGTCTGTGTTTTCAACAACATCGTGGCTTCGAACCTCATTTTTAACATCTTTTTTTGCTTCGCGGCCTCCTCTATTCGCTTTTGTTTCGTGTCTTATTACAGCGGACAATAATGGATGACGGCGCCTCTTCACTGCGGCTCCTCATTCCTGTATTTATAGAGTAATAGATTTAAGATTTCTTGTCAAGTGGAGATGTTCGAAGTAACGTCGGCTGACACTTGGTCAGGCTCTTCATAACAAGACGCTATAAGTATCACAGATAACGCTTATACCCGCATACTATACGCGATGGACGCTGCGCGGATCTCGCCAGTGTTCTTGGCTTGCACTCGCCACATGCCCCTTGCCACTGGTTCTGTCACTTTCCCGTCCCCGCCAGCGTTACGGTTTGCGGGCTGTTGTTGGCGCTGTCGTTCACGTTCAGCGTGGCGGCGCGCGTGCCAATCGCGGTCGGCGTAAAGGTCACCGAGATGGTGCATTTGGATTTCGCTGGCACGCCCGCGCCGCAATTGTTGGTTTGGGCAAAATCGTCCGGGTTGGCGCCGGAAAACGTGATGCCGCTCATGGCTAGCGCCGTGGACAGATTGTTGGTGAGCGTCACGGTCTTGGCGGCGCTCGTTGTCCCAACCTTCTGCCCGCCAAAAGTGAGCGAGGTGGGCGACAAGACGACCTGCACCACACCCGTGCCCGTCAGCGAAACCGTTTGAGGACTGTTCGAGGCATTGTCCGCAACCGTCAAGGTCCCGGTTCGTGTTCCCGTCGTGGTAGGAGTGAATGTCACATTGATGGTGCACTTTCCCTTCGCGGGAACGCTGCCATCGCAGGTGTCCGTTTCGGCAAAGTCGCCAGTTGTCGTGATGCCGCTAATGGTTAAGGCAGAGCTCAGGTTGTTGGTCAGCGTCACGGTCTTCGCGGCGCTCGTGGTCGCCACCGCCTGACTGCCGAAGTTCAACGAAGTCGGGCTGAGGACCACGGGCAGAATTCCGGTGCCCGACAAGGCGACGGTCTGAGGGCTGTTCGCGGCATTGTCGGCGACGGCTAGGGTTGCCGTTCGTGCCCCGAGCGCGGTCGGTGTAAACGTCACGTTGATGGTGCACTTGGCTCCCGGCGCCATGCTTGTTGGGCAGTTATTCGTCTGAGCGAAATCACCGGCGTTGGCTCCCGTGAACGTAAAGCTAGTGATGATCAAGTTTGTCGTGCCGTTGCTGGTCAGCGTCACTTTCCTTGCCGCGCTCGTGGTGCCGATTGCCTGACTTCCAAATGTGAGCGAAGTCGGCGAAACGCTCCCACCCGGGCTGACGCCCGTTCCGGTCAATGAAACCGTCTGCTGGCTGCCATTCACGCCGTTGCTATTGTCGGTGACACTGAGCGTTCCAGTTCGCTTTCCGTTGGCTGTGGGCGAGAAGGTTACAGCAATCGTGCAATTCGCCCCCGCGGCCACCGAACTTCCGCAATTGTTGGTTTGGGCAAAGTCGCTCGGCGAGGTGACAATGCTGGTAATGGAAAGCGGCCCAGTGCCGGTATTGCTCAAGGTGACGTTCTGCGGCGGACTCGTCGTGCCGAGATCCTGCGAGCCGAACGTCAGGCTTGTGGGGAATAGATTAGCCACCGGCACTCCCCCCGTGCCTGTCAGCGGCACGCTTTGCGGACTGTTCGGGGCATTGTCCGTGACCGTAATCGTTCCTGTTCGTATGCCAATACTGGTGGGGGTGAACCTGACGCTGATCTGGCAACTGTATCCAGCAGCCAGACCGGCAGGGCAATTATTCGTTTGAGCGAAGTCACCGCTGGCCACAATGCTGGTGATGGAGAGGGTGGCGTTCCCGCTGCTGATCAAGGTCACCGTCTGTGGCGCGCTTGTGGTGCCGACCGGCTGCGGACCGAAGGTAAGGCTTGCTGGCGAAAACGTGACTGCCGGCTGAGCTCCAACGCCCGTTAGGGTGACGACCTGCGGGCTCCCCGGCGCGTTATCCGTCACGCTGACCGTTCCGTTGCGGGTACCAATAGCCGTTGGGGTAAACGTGACGCTGATCGTACAGTTCGCGCCCGGCCCAATAGTCGCCGGGCAATTGTTCGTTTGAGCGAAGTCGCCGCTCGCGACGATGCTGGTTACGTTGAGCGTGGCGTTGCCCGAGTTGGCGAGGGACACGAGCTGCGGCGGGCTCGTCGTGCCTACTCCCTGGTAACCAAAGTTGATATAGGTAGGCGAAAGCTGGGCCATTGCGCCCACTCCGGTTCCCGAGAGCGAAACGGCCTGAAGGCCGCCGGGCGCGTTGTCATAGACCAGGATGAATCCTGCCCTGTTACCGGGGGCAGCCGGTGCGAACGTCACTGTGATCGTGCAGCTTCCACCCGCAGGCACCGATGTGCCGCAGTTGTTGGTCTGGCCAAAATCACCGATCGAGGTAACGCTGCTGATCGAGAGCGCGGTAGTGCCAGTGCTATATAGAGTGACTGTCTGAGGCGGGCTGGTGCTCCCCACATTCTGGTTGCCGAAATTTAGGGATGTCGGAACGAGATTGGCTCCCGCGCCGTATCCTGTCCCCGACAGCGCAACCGACTGAGGGCTGTTGGCTGAATTGTCGGAAACGGAGATGGAGCCAGTTCGGGAACCAACGGCCGTGGGCGTGAAGGTCACGCTGATGACACAGTTGGCTCCGGGAGCCAGCGAGCCTGGACAGTTATTGGTTTGGGCGAAATCGCCACTGGCGCTGATTCCGTTGATGGTCAGGGCCGTGTCGCCCGTGCTGGTAAGGGTGAGTGACTGGGGTGGGCTGGTGATCCCGACGGTGACTCCCCCAAAATTCAAGCCGGTTGGGAAGAGGCTTGCGACCGGGCCGTACCCTGTCCCTGAAAGGGGAACCTGCTGAGGGCTGCCTGCGGCGTTGTCGTTAATAGCCAATGTTCCCGTCCGCGTACCGACCGCGGTGGGCGTGAAGGTAACACCGAAGGTGCAGCTTGAGCCTGGTGCGAGCGACCCTCTACAGTTGGTCGTGAAGGCGAAATCGCCAGTGATAGCGAAGCTGTAGACATCGAGCGGGGCGTTGCCGACATTGTTCAAGGTCACAGTCATCGGGCTGCTCGTCGTCCAGGCTTGCTGGTTAGGAAACGCGAGGCTCGTGGGAGACAGGCTAACAACAGGCACAGTGCCATTCCCGCTCAGGCTGACGAATTGCGGATTGGTGGTCGTGTTGTCCACCAGAGTTAACGTCCCAGTTCGGTTTCCGGGCACGGTGGGCGCGAAGTTGACGCTGAGTGTGCAGGCTCCTCCAACCGGGACTGTTCCATTGCAGGAATCGGACTCGGCAAAATCGCCGCTCGCGGTGGCGCTAAAGTAGAGCGGAGAATTGCCCGTGTTGGTCAAAGTGACGGGCAACGGGCCGCTGCTGGTGCCCACCGGCGTGTCGGGAAACGCGAGGCTCGTGGGCGAGACTGTGGCGCTGGTGAGCGCGAATTCATAGGCGCCGATATCCACTGTGCCGTTCTGAATCCGGGGATTGCCATCCAGATCGGTCGAAGGTAATCCTGGCGCAGAATTATTGCCCGCGTCGATGGCGGGCGAACCGGGTTGCAAATGAAAATTGCTGGTGGAATTCAAGAATAAAGGATCGGCAGAAATGTTGCCGTTCGTCCCCGCCGCGCCCGCGCAGGTACCGCCGTAAGCTGTTCCGCCCGAACTAAAGGCATCGTTGGACTGGAGGGTCGGTGCCGTCGATCCCTGGCAGAAAATAGCTGGCTCTCCCGGGAGGGCCACCAAGAGATTGTTGAACATCACGGATTTTGCATCGCCAACCCAGACGTATAAGGATGATCCGTACTGGCCATCATTACCGGCTATGGTGTTGCTAACGAGGGTGCTCGCACCGGTTCCCGAGGGTACACTCAAATAGATTCCGCCACCCTGCGGAGCGCTGTTCCCAACAATCAAGTTCTGGATGATGGATCCTCCTGGCCCATTGACGATCCAAATCCCACCGCCCTGCGACGCAGGACTAATGCCGGATGCGACGTTTCCGCTTATGACGTTACTCTGGACGACTGCCTGGCTTGCTCCCCACAAAGTAATGCCGCCCCCATCGCCGCTAGGTATTTTGTTATTTAAGATGAGATTCCCGATTATTTGAGTGCTCTGCCCTCCTATCACCAGGATTCCCCCGCCACCTGTACCGCCGCTGAAGCCAACTTGGCTATTGTTGCTGATCGTGTTCCCCTGGATCAGCGGTGAACCATTCTGGATTCCGATCCCCAATCCTTCAGCCCCTGTATTGTTTACGATTGTGTTGCCGATGATTTGAGGAGACGAATTGTTGATATAGACGCCGCCTCCCATATATTCTGAAGCGAACGATGTATACCCATTTTGTATCGTGAATCCGCTGAGCACGGAGCCGGAACCCTCGCCAGAATTGAGCGTCACGACCGACGTGACCCCGCCGCCGTCGATGATGGTCGCCGAAGGCCCGTCCGAGCTGGTGACGGTGATCGCCTTCCCATTGAAATTGATGTTCTCGAAGTAGGTTCCGGGCGAGACCAGCACGGTGTCGCCGTTGGAGGCGGCGTTGATGCCCGCCTGGATGGTCGGCTGGTCGACGGGAACGTGAATGATTTTGGCCTGCGCGCCGCTCGCGAGACCGACCAGCGCCACCAAGAAGGCACACGAAAACCTATAAGGGCACCGCCGAAAGATGGATGTCATGGGAGACTCCTTGACCAGCGAATATGCTGTGCGGAGCTTTACATTAAGGGAAAAGATACTCAGTGACGGCGGTCACTGGCTCTTGTGATGAAGGCAGAAACGAAGATATCAGCAGCCACGAGCCGCAAGTCACGAGTCAGGACGGCTCCAGCAAATGATCTTTCACCCTTAAGTCCTTACCCTTCAACCTTGCTGGACCCTTTGCGTGAACTTGACGAGTGCGGTCAGGGTTTGGCGCGCGGAGCCGGAGTCGATGGCCGCGGCGGCAATTTCCACTCCCACAACAAAATTCTCCGCCTTGCCTGCCGCCACCAAAGCCGCGGAGGAATTGGCTAGCACCACGTCGCGGTAAGGGCCGTGCTCGCCGGCCAACACGCGGCGCAAAATGGCGGCATTCTCTTGGGCATCGCCGCCGCGGAAAGAGTCACGCGGGGCACGCGGCAATCCAAATTCTTCCGGAGAAACGTCGCGCGTGCGAACCACGCCGCCACTCACTTCCGATAGTTGAGTGGGGCCAGTCGTTGAGATTTCGTCCACGCCATCGTGCGCCGCCACCACAAAGGCGCGCTCGGTTCCGACCGCGGCACAAGCCTGCGCCAGCATTTCCGTGCGCGCGCGCTCAAACACGCCCACCAACTGAACGGTGGCGCCAAGAGGATTGGTGAGCGGCCCCAGGAGATTAAAAATGGTTTTGGCTTTCAAACTTCGTCGCGCGTTCATCACGTGCTTGGTGGCCAGGTGCAGGTGCGGAGCGAAAAGGAAAACCATGCCAACTTTTTCGAGGCACGCGGGAATGTGCTCGAGCGGCAAATCGACGGCCACGCCCGACGCTTCGAGAACGTCGGCGCTGCCGCAGCGGCTGGAAATCGAGCGGTTCCCGTGCTTCGCCACGCGCACGCCCGCGGCCGCGGCCACCAGAGCGGCAGCAGTTGAAACGTTGAAGGTGCACTGCGCGTCCCCGCCCGTCCCGCAGGTGTCCAGCAAGGGTCCCGAACGAGCGATCTCATCCAAATGCACTCCTGCCTTACGCAGCGTCTCCGCCGCGCGTGCCCGCATCACCTGGGCGAAACCTACCACTTCGTCGGCCGTCTCGCCCTTGTTCCGCAGCGCCACGAGCAGAGACACAATCTCATCATCGGGCACGTTGCCCGAGAAAAGCTGTTCCGTGACCTGGCCCGCTTCCTGGCGAGTCAGGTCCAGCTTGCTGTTCAGCTTTTCAACCGCCCATTCAAGGTACATAGGAGACTCGGGGTTTGGGTTTCGGGGTTAGGGGTTCGCGAAACCCGGAGCGCGGCTCCCGAAACCCAAACCCCGAATCCCGAAACCCGAGAATATTAGACCCGCTCCAATTCTTCCAACGTCCTCTCATTGCGAACATTGCCGGTATTCAAAGTCGATTTAGGTTCGAAGAGCACCACGTGAGCCTCGCCAATGGCCTCGGGCTTGTGCTCCACGCCGCGCGGAACGACAATGAATTCGCCCTCTTCCACCGGCACGCTTCGCTCCCGGAAATGCATAAGCATTTTTCCTTTGACCACCAGAAAGAGCTCGTCCTCAGCATCGTGATGATGCCAAACGAACTCTCCCGTGAACTTAACGAGCTTCACATACTGCCCATTCAGCTCCGCCGCGATCTTGGGACTCCACTGCTCCTGAAACAGGCTGAACTTCTGAGCGAGGTTCACCTTGTCCATCAGTCGCTCCTTGATTGCAATTTACGCGCGCTCTGTCTATAATTGCGCATTCTGCCGTCGGTGCTATTCATCATTGTAGCCTCGGAGCCAGCCCCCTGACTACTGACGACTGACAACTTCTGAAGAATGAAAATCCACGAATACCAAGCCAAACAGATCCTTGCCGCTTATGGCGTTGCAGTTCCGCGCGGTGATGTGATCGCGCAACGCGAAGAGGCCCGCGCGGTGGCGGAAAAGCTGGGCGGCGGAACAGTGGTGGTGAAGGCGCAGATTCACGCCGGGGGGCGCGGTAAGGGCGGCGGAGTGAAATTGGCTCACAATCCGACGGAAGCGGAAACGATTGCGGGCCGGATGCTCGGGATGACGCTCATCACCCATCAGACCGGGCCGGAAGGCCGCGTGGTGAAGCGCGTGCTCATTGAGGAAGGTTTGGACGTGGCGCGCGAGCTCTACCTGGGTTTGGTGATCGATCGCTCGAGCGGCCAGCCTGTGTTTATGGCCTCGACCGAAGGCGGAGTGGAGATCGAAGTGGTAGCCGCCGAGCGCCCCGAAAAGATCCTGAAAGAATTCATCGATCCCGCGGTCGGCTTTCAGGCGTTTCAGGCGCGCGACCTGGCCTTCGGCCTGGCTCTTGACGCCGCGCAGGTGAACCAGGCGGTAAAATTCTTTGCCAGTCTCTATCGCGCCTTTGAGGCCACGGATGCCTCGCTTGCCGAAATCAATCCCTTCGTGGTCACCAAGGACGGGCGGCTGCTCGCCCTCGACGCCAAAATGAATTTCGACGACAACGCGCTCTTCCGCCACCCGGAAATCCGCGAGCTGCGCGACAAGGACGAAGAGGACCCGCTGGAAGTGAAGGCTTCGGAGTTCAGCCTCAACTATATTCGCCTGGACGGCAACGTGGGTTGCATGGTGAACGGCGCGGGTCTTGCCATGTCGACGATGGACATTATTCAGTATGCCGGCGGGCGCCCCGCCAACTTCCTGGATGTCGGCGGCGGCGCCAGCGAAGAGCAGGTGAAGCACGGATTCGAAATCATTCTGAGCGACAAAAACGTGCGCGCCGTGCTCATCAACATTTTCGGCGGCATCATGCGCTGCGACATCGTGGCCAGCGGCGTGGTCGCGGCGGCCAAAAGCCTGGGCATCAAGATTCCCGTGGTGGTGCGGCTCGAAGGCACCAACGTCGAACTTGGGCAGAAGATTTTGCGCGACTCGGGGCTGAATTTCACCGTCGCCGCCGGCATGAAGGACGCGGCGGAGAAAGTTGTGGCGCTGGCGAAGAATTGATTCATTGCTCCATTGATTCATTGTTCCATTGGGGGTCGCAGATGGAGGACGCCTATCCGGCTGAGGGGCTTAAGAAGCGCAGTAAACAATTTGCTATCCGAGTCATCCGATTATTTCAAGCGCTACCCAAAACGGACGTCGCTCGCATTTTAGGAAGGCAATTGCTTCGAAGTGCCACGGGCGCCGCGGCAAATTACCGTGCCGTCTGCAGGGCGCGCTCGAAGGCCGAGTTCATAGCCAAGATTGGGGTCGTGGTCGAAGAAGCCGATGAGACGGTGTTTTGGTTGGAACTCTTGGTTGAAGCAGGCATCGTCGCGCAGCGTAGAATGGAAAAGTTGCACCAGGAAGCGACGGAGTTGCTCGCCATCTTCGCCGCTTCTCAGCATACGGCGAGAACCGGGAATCGGGCTACTGGATCAATGAAACAATGAATCAATGAAACAATCCCATGGCCATTTTAGTTGACCAACACACTCGTCTCCTCGTCCAAGGCATCACGGGACGAGAAGGATCGTTCCACGCGGAGCAGGCGATTGCTTACGGCACCAAGGTCGTCGCCGGCGTGACGCCGGGCAAGGGTGGAACGATTTGGGAACCCAAGGGCAACATGCACGAAGTGCCCGTCTTCAACACTGTTCGGCGGGCTGTGGAGACGACGGGCGCGAACGTTTCAGTGATCTTCGTGCCGCCGCCTTTTGCCGCTGATGCCATCATGGAAGCGGCCGATGCCGGCTTGCCGCTGGTGGTGGCAATCACCGAAGGCATTCCGACCTTCGATATGATTCGCGTCAAGCAGTTTCTTACGGGAAAGAAGACGCGGCTGATTGGCCCCAATTGTCCCGGCATTATTTCACCGGGAAAATGTAAAGTGGGCATCATGCCGGCAGGAATTCACAAGCCGGGCAACGTCGGCGTGATCTCGAGAAGCGGCACGTTGACTTACGAAGCGGTCGGCCAGCTCTCGGCAGTGGGCCTTGGGCAATCGACGTGCATCGGAATCGGCGGCGACCCGATCATTGGAACGGACTTTGTCGACGCGCTTCGCTTGATGAACGATGATCCGGAGACGCACGGGATCGTCCTGATCGGCGAAATCGGCGGGAGCGCCGAGGAAGAAGCCGCGGAATTCATCAAGGCGAATGTGAAGAAGCCGGTGGTCGGCTTTATCGCCGGCCGGACCGCGCCGCCCGGCCGCCGCATGGGCCACGCCGGCGCGATTATCTCCGGCGGCAAAGGCACGGCCGCCGACAAAATCCGCGCTCTGGAAGCCGCGGGCATTGCTGTGGCGGCAAGCCCGGCGCTTATCGGCGAAACGATGAAGAAGAAGCTGAGCCCGCAAAATTGAAGTGCGAGCCAGGAGGTTTTTGGGGTTTGGAAATTCAAAATTAAAAATTCAAAATTAAAAGTTAAAAAACGCCCCGAGTCCGGTTGGGTAGCCATTTTGCATTTTTAATTTTGAATTTTTCCTTGAGGAGCAAAATGGCGGCTGAACGCACACTGACTATCATCAAGCCCGACGCCGTGCAGGCTGGGCACATCGGCGACATCATCAAGATCTTCGAGGCAAACCAATTCGAGATCGTCGCTGCGCGGCTTGTCAACCTGACCAAGCAAGAAGCCGAGGGATTCTATGCCGTGCATCGCGGCAGGCCTTTCTTCCCGAGCCTCACCACCTTCATGAGTTCCGGCCCGGCGCTCGTCATGGTCCTCGAAGGCGAAAACGTTATTGCCCGGCTTCGCGAGGTGATGGGTGCAACCGATCCCGCCAAGGCCGCGCCCGGCACCATCCGAAAACTCTTTGCCACCAACATCGAGCACAATGCCATTCACGGCTCCGACGCTCCCGAAACCGCGTTGTTTGAAATCTCGTATTTCTTCCCTGGTGTCGATTTGGTCTAAACCTGCACCGTTCCCTTGACAAGCCACGTGCGCGAGCGAAGGATAAGAAGTGCAGGATGTGGCTCGGTTTGACGTAGCGGCAGCGTGAGGCATGAATCCAGCACCGATGCAACTCGGAAAATTTCTGGTACTCGCGGGGGTTATTCTGGTCGGCCTCGGATTGATCTTCATGTTGGGCTCGCGTTTTTCCTTTTTCGGACTGGGAAAGCTCCCCGGCGACATTTCTTACAAGGGCAAGAATGTTAAGTTTTATTTTCCGATCGCGACTTCTCTCTTGCTGAGCGCGTTAGTCACGCTTTTGTTTTGGCTGTTTTCGTATCTGAGCCGAAAATGAGATGTGAATCTTCAATGACTCAATGAATCAATGATTCAATGAACCAATCATCTCAATCTCTTTTCGAATTCCCAACGGCGCGAAAAGTTCTCACCGTCTCCGAGCTGACCCAACAGGTGAAGGGGATATTCGAAAAGAATTTTCCCGACGTCTGGGTGACGGGCGAGATTTCGAACTTCCGCGCTGCGGGCTCCGGCCACCTCTATTTCACCCTGAAAGACGGGGGCGCGCAGCTTGCTGCGGTGTGCTTTCGCAATCAGGCGCGCTATCTAAAGTTCAAACCCTTGGACGGAGTTTCCGTCATCGCCCGCGGGCGGCTGAGCGTTTACGAGGCGCGAGGCGAGTACCAGCTCTACGTGGAGTTTCTGGAGCCGGCCGGCGTCGGCGCGTTGCAGCTCGCTTTCGAGCAACTGAAACAGAAGCTCGCGGCCGAGGGCCTGTTCGACCCGGCGCGCAAGAAGCCGCTGCCCGTCCTGCCGCGCACGGTGGGCATCGTTACTTCTCCCACGGGCGCGGTGGTGCGCGACATCCTGCGCGTCCTCACGCGCCGGTTCCGAAACATGAATGTGAATATCTATCCGGCGAAAGTGCAGGGCGAGGGCGCGGCGAAGGAAATTGTCGAGGGCATTGAATATTTGAATCGCCACGCGCTCGTCGACGTGATCATCGTGGCGCGAGGCGGCGGCTCGCTCGAAGATCTCTGGGCATTCAACGAAGAGAGTGTGGTGCGGGCGATTGCCGCTTCCAAAATTCCCGTGATCTCGGCCGTCGGCCACGAGACGGACTTCACTATTGCCGACTTCGTCGCCGATCTGCGCGCCCCAACACCGTCCGCCGCCGCCGAGCTTGTGGTGCATCGCAAGCAGGATTTTTTAGCAGAACTTCAACACCGCGTGCAGCGCATATTGCAAGTTGTCCGCGTCAAACTTTCCGAAGCACGCACCATCCTGACCGAGCTCAAGATGCACTCCGTGTTTCAAACCCTCCGAGCGAGGCTTCAGGAAAAGGCGCAGCGCGTGGACGATTTTGTGGCCTCGTTCGATCGCTCACTCAGCGCCCGCTTGCACTTCGCCCGCCAAGATTGCCTTCGTGCCTCGGCGGGCGTCCACCGCTATGACTTTCGCCGGCTTCTCGGACTGAAGCGCTCGCAACTTGCGGAGCGCGATACGCGGCTGGCAAGCGGGTTCCGACGATCTCTGCTGGAGCGGCGAAACCGCTTGGTCCAGGTGCAAGCCGTCCTCGGCGAACGGAGCCCGCTGGGGATCTTGAATCGCGGCTATTCCATCACCCGCGATGCGCTGGGAAATATCGTGCGTGACGCCGGCCGAGTGCCGATCGGCGCCGATATTTCGGTGCGGCTCGCGCGCGGAGAACTGGGCGCCACGGTCCAAAGCAAGAAGCTGTAGGAAGAAACCGCAGGATTTGCCGCAGCCGTTACAGCTTATAGCCAATCTTCCTCAGGAGTTCCTGACGCGCTTTGACGTCGGCCTCAGTCTCGATGCCTTTGGATTTCACGCCGTCAATCACGCCCAAGATGCCGCGGCCCTGCTCTGATTCGCCCACAATCACTTCGACGGGATTCGCGGTGGCGCAAAAAATCCGGCAGACTTCGGGAACATTTTTGATGGTGTTCAGAATGTTGACCGGATATCCGCCCTCCATGAAGATGATGAAGCAGTGGCCGCAAGAAAGTTCCAGCGCGTTTTTCTGAGCGAGCTCGATGAGCCGCGCATCGTTGCCCGCATACCGGACGAGCGCCGGCCCGGAAGACTCACAGAATCCGATGCCGAACTTCATGCCCGGCACGGTCTGGACGATGGCTTCGTAAAGGTCCTCAACGGTCTTGATGAAGTGCGACTGCCCGAGGATGAAATTCATGTCTTCGGGTTTGAGAATTTTGACCGTCTTGAGTTCCATAAGGAATCTCCCGCGGAGCCTAGTACGGTTTTTGATCTTCAGAGTGACAGCATTGTAGAGTGACTGTCGATGACGGCATCCTCGATGCGGAGCGATGGGTGTCGAACATCCCTGCTGAGGAAGCGGAACGCCCGTATGAACTTGCTTTTGAGATTCTTGTCGTAAGAATCGAGCTCGTCCCAGATTTCGGTTGCGATCAGAATCGACCGGTTAATCTGCATTGTGCGTCAACGGACCTTGCGATAAGCAGCTCGAGTTCGTCGAATCATCGCCACCTCTTGCTTGGAGATCAGCCCGTCCTTGGCCTCAATGAGCGGAATCACACCGCGGGGACGACGCAACTTCTTGCTTAGCGGATGCAATTTGCCGTCGGGCATCTTCAGCGCCAGCCGCAGGCTTGCGAGGTGTCGTACTGCGTCTTCGAGCTTCATGAACCCCATACTACCATCCGGATGACCGCCAGGCAAATTACTCCGTCACTTTCAGCACCGCCAGAAACGCTTCTTGCGGAATATCGACGCGGCCGACTCGTTTCATGCGCCGTTTGCCTTCCTTTTGTTTTTCGAGCAGCTTCCGCTTGCGTGTGACGTCACCGCCGTAGCATTTTGCCAGCACGTTTTTTCGGATCGGCGCCACGTTCTCGCGGGCGATCACTTTGGACCCGATAGCGGCCTGAATCGCGACCTCAAACATCTGGCGCGGGATCAGCTTCCGCATCTTTTCGCAGAGCCCGCGGGCGCGAATCTGGGCGATGTCGCGGTGAATCACAAACGAGAGCGCATCCACCGGCTCGCCCGCCACCAGCAAATCCACCTTTACCAGGTCCGATTCCCAGTAGCCGGAGAAATGGTAGTCGAGCGAAGCATAGCCGCGCGAAAGGGACTTTAAGCGGTCGTAGAAATCCAGCACAATTTCGTTCAGCGGGAGTTCATAGGTCAGGAGCACGCGTTTCGCCGACACATACTCGAACCCTTTCTGCACGCCGCGCTTTTCCTCCACCAATTTCAGAATGTTGCCCAGGTATTCGTCGTTCGTCAAAATCATGGCGGTGATTACCGGCTCTTCGATTTTGCCGGTGTCGCCCTGAGGCGGAAATTTTGACGGATTTTCAACATCGAGCACTTGGCCCGCCTTGGTGGTGACGCGGTAGCGGACGCTGGGCGCGGTGGTGATCAGGTCGATTTTGAATTCGCGTTCCAGGCGCTCCTGGACGATTTCCATGTGCAGCAGGCCCAAAAACCCGCAGCGAAAGCCGAAGCCCAATGCCGCGGAATTTTCCGGCTCGTAGAAGAAGGACGAATCGTTCAACCGCAGTTTTTCCAGGGCGTCGCGGAGAAGCTCGTACGCGCTGGCGTCCACCGGATAGAGGCCGGCAAAGACCATGGGTTTGATTTCCTGAAATCCGGCCAGAGGCTCAGCGGCGGGCCGGCCGTCATCGGTCATGGTGTCGCCAATGCGCGTGTCCGAGACGCGCTTGATGTTCGCGATCACGTAGCCGACTTCCCCGGCATGCAGGGTATCAACGCGGACGGATTTGGGCGTGCGGATGCCCAAGTCTTCCACTGTGTAAACCTGGTTGTTGGACCACAGCCGGACGCGCATCCCGAGCGACAGCGTGCCCTGAACGACGCGGACCAACACCACCACTCCGCGGTAGCTATCGAACCAGGAATCAAAGATGAGCGCCTGCAGAGGAGCCTCGGGTGAACCCGTGGGCGGCGGAATCCTCGCCACAACCGCTTCTAACACATCTTCCACTCCCGTGCCTTGCTTGGCGCTGATGAGGATGGCTTCGGCGGGATCGAGCGCCAGCGCGTGCTCGATTTGCTGTTTGGTCATTTCAAGGTCGGCGCCGGGCAAATCAATTTTGTTGATCACCGGCACGATGGCCAGATTATTGTTCATCGCCAACTGGGCGTTGGCGAGCGTCTGGGCCTCGACGCCTTGCGAGGCGTCGATCACCAGCAGGGCGCCCTCACACGCCGAGAGGCTGCGCGAGACCTCGTAGGAAAAATCGACGTGGCCGGGCGTGTCGATCAGGTTTAATTGGTATTCGTTTCCATCGCGGGCTTGATAGAGCAGCCGCACGGCGTGAGCTTTTATGGTGATGCCGCGCTCCCGCTCCAGGTCCATGGAGTCCAGCACCTGCTCGGACATTTCACGCTTGGAGAGCGCGCCGGTGATTTCCAGCAAGCGATCGGCCAGGGTGGATTTCCCGTGGTCAATGTGGGCCACAATCGAAAAGTTGCGAATATATCGTGCGTCGGTCATGAAAGTGCCGGTGCCCGTTCCGGGCGAGGCATGAGCCAAAGCAGGCGTGCCGTGCAGTCCAGCGGCAGGGAGCAGCCTCCGGTCCACCGGAAAGCTGTTTCGCAAATCCTTTGAAAATCTAACAAAAGAGAGCTATGCTGTCAATTTCAATAGTGAATCGCCAGCGTCGAGACACGATGGGACGCGCCGCCGTATAATTATGCCCGACGTCGACAAGCTTTTTGAACGAGCTGACAAGTATCTTCAAAAACAGAAGTTCGAGGCCGCCCTCGAAACCTTCCAGGAAATCTACAAGTATGAGCCGGGCGATGAGCAGGTGCTGCTCCAGCTCGGCGATCTCTGTCTGAAGCTCAACCGCAACTCCGAGGCCCTGCGCTATCTGGCGCAATTGTCTGATTTCTACGTCAAACGAAACGAAACTCCGAAGGCCATCGCCACTTGCCGAAAGATACTGAAGATGGCGCCTCAGGATGTCAACACCCTGACGAGATTGGCCGCTCTCTTGGAAAAATCTCAGAAAACCAGCGAGGCAATTGAGGCCTATCGGGCCGCCTACGAGATTCACAGCAGGACGGGCGCATCGGCGCAGGCCCTCGACTGCATGCAGCGCATTGTCAAACTTGAGCCCGATAACATGGCCGCGCAGGTCGAGCTCGGCGAATTGGCGAGCCGAACGAATCACCCCGAAATCGCGACCCCGGCCTTCTTAAAAGCCGCACAATTGGCCCGCGAGGCCAGCCAGGAAGACCGCTGGGCCGAATTAGCGGAGCGCGCCCACCAGCTCAACTCCGAGGACGAGGCCGCGTCGATTGCGGCCGCAGAGGTGTATCTCAAGAAGGACCGGGCGCCGGATGCCGCGCGGCTCCTTGAGCCCATCAACGCAAAGAAGCCGGATGACATCCCAATTCTGGATCTCCTCTCGCAGGCCTACCTTCGAACCGGGACCTTCACGAAGGCCGAGCCCATCTGTTGGAAACTCTACCAAGCGCGCCCTGAGACAGCTTCTCAGTTGCTCAAGGTCATCGAGGGCTTTGTACAGACCGGAAACGTCGAGAAAGCGCTGGCGCTGCTGGCGAAAGTCAAGACGGCACTCTTCCAGCAGGGCAAGAAAAACGAGTTTCTCCAACTGGCGGAGAAGATTTATGCCGTCGATGAATCAAGTTTGCCCGTGCTCGAAATGCTTACCGCCCTCTATGATGAACTGAACAAAGAGGACGGCCTTCGGCGGTCCCTCGTTCGGTTGCTCAACCTCTACCTGGCGGGTGAAGATTATACGAAGGCGGCGAATACGCTGGAGAGAATCCTTGACGTTGACCCCTACGGGCAAGGGCACTATGACCGCCTGCTCAACCTGGAAGGGCACATCGACCACGTTTGGTATGAGAACATCGCCGCGCGCATCATACCGGCCTCGGCCACGCGCCAGCCCATTGCCTCGTCGGCCGGCTCGGGTGCGGCGGCGGGACAAAAGACGGAAGGGCTAGACGACCTCATCGTCGAAGGCGAGATGTACTATCAGTACCAGCTCACCGCCAAGCTCAACGACACCCTCCAGAAGGTCAATAGACTCTTTCCCGGCGCCGAGCAGAAGAACGATCGCCTGCGGGAGCTTTATCAATCGGCGGGCTTCCATCCGACGCCGGTCGCGACAGCCGCTGCGCCGGCAGCCGCGCCGGCAGGGGCCGAGCCTCCGCAGCCTCAGACCGCCGCATCCAGCCAGCAATCCCTCGATGATCTGAAAAAGATCTCGGAGATCACTTCGAACATTTACCGGGAATCGACTTCGCAGGGCGTCATGCAGACGGCCGTGAACGAGATCGGGCGGGCCCTCTCCGCCAGCCGCTGCTGGGGGGCATTGGGTGCGGCGGATCGTCCGCCGGCGCTGATCGCAGAATACTGTTCGCCCTCGGCCTCCGCCTCGGAGATTTCAGCGGCCGTGGAGCTTTACACGTTCTTGATCCGTCAGGCGTTCGCGAAACCCGACGGTTGGCTGATGGAAGACGTCACCCAGTTCCCGGCAGTCGCACCCGTGCTTTCAGACATCCAGCAATTGGGAATCAAGGCAATGCTGGCCCTGCCCCTCATGGACAAGGACCAGGCGGCTGGTCTCTTGCTGGTCGAGCAATGCGACCGGCGCCGCGCCTGGACCCCCGGTGAGAGCGTCCTGCTGACGGCGATTGCCTCGCAGGTGATCGTTGCCGTGAACAACACCAAACTGCGGCGGCTGGTGCGTTCATTGGCCGGTTCCGACGAGGAGACGGGCCTGCTTCCGCGAAGTTCCTACATCGACTGTCTCCTGGCGGAAGCGGCACGGGCCAAGGAGCAATCGCAGAGCCTC
The DNA here is from genome assembly GCA_050013575.1 of Terriglobia bacterium. Classification (GTDB taxonomy): domain Bacteria; phylum Acidobacteriota; class Terriglobia; order UBA7540; family UBA7540; genus DASYXZ01. Next base: position 354,891 of record JBEKEZ010000001.1, on the reverse strand, counting down.
TCCGTATGCCTGGTGGAGCCGGAGAATGCCGCGGGCCTCGTCAAAACTCTGGGCGACTCGGTGGTCCAGAAATACTTCCAGCAGATTTCCAAAATTCTGCAATCGAACTTACGGCAGAATGACATCGCCGTCCGTTACAATCCGTTTTCGATTGCTGTTGTCTTCCCGGACACAGCGCTGCCCCAGGCCGGGCTCGCGGTCGAGAAGCTGCGGCGGGCGATTGCTCAAGTGAAGTTGGACGGAAAGAACCCCCCCAACTTCTGTAGCGCCGTTTGCGACGTGCAACTCGGTTCCGTATTCGACGCCGTTGACGGCGTGACGGAAGTCATCAATCGATTAGACTGGGCGATGGAGCAGTCCCACAAGGAAAACGCAAGGCGCGTCTTCCTGTCGAAATTCCAGGAATAACAGCGGCGTACTCCTGGCCGGTGCGGCCCGCACCACTGCCTGCAAACACTCATCTACTTCTTACGTTTATTCGCGGACGATTGAAGGAGACGATGGATCGACAATGGCATGAAGCTGGGATGCAATCACCCCATGGGTCCGCTGACGCTAAACGATTTTGTGGGCCTCGATGCCGCGTACTGCATCGCCGAGATTATGTTCAACGAGTTTCGCGAAAAACGGTTCGCGCCTCCGCCCCTGATGAAACGAATGGTGATGGCAGGAATGCTGGGCCGCAAAAGCGGGAAGGGGTTCTATAATTACGCCGACCCGAAAAACCCGATACCGAATGACATGCTCGTGAGGTGACCTCGCGGCATCAAAAGACGAAACTCGAAATTCGAAAATCGAAACTCGCAACGGGATCGCCGAATATCGAGTTTCGATTTTCGAATTTCGATTCGCAGGAGAATGAGACATGTCTTACCAAACCCTGCTTTGCGAACAGCGCGAGGGGATCGCGTACGTTACCGTTAACCGCCCCGAAAAGTTGAACGCCCTGAATGGAACGGTGATGGAAGAGTTGCGCGCCTGTTTCGAGAGCATCGAGAACGATGCTGAGGCTCGAGCCGTGATCCTGACGGGAGCGGGAGAGAAGGCGTTCGTAGCCGGTGCAGACATCAGCGAGCTGGCCGCACTGACGCCCGTTCAGGGCAAGGAAACTTCGCTCTTTGGCCAGCGAGTCCTCAATTCTATTGAGCACCTGGGCAAGCCGGCGATCGCGGCCGTGAATGGCTACGCTTTCGGCGGCGGCTGCGAGTTGGCTATGGCCTGCACGCTGCGGATCGCCTCGGAAAATGCGCGTTTTGGTCAACCCGAAGTGAAACTCGGCCTCATTCCCGGCTATGCGGGGACGCAGCGGCTGGCGCGGCTGGTGGGCAAAGGCCGCGCGCTGGAAATCATCCTGAGCGGTGAGGCGATTACCGCGCAGGAAGCTTACCGAATCGGATTGGTCAATCAGGTTGTCCCTGCGAAGGATTTGATCCCGGCGGCGGAAGCGCTGGCGCGAAAAATCATGGCCAACGGCCCGCTGGCCGTCAAACTGGCTTTGGAAGCCGTGAACCATGGTATGGAAATGACCCAGAAAGAGGGAGAATTTCTCGAAGCAACGCTCTTCGGGCTCTGCTGCACGACTGCCGATATGAAAGAAGGAACGCGGGCGTTCCTCGAAAAGCGTCCGGCAAAATTTACTGGAAAGTAGCTTTCAGTCGTCAGTCATCAGTTTTCAGTAGCCAGTAGTCGGTGGTTGTCTCAGATTTGCGTGGCTCGAAACTACTCTGACAAGACAGACTGGTTGACGGCTGATGACTGAAAACTGAAAACTGACGACTGCCTTCTCCATGGCTTCTCGCCGCAAATCTCGCGAACTCGCCGTTCAGATGCTCTATCAGTGGGAGGTTGGAAAGCATTCTCCCCATGAGGTCGTAGCGACCTTCATTGGCGCGCAAAAGAAGGACGCGCCAGCGGAAAGTTTTGCCCGGAGTCTTTTCGAGGGGACGGTCGAGGACATCTCGCCCATCGACCAATTGCTGCGCGAGCACGCGGAGCACTGGCGCCTGGAGCGAATGGCGGCTATCGACCGCAATGTGCTGCGCCTGGCGCTCTTCGAGCTGCGTCACCACCCGGAAACTCCTGCGGCCGTGGTGATTAACGAAGCCCTGGAGATTGCTCGTCGCTTTTCCGGAGAAGGCTCCGCCGAATTCGTGAACGGCGTCCTGGACGCCGTCCGCAAAGCCTTGCCCCCAGCGAGAGCAACTGAGGAATCGAGTCCAGCCTTGGTCCCACCCAAGAATCGGGTTCGCCGGCCAAAAACCAGTTGAATGAGGGCAGTTGTGTTGCGTCTACTGCCTTCTGCTTTCTGCCTTCTGCTTTCTGCTTTGTTGCTGCGCCAACTTCGCCATCGCCTCCAGCAAGTCATTCACTTGTTCGCGCGACGGCGCTTCGGCGTACAGCCGGAGGATGTTTTCGGTGCCTGAAGCGCGGACCATCAGCCAAGCCGAATCGCCCAGCGTCATTTTCACGCCGTCCATATCATTGATATCTGTCACCTTGAGTCCCGCGATTCGTCTCCCCAGGAAGCCTTTGGCGCGCCGGACGAGTGCGTGCGCTGTCTTCATCGCGACTTCGAGGTCCACGCGCCCGTAATAGTGCGGGCCGAACTCTTCCTGAAGTTCTTCGACGAGCTCTCCCAGAGTGCGATTGCGTTCCGCGATCACCTCCGCGAGCAGCAGCGAGTTCAGCATTCCGTCCCGCTCCGGCAGGTGGCCTTTGATGCCGATGCCGCCGCTTTCTTCGCCGCCAATCAACACGTCGCGGGTCAGCATGAGTGCGCAAATGTATTTGAACCCGACCGGCGTGACGTGAAGGGGCAAATCGTATTTGGCGGCGAGCTTATCAATCATGGACGTGGTCGAAATGGTTTTCACCACCTCTCCGCGCAACTTCCGGTCTTCCGCCAGATGTTTGAGCAAAATGGAAAATATCTTGTGAGAGTCGACAAATGTTCCGTTGCGATCGATAGCCCCGACTCGGTCCGCATCGCCGTCGGTGGCGAAACCCGCGTCGAAATGGCCGCTCACCACAGCGTGGCGCAGGTCGGAGACATGAGGCTCGATGGGCTCGGGATTGAGGCCGGGGAAAAGAGGATCATGCTGGGCGTGGATTTCCTTGTAGCTCACGCCCATCTCGTCAAACAGCCTGGCCAGGCAGCCTTGAGCCGCGCCGTACATGGGATCGATCACAAACTTGCGGCCTGAGGCTCGGATTCGCTCGAGGTTCACCAGCTTTCTCAGTCGTTCCAAATATGGGGCAATCAAATCTGCGGTTGCGACGCGCGCCGCCTTGCCCAGAAAAGCCGGGCGGCCGGACCGGTCCAGTTTGCGAAGGTGGACTTCGATGCGGCGAACAATCGCCGGCTCTGCCGATCCTCCGTAAGGCGCTTTGAACTTCAGGCCATTCCAGCGATAAGGATTGTGGCTGGCCGTAATCATGATGCCGCCGGCGGCCTTTCGTTCGGCCACGGCATAGCTCAGCGCGGGCGTGGGCGTAGCGCGATCCGCCAGCGCGACCGGCACTCCGAGCGCGGCCACCGCTTCTGCGGCCGCGCGCGCCGATTGCGCCGAAAGGAATCGGGTGTCATATCCCACCACCAGACCGCGCGACGGTTTGCCCTCCGCGCGAACATACGCGGCGACAGCAGCGGCGACGCGACGCACATTGGCGAAGGTGAAGTCATCGGCGATGAGTCCTCGCCAGCCGTCCGTCCCAAATTTGATTCTTTCCATGGCTTGGTCCGGAACAAGGGAGTCGGGAGTGGGGAGTAGGGAACAGACAAGATGAATTCGTCTTGATTCCCGACTCCCAACTCCCTGTTCCCTACTCCCTATTGCCTACAGCAGTTCCCTTCGTCCCTGCTCTTCAAGCCTCTCGACAGCTTTGCCGACGTCCTGCGAGTGTTCGCGACTCGAAACCAGCAGCACGTCATCTGTTTCCACGATCACCAAGTCGCGAACGTCCACGGTCACCACCGTCTTTCGCGGGGAAACGACTATATTCCCCCTCGAATTGACCGCGACAGCGTCGCGCGGCTGCACGTTCGCGTCTTTGTCCTTCGGCTGCAAGTCGTAGGCCACTGCCCAACTCCCCACATCGCTCCATCCGATGTCGGCCGCGATGCCGTAGACTTCAGGGATCTGCTGCATCAGCGCGTAATCGACGGAAATCTTTTCGAGGCGTGGAAAGAGCCGTCGGAAAGCCGTGCGGGCTCGCACGCCGCCGGCCCGGGCAATTTGCGCCAGCAGCTTGGCCATGCGCGGCTGGAAGCGTTCGAGGTTGGCGAGCAACGTGGAAGCCTGCCAGATGAACATGCCGCTGTTCCAGGCGTATTCTCCAGACGCCAGATATCGTCGCGCCAGCCGTGCCGGCGGCTTTTCCGTGAATTTCTTCACATGGTGAATCGCCTCTCCGTCCACCGTGCCCGCTTGCGGCCCGAAGCGGACGTACCCGAATCCAGTGTCGGGGCGAGTCGGTTTGATGCCGAGAATCACGGAACGACCCTCGGCGGAAGCCCATCGGCACGCCGCGCGCAGGGCGCGCCGAAAATCTGCGGGCTTCCTCACCACGTGGTCTGAGGGCAGCACGACCATCAGCCCGTCCGGGTCGCGAGCCAGGATCTCATGGGCCGCCAGCCCAATCGTCGGCGCGGTGTTTCGGGCCGCCGGCTCACCCACGATCTGCTCCTTCGGGACGCGCGGCAGCAGCCGAATGATGGCGTCGCGCACCAGTTCACTCGTGAACACGTAAGTTCGCTCGGGCGGAATCACTTTTTCGATGCGCGCGACGGTCTGCTCGAGCAGCGTAGTCTCGCCGAAAAGCCGCAACAACTGCTTGGGATGTTTGCGGCGGCTGACAGGCCAAAAACGCGTGCCGCTGCCCCCGGCCATAATCACGGCGTACGCATGGTCAAAGGCGGAGGCGCGGACCGTGAGGTGCGGGTCGGAGCCGGGAGCTCGTCGATGGCGAATGCCAGCTTTCTTGGGATCGAGATTCATGCTGATGATGGAGTTCAGTCTCGCCCTTCGGCGCCGCGAGCGCCTTGATGTCATGCTGATCCCGCAGAGCGGGAGAAGCAATGCGCTTTGTTAGTTAAAGCAAACCCTCTCGATTTTCTCGCGCGGCACGCCGCGCTGCAAGAGTAGCCGGCGGCAATCTTTTTCCGGATCCGGAACGTAAAACTTCAGCAGCCGAGTTCTTGTTGCCGGCACCAGCCTGTAGCGACCGGTGGCGGGGGGAATCAACCATGTATCTCCGCCATGATATCCCATCCAGCCAGCGTCCGTTTCCACCCGGCCCTCGCCTTCGAGCAGGGAAAACAGTTCAACGCGCTCGGGCGAACCTTCCCACGTCGCGGGTTTCTGGACCGTCAGTTCTTCGAGCGCAAAATACCGGCAAGCCAGCACGTAGCGGCTCCAGCCATAGGGTTCGCGAAACTTGAGCCGCGGCAAGTTTCTGAGCGGCGGCGCGTCGAGGCGAGTGACCGCCAGCCCTTTCTCGAGGTGGAGCGGCCGAGGCTTGCCATCCAGTCCAACCCGGCCGAAATCGTCGAGCCGATAAGTGAGATCCGAGTTCTCCTCGACTTCGAAAAGAACCAGTCCGGGCCCGAGGGCGTGAACCAGTCCGGGCGGAACGAACACGGCCTCGCCCGCTCGTGGGCGGAATTGGTGCAAGAGCTGGCGCGAAATTCCTTTTTCGAAAGCGGCCCTTAACGCTTCTTTGTTCACGTGCCGCTTGAGCCCCATCAAAACAGCGGCGCGCCGATCGGCGTCGACGAAGTACCACATCTCGCATTTTCCAAGATTGCCCGGGTCGTGCTCGCTCGCGTAGTCGTCGTCAGGATGGACCTGAACCGAGAGCCAATCACTCGTAAAAATGTATTTTGCAAGGAGGGGAAATCGCGGCTCCTTCCAGCCGCTGCCGTGGAGCTCAGGCCCATACTTTCTTGAAGCTTCGGCCAGCGTAAGATTCGCAACCGGGCCGTTGAGGAATCTCGACTGGTCATCCGTGATCCACACTTCGCCAATCAACAGGTTTTCGCGAGTTGCGGATTTCGTGCGAGCGCCGGAAGCAGAAGCCCCGGCCCCAATCTCGGGAGAAACGAAGAGGGGCTTCAAGTTTGGCCGTCCCCATATTTTTGGCTTCAACACCGGAGAGAGCTGGAGTGGGCAATCGAGTTTGGGCATGGTGCTCAGTGTTTGGCGAAGAATTCCTTCAGCCGTCTCAGGCCTTCATCGATCTGCTCCATGGAAGTTGCGTAGCTCAGGCGGACGTGATCGTTGGTCCCGAAGCCCGGCCCTGGGACCACGGCTACGTGAGCTTCTTCCAGGAGCCGATCTGCCAGAACGGTGGCGTCCGCGAGGCCGTTCTTCCTTAGGTAACTTCCAACATTCGGATAGACGTAGAACGCGCCCTTCGGGTTCACGCACTGGATTCCGGGAATGGCGCGAAGGCCCTCCACCATCCGATCCCGGCGGCGGTGATATTCGGCGAGCATTTGCTGCACCGAATCCTGCGGTCCGCGCAATGCCTCGATGGCTCCCTGCTGCGCGAAAGAAGTCGGGTTCGAGGTGGAGTGGCTCTGGAGCTTCACCATGTTGGCGATGAGCTTCGCCGGGCCCAGCGCATAACCCACGCGCCAACCGGTCATCGCGTAGGTTTTGGAGAGCGAGCCGATCAGGATCAGGTTGTCCCGATTTTTCGAAACCCCCAGGGAAAAAGGCTTGCGGCCGTCATAAGTAAAATGGGAATAGGTCTCGTCAGACAACACCACCATCCCGCGCTCCACGGCCAGCGCCAAAAGCTTCTCCAGCTCCTGGTGCGGGACCACCGTGCCGGTTGGATTGCACGGCGAGTTGACGATGATCATTCTCGTTTTCGGCGTGATGAACTTCTCCGCCGCATCGGCGCGAACGACGAAGCTCTCCTCCTCGCGCGTTTCGAGTAACACGGCCCGGCCGCCTGCGTAATGGATAATGTCGAGGAAAGAAACCCAGTAAGGAACAGGGAGAATCACTTCGTCGCCGGGATTGATGGTGGCCGCTACAGCCTCGAATAGCGCGTGCTTGCCGCCAATGGTCGCCAGGCATTCTTCCGGCGAATAGTCCGATCCAAAATCGCTGGCGTGGCGCTCCACGATGGCTTGCTTCAGTTCGCGGGTCCCGCCCGGCGCTGTGTACTTGGTAAAATTCTGTTGGAGAGCCTGCAATGCCGCGTTCTTGACGTTCTCGGGCGTGGGGAAATCGGGCTCGCCGACGCCAAAATCCACCAGATTGACGCCGCTCGCCCTCAGTCTCTCCGCCTTCATCACGACGGCCGCCGTCGCCGACACGGAGATTCGCGATACGCGTTCGGAGAATTGCATAATCAAGAGAAGGAATAAGGAATTAGGGATTAGGAATTAGGGGCTAGGGACTAAGGCGGTGAATCCCGGCGAGCCCATAGACGAGGCTTGAAGAATACTCGGACCGCCATGGTCCTTTCCGCTCATTCCCAATTCCCAATTCCTAATTCCTAATCCCTAATTCCTAATCCCTAATTCCTAATCCCTAATTCCTAATTCCTAATCCCTAATCCCTAATCCCTAATCCCTAATCCCTTGCGATTTTCGCCGCAGCCGTTCCTCCACCACCGGCGGCACCAGGTCCCGCACCGAACCGCCCAGACGGAAAATCTCGCGCACCAGCCGCGAGCTGACGTAGGTGTAAGATTCCGCTGGCATCAAGAAAATTGTCTCCAGGCTCGGCGATAGCTTGCGGTTCATGAGTGCCATCTGGAATTCGTATTCGTAATCGGAGAAGGCCCGAATTCCGCGCAGGATGGCGCTCGCGTTCTTTCGCTTGGCGTAGTCCACCAACAGCCCGCTGAAAGTCTCGACAGAAACGTTTTTCAGGTGGGCCGCCGCCTCGCTCAGCATCTCCACCCGCTCGTCCACGCTGAAGAGCGGCTCCTTTTCGAGATTGATTAGCACCGCGACAATCAAATGCCCGAAGAGGCGGCTGCCCCGCTCGATCAAATCGAGGTGGCCGTTGGTGATGGGATCAAACGAGCCAGGATAGATGGCAATGTTGTTGTTCATGAATCGCTCGGCATTGGTCTTTCGTCAAGAGGTAACGCAGCGCGCGCTTTCCGGCCCTGCGGCCCGACCAGCCCGCCTTTCGGCCCCTTCCCCCACCCAGCCGGATCAGAGCTTGCCCTGAGCGCAGCGAACGGCGCAGGCTCTGTGGCTTTGCGCGCCCGCCCGGCAGCACCAACGAAAAATCTATTGTATCGTTCGCCTTTGAGGATTGTAAATCGGATTGTCGCGCCGACGCGCGGCATCGGTAGGGCCGGGTCCGCCTCGCGGACTGGGGACCCCGCCCCCAGGCCGGTCCCGCCGGGCGGGATTGGCCCTACGTCCTTATTACGGCCGCACTGAAACCGCCGGGCCGCCGCTCTGCTTCGCCTGTAGGCGCTTGGCTTGCTCGGCTTGCATTTCCGCCACGCTTTTGGCGACGCGAGGCGAATAGAAGGCTCGGACCATTCGCTCATTCATCCATCGCGGCTCAAGTTGGACCGCCGATGCGTAGTCCTTCAAGGCGTCGTCGGCGCGGTGCGAATACCACCGAGCAATCGCACGGCCCATGGCAGGGGTGTTCCATTGCGCACCGGAAACGGTCTGGTCGGCGGGAATGCCAAATCGCACGACCGCAGAGTCTGCCTTACTTTGTTCCAGTTCAACCCAGCCAAGATCGTATTGCAATTGCACGTTGTCAGAGCGTTGCGCGGCTAGGCTCCGCAGCAAGGTCTCCGCTTCCGGATAACGTCCCGCGCGGTAATACCACCATCCCAATCGCTCCAAGACTTCGGGCGCGACGGTGGCCTGCGCGCCGAGCGTGGCGCTCGCCGCCATTTGCTGGGCAGGAACGCTGTTCCCCGCCATCAGCGCCAAACCTGCCCACTCGACATTGATTTGAGCATCCAAAGCCGGCACCGACTTCCTGGGCTGAGCCACAAAACTTTGGAATTGCCTGACGGCGGCCTTGGGGTCCCCGGTGGCGCTTAAAGCGTCGGCGTAGCTCCACACCACGTGGATATCGACCTCGCGATCTTTGGGTGTGAGGTCGAGGAGGGCTCGATCCGCCTTAGCGGCGCCCGCGAAGTTGCCCAGCGCCAGTTCGGCGTCTGCCTGAGTTCTGCGCGCTTCTTCCTGCTTGGGGTCGATGGCCAGCCAATACGCCGAAACGCCGGCTGCCTGTTGATATCGATGCGCCGCCATGGATTTTTCCGCCAGAGACTTCGCATAGTTGACGACATCGGTGGCTTCGCTTGGATAAAGGTTCTTGAGTTTCCGATAGGTCGCCTCGGAGCCGGCGTAGTCCGCTGTTGCCAGTTGCGCCTCGGCCAGAAGAACGAGTGCCATCGAGTTGTTAGGTTGGAGCTGAAGCAAGGCCGAAGCGAACTTCCCCGCCTGGTCAAAGTGTTCGGCCGCTAAGGCGTCGGCGGCGATTGCAGCGGCAAATTTAGCGAAGTCGCCCGCATCTGAGGGCGATCGATCGATGAGCTTCCGGTAATTTTCACGCGCCTCGGGGAATTTCGTTTGAGCGAACTGAGCTGCGGCGAGAACCTCCAGCGCGTCGGGTTGGTCCGGCCGAAGCGCAAGAGACTTCGCGGCGGCACTTTCACCACCCGCATATTTCTTGGCCGCAAGCGCCTTTTCGGCGCGCTCGGTCAAGAAGACATAGGCCACGGCCAGCGGCTGCTCGTTGGTCAGATTCTCCCAGTGCTCGTCGGAGATCATCGTTTGGATTTGGGCGATCCGCTCGGAAGGAAGCGGGTGGGAACGGAAATATCCCTCTAAAGTTTCGAGAGCGATATGGGAGAGTTCTTCCTGTGGGGTTTGGGCCCGGGCCTGCTGCTGGTGGTAAAGCTGGTCGAATGTCTGGAATATCCGAACCGCGCCCAACGGGGAATATCCCGCTTTTACGGCCAGACGAGTCCCTTCGCGGTCGGCTTCAAGCTCTTGCGTCTTGCTGTAACCAGCCTCGAAGACCTCCACCGGGATCGCGAAGAACTCACCCATCGGCACTTTGCGCAGTGTCGCTTCCGTTTGGGCCCTCTCGATGCAATGGTAATGGTCGATGTGCTCCACCTCGTGCCCAAGGATGCTGGCCAGCTCATCTTCGCTGACCATGAGCGCGATCAGCCCGCTGCCGATAAAGACGTGCCCGCCCGGAAGCGCGAATGCATTGACGAAGTTGGGATCCGAAATGTAATGAAATTTGTAGAGCTGCTTCCGGTGGGCGCGACCCGCCACGCGCGCACCGACCCCCTCCACGTAGGCTTGTACGATCTTGGACTTGGAGTCCTCTTTCTTAAACCGTTCCTCGCTCAAGTAAAACTTGGCGAGGTCGTCTCCGATTTTGATTTCATCCTCATCGGAAAGGCGGGTGAATGCGACCGGCAAGCGCGTCAGTTCGCGCTCGGTGTCAGCAACCAAAGAAAGCACGGCCTCCGGGCCGACGGGCGCGGCGATTTTTTGCCGTTCACTCTCTATGAGCGCCGCGGCAACAAGCACGAAGACGAAGGTAAACGCAATCCACCGTTTCATAAGTACGCCCGCAAGACCTCTCGATACCGGGTATAGAGAAAAGATACGGATAGCAGCGCCACGCCCAGCACGATGAAAGTGAGATAGCGGTCGCGTGGCGTCAGGCCCCAAACGTCTACGAAAACAATCTTGCCCACGCAGATCAGGAGCAGCGCCAGAGCGCTCAGCCGGAAACTGCGTTCTTTCAGCTTGAGCGCAAATAGAAACACGGCCACCGCTTCCGCGCCCCAGGCCACCGTGCTCATGCCGTAACTCTTCAGCTCGAGGTAAAGCAAGACCGTAAGCAAAATGAACGAAACGAAAAAGAAAGCCTGGTGTGGATTCCGATTGAGGGTCGCCAGCGCTCTTCTGAAACCGCCGCGCTCGGCGGCCGCGCCTTCCGCAGGCTTAAGCCTGAGGCGGCGGCCCACAAGAAGCGCCAGGAACAGGCAGACAATCGAGGTCCCGACCGTCATCCATCGTCCGGACAACACGGAGGGCGCAGGGAAATAGCTGCGCTGATAGAAGTTGTGGAGAACGGTGCGGAAGAATACTCCGGCAGCGAGCAAGAGAGCCTGATGCAGGAAAATCCGCCGGTTGTATTCCCAGGCAATCAAGACAAACAACAGAACCAACGCCGCCCAGGCTGCCGCAATCCAATCGAGGTTCAATTCAAAACGCATCACCGCGGCCAGGGTGATGGTTCCGAGGTAGCAGTGGAAATCGCCGGCTCGCATTCTTGACTCGGAGCGCAGGAACTCATCGGACCGGCCGGCCAGCCGCCAGTACACGTAATAGAACAGAGCGGCAAGAGGCAGCGCGGTGTAAAGGGGCGGGCTCAACTCGCCGGGCGAAACGGGCGCGTTGAAATTGACGAAAAAGATGCGAAAGAAACCGGAGAGAAACAGCAGATAACTCTGGAGACGCAAAGAACCCGAGCGCCGCGCGAAACCCAGCTCAAACAGCACCAGACCGAGCAAGGCCCAGCCCAACGCGACGCTGGTGGGCGCGAGCTGATACCACACGAGCAGCGAAATGACAAAGGTCGCAGTCCAGGTGAAGGCTTGGGGAATTCGAAAGGCGCGCGCCGCATCGGGAAAGCCGATCCATCGCGAGGTGAGATACAGAAGTGCCGCGACGAGAGCGATCGTGCTGACGGCTCGCAGGTCGAAATACGAAACTTCCACCACCGCGAAGTTGGCAAAGATCGCGCGCAGAAAGGCGAGCAAAGCAAAGCAGTTTGCCTGGGCGGAGAGTTCCTCGATTTTCAGGCGAGAGCCCGCGATGGCCAGCGCCAGCGCGATGGCTCCGAATCCGACTGCCAGCCACGGCTCGGTGCACAGTGCCCAAATCCCGGCGACTGCTACGAGGCCAGCGACGTAAGATTGGAATCGGAAATACTTCTTCTCAAAATCGTATTGAAGCAAGTCAGGCCATCGGCGCGGCACCCAATGCGCGTTAACAAAAAGAATCAAGGCGGCGAGGGCAAACACGAGAGCCCGCCGTGGGTCGCTGAAGTCGATGCCCCGCGCGTCGCGCAGGTCGAAGAGGTGGCGGGCGTCGACGAAAAGCATGTGCCCGGCCACCAGCACCTGGGCCAGGATCCCGAGCCAGCGGAAGAGGATCTCGCGCGTGAATACGCCTGCCAGGAAGAAGGCTTCGGCCTCCATGAGCCAAAGGACCGACAATCGTCCGCCGGAATAGCGGAATGGGAAGGCCGCGACGAGCAACGTGACGCCGATGGTGGAAAGAATGACAAAGGCCGTTCGACGACGGCGAGTGACCGGAAGCTGGCCCAGCACAAGCTCGACCGAACCCACGCTCAGGAGAAACCAAAACGCCAACTCCGGATGGACGGACTGGTATTTAATGACGTAGTGAAACAGAAACGTGTTGAGAAGAGCGGCGACGGTTGAGACGTTCTCTTCCTCGGGCGCATCGATGCGCCGGAAAATGTAGGAGAACCTGAAAATCAGCCAGTAGGAAATCAAAAGGGCGGTGCTGGGCACAAGCTCGGGGAAAGGGTGATGGTGCGAGCCCATGGGCTCGATGATGGGACGCAGCCAATAGAAGTGATTGAAAAACACGGCGAGGATGCCCAACACCTCCAAGTCAAACCATCGCCGGCGGACTACGGTGACAGCGAAGGCCAGCACGAGAATAGCGCTGGCGATCAGACTGGTGGCAGTTCCATGGCTGATGTTGATGGTCGAGAACGCGAGCAGAAAGGCGAGCCCGGTTACAACTCTTGAGTGGTAGCGCAGAGTGTGCGCCACCATGGCCGCAGCCACAATCAGGAGCAAAAAGAGATCCAATGATTCCGAGTCAAGGATTCGGGCGGCGCGAATGTGGTTCATCGCGTAAGTGGTGAAGTAGAGCAGCGCCCAGCCGCCGCCCATGCCGGCGCGGGCGAGAATGCGCCAGCGTTCTTGCTGCTCAAAGAAAATGCCCGCGCCCAACATCACGCCGCTCACCGCGAAGCCCACCAGAATTTTTCCGGCCGGCCCCAGCGCCTTCAATTCATACGCCAGGAACAGCGCGACGCCAATCACCAGGATGATCACACCCAGCTTGTTCAGCCAGTTGGTGCCCAGAGCCTCTTCGACACTCAGGAGAGATTTCGGACTCACGGAGAACGCAGCCGCCGCTTGCGGCGGGACGGAAGCAGGCCTGGGCGGAGGAGGAACGAACGCTCCCAGCCCCTCGGATGCAATCGGAGCCTTGGATTCATAAGCAGCGACTGACGAAATTGGCGGCGCGGAAACCACGGGTACCGCGGATGGCAGAGGTGGAAAGAACGGAACCGCTCCTGGCGGCGCCGCTGAGTCAAGCGGAGCTCCGCCGGGCTCGACTGGAGGTGCTATCGGTCGCGGAGGCGCCACTGGCTCGGGCACCGCGACAGTCGGTTCGGCGGTTCTGGCTGAGCCTTTTAGGCGCTCGACTTCCCGCTCAAGGTCATACACTCGGGAAACAAGCTTGATTACGCTCGCAATTTGTGTTTCGAGGGCGGTAACACGCGCGATCGGTTCCTGCAATCGTTGCTGGGTTTGCTTGGCCAGGCGGCGAGTATTGACCGCTTGCACGAGCACGAGGATTGGAAGAGCCAAGATGATTCCCGCTGCGGCGAGAGCGATCAGCAGCCAGACAACGTCCACGTGTGCATCCCCTGGTGGGCTTATTTAGCCGGATGCTATCACTGGCGATTGCAAATAACCAGTCGATTTCCGGCCAGCGCGTTCGCCTGCACGCCAGCGAGGGTAGCCGTTGGTGCCGAGGTGCGCCACAGGTGGCGTGACAGTTTCTGGAGTGTCACAACACCAAGGGGCGGTCGGAAGCGCCCAGGATCTTTATTCATCATCGTCGAATTTAGTCCTTGACAAGCAACCCCCATCTTAGTATCCTATATCTAAAGCTAGCTGGTCATCGGAACGGGGTGTTCGGAGCGTACGCGGCAAGGAGGTTTTTGTGTGCTTACGCAAGTCACCCGTCCGAACCCTCGCCTTCCTGGCAGCCAATCGAAGTAATGCCCAGAGATGTACCGGTCCGCGAACTCCAGCCGGCAAGGCCCGCTCTTCCCTCAACGCGCTGAAGCACGGCAAGTATGCCCGCCGTCTGCCGGAGAAACTCCTAGCGGCCGGGGCAGGCGGCGTCGCAGGGCTTTTCGAGAGGTTCGGCCAGCAAATCTCACCGACCTATCGGCCGGAAAGTGCACTTGAGGCGATCCGACACAACTGGAGGCGAAACGAAACTGGAATGTCTTTTAGAATGAGCACGTTAACCTTAGCGGAGAGAGCTGAGCGAAAAAAAGATGTTAAAAATGAGGTTCAAAGCCACCATGTTGTTGAAAACAAACACAAATGCCTTTGGAACGAAGCCATTTTTTAGGTTCAAAGCCAAATCTTGCGGAGGCTATTGCAACTGGTATGTTGTTGAAAACAAATAAAACTGCTTTTGGAACGAAGCCACTTCTAAGGTTCAAAGCCAAATGTCGCGCAAAATCTCGCAACTAGTGCCGTTCCAACTTGTTGCGCCTAATCCGCGTAAGTCAAGTACCGTCTGACGCTGGGCAGGACCGGAACTGAATTCACCGCCGCATTAAGTTGGAACGGCACTGGACTGATGCTGACGGCTTACAGCTAATGCTTGGGCGGGCGTTGTGGGCGAGGGCTAACCCGCATGAGGTGTTTCGAGAGGACAGCGGCGAGGGGGTGGCGGCGAAATTGCCGATTTTCGATTGGCGATTTTCGATTGCCGATTGAAAAGCGCATGTGTGGTAAGTGGCGCGTGGCAGGTATAATGGCGGTGACGAGTAACGCGAAGATATATTTATAATCTCATACGCCTGCCGGCGATGGTAAGCGAGGATTTCGTGGCATCGGCATTCAGACTTTTGCGCCAGCTAAATTCCGTCCGCAGCGAGACGAGAGGCGGTGTATAATTTGGTTTTTCGTCAGGAAAACAGACACGGACAGTTCGAAACTCGAAAATGGAAATTCGAAACTCGTGAGCCGAGATGGCAAGCTAAGGTTTCGGTATTGGAGCCCGACTTTCGATTTTCGAGATTCCAGTTTCTATTTTCCAGTTTCTAGTTTCTAGTACGTGGGGCAGGCATGATTCTCGAGTGCAAGTTTTGCGGCGCGCCGTTGACCGACCGGCATCGAATTCCAGGTCCAACTCTCCAACTGAAGTGCTCAAAGTGCAAGAACGTGACTGTGGTTGAGCCGGAGAAGGCCACGGGGCGCGGCTCTAAACTTCAGCCTGCGGACGGAACGGCAGAGCCGGCGCCGTTCAGGCCCGGGGTGATTGCGCAGGCCAAAGCGGCTCCGCCGATTCCACCTTCCGTCGCGCCGCCTTCGCTGGCCGCGCCGCCTTCTGCGGCTTCCGCCACGGTCCCTGCCAAGGTCGCGGGTGACGGAAACCCAGCCGTCGCGGCTCCGGTGGCGGTTTCCGCAGCGAACCCGCCCGCGCCGTCGAGTCCTGGCGGGAACGCGGCTTCGGCAAGCACAAGCCCTGCCGCTCCGGCTGCGACTCCGCCACTGGCCGCGGCCTCTGTGCCACAGGGCGGGATAATGCCGAGCTCCGACGGAGGGACTCGGCGGTCCGAGACCGCAGCCACAATCCCACCCATCGGGACAAGTCCAGTGGCCGTGGCCGAATTGCCGCCTCCGGCTGCTCCGCCCGTTCCGGTGGCTCCCGCTGCGCCGCCTTCGCCGCCAGTGAGTCCCGCGGTCGTCAGTCCAGCGAGCGCCGTTTCGCCAACTGGGGCAACTGAGGCCATGGCGGTTCCCGCGCCCCCGCCGCCCGCTCCGGCTGTAGCGTCGATCTCTGATCGACGAGAAGAAATCCGGCGGTCAGAGACCGCCGTTACAACTGCATCACCTGCGCCGCCTGCGCCACCCACGCCCGCCGTGGACAAGCCGCATTATCTCCAGAAAATCCAGTTGTTCAGCCAGCTCTCGAACGAAGAATGTCTGGCGATCGAGCGGCGCTTGAAGCGTCGAGAATTCCCGCCCATGCAGGCCATCGTCAAGGAGGGCGGGCCCGGCGATTCGATGTTCTTCATCAACGAAGGCCACGTGGAGATCCGCAAGAAAGACCCGAACACGGGAATCGACTTTCTGATCACAGAGCTCAAGGCCGGCGCCTGTTTCGGCGAAATGGCGCTGCTCACCGGAAAGTCGCGAACGGCAACCGTGTTGGCCACGCAGCCGACCACGTGCGGCGTGCTGGAGATGGCTGATTTTGACGAACTAATGTTGGCTCATCCGAAAATCGGCCTGGCGCTCAGCCGCGTGTTGGCCGAGCGCCTGGAAGATCTCAATCAGCGAGGCGGCATTGAATACATTAATCTGAACAAGCTGCAATTTGACGAGCGAGTGCTTTTACTTCTCCCTACTCAAGTCATGCAGCAGCACAAAGTGTTGCCCGTGAGCTTTGCCAACAACCGGCTCTCGCTGGCCATGGTGAACCCGAACAACCTGGTGGCGCTGGACGACGTTCGGCGCCTGATCAAGGGCGTGATGATTGAGCCCGTGGTGACCTCGGAAGACGATTTCAGGCGCTTCATGAGCACCACCTACGCCGCGCTCTTGAAAAAAGAGGAGGACAAAAAGGCCAAGGAGCAGCGAGCGGCTGCAGCGCAGGCGGGCGCTGCCTTCAAGGTGGTGGAAGCCGCGAAAAATGCGGGAATACTCGACAGCGCGGAAAACGCGCTCGAACTGCTGCAAAGCGAGGCGCTGAAGTCGCTCGAGGTGGACACTTCGCAGCAAGCCGTGGAGAGCGTTACCGATCTCTCCAAGTCCGCCGAGGATGCGCCCATCATTCGCTTGGCCAATAACGTCTTGGCGCTGGCCATCAAGAAGGGCGCCAGCGACATTCACATCGAGCCGCAGGAAAAAGAAGTGGCGGTCCGGTTCCGCATAGATGGAGCGCTCCAACAGGTCCAGCTGCTCCCCAAGAAAATCCAGATGGGGCTGATTTCGCGGCTGAAAATCCTCTCCAAGCTCGATATCGCGGAAAAGCGGCTGCCGCAGGACGGCCGCATCAGCGTGCGCATGGACGAGCGTCCCATTGATTTCCGCGTTTCCACCATTCCGTCCAAATGGGGCGAGAAGATCTGCATGCGTATTCTCGACAAGTCGAACACCTTGCTCGGGCTCGACAAGCTGATCCTCCTGCCGGACGCGCTCGAGCAGGTCCGCGACATGATTTCTCAGCCTTACGGAATCATCTACGTGACGGGCCCCACCGGTTCCGGCAAAACCACATCGCTCTACAGCGCGCTGGCGGAGTTGAATGCGCCGGACGTGAATATTTCTACCGCCGAAGATCCCATCGAATACGATTTGCCGCGCATCAACCAGGTCCAGGCCCACAAGGAAATCGGGCTGGACTTCGCCCGCATTCTGCGGGCCTTCCTGCGCCAGGATCCGGACATCATTCTGGTGGGCGAAACGCGAGACAAGGAAACCGCGCATATCGCCGTCGAAGCCGCGCTGACCGGTCACCTGGTGTTCACCACGCTGCACACCAACGATGCCGCCGGAGCGTTCGTCCGCTTGGGCGAGATGGGCGTTGAACCGTTCTTGATGTCGAGTTCCACGATCGGAGTGATGGCGCAGCGGCTGACCCGGCGGCTCTGCCAGGCCTGCAAAGACCCCTATACGCCCGACGAGATATCCATGAAATACATGGGGCTGCCCTATGACCCATCCACCACCTTCTATCGCCACAAGGGCTGCGAGAAATGCTCTGGGACCGGCTTCAAGGGCCGCGTCGGCGTGTACGAAGTGCTGCGCATGAACGGCGAGCTGCGGAAACTCGTCGCCTCAGGCGGGAAGACGGAGGAAATCACCGAGGCCGCCGTGCGCAATGGCATGAAGACGCTGAAAGATTATTCCGTGTGGCTGCTCAAGAACGGCTGGACCACCATGGAGGAAGTGCTTCAGGTGGTGGCGGTGCACGAGTAAATTTTGGATTTTAGATTTTGGATTTAGGATTGCGAGAAACTGCCAGTTGTCTGCGGCGCAGTTCGCCTCACGCGAGATCAGAACCCGAACACTGGCCGCCGTTTTTCTTGCCACTCGCTCCCGCCAAGCGGGACCACTTGCCACTTGTATGCAGATGATTCTGGGCATCGACGGCGGCGGAACTCACACCACCGCGTGGCTGGCGAATGAGCGCGGGAAAGTGCTGGCGAAGGCCGTCGCCGGCCCGTCAAATCCACTGAAAGTCGGATTCGAGGCGTGCGCACGCGAAATCCTGCGGGCGGCGAATGCGGCTGTGGCGGCGGTCTCCAACCGCCGAGGCCCCGTAGCGCCGGGCTTTAGCCCGGCAGGTGCCGGCCCTTCGTTGCGCTCAGGGCAGGCTCTGAAGGCCGGCGCTACTATGCAGGCGATTGTGGTTGGCTTGGCGGGCGTCGACCGGCCTCCGGTGCACGCCCGAATCCTCGCCTGGTTGCAGCGTTCCATTCCCGCGCGGTGTCACTTGCTGACGTCGGACGCTGCGATTGCGCTCCACGCGGCGATCGGCAACGAGCCGGGCATGATGGTGATTTCGGGAACGGGCTCGATCGCTTATGCGCAAGATCCCGACAATAACCGCGTGCTTCGCTCGGGCGGCTGGGGCATTCCTTACGATGATTTAGGGTCGGGCTACGAGATCGGGCGACAAGCCATTGCGGCGGCTCTGCGCGATCATGATGGGCGTGGTGATCACACCGTCCTTGGGAAGATGATTTGCCAGACCCTGAATCTTGGAGATATTACGGAGATCATTCCGAAACAGCTTTCGCCCAGCGAGATCGCCGCACTCTTTCCTGTCGTGCTCCGCGCGGCGCGCCGAAAAGATCTCAGGGCTCGATTGATACTGGACATTGCTTCTCTTGAGCTGTCGGAGTTGGCGCGTGCTCTGATCGAACGTATGGATTGGAGGCGACGCGAATTTACGGTGGTCTGCGCGGGCGGAGTATTCAATGCCAGCACGTCGATTCGCGAAGGATTTTTTTCATCGGTGCGCCATTACGCTCGCCACGCTCGGGTAATGTTGCTTCGCAAGCAGCCGGTGGAAGGCGCGCTCGCCATGGCGCGACGAATGGCGGATTCAAAGTAGGGCGGAGCTGGCCCTGCAGCGAAGGGGTTTTTCAGTGTCGCGCGGAATATTCAACGGATTTGGTGTATGATTTAATAGAAATGGGCTTGGCCAGTCCCGCATATATCGAGATTATCGACTTTATCGCCGCCGGCACCACCCCTGAAGCCGTGGCCGATTTTCGGCCTTCACCCGAAACTCAACAGAGGGTCGCCGAATTGATGGAACTCGAGAAGGCAGGCCGCTTATCACCCGAAGAGCAGGCGGAACTGGGCCACTTCATGGAGCTAGAACACATCCTGAGAATGGCCAAGGCGAAGGCCCGCCAAATCCTCTCTCGTGGCAAGTGAGATCAACGAACTACTCCGTACCGAAGTTGCGCGTCGCGCGGATTATCGCTGCGAATACTGCCTCATCCATGAAGATGACGCCGGCTTTCCGCATCAGGTTGACCACGCGCTAAGCCGCAAGCACGGTGGCTCTTCTGAACTCGATAACTTGGCGTATGCGTGCGTGCTCTGTAATCGGCGAAAGGGAACCGATGTCGCATCTGTCGAAACTCAGACTGGCAAGGTCGTTCGACTGTTCAACCCTCGACAAGACCGGTGGTCTGACCATTTCGAGATCGATGGGGAGTTCATCGAGCCGCGCACACCAATAGGCGGCGTGACGGCGCGCTTGCTGCGGCTCAATACTGCGGAAAGAATCGTGGAACGGAGAATCCTTCAGGCGCTCGGTCGCTATCCCTTGCGATGAAGGCGGATGGTTACGCAAAGAACGCCTGTGGCCCTTCGTCGCAGCGTTACAATGTCAGAGCCTCATTATGTCTCTGATGATGCAAGAAATCTTCGAGCAGCCCCAAGCGCTGGAGCGGACCTTCCGCGCCGAACGCGAGCACGCGCGGGAATTTGAACGCTTCGCTCGCGGCCGAAATTTCCGCTTGGTCGTGCTGGTGGCGCGCGGGACTTCCGACAACGCCGCGCTTTTCGGACGATACCTGATCGAATTGACCACGGGAATCCCGGTTTCTCTCGCCGCGCCTTCCATCCACACGCTCTATCACGCCCGCCTGGATTTTCGCGATGCCTTGGTGGTAGGCATTTCCCAGTCCGGCGAGGGGACCGACATCAATCTGGTTCTGAAGGCGGCGCGGCGGGAGGGCGCGGTCACGCTGGGAATCACCAACGAGGCGCGCTCCACGATGGCCGGCTTGGTGGACGAGCTCTTTCTCGTGCGCGCCGGAAGACAGCACTCCGTCGCCGCCACCAAAACCTACACCGGCCAACTCCTGCTTCTGTATCTTCTGGCCTCGGCGCTGGGCCGTCACATTACTCTGGCGAGGGTCGGCGAAATTCCGGGGCGGGTGAAACAGGCACTGAATCTCGCGGGTGAGATTCAGGCGCTGGCCGAACGATATCGCTACATGCGCCAGTGTGCCGTGGTGGCGCGGGGGATCAACTATGCCAACGCCTACGAGCTGGCCTTGAAGCTGATGGAGACCTGCTACGTGGTCTCGGAGCGATTCTCCTCCGCCGATTTCCTGCACGGCCCAATCGCCCTGATCGAGCGCGATTTTCCCGTGTTGATGATTATGCCAGAGGGGAAGACCTTTGCCGATCTCAAGAAACTGATCGGTGGGCTGAAAAGGCTGCGCGCCGATACGTTGGTGATTTCCTCCGATACAGCGCGACTGCCGCGGGAGGTACACACCATCCGCGTCCCAGGACTGATGCCGGAAATTTATTCGCCGATTCCGTATATCGTTCCGGGGCAACTTTTCGCCGCTTCACTCGCCAAGGTGAAAGGTCTCGACCCGGACAAGCCGAGGTCGCTCAAGATTGTGACGAAGACTGTTTAGAAAACGTCCTTTGTCATTTGTCCTTGGTCATTGGCCGATTTTTTGCGTTCACCCACGGTAATCACACAACGGACAAAGGACAAGCAGGTTGCAATGGACACGCTGATGACAGGACTGCGAATTCTTATTGTTGCCTCGCTTGCGGTTGCTTCAACGCCAGCTTCCGCGCAGTTGACATTGAGCCCTGCCCAACAAAAATGGGTGGACAAAACTCTGACGGGCATGACGCTGGACGAGAAGATTGGGCAGCTAATGTTCCCCGTTGCCTCCGGCAAATTCACTAATCTGGATAGCGATGAATTTCAGAAGGTCAAAGAGAATATCGAGAAGTATCACGTGGGCGGCTACCACATGGAAGGCTATTCGGGAGGCAATCCGGCCTCGGGCGCGCTCTTGATCGGCCGCATGCAAGCGCTCGCCAATACTCCGCTGCTCATTACGGCGGACTTCGAAGGCGGCGCCGGCTATCAATTCGAAGGCGCCACGCGATTTCCGCGCGGCATGGCCATCGGCGCCACAGGCGATCCTCAGTATGCGTACGACGCCGCCAGTTTTACAGCGCAAGAGGCCAAAGCGATCGGGGTGAACGTGAACTTCTATCCCGTGGTGGACGTCAACGATAACCCCGCCAATCCCATCATCAACATCCGATCCTTCGGCGAAAACCCGCAGCGAGTGGGCGAGTTTGGCGCAGCCTATGTGAAAGGCTCGCAGGAAGCGGGCGTCATCGCCACCGCTAAACATTTTCCCGGGCACGGCGACACGAGCGTGGATTCACACCTTGAGCTGCCGGTGCTCAACTTCGATCGCGCGCGTCTCGACCAGATCGAGCTTCCGCCGTTCGAGGCCGCGATGAAATCGGGTGTGGGAGCGGTGATGACCGCGCACATTTACCTTTCGCAGTTCGAGAAATCGCCCGGAGTTCCGGCGTCACTTTCGGGCGCTATCACCACTGACCTCTTGCGCAGGGACCTCGGCTTCCAAGGCTTGGTCTTCACCGACGCTCTTCCCATGCACGCCATCACTTCAAACTTCGGCGCGACTCAATCGCCGGTGATGGCCATCAAGGCGGGCGCCGACGTGGCTCTCGAACCAGTCGATCTTCCGGGCGCGTTTGCGGCGCTCCAGGCCGCGGTGAAGAGCGGCGAGATCACCATCGAGCGCATCGACCAGTCGGTGCGGCGCCTGCTCGCGGCGAAAGCGTGGGCGGGACTGAGCGCCCCACGGAAATCGGGTCTGGATCAGATTGACACTCTGGTGGGCAGCCCTGCCGCGCAGCAGAAATCGCAGGAGATCATCGAGCATGCGTTGACGCTGGTGAAGGACGACCAGAAGGTGCTGCCGCTACATTTGAACGACGACGACCAAGTGCTGCTGGTAAATTTTGTGGACGCCAGCGATCAGGAAAACCCCGGCTACGCGGGCGCCATTTTTCGTTCCGAGTTTATGAAGCGCCATCCGAAAACGGTTTATGCCTGGGTCTCGCCCTCGATTTCCGCCAGCGAAGCGGCGCTGATTCGCGAGCTCGCCGGCTCGTATAAGACCATCGTCGTCTCGTGCTCGATTCGCATTGCGTCCTACAAAGGCGCAATCGGCCTGGACGATGTCCAGCAGAATCTCCTGCACGCTCTGGCCCAACACAAAGGCACGTTCGTGTTCGCGCTCTTCGGCAGCCCGTACCTTCTGAACTACATCCCTGAATTGCCGAGCTACGCGCTAGCCTATGAGTATTATCCCGGTGCCGAAACCGCCATGGTCCGCGCCATCTTTGGCGAGATTCCATTCATGGGCAAACTGCCAGTGACGGTGGGGAGTTTTCCAATCGGCTTCCGCCTCGAGAAGAACGAGGCGCCCCAGCCAACGCCCAGCAAACCGTAAAATTGCAATGATTGACCGGTGTGGAGTTGTGGGAGTTCACCGCACACGGCTCGCCATCGAAACCGCTGTGTCGAAACTCAGTGCTGCGCACGCTTCCTGTTGCGGGTTGCTATTTGCCTGGTTGGAATCCCGGCACGCCGAATTGCCAGAGCAGGAAGCTGAACTCGTCAGCCAGTTCTTCCTGGCGCTGCGTTTTGGTGGAGCCGAATCCGTGGCCTGCTTCATAGTCCACGCGCAGCAGGATCGGCTTGCCGCTCGCGGTGGCGGCCTGCAAGCGCGCCGCCATTTTCCCCGGCTCCCACGAGATGACGCGCGGATCGTTGAAGCCCGTGGTCACCATGACCGCCGGATACTTCGTTCCATCCACCACATGGTGATAGGCGCTCATGGCGTAGAGTCCCTTGAAGCCTTCTTCGGTCTTCACCGTGCCAAATTCCGGAATGTTCGGCGGGCCGTTCTCAGTGAACTCGAAGCGCACCATGTCGGACGCCGGCACCGCGTCAATCGCCGCCGCGAACAGATCCGGCCGCTCGGTGATGGAGCGGCCAATGGTGATGCCTCCCGCGCTGCCGCCCAGCGCGCCCAGATGCGCGGCGTCCGTGTAGCGATGCGCAATCAGGTACTCTCCGCAGGCAATGAAATCCTTCCAGGTATTCTGCTTGTTCAGTCCTTTGCCCGCCAAGTGCCAGTCTTCACCGTGTTCGCCTCCGCCGCGCACATGCGCGACGGCAACCACGCCGCCGAGGTCAAACCAGGGAATTCGCTTCGGATCGAATTCCGGATCTTCGGTGATGCCGTAAGCGCCGTAGCCGCGCAGCAGCGTAGGATGCGAGCCGTCCAGCCGGAAGCCCCGCTTGTGAATGATGGAGAGCGGCACCATCGTGCCATCGTAACTCCTCACTTTCACTTCCACAGATTCCAGATCCTTGGGATCGTCGTAAGGGCCGATGGGCTGAAGCTGGGTGTCTGTGACTCGCTTGGATTGGGGATCGTAGGCGTATATCTTGTTGGCCTTCGTCCACGCGGCCATTTCCAGAAGAGTCCCGGGCACGCGCTGGTCCGTTGCCGCGAGCGCGACGGTGCCGTCGAAAGGCAGCGCGACCGGCTCGGGGCTGGCGCCATAGGGCACGCGCACCAAGCGCCCGACGCCGCCGTCGAGCTCCTGCACGTAGAGCGCGTCTTGGGCGGCAGCGAGGTTGCCAATCACGGTTCCGCTGGCCGGCACGATCACCTCCGCCTGAGCGACGTTGGGGTCCGAGAGCTTGGTGTGAAGCACTTTGAATCGCGAGGCATCCTTGTGCGACAAAAGATAGATTTCGTCGCCGTGAACGTCGAATTCGGTCACGTCGTCATCAACGTCGCAAATCTTTTTCCAGGGAATGTCCGCCTTGCCCAACGAATCGAGCGGCGCGGCATACATCGTCAACTCGTTTTGGACTCCGTGCGCGATCACACCGAGCGCATACGGCGACTCCGGCACGACGCCGACGAACGGGATGTCTTCCGCCTTCACTGCAACTGTGGGAGAGACTTCGAAGCCGAAGACCAGCGGGTCCTTGTCCGGGTTCGCGCCCAGCACGTGCAGGTAAGCGCGGCTCTTGAGATAACGGTCGGTGGGCGCCGCATCCGGCGCTAGCTTTTGAAGCCGGTTGTATGCGAACGAACGACCATCCGGCAGCCACGCTGGACTTCCAAACTGCGCTCGGTCGATGACGTCGCCCGTTTCCTTCCCGGTGGCTGCATCCACAACACGCAGCACTGCGTCCTCTGAGCCGGCCGGGGACGCGCCAAAAGCCACGTAGCGGCCGTCGAGCGAGGGAGCGTAGTAATCGATGGCAAAATGGGGGCCACCGGTTTTGGCGAACTTCGCAGGGTCCACGAGCATTTTCTCATCGCCCGCCAAGCCATCGCGCATGTAAATCTTCGCAATGTCCTCGGAAGCGAGACGCTTCTGGTAGAAGTAGCGGCCGCTGGGAAGGCGATGCACGTCAAACACGCGCGACGGAGCCGATTCATCAAGCTGCTTGATTTTGGCCAGAAGCGCGGCCCGTCCTGGAATGGCCGCCAATTGAGCGCGCGTGTAATCGTTCTGCTTCTTGAACCAGTCGGAAACTGCGGGGTCCTTCAGGTTTTCCATGTACCGGTAGGGGTCAACCACCTGTGTGCCGAAGTATTCTTCCGTCACCGGCTGAACAGGCGCTACAGGAGGCGCTGCGGGTGGGTTTTCACTTGCGCCCTGACCATAGGACCGATGGAGCACCGCAATGCTGGAGAGCGCCAAGGCGAGGCCACCGACCAACAACAATCCGCGAAGCTGCAAGCTTGCACTGACCTTTCGCATATTCACTTCACCTCAGAGATAGAGAGCGAGCACATGGACGCGAGCGCCCTGCCCGAACCGGCCGCCACCAGATGCACGGGACTGCGGAAATTGTGCCCAGTGATGCGTGGGAAGTCAAGATGGGCAAGATGCGGGCGCAGGCATCCCCGCAAGCTGCGTTCTGCTCGGTGCCTACTGCTTTCCCGGGCGGTTCAGGTTTGACAGACCGTAGTTGCGGATGTCACCAAAAGTGCCGACGCCGACGTGAACAATCGACACCCATCGCTCGGCTCGGTGATGGCCCTTGTGGTGGCACCAGTAAGAGACGGCGACTGACACCGCGGTGCCGGCGAGCTCGATTCCGGCAAAGAGCGGCTTGTTATCTACAATGGAGTTGGTCAGGAGAACTTCGTTCACGCGGCGCTCGCGGAAATGTTGGGTCGAACTGTAGTCAAAGCCCCGCGCCAGCGCCACGCCGGTGAACAGCGCCACATTTTCTTCGTCCCAAAACTTGTGGGTGTGGGTTGCACGCGGCCGAGCCGTTGATTGGGCAGGCGCGGCGGCCGTCGTCGATTCGGTTTTCGCCCGCCCTGTCTCTTGGGCAGAGAGCGAACCAACAGCCGCAGACAGGCCGATCAGCAGAAGTACTGTCACTGTTGAGTGGGGTTTGCGCATCGTTTCGCCGAAGGCGGCTTCCGAGAATATCAGACGACTCGAAATCCCGGAACAGAAAAGAGACCAGGGCTGTCGGTCAGATTTCCAATAGGGCGTTTCCCCAGGCGGATTCCTGAAGACCGCTGCGTACCGGAACCGTGGAAGTTTCCGGGTACGCCGTCATCCGGGCACGATCGCCAGAATGTGATGAGGGCGACCCGCATTTACGTCTGACCCATACGTTCACTGAACTGGACGGGCGGACGACACGCCCTTTTTCGCTGCTGTTGACTAGAGCGCATCCATCTCCTGTACAATCCACTTGCACCCATGCCACTAAACGTCGGCACCAAGCTCGGCCCGTACGAGATCAAATCCGCCATCGGCGCGGGCGGCATGGGAGAGGTCTATCGCGCCCGGGATACGCGGCTGGGGCGCGACGTGGCGATCAAGGTCCTGCCGCTGCATCTCTCATCCAATCCGGATCTGAAGGAGCGCTTCGAGCGTGAGGCCCGGGCCATTTCGTCGCTGAATCATCCCCGCATCTGTACCCTGCACGACGTTGGGCACCAAGACCGCGTCGACTTTTTGGTGATGGAGTATTTGCAGGGAGAGTCGCTGGCAGAGCGATTGAAAAAGGGTGCGCTGCCGTTGAAGGAGATCCTGAAGATTGGAATGGAGGTCAGCGAGGCGCTGGAGGTGGCGCATCGGGCGGGAATTGTTCACCGCGATCTGAAGCCGGGCAACATTATGCTGACCCAAAGCGGCGTCAAGCTGATGGACTTTGGGTTGGCGAAGGCCACGGCGGCGGACTGGGAGGCAGGGCCATCGAACGCGCCGGTATTATCGGCTGCCCCCACCGTGAGCGGACCCGGTCCCGGTCCACCTCTCACCAGGGCGGGCACGGTGATGGGCACTGTCCAGTATATGTCGCCGGAGCAAATTGAGGGTAAGAACGCCGACGCGCGATCCGACCTGTTTGCGCTAGGCGTGGTCCTGTACGAAATGGCAACCGGCAAACGGCCGTTTGAGGGCAAGAGCCAAGCCAGCGTGGCCAGCGCGATTCTGGAAAAGGACCCGGAGCCGATCTCGGCCATTCAGTCGCTCACGCCGCCGGCCTTCGAGCACGTGGTGACAACGTGCCTGGCGAAGAACCCGGATGAGCGTTTCCAGGCGGTCCACGACGTGAGGCTGGAGCTGAAGTGGATCGCGGCTTCCCAGCTTGTGGCCCAGGCGGCGCCCGTGGCGTCGAAAACGGCAGCAAGAATCCTGCCCTGGGCCTTGGTAGCACTCATCGCGCTGGTTGCCGGCGGCGCATTTTTTCTAACCAGGCACGCTCAGCCTCAGGTTCACTACACCACGGTTACCTTTCGTGAGGGCATCCTCCAGGCGGCGCGCTTCTCCCACGACGGACAAACCATCATGTACAGCGGCAAATGGGAGGGCGAGCCTCCGCAGGTGGCCACCGCGCGAGTGGGCAGTCCGGAGTCGCGGCCCTTGGGAATAGCGTCAGGAGCGATTGCATCGGTCTCTTCTTCTGACGAGTTGGCAGTTTTGCAGGGATGCGAAACCGTCTTCCTTATGGATTGCGGGGGGACTCTGGCGACGGTGAGCCTGGCCGGAGGAGCGCCCCGCGCTTTGGCAGGGCACGTCGCTTATGCCGATTGGAGTCCCGACGGAAAGCAGTTGGTGGTATCGATCTACTCGCCGGACGGAGCCCGGCTGGAGTATCCGCCCGGACATCTGCTGTGCGAGCAGAAGGCCGGCTGGTTCGGTCACCCCAGATTTTCTCCGGACGGTAGCTTGATCGCCTTCGAGAACCACCCAGTTTTTGGTGATGACCTAGGTGCGATTGAGTTAGTGGATCTCAGCGGCAAGCGAACGGTGCTCTCCCAGCAGCGGACGAGTCTCGAAGGATTGGCCTGGAGACCGGATGGGAAGGAAGTGTGGTTTGGAGGAGCCACCGGCTCTGGGGGTTGGGCCAGCGCGATTTATGCCGTGACGCTTTCGGGCAAGGAAAGAACCTTGTTGATGCTGCCCTCCGTGCGTCTGCACGACATTGCCAGGGACGGGCGCGTGCTCTTGTCCCATGACACCTGGAGTAGTCAGTTGCTGGGTCTGTTCCCTGGCGATCGGGCAGAGCACCCCTATTCCTGGCTTGACGACACAATTCCCACTGCGATCTCTTCCGACGGGCGCTTGATCAGCTTTAATGAAGAGGGAGAAGTCTCTATTTACACAGCGGGTGACAATTTGGCCTATTACCGGCGCACGGATGGCTCGGCAGCGGTCCGCCTGGGCCTTGGCGATGCGACCATCTCGCCTGACGGCAAGTTGACTGTCGCGTGTAATCGAAGAGACCGCAAGCTGCTGCTTCAGCCCATCGAGCTGGGGGAGACGGAGGAGCTGCCCACGCCCGGACTAGTCTCCTTCAACCACGCGGTCTGGTCCGACGACGGCCGCCAGATTGCTTACGAGGGGCAGACCCTCCAAAATGACTGGAACGTTTACACTCAGCGGGTGGCGAGCGGACCTCCAATCCTGGTGAAGGCCAACGGCCGTAATTCATTTCCGGTCCTTTCGCCCGACGGGGAAACGGTGGCACTACGGGAGGAGCGAGGAGGCATTTCCCTCTATCGTGTGGGTGGGAGCCCGCCGGTCGCTGTGAAAGGGGTGCTCGACCCAGAGTACCCGGTCCGTTTCACCAATGGCGGAAGATCGTTGCTGGTAGTCGAACCGACCGGCGGGGAACTTGTGCTCACCTTGGTGGACTTGGCCAGCGGCCATCGAGAAGTGTGGAAACGG
This sequence comes from Terriglobia bacterium, assembly GCA_050013575.1. GTDB lineage: Bacteria > Acidobacteriota > Terriglobia > UBA7540 > UBA7540 > DASYXZ01. The sequence continues at coordinate 326,220 of JBEKEZ010000001.1, read as the reverse complement.
TTCAAAGCAGAAGCCGAGGTAGGAACAACAGTTGTTGTGACGCCCGACCTCAAGTACTTCGCATATCCGTCTCCTCGGCTTTCATCTGAGCTCTATCTCGTGGACAACTTGCGCTGAAGGGCACAGCAGCCGGTTGTTCAACAAACTTACGGCTGCGAGTCCGCGCCCAGAACTATTGGTCTTCCACCAGCACGCAACTGACGCCATGTGTGCGAGCATCGGTCAGGTGTTCGATAAGCACCCGGGAAATTTGGACCGTTACCGGAGCGAGTGGTCGGCCACTCGGAAGCTGGCCCACCACCGGGGGCGGTTCATTCAACCACCAGCAGCCCGTGCGGTGGCAATCCCAGCGTGGCCGCATCTTCCTCCAGCGATGCGCCTGAGGCGGCGAACACCTGATGAAACGCTTTTCCGCTGGAGCCGGGAATGGCGAGATGGCACGCGACAGGAAACTCGGTAAAGTTCGCGACCGCTACGCGTGAGCCGATCGGAAACACCGCCACGCGCGGCGGCGCGTCGGGAGAAGTCACTTCGAAGCCCGCCACAGCGCTCCGCAGTGATGCCAATGCGGCGCGCAGCTTTGGCGTGAGTGATTGGGTTTTGTTTTGGGCGTCCACATAGGTCAGGTGAGGAAGGGCATCAGAAAAAACATCAAGTGTGCCGCTGCCTTCGCGGACAGTCTTGAACAGCTCGCCCTTCGCGAGACTGATCGAGTCTGGCGCGGGCAAGCGAGGGTCGCCGTCCAACAGATGGGCCAGGCCTTCACTCACCAGAGCGGTGTGCCCGGCATTCAAGAAGCGCACCAGCTTGGGAACAAACTCTGCATCCTCGAGCGCATGAGCTGCAAAAATGGCGGCGGGCGCGTCCTGGGGAAAGTGCGAGGTCGGCTGAAGCGGTATGGCCAGCATCCCAATCTGGTCAAACAGATAAGCTTCGTCGCCCGGATCGCTCGAGGGCGGCTTATAGGCGGGGATTCCGTGCCACCCTGTGATCAGCTTTCCCAGGTTGTCGAGTTTAGGACGCTCCGCAGCGAGGGCTTCGGCCTGGGCGGGATATTCTGAAGCGAGCGCGCCGTAGTGAAAGAGAAAAGTCTCCGGAGCGCCCGCCAACAGTGTCACGTAGGCCTGGTCGAGGTAAAAAGTAGGATCGGTCCCGTAGGGATCGAACCAACCGCCGCCGTTCTTTGTTCCCGCCACGTCCGTGAGCCAGCGATACAGAAAGAAGCCGCGATACTGCTGGGTGTGTCCCCATTCATCCGAGCTCGGATCGCGGAGCTCGGTGCCGACCCAGACCCGGTCGTATAGCGCCGACTCCTCCGCGACCGAATAGCCGCGGTCTTGGAATTTGTCATACCACTGGGGATATTTCAGAATAATCTTCACGTTGGGATTCGCCGCCCGCGCCGGCCCCAGCACGGAGTCGCGGCTGACTTGGAGCATCAAATTCTTCCGATACTCCCGCCAGCTCATCCCGCCTCTTGCCGCGGCACATTCCGAGCACTCGCAATCGGTGAAGAAAAAATCGTCGATCATGATTTCATCGAAGATCTCAGCCGCCGATTGGAAGATCTTCGCCAGGCGAGAGCGGTTCGCGCGGTTGGTGTAACACGCCACGACGTTCCAGCCGGTAGAAGGCTTGCCGAGCCCTGTCGTGGTGACACACCCCGAAACCTTCAGGCCGGCTCGACGAAACTCATCGCGCGATGTCTTCAGAATGTCGGAGTCGGCCTGATATCCGTCGCGGAAAACCTCGATATAGACCTTGGAAATACCCATCCGGCGGCAGAACTTCAAAGCCTCCGCCCGGCCCTCTCCAGTTGAGAGATACTTGTGAACATCTTGAGCCGTGAAAAGGGTGGACCAATCGGCTCCCTTCAGAGGCCGCGGCAGCAAGGTCACTGTGCCCACCAGAGAAACCAACACCAAACCATTCATCAGATGGCGAATGGCCATCGAGCAAAGCGTGCGATTGGAAGATGTCATTCGGAAACTCTCCTTACGATCCGCCCTCAGGGGCAATTCATGAATTGCTCCTACAAGTACTTGCGAAACCACTCCACCGTGCGTTCGATCACTTCGCGTTCCCACTCGACCGACGTGAACGTGTGGTCCGCGCCGGGAATGATCACTTTCTCTTTCGTAACGCTGCCCGCCGCCTGCAAATAATCCTCCGGGTGGGAGAGAGGGAGGTGTTCATCTTTTTCCGGATGAATGATCAGAGTGGGCTGCTTGAAGCGGGCAATTGATTTTAATGGCTCAACCTTTTCGATATCGTGGAGAAAGCGCTGCGACACAAGGTGTCCGCCATAGTCCCGGTCTTCATCGCTGCCCGCGACAGAAACCGTCTTGATTTCCGCCAGAGTGCGCAGGTGGGCGGGATGCGCTAGCGCCGACCACAACACCAGCGCCCGTACGCGGGTCGGCGCCGCAACGCACGCGGCAACGGCGCCGCCCATCGACATCCCAAGAAGCCCGGTGCGCGCCGGGTCAATTGCAACCCACCGCCGAAAGAACTCGATCGCGGCTCGGGCGTCAGCGATCTCGCCGTCGAGCGTCACCTCGCGAAATTCTCCTTCCGACTCGCCGGAGCCGTAAAAGTCAAATCGCAGCGAGGCGATGCCCGCTTTGGCCAAGGCGCGCGCGCACTTCACGAACATCCAATGCGACTCCATGCGGTCGCCAGTGAAGCCATGGAAGAAAACCACACCCGGCACGCGCGTGCGCGGCGAACTCGTGGCAGGACGGTGAATCATGCCACGCAGCCATTTGCCGGAATGATTCTGAAACTCCACCAGCGACTCGAGTCGGACCACGAAAACCTCCACAGAAGTTGAGAGTTAAGAGTTAAGAGTTCAGAACCGAAAGTCGAAAGATGTTCGCGGACTTACGCTTTGACTCTTAACTCTCAACTCTTAGCCTTTATCCTGACTTCTGTCTTCTGTCTCCTGCCTCCTTGCTCCTTCTGGTAAGACTCCATAGCGTTGGAAAGATAATCCAGAGACCCGCTCGCCGCCAGGCGATAGTGGATGCGATTCGAATGCTTAACCTGCCGCATGGCGATGGAGTCGCAGAAAACCACGTCGGCGCCGCGCAGTACACCCGGGCTTTCGAGCGGCAGGCGGTACAGGGCGAGCGTGTGCCGGCGCCCGACGGCGGGGGCCAAGAATCCTTGCGCCGTCTGAAGGAAAAGCTGGCTGACCGACACGACCGCAATCACGGACGGATCGCGCAACTTGCGGACCAGATTCACGTGTTCGTCCGCGGCGCAGAAAGCGATGGGGACTCCGGGACGATCCTTCGGCGCGAGTGGTTCCGTGTCTGCGACCGCATACTGCGGTGTTGCCACCAGCCCGCCGATTACAAGGCCGGGATGGCTTGCCAAGTCCGCCCTCGAGCACCCGGCCACAGGCCAGCGCACGACTTCTCGAATCTCTGCTTCCAACAATTGCCGCAGCCCCGGCTCCTCCTCCACCACCAGAATGTGGTCGGGTGGCTGGGCTAGCAAGCGCCGCCGTACTGCTTCGCGAAGCGCTTGCAGTGAATAGCCATGTCGTCGAGCCATCTCAATCGTTTGATTGATCAAGTCATCCAGGTCTCGACGCACCTCAACTCCGGGGGACCCTTCGGACGGTTGAATCACCACCAGATGGCTGCCGCGCCGACTCACCGCCCAATGGCGGCGCACCAGGTCCTGATAAGCTTCACTGACTGTGTTGTGGTGGATTTTCAGCCGCCGCGCCAACTCGCGCACGCTGGGCAAAGCCTCGCCGGGTTTCAACTTGTCGGTCGCAATCAGCAAGATGATTTGCTCTGCGACCTGGTGACGAAGCGGGACCTCACTCTCTTTACTGATGCGGACGTCCATGCGGATTCGACCTATAAGAAAGCGCGGCCTGGGATCTGGGCTACCCATGCCCGGCTTGAGTGCAATTCTACTCCCAACTCAGCGTTGTGACACTTCCGAAACTGTCATGCCCTATGTAGCCCGTCTGCAACTTTCCCGTTAACCTGTCTCGCCGAGGTGGCAACGATGTGCAATGATACTGTTGGTTGGCCTTCGGTGGACGGGTCCGTCGGCTGATCTCGTACTTAGCCGCCCGCTAGGAAGTTCGGATAACATGTCGTATAGTGCGGCCTGGCCGCAGCGATAACGAGGGCCTCTGTGCTCTCCGGGCTTCCCCAGGCTTTAACGCAGCCCGGCCCGTGGCCGCAGCCAAACTTGGCCAAAGTGGCAAGTGGCGAGCGAAAGACAATTCTTCGCGCGCCGAGCAGAAGTTCGGGATTAGTAGCAAAGAGAACACGGAGCGTCTCAGTGCCCTCCGTGTTGAGTCTTTTCTGAGCGCCGAGTCCGCAGAGACGCTACTGATACAAAGCAATGTCCGCCCCAGCTCAAGGATATTCTCGAGTTTTGAAACGGCCTGGATTTGCGAATCTCCTCGCTGCCCAGGCGCTGGCGGTTTTTGACGACAACACCTTTAAGCAAACCCTCTTCTTCTACGCCGCAGCCACCCTCACTAATCAGGCGGCGCGCTCCCGAGTCATTGGGTGGGGCACAGCACTATACGTCTTGCCCTACATTTTTCTCTCTTCGTACGCGGGTCAAGTCGCAGACCGTTTTTCAAAGCGCCACGTCATCATCTCGTTGAAGATCATTGAGGCGGTAATCCTGACATTCGCCACTTATGCGATGTTCATCGGCCACATCAACGCCATGCTGGGCGCCCTCCTCTTGCTCGGCATTCACGCCGCGTTCCTCGACCCGGCCAAGGAAGGCATCTTGCCCCAGATATTTCCGGACGAAGACCTTTCGCGCGCCAACGGCCTGATGCAACTGACGGTCTACAGCATGATCGTCCTCGGGCCGGTGGCCGCCGGCTTCCTGTTCGACTACTTCCGGCCGGCCAACTACATCCCCGTGGCGATCCTGGTCGGAACGGCTCTGACCGGATTGCTGCTGGCCGTGGGCGTCACGAAAGTGCCGCCGATCAGCCGGGGCGAAAAATTCCGCCTCAACCTCGCGGGGGAATTCTGGCACGACTTCGCAGAAATCCGGGCTTCGCGTGCGCTCTTCCAGACAGTCTTGGCCATCGCCTATTTCTGGTTCCTGGGCGCCGTCTATCTCCAGAACGTCATCGGCTACGGTCATGATCTGCTCCATTTGAGTGCCACGGGCATCAGCTACCTGACGGCTTCGGTTTCGGTAGGAATCGCGTTGGGCGCCTTCATCGCTGGTAAGCTTTCGGGAGACCAGGTGGAACTGGGACTGGTTCCGATCGGGTCAGTCGGACTGGGTATCTTCGGCGTCTACCTCTATTTCGCTCACCACTCTTTTGCACACGCCATCGCCGGGCACTTCCTGATCGGATTTTCCGGCGGGATTTTTATCATCCCTCTCCAGTCATTCCTGCAAGCGCGCGCTGGTGAACATTCCAAGGGCCGCGTTATCGCCACCTCCAACGTTCTCACCTTCACCGGCGTGGTTCTCGGCGCGGGTCTGTTTAATCTGCTCTCCGGGCCCGCGAATCTACAGCCCAACGAAATCCTGCTGGTGATGGCGGTGATTTCGTTTGCCGCCACAGCCTACATTATGACGGTGCTGCCCGACTTCACCATCCGTTTGTGTCTCTGGTTGCTCGCTCACACTTTCTATCGCGTCCGGGTGCTCGGCGGGGAGAACCTGCCCAAGCGCGGTCCGGCGCTGCTGGTGTGCAATCACATCTCCTATGTTGACCCTTTCCTGATCGGGGCCTGTACGCAGCGCTTCGTTCGTTTCTTGATGTACCGTCACTTTTACGAAACTTCCGGCGTGCACTGGCTGGCAAAACTCATGGGTGCGATTCCGATTGCGGAGAACGATCCGCCGAGAAAGGTGGTGGAATCGCTGCGCGAGGCGCAGGCCGGGCTGCGGCAGGGGGATTTGGTTTGTATCTTTGCCGAAGGCGCCATCAGCCGCACCGGAAATCTCCTCGGTTTCCGCCACGGCTTCGAGCGCATCACGCGCGGGCTCGATGTGCCCATCATTCCCATCCACCTCGACCGCGTTTGGGGCAGCATCTTCAGCTACGAGCGCGGGAAATTCTTTTTCAAGTGGCCGCGCCGGATTCCTTATCCGGTCACAATAACCCTGGGCAAGGCGCTGGCGGGCGATTCCACCGCTTTCCAGGTTCGCCAGGCCGTCATGACGCTGAGCGCCGACGCCTTTGCGCGACGCGATGCCACCCAGCGCCCGCTGCCCGAACTTTTCCTGGACTCGGCGCGGCGCAACTGGCACCGCTTCGCCATGGCCGATTCTTCCGGTCGACGATTGAACTTTGGCCGCACTCTCGTCGGCGCGATGCTTTTCCGCCGGATGATCCTTGAACGCTGCCGTGATGAAAAAATGGTGGGAGTTCTCTTGCCGCCCTCGGTGCCCACGGCCCTCTTAAACATAGGCATCAGCCTGGCGGGCCGTGTTCCGGTGAACCTGAACTACACCGCCTCGGCAGAGGCCATCGCCACGGCCATTGAGCGTTGCGAAATGAAAACCATCTTCACCTCCGAGAAGCTTCTCGAGCGGCTCTCGATTCCGCGCCATCCCGGGATGGTGATGATCGAAGACGCGGCGAAGGATTTCTCTTCCTCGGCGAAAATTGCTTATGCGCTGGCGGCGCGCCTGTTGCCGCGCTTCGCCTTGCACGCTTGGCTCTTGCCCCGCGACGCAAGCCTGGATTCGCTCGCCACGGTAATTTTCTCCAGCGGCTCGACCGGCATTCCCAAGGGCGTGATGCTGAGCCATCGCAATATCGTTTCCAACGTCGAGGGTATTCAGCAGGCCATCGCCGTCGATCGCAACGATTGCTTGCTGGGGATTCTTCCTTTCTTCCACTCCTTCGGTTTCACCGTCGGGCTCTGGCTGCCCATGCTCTCCGGGTTCGGCGCGGTTTATCACGCCAATCCGCTGGAAGCGCGCAAGGTCGGCGAGCTGTGCCAGAAGTACGGCGTCACGCTCTTGGTCAGCACGCCCACGTTTGCGTGGAGGTACGTGCAAGTCTGCGCTCGCCGGGACTTCGCTGCTCTCCGATTCGCCGTCGTAGGCGCGGAAAAGATGAAGCCGGAGCTCGCTCAGGCTTTCAAAGAAAAATTCGGCAAGGATTTGTTTGAGGGTTACGGCTGCACGGAACTCTCTCCCGTCGTCGCGGCGGGCGCGCCGGGATATTCCGGGCCAGACGAAACACAGCTCGGTCACAAAGCGGGCACAGTCGGCCAACCGATTCCGGGAGTCGCCGTGCGTGTCGTTAATCCGGAATCGTTTGCTGAGCTCGGGCCGGACCACGAGGGCATGCTGCTCGTCAAGGGTCCGAGCGTGATGATGGGCTATCTGAACGAGCCGGAAAAAACTCGCCAGGTCATACTGCAAGACGGTTGGTACGTCACGGGCGACATCGCGCGCGTCGACGAAGACGGATTCATCACCATCACCGACCGGCTCTCGCGCTTCTCCAAAATCGCCGGCGAAATGGTGCCGCACCTCCAGGTGGAAGACGCGCTGCACAAGGCCTTGGGCGCTGTCGAGCCAAAACTGGTCGTGACTTCAATCCCCGACGAACAGAAGGGAGAGAAACTGGTCGTGCTGCACACGGCGCTCGGCACGCCCATTGATGATTTGCTGAAGCGACTGCGCGATTCCGGCCTGCCTAGACTGTGGCTGCCGCGCAAAGAAAATTTCTTCCCCATTGATGCCCTCCCGTTCCTCGGCAGCGGCAAACTCGATTTGCACTACGTGAAGGAAATCGCCAAGAAGCTCGCCGCCGTGTAACCGACAGCGGCCGCGGGCGGGCCTGCCGCCTAGCGCCGACGCTTCTACCTTGGCCATTGCGGGCTGCGCACGGTCCCGTCGAAATCGTGGCTGGTCTTGAAGCGCTCAAACTGGCCTTGGCCGCCAGCCGGCGCAGTTTTCGCGGCCAGCGCCGGCACATCTGTTTCGCTCGGCGGACGGATGAGCCCATCAACGGAAACGCGCTGCCGACGCAGCGCCATGCTCCACGAAGCTCGGCGCGCTTCTCTATTGTTTCGATGCGAGGACAAGTATAATGTCACTACGCGCGGGGGTGGCGGAATTGGTAGACGCAAGGGACTTAAAATCCCTCGGCCCGCAAGGGCTGTGCGGGTTCGATTCCCGCCCCCCGCATTAAGTTTACTTGGACCTTCAGGTCGCCCTGGCGGTTGGTCGTGAGGGGCTCGAAGTTGCCGTCTGATCGCGCCGTGCCTGGTTCGTGGGAACCCTCATCGAGCATGACGCCGAAGGACGCCGCTGGGAAGGCCTCAGCCTGTGAATTCCTTGAGGAATTCTGTCGCCGAAGTTTTCGGAATCTATGATATTTTTTGGGGCCTATGAAAAATGGAATCGGTGGGGCAAAATGCCACACTTTTCCCAAAATCGCAAATTTCTGCAAATTTTATTTTCGCGCAACTTCTTTATTTCCAGCAGATAAAAAAAATAGTTTCAAAAGTTGCAAAAGTTTCAATAGTTTCATTCGAGAGTTCCTCGGCTGCCGTGTAGTACGCATGAGTTAATATGTAGCAAGTACTTCTCCGCCCTGGTTGAAGGCCCTGTTGGCAGTGTGGATTCCGCTCGGCGGGATCGGCGTCAAGAAAATGTCGCCCCTCAGCCCGCCCCGGCTCGCCCCGCACCGATTCGGTCCCGGACCCATGCCGGAATCGGGCCGGGGTGGCCGCGCGCGGCACGGCATGCGCCAAGCTCGAAACGGCGTTCGAGCGCTATCGTTTTGGATTGGTGCCGAGCGGCCTTGTCTCCCCGAACGAAGGGAAGGCGCAACTTGCCGATGCCGATTTTGCCTAGAACGACCTTGTCAAAAGGCCCAGACTGAATCCTTAGGCCGAGCCCGAATCCTTACCGGACGGAACCAGGAGAGGAGTGTGACAAGAATCGGTCCACGCTGGTAAAATGCGCAACTAGTGTGGACGGCCAAGCGTCTAAAACTCAGTGCGCCGCCCTCGGTGGGAGAGAGGCGTCGCAATGGCAACACCCTGGAAACTGGATGAGGCAAACGAAAACAGTTGCAGCGGTCGTAGTAGTGGCGGTGGTGGCGCTGGCGCTGGCCGGTTGCGGCAGTGGAGGCGGTGAAGGGGGCACGCCGCCTCCTGCGCCGGTGGTGAGTCTGTCGCCTTCTAGCCTGAGTTTCGGCCTTCAGGAGGTAGGCACCTCCAGCGCGCCCCAGTCCGTGACGCTCGCCAACACGGGCAATGTATCGTTAAGTATCAGCAGCATCACCGCTAGCGGCGACTTCGCCGAGACAACCACCTGCGGCGGCGCAGTATTGGCCGGAGCGAGCTGCACCATCAGCGTGACGTTCACCCCCACGGCCATGGGGACGCGCACGGGGGCGGTCACCGTCACCGACAACGCCGCCGGATCTCCGCAGACCGTCAGCCTTACGGGCACCGGGCAGGCGCCCTCCGTGAGCCTGTCGCCCTCGAGCCTAGCTTTCGGCGGTCAGATGGTGGGAACCACCAGCGCGCCCCAGTCTTCGACGCTCACCAACACGGGCAATGGAACGTTGAGCATCACTAGCATCACCGCCAGCGGCGATTTCGCCGAGACGAACACCTGCGGCAGTTCGGTCGCGGCGGGCGCCTCCTGCACCATCAGCGTGACGTTCACTCCCACGGCCACCGGGACGCGCACCGGGGCGGTCAGCATTACTGACAACGCTGCCGGATCTCCGCAGACCATTGGCCTGACCGGCACCGGGCAAGCGCCCTCCGTGAGCCTGTTGCCCTCGAGCCTGGCTTTCGGCGGTCAGATGGTGGGCACCACCAGCTCGGCCCAGTCTGTGACACTCAGCAACACGGGCAATGGGACGTTGAGTGTCACCAGCATCTCCGCCAGCGGCGACTTCGCTGAGACCGATACCTGTGGCAGTTCGGTGGCGGCGGGCGCCTCCTGCACCATGAGCGTGACGTTCACCCCCACGGCCACTGGGACGCGCACCGGGGCGGTCAGCATTGCCGACAACGCCGCCGGATCTCCGCAGACCATCAGCCTCACGGGCACGGGGCAGGCGCCTGGTGTGAGCCTGTCGCCCTCGAGCCTGGCTTTCGGCGGTCAGATGGTGGGCACCACCAGCTCGGCCCAGTCGGTAACGCTCACCAACACGGGCAATGGGGCGTTGAGTATCACCAGCATCTCCGCCAGCGGCGACTTCGCCGAGACCAACACCTGTGGCAGTTCGGTGGCGGCGGGCGCCTCCTGCACCATCAGCGTGACTTTCACTCCCACGGCCACCGGGACGCGCACCGGGGCGGTCAGCATTACTGACAACGCTGCCGGATCTCCGCAGACCATCGGCCTGACCGGCACCGGGCAAGCGCCCTCCGTGAGCCTGTCGCCCTCGAGCCTAGCTTTCGGCGGTCAGATGGTGGGCACCACCAGCTCGGCCCAGTCCGTGACACTCAGCAACACGGGCAATGGGACGTTGAGTGTCACCAGCATCTCCGCCAGCGGCGACTTCGCTGAGACCGATACCTGTGGCAGTTCGGTTGCGGCGGGCGCCTCCTGCACCATCAACGTGACGTTCACTCCCACGGCCACTGGGACGCGCACCGGGGCGGTCAGCATTGCTGACAACGCCGCCGGATCTCCGCAGACCATCAGCCTCACGGGCACGGGGCAGGAGCCCCTCGTCAACCTGTCGCCCTCGAGCCTGGCTTTCGGCGGTCAGATGGTGGGCACCACCAGCGCGCCCCAGTCCGTGACGCTCACCAACACGGGCAATGGGGCATTGAGTATCACCGGCATCTCCGCCAGCGGCGATTTCGCCGAGACCAACACCTGTGGCAGTTCGGTCGCGGCGGGCGCCTCCTGCGCCATCAGCGTGACGTTCACTCCCACGGCCACTGGGACGCGCACCGGGGCGGTCAGCATTGCCGACAACGCTGCCGGATCTCCGCAGACGATCAGCCTGACCGGCACCGGGCAAGCGCCGGCCGTGAGCCTGTCGCCTTTGAGCTTGAGCTTCGGCTCTCAGCCGGTGGGCACCACCAGCTCGCCCCAGTCCGTGACGCTCACCAACACGGGCAATGGGGCATTGAGTATCACCGGCATCTCCGCCAGCGGCGACTTCGCCGAGACCAACACTTGCGGAAGTACGGTCGCGGCGGGCGCCTCCTGCGCCATCAGCGTGACGTTCACTCCCACGGCCATGGGGACGCGCGTCGGGGCGGTCAGCATTGCCGACAACGCCGCCGGATCTCCGCAGACCCTCAGCCTCACGGGCACGGGGCAAGCGCCCGGCGTGAACCTGTCGCCTCCGAGCCTGGATTTTGGCTTTCAGAGCGTGGGCACCACCAGCGCGGCCCAGTCCGTGACGCTCACCAACACGGGCAACGCGGCGTTGGGCATAACCAGCATCACCGCTAGCGGCGACTTCGCCGAGACCGATACCTGTGGCAGTTCGGTCGCGGCGGGCGCCTCCTGCACCATCAACGTGACGTTCACTCCCACGGCCACCGGAACCCGCACCGGTGCCGTCACTGTCGCCGACAATGCCGCCGGATCTCCGCAGACCGTCAGCCTGACCGGCACCGGGCAAGCGCCCGTCGTTGGCCTGTCGCCTTCGAGCCTGACTTTCGGCTCTCAGACGATAGGCACCACCAGCGGGCCTCAGTCGGTGACACTCACCAACACGGGCAATGGGACGTTGAGCATCACCAGCATCACCGCCAGCGGCGACTTCGCCGAGACTAACACCTGCGGCAGTTCGGTGGCGGCGGGCGCCTCCTGCGCCGTCAGCGTGACGTTCACTCCCACGGCCACTGGGACGCGCACCGGTGCGGTCAGCATTGCTGACAACGCCGCCGGGTCTCCGCAGACCGTCAGCCTCACGGGCACGGGGCAGGCGCCCGGCGTGAGCCTGTCGCCTTCGAGCCTGAGTTTCGGCCTTCAGGAGGTGGGCACCGCCAGCGCGCCCCAGTCTTCGACGCTCACTAACACGGGCACCGTGACGTTGAGCATCACCAGCATCTCCGCCAGCGGCGAGTTCGCCGAGACCGATACCTGTGGCAGTTCGGTCGCGGCGGGCGCCTCCTGCGCCATCAGCGTGACGTTCACGCCCACGGCCACTGGGACGCGCACCGGGGCGGTCAGCATCACCGACAACGCCGCCGGATCTCCGCAGACCATCAGCCTGACCGGCACGGGCACCGCCATCGGGAACGTCAAGTACTGGATCATCATTTACAAAGAGAACCGGACGTTCAACCATTACTTTGGGTGGTATCCCAACGTGTCAGGCGGGACAACGAGCGTGATTCACCGTAACGGCCAGACCTCGACGGCTTACCATCTGCCCGATATCGGGCACTTCGACCTCAACCACGACTACGGCACAGCGCACTACGCCGTTTATGGCGGGGTCATGAACAATTTTGACTTGGCCGAAGGCCAGTTCGGAACGACCGGCGCCGGCTTTGAGAGCTTGTCTCAGTACACGCGGAACGATTTGCCGATTTACTCCCTTCTGGCGGACACCTACCTGTTGTGGGACAACCTCTTCCCCAGCGTGATGAGCGACTCGTATCCCAATCACCTGTACACCATCGCGGCGTCGAGCGGACCTGCGAACAATGCGATTGTTGGCATTACGGCCGGCGGTCAGAACCATTCCTGGGGCTTTGACTCGAACAGTCCCAACGGAGGCCAATGTCTGATCTCCAGCCCCAGCCTGCAGATTGTGAGTTGTAGTCCGGGCGTGGATATTCCCGACATGGTTAGTGAGTTGAACGCCGCGGGCCGTATCGCCCAGATCTGGGGGGCCGCGTTCGACGTTCCGGGCTACACCTGGGTCGCCGCTAACGGGATCAAGAATTTGTGCGGACTCTCGTCGGTGGGTAGCACCGCCTGCCCGATGACCGGGGCGGGAGGGAATTTCTGGCACCCGTTTGTGGGGACTGGAAATCCGCATACGCTAGTCAACGCGATTGCGGCGGAGAACGGGACGCACAACTCGATCGGCGAAGTGCTGATTGTGACTCCAAACGCTGGCACCGAGCACCCTGCCAGTTCCCTCTGCTCGGGGGAGGACTGGACCCGGCAAATCATTCAGGCTGTATTCAACAACCCCACCGTTTACAACAACTCCGTGATCGTCGTGACCTGGGACGACTACGGTGGGTTTTACGATCCAGTAGCCCCGACTTTTCTCGACAACTTTGGCTTGGGGGTCCGAGAACCCGCTTTGATCATCAGTCCGTTCACTGACACCACGACTTGGAGTAACCACGTCTATCATGGGTCTTCTCAGGCCGGATTCGAGGCCATTATCAAGTTGATGGAAACTTGGGCGAGTGCAAAGGGCGCTCCCATCGCCACTCTGAGCAGCCGAGATGCCAACACAATTGATATTTCCAACGCGTTTAATTTTACCCAGACACCGATTGCGGCGCCGACGATGACGCCTCGCACCTGCGGCGTCGAAGACGACCCCCTCGTGCAGAGCCCGAGCTCGACCTACTACTTTTACTGGCCGAACCCCGTGAGTCCTGGATCGGTCAGCACGCCGCAGACGATGACCCTGATGAACCAATCGTCCCACAACATTGTGATGGGGACGCTGACCACCGAAATGTACGCCGCTATAGTGAACGACACTTGCTCCGGTCAGACTCTTGCGCCAGGCCAGTCTTGTACGTTCGGCGCCGAGTTTGCTCCGCCTTTTGGCGCTCCTCAAGGCTACGCTTGGGGCCTGATCCATGCCCTGTATACATGTCCCCTGTGCCTTGATCCCCCAGCCACCTACGGCCTGGCACCCGGCCACTCGCCGGTGGATACCGGCCTTGAAGGGTGGGTGGGTCTATGAGGGCGCGAAACGGACAGTGGCGGCAGGGGTCCGAAGCCACGACGATCAGCGGCCCCTTGAATAGGGTAGCGAAATGAGAGAAGCAGCAGTGAGGCATAAGGAGTCAGGGGCGGGAAGAAAAGCGCGCCGGCGGTATCGCGTTTCGGTTTCCTGCTTCTGCCTCCTCGCTTCTTGCTTCTGGTTTCCGGCTCCAGCGCGGGCGCAAGACGCCGACGATTCGCCGCGCTCCGCACCGCCGCCGTCTGTTGCCGTTTCGAAGATTGAAATATTGGTGCCGCTTTCTTCAAAGATGAAAACCGGGACGCCGTTTAAGGCCAAGGTAGTCCAAGCTGGAGTCGGCCTCAGTACAGCCTCGGTCGTCACCGGGCATATCGTCACGAACAAAGCGGGGTGGTTTCACCGCGCGGGTTATCTTGGGCTGGTCTTCGACACGATCGAAAATCCGCCGCACTATTTTGTCACTGATTTCATTCATGACGAGCGAGCGGACTACGTACCCGATCCGGCCAAGATCGACTTGTTGGATGTCCCGGGCCACAGGATCGACAGCGAAGGCATGGTTCGCGCGCGGAAGTCCAAGAAGAAGGTCCTGCTTCAAATCGGCTCGGCCATATTGGCGGGCAAGGTGGCCGACGACGCGACGGACGGGCTGCTGCTTTTGCTGGGCGGCAGTGCCAATGGCTGGCCGAGCCGCATTGTGGCGCTGGCCGCCGCTGGAACCGTTTGGGCCGTCGAAAAGGGCTCGAATGTCAACTTGAAGCGCGGCACCGTGATCTCGGTGCTGGTCGAGCAAGTGAAGTTCAATGGCGTGGTCGACGCGGAGTAATCCGGAGCATGACCGGCAACAACCAGACCACCAGCTCCAGCTTTCAGTACGACGCGGCGGGCAACGTGACGTGCCACGGGATGGGGACCCCTCTGGGGCTTGCCCGTTTATAAAGATCACGCGCGGGACGCGCGTGCCACAAGATCCCGGCATCGGCTCGCACGTTTACACCTGGGACGCGGGGGGCCGGTTAGTCTCGGTCGACGGAGTGGCGGGGCAAGCGTGCCAATCCACTTGGATCGGCATAGGGCGAGCGGGCGGCCGCTCCCCCTATCCCAATGCTAGAGCTGTGCCGCCCGTCACTGCGTTCGGCTTGCTGCTGCGATACTCCTTCAGCAAGGAAGCGCTGGAGAAGCTGGACCGCATGCACGACCATCCTCTCAACGGGGGCCTAGTCACGCAAGCGGGTGACTGGTCCCGCAGCGCGGGAGCAGTCGGAGGTTTAGTATGAATCGCGTGCGGTACGCAAGTCGCAAGCTGAGTGTGGCGAGCGTCCTGGCCGCCAGCCTGATCTCGCTTGCAATGCTTGCCCAGGAGACGGTGCCCACCAAGCGCGGCGACGCCAATCTCGACAACGGCGGACGACTGTACCGGACGCACTGCCAGGTGTGCCACGGCTCGGACGGTGATGATCTCCATTGCCAGGATATGGTGCCGCTGGCGGGCGTTGGCCGGCGACCGCGTGTGGACCTGGTGGGGGCTGTCCTGTCGCCATCCTATTTCTTCAGAGGTGTGTCCTACGAAGGAGCGGATGCGCGCGATCTGGCCGCGTTTTTGGTCAGCCTCCGGGGCGAGAAAGGATTTGATGATCCGGGCCTGCGGTGCATGCCCAGGCTCCTCAGCAAGAGGTACGGGCTCCTTGACGCCTACCGAGTGATCGATGTCCGCAACGGGGCGGCTTACGCCAAAGGGCATATTCCGAACGCGGCGAGCTGGCCCGCCGGTGAAGAACGCAACGAGCGCCAGCCTCGCAACGCGGACCTTGTAGCGCAGAAGCTCGGTTTGCTCGCTGTCCACCCCGCGATGTCCATCGTGATCTACGACGACACCGTGACGCCGGCAGCAGCCCACCTATGGTGGGACCTCGTTCAAGCCGGACACAATAACGTGGCTATTCTGGACGGGGGGCTCCGAGGTTGGAGCGACGCACGCATGTTCGTGACCACCGGTGTTACACCCCTGGTCCCGATCGCCTATGTTTCCTCAGAAGTGGCGGAAGTCGCGGCTGGCCGTGCCGACCGGGACTACCCCTTACTCCACCTCAGGGCAGGATTACCGCAACCGTCCCTCGGTGTCTTCGATTGGGAACGCACGGTTGCCGACGGGCAGCTCCGAACTGGCGACGAGATTCGCGAGTATCTCAAGCGCAGCGAAATCGGATTTCCCGGCACCTACCGCGTGGAGGGAAGCGAGGCCGAGGCCAGTTTTCTCGTCTACCTGCTCCGCCTCCTCGGCCATAGCGGAGCGTACTACGACCCTGTCAGCAGGGTTCTCATTACCGGTAACCCGGACCTGCACTCCCGATAGCAGGTCGGGCTGAGCGGGTAGCGCCGACCGTCCCGCCTTGCGGGATCTGCGGCTCTTTCCTGGCAGAGGCTAGCTCGGTAGCCTATGTTATGGAATCAATGACCTACAACGCGGCGGGCGATCATTGCCAGAGAAGAGACGCGGACCGCAAAACCGGCGGTCGGCGCTTGCTTGACGGCAACGAGATCTACTTGCTTGACGGCAACGAGGTCTTCATTGAGAATGGCTGTTTTCACGGCAGGCAGATCGTTGCGGACATCGTGGGGAAGAGCAGTCGACAGCCGACGGTTGACCGTAATCCGTCGTCAGTGGTTCGTTGCCCGTTGACAGTCTGCCAGGAGGTTAGCCAAACATGGAAGAGACGGATTTCAAGCTCACTCAAGTCAGCGTCGTTATGCTGGGCGTTCAAGACGTGACGCGGTCGCTGGGTTTCTATCGCGACAAGCTGGGCCTGAAGGTGCAGCGTGAGATCCCCGGCTTCGCGTTCATGGACGCCGGCAAGGTCACCCTGTGCCTCAGCGAGCCGGCGGCCAGAGTGCGTGCCCAGGTTGCCGGCGCCGGCGAGATCGTCTTCTCGGTTGAGGACGTGACCGCCGCCTACCAAGCGCTGCGAGAAAAAGGAGTCCAGTTCACTCACGAACCCCGCAGCGTCGCGCCCACCACGTGGGTCGCCAACTTCGATGACCCTGACGGTAACCACCTCTCCATCTATGGGCCTCAATCCAAAGGCCATTAAGAATCTCAAAAGGGGGTAGCGCAGACCGTCCCGCCTTGCGGGATCTGCGGCTCTTTCCTGGCAGAGGCTAGCTCGGTAGCCTATGCTATGGAATCAATGACCTACGGCGCGGCGGGCGATCATTGCCAGAGAAGAGACGCGGACCGCGGCTGCGACCTTCCTGCCATGCGACACGATCGGCCGCCGAGCGCGAATTTCCGAGGAAGCTATCCGAAGACGGTCTTGCAACCGAGGCGGCGGGCGCAATCGCGCAAGATGTCCGCCTCCCACGCGGGACGCCGCGCGTTTTGAGGGTGGGGAGAGTCACTGGGTATGCGTCCGGCGAGGTGCAGGAAAACGGCCGCCGAGTGTTTGTAGGCCGGGACGGGCTCACGAAAAGCCACATTGCCCAGATATTGCAAGGCATCGGAGAGCGCGTAATAGCCGGCGTCTCCGATTTCCCACAAGCGATCGCGCTCGGCGAATTTCTCCGGCGCAAAGCCGGCGAGCCCGAGCAGGTAATCGGAGCCGTACTCAATCATGTTGATGCCCAAATCGTTGCCGGTGTAGATGGCGAAATCGGGCCGGACCGCGTCACGCAGCGCCAGGCGGCGAAGCTCCAAGAGGCGATCCAGCGATGAATGTTTCATCCCTTTCAGCTCGGGAATTTCCATCAACCCGCGTACGGTCTGATCGTCAAAGATCTCGCCGTTGGGCGCGAACATCGTTCCCAGCTCGAAGGCGATCACCTGCGTGTAGCCCTCGCACGCCGAACGGTAAACGGCGATCTTTTCTGCCGCGGACTTGCCGTGCAGCCTCGCCGCCTGGAAAAGAATGGGCGTGCCGCCGAAGGAGACAATCGAATCCATTTCTCGCCGATAGAGTGAGACGAGGTCACCTTCCGCGCCCTCAATATAGGCGCCCGCCACGAAGGGCACGTCTCTGCCCAAGGCCTGGCGCGTCCATTGCAAGACCTCGCGTCTCTCGGAGTCGGTCAGAAAGTTGACATAGCCTGTGTCCATATTCACCGCGTTCATAAGACCGGCTCGGTGAACGTCGCCCAGCAAACGCTGGAAGGCCTCGACCGCAATGCGCCCGTCAGGTTCGTAGGGGAGCAGCACGGCGGCGATGCCGCGCACCCGGCGGCGTAGCTTGCGACGCTCGAGGAAGGCTTCGAGGTTCATGGCGTATTTCTCCATTTCATCTTAATCTCTCGCAGCGGGGCCGCGAACTCCGAGTTCTTGTAGAAACCATCCAAGGGATAGCATCCGGACGGCATTCCGTGGCGCGGCGCGGTGGTGCAATCGCTGAAGGTTCGGCAAATCCTCTGATGCTGAATCGCTCGGCCTTCGATCGAGTCCCGCAGGAACTCCGGATAGGTGAGCACCATTCTGCCCAGGCCCACCAGGTCCACCCATCCTTCACGGACTGTTGCCTGAGCGACGTAAGGCAAGAAATCCTGAAGGTAACTGTAAGCCGAGCCGACCATAATCAGATTAGGAAATCGCAGCTTGAGCTGACGCGTCGCTTCGATCTGACGCGCCACGCCCCTCAGCGGATCCTCGGGCGGCTGATATCCATCCGACGGCGGATAGAATGCCGGGCGCTGGATGTGCGGGTTGTAGTACGGGCTTCCAGCCGAGACGTTCACCAGCCAAATCTCCAGCCGCTCGAGCAGCGAGCAGAATTGCTCCGCCTCGGTCAAGTCGATTTCTACGGGATTCAACGGATTGACGCCGAATCCCCAGCGGTAGGGGATGAACTCATCAAAACGTTCAGGAATGCCAGGCCCGGGCGCCTGCGGGCGCGAGCGGGCAGGGTCGGCGACGAAAGGCACGGTGTCGAAGGCCGAGAAGCGCACGCCAATCTGCAAGCCTGGAGCGACGGCTCGGATGCCCTCGACGACCTCGCGCAGAAATCGCGTGCGATTCTCGAAGCTGCCGCCGTAACACCCTTCCCGCGTGTGGGCGCTCAAGAATTCGTGGCCGAGATACCCGTGGCAGTGTTTGACATCGACAAAATCAAATCCGATCTCCTGCGCGAGGCGGGCGGCGGCGTGAAAGTCCGCAATGATCTCGCGGATTTCTCCGTCCGTCAGCAAGGGATAATCGGGCGGCAAGCCAAGCCGGCGGTCGAGGATGGGATGGTGATAAAGAATGCGTGGCTGGGGCCGGTCGTCGGCGTTGGGCCGGCTGTATCGTCCGGAATGCGTCAATTGCAGGCCGACGAGCAGACCTTGGTCCGATCCCGTGGTTTGCCGATGCGCCTCGACGAGCGCCTCGCGCAGACGCGCCAGGCCGTCCCGCGTGTGCGGCGCGGCCACGAGTTGGTTGGGGTTGGCGCGTCCATCGTGACGAACCGCCACCGCTTCGCCGCCCCAAATCAACTTCGCGCCGCTCTGCCCAAACCGCTGCCATCGACGGAAAGTGCGAGCCGTCGGATTGCCGTCCGCCGTTCCGTCCCAACCTTCCATGGGCTGAGCGGCAATGCGGTTGCCGATCCGGATGCCGGGGCGAGCCACGAGTTGTTCGAGAGGCGATTTCTCACCCCGCACCAGCTCGCGGTCGCAAGGAATCTTGAGGCCCAAGGAGCTCAGGCATTCCTGGAAACGCGCGACGTCTCGCAAGCTGCCCAGTCTCCAAAAACCGGCTCCGCTCATTCGGCGCTCCGCCATTTCGTCGATACGCAATCGAGCGAATCGTCTGCGCCGGCGCCTGGCGCTGGCGCGCCGGAAGCGGCGGTGGCGGCGGCAAGGAACGCGGCGGCGATGAGCATAAATCGCATGTTGGCCCTCAATTCAGCAAGCGTGGGATGAGCGAAGATATCACAAGCGCAGCCATTCGACACGCGCGCCACATCCTGATGCCCGCCGTTCTGTGCGCCCGCTTCATAGGAGTGAACTTTGGGATAGCTTCATGCACGCACAATGTGATACACTGTTTAGTGTTGAGCAAGCCCTTGATCCCCAACGATCGACCGTCGAAGCCACAGAACAATTGTTTCTGGAGCTTTTTTTGTTGAGGGGCTACTGGAGCCGAAGCGGTCATCCCGAGTCGCCCAGGCGGGCAAGAGCCGGGCGATCCATGAAGGCGGTGCCATGCAAATCCAATATGTGGGCTTTCGGTCCAAAGAGCGCGGCAGGGATTATACGTACCTCGTCACCGACAAAAAGCTGGAGCAACGGGAATTTATTTTCAGCATCTCTCTCCAAGCACTGACCGAGGGACGTGTACGCTATCAGGACGCGGCGTCGGTCTGTTATCAAAAATTGCAGAAGGCACTTGAAGTGGAGACTGCGGAGCAGCCTCTGCCTCGTCGTTCCACGGTTTCGGATCAGGAACTGGACGAGTACCGCGAGATGCGCAACCCTGCCAAGAGACATGCCAACTGGAGTTCTCAGCGTCCCTCGAAGCGCCGTCCCTTGCAGCACTAGGCCTGCGCCCGCTTGGTTAGGTGGTTTGCGAAGGCACCCGAAGTCAACTAGAGTGCTGTCCGGACGAGATGGGTTTGGGACTCTTGCAGGCGGGAACGGGACTAGCGCGTGGCTGCACCTTGGGAGTAGGCGCGCAAGACTCGATCCGAATGTTGATTTCACGGAGATCGCGTGGGAGGCTGACACTTCCGGCTTCGTGAGCCACCCACGCGCCGAGAGCCGAGCGATGAGGTGCGAGCAGGGCGCGAGACGTCCCGACGAACGACAGTTTCCTTGAAGCCCGATTCCCGGTCCAGGCCAGACCTGCGTGAGGTGCGTTGATGGCAAAACCCAGCCAGACTTTTAAGAAGCGACAGCGTGAGAACAAGCTGCGAGAAAAAGCACAATTGAAACGCGAACGCCGGCAGCAGCGGCAGGTCGAAAGAAAAGCGCTGCAAGCGGCGGACGTCCGGCATGACGATGCCCAGTCAAACGAAAATCAGGTGGAAGCGACCGCATCTGTTGAACTGGGCGCCGCACAGAATGAATAGCGCAGCCACTGCCTTCCGTCGAGACCAGACGGCCCTCGGCGAAGGAATTTTCGATTGACAATAGGTGTCTGGTGTTCAGTGTCAGTGATCTGTCGTCAACAAGAGGCGGACGGAATGTTGGCGACGGACAAGGCTTCTCATCGAGCCGGGAGACCGGCCAACGCGACGGAAACAGTAGCGGACAAAACTCCGTTGACTGCAAACTATCTGGCCGATGGTGGCGGTGCTTTCGCGCTTTGTCTGCCGCGAAACTTCCAAAGATACAGCAGGCCTCCACAGAGGACGGTTACCATTCCTATTGAGGACTCTCTCGGTCGAAGAGCCAGTGTCTCCAGCAGCATCCAAAGGCTAGTGCCAATGAACAAGGCAGGCACGGCAGGATAACACCAACTCACCGCCGGCAGGCGCTTCCAGTCCGGCCGTCTCCTCATTGTTAAGACGCCGGCTGATGCCAAGGCCGCGAACAGAATTAAAGTAAAGCCGATGTAATAGATCAGGGCCTCAAAGGTTCCGGTCAGGACCATCAGCACGGAAGCCCCCGCTTGGCACAGGATGGCCAGGGCGGGCGTGCGCCAGCGAGGATGCAGACGTGCCGCCGCTTTCGGAAAGCAACCGTCCTGGGCCATGGCGTAATAGACGCGCGGGCCTACCAATGACATGGCGCTTACGCAGGAGACGAGAGCCAGCGTCATCATTCCACTGAATAGATCGCCGGTCCAGCCGCCAAATAGCGCGTGTGCCGCCACCGCGCCCACCCGCACGACGCCGTTGAGAGAGTCGGGAGACAAGGCGTAGATGAACGCCACATTGAGTGCCAAATAGAGCAGACTGACCAGCGCTGTGCCCATCAGCAGGGCCCGAGGCAGAGTGCGCTCGGGCGTCTTCATTTCTTCTGCAACATAGGTCGCGGCGTTCCAGCCGCTGTACGCGAACATCACGAAAATGAGGGACACCGCAAACTGGGCGGACAGCGCGTGGGGTGAGCTCCGGATCGTGGTTTGTTGAAAGTGCGCCCAATCGCCATGGCCGACTGTGAATGCCAGCGCCAAAAATAGAACCAGCGCTCCCACCTTGAGCGCTGTTAGGACGTTTTGCAACCTGGCCGCCGGAGCCAGCCCGAGTACATTGATCAGCGCAAAGCACGCGATCAGTCCTATCGCTACCCACTCCGTGTTCCCCAAATGCAGCCGCCCGAAGAGGGTTTCTCCCTCAGGGTCCGAAGAAAGAGAAGGAAAGAAATTCCCCAAATAAAGGGAAACGGCCAGCGCGCCTGCGGCAATCGGCGCGGCAAATCCCGCGAAAAACGAAACCCAGCCGCTCAGAAAACCCCATGCGGGTCCCCAGGTCTCGCGCAGATAGACGTACTCACCACCCGAGCGAGGGAAATTGATGCCCAGTTCGGCATAGGTCAAACATCCCGCCAGGGCCACCACCGCGCCTACCGCCCACACGCCCAGCACGAGAACGGGGTGTCCGAGGTCCCGCGCCAGAAATCCCGTGGTGGCAAAGATGCCGGTGCCGATCATGTTCGAGATCACCAGCGCCGCAGAACTGGTGAGGGTCAGTTCTCGACGCAGCGAAGAAGGCATGTTCGTTGTCCTTGGTCCGTTGTCCGTCGTACAGCCAGGTCCATCTCGGCGTTTGAGCTCGGAGACAGCCTACAGAGGCCTGCACGTCTTTGCAACGGGCAACAGACTCCGGACAACCGACAACAAACTGGAGACGGCGGACGTCCAAAATGGTATCATCAATCCACAAGTAGGATAATCGGTCACAACCATGATGCAAGGAAAACTCAGCATTACATTTTTCTTGTTCCTCTCCTGCTATCCTGCCTTCAGCCAAACGGAGGCACCTCAGTTCGTTTCCTTGGCGTCGGCGCAGCCTGTGATCGCGGCCATGCGCGACTCCTTGCCGCCCGAACTGAAAACGGCGGGCCCCATAACCGCCGGCACCTGGGCCAAGTGGGTGCGGTCGAGGGATCGGGAAATCCGCAAGCGGATTGACGGCGGCGAGGAAACTACCCTCCTGAATCTGTTGCGGCTGGGCGTGACCTACACCAAGGAAGAGCGCCTCGACTTCAGTTCTATGGACCTCTACGGCCTGAGCGCTTCGGTCAATTCCGCGGCGGATCATCGGGCGAGCGACCTTATCCGGGCGCTTGCAGCGCCGCGGGCCAGCGAAGGGATGCTTGAAATGCGGCAGTTTCTCGAAAGCAAAGGCTTCGACCTGAAGACTCCAGAGGGCCGGAGGAGAATCAAGGGTTACCTGCTGGCCGGTCTGCTGAGCCTGAGAGACGAAATGCGCCGTGAGAGAGAAGAGGTGAAGAAAAACAAATTCGAGGCCTTCAAGGATCGGGGCCTTTCTACCGATAGCGACCTCTTCGCCGACTTCACGATCGAGCTGCAACTACGGCACATGGTGGAACAAGGGCTTCTGAAGCCGGATAGCGTGCATCGGGTTGCAATCGTCGGCCCTGGCCTCGATTTTGTCAACAAGAAAGACGGCGCCGACTTCTACCCGCCGCAGACAACCCAGCCCTCTGCGGTGATCGACTCGCTTGCACGGCTGGGCCTGGCCGATCCCGCCTCGGTCGAGGTGTACACCTTGGACATCTCGCCGCGAGTGAACAGACACATTGAGACAGCCCGAAAGAGCGCCGCTTCCGGCAAGCCCTACACGGTCCAGCTCCTGTGCACCCAATCAGAGCTCAACGTTCCAGGCTACACGGAGTATTGGCTGAAGCTGGGAGATCACATCGGGAAACCCGTCGCCCCCATCGCCGTACCCGAGGCAGTGGGGAACATCATCCAGACTCGCGCCGTGAGCGTCCGCCCCGCCGTGGTGGCGAGAATCACCCCCGTGGATATGAATGTTGTGTTCCAGACCCTGCCGCTGCCACCAGATCGGCGGTTTGATTTGGTTATTGGGACCAACATCTTCCTCTATTACGGCGCCCTGGAGCAGTCACTGGCGCGCGCCAACTTGGCAACAATGATCAAGCCTGGCGGTTTCCTGATTTCCAACACTGCTTTGCAGGGCACAGCGGCATCGAAGCTGGCCGATTCGCTCCATACCCCAGTGCCCATTAGGCCGGGCCACTCGGAACTGATGTTCAGCTATGTGCGTGAGAAGTGACAGCCTGAGCCAACCTTGGATTCTCGATTTCCACGAACCTGACCCACTCATTGTAAATTGTGAATTACAGGGTCTCTGACAGCCCGACGTCGATTGTTCACAATTTACTGCTCCCGGTACCCCAGAATATCGGCGATGACGCCCCGCAGAATTCTTCCCTTGTGCGGCTCCGCCTTATCGATCTTCGAAGCGAAGGCAATACGCTGGATGAGTGCTCGGTACTGTTGGAACTCGCATTCTTCCGGGATCATCAGTTCGTCGCTGTTGTAGACCTCGGCGATTTGAAGTTCCTTGGCGGCGAGATCGACTTCGGGCTGCAAGACCCGCGCTACGATCCGGCCACCCTGGTAAAGGGCGTTGGGCTCTCTCCGCCCGGTGGCCTGTGGGGCGGCAGAAAGTTGGGCCTCGGTCTGGTGGTCTTCGACTCCTGCCATAGTTCCATTCCTCCTCGGATGCACGCTTTGAGGCGGCGGGTCAGGATGTAGGGGCGCGCAAGCAGTTGCGATCTGATCGGGACGCCGCCCCGTGGAGAGCCCCAAGGCACAACCTGGGGTCCCCGCAACTCGCCGCTACAACTTCAGACTGACCTACTACACACTTGGGTGGGCCCTTGCCTGGGCTTCGATTCTAGAATGCAGCGAGTCTTTGCTGGTGTCAACCTTCACACCTCAAGAGGGAGCAGGTTTAACTGGTGGCTCGCGTGATCTGAGCGTTTTGAGGCGGGAGGCGTACTGGCGAGGGGGCGATGACGGAGTGCCACCCACGCTGGTTTCAGCGGCTGCAATTGGGGCCGGTCAGGAACCGGCGCTAAAAAAGTGGCAAGCCTCGCTGGCCAAGCCAATCCCGCTGAGCGGGATTGGCCTAGCCCATCGAGGCTTTAGACAAACTCACCACTCTTAGAGATACCCACGAGACCGATCTACCCTATCCTCGTAGGACGATCAGGAGTGTTACCGTCCAAGACGGCGGCGAATCACACCACCGAGTCCGAGCAGCCCCGATCCGAAGAGCAGGAGGCTGGCCGGTTCAGGCGTGGTGGTACCTTGAGTACCAGAGATATCGAACGCCTCGGAGCACGAACCACCAGTTGGAGCGCAACCCGCAAGGTACCCGATTGTGTTTTCCCAGGCTCGGGAAGGACCGTCGTTCTGATCCCAGTAGGCGGGGTCGCCGAAAGCGGTGGTTGCATTATAGAGTGTAAGCCAGTAGGTTGGGCCCGGAACCAAGCTTACCGCACTTGTGTTAAAGCGATCGACATAGATATCGTACCCGTAGGAATTGGTGAAATAGAAGTAATCGGTTGTGGCGGAAGTACCGCTGGCAATGTTGGCAGTGCCAGGGCTGGTGCCGACGGCCCAGCTAACTCCGGTCATGAAGTCACCAGGGTACTGCCAACTGGCAATTCCGTCGTTGGTCATCGTTCCCGGGCTGCTCACGGTAAAACTGTCCGAAACCGCGTAGCCAAAGTTGATGGTCCAACCGTCAGTGTTTCCAGTGAAGTATGTGTTGCCACAATAGAGGCATGTAAGTGAAGGCGCCTTGATACTGTGACTGGCCCCCGGCTTTGCCGATCCTGGATTCGACACTGCCTTTGAACCGATCGAAGATGCGCTAGCGACACTCGCCAACGACAAACAGAGCGCGACGAGCAACGCTAAAATCCTTGCATTTCTCATGAGTAGTCTCCTTCTTGAATTGTGGTGAAATGGGTCTTGCTACCGCACCAGTGCCCATAGCAATTGGGATTCCAATCCCTCAGGCAAAGTAAGTCATTGATTCTATTGCACAGCAAAATCTGCGTGCGGGTCAAGAAGGTCGCCTCAAAGGAAAACATTGGGATATTAGTTGCAATCATTTGCAGCGTCAGTTCCATCGATGTCGACTGTGGCCGGGCACAGAACCTCCTTACGAGACAGCAATTGCTGGCATTTGCAGCGGTCAGTGTTGAGAGATTCCATTGATGTCCACTGCGGTCGAGCGCAAAAACCTCCCTGGAGATAACGGTTACAAGCATTTGGGGTGGCCACCGTTGAGGAAACTCCATTGGTGTCGATTGCCGCTGGGCGCCAAAACCTTCCTAGCTGGGCCTTGATGGAATCGATTAGTTGGACCGTGGCCTCGCTGGATCGAAGGATTTCCGGAACTTGAACATCTACGGCGGCGCAGGAACAACAAGTGGGCTGGCAGCAGCGGCGATGACAGGCAAACACAACGCACTCTTTCGCCCGCTGCTGCTCAAGGCGGGTGAAAAACCGGGGCTAGAAAGTGAGAAACCCCGCTGGCCAAGCCAATCCCGCTGGGCGGGATTGGCCTGGCTCTTCGAGGCTTTATACGAACTCACCACTCAGAGATACCCACGAGACCGATCTACCCTATCCTCGTAGGACGATCAGGAGTGTTACCTTCCAAGACGGCGGCGAATCACACCACCGAGTCCGAGCAGGCCCGTTCCGAACAGCAGGAGGCTGGCCGGTTCAGGCGTGTGGTCTGGATTACCAGAGATATCGAACGCCTCGGAGCAAGAAAGACCAGTTGGATAGCAACCGGCAAGGTACCCCTGTGCGCTTTCCCAGGCCATGGAAGGACCGTCGTTCTCGTCCCAGTAGACGGGGTATCCGTACAGGTCCCTTGCATTCTGGAGTGTAATCCAGTAGGTGTTGCCCGGAACCAGGTAAGTCGCGGCTGTGTTAAAGCGGTAGACATCGACCTGGTAATCGTAGGGGTTGATCCATGCCTCGAAAAAGAAGTATGGGTATGTATTGATGAAACCTCCACTGATGTTGGTACTGTCAGGCCCAAGGTCGCCGATGGCATATTGGAGCCCATACAGTTTATCACCAGGCCACATCCAAGTGGCAATTCCGTCGTTGGTCATGGTTCCCGGGCTGTCCACGGTAAAACTGTCCGAGACCGCATAGCCATAGTTGATGGTCCAAGCGTCGGGGTCGTTAATAGTGAAGAATGTGTTGCCACAATAGAGACACGTTTGTGACGGCGCCGCGACACTGCGGCTGGCCCCCACCTTCCCTGCCGATCCTGGATTCGACACCGCCTTTGCACCAACCGAAGATGCGAAAGCGACACTCGCCAACGAAAAACAGAGCGCGACGAGCAGCGCGAAAATTCTTGCTTTTCTCATGAGTAGTCTCCTTCTTAAGTTGTGGTGAGATCGGTCTTGCTACCGCGACTCGGTTAGGGGGTGGACTAGCCTCCGTTCTGCAATTGGGATTCCAATCCCTCAGGCAATTTAACTCATTGATTCTATTACACAGCCCACTCTGCGTGCGGGACAAGAAGGCCGCTTCAAAGGAAAACGTTGGGATATTAGTTGCAAATACTTGCAGTCCTCCGAATTGCCCATGTCGCTCGGGCATTCTATTCTTCGCGGAGGCGCTAGACGGTCTTCGGTCCTCGATTGCTCAGCCTGCCTCCGTTCTCCGTTGCCAAGGCTGCAATTTCACAGCGCTGAACTCTGACAACTGAGAATTGGCGGCGGACCAACCCGAGCTTTTCTCAGTCGGATATCGATCCTGCGGTGCAGGAAGAATCGGCATTCATGAGCGCGACGTGGTATGATGACCGTGACACGAAACATGGAACGACGGAGCTATTTCTCAAGCGAGAGTCGGTCCCGCGACGGGGGACCAATCGACCAGCGTGTTTTCAGGGCCAGGCGTCGGCTCAAGGGTTTCCTCGCCCTCGGCATCTTTCTATTTATCGCGATCTGCGCTGTTGTAGTTGCCAAGCTGAGACTCAAGCCGTTTTCCGGCTTTGTTTCGTCTTCACCAGCGACGCCGGTTCTGCTGATTACCGTGGACACGCTCCGAGCCGACCATGTCGGCTGCTACGGATCTCGGGCCGCGGAGACTCCGGCCATCGACTTCCTGGCCGCCCAGGGTGCTCGCTTCGATGATGCGCTCGCGCAGATTCCGCTCACCACTCCCTCGCACGCCGTCATTCTGACTGGCACCTACGGCATGTGGAACGGCTCGCGCGACTTCACCCGAGCGCGCTTTCGCCCGGACACCGGCCTGATTGCTCAGGCATTCCAACGCCACGGTTTCAACACCGCCGCTTTCGTCAGCGCCTGGCCAGTGGGCTCGTCGTGGGGCTTTGCCCGAGGGTTTCAGACGTTCGACGATCGGATTGAATCTCATTCAGCCGAAAACCAGAGCTTTATTTCTGCCGAGCGCCGCGCCGGCGAAACAATCGATCATACCCTGGCTTGGTTTCGGGCGCGGGCCGCCAGTGGGAAGGCCGCAAAACCCTTTTTCGTGTGGGTACACCTTTACGACCCTCACACCCCCTACGACCCGCCCGAGCCTTTTCACAGCGTCTACGCCGGGCACCTCTACGACGGTGAAATCGCTTACGCTGATAGCCAGCTCGGGCGCCTGTTTGACTACCTGCGCCAGACTGGGGATTATGACCGGACACTTATTGTCTTGCTGAGCGACCATGGCGAGTCGCTAGGGGAGCACGGTGAAGACGAGCACGGGTTTTTCGTCTATCGGTCCACGCTGCGCGTTCCGATGATCTTCAAGCTGCCGCGTGGAACCGCCGGGGCAAACGATCCGCGCGTCATTGAGAGCCCGGTCAGCCTCGTCGACGTGGCGCCGACATTGCTCGAACTCACCCACGTCCAAGACTCGCTCGCCCGGCAATTCCAGGGAAGCAGTTTGGCGGCGCTCGTCCTGGGTAAGAGCGCCGCGAGCCAGCGTCCGGTGTATTCCGAAAGCTACTACGGGCTCGATTCGTTTGGGTGGTGCCCGTTGCGCTCGGTGACCACGGGCCGCTACCAGTACATTGACGCGCCGCGCCCCGAGCTCTATGACGTGGTTCAGGACCCATCCGAGAAACACAACCTGTACCAGCAGCACAGTGCCGATGCGTCGGCCCTTCGCGACGAGATCTCGAACATCGAGCGCCGATACACCGCAACAGGGTCACCGGCCAGCGCTGCGCCGCCGCTCTCCTCGGAATCGGTGGAAAAACTGAGATCGCTCGGATACCTCGCCTATTCCGCTCCCGTGGTTCCAATGAATGACAAAGACCGACCTGACCCCAAGGACGAGGTAGAGACCTTTAAAGCGGCCTTGCTGGGCCATGATCTCGCCGCCAGAAACGATTTTGAAGGTTCCGACCGTGTGCTCTTGCCGTTGCGCGCCAAAGAGCCCGGTCTCTTCCTCATTGCGTACAGGCTGGGAGAGAATGCGAAGGCAGAGCATCGCCTGGCGGAAGCGGAGCGGCAATTGCGAGCGTGCCTGAAAATAAGCCCTTCGTTTGACCCGGCGTTGATCACGCTGGCGCAAGTGACCGTTGACGAAGGCAAACCGGATGAGGCGCGCGCTTTGCTTGAATTTGCGATCAGCCAGCACCCCAGCAGCTACCAGGCCTACAATGAGCTCGGACGAATGGCGCGATCCGCGTGGCGCCTGGACGAGGCACAAAAATATCTTCAGAAAGCGGTGGAGCTGAACCCGGGCGACGCTTCCTCCGAGCAGAATCTCGGAATGACACTGATGGACGCACAGCAATATAAGGAAGCCGTGAAGCCGCTGGAGGCAGCGGTTTCGCTGGGCACTAACGATCCCCAGGTCTTTTATGGTTTGGCGACGGCTTACCTCAATACCCACCAGCCCAAGAAGGCGATTGAAGCGGCACGAAAGGGCCTGGCCGCCCGGGATGACCCGGCGGCGGCCCGCTTGAGCCGTGCCTTTGGTGATCTGGGGGACGGAAACCGTCAGAATGCGATGAACGAATTCCGCTCGCTGTGTAACGACGATCCTGCCGACTGCCTTCAGTATGAGAAATTCTTTCAGTAGGCGCATTGAGTATTTCAGTAGGTCAGGAGGTCAGTATTTCAGCGGAGGGTTGAAGAGGCCACTCTTCTGACAGACTGACGCACTGACCGGCTGATATCCTGACCGGAAAGAGAGCTGAATGGACTTAGGGAGAGGTGGAAAGCGGCTTGGCTGGATTGCGGGTTCCGTCGTCGTGTTGGTGGCGCTTCTAGTTGTCGTGCTGACCAGGCTGAGACCTCTTGTGCGGTTCCGTTCCGCCTCCGCGCCTACGCCAGCAGCAGGGCCGCCCGTTCTGCTGATTACCATCGACACCCTGCGAGCCGATCACGTCGGCTGTTACGGCTATGCCGACGTACAAACTCCGGCCATCGACTTCCTGGCCGCTCAGGGCGTGCGCTTTGACGACGCGCTGGCGCAGGTACCACTGACGCTACCTTCGCATGCGAGCATTCTCAGCGGTACCTACCCGATGTGGAACGGAGCTCGCGGGCACAACTTTATCATGTTGCGCGCGGACATGGGCTTGATGGCCGAGGCATTCGAGCGCCAGGGTTACAAGACCGCAGCCTTCGTAAGTTCAGTCGTTCTGGATAGGTCTTGGGGACTGAGCCGCGGCTTCGCTACCTACGATGACCGGCCCGACCCGCGGCTGGATGCCAGCCCGACAACTTCGCGCTACATCGAGCGCCGGGCGGAAGATACGATCCGTCACCTACTTGTCTGGTTCAAGGCCAACGATCCGCGCGCCGAAGGCGCCAAACCGTTTTTTGTCTGGCTGCACCTTTACGATCCACACTACCCTTACGACCCACCCGAGCCGTTTCACACGCAGTATGCGAGCCACCTCTACGACGGGGAAATCGCCTACACTGACAGCCAGCTTGGCCGGCTGTTCGACTATCTGCGAGAGATCGGGGTCTACGACCGGGCGCTGATTGTTTTGCTGAGCGATCACGGCGAGTCGCTTCAGGAACACGGCGAAGAAGAACACGGCTACTTCATCTATCGCTCCACCCTCCACGTGCCGTTGATCATCAAGCTGCCCGTCAGCCGGCGGGCCGAGGTGGAGGCGGGACGAGTGGTCCAAACGCCGGTCGGGCTCGTCGACTTGGCCCCAACCTTGCTGGATCTGATGCATTTCCGAGACCCTCTCCGCCAACAGCTCCAGGGCAGCAGTCTTGTGTCGCTGGTGCTTGGCAAGCCCGTGGTGGGCGAGCGTCCGATTTATTCGGAGAGCTACTACGCGCGCGACATTTTCGGTTGGAGTCCCCTGCGCTCGCTCTCGACAGGCCGTTACCAGTACATTGCGGCGCCTCGGCCCGAGCTTTACGACACCCTTCGCGATCCGTCAGAGAAGCAGAACGTCTACGGCCAGCACAGCGCCGACGCGACCACGCTGCGCGGCCAACTTCTTGACGTCGAGCGCCGCTACACCAGCCAGGCGGCGTCAGCTGTGAACGCGGGCCCACCCATCTCGCAGGACACCGTGGAAAAGCTGAAGGCGCTTGGGTACCTTGCCTTCGCTGCGCCTGCGCCTTCCGCGCCGGATGACCGTCTGCCCGACCCAAAGGACCATCTCGCCACCAACGCGGCGCTCGTGAAGGCTGACCGCCTTGGCAGCACCGGCCAGTTCGCGCGAGCAGAGGCCGTGCTTAAGTCCCTGCGCGCCAAGGAGCCCGGGCTCTTCTACATTTCGTACGCGCTGGGGAAAAATGCCGAGAACCGACAGCGATGGGGAGACGCGGAGCGGGAATATCGGGCGTGCCTGAAGCAGAATCCGAGTTTCTTTCCGGCGATCGCCGGTTTGGCGAACGCGGCGAAGCAGGAGGGCAAGCCCGATGAGGCACGAAAGTGGCTGGAAGTGTCCCTCAGTCAGTATCCGCAGTCCTACGCGGCCTATTACGAACTTGGTATTTTGGCGCAATCGGCGTTCCAGATGGACGAGGCGCAACGCGACTTTGAGAAGGCCGTGGCGCTGAATCAGGACTTCGCTCCGGCGCAACAGCAACTGGGCATCATTTTGGTGACGGCTGGCCGCTACAACGCGGCCATCCAACCACTTGAGAAGGCGGCTTCGCTCGAGTCGAGCGACCCCATGCTCTTCAACGCACTGGGGACCGCCTACCTCAGCACGAATCAGCCTCAAAAGGCCATTCAGGCCTGTCGGAAAGCCTTGGCGATAAATCCCGACTTGGCGCCCGCTCGCTTGACTCTGGCTCTGGCATACCTGAGGGCTGGTGACCGCAGCAATGCGATCACTGAGTTCCGCACAGTGTGCCCCAGGGGCGGCCCGCAGTGTGAGCAGGTTGAAAGACTGTTCCGGTAAAAAGCAGAAATCAGAAAGCAGAAATCAGAATGGTGGTGCAAGCAGCATTGAGCGGAGTCCCCTTCCTGATTTCCAATTTCTGATTTCTAATTTCTCGGCGGGCGTGTTCGCTTTCGGGAAATGGGTTCGCAGAAGCGAACACCGGAGCCTTCCAAAAGCAGGCGCTCGATCCCGGTTACTCCCAAGTCTTCAAATACTTACGATGAGCCGTGCGCTTGGCAAAGCGTTTGCAGTTCTTCCGAATGGTGTCATGCTGGGCGCTTTCGCTTGTCGAATTGGATTCCCGCGTTCGCGGGAATGGCAAATCGGCAATCGGCAATCGAAAATCGACAATGATCGAATTGGGAGGTAGTTGTGGTGGCAACAGTGGATGCAGTGGCGCCCCGCGCGTTGATAGTTGATGATCAGCAGGACATTCTCGAGGCCCTTCATCTCTTGCTCAAGAACGAAGGGTATGAAACTGAGTTGGTGAACTCGCCTCACGCGGTCATAGAGTCACTGAAGGCCCGCAGCTTCGATCTGCTGTTAATGGACCTGAATTACGCCCGCGACACGACGTCCGGCCAGGAGGGGCTGGACCTGGTGGCACGAGTCCGAGAGATTGACAGCACCCTGCCCATCATCGTCATGACCGCTTGGGGGACTGTGCCGTTGGCGGTTGAGACGATGAGACGCGGAGTCCGGGACTTCGTGCAAAAGCCCTGGGAAAATGCGGAGTTGGTTGCCAAGCTGAATGCCCAAGTGGAATGGTCGCGCACGGAGCGCGAGCGCCGGCGCCGCGAGCAGATTGAGCTCGAAGATGCCAGGGACATTGAGCGCCGACTGCTCCCGACCGACATTCCGCAAATTCCGGGATACGAGATTTCCGGATCATGGCAGCCCGCCAGCAACGTGGGCGGCGACTACTTTGATGTACTAAGCTTGGGCGAAGAACGCGCCGGCCTGTGCATCGCCGACGTGGTGGGCAAAGGCGTGCCAGCAGCCCTGTTGATGTCGAACCTGCAAGCCGCGGTGAAGGCGGCTGGCCCGGACAGCTTGCAGCCCAGTCGGCTTGCGGCGAAGCTCAACCAGGCAATGTCGCAGCACCTCGCGCAAGGCAAGTTCATTACGTTTTTCTATGGCGTGCTGGATGGGCCGGCGAGGAAGCTCACATACACCAGCGCTGGCCATAACCCGCCGATCCTTATGCGCGCCGATGGATCCCATCTTAGGCTAGAGCAGGGCGGCGCCGCGCTTGGCCTGTTTGAAACTTGGAACTATGAAGAAGGCCAGGTGGACCTGAAGAGTAAAGATCGGTTGGTGCTCTTTACGGACGGCGTGACGGAAGCGTCAAACATGGGCGGCGAGGAATACGGCGAGAGCCGACTCCTTTCTCTCCTGCGGGACAACCGCGGGCTGAGGGCCACGGATTTGCAAACCACGATCATGCAAGCGGTCATGCAATTCACCGGCGGAGCTCTGGAGGACGATGCAACGCTGATAGTGACGGCGGTCGATTAATTGCCGATTTTCGATTGTCGATTGACGATTGAAAAAACGAGGAATTCAGAATTCGTGCAAATCGGCAATCAGCAATCGACAACCAGCAGTTCCTGATTGGAGGACGACGCTCCGATGGCAACGCTCATTCAGGACATTCGCTACGCGATACGGATGCTCGTGAAGAACCCCGGTTTCGCGATCGTGGCTGTCTTGACGCTCACGCTCGGGATCGGCGCGAACACGGCGCTGTTTTCCGTGGTCAACGGTGTGCTTCTCAATCCGCTTCCTTACCCCCAGCCGGACCAACTGGTGACGCTGCACGAGAGCAAACCGAATTTTGAAACCGGCGCCATCCCGTATCTGAATTTTGTAGACTGGCAAAACGAAAACCACACATTTTCTTCCATGGCGATAAGTCGTGGCTACGCCTTCAGCCTTACCGGCATGGGCGAGGCGGAGCGTCTGCAAGGCGATTGGGTGTCGGCAAGTTTCTTCCAGACGTTGGGCGTGAAACCCATTTTGGGCCGCGACTTTACTCCAGAGGATGACCAATTTGGCGCCGGCCCAGTCGTGCTGATTAGTGAAGGGCTGTGGAATCGCAAATTCGGCGCCGCCCCGGACGCGCTGGGAAGGAACATCACGTTGGATGGCAAAGGATACATCATCGTCGGGGTTATGCCAGCCAGTCTCAGCCTGCGTGTTTCGAGTTTTCAGTTTGGCGACGTCTACGCGCCGATTCGCCAATGGAACAATCCCGCCCTGCGAAACCGGATGGCCGCACTGGGACTGCACGGCATCGGCCGCATGAAGCCCGGAATTACAGTCGAGAAGGCGAATGCAGATTTGCAAGGCATTGCAGCGAACCTTGCTGCGGCTTACCCGGACGCGAATCGGGGAACATCCGCCAACGTGCTGCCTATGAAGCAGAGCATGGTGGGAAGGGTACGGCCATTTCTGCTGGTCCTGCTGGGCGCCGTCGGATTTGTGCTTTTGATTGCGTGCGTGAATGTCGCCAACCTATTACTGGCGCGTTCCACCGGCCGGGCGCGTGAGTTTGCCATTCGCGCAGCGCTCGGAGCCGGTCGGGGGCAGGTGATCCGCCAGCTTCTCACGGAGAGCACGCTGCTGGCGGTTGCGGGCGGCACCCTCGGAATACTTTTGGCGGCCTGGGGTACGCAAGCTGCCCTCGGGTTGTTGCCCACCGCTTTGCCGCGCGCCAGGGAAATCGGCCTGGACGCGAGGGTCTTGATTTTTACCGCGGCCATTTCGTTGCTCGCGGGCATTCTGTTTGGACTGGTACCGGCTCTTCAGACTTCAAAGGCCAACCTGCACGATACGCTGAAGGAGGGCGGTCGCGGAACCAGCAGCGCGCGCCATCGCGTCCACGCAGCTTTTGTCGTGGTCGAGATGGCCATGGCGCTGGTGTTGTTGGTCGGGGCAGGGTTGATGATCCGCACCTTGGCGCGATTGTGGAGCGTGGACCCGGGTTTTGACGGCAAGAACGTGCTCACCTTCGGTCTGGGCTTGCCTCCTTCCATGATGAAGGCCAGTCCCGCAGCGGTACGCGCGTATCTTCGCCAGTTCGATACTCGGCTCGAATCGACTCCGGGCGTGCAGGCGGTCTCGCTCTCTTGGGGCGCGTTCCCGATGTTCAGCGAGGACGACCTAACGTTCTGGATGGAGGGCCAGCCCAAGCCACAGAGCCAAAGCGAGATGAACTGGACGCTGGATTATATTGTGGAGCCGGGATATTTAACGGCCATGGGAATCCCGCTCCAGCGCGGCCGCTTCTTTACGGCGCAGGATGACGAACGCTCTCCTTTTGTCGTCGTAGTGGACGATGTGTTTGCGGGCAAGTTTTTCCCCAATCAGAATCCCGTGGGCAAACACTTGAACCTTAATTTCTACGAGGGCAAGCCGGAGATCATCGGAGTGGTCCGGCACGTGAAACAATGGGGGCTCGACTCTGATGACGCGAATACGCTCCGCGCCCAGCTCTATATCCCCTTCCGGCAAATGAATGACAATGTGATGCCAAGCGTTTCCGGCGGCGTGGACGTGGTGGTGCGCTCCGCAGGCGCTCCGCTCGGCATGGTTGATTCCGTGCGCCGCACTCTTCGCGAGATGAACGCCGAGCAGGTGGCCTATAACTTCGAGACCATGGACGAGATCATTTCCAATTCGCTCGCGGCGCGTCGTTTCTCCATGATTTTGCTCGTGGCGTTTGCAGCCCTGGCGTTGCTCCTCGCCAGCGTGGGAATCTACGGCGTGATCTCATACCTCGTAGGCCAGCGCACCCACGAGATCGGCATTCGGATGGCTCTCGGCGCGCAGCAGCGCGACGTCCTGCGCATGGTTCTGGGGCAGGGAATGAAGATGGCGCTCAGTGGAGTTTCCATCGGCCTGCTTGCGAGCCTTGGGCTGACACGCTTCCTCACTCAGTACTCCTTACTCTTCGGCGTCAGCGCCACCGATCCGCTGACGATTTTCTCCGTGGCGTTTCTGCTCACGCTCGTTGCGCTCGCAGCAAGCTTCATTCCCGCCCGTCGCGCTGTGAAGGTTGATCCGATGTTGGCGCTCCGCTATGAGTGACGAGCGCTTTAGTCGGCATGAGCCAAGGGCCACGCCCCCATGTTCGCTTTCGGGACGTAGGTGAGCGGAAGCGAACACCTTCCGGCTTCTCACGATTCCCCGAAGCTCGTTCTAGGTGTCGATCAGTCAAGCACTTACCCTGTGCTGGGCACTGGCACAAGATTTGCTTACCCTACGCGCAGAGTCCATTTTACGAGGGGAGGGCAGCCGCCGAATGGCAACCATGGTTCAAGATCTGGGTTACGCGTTCCGTGTGCTGGTAAAGAATCCCGGCTTCACCGTCGTGGCCGTCCTGACGCTGGCGCTGGGCATCGGCGCCGACACTGCGATCTTCACGATTGTCAACGCTGTGTTGCTGAATCCTCTCCCTGTCACCGATGCGGCCCGCCTCGTTCAACTGGACACGGTCGACAAAAAGACCATGGTGGCCTTGGGTAACGCTACCCGTTTGGGAGTTTCGTTCCCAAACTATGAGGATTACGTCCAGCAGGCAAATGTCTTTTCCGGCCTCGCGGCTTTTCAGGGGACTGCATTGACCCTGAGTATGGGCGAGAAGCCAAAGCTCCTCCAGGGATCTCTGGTGACCGCGAACTATTTTGACGTGCTGGGCGTGAGCGCCGTGATGGGAAGGACGTTCCGGCCGGACGAGGACAAGCATCCGGGCGGCGATACGGTTGCGGTCATAAGCTACAACCTCTGGTCGCGCGAGTTCGGAGCGTCGCGCGACATAATAGGCCGGCAATTGACCCTGAACGGAACCAACTACACGGTGATCGGCGTAACTCCACCGCAATTCAAAGGGACTTTCTTGTTCTCCAGTTCCGACCAGATATGGATTCCCGTCAGTATGCACACCCAGGTTGTCGGAGGGTTCCTGGAGGAGAATTTCCAGAATCGCCGGTTCCTGGATTTCAGCGCCGTTGGAAGGCTGAAACCCGGAGTGAGCGAGCGTCAGGCCCAAAACGCTGTGGCCACCATTGCCTCGCGGCTGGAACAACAGTATTCCAAGGATAATCAAGGGCGCAGCGCAGTCCTTTCGCCGGTGTCTGATGCCACATTGGGCATCAACGCGCACGATCAGGTGGCCAAGGCGGGCGCGGTGATGATGGGCATCGTGGGTCTGGTTCTGCTGATCGCTTGCGTGAACCTGGCGAACCTGATGCTCGCTCAAACCGCGCGGCGCGAGAAAGAAATGTGTCTGCGAGCCGCCCTTGGCGCCGGCTCACGCCGGCTGGTGCGCCAGTCACTTACCGAAAGCCTCCTGCTCTCGATAGTCGGCGGCGCGGCCGGCTTGCTGGTCGGATACTGGGGCCGGTCGGTGCTGTGGTCTTATCGACCCGCGTTCCTGCAGCAAACGGATCTCGCCTTGTCACTGGATGGGCGCGTGTTGGCATTCACATTCGGCATTTCTATTCTGACCGCGATTCTGTTCGGATTGGTTCCGGCGTGGAAGGTATCCCGTCCAAACTTGATCGACACGCTGAATTCCGGTGGGCGCAGCGGCAGCCTGGCGTGGGGCCGCAGTCGATTCCGCCATGCTCTGGTGATTTCCGAGGTTGCGCTGGCGCTCGTGACTTTGGTAGGCGCCGGACTATTCCTTCGCAGTCTGGCTTACGCGCAAGGGCTTGATCCCGGCTTTGAATCGAAGAAGCTCTTCGTGATGGGTATCGACCTGGGATCCCTGCACTACGACCAAGACCGAGGAGCGCAGTATTTCCGAGACGCGATCGAAAAAGCCACATCGTCGCCGGGAGTTCAATCGGTGGCAGTCTCTTCTAATTTCCCGCTTGGAGGCGGGTTGGCGAGAACTATATTTCTGGAGGGGCAGGACGAGAAGAGCGGCCAGCGCGGAACGCTGACCACGCTGAACGACGTTTCCACAGGATATTTTCAAACCGTAGGCATCCCATTTCTTCTCGGTCGGGCGTTCAATGACCTGGACCGCAAAGAGACCAAGCCGGTCGCCATCATCAACCGGGCAATGGCCAAGCACTTTTGGCCTGGCCAGGACCCGCTGGGCAAACGGTTTTATTTCATCGGCGAGACGCAGTTGGTTGAAGTTGTGGGCGAAGTAGCCGATTCGTGGCAGTTTGGAGTGGGTGAAGACCCAGTGCCCGTAGCCTACCTGCCTATCGAGCAGGCATATTCTCCGTTCGCTGTTCTCAACGTGCGCACCACCGGCAGCCCGGGCACAGTAATTCCTTCGGTAAGGGAGTCGGTGCAGTCGATTGATCGCAATCTGGCGTTCGTTGGCGTGAACACTATCGGAGAATTGCTCGATCAGGGGCTTTGGGCGCCGCGGATGGGCGCGATCCTTCTTGGCGTGTTCGGGTTGCTTGCTCTGTTGCTGGCCGCGGTGGGCATCTACGGCGTGCTGTCGTATTCGGTCACGCAGCGAACGCAAGAAGTCGGCATTCGCATGGCCTTGGGAGCCACTCCGGGATCGGTGCTTGGCCTGGTAGTGAAGCAGGGCATGATGCTGGTGATGATCGGCGTGGGCATCGGGCTTGCCGCGTCCCTGGGACTGGCGCGGCTCATGACCAGCCTGCTTTTCGGCGTGAGGGCATCCGATCCCGTAACCTTTGCGGGGGTTTCGTTGGTGCTTGCTGCCGTGGCCTTGGTCGCGACCTACATTCCCGCGCGACGAGCGACGAAAGTGGACCCGATGGTGGCGCTGCGCTATGAATGATGAATTATGAATTGAAGAAGCGTCGCTTTTCGTCTTCCGCTTCGTCTGCATTCATAATTCAGGATTCATAATTCATGATTTCGCGCCAGAAGCGGGGAGCTAACACATGACGACACTGTTACAAGACGTTCGTTACGGCCTTCGAATGCTCGCCAGAAGTCCCGGCTTCACAGTCGCGGCGGTGCTCACGCTGGCGCTGGGCATCGGCGCCAACACCGCGGTTTTCAGCGTGGTCAACAGCGTCCTGCTGAGGCCGCTGCCTTACGCCCAGCCCGACCGCTTGGTCAGAGTGGAATCTTTGTGGACGCGCGGCAACCGGCGTCCGAATCAGCTCTCTTACCCGGACTACTTCGATTTCCGATCGCGGAACCACGTTTTCGAGCATCTGGTCACGGGCCGCGACACGAACCTGGCGCTTACCGGCTACGGTACGCCTTTACAGCTCGACGGCGAGATGGTCACCTGGGATTTGTTCCCCGCCCTCGGGATTCAGCCGGAGTTGGGGCGTGGATTCCTGGAATCCGAGGAAGCAGCGGGCCAGCACGTGGTGGTGCTGAGCCACAAACTTTGGCAGACGCAGTTCGGAGCGGACCGCAGCATTGTGGGCCGGGCGATCACCCTCAATCGCGCCCCATACACCGTGGTCGGAGTGGCCCCGGCAGGTTTCGTTTATCCCGCGAACTCCCCCAACATCCAGCTCTGGACCACGATTGCGGACGATCACGTGGCGCCGCCCGACGATCAGCCGATCACCGAGCAGCGCGGCGCTCGTATGCTGAGGGCGCTCGGACGCCTCAAGCCCGGCGTCAGCATCGAGCAGGCGCGCGCCGATCTCAACGTCATCGCGGCAGCGCTTTCCAAGCAGTACGCGGACACCAACACCAATGATCCTGAGGCTTCGGTTCGGCCGGAGCTTGAAACCCTGGTAGGCGACTCGCGCACGCCGCTCTTGATTCTTCTCGGCGCTGTGGGCTTGGTGCTGCTGATCGCCTGCGCCAACATCGCTAACCTGCTCTTGGCTCGCACCGCCAACCGCGAACAGGAAATGGCAGTGCGCGCGGCAATAGGCGCAAGTCGCGGCCGCGTTGTTCGCCAACTGCTGACCGAAAGTCTGGTGCTGGCCGTGCTTGGCGGCGCGGCCGGTACCCTCTTGGCTGGGTATGCATTGGGCGTGGTGCTGCCTCTCGGAGGTGAAAGCATTCCGCGCCTTGCCCAGTCCAGCATCGACGGGCGTGTGCTCGGATTCTCGCTTCTCCTCAGCTTCCTCACCAGCGTTTTTTTTGGACTCGCGCCCGCGCTGCACGCGTCGAAGATAGATCTCAGTTCATCTCTCAAGGAGCGAAGCAGCGTCAGCGCCAACAAGCACGATCGGGTTCGCGGCGCACTCGTGGTCGCTCAGGTGACACTGGGATTAGTTCTAGTCACCGGAGCCGGATTGCTGATGGCGAGTTTTGTGCATCTCGAAA
The DNA here is from genome assembly GCA_050013575.1 of Terriglobia bacterium. Lineage (GTDB taxonomy): Bacteria > Acidobacteriota > Terriglobia > UBA7540 > UBA7540 > DASYXZ01. The sequence continues at coordinate 285,837 of JBEKEZ010000001.1, read as the reverse complement.
GAAGCGATCTGGGCCTGAAGCCGGACCATTTGCTCACTTATTCGTTCAGCCTGCCGGAATCGCAGTACAATGCCGCTCAACAAGTAGCATTCTATGACCAACTACTGGAACGCATGCGCGCCCTGCCCGGCGTGAAGTCAGTGGCCGGAATTTGGCCGCTGCCGCTGGGCGGCGACAACGCCACGGTCACATTCAATATCGAAGAGCGTCCGGCGGTGCAGTCCAAACGCCCCTCAGCCCGCATGGCCTTTGCCACGCCGGGCTACTTTTCGACTGCCGGAATTCCTTTGCTCAAAGGCCGGTTCTTCAATGACCATGACGACTTGAAAGCTCCGCGGGTGCTGATTGTCAACAAGGCCTTCGCAGACAGATTCTTCCCTGGCGAGGACATCATCGGCAAGCGCATCACGCCGGGCGCCACGGGTCCGGGCGAGAACAAGGAATCCCTCCATGAGATCGTGGGCGTGGTGGGCAGCGCCAAGCTGTTTGCGATGGACGCTGAGCCCGAGCCCATCTACTACTTCCCTTACAAGCAGCTTGCCTGGATGCCTCCGGTCGTGATGCTGCGTACCGCCGTCCCGCCTCGGACTTTGGAATCGGGGGCGCGCGAACAGATGGCGGCGCTTGACCCGCTGGTTCCCGTGTTTCAAGTCAAGACCATGGACGAGTTGCTCTCTACGCAAGTCACTGAGCCGCGTTTCCATACGCTCTTGCTCGGCTGCTTTGCCGGTATCGCGCTGTTGTTGACTGTGGTGGGGCTTTACGGCGTGATGGCCTATTCCGTGACGAGGCGCACGCGCGAAATCGGCGTGAGAATCGCACTGGGCGCCAGCCGCTCGACGGTGCTCTCGATGGTGCTCAGGCAAGCGATTGTGCTGCTCGTGGCCGGATTGGCACTGGGCCTTGCTGCGTCCTTGGCCGCCGACCGCCTACTCCAAAGTATGTTGTTCGGCATCTCGTCTCTTAACCCAGCGGTCCTCGGATTATCGGGGCTGCTGGTGGCCTTGACTGGCTTGCTCGCCGCTTACTTGCCGGCGCGCCGGGCAGCGGCGATGGATCCGATGAAGGCGCTGCGATATGAATGAAGCTCTCAGTTATCAGCCCTCAGCTGTCAGCGAGACTCGAGCCGAGTCAGTGTTTGCTGACGGCTGAGAGCTGACCGCTGACAGCTTGGAGAACCCACATGACGACACTATTACAAGACCTTCGATACGGCATCCGAATGTTGGCCAAAAATCCCGGCTTCACAATTGTGGCGCTGGTGACGCTAGCCTTGGGAATCGGAGCAAGCTCAACTGTCTTCAGTTGGATTGATGCCGTCCTGCTGCGCCCGCTGCCCGGTGTGGAGAAGGCCAACGAGCTTGTGGCGTTCGAGAACTTCGCGCCCGACGGCACCTTCCTGACGACATCCTATCTTGACTACCGCGATTATCGTGACAATTTGAATTCCCTCGCCGGACTCGCCGCGACCCAACTCGAGCCGCTCAGCATCGGCTCCGCAGACCATGCCCAGCAGGTTTGGGGCGAGATGGTGACGGGAAATTACTTCGCGGTGCTGGGCGTTAAGCCCATCTTGGGCCGAGTCTTTTCGCCTGACGGGTACGGCTACAAGCCGAATGGTTTTCCGATCGCGGTAATCAGCTCGCGCTTGTGGCAGTCGTACTTCAATGCGGACCCCTTCATCGTGGGCAAGACGATTCGTGTGAACCAGCACGAGCTGACGATTGTCGGTGTGGCTCCGGCGGACTTCCGCGGCACGATTTCCGGTCTCGCCTTTGACGTTTGGATTCCCTTCATGATGCACCCGGAAATTCAGGGCGTGGGCGAGTGGATGCTGCGCGACCGTCAGACGCGCCAACTCGTCTGCGTCGCGCGTTTGAAACCCGGTGTCACGCTGGGGCAGGCGCGCTCGGAGATTGCGGCACTCGCCCTCCGTATGTCCAAAGCGAATGTCCCGGAGGACGTGGGGGTCGGCGCCACGGTGCTGCCGATTTGGCAGGGGCACGCCGGCGCGCAAAGCCTGCTCCTGAAACCGCTGGAAATTCTGATGGCCGTGTGTGTGGTGGTTCTGCTGATCGTTTGTGCCAACGTGGCAAACCTGCTGCTCGCGCGCTTCACGGCCCGACAGAAGGAATTCAGCGTGCGATTAGCGCTCGGCGCCGGACGTTTTCGCCTGGCGCGGCAAGTGCTCACGGAGAGTCTGGTGCTCGCGGTCGCTGGCGCCGCCGGCGGAGTGGCGCTCACCACGTGGATGGGCGGCGCTCTCCAGTACATGTTCCCGCCCAGTCACTTTCCCGTCGCTTTAGATGTTCGTGTCAACGGTCAGACGCTGCTGTTCACCGTTCTGGTATGCGTCGCCGCCGCGCTGCTCTCAGGGATCATGCCTGCCTTGCAGGTGGCGCGCACAGATTTGAATGACAGCCTAAAGGAAACCGGCCGCAGCGGTTCGGCGGGGGCGAAATCGCATCGTCTACGCGGGTTGTTGGTGGTTTCGGAGCTTTCGCTGGCTGTGGTGGCGCTGGTTTGCGCGGGACTCCTGATGCGCAGCTTTGACGCCGCTCGCAAGACGAATCCGGAATTTGATCCCGATCACGTCCTGCTGGCGCGCTTCTACATCAGCACCAGCGGCTACAATCTCGAGCAGCGCAAACAGTTCTGCGTCCGGCTGGGCGAGAAGCTTGCGTCTGAGCCGAGCGTAACTGACGTGGCCTATTCCGATGTCGAGCCGCTCGGATTTCTCTCCGGCTGGTGGGAACCCTTGGAGGTTGAAGGGTACGTTCCGAGCACCGGCGAGAGCATGAAGATCTACCGCAATGTGGTCTCGCCCGGTTACTTCAAGTTGATGCGCATCCCTCTCCTGGAGGGCCGCGACTTCACCGAACAGGACGACGAAATCTTCAACTCCGTCGCGCTTCCGTTGCAAAAGCGGACGCCGGTGATGATCGTGAATCAGACGTTCGTCAAGCGATTCTTTGGCGGTCGCGATCCTATCGGCCGAAGGGTCCATGGCTGGGGCGAATGGTTCACAATCATCGGCGAAGTCAAAGACAGCAAATATAACAACCTCACTGAGGCTCAGCTTCCTTTCTTCTACGTGCCGTTCCGCCAAGTGTATCGCGCTGACATGGGATTGGTCTTTTACATTCGAACAACCACCGATCCAAACGAATCTATCGCCACCATGCGGCGTGATGTGCGAGCCATTGATCCCAACGTTGCGATTATTGACGCCATGCCGCTCGCCGAGCATATCGTCAATACGCTATTCGCCGAAAAGGTGGCCGCGAACCTGTTGAGCACGCTGGGCGGGCTTGCTTTGTTGCTGGCGGCGGTTGGCCTTTACAGCGTGATGGCGTATGCCGTCACGCAGCGGACGCACGAAATCGGCATACGCATGGCGCTTGGCGCTGAAACCGGACACGTTCTGAAGCTGGTCGTCAGCCAGGGACTTGCTTTGACGCTCGTCGGCATTGGCGCGGGGCTGGTGGCAGCCCTGGCCCTTGGCCGCCTGTTGGCCAGCTTCCTCTACGGAACTTCGCCCTACGACCTAAGAACGTTTATCGCAGTATCAGTTTTGCTGGCGATTGTGGCCTTACTCGCGAGCTACATCCCGGCTCGGCGGGCGACGAAGGTCGATCCGATGGTGGCGTTGAGGTACGAATGAAGCACTCAGCTTTCAGCTCTCAGGCGTCAGCGAGATCCGAGACCACGGATAGCTGATAGCCGATGGCTAACAGCTTGGACCAGAATATGAGCACACTAATTCAAGACATTCGCTACGGCCTGCGGATGCTGGCCAAGAATCCCGGCTTTGCGGCCGTCGCGGTGCTGACTCTCGCCCTCGGCATCGGCGCGAACACGGCCATCTTCAGCGTCGTCAATACGGTGTTGCTGCTCCCGCTGCCGTATAAGGACGCCGACCGCCTGGTGATGGTTTGGGGCAACAACGTTACGAGTGGTTTCGCAACGGAGCAGGTCTCAGCGCTTGATCTGGCCGACTGGCGTGCGCAGAACCACGTCTTCGAGGCGATGGCGGCTTCGACCGATGTGATGTACACGCTGACCGGCGCCGGGGAACCGACAACGATTATCGCCTATCAATTCTCGCCGGAGTACTTTCACGTACTCGGCGTTGAGCCGGTTCTCGGCCGCACTTTTGCGCCGGAAGAAGACCAGCCAGGCAAGAATCATGTGGCTGTACTCGGTTATCGGCTGTGGCAAAGCCGGTTCGGAGGCGACCTGGGCATCATCGGCAAGACTGCGACACTGGATGGAGAGCCGTACACCATTATTGGTGTCATGCCGCGCGGGGTTGTTTATCCCGGCGCAACGGAGCTATGGACGCCGCTTACCGTGCCGCCCGGCGCCAACGTCAACCGCAACTTCCGTTACCTCCGAGTGATTGCACTGCTGAAACGCGGCGTGACCGTTCAGCAGGCCCAAGTCGAAATGAATGCCATCGCCGGCCGGCTGGCGCGCGAGTATCCGAATACGAATAAGGACATCAGCGCCACCAACATCATCGGACTCCGCCAGATGATCAGCGGCGACATTCGACCGGCGCTGCTGGTGCTCTTCGCCGCCGTCGGTTTTGTGCTGCTGATTGCTTGCGCCAATGTCGGAAATCTGCTTTTGGCTCGCGCCGTCGGACGACAGAAGGAAGTCGCCGTCCGCGCCGCGCTGGGAGCCAGCCGGGCGCGGCTGGTACGGCAGTTTCTCACTGAGAGTGTTCTGCTCGGGCTTGCGGGCGGCACGGTCGGCCTGCTCCTTGCCTCGTGGGGAGCGGGAGCCCTGGTGGCCATGTTTCCGCCCACGATCGCAAACCTCAGCATTCCGCGTGTGGATGAGATTCCCACGGATAGCCGGGTGCTGGGTTTTGCGCTTGCTGCCTCCCTGCTGACAAGTTTGCTTTTCGGGGTGATGCCGGCGCTCGAATCCTTCGGCCCCAATATCAACGAGTCCCTGAAGGAGTCAGGCAGGAGTCTGGCGGGAAGTGCACGCGGGCGCCGATTTCGAAGTGCTCTGGTGGTGTCGGAGGTGGCCCTCTCTTTGATCCTGCTGAGCGCCGCCGGGCTCACCATCAAGAGCTTCGTCCATCTGCTCCGCGGCGACCTCGGCTTCAATTCCAAAAATGTACTATCCATGCGCGTCCTGCTGCCCGGTTACGGCTCCAAATACTACGCCGAGTCACAACAACTCGCTTTCAGCGACCAGGCCATTGCCAGGATCAAGTCTCTTCCCGGGGTGCAGTCGGTAGGGACCGTCACCTTCCTTCCCCTCAGCGGATGGTGGGGCAGTCGGCAAGTGTCAGTCGAAGGACAACTGGCGAGTCCGGGCCAAAAGCCCGACGTAGTGTGGAGCTCCGTCACTCGGGATTACTTTGATGCGATGAAGATCCCGCTCATCAAAGGGCGTTCATTCGCGGACCAGGACGTACAAGGGGCTCCCGCGGTAGCCATCATCAGCGAGAGCTTGGCGCGGCGACTTTGGCCGAAAGAGGATCCCGTCGGCAAACGGGTCGCTATTGAAGGTTTCAAGCAACCACGTGAAGTGGTAGGCGTGGTCGGAGACGTGCGGCAATTGGGACTGACTTCCGAAAAGACCTCGGAGGTCTACGTTCCGTTCGCTCAGGTGCCAACGCGGCTGCTCTGCTTTGCCATTCGCACGGCATCGGATCCTTCCGGTCTCGCCAAAGCCGCCCAGCGCGAAATCTGGGCAGTGGACAAAGACCAGGCTGTGGCCTACGTCATGAGCATGGACCAATTGGCGTCAGAATCCCTAGCCCCGCAACGCATCATTACCCTGCTGCTTGGCATTTTTGCTGGTTCCGCGCTGCTCCTGGCGGCGGTGGGGATGTACGGTGTCATCTCCTATTCTGCCACCCAGCGGACACACGAGATTGGCATTCGCATGGCGCTTGGCGCGAGGTCGGCAGATGTTCTAAAGCTGGTCGTCGGTCAGGGATTGGTTCTGGTGCTCGCAGGCGTCGTAATCGGCTTGGCCGGCGCACTTGGCCTCATGCGTTTTGTTTCCAGTTTGCTTTACGGTGTTCGTGCGTCTGACCCGGCTACCTTTGTTTCCGTCGCGGCGGTGCTTACGGTGGTAGCGCTGGTCGCCAGCTATATTCCGGCGCGAAGGGCGGCGAAGGTCGATCCGATGGTGGCGCTGAGGTACGAATAACACGGGATTCGGGGCTCGGGGTTCGCAGAGGTAATTCTGGTTAACTCTTCGCAAACCCCGAAGCCCGAATCCCGAACCCCTTTGAAAGGAGGGGCCATGGCCAAAGTGGAACGCATTCGAGAGGTCTTGAGGGAACCGCTGAGTCCGGAATATTTGAAAGAGCGGATGGACGAGGGATGGCGGCCGGTGGCGGTGGAGTGGCAGCGCGAGTCGGTGAGCGCCGGGGCGGAGCCGGGCACGCTGTCTGAGGATGTGCCATTTGGCCTGCGCATCGCGGATGACGGCAAGCACCTGGTTGAAAATCCTGCCGAGAAACAGGCCTTAATGTTGATCATGGAGAAGGTTGTCCTGGACAGCCCATTCTCTGAGATCGCAGCCGAGTTGAACCGCCAGGGCTTTCGCACGCGGCAGGGCTTCAACTGGAACGAGGCCACGGTCTTCGACATGCTTCCCCGCCTGATCGACGCCGGTCCGCAATTGCTCGCCGGCGACGAATGGGTGGAGCGCAGGCGCCGGCTAGTGCTTTCGGCCAGCTCCGGCTATGAGCGGCAAGACAGGCCCAGACATTGAGCGATTGGGTGATCGGGCGATTGCAGGAATTTGGCGATTGAGCGATTGAGCGATTGAGCGATTGAAGGGCAGGAACTCGAAGTTCACCCATTCCCTCAATCATCAAATCACTCAATCACCCAATCCCTGATTGGAGGAACCGACGTGCGAACTCTGCTGTACGACCTGCGTTACGCAATGCGAATGCTGGCGAAGTCTCCCGGCTTCACGGCCGTGGCGGTGCTGACGCTGGCGCTGGGCATCGGCGCGAATACGGCGATTTTCACGCTCGTCCACGCGATCTTGCTGAAGTCTCTGCCCGTGGCGAATCCCAACGAGCTTTATCGTGTGGGAGACAACGACAACTGCTGCGTGATCGGCAGCGATCAAGGCAACTGGGGCATCTATTCCTATCCGCTTTACAAGCAGTTTCGCGATCACACGCCCGAGTTCAGCGAACTGGCGGCGTTTGAAGGTGGCGAAGTGGCCCTGAGCGCGCGGCGCAGCGGCTCAAACGCTGCCGCCCTGCCGTTCGCGGGCGAATTCGTTTCCGGCAATTATTTCACCATGTTTGGTCTCAATGCGTTCGCGGGCCGGCTGATCGCGCCTACGGACGATGCACCCGGCGCGGCGCCCGTCGCTGCGATGAGCTACCACACCTGGCAGCAAAATTTCGCCGGCGACCCCTCGGTGATCGGCGCGAGTTTTGTAGTCAATACGAAGCCCTACACCATCGTGGGGATCGCTCCTCCAGGCTTCTACGGAGATCGAATTCGAGATGACCCGCCGGACTTCTGGCTCCCGCTCTCGACCGAGCCAGCGCTCAACGGTCAGAATTCAATCCTGAACCATCTGGGCGAGCACTGGCTTTACATTGTCGGCCGCTTGCAGCCGGGCGCGCGGCCGGCCAGCGTCCAGGCGGAGACGACGGCAGAACTCCAGCGGTGGATCGGCACCCAACCCGACCTCACCCCCCGCGAGCGCGCACCCGTGGGCGAGCAGCACATCGTGTTAGTGCCCGCTGGAGGCGGCGTGCAGATCGGCATGCAGGAGGAGGCTGCGACTCCGCTGCGGCTGCTCGCGGTGATCACTAGCTTGGTTCTTTTGATTGCTTGCGCCAATATCGCCAATTTGCTGCTCGCTCGCGGGGCCGCCCGCCGCGCGGAGACCGCTGTGCGCGTGGCGCTGGGCGCGCCGCGCCGGAGGCTTATCCGCCAGGTGCTCACCGAGAGCGTCTTGCTGGCGCTGGTGGGCGGCGGGGCGGGAGTTTATGTAGCTTATGCGGGCGCGCGCCTGATCCTTGTGCTCGGGTTCCGCGCATCGAAGTATGTCCCCATTAGCGCCGATCCATCGCTGCCGGTATTGGTGTTCGCGTTTCTACTTTCGCTGGTCACCGGCGTCGTGTTCGGCGTAGCCCCGGCTTGGCTTACCTCGCGCTCCGATCCGATGGAAGCCCTGCACGGGGCCGGTCGGTCCACGCGCGAGCGCGGCTCCCTTCTGCGGCGGTCCTTGGTGGTGGTACAGGTGGCCCTCTCAACAGCCCTCTTGATTGGCGCCGGCCTCCTGGTGAAGAGCTTGCGCAACCTGGAGACGCAAAGGTTCGGATTTGAGCCGCAGGGACGGCTGGTTGTGAGGGTCGATCCCTCTTTAGCCGGCTACACGCCGGAAAAGCTTCCCGCGCTCTATCAGCAGCTGGACAATCGGCTGTCGCGGATTCCTGGCGTTCTGAGCGCCGCCTATTCCCAATACAGCCCCATGGAAGGCAACAACTGGGAAGACAGCATCAAAGTTGAGGGACGCCCGCCCGACGAACAGATCGGTTCGTCGTTCCTTCGCGTCAGCCCGCGCTACTTCGAGACTGTCGGAACCCGCCTTCTGCGCGGTCGCGTGATCGAAGATCACGACACAGCCACATCTCGCGCCGTGGCCGTGGTGAGCCAGGCGTTCGTCAAGAAGTACTTTCCCAACACAGACCCTGTCGGCAAGCACTTCGGGCTCGAGTTGCCGAGCAACGTCGGGAACTATGAGATCGTGGGTGTGGTGGATGATGCGATGTACCAGCGCGAGAGAATCCATCCAGTCTTCTTTCTGCCGTTTTTCCAGAGCCCTAAAGGCGAGCCGGACTACATGGTACGCTCCCAGTATATCGGGTCCATCGAATTGCGCGTCGCGGGGAAACCCGAGAATCTGGGCGACGCCGTCCGCCGCGCGCTGGCTGATATCGATCCCAATCTCACCGTGCTCAACATGGTGAGCCTGCCGGAGCAGGTCGCTGAACAATTCACCCCGGATCGCATCATCGCTCAACTAACCGGCCTCTTTGGGGCACTGGCGCTGGTATTGGCTTGCGTCGGACTCTACGGAGTGACTGCCTATTTCGTCGCGCGCCGAACTAACGAGATTGGCATTCGCATGGCATTGGGCGCGGACCGCAGAAGCGTTTTGAGCTTGGTGATGCGCGGGGCGCTCGTACAGGTAGCGATCGGACTCGCCATTGGGATTCCGCTGGCTCTGGCCGGCGGACGGCTGATGGCCAGCCAGCTCTATGACGTGAAGAGCTATGACCCTCTGACCCTTGCTTTGGCCGCGGTCATCCTGATCGCCTGCACCGTGGTGGCGGGCTTTGTGCCAGCTCGTCGCGCCGCGTCGATCGAACCGATACAGGCGCTGCGCTGTGAATAAATTATGAATTCTGAATTATGAATTAAGGAGGTCACCCCATTTCCTGATTTTGCCTTCACTCATAATTCAGCATTCATACTTCATAATTTCGCGCCAGTCGCGTGGAGCTAACATATGGTTACACTCTTACATGACCTTCGCTATGGCCTTCGGACGCTGGCGAAGAATCCCGGCTTCACCGCGGTGGCGGTGCTCACGCTCGCGCTCGGCATTGGCGCGAACACCGCCATGTTCAGCGTGGTTTACGGCGTGCTCTTGCGCCCGTTGCCCTATCCGAATCCCGAGCGCCTGGTCGAGATCTCGCGCACCTACCGCGGCGAGTACATCTACTCAGGATTTACGGCGAACGCCTATGATTTCTGGAAGGGACACAGCGAGCCGTTCGAGTACGTGGCCGCGTCGACCGGAGTAGGTTTCAACTTGATCGGGGCAGGGCGGCCGGAACACATACGCGCCTTGCGCGTCTCCTCGCAATATTTCGGCGTTTGTGGCGTGCAGCCGTTCCTGGGCCGCAGCTTCAACGCGGATGAAGACCGTTTTGGCGGTCCCAACGTCGCTGTTCTTGGCTACGACCTTTGGAAAGAGCATTTCAATGGCGACCCGAGCGCCATCGGGCACAGCGTGCTGCTGGATGGCGCGCCTTACACCGTCGTCGGCGTAATGCCAGCCGGCTTTGCGAGTATTCCTCCGGCGCAGCTGTGGACCACCATCGAGCCAGTGAGGCATACCATCGGCGGCGGACAGAATTACGAGGTGATTGCCAGGCTGAAGCCGGACGTCTCCCCCAAGCAGGCCAGTAGCTATCTGGCTAGCCTAGGGCAGTCATTCACGCAGCAATATTACCAGTGGATGCCGGCGCGAGACCGGCAACTTGTGAGTTTCATGGCCGCCCCTTACGGCTATGTGATCTCGAACGACGTCCGCACGCCCCTGCTGGTTCTCTTCGCCGCCATCGGATTCGTCCTGCTGATTGCGTGTGTGAACGTGGCCAACTTGTTGCTGGCGCGCACTGCGGCGAGGGGCCGCGAAATCGCCCTGCGAGCGGCGCTGGGCGCAGGGCGCCTCCGTGTTATCCGCCAGCTTCTGACGGAAAGCCTCCTTCTTGCCTTTTTCGGCGCGGCCCTGGGTTTACTGGTGGCCTTTTGGGGCTTGAGTTTTCTTCTCGGGCTGGCTCCCGCAGTTCTCCCACGCGCGCAGGACATCGCGCTGAACGGCTGGGCGCTGATCTTTACGAGTGGCGTGGCGGTGCTCACCGGGATTCTCTTTGGGCTTGCTCCTGCCTTGCAGGCGGCGCGCGCCAACTTGAATGAATCGCTCAAGGAAGGTGAAGGTCGAGCGACCTTCAGCCTTCGCCGGCGCCGGCTAAGCGCGGGCATGGTTTCCGCGGAGGTCGCGCTCTCACTGATTCTGCTGGTCGGCTCCGGGCTGCTGATCAGGACGTTCGCCAGCCTGCTGCGCACCAACGCGGGCTTTGATCCACACGGGATGCTTACGCTCGAAACCTGGACCACGGGCTCGAAATACGACTCGACCCCTGCACTTGCCAATTTCTATCAAGAACTGGTCAGGCGCATCGAGGCGATTCCAGGCGTCCAGAGCGCCGCCGTGGTGGCCGCCGGCTCGCCGCTCGAACGGGGCGGCAATGACAATCCTGGAATGCGGATTGGAGGTCACCTGGAGTTTCCGTCGGTCGACTACCGCGAAGTTACGCCTGGCTATTTCCGCACCATGGGCGTTCCGCTCTTGGCTGGAAGGCCTTTCACTGAGGCGGACTCGCTCAACTCGGCTCCGGTCACCATCATCAATTCCGCCTTCGCTCGTGAGTACTTTCACGATCAGAACCCCGTCGGCCAACATCTGTTGCTGGGCAAGATCGATACCGAAATAGTGGGCGTGGTGGGTGACGTGAGATCGAGCTTGAATGAGCCTGGCCCACCCACCCATTTTGTTCCCATGGCGCAAATGGACTTTGACTCCGATCAACTCTTCCAGGGCTGGTTTCCCACTTCCATCCTGGTGCGGACCGCCGTGAAGCCGCTCACCCTCAGCCGCGAGGTGGCGGACGCGGTCAGTAAGGTAGACCCGAACATTCCTATCGGTCATGTGAGATCGATGGAGGAAGTTCTGTCGCTTTCGCTGGCTTTCGAGCGATTCCTGATGACCCTCATGAGTTTGTTCGCCGGACTCGCCCTCGTACTGGCGGCGGTCGGAATCTATGGCGTGCTCTCCTACTGGGTGCGCCAGCGCACCAACGAAATCGGCATCCGCATGGCGCTGGGCGCCGCGGCGCATGACGTTCTCAGGATGATCGTGAAGCAAGGCGCGATCCTGGGAGCCATCGGCATCGCCGCCGGCCTGGCAGGCGCCTTCGGCCTGACGCGGCTGATGGCGAGCTTGCTCTATGGCGTGCGTCCCACCGACCCTCTGACCTTTGTCGTGGTCTCGCTCGCACTCGCGGGCGTGGCGCTGCTGGCGAGCTACATTCCGGCGCGGCGGGCAACGAAGGTGGACCCAATCGTGGCGTTGCGATACGAATGAGACCATTGAGTGATTGGGTGATTGGGCGATTGAGTGATTTAAGGAAACCTTCGACCTTCAATCACGCAATCGCCAAATCGCTCAATGGCTCGATTCCTGATGCAGTCCGTCCGCTAACCAATCCCAGGGTTCATCGTCTATAGCCTCAAGGAGAGTCCGTGGGTGACTGAGGGACTGAGTGATTGAGTGAAATCAAGGAGGCCGTGGTTCTTCATTCACACAATCACCAAATCACTCAATTCGGGACTCGAGAGAGACCTCCAATGACAACGATAATCCAGGATCTACGCTACGCCTTGAGAATGTTGATAAAGAGTCCCGGCTTCGCCGCAGTGGCCGTTCTCACTCTGGCGCTGGGCATTGGAGTGAACACAGCGATTTTCAGCGTGGTGAACGCTGTCATCCTGAAGCCGTTGCCTTATCCGGACTCGGCGCGGCTGTTGACGATCTGGGTGACGGAGCCCAGCGGGCCGGGAAATCTCTATCCGGACACTGGCCCGGACCTGGTGGACTGGAAGGCGCAAAACAAAGTTTTCGACGGCATGGCGGGCGTCACCATCACTGGCGCGACGCTGACGGGCACATCCGAGCCGCTCCAGCTTCAGGGTTTCGAAGTCTCGCCTGAGATCTTCCCGCTGCTCGGCGGAGTGCCGCTCATCGGGCGCAATTTCTCGGCGGAGGAAACGCAGCCGGGGCACGACGGCGTAGTCATCTTGAGCTACGGCTTATGGCAGCGCGCCTTCGGCGGAGAACGCAAAGTCCTTGGCAGCAAAATCACGCTGGATGGCCAACCTTATATCGTGGCGGGCGTCATGCCGCGCGATTTCCAGTTCCCGCAGATTTGGGGCACCAAGCCCGAGTTCTGGATTCCTCTCAATCTGCAGCGATATGAGTGGCGGAAATCGCGGGGCAACCACTGGATGTGGGTGATTGCTCGCATGAAAGATGGCGTCAAGATTGACCGCGCCAAGGCGGACATGGAAACGCTTTCCAACCGGCTCGCGCAACAATACCCGGACACCAACACCGGCGTCACGGCCAAGGTGGTTGGCCTTCAGGAGCAATTAACCAAAGGTGTGCGTCCGGCGCTGCTGGTGCTTTTCTCGACGGTGGGATTTCTGATGCTCATCGCCTGCGTTAACGTGGCCAATCTGATGCTCGCCAAGGCCGTGGGGCGCCAACACGAAATCGCGGTGCGCGTCGCGGTCGGTTGCAGCCGCTGGCGGCTGATCCGGCAATTGCTGACGGAAAGCGTGCTGCTCTTTGTGGTGGGCGGAGCAGCGGGAGTTTTGGTGGGCTGGGGCGCGCTGCGCCTGCTGCTCGACGCGGCTCCGCGCGGCTACCTTCCGTCCATTATTTCGGTCAAGTTGGACGCGCCGGTCTTTCTCTTCACGTTTCTCGTGGCCTTTGTCGCCGGCAGTTTGGCGGGACTGGTCCCGGCGATTCAAGCGTCAAAGCCCAATCTTCACGATACGCTCAAAGAGAGCACGCGGACCGTGAGCACGTCGCATCGGTGGTCACGCAGCCTGCTGACCGCGGGCGAAATCGCGCTCGCCTTGATGATGTCGGTCGGTGCTGGGCTTGCCATCAAAAGCATGGTCCGGCTGCTGGGCGTGGAGCCGGGCTTTGACTCGCGGAACGTTTTGACCGCACGATTGTCCCTGCCGGAGACGAAGTATTCCAATCCCGACTGCCGAACGAAGTCCGGCCCTTGTGCGGACGACAAGTATGCTTCGTTTTTTCAGAGGGCGCAGGAACGCCTGCAATCGCTCCCCGGAGTGACATCAGTTTCGTTCACGTCGACCCTGCCGCTGGAGGGCGGATCGAATGGTGTGATTTACGTTGAGGGCCAGCCCATTCCGAAGAACATGTGGTCGAGCCCGCTGGTGGAGTGGTGCACGGTGATGCCTGGCTACTTCCGCACCATGCGGATTCCCTTGCTCAAGGGCCGCGACTTCACGCCGCACGACGACATGGACATGCCCCAAGTCGCCATCATCAACGAGACGATGGCCAACCGCTTCTGGCCCAATCAGGACCCGCTCGGCAAGCACTTCTCCCACGACTATCAAAAGCCGAAGTGGATCACGGTGGTGGGCGTGGTGGGCGATGTCCGCGAATATGGGCTTGACCAAGACCATCCCGCGCCGGAAGCCTACTTCCCGGAGTTTCAGGGTCAGTATTCCGAGATGCTCCTGATAGCTCGAACGTCGACGCCGCCGCTCAATCAGCTTTCGGCAGTGAGCGCGGCGGTTCACGAGCTTGACAGCCAGTTGCCGGTTTACGACCCGCGCGAGCTCTCGGCCGTGGTTTTTCAGTCCTCGGCCGAGCAGCGATTTGTGGCCCTGCTGCTGGGTCTATTCGCCGGGCTGGCGCTGGTGTTGGCGGCCGTGGGCATCTATGGGGTAATCGCGCATTCCGTCGCGCAACGCACGCACGAGCTTGGAATCCGCATGGCGCTGGGCGCGGGCAGCGGGCGGGTTCTGAAAATGGTGCTGGGCGAAGGTTTGCGAATGGCGGCGGGTGGAGTGGTGGTGGGCCTTGCGGGAGCCTGGGGATTGACGCGCTTCATCGCCAGCTTGCTTTATGGCGTGAAACCGAACGACCCAGCGACCTTCGCCTTCGCGCCGCTGGTGCTGATTCTGGTCGCGCTCGCCGCGTGCTACGTGCCCGCGTGGAGAGCGACGAAAGTGGACCCCATCGTGGCGCTGCGCTATGAATGAAGTTATTGAGAGATTGGGTGATCGGGCGATTGAGCGATTGAAAAACAAGTGCGAAAAACAGGAGGCCCAGGCTTTCGATCAATCACTCAATCACTCAATCGCTCAATCACTCAATGACTCAGCTCTGCGTCAACAATTTCGGTGACCACCGAGAAGAGCTCGCGGCCCAGTTCTGTCTCCGCCGGCTGGTTGAACTTCAGTCTCTTATTCAGCGGCGACTGGATGTGCACCACCAACTCGGAGTGCGGCCACGAGACTTCAACCACAAATTCTTGAGGCTTGGCGTCCAGCGCGCGGTGTAGCGCTTCTTTGACCACTGCATCGAATTGCTTCGGCAGCACGCCGGTGATTTGTACGGGCACGATTTCCTCCGTGGTTTCCCATTTTCGACTGAAATTGGTCGCAGTGGCAAGCTGCTAATTGCCGATTTTCGATTGTCGATTGCCGATTGCCGCAACGGGTCTCGCCGAGTACCTCAATCGGCAATCGACAATCGGCAATCGAAAATAACTCGCCACTTGCCACATGCCACTTGCCACTCTTCCGCGCTGATGTTATTTTTAGGGTAAGGGGTGGACAGCAGCGTGGCGTCGTCCGAGAGCAGTGCTCAGAGCCTGACAATCTTCGAGAAGCTCTTCGAGTTTTCTCCTGACGCCATCGTGGTGACCGCGAGCGACGGGAAGATCGTCCGTGCCAGCAGCCAAGTGGATAAGTTGTTTGGCTACAGCCGGGAAGAATTGCTGGGCCAGGGAATTGAAGTGCTGGTGCCGGAGCGATTCCGCGCTACACACTCGACTGATCGGGAGAACTACGCCGCCGCACCGCGGATTCGGCCCATGGGCGCCGGCTTGGAGCTTTATGGCAGGCGAAAGGACGGCAGCGAGTTTCCAGTCGACATCATGCTGAGCCCGGTGGAGACGGAAGAAGGCCGGTTCGTGGTGAGCGTGCTGCGCGACATTACGGAGCGCAAACGCGCCGAGGATACGTTGCACGAGTTCGAGCAGCGCTTTCGGCTGCTGGTGGAAAGTGTGAAGGACTACGCCATCTTCATGCTGGATCCGGAGGGCCGTGTCAGCAGTTGGAATTCGGGAGCGGAACGCATCAAGGGTTACCGCGCCGACGAGATCATCGGCCACCCCTTTTCGCGGTTCTACACCGAAGAAGACGTGAAGCGCGGTAAGCCGGACCAGGCGCTGGAAGTCGCCGCCGCGCAGGGGCGCTTTGAAGACGAAGGCTGGCGGGTGCGCAAAGACGGCTCGCGGTTTTGGGCGAATGTGACCATCAGCGCGCTGCGCGACTCGGCGGGGAATCTGCGCGGCTTTGCCAAGGTGACGCGCGACTTCACGGAGCGCAAACAGGTGGAGGAAGCCTTGGTGCTGGAGATCAGCAACGCTCTGGTCTCAAACCTGGACTACCGCAATCTTCTGGCCGCCATCGGCGCCAGCATCCGCCAGGTGAAGCCGCACTTCTACTCCAGCCTCGCGCTCTACGACGCGGCGAGCAAGAAACTGCGCATGCAGGTTCTGACTGCGCCCACCGAGGCCATCGTGAGTGAGCGCGACGTCCTGATGCCGGTGGAAGGGTCGCCGGCGGGATGGGCGTTTTCGAAGCGTGAGCCGCTCTTGCTGAATCGCGTGGACACCCAACAGTATGCCCCTGAGGTGAAGCAGCGCCTGGAGAATTTGGGGGTGAAGTCCGGATGCTGGCTACCCCTCACCAGCCACGGGCGGGTGCTCGGCACTCTGGTGGTGGCCAGCGACCAGCCTGACGCTTTCGTCGAGAAAGACCTCCGTTTGTTGATCCTGGTAGCGAACCAGGTAGCCGTCGCCGTGGACAATGCTTTGTCCTTCCAGCAGATCGCGGAGACGCAGAAAAAGCTGACCGAGGAAAAGCTCTATCTCGAAGAAGAACTTTCCACGGAGTACAACTTCGAGGAGATCATCGGCGAGAGTTCCGGGCTCAAGCGTGTTTTGAAGCAGGCGGAAACCGTCGCGCCCACCGATGCCACCGTGCTCATCCTGGGGGAGACCGGGACGGGTAAGGAGCTGATCGCCCGCGCCATCCATCACTTGAGCACCCGCCGCGAGCGCACCTTTGTGAAACTCAACTGCGCGGCCATTCCCACCGGTCTGTTGGAGAGCGAGCTGTTCGGCCACGAGCGCGGCGCCTTCACCGGTGCGATCTCGCAGAAGATCGGGCGGCTGGAGTTGGCTCACCGGGGCACGCTCTTTCTCGACGAAGTGGGCGACATCCCGCTCGAGCTTCAGCCCAAATTGCTGCGCGCCTTGCAGGAAGGCGAGTTCGAGCGGCTGGGAAGCAACCAGACCATCCCCGTCGATGTGCGGTTGCTCGCCGCCACCAATCGAGACTTGGCTCAGATGATGGAGAAAGGCCAGTTTCGCAGCGACCTCTATTATCGCTTGCGGGTTTTCCCCATCACCGTTCCCCCGCTGCGGAAACGCCCCGGAGACATCCCCATTCTGGTTCGCTACTTCACCCAGAAGCACGCCCAGCGCATGCGCAAGCGAATTGAAATCATCCCGCCCGAGACCATGAATGCTCTCGCTCGCTGGAATTGGCCGGGGAACGTGCGCGAGTTGGAGAATTTCATCGAGAGAGGCGTGATCCTCTCACAAGGCCCGGAGCTGCGTCTGCCGCTCTCCGAGCTGTACCAGGAACCTGAGACGGAGCACGGTTCCTCCCTCACCCTGGAGGAGCAAGAGCGCGAGCACATCATTCGCGCCCTGCGTGAGACCCAGGGCGTGATCGGTGGTCCCCACGGCGCCGCCGCCCGCTTGGGACTAAAACGAACCACACTGAATTCCAAGATGGAGAAGCTGGGCATCTCCCGCAAGGATTTGTAGCGCTGTAGCGGCGGTCTCTGACCGCCGGGATTCGTCCGAGGCCGCCTGAAAAGCCTGGATTGCCGCTCCCCGCTTTCGCGGGAATGACCACGCTCGTTCACTCTTCGGCGAATTGCGGATCGACACCGCGGGAGAGTTCGGGGATGCCATCCCCGAAGCGAAGGGCGAACGCCTCGTGCTGGCCTGAACCGACAGAGAAGCGATCAGATGCAGCAACCCGTAACCAGCCGTGATGGCCGAATTGCCCTGCGCTCACCGGCGGCCGCTGGAGCGCAAAGTTGAAAAGCGAACTGGCACCTTGCGGCGCGCGCCGCGTTCGCGAGCGATTCGTTCTGCCAGGAAGACTTTCATGAGCGACTGGTACGGGACGTCCTTCTCGTTCGCCAGGGTCTTGAGTTCCTCGATCATGGACGCGGGCACGCGCAAGGAGATGGTCGTCGTCGACGGTTTGAGCTCCGGGAAGGTGGCGCGAACGGCTTTGCTCCAGTCAAAGTAGTCGACCGTATCATGCTTTGCCCAGAACTCTCGCTCCTCGTCTTCGTTGGCGAAACGGGGGATCGCCTTTCTACCTGCTTTCCTGGACACGCGCATAGATTCTCCTTTCACGGCGGCTCATGTTGCGGGCCGAGATTACCCGAACCAGCGTCCCGCGAATCGTAAACACGATCGATAGCCGCCTTCCAGCGTTGGTCTGCCCAAGCGCCGCGTACCGCCGCTCCTCGCCAGAGTGCCTCTCGTCAGCCGTCACCAGAATGGGCCGATTGAAGAAGGGCTGCTCGCATTCAGTCTGGTTGACCTGGTGCAGTTCCCAGTTCTTGGCCGTGTTCCCGGCATCCCAATCGAAGCCAGAGCACTGCGCAAGTTCTTCGGGGAATTCTGCCATCCAATAAGTATATTGCAGTAATATACGCTGGTGTGTCAAGACGAACCCGGGGCTGGTTTGGCGCCGAAGGCCCGGAACTGCCCGGTTGCACGGCCCACGGCGAAACTCAGGAAGCGGCGCACGCCCCCGCCAATGAAGCTGTCCAATTGTGGTTCGACACCGCGAGAGAGTTCGGGGATTCCATCCCAGAACCGAAGGGCGAACGCCTCATACTGGCCTAGCCGCTCATGCCAGCGTGAAAGCGCCGCTTGGCCCTTTGACCCTGCGGCATATGCGTTGGCTCGAGGCAGGGCCGCGGACTCGCCGCAGCGAGTCCGCGCTACCTGCTACACAGACTTACCGATTTTCCACCTATCGCGAAGCCTGATAATAGAAAGCGGCCCGCCGTCATTGGTGAACGTCAAGGCGGGCGGCCACATGGCCGAGCCAGCCAGGGGCCAAACATCAATCAGCAATTCATTCCACGGCCCCAGCTTGCAACCGACCTGGACGGTTTCGTTGTCGTACCTGGCCGGAATGCAATCGCTGAGAACCTGGATGGCCAGATGTCCGACCATGGTCGTTGTTATGCAACGGTGAGCGGCTCTAAGGACTTCGCCTATATTGAGCCAGATATCAGTTCCGCTGGCAAGAAGTCCACTTCCCGAAAATCTCCCGAGCCAGATTCTGGTTCGCGCCGGAATAGAAGAACTTAATCGCAACTGCTCACAGTCGGCTTGTTGATAGCAATGGGCGGCGCTTCGCGATTTCGTGCCCTCTAGAACCATTGCTGTTTTTAATGCCCACAAGGACACATCCTTTTGCTGGGCGGCATCGAGACACACCGAGACGTCTTGCATCAATGAGCCGACGAGCGGTTTAACCCTGGCTTCGAGTCCGCTCATCCATCCGTTGTTGCATTTCCTACAGACACACCGAACAGTGACCGGGCCAGTGAATGTCTTGCTCGGTGCTTTGCCCAGTGTTTGGACAATAGGGTCTCGGCTCTTTAGGCTTTTCAGAACCCAATCGGACCAAAGATGCTCCTTGCTGTTCGCTGGCTTGTCACAGAATAGACATCGGCGGTCACCCATCCACGAAGCCTAGCAGGAACTCTGTATCAAGTAAATAATCGCCGGCAGCGCGTAGCGCGGACCTGTTTTGTAGGTCCGCGGTACTTGGGCGGGGCCGGTGACAAAAGCCGCAGACCCTGAAAAACAGGTCTGCGCCACTCCCTCGCCTTGTTGACCCTGGATCGCCCGTGCGCCGGGGAGTGTTCAAGTAGAAGGGGTCAGACCGAAGGCGGGGTCTTTCCATTGACGGAGGATGTGTGCTCCGCTGCTTTTGTCAGGCGCTCTAAGTGCGAGTTAATCCGCACAAGTTGCTGTGCAATATCCATTCCTCCGGGCTGCCAGTCCGGTCCGACACCTAAATACGAACTAATCCGCACAAGTTGCTGTGCAATGGCGAGCGTGGTAGGAGGCCTCGGAGCGCGCAGCACTGGCCGCAAGTTTATGTCACAAAAAGGAAGGCGTACACGATCCGGGTCCTTCCTGACCTTCTCCTCCTCCTCGCGCATTTCCTCTGCAAATTTCAAGTGGGCCTTCTCGAGATCTTTGTAGTAGCCATCCTCTTTGCCAAACTCTTTGGCGAGCAAGAGCGCGACGAAGGGAACATGGTCTGCGGCATTGATAAGGCACTCTCCCACCCTCGCAACCAAGTACAGTAAGGCCCCGGCGAACAAGCCTGCCCAGATGCTATGCTGCCAGACCCAGAAGCTCACTGCACCAGCGAGCGCGATAAAATTCAGGAAAAGACTTCCCCAGAACTTCTCTTTGTCGGATACCATTTGCGTCTCCTCCGCCCTCAGGCCGAATGGCTTCCTCTGAGAGCCTCAATCTCCTGCCTCAACTTGGCAATTTCGCCTTCCAACCGCGCAATGCTCGGCTCATAGCCAGGCGGCTGCGGCTCAGCATCGGTGGGATCGTGGTCCCGCGATAGCCGCCATTCCCTGTCTTCACGCACGTCCTCCAGCCTCCTCAGAGCTTGGCGGTCTATCCTGACTAAGGCGTCCCGCAGTCGATATTCCGCGTCGGACAAACCATGGGCCAGCGAGCGCAGATAACTTATCGAATGGTCAAGGCCGCCATTGTAAAAAACCGAGCTGTCTACGTCGCTCTCCGTCTCAACTGTCTCTCGACTCCAAACCCGGACGCTCCGAGCAAATTCCTCCAGGCCGGAATCCGAGACGATTTGCGATAGGTGCGCAAGCTGCCCGCGCAAATCTTCCGCCGTCTCGACCGTGGCAACGCGTCCGTCAAGCTCTCCGCGCTGTAGATACCGCTTATCGTATTCCTTCGCACCCTCGCGCAGGTCATCGCGGCGAGAAGTAACATTGTTACTGAGCGCCTCAGCCTCGCGACGAAGGGACTCGACATCATCCTGCCGGGTAATTATGAGCCCGTCCAAAAGGACGCCCTCGACACCGCCCACAAAGGCGAGCGCAAACAGCATTAGGACGAGTACGAGATGGTTGTAGTAGGCCCAACCCGCCCACGCTGCGGGAACCACCAGAAGCAGAATCACTCCCGGCCACGTGAAAAACCTTGCCATACGATCCATCCCTTTTGAGTATTTAGAGAAGTCTTGGCTGTCCATTGTGTCTCCCTCTAAATCATGTCAGCACTGCCGGGAATTTTACCTCAGCGATGGATGCGCTGCTTGTCAAGCAGGTGCGTGCGCGGCGAAAGCTGGGCGGCGGCGACCCAAGCCAACAGGTACTGCTTTCGCGCTGCGCTTGCGCTCGCCCCGCGCTCGGTCGTGGGTGACGCCCTCGGACAGCCGGCGCTATAAGGGGATTCGTTCCTTCGTGCGGTCATTGAAATACCCGATCTCGATTCCGTTGCTATCCGATTCGTGGTACAGAAACACTCGGTCGGCGGGGCCCCAGCCGTCAGCCATCTTTGTGGCTTTTTGGTCGTGAAGTCGGACAACCACTCCCTGACGCCTGTTGCCGCTTTCGTCGGTGGGCAGCAATTCCACGATTTCGCCGCGTTCGATCACCTTTGCCCTAAACTCGCCTCTAAATCTCATTATATGTTCCTCCCTTGCGCCAGATTCTTCGTTACGTTCCCCTCTGATCATTGTCCGGCAGCAAAACCATGCAGACGGGAATTGGGTCGCACCTGCCGACGCGAATTATAAGCTGCGCACCCCTTCCGAAGGCAAAGGCCCCAGAGTTTCAGGCAGCTGGAACTCAGCGCTACGAACTCGTTCGTCGTGCAACACACGACGGACGGATGCGGCCGGTAAATGCTTAGGTTCGGCTCCAAGGGCGGCGAGCCTGGGTATGGCTCGCTCGGCCATCTGGTAGAAGACAGGATCACTTTCAATTCCGATGCTTTCGTAGCCCACGGCCAAGGCGGCGGCGATGGTCGATCCGCCACCCATGAACGGGTCAAGCACGGTTCCGACTCCCAGCGGAAGCGAGGCGCGCACCACCTGCCGCATGAAGGCTTGGGGTTTCAGGGAAGGATGAGGAGCGATAGCGCGCTCTTCGGCTCGCGTGGGTGCCGAGCGGATGACATCTTCGAAGGGTTTTTCGGACGAAACCCGTCGCAGCCCGCCCGTTTTCCATTTGCGCAAATTGTCTTGAACTCGGCCTTCACACGGCTTGCGGAAAAGCCCCCATTGTTCCCAGCCCGAGCGGGGCATCACCGTGACGTGGGCAAACTCTCCGTGGGCGTTCTTAGGACGATCCCCGCCTCTCAAGGTTTTGACGAGTCGGATGATCTCGCCGCGCTTTTCGAACCCGGCCTCGACCAGCGGCAGATAAACAAGGTGTGAGAGCAGCGGATTTGTAGCAATAAACAAATGCCCGCCCGGAACCAGCACGCGAATGGCGCGGCGGCCAAATTCTGAGAAAAAGCTTCGGAGCTTCTGAAAGTCACTTTCGGTGAGGACCGTAAAACGCGGCAGAGGGCGCCGCTTGCAGCCGTCGAATGAGGGAGGAATCCGCCACACGCCCGCGTTCCCGCTCCGAAGCTTTTCCTTTTCCACGGTTGTGTATTCTTTCAGTCCGTAGGGCGGGTCGGTAACGATCGCGTGAATGGAGCTCTTTTCCCTCTTCTCCATCCAAGAGAGGCAATCGCCGAGATACAGGGAGTAGCGCGTCACTTTCTTCCTCGAGTCTCCGTTGAAGGGATGTTATCACGAGTTGGCATTCGACTCTCTCGTGTTCTCGAAGGCCGTGATCTGCGCGGCGTCCCACTCAGCGGGATCGCCGCTCCCTGTAGCGCCGGTCCCGCCTGGCGGGACCGGCAAGTGCCGCCCTGAAGGGCGGCGGTACGAAGGCCCCGTAATAGGCGGCGCTGGAATTGAAGGGCGGGTCCCGCGAAGCGGGATCAGGTCAACGCTCGCGTCTTCGACGTCATCGCGCAGGATGCTGAGGTTGTCGCCGAAGTAAAGCTTGTTCGTCGCACCCATTTACGCACAGAATAAGACAACGCGCTCCGGTGGCCGCAACCAAACTTGCCCAAAGTGGCGAGTGGTCCCGCGAGGCGGGAGCAAGTGGCAAGCGGGGAAGGTCGAAACTCGAAATTCGAAACTCGGTAGGCGGGTGTTAGTCGGTGCCGAAAATTACCTCTTGACAAATGGGGGCGAGTGGTTATACTAGAAGTAGGAAGCTGAAAGAAGGATTCAGGAGTTATGAATTATGAATTAGGAACTAGGTCCGAACGCTGCTGTTCGGGGTCAGTTGTGCGCTACGCGTAGAAGAGTGGGAATTCGTGATACGGGAATCGGTGGAAGGGGCCGTGGCCAGCGTCGAGTTGAAAGCAGGGAATTCCGAATCTTGGATTCCGAAGAATGGGGAACGAAGCCGGAATGTCTTTTGGAATTAGTAAGATAGGCTTAGCGGTTCCGTCACTATTCCCGATTGGGGCGGGGCGGCGAGAGCTGCGCTAAAAAAAAGATGTTAAAAACGCGGTTCGAAGCCAATTTTTGTTGAAAACAAAGAAGATCGCTTTGGTTCGAAGCCATTTTTTGGGTTCAAAGCCATTCTTGGGCGGAAGCTCAGCGCCGCTATGTTATTGGAAACAAATAAGCCGGCTTTGATCCAAAAGTCGTGCTTGTGGTTCGAAGCCATTTTTGAGGTTCAAAGCCATTTTCGAGGAGAGGGATGGGAGATTCGGGACTTGGGGCTAGGGCCAAAGGCAAGACAAGTCAATGGTCCAGTGCTCGGTCTTCCTGTGGGCTCAAAAGGTCCGACGGCGTCATCCTCCTCTAGCGGGTGACGACACTTCGGCGGATGACGATATTGCGTCACTGTATCCGTCGTCACAAGGGGACGTGACCCACGTCACCTGCCTGTGTGATTCCCTCGCAACTCATTCGTTCTTCTCGCCTTGTAAAGACTGCCTTCCAACGCAGGGAAGTTTGGCCATAAGCTTGCACTCCAAACAGGCAGCCCGCTGGGCGAATCGGATAGGTTGGGTTGGCGTACCCAGTGGCGGATCGGGACGGCGGGTCAGAAAGCGGCAAAGGAAGAGATGCTAAGAGTAACTGTGATGGAAGACTGTGGTGCGGTTGTGCTCAAACTCGAAGGCAGGCTGGTTGGCCCGTGGGTGAAAGAGGTTGAGAAAGCGTGGAGCTCGGTCATGGGCTCTGCGAAAGGGGAACGCCTCTCGGTTGATTTGAGGGGTGTGACGTTTGTGGGTGCGGAGGGAAAAGAGTTGCTCACGCGAATGCACCAGGCGGGAGCGGAACTAGCAGCGCTCGGACCGATGACGATGTACATTGTGCAGAAGATCAAAACTGGCCGCAACGGCCAGTAGGGGGGATGATATGAAGGCACCTTTCCGTTTGGAACTTAATGAAAGCTGTCATGATTGCAGGTTAAGATGCACGGATTTCTTTTGCAGTCTGCCGTCGCATTGCCTGAAATCGCTGGAGTCGATCAAATTCACGTCAACTTACCCGGAGGGGGCGGTACTCTTCATGGAGGGTCAACCGCCGCGAGGAATCCTGGTGCTTTGCAAAGGCCGGGTGAAGCTCTCCATGACCTCGGCGGATGGCAAAACCGTTATCTTGAGGGTGGTGCGGTCCGGCGAGATCCTCGGGTTGCACGCGGTGGTTTCCGGCGAGCCCTTCCAGGCGACCGCCGAAACATTGGAACCCTGCCAGGTGAACTTTATCAAGCGCGAAGACTTTCTCCGGTTCTTGAGCGGACATTCGGAAGCCTCGATTCGCGCCGCCAAGCAGTTGAGTAACGACTATCACATTGCTTGCGAGCAGGTCCGTTCCATGGGCCTGTCGCGCTCGGTGCCCAAGAAGCTGGCCAAGTTCTTGTTGGAATGGTCGAACCACGGGCAGGAGGTGAAGTCGGGCACGCGGACGAAACTTACCTTAACTCACGAGGAAATTGGGCAGATCATCGGCTCTTCGCGCGAAACGGTGACTCGCGCTTTGGGCGAATTCCGGGCGAAACAGTTGGCGGCCCTGAGCGGGTCAACGCTGGTGATTGAGAACAAGCCGGCGCTGGAACATCTGATGAACGCCTGAGGGCGGCGCGGCCCGGTTCTTTCATGACGGCGTGTGCTTCTTTTGCAGACGAAAGAAGGAGACGCCGGCTGTTGCAGATCTAAGATAGCCACGCATAGTATTATCTGAGATAGATCAGGTTCCATTTCAGTTGCGCCCGCCGTTGAAGCGGCGAGGCGCAGCGAGCGGGGAAAAGGAGGGGAACATGACCGGGGAGATTCTTGCGCTGTTGGTCCATGATCGGCCGGGGCCCTTGGAGTCGTTGAAATCCGCCCTGAAAGATTTGTCGATCCAGACCTTCAGCGTCCGGACCTGCGAAGCAGCGCAGAGCCTGATCAAGGAAGTCCACGCGGACCTGGTCTTCACGGATACTTCGCTGCCTGACGGATCGTGGGCCGATATCGTCGACTTGGCGCTGCGTGCCGGCGCGCCCGTCAGCGTAATCGTGGTTGGATCGAACCAAGACACCAAGCTCTACCTCTCAGCCTTGGAACGCGGCGCCTTCGATTTCGTGCTTCCGCCCTTCGAGTCCCACGCCCTGAACTTTGTAGTCTACTCGGCGCTCGACAACACCCGCCGCCAGAGACACGCCCTGCTTCATTGAGCGATTGAGTGAGTTGATGATCTAGCGATTGTCAGAGAGGCAGAAATTAGAAACTGGAAAAAGGAAACCGGGCAGTCCCTTTGGTCTCCAGTTTCGAATTCTCAGTTTCCGTCTGTTTTTCAATCGCTCAATCGCCCAATCGCGCAATCCCTCAATGTGTTTCTCGCGTGACCTGAGTCACAGCGAAAGGTGAGCGCGCTCACTGCGCGGAATTCTTTCCCACGGTAACCTGGCTACAGTTGTGGCGCTGGCTTGGAACACGGCTCCAGAAATTAAGTGGGGCCGAGCGGGCACCAAGCCAGCGCGACATCGAAGCACGAAAGGGAGACACGGTGTACTGATGCCATGAACACCACCGGCGCGCGCGAACAACTCACAAGCTCTTTGAAGCACGAGACGCTCGATGCTCTCCTGGCAGGCCAAGTGGAGAATTCATATCCCGGAGGCCGTGTCCTGCTGGGCGAGGGTGAAATTTCAAACGGCGTCTATGTGATTCACTCAGGGAGAGTCAGGATTTCTCGGCAGGTGAATGGTTCCGCCGGGAGTTCGCGCATCGCGCGCCCAGGCGAAGTTGTGGGACTCAGCACGGTCGTCTCCGGACGGCCATCCGAAGCAACAGCCAAGACCCTGGGCCCTTCTCGCCTTGCCTTTATTCCCAGGGATCGGCTGATGAAGCTGATGGAGCGAGACGCTGAATTCGCTTATCGCGTTGTTCGAGTCCTCTGCGAGTCCCTGGCCGACCCTTTCGATCGGCTTCGCCCACCTCGCCGTCGTCGTCGGCGTCGAAATTCAAGAGCTAGAAATTAGAAGCTGGGAGTTACAAGCTGCGAGGTCGGAGCGCTAATTCGCAGCGGCCTCCTTCATGGCTCCTCGCTTCTAACTTCTAACTTCTAACTTCTAACTTCTGACTTCCAACTTCTCCTGGCGATTCAGCTTCCAGCATTCCTGCGCGATGGCCCATTCTTCCTGAGCCCGAACCACCAGAACCCTGACGGCTGATTCGCGGGAAGCGATATCGCGATCGACGAGGGGGCCAGCATTCTTCTCGGCATCGAGGCGGACTTGGAGACATCCAAATGCCTGGCAAGCCGAGGCGCGCACTTCCGGAGAATTCTCTCCGATTCCGCCGGTAAAGACGAGCACATCGATCTCTCCCAAGGAAGCCAGCATGCCTCCGATCGAGGCTCGCAGCCGGTGCACAAACATGTCGAATGCCAATTGCGCGCGCGAGTTGCCGGCCTTCATCGCGGCCAGAATCTGCCGCATATCGTTCGATACTCCCGAAATGCCCAGGAGGCCGGACTGTTTGTTGAGCACCTGTTCCAGTCTCTCCGCCGAATATTTCTCTTCCCGCAACAAGTGAATCAGAATTCCCGGATCGATGGAGCCGGAGCGCGAGCCCATCATCAAGCCCTCGAGCGGTGTAAAACCCATGGTCGTGTCGACACTTCGTCCATCACGAACCGCCGCCAGCGAGCAACCGTTTCCCAGGTGGCAAGTGATCGCCCGCAAGGAATGCAAATCCCGCTCCAGAATTTGGGCGGCGCGCTGGGCGCAATATTGATGGCTAATGCCGTGAAATCCGTAGCGTCGAATTCCTTTCTCCATCCATTCATACGGGCCGGCGTAGGTCGCAGCGGCCGCGGGCAAACGGCTGTGGAACGCAGTGTCGAACACCGCGACTTGGGGAACTGCCCCCACGATTCTGTCGATGGCCTCCATTCCTTCGAGATCGGCCCGGTTGTGAAGCGGAGCAAACACGGCCAAGCGCGCGATGGTCGACCTGACTTCCGGAGTGACGAGTGTTGCTCTTTCGAAGTCGTGTCCGCCGTGCACCACACGGTGTCCGACGACATCGATTTCCGAGGGCTGAGCAATCACTTTGGCAGGCCCGCTCGAGAGCGAGCTCAGCAGATGTTCAATGGCCGCGGCGCGGGAATCGATCTTGAGCCGCTGGTTGAGGGTTGCGCCCTCAGCGTTCTTCGCTTGAAGCTCGGCGATCCGAGGGTCAGCGCTCCAGTCAATATGCGCTTGCCAAATCGGCGGGGGCGGCTCGTCTGGCAAAGGACCGGTCAGTTCGTAGAGGCAACTTTTCTGGCTGCTCGAGCCAGCGTTGAGGACCAAGATTTTCATTTTGAAGAAGGAATCAGGAACGAAGCCTGAAAATTGGAAACTAGAGATTGGAAACTGGCCCAGTTTCCAATTTCCATTTTCTAATTCTGGCTCCTGGATTCTGACTCCTGTATTCAGTGCGTCCACTTCCAATCGCGAATCTCCGGCATATCGTCGCCGTGCTGGTTGATGTAGTGCTTGTGCTCGATGAGTTTGTTGCGCAGGAACTGCTTGAAGTGTGCGCCGACGCGCGCCAGGCGGGGCACGCGGTCCACCACGTCGCCGGCCAGGTGGAAACGGTCGAGGTCGTTCATCACCGTCATATCGAAAGGTGTCGAAGTCGTCCCTTCTTCTTTGTAGCCGCGGACGTGCAGATTGGCATGATTGGTCCGGCGATAGGTGAGACGGTGGATCAGCCACGGGTAACCGTGGTACGCAAACACAACCGGCTTGTCGGTGGTGAAAATAGAATCGAAGTCGCTGTCCCGCAGTCCGTGCGGATGCTCGGTGGAAGGCTGCAAGGTCATGAGGTCGACAACGTTGATGACGCGGATTTTGATGTCGGGGAAATGTCGGCGAAGCAAGTCCACGGCGGCGAGGGTTTCGAGTGTCGGGATGTCGCCCGCACAGGCCATCACCACCTCGGGTTCGGTGCCTGCGTCGGTTGACGCCCACTCCCAAATGCCGAGTCCCGCGGTACAGTGCTCGATTGCCGATTCCATGTCCAGCCACTGCGGCGACGGCTGCTTTCCCGCCACAATCACGTTGACGTAATGCCGGCTGCGGAGGCAATGGTCGGCGACGGAGAGCAGTGTGTTCGCGTCAGGCGGCAAATAAACGCGGACGATGTCCGCCTTCTTGTTCACGACGTGATCGATGAAGCCGGGGTCCTGGTGTGTGAAACCGTTGTGGTCCTGCCGCCAGACGTGTGAGGTGAGCAGGTAGTTCAGCGAGGCAATCGGCCGGCGCCATGGAATGCCTCGCGTGACTTTCAACCACTTGGCGTGCTGGTTGAACATCGAGTCGATGATGTGGATGAAGGCCTCGTAGCAGGAAAAGAAACCGTGGCGGCCGGTCAAAAGGTAGCCCTCGAGCCAGCCCTGGCATAGGTGCTCGCTCAGCACTTCCAGCACCCGCCCCTCCGGCGAGAGGTGCTCATCGACGGGCAGGATGTTTTCGGTCCAGACCTTGTCGGTCACTTCGAAAATGGCGTCGAGCCGGTTGGAGGCTGTCTCGTCCGGCCCGACCACACGGAAGTTGCGCGACGCCAGGTTCAGCTTCATCACATCACGCAAGAATTTCCCCAGCTCCCGCGTGGCTTCGGCGGTCGCGGCGCCTGGCTTGGGAACCTTCACCGCGTATTGAGCGAAGTCTGGCATCACCAGGTCTCTCAGCAGCAGTCCGCCGTTGGCGTGAGGATTGGCGCCCATGCGGCGCTCGCCCTTGGGTGCCAGCTCCGCCAAATCGGGAACGAGCTTGCCGTCAGCGTCGAAGAGTTCCTCGGGCCGATAGCTCTTCATCCACGCTTCAAGCATTCTCCGGTGGTCAGGCTTGTGTACCACGTCGGCGAGCGGCACTTGGTGCGCGCGCCATGTCCCTTCCA
Source organism: Terriglobia bacterium (assembly GCA_050013575.1). Lineage (GTDB taxonomy): Bacteria > Acidobacteriota > Terriglobia > UBA7540 > UBA7540 > DASYXZ01. The sequence goes on along the minus strand of JBEKEZ010000001.1, from coordinate 256,580 downwards.
CCGGTTTCCCGTCCACCTCTTTGGGCCCCGTCCAGCCCTTGGGTGTGCGCAGGACAATCATCGGCCAGACGGGCCGGCGCGGGGAGCCGCCGCTTCGAGCTGCGGCTTGGATCGCCTGGATCTCCGCCAAGACGGTATCGAGAGTCGCGGCCATGAGCTGGTGCATCGCTTCCGGCTCGTGCCCTTCGACGAAATAGGCTTTGTACCCAAAGCCCCTGAAAAGCGAAGTCAGCTCTTCGTCGCTAAGCCGGCCGAGCACCGTCGGGTTGGCGATCTTGTAGCCGTTCAGATGAAGAATGGGCAACACCGCGCCATCGCGAGCGGGATTCAGAAACTTGTTCGAGTGCCAGCTTGCCGCCAGCGGACCGGTTTCCGCTTCACCGTCGCCCACCACGCAGCAGACCAGCAAATCCGGATTGTCGAACGCGGCGCCGTAGGCGTGGGCGATGGAGTATCCCAGCTCGCCGCCCTCGTGAATGGAGCCCGGCGTTTCCGGCGCCACGTGGCTCGGGATGCCGCCGGGAAACGAGAACTGCCTGAACAGCCGCTTCATCCCTTCCGCGTTCTGCGGAATGTTGGGATAGAACTCGCTGTACGTGCCTTCGAGATAAGTGTTGGCGACCAGGCCAGGTCCGCCATGCCCTGGCCCCGTGACGTAGACGACGTTGAGGTCGTGTTTCTTGATGAGCCGGTTAAAATGAACGTAGATGAAATTGAGCCCCGGTGTCGTACCCCAATGTCCGAGAAGGCGAGGCTTCACGTGCGCCACCTGGAGCGGCTCGCGCAGCAGGGGATTATCCAAGAGATAAATCTGACCCACCGAAAGGTAATTCGCCGCGCGCCAGTAAGCGTTCATGCCGCGCCATTCCTCGGGAGCGAGCGGACCGGCGGAAACCTTCTCTGCGTTCAAAACCTGCTTTGCTGTTCGAGACATTGTTCACCGCTCCTTTCGTGGTTCTCGGATCTGAGGCGATTAACATCGAATTCGGGGCATCCGTAATGCGCTCCGCTTGATTGCTAAAATATCGGCTCCCCGAATCTGGTCTCTGTCGTGCTGCTTGAGTCTATACGGATAGATGATCGCAGGTAAAGTGTGGTTCCATGGCCGGCTTGCAGGCAGTGCAGAATGCCTTAGGAGATTGTGTGATTGAGTGATTTGGCGATTGAGCGATTGAAAAGGAGGCGGAAGTTGCAAACTCGAAAATGGAAAACTGGAGGCAGAAGAAGGCTTGCAAGTTGCCCTCTTCCAGTTTCCAAGTTCGGATTTCCTGTCACTCCCCCAATCACCAAATCACTCAATCACTCAATGTAGTGGCGCGCATACGACGCGTTATACCGCGAAGTGCTTGATGGTGGTTCGCAGCCAGTCCTTGACGGCGTCCTCCAACTCTTCTTGAGTGCCCCAGCGCTCCAGCCCGTCCACCGTCTCGCCATCTTCGCTGAGCGGGATGTGATGGCAGGGCACGCTAGTCGAGCGGCGGTCCGACGGCACGAATTCTATCAAGACGCACTCCTCGCACGGATGGCTCCGCTTGGGATCGCCAAAATTCAGGCAAGAGAGCGAATCCTGAAAAATCGACGTCGGCAGCCAGGGCGTGCGCACCGATCGGCCGTAGCCGCCGGCCTCGATGAAGGCCAGCTCGTTCTTGAGTATCTCCAGCAGCTCGCGGTTGTCTTTCGCCATGGTGTCGCCTCCTCCTCTTTGCTTCTGCAAACCCAGGGCTGGTCGCGTGCGACCCGCCTCATCCTGATGCCAGAATAAGCGACAGCCAGAATACAGGCAGTAACCTCAATCACTGCGCAATGTGACTGGCATCACAGGTTGGTTGAGGCGGCGGAGACAGGCGGAGGCCAGGCGGATTCCCGGATCACTCTGCGGAGACCTTCCAAAGACTCTCGCGTGCTCTCCTCCTTGTTGCCGTCGGGGCGCCGGTAGTGGGTCTCAAGCGACAACGTTCCGTCGTACTTGTCCTCGATCAGAGCTTTGATTTGCCCGTGCCAGTCGATGGACCCGGCACCCACTGGCGCCCAGCTTAATTTTCCCGTCCCGCGTCTTGCGGGATCGCGTTTCACGTCCTTGGCGTGCATATGCGCAAACAGTCCGCGCACTTCCCGGTATCCGTCGGGAAAGGGAACCTCGTTGAGGGTCACCGCGTTTGCTGGGTCCCAATTCCCGCGCAGATTGGGCGATCCGATGTCACGCAAGATGCGGCCGAGCTCCTTGCCCGTTCCGACGTTGCACGTGTTCTCGTTTTCAAGCACCAGGATCATGCCATTCTTGGCCGCCACTTCCGCCGCCTTGGCCAGGCGGTCGCGAACGTAGGGGTAAGCTCGCTCGGCGTCTTCGGCTCGAACCCTCAGATAAGCGAAGATGCGGATTTTCTTGGTCTCGAAAAGGTTCGCAAGCTCGAAGGCCTTGTGCAGCAGCGCATCGGAATCTCTATCGGTAAAACTGGCCCTGAAGGTATCCACGGATTCCGGCTGAGCGGGAACCTCCGGCAGGTTGTATTTGAAAATGGGTGAGGCAATGTCGCTCACGCGCAGATGATGCTGGTCGAGCAAGCGCTTGGCGCGGTACAATTCCTCGCGCCCGAGGTTCATGAGGTTCTTGCCCCATAGCTCGCGCAGCTCGCAATAGCCCAGTGAATATCCTGCAATGAAATCCAAGGCGTGCGCAAAGTTTTCCGTAATCTCGTCGGTGATGATGCCCAAGGTGAATGGCATTCGATCCTCGCTCTCGCCCGGCGCGCGCAGTGCGGCGCCCACGCCCAGCCACCCCAGCATCGAAGAGAAATCGCGTCTCGTCAATTTCCGCGCCATCATCTAGTCCTCCTCCATCGGGCGGTGACGGTTCTTGGTTGGTCGCTTGGGATTATAATCCCTCTCGTTCCCGAAGCCCCGCCGAACTCGAGTGGCCACGACCCGAAAGTCGAAATTCGACGCTCGACGCCGATCCGCTCAAGGGATGGTGCGCGAGCATCAGCTTGACTTTTCAGTCGCTCTGGCGTAGAAAATTAGTAATCGCTCGGAGGGATGTTACGGCAGTCGCTAACCGACGGAGGGTGAGATGGCCCGGGTCCGGCGCGCGTTGCTCGTACACGACCAGGAAGAGCCGCTCGGCGAGTTGACTCGCATCCTCGAAAATCTCCATTTTGAAGTTGTCCACACGCGGAGTTGCAGCGAAGCCATCCAGGCTCTGAGGGGAGAGAGCGCGCCCAGCGTGGTGTTTACGGATGTCACCCTCCCGGACGGCACTTGGAAAGACGTGGTGGGCGCTCTGAAAGAGTCGCCGTCGGCCGCCGACGTGATCCTGGTCTCCCGTGTGGTTGACGACCGCTTATATATCACCGCGCTCGAATCCGGCGCCGCCGATTTTGTCGTCCCTCCCTTCCGGGAGTCCGATGTCGCCTACATCATCGGCAATACGGCGACGAACAGCGCGCGGCGCAAAGCAGTGTAGCAAGACTCTGCTTCTCCTGCGATCATAGAATTTGCACTTTCGTATTAAATCATCTAGATTGAGTTCGGTTAACTGCATGGAATAGCGGAGGGCCGCATGATGGAACTGCTGCATCTGCCCGAGGCCTCGCATGAGCTCGGCATCAGTATGCCGACGCTGAAGCAATGGATTTATCGGGGGAAGATTCTGTCCCTGAAAACCGCGGGTGGCCACCATCGCATCCCGCGCGCGGAAGTCGATCGGCTGCTTTTCCAGAAGGGCGGCAGGGCCGGCAGAAGCGCAGATTCGCGCCAGCCTGCCGGCAGCCATCGCGTGAAAGTGCGGGCGGCACAAGGCGCCGGCCTCGAACACATCATCAGCGGGCGGAACCAGTTGGTGGGACGAATCACGACATTGCGCTCGGAAGGGCTGTTGACCAAGGTCACGCTCGACGTAGGCGGGCAGACGGTTACGTCTATCATCACGCGAGACGCTTGCCGCGATCTCGGCTTGAAGGTCGGGGAAACTGCTGCCGCGCTCATCAAGGCGACCGAAGTGATGATCATTCGTCCAACTTTGCCGCGCGGCTGAGTGTCAGCAGCGGGTAGCGGCGGGTTTACCTCGCCACTGAGTGTCAGCAGCGGGTAGCGGCGGGTTTACCCCGCCACGTCGCGAATGACTGCAAGCTCGATGGCGCCGTAAAGCCGCCCCGACGAAGACGAAAGCACCCAAGGCCTTATGGGCACAGAAACCATCCCAACCATTCAGCAACGAAGCGCAGCCTTCCCACTCTCGCGCTGGGATGTCGCAGGCGCATTTGGTGACATCGGGATTTTATTCCCCATCGCCATCGCTCTGATTTCGCTGAATCACATGAACCCGACGGCGGTGTTTCTTGCCGCAGGCATGGCCTACATTCTGGCGGGCGTGTACTTCAAGATTCCGATGCCCGTGCAACCGCTCAAAGCCGTGGCCGCCATCGCGCTTGCGCTTCAACTCTCACCTGCTTCAATCGCCCATGCCGGCCTTCTGATGGGCATTCTTCTGTCTCTCATCGGCATCACCAAGCTCGTGACGCCGCTGGCCCGGCTGTTCACCCTGCCCATCATCCGCGGGATTCAGTTGGGTTTGGGTCTCATTCTGTTGCGCGAGGGGCTGCGGTTGGTCTCGCGATCGGCCGCGCTTCCGCTGGGCGACCTGAAGGCATCACCTTGGCTGGTGGCCATCGCGGGCGGAGCGATCCTGCTCCTCTTCCAACGCTCGCATCGTTTTCCTGCGGCTCTCGTCCTTTTGTTCTTGGGCGTTGCCTTTGGCACATGGGTGGGTTGGCGCACTTTACCGGCTCTGGGCCTTGGCCCGGTCCCCTTCGAGATTCTCCATCCCCGCGCCGACGAATTCAGAAGGGTTTTGGCCGCGCTCGTTCTGCCCCAGTTCGCGCTCACCTTCGGCAACTCGATCGTCGCCACCGAGAACACGGCGCAGATACTTTATGGCGCGCAGGCGCGCCGGGTCACGGTGCGGGCGCTGAGCCTGAGCATCGGGGTGATGAACCTGGCGGGAGCGACGATTCTTGCCGCGCCCATGTGCCACGGCTCCGGCGGCGTCACGGCACACTACAAGTTTGGCGCGCGCACGCAGAAGTCCACTTACGTCATCGGAGGCATTTGCATTGCGCTGGCTCTTTTCGGCCAAAGCGCGGTCGGACTGCTGCACCTGATTCCCACAGCCGTCCTGGGAGTGTTCCTCGTCTATGTGGGCATCCAGCACGCGGCCTACATTCGCGACATTGTCACGAAGAGAGATTCTCTCGCCATCGCTCTGTGCGTCGGCATCGTGTCGCTCGCGATGACAAATTTGACGTACGGTTTCTTGGCCGGGTTTCTGCTTCAAGGACTCTTGAAGCTGATCCGCGCGCATTCCGCCCCGACACTCTCGTAGCGCCGGGCTTCAGCCCGGCACAGCGGCGCGCCGGCCTGAAGGGTGGCTCTACAGAATCGCGTCCGTGGTAGAATGAATGGGGCAAATCCGATGGGTACGAAGACGGGCATTACGTGGGAAGAGTTTCTCGCCGCCGGAAAGGAAGGGCAGCGCTGGGAGTGCGTCGATGGGGAGGTCGTGTTCATGTCGCCGGTTTTCAGTCCTCACGGGAGAGTCAACTTCAAGCTTGACCAGCAATTGGCAAACTACACCGATCTGCATCCCGAGTGGGTCGGATATGGAACTGACACGACATTTACGATGGCCAATGGGAATTGGCGCTGCCCAGACGCAGCCCTAGTGAAGAAGGAGCGCGCCGCCACCATCGACCCTAAAGGAGCAATTCCCTTTGCTCCCGACATTGCATTTGAGATTCTTTCGCCCAACGATACCGGAAGTGAAGTGCAAAGCAAGCGCCAGGATTATTCCGAGAGCCAGGTCACTCAGGTATGGCTGGACCCGCAGCGAAAGACCGCCGAAGTAATATCACCCGACCGCCCCCTTCAACATTTTCGGGCCGGCCAAGTTTTAACTGTCCCTGAACTTTCTGACTTCCGCTTGGACCTCAATACCTTATTTGCTTAGCAGGGGCGGTCTGCCTACGAAAACCGCGTTCGCTTCCATAGGAACCAGCCGCACGCGATTAACAGCGCCAGCATGCCGGCGGTGAGAGCCAGCATCCAGTAGGCGTTCATCATGATCGCCGGGCGCTCGGCGTCTCGCGCGAGCCACAAGAAAGTTGCGACTGCGCCCGCGACGATCGCCACATCCCACCAGCGGCGAGCAGGCGCACCGGCAGCAAGCGGGTCCTCTCCCTGTTGCGCCGCCGTCGCTCGCTCCAGATCCAAGCCATAGCGATCGCACTCGCGCGCCATCGCCTTGCGCCACGAAGTTTGCTCGGCCGCTGGCGCCGCGGCTTTGCTGATAGCGACAGCACCCAGGATCATTACCGCCGAGCCCGCGATCACCAGGCCCTGAGTTCCTCCGCCGCGCCCCGCAAGTTCGCCGAACACCAACGCTCCCCAGGCCAGCCCCCAGAGTTGATTCGTGTTGGAAAGCGGAATGCCGCGGCCGATGCCTATGTACTTGGCCGCGTACTGCTGGAACAGATCGCCAATCACCCAGCAAAACCCGCCGAGGAAAAGCCAGAACAGCGCCGGCCGCGCTCGGAGGATCTCGGCGTAGAGCGGGCCGACGCCGCCGCGAAAGATCACCGCCAGCGCGGTCATGGTTGCCAGTTCGCCCACGGTGAACACGGTCACAAAGGAGAGCGGATTCATCCCGCTCAGATAGGCTTTGCGGTAGGGGATGTACATCGTGCCCCAAAGCAAGCCGGCGCCAATCGCCGCCGCGATGCCCGCCGGCACACGCGCGTGGGAGGCTGCAACTTGGTGCGACGACGCGTATCCGAGCAGGATCGCGCCCACCACAATCGCCACTGCGCCGCCCAGCACTTTCGACCACCCGGCTGGGCCCGCGCCGCGCAACTCGCGGAAGAAGAACCAGCCCCAAAACACGCCCGCCAAGCTGTTGGTGTTCCAAAGCGGAAAGGCGATCGAGAGCCCAACGTCGCGAATGGCGAAGACGGTGAGAGTATTCGCGACCGCCCACAGTGCTCCTGCAAGAATCGCCCAAACGATCAGGTGAGATTTTTCGCGCAGGTCCAGGAAGACATAGCCCGTGCCTTTCAGCACTGTGGGCAGCGTCCAGCGCGCGACGAAAACTCCGGCGACCATAGCGAGGGAAACTAAGAACGGCGAAAGGCCCACGGTGACGAGCTTCGTGGGCGCTTCCGCCGCGCCCAGCCACGCGCCCGCCGCCAATCCGCACAGGACGCCCAGGGCGTGCAGCGATCCGGCTGCGATTTGCTTCGCATCTTTATTCGTATGTGTCATCCTGAGGGGAGCGAAGAATCCATGCCGTTTTTCCGAGGCTGAGTGAGTCCTGGGCGGAGTTTATCCTAGGCGAAATGCCGAGATCCTTCGCTGCCCCGGCCTCGCTTCGCGCCGAGGGCGGGGCGCTGAGGATGACATCGCTCAGTGCAGATACGCCAACAGTGCGATGCCCAGCGCCAACACCGCGACCGGCACCCAGAATTGGCTGTCGGTCAAAACAGTTTTGGCAGTGGCGGATTTCACTCGCTCACCATCCCTCGTCGCCTGAGAAATTTGACTTCAACCGCGCCGTCGATGAAAGGCGGAAGGATTGTACAATAGGAAGGCGCATTTGATTCGACTGCACGCTGACGGACCGGATGAAAAACTATCGCATCGCTTTGATTCCCGGTGACGGCATCGGTAAGGAAGTGGTTCCTGCCGCTGTCAAAGTTCTTGCAGCGGCGTCGCGCGATTGCGCGCTCCAATTCGAATCCTTCGAATGGGGCTGCGAGTACTATCTGCGAACCGGCCGCATGATGCCCGACGACGGATTGGAGCAACTTCGGCCGTTTGATGCCATTCTGTTGGGCGCTATCGGCTACCCGAGCGTGCCGGACCACATCTCGCTGCGCGACCTCCTGCTGCGCATTCGGTTCGGGTTTGATCTCTACGTGAATCTGCGGCCCATTGAAATCCTGCCCGGCCTCGAATCGCCGCTAAAGGGAAAAAGCGCGGCGGACATTCACATGCTCTTTGTCCGGGAAAACACCGAGGGCGAGTACTGTGGCCTGGGCGGACGGTTCAAGCGCGGGACGGACGATGAGGTGGCCATTCAGCAGGCTGTCTTCACTCGCAAAGGAATCGAGCGCGTGGTGCGCTATGCGTTTGACGCCGCTCGCCGCCGGCCTCGCAAGCGGCTGGCCAGCGCCACCAAATCCAATGCCATGCAGTACACCATGACACTGTGGGACGAGGTGGTGCGCGAAGTGGCGCGGGAGTATCCGGATGTCGCCGTGGCGAGCTATCACGTGGATGCGCTGGCGGCGCGAATGATCACGCACCCCGAAAGCCTCGATGTGGTGGTGGCGTCGAACCTCTTTGCCGATATCCTGACCGACTTGGGCGGCGCCTTGCAGGGCAGCCTGGGACTGGCCGCGAGCGCCAACTTGAATCCCACCGCTTCGCAAAATCCGGAGGCGCGATCGACGCCTCGCCTCGGGCCGCCGATGTTCGAGCCGGTTCACGGCAGCGCGCCGGACATCGCCGGTCGCGGCATCGCGAATCCCATCGCGGCCATTTGGGCCGCGGCGCTGATGATGGAACACTTGGGAGAATTGACCGCGAGCGCGCGCATGATGAATGCACTCAAAGCCGTCACGGGCGCGGCACGAGTCCGCACTCCGGACTTGGGCGGGAAAAACACCACGGAAGAATTTGCGGCGGCTGTGGTCCAAGCGGTTGGACGTTCGTAAAAAAAGCCACGCAGGACACTCGAAAATCGGAACTCGGAATTCCTCCAGGCAGATTGGGGACGGATTTCGCTTTCGTCTTTGAAGTTTCGATTTTCGAATTTCCAGTTTCGAACTCAGGCCTGACCAGGCTTGGAGAATCCCTTCTCCGCTTCGTCGATGCTGGAGAAGATGGGAAGCGCTTGCTCCACTCGGGTGAGCTTGAAGAGGGTGCGAACGCGCTCCGACATGCCCACGATCGCAAACTGCCTGCCTGAGTTCGCGCATGAGATGTGGGCGTTCACGACGGCTCCGAGTCCGGCCGAGTCGATGTAGGACACGTCGGACAGGTCCAGCATCACGGTCGGTGACTTTTCGGCGCGCACCGCGGTCTGGAAGTCGAAGAGCGTGCTGATAGTGAGAGGCCCGCTCAACTTGTAGACTCGTTGCCCCTCGCGCGCCCCCGGATTCACGCTGACAGTCAGTTGGTCGGTTGGCATGATGGGATTAATCTACAAGCAAAAACAGTCTCTGTCAATTGATCGCCGGCAACGGTCCGCCGGAGGGTTTGCCGAAAGTGAGGAACGTGACGCCATAGCCGTTCAGAGTGATCGACATGCGAGGCGTCACGGTCACGCTAACCGAAGTTGGCCCTGCGGATGGGTCGGTAGAGGCGTCAATCGTCCGCTGGAAGCCGGGCACCGAGCCGCCGACAGCGTTAAAGTCGAAAGTCGAAAGATCGAGGAGTACGGTGCGCGGGTCGCCCGTGCCGTTGTTGTCAGTGGAAGCGTGGACGGCGTGATTGGCGATCATGATCCTGATCTCGGCGTTGCTGGCCCCCGCGTCGGCCTCAGCCACGAGGACTTCCACTGTGGACGTTTCGGTTACGCTCACATTCAAGATGGAATAATCCGGAACGCCGCCATGCGGAACGGGGCAGCCTACGCCGATGACGTCCGGCACTAGTCCCACTACACTGGGCAAGGGACAACCAGAACCAATGGTTCCTTCCAGGGCGCCATCGACCCAGTAGCTGAGATAGGTCTTCCCGGTGTCGAAGTCCACCTCGCCGTACTGCTGGTCAGCGTCAAAATCCCAATGGTACAGAGCCTGGTTGCCGGCTTGACCCAATTGCGAGAAGACATAAGGCCGCCAGGCGGCAAAGAAAGCACTTGTGCCACGCTGGTCGGTGACAAATTTCTGGCTGGGGTTGCACGTGCTGTTCCCCTGTGCGTTGCTGAAATCGGCGTTCACGTTATTCTCAGTGACCCAAACCGGAACGTTGACCAGCGCCGGGTTGTTCTTAAGGGCCGAATAAATGAACTTGACGTGGGGGACGAAGGTCTGCGTGATCTGGCCGAAGAGCGCCGTATCCAGGTCCGACTGATTGCAGGAGGCGTAGTAGTGCGTGGCGACGGCGTCTACTTGCGCGGTCACGTTGGTGACGAATGGCGGCAGGTAGTTCTGCGGCTCGCTGCCGAAGTCGGCCAGTTCCACGGCGACGAATTTCAGCGGCACGGTGGATCCCGCCGCCTGCATTGCCGGCACCACCGCGTTGTACAACTTCGGGTATTCGTTCTTGTCAACCTGATTGATGTTGGGCTCATTGAAAATGCCCCACCAGGTGATGGGCGTGACTGTGGTTGGGCTGTGAACCTGCGTCGTCCCGCCGGCGTCGGTGAACCCTGTTGAGGTGTTGTAGTACTTCACCAGGTTGGCGCAATATTGGGCGAACTGCTGGTAAGTCGGATCGACAAAAGTCCCATCGGCGTTCCTCATAAAAGCCGGCGCCACGGCGATCTGAAATTCAGGGCTCTTGTCGGCCACACTGATTACCGGATCCAAAATCGCGTCGAGGGTGGAGAAATCCCAGGTGTTCGCGTCCTTCTGCGGCGTTCCGGCAGAGACGGGCTGCAATCGAATGTGCTGGGGATACAAATTGTTCAGCGTCGTGGTTGCGCCCGGATTCAGCGTGAAGAAATTGTCATCCCATTCAGCGGGCTGGAATGAAGTGGACATGAATTCGTAGAGCAGGCCGTTCAATCCGACGCTGGTGTTGACGGTGTTCTGGACGGTCGCCACGATAGCCACCACCAGAGTCAGATTGGCGGTGGCGACCCTTGACAGGGTGCTGGAGACTTGTTCGGCCGCATTCACGGTCACCTGGTAAGTACCTGCTGGAGCCCCCTGCACAGTGAAGTTGATGGTGCCTGAATTGCCGGTTCCGGGCTGAGTGGCTTCTGTCGCGGTGACGCCTGCGGGAAGGGAGGTGACGCTCAAAGAGACCGAGTCTGTGTTGCCCGCCGGACGAGTCACGGTGACGTTGAGCGAGGCGGGCGCGCCATCCTGGGTCGCGGTCAGTGTGCTGGGTGAAATTTGGATCGAAATGGGTTGGGGCGGCGGATTGTTTGAGCTGCCTCCACTGCCGCAAGAACTGCCGAAGAGGGCTATTCCGATGACAAGAAGTGTGAAGGCGCGACGTGTCCGCATGGCGAGCACCCCCGGGTGCGTGCGGGCATGATTATGGTGGCACTCAAACCTTGAGTTAGTCAACCGAATACGGCCTACAAGAACATCGGACGGTCTGGTCCCCGAACCTCTTGACATTCGCCTTCCAAATCATCAAAATATATCAAGGCGAACAAAAAGCGAAAGTCTCCGGATGCCGAAACAGGCATCCAGGGAATGCTGTTTTCGCTTTTGGAACGCGGGGTGGCATCGGACAGTCGGCAGTAGGCAGCAGCAGTGCGCAGGGTGAGCCAGAAAGAAGTAAGCAGAAGCCTTCCGAGTGTTCTGCTGCCTTCTGCTTTCTGCCGACTGCCTTCTGCCTTTTGCCTACTGCTCTCTGGTGTCTTTATGAACGCTGCCGCGCTTCGGGCGCAAATCGAAACCGTTCTCGATCCCGTTTACGGACCGCCTTTCGCGTTTCACGAGCGGCGCGCGGCCGAAACTGTTTCCTGCGGCATTCCGGAGATTGATGCCATCACCGGAGGCCTGCCGCGCGGAGCCTTGACGGAAATTGTTGGGCCTGCCTCCTCGGGACGCACCAGCCTGCTGATCTCGCTGCTGGCGAAAATGACGGCCAACGACGAGGTCTGCGCGCTGGTGGATGCCCAGGACTCCTTCGATCCGCGCTCGGCTCGCGCCGCCGGAGTGGAACTGAAGCGGCTGCTTTGGGTGCGCTGCCGCGGCATGGAGCGCGCGCTCAAAGTGATGGACTTGCTTTTGCACAGTGGCGGTTTTGGCCTGGTGGCGCTGGACGCCGGCGATGTGCCGCGGTCCCGCACGGCGGGATTGCGCCGCATCCCGCTGGCCTATTGGTTTCGTTTTCAGCGGGCAGTTGAGCATACGCCGACCATCCTGCTGCTCCTGGAGCCGGAATCCACGGCCCAGAGTTCCGCCTCGCTGGTAGTGAGGATGAATCACCGAGCCGCGCGCTGGTCGGCGACAGCGCGTGGAAATCGCGTCCCGCAGGCCTGCCTGCTCGGCGGCATGGAATTGAATGCGGAAGTCGTGCGCTCGCGGCTGCGGGATTTTCGATTGACGATTGCGGAAAGAGGCTGTCAGCCATCAGCTCTCAGCCGTCAGCAAGAATCTGAAACATTCAGGTGGGGTTGCTGAATGCTGAGAGCTGAAAGCTGAGAGCTATGAGTCATGAGTTTCGCATGCATTCACATCCCGGATTTCGCGCTTCAAGCCGTGGTGCGCAATGAGCCTGAGCTGCGTTTACGGGGCGTGGTGATTGTCGAAAGCAAGGGCGAAGTGGTGATTGCGGCGAACCAGGCGGCGCGCGAGGCCGGCGTGCGCGTGGGAATGATTGGCTTGCAAGTTGCCAATTTACCATCGCTCGAGATTCGTTCCCGCTCGCCCGCGCAGGAGGAGTCGGCACACGCCGCGCTGCTCGACCTGAGCTTCGGGTTTTCGCCGCGAGTGGAGGATACGGCCGCGGACGCGCTTACCCTTGACCTGGAAGGATTGGAGCGCGTGTTTGGCTCGCCCCGATCCGATCGGGGCGAGCCGCGCGAAATAGCGCGGCAACTTCGCGAGCGAGCCGCGGAATTGGGTTTCGACGCCAACGTCGCGATCGCTCCCAACCCTGACGCGGCGTTACTCGCGGCGCGGTCGCCGCGGCGACCCGGAATAACGCTCATTGATTCCGGCGACGCCGCAGAACGCCTCGGCCCGCTGCCAGTGAATATCCTCACGACCTCAGATGAAATCCTGGAAACCCTGGACCGCTGGGGAATACGGACGCTCGCGGCACTGGCCGCGCTTCCTACCGAACAGCTTTCCGAAAGATTGGGCCAGGCGGGCATCGAACTGCAGCAACTGGCGCGAGGCGCGTCGCCGCGCTCGCTGATTCCCGCTCAACCCTCGTCGCGCTTTGAAGAAGCCATGGAACTCGAATACGACGAGAAGCAGTTGGACCCCTTGCTGTTTCTTTTGGGACGGATGCTCAGCAACCTCTGCGCTCGCTTGGCAGCGCGCGGGCTGGCAGCCAGTGAGTTGCGTTTGGTTTTGGAATTGGCGCCGGGTGAAGAGCAGGGAGTAGGGAGTAGGGAGTCGGGAGTGGCAGACAAAGACAAAGACAAAGACAAAGACAAGGATAAAGGACTTCATCCTCCCCTACTCCCTACTCCCCACTCCCCACTCCCTAGCCTTGACTCCCTACTCCCTTCTTGCCACTTGCCACTCGCCACTTGCCACTGCTCTTTACTCCGTCTGCCCGTGCCCATGCGGGATCCCCGAACCCTGCTGAAGCTCTTGCAACTGAATCTGAGCGCGCATCCGCCCGCGGCGCCGGTGCGCAAAATCTCGATCGCTGCCGAGCCTGCGAAGCCGCGCGCGATGCAAGGCGGACTTTTTGCGCCCGTCGCGCCCGATCCGGAAAAACTGGAAATCACGCTGGCGCGCATCAAGGCGATTGTAGGCGAGGAAAATTTCGGCTCGGCGGAATTGCCGGACACGCATCGCCCCGCAGCGGTGCGGATGGCGAGGTTCGATCCCGGCAGCCAGAAAGCAGAAGGCAGAAGGCAGAAGGCAGTAGGCAGAAAAAGGCAGTGGCAAGTGGCAAGTGGCAAGTGGCAAGTGACAAGTAGGCAGTCGGCAGAAAGCGAAGATCGAAACTCGCCCCGTCCCGACGGGGTCTCGGGAAAATTCGAAAGTCGAAATTCGGTCAATCCAAAATCCAAAATCCAAAATCTAAAATCTTGCCACTTGCCACTGACCACTTGCCACTGTTCTTTACGTCTCTTTCGCCCGCCTTTGCCGGCCGAGGTCCGAACGACCAGCAGTGGAACTCCATCGCGAGTTTTCTTCTCCGGTATCAAGGGCGACGTGATTTCCGCCGCGGGACCGTGGCGTACCTGCGGCGATTGGTGGACGGAAGAAGGTTGGGCGCAAGACGAATGGGACGTGGAAATCAGAATGATCGGGATTCGGGATTCGGGTTTCGGGTTTCGGGTCCCGAACCCCAAATCCCGAACCCCGAACCCCGCCTTTGGCCCGGTGGTTTATCGCCTTTACCGCGATGTGGCAAGCGGCCAGTGGTTCGTGCGCGGTTGTTACGACTGATCGGCCATGTACGTTGAACTCCATGCTCGCAGCGCGTTCAGTTTTCTCGAAGGTGCCTCCGTGCCTGAAGAGCTGGCGGCGCGATGCAGAGAACTGGGCATGCCGGCGCTGGCGCTAGTTGATCGCGACGGCGTTTACGGCGCGCCGCGCTTCTACCAGGCGGCGAAGAAGCAAGACCTGCGCGCGCACGTGGGCGCGGAAGTGACCAGCGCCGAGGGATTCCGCTACCCGCTGCTGGTGGAATCGCGCCGCGGCTACCAGAACCTGTGCCGCCTCATCACGCGCATGAAGCTGCGCGCGCCCAAAGGCGAGGGCGCGATCACAGAGAGTGATTTGGGCGAATATGCGCGCGGCTTGGTTTGCCTCACCGGTGGCGATGAAGGGCCGCTAGCGGCGGCGCTGGCGGCGGGCGGCCTTGATGGCGGAATGCGTTGCGTCGAGCAACTCTGCCGGATTTTTGGGCGCGGCAACGTTTATGTCGAGTTGCAGCGGCATTTGAATCCCGAGGAAGAAGCGCGTAATCACGCTGCCATCGAGATCGCCGAGCGCCTGAAGTTGCCCTTGCTCGCCACCAACGGCGTGTGCCACGCCATCGAGGTGGAGCGCGAGATCCTGGATGTTTTCACTTGCCTTCGAAGTTACAAGACGCTTGATACTGCGGGGCAGCTTTTGGCGCGCAATTCGGAACGATACCTGAAGTCGCCCGAGCAGATGGCGCGCTTGTTCCGAGACCGTCCGGACGCCATTGCCAACACCTGCGAGCTTTCTTCGCGCCTCGAATTTACGTTGAAGGATCTGGGCTACGAATTCCCCCGCTATCCCGTTCCCGAGGGCCAATCGCAAATGCAATTCCTGCGCGAGCGGACGCGCGATGGAGTGCTGGCGCGTTACGGCGCGCACAATGAACGGGCCTGGAAGCAGGTGGAGCATGAGCTGGCGGTGATTGAGAAGCTGGACCTCGCAGGCTATTTCCTGATCGTTTGGGACATCATCCAATTCTGCCGCCGGCAAAGCATCCTGGTGCAAGGGCGCGGCTCGGCCGCGAACAGCGCCGTGTGCTACGCGCTCGGCATCACTGCCGTCGATCCGGTCGCGATGGATTTGCTCTTCGAGCGGTTTCTTTCCGAGGAGCGCGGCGAGTGGCCGGACATCGATTTGGATTTGCCCAGCGGCCAGCAGCGCGAGCGCGCCATCCAGTACGTCTACGAGCGCTACGGAAAACTGGGCGCGGCGATGACTGCCAACGTCATCACTTATCGCGGGCGGTCGGCGGCGCGCGAGGTCGGCAAGGTGCTCGGCTTCGATGCGAAGATGCTCGACCAATTGTCGGCCATGGTCTCCTCCTGGGAGTACAGCGATGAGAACGATACGCTCGATCATTATTTTCAAGAGGCGGGGCTGGACTTGCGGAATCATCGCATTCGGAAGTTCCTCGAATTGTGCGTGCGAATCCAGGACCTGCCGAGGCATCTCGGACAGCATTCCGGAGGCATGGTGGTGTGCCAGGGCCAGCTTGATTCCATCGTGCCGCTCGAGCCCGCCACCATGCCCGGCCGCGTGGTGATCCAGTGGGACAAGGAAGATTGCAGCGACCTGAAGTTGATCAAGATCGATTTGCTCGGCCTGGGCATGATGGCGGTGCTGGAAGATTCCATCCGGCTGATTCGCGATCACTACGGCGAAGAAGTGGATCTCGCGCGCTTGCCGCAGGACGATCCCAAGGTCTACAAGGCGATGCAGCAGGCCGATACGATCGGCATGTTTCAGATTGAGAGCCGCGCGCAGATGTCTTGCCTGCCGCGCCTGCGCCCAAAAAAGTTTTACGACCTGGTGGTGGAGGTGGCCATCATCCGGCCCGGGCCGATTGTCGGCAACATGGTGCATCCTTATTTGAAGCGCCATCAGGGCCGCGAACCGGTCACTTATCCGCATCCTTCGCTCGAGCCGGTGCTGAAGCGCACGCTCGGCGTCCCGCTGTTTCAGGAACAGTTGCTGCGCATGGCGATGATCGCCGCGGATTTCAGCGGCGGCGAAGCGGAAGAATTGCGGCGCGCCTTTGGCTTCAAGCGCTCGCAAGCGCGCATGGAGGACGTGGGAAAAAAGCTGCGGCGGGGCATGGAACGAAAAGGCATTACCGGCCCGGCGCAGGAAGAAATCATCAAATCCATTACCTCGTTCGCGCTCTACGGATTCCCGGAGAGCCACGCCGCCAGCTTCGCGTTGATCGCATACGCCAGCGCCTATCTCAAATGCTATTACCTGGCCGCTTTCACCGCCGCCATGCTGAACAATCAGCCCATGGGCTTCTACTCGCCCGCCACGCTGGTGAAAGACGCGCAGCGGCACGGCCTGCGATTGAAACCCATCGACGTGACGCGCTCCGATTGGCCGTGCACTCTGGAGCGGCACGGCGACGAAATCTGCGTGCGCCTCGGACTGCGTTACGTGAAAGGACTGCGAGAGGAGGCGGCTCAAGCCATCGTCCGCGCGCTCTCTCACAGGCCATTTGCTTCGATCGATGATCTTGTGCGCCGTGTGCCGCTGCTTCGAAAGTCGGAATGGGTGATGCTCGGGGAGGTGGGCGCGCTGAACTGGATCGGGGGAAGAAGGGGAGTAGGGAATAGGGAGTTGGGAATAGCAGACAAAGATAAAAGACTTCATCCTTCCCTACTCCCTACTCCCGACTCCCTACTCCCTTCTTTTTCTGCCTACTGTTCTCTGCATCGGCGTGATGCGCTGTGGCAAGTGGAGGCTGCCGCGCGTCCGGCGGGGCCGCTGTTAGAAGAACAGGGATTCGGGATTCGGGATTCGGGTTTCGGGTCCCGAACCCCAAATCCCGAACCCCGAACCCCGTCTTTGGCTACTGCCGACTGCCTTTTGCCTACTGCCTACTCTTCTCCTCTAGCCCCCATGAGCACAGAAGAGCGCTTGGTGGCGGACTTCCGCGGCACGGGCATGACGATCGGCCCGCACCCCATGGCTTTCTGGCGGGAGAGAATGAATGCGCTGGGCGTGAAGCGAGCCAGCGACTTGGTTTCAACTCCTCACAATAAAATGGTGAAAGTCGCCGGAGCGGTCATCGCTCGACAGCGGCCGGGCACGGCGAAAGGGTTTGTATTCCTGAGCCTCGAGGACGAAACGGGAGTGGCCAACGCGATCGTCACTCCGGACGTGTTCGAGCAAAATCGGCTGGTGTTTGTCGCTGAGCCGTTCCTGCTGATCGAAGGCCGCCTGCAAAAGCAGGACAATGTGATCTCCGTCAAAGCCGAATCCGTCTCGCCGCTCCATGCGGTTCGTCTCGAGACTCACTCGCATGACTTTCATTAGAGGTAGTGGCAAGTGGCGAGTGGCAAGTAACTCCAAATCGAAAATCGTCAATCGAAAATCGAAAATCCATGGGCTCTTGCTTCGGCGTGCGTTCCCTGCTATCTTCTCCTGCCAGCATAGCCCATGTCCGCTGGGCTTTGACTTTCAGACCAAATTCGTTGCGCGGAGGTTCGATCATGAGCACCCCTGTGATGGCCGCTGCCCCGGAAGCAGGCCAACCTTCCCAGTCGTTCATGGAGCGCTTTATGGGCGTCTTCATTTCGCCCGGAGAAACGTTTGCAGACATCGCTCGCAAGCCCGATTTCATCGTGCCGCTGGTGGTCATGGTGGTCCTGACCCTTGCAGGGACCGAGCTTTTCCTGGCCAAGATCGGCCTCGAACCCATCATGCGCTACGCTCTCGAGCACAGCAGTCGGGCGTCCAGCATGAGCCCCGACCAGATGCAACAGGCGCTAACGACAGGGGTGCGAATCCAAACGATTTTTGTTCACATCGGTGGGGTGCTGGCTGTCCCGATCCTGTGCCTGATCGGCGCTTTGGTCGGGTGGATCACTGTGAACAGCATTTTTGGCGGCGAGATTCGGTTCAAGACTGCCTTCGCCATCCCTTGTTATGCCAATTTGATTAGCGTCATCCCGTCGATAATCGGTGCGATTTTGGTTTTCTTTGGAGACCCCGATCACATCATCGCTAACCCCAGCAATCCCATACCGACAAGTCTCGGCTTTTTCTTGAACCCTAACGACGTCTCAAAGCCCCTGCTGTCACTCGCGGGTTCGTTCGATATCTTCACGCTGTGGTACATCGCGCTGCTCGGAATCGGTTTCGCGCGGGCTTCCGGAAAGAAGGCGAGCACGGCGGCCACCACCGCGTGCTTTTTCGGGATTTGGCTGGTTTGGGTGTTGATCAGAATGGGTCTGTCGACACTGAACGGATAGGGCGCGCCGCCTTCGCTCAGCCGCGGGAAATGAGTCTCTGCTTCTCGGGACTATGCGCAGCGCACCTTCTTTGTGCCGGGCTGAAGCCCGGCGCTACGAGAATCGCTCCTTCCGACACTGATTTCCGCTAAAATCTTCGTCGCATCGGAATATGAGATTCGAAATCATTGCGCGAGACACAGAGAGCCGCGCCCGCGCCGGCGTGCTTCACACTCCGCACGGGCTTGTCGAGACTCCGGTGTTCATGCCGGTGGGCACGGCGGGGACGGTCAAGGCGATCGCTCAGGACCAGCTCGAGCAGTTGGGCGCCGAGATCGTCCTGGCGAACACCTATCATCTTTATCTCCGTCCTGGCCACGAGGTGGTCCGCGAGCTGGGTGGTCTGCACCACTTCATGAGCTGGCCGCACGCCATCCTGACCGACAGCGGCGGCTACCAAGTGATGAGCATGAAGGAACTCAGCCGCGTCACTGAAGATGGCGTCGCGTTTCGGTCGCACCTGGACGGGTCGGCGCATTTTCTCACTCCGGAGCTGGCGGTCGACATCCAGCACGCGCTGGGCTCGGACATCATGATGATCCTGGATGAGTGTGTCGAATACCCGGCTAGCCACGAAACGCTCCATCGCGCCATGAAGCTGACAGGGAGATGGGCGGCGAGGGCGAAAGAGCACTGGCTGGAAGTGCGGGAATCGGGATTAGAGAAGAGGGAGTTGGGAGTAGGGAATAGGGAGTCAGGACAACCGAGCGCCCGAACCAATGCCGGCAGACCGCGAGATACTTCGGCCCTACTCCCTACTCCCGACTCCCTACTCCCTATGCTGTTCGGCATCGTTCAAGGTGGAACAGACAAATCCCTGCGTCGCGAAAGCGCGGAAGATATCATCGAGGTTGGATTCGACGGTTACGCCATCGGGGGCCTTTCCGTCGGCGAGCCGAAGAGTGAAACCTGCGACGTGGCCGAATATACCGCCGACCTGCTTCCCGGCGACCGGCCACGTTATCTCATGGGCGTTGGGACACCGGAGGACTTGGTGGAGTGCGTGGCGCGCGGAATCGACATGTTCGACTGCGTCATGCCCACGCGCAACGCCCGCAACGGCACTGCCTTCACATCGCAGGGCAAGTTGGTGGTCAAGAACGCCGCCTATGCGAAGGACCAGGCGCCGCTCGACCCCGCCTGCGAATGCCCCGTGTGCCGGCGCTATACGCGGGCGTATATCCGCCACCTTTTCCTTGCCCACGAGATGCTGGGGGCGATGCTGACCACTTCCCACAACCTTTACTTTTACCTTGACACCATGCGCCGAATCCGGCAGGCTATAGTTTCTGGAGGTTTTCAAGAGTATCGTTCTAAGGCACGCGCGGGACATCAGGAAATTCCACCGAATCAGTAAGCGTAGTTGGAACGGTAAGCCGGCGAACGCTACCCATCCCGCTCATCACCAGCGGGATTTCTTATCTCCCCCAGAGCATGATGTCATACTGAGCGAAGCATCTCACCCTGCGTTGAGATCAGGCGTCGAGATTCTTCGCTGCGCTCAGAATGACAGGAGCCGGGGCTTCTGGGCTTGATCTTGATGGCGAGTTTTGGTTTGTCACATCTCTTGAGAGGATCACTCTATCTTGCTGCGGACGCAACCCCCAGCCAGGGACTGACGCAGTTCTTGTTTCTCTTCGTGCCGCTGTTTCTCATCTGGTATTTTCTTGTCATCATGCCGCAGTCGCGCCAGCGCAAGAAGACGCAGGAAATGCTGGCCAACCTGAAAACCGGAGACCGAGTCTTGACGAGCGGCGGGATTTACGGGACGATAGTCGGTTTCCGCGAGAACGTCGTGCAGTTGCAGGTGGCCAATCAAGTGAAGATCGATGTTGCGCGTTCGGCGATTACCGGCATGCAGCCGAGCCAGAGCGAAGCCAACGGGGGCACCGGAAAAGAATCGAAGCGGGAGGCGAGCAAGAAAGGAAATTAGAAACTGGAAATTGGAGACTGGAAACTCGAAGGTCGAAACTCGAAATTGGAAACTGGAGAGAAGCTCGAAGATCGAGTATTTGGAAGTGCGAGGCTTGGGAACGAAGCCGGAATGTCCTTTATTTTCTATAAGATTGGTTCTGCGGTTGCTGCCTCTATTCCCGATTTGCGAAGAGCGGAGATTGGAAACTCGCCCCGTCCCGACGGGGTCTCTGGAAAACCCGATATTCGAAACTGGCGGCATTTACGTTCAAAGCCGGAATGTCTTTTAGAATGAGCGTGTTACATGTCGCGGATATTGCTCCTATTCCCGATTTGCAAAGGATCGAAATTGGAAACTCGAAAATCGAAATTGGAGCGGCGAGCAATTCATTCCCCCTTCCGCCAGGATGAAAAGCTGGTTGTGAGCGGAAAGGGTTGGAAATAGGAAGAGACTGACAGTGGCCAACAAACAGGGTTCCGAATAATGGATAAAAGCATCAGAAACCGATTTGTCTTCATTCTTGGCGTCATCTTAGTTTGTATCTTGGGGCTCATTTGGGGACCAAGTCTTACGAGCTTCCCGCACAACATCCATGAAGTTCGGCAGAACCTGCACAATCGAATCCGTTTGGGGCTGGACCTGCGCGGCGGCACCCACCTGATCCTGCAAGTGAACGTCGAGGACGCGGTCAACATCACTACCGACACGACGATCGAACGGCTCAAAGACCAACTCAAACGCAAAAACATTCCTTACGCCGAAGTTCAGAAAGTCGACAGCACGCACATCCTTATTAAGGGGCTTCCGCAAGACAAGTCGGCGGACCTCCAGACTGTCGCCACTCAACTGTTCACGGACTGGGATTTGGCGCGCGTGGCCGGGGACCAACTGGCCCGCACGCTGAGCTTGAAGGTGAGTGCTGCCGATCAGATTCGCAATCAGGCCGTGGACCAAGCCAAGGAAACGATCACCAACCGCATCGATCAATTGGGCGTAATAGAACCGGAGATTGCCGACTACGGTCAGGGCACCTACGAGCTGGTGATCGAGCTTCCGGGGGTTGACGATCCGACGCGGGTGAAAGACATTATTCAATCCACCGCCTTGCTGGAGCTCAAACTCGTGCAGGGCGGCCCCTATCCGTCAAGGGAGTCGGCGCTCGGGGAGCACGGAGGGATTCTTCCGCCCGACAGCGAGTTAGTGCCGGGGCCGGCCGGGGCGGACGGCAATGCTACCTGGTATCTGGTGAACCGCGTTGCAGCGGTCACCGGCCGAGATCTGAGCGGCGCGCAACCCGGACTGGACGAGGAGGGCAAGCCCGCCATTCACTTTACGCTCAACCGCGATGGGGCGGAGAGATTTGGTCAGATCACGGGCGCCAACATCGGGAAATATTTGGCGATTGTGCTGGACCATCGAGTGGTGGATTCGCCGGCGGTGATCGAAGGCCAGATCAAAGACAACGGGGAAATTAAGGGACAGTTCACTCCTCAGAAGACGGCCGATATTTCGCTGGTCCTGCGGTCGGGCGCGCTGCCGGCATCGATTACCATCATGCAGGAAGAGGTGGTGGGTCCGTCGCTCGGAGCCGATTCGATCCGCCACGGGGTGATCGCCTCCATCGTGGGGCTGATCGCCATCATGGGATTCATGTTGGTTTATTACAAGGAAGCCGGCATCAACGCCGATGTCGCGCTGATTTTGAACCTGGTCATCCTGATCGCGGCGCTGGCGTATTTTGAGGCCGTGCTCACTTTGCCGGGCATCGCGGGCGTCATCTTGACGGTCGGTATGGGTGTGGACTCCAACGTTCTGATCTTCGAACGCATTCGGGAGGAATTGAGGTCGGGCAAAGCGGTGGGCAGCGCCGTCGCCGGAGGCTTCACGCACGCCTTCAAAACGATCATCGATACCCACGTCACCACCGTGGTTTCGGCGTTGATTCTGTTCACGTTTGGGACGGGTCCCATCCGCGGTTTTGCCGTGACCTTGACCATCGGATTGCTGGCCAATCTTTTTACTTCGGTATTTGCCTCGCGGGCGATTTTTAATTGGGTCCTTACCCGCCGGACGAAGGGGGAGGCGCTGAGCATTTGAAGCTGTCAGGTATCAGCGATCAGCCTTCAGCAACCGGGGCATCGCGTCCGGGAAAGTGGTAGAGCTGAATGCTGATAGCTGATGGCTGAAAGCTGTGGTAAGTTCGGGAACATTTGGACGCCTTCCGGTGTCCATATCTTGTGACAATGGATTGGAAACTCGCTGATGGAGTTCTTTCGAGAACCTAAGATTGATTGGATGGGCAAAAAGTGGTATTTCATTGGCCTGTCCATTCCTTTGCTGGTAGCAGGATTGATTTCAATCGCAGTACACCGAGGGTTGGTTTACGGGATCGACTTCCGCGGAGGCACTCTGGTGACCGTGAAGTTTGGCCGCGACCCCAACCTGGATGAGATTCGCAATCAACTGGACAAGCAAGGATTGCGAGGAGCAACACTCCAACGAATCGGGGCTGCTTCCGAGCACCAGGTGATCGTGGGACTGGATTTGAAAACGACGACTTCGAGCGAAGCCTTGGATACGGGCAAACGGGCTATTGTGGATGCGCTCGGCAGTCTTTACGGCACCGGCCCGGCCGGGAAGACTGACTTCAACAACACCAGCCCGCAGTCGCTGGCCGAGAAGTTTATTACGGCCGATCCGCTGCAATTGGCCTTCAAAGGTTCCGAGGCGGCTGACAAGGGCTACCACGACTTGGCGGACGCCCTGATCAGTTTCAAGAACAATCCGCCGCAAAGCGGACTGATCACAGACTTCCAACCATTGCGATCGGTGCCGGGGGTGACGTCGTCAGTCATCAATTTCCTGGACGCGAATTTTTATTTATCAAGCTACGCGGTGCGGAACACGCAAATCGTCGGGCCCAAGGTGGGCGCCGACCTGCGCCGCCAAGCCCTCTATGTGACCCTGGCGGGTCTGGGTGCAATGCTTGTTTACATCTGGTTTCGTTTTGAGCTAATCTACGGCGTCGCCGCAGTCATTGCGACGTTCCACGACGTTCTCATAACACTTGGTATCTTTTCTTTATTGAACGCGGTAGGATACCCGGGAACCGAGATCACCCTCACGGTCATTGCGGCGCTGCTGACGCTAGTCGGCTATTCGATGAACGACACTATTGTGGTTTTCGACCGGATAAGAGAGAATGTGCGCCTCAACAAGCGTGAGGGCCTCTACACGCTGGTGAATCGAAGCATCAATCAAACTCTGAGCCGGACGATCCTGACTTCCGGGCTCACTTTTATGGCGGTGCTTTCGCTCTTCTTGTTTGGTGGAGAGGTCATTCACGGATTTGCGTTGGTGCTGGTTGTCGGCGTGATCATCGGTACGTATTCCTCCATCGCGATTGCCAGTCCGGTGCTGGTGTTCTGGCAACAGCGCGGAGGGCTGGCCTCTCAACGATGAAGCCGAAGAACTATGAACGGGAGGCGGTGGGCGCTCGGCGGTAAAGGGACGTGGCATGGGCATCGCGTTCGCTGTGCTCAGCGCATGCTTGCCCATGGCTCTCCACGGGCGGGACGCCCGTGCCACAGATCAGGAGGAGGTGGGAACTATGTTTGACGAGACTCTGCTGGATTCTTCCCCATCGCGCGCGCCGGTTTTGACGGGCACACACTGGTTGATTGGATTGGCGGTCGGCGCCATCGTTTTCCTGATCGGCCGTTTTGCCCCGGGGGTCCTGACGGCAGAGGGCGCGGCTCTGTGGGTGCAGTCCGCTGTTTTCGGCGTCATCATGATGTTTTACGCCGTGATGCTCTGCTATGTGTTCGCGGACGCCCGGCACCTGGGATTCAATCCGTGGTTGTGGTTAATCGTCGCGCTCGTCCTCAACATTGTGGGCTTCGTGATCTACTTGATTTACTCCGCCGCCAAAACCGAAGAGTGGCAGCGGGCGACGATTCCCATCGCCTACATTGTTGAGGTGGTGTTGATGGGGGTCGCGGTTCTGATTCCTCTGGTTTACACCCAAACGCTGCCCAAGACGATGCTGACCGTGGCTCTGGTGGCGCCACCCCCACCTCCTCCGCCGCCTCCGCCTCCCCCTCCGGCCGCCCCGATGCGGATCATTAAACAGGTTTCTGAAGAGGATCTGATGAAGGCTCCCACCGTGATTCCCAGGACCATTACGAAGGTTAGGGATGAACCGGTGCAGCAGCAGACAGGCGCCGTGGGTGTTGTGGGTGGAGTCCCGGGTGGCATGCCGGGCGGAACGCCGGGCGGAGTGCTGGGGAGTATCATCACCAGCGCGGCGCCGCCACCACCACCCCCGCCTCCCAAGGCGGCCACTCCCAAGCGCATTCGCTTGGGCGGCCAAGTGGAAGCAGCCAAGTTGATATTCAAGCCCCAACCCGAGTATCCTCCGCTGGCCAAGATGGCTCGTATCCAGGGCACGGTGCGGCTGGAAGCGATCATCAGCAAGGATGGGACTATTCAGGATCTGAAAGCGGTTTCCGGCCACCCGCTTCTGGTAAAAGCCGCCATGGACGCTGTGGCGCGTTGGCGCTATCAGCCCACGCTTTTGAACGGTGAGCCGGTGGAAGTGGTCACCGAAGTCGATGTGAACTTTACGCTGTCGGAGTAGTTGCCGGGGTTCGAAAATTTTCGAGGAGGGTATATAAAAACATGTTAGGGGCACACTTTTTCACTCTGGGTCTGTTGTTGTTTCAGGAAGAACAAGCCAGCATCGGCTTCAACCCGATGGCGATGTGGGGCCTGATGAGCTGGCCCGCGAGAGCGGTGGTGATCTTGCTGTTCTTTATGTCGGCGTGGTCGATCGGGGTGATGATAGACCGGTGGATCGCGTTCACCGCCGCCCGCAAACAGTCGCGCGTCTTTGCGCCTTCGGTCGCGGGAGCCCTGAAGGACGGCAAGATCGATGAAGCGATTGCCATCGCCGAGCAAAACAAGCGAAGCCATCTCGCCAAAGTCGTTACTGCCGGTTTGCAGGAGTTTCAGGCCCACCAGGTGTCGAGCGAAATCCCAGGCGAGGAGATCGAGGCTTCGAAGCGCGCCCTGGAACGCGCCTCCGCCATCGTTCACGCCGAGCTCAAACGCGGCGTCGCGAGTCTGGCCACCATCGGGTCGACCGCCCCATTCGTGGGCCTGTTCGGGACCGTGCTCGGCATCATCAACGCGTTCACCAGCATTCAAACGCAGAAGACGACGGGCTTGACGGCCGTCGCCGGCGGTATCGCCGAAGCCCTGATCACCACCGCGTTTGGAATCTTCGTGGCGGTGCCGGCCGTTTGGATGTACAACTACTTCACCAGCAAGATTGAAGCTTTTGACGTGGAGATGGACAACTCCTCTTCTGAGTTGATTGACTATTTCTTGAAGCGCGTACAACGAGGTAAACGCTAATGGCTATGGCGGTCGGAAGAAGCGGCGCGACGGTGTCGGACATCAACGTGACACCGATGGTTGACATCATGCTGGTGTTGCTGATCATCTTTATGGTGGTCACGCCCATGTTGCAGAAGACCATGAGCGTGGACATGGTCAAAGCGCAATACCCCAGGGACATGGCAGACGCCGATAAAGAAGACGCGGTCGTCATCGCCATCACTCGGGACGGGAAGATGTTTATCGGCAACACGCCCACCACCCCTGAAGAAATGACCACCAAAGTGAAAGACATGCTCGCGGACAAGGTGGATAGAACGGTCTACATCAAGAGTGATGCCCGGGCAAAATATGGTGACGTGGT
Organism: Terriglobia bacterium; assembly: GCA_050013575.1. GTDB lineage: Bacteria > Acidobacteriota > Terriglobia > UBA7540 > UBA7540 > DASYXZ01. Next base: position 230,282 of record JBEKEZ010000001.1, on the reverse strand, counting down.
GAAGGCGGTGGACAACGTCCGAGCCGCAGGCGTGGAATCGCTCGGCCTGTTGACCCAAAGACTGAAGCCGTCGGAAGTTCCGCCGGCCGCGATGCCGTGAAGGGCGGCGGGTCCTGGCTGCCGACTGCGGAACGAGCGCATTCTGTTCGTCAATGGCGACCCGGCGCTGCCCTTTGCCGAAGTCGCGAAAGTGATCGATATCTGTAAGGGCGCGGGGATCGAAAAGATCGGGCTTGCTGCGCCCAAATAGGCGCGCGCCGGGCGGATTTTCAGGAGGATACTACTATGGCGATGGCCGTTGGAGGCAAGAAGGGTGTGATGGTGGACATGAATGTCACACCGTTGATTGACGTTTTGCTGGTCTTGATCATTACTTTCATGGTGGTCACGAACTTGACGCCGAATGGGCTGGACGCCATCGCTCCCCAACCCCGGCCGCCCCAAAAGCAAACCCAAGAGATTGACACCCGCACCATTGTGGTGTCGATCGACCAGAACCGGCTCATTAAGATCAACACCACGCCGGTGGAGAAGAGTCTCCTCGGCTCACAGCTCGAGGATATTTTTAAGACGCGAAATGAGCGCATCTTGTTCATCAAAGGAGACTCGACCCTGCCCTTCCAGAATGTGGCCGAGGTGATCGACATTTGCAAGGGCGCGGGTATCGACAAGATTGGACTTATCACCGCGAAATTGGAAGAGGGCCAGTAACCCCCCATTCGAGGGAGGAATCCAGATGAAAATTCACAAGCTCGCCCCGCTGTGTGGGGTGCTGCTGTTAGCGGCTGCGTCTTGGGGATGCAGTAAGCTGAAGGCTCGCGATCAGCTCAATAAAGGTGTCAGCGCGTTTCGAAGTGCGCAATACGTTCAGGCCATCGAGCACTTCCAGAAGGCGATTGGCTTCGATCCCACTTTGCTCAACGCCCGCCTTTACCTGGCGACCGCGTACTTTCAAATGTACGTCCCAGGAGGCGATTCGCCCGACAATAAGAAAATCGGCGACCAGACCATCGATGCCTTTGAAGACGTGTTGAAATACGATCCCCAAAATGCCAGCGCGCTTTCGAGCATCGCCACCATTTATTACTACGAGAAAGACTTCCAGAAAGCAAAAGAGCTACAACAACAGCGGCTGAAGATCGAGCCGGATAATCCCGAGGCTTATTACTGGATTGGTCAGTTGGATTGGGCCATCGTCTATCCGAAACGAATGCAGGTACGCAAAGACCTGAATCTAGCCAACCCCAAGGATCCGAACAAGCCGGGCGTTCTCCCCCTGCTTTCCGAGAAATCGCGCACCGGGTTGAGGGATGAAAACGGACCTCTGATTGACGAGGGTATCAAGGCCCTGGAAAAGGCGATCGAGCTCAGACCCGACTACGCCGATGCCATCGCCTATTTGAACTTGATGTATCGCGAGAAGGCCGATACCGAGGCGAATACTTCCGATATAGATGCCGACCTTGCCAAAGCCGATGAACTGGGCGCCCAGGCGAGCAACATCATCAAGAAGCAACAAGAGCAGGCTGCCACCGGCAAGTAGCTAGAAGCCAGAAGCTAGAAGCCTTGGCATTCGCCAGCGCAATTCTTTTCTTGAATTTCGCTTGTCGCATCCCTTCCTGCCTCCGCAACCGCTGATTCTGTAGCTTCTACCTTCTGACTTCTAACTTCTGATTTTTGTTCACGGCTGCGCGTGAGTTGCCTGCGCCGCTTGGAAAGCGGGCAAATTGGTGGAGTCAATCACCGCCGTGCCGGTATCCACTCGGGCGGGAAGCGGCGACACCGGTGCGGTCCGCCAATCCTTGAATTCGTGCACGATGTTGTGGTGGAGGTCGTCGAGAAACTTCAAGCCATAGAAACTCATCGTGTACGGTTTCTGCCCGACGGTGGCGGAAATCACGCCTTGCTTGATATAGTCCAGAGTTTCCTGATTCTTGTCCATGGCCACGATGGGAATCTTGCCGTCCAGATTCAAACGGTGCAGGGCTTCGGCGGCGCCCGGGCCGCCCGAGGCTTCGAGGCACACGATGCCGTCGAATTTGTTCTTCTCGTCCTTGCCCTCCAGAAGTGCGGAGATCTGATCGTTAGCGATGCGCGGGTCGCCCTTGTCGTCCAGGGTGCGCGCGATCTTAATGCCGGGATATTTCTTGAGCGCTTCCTGGACGCCCCGCATGCGCTCGTCGAGGTTCAACTGGCCGGGAATCATGATCACCGCGACGCGGCCCTGGCCGTGAAGGATGTCCGCGATGCGTTTGCCGCTCTCTATGCCGGCCTGGAAGTTGTCTGTGCCGATGAACAGCACGCGCGCGGAGTCGGGAGCGTCGGAGTCGACGCAGATCACCGGAATGCCGCTCTTTACGGCGGCGTCGATGGCGCTCTTAAACATCTCCGGGCGCGCCGGCGAAACCAGAATGCCGGAGGGATGCCGCTCGACCGCTTTCTGAAAGTCGGCCAACTCTTCGTCCGGCGAATAGCTCGCAGGCCCGTCGAACTCCGCCTTTACCCCTAGTTCCTTGGCCGCGGCCATGAAGCCCGCCTGCGCTTCCTGCCAGTAGGGAAGAGAAGTGTTGGCCGCCAGGAAATAGTATTTCTCGGTTTTTTCGTGAAAAGGTTTCTGGCACGAACCCAAGAGTCCGGCCAGCAAACCGATGGCGAAAATGCTCCGTAGTGTCTGATTCAGTTTCATGCAATCCTCCCGTTCCTCCGCCGGTTCCGACGGAACCGGCGGAAGTGATGCCTCTTGGGATAGGTTTGAGAGTCCGTTCTGAAACCAGCGAAGCATATCACAAAATGCAAGCCCTGGGGTGCGGCACTCATGCATCACTCCGGTTGTATTCTCCGGTTTGCCGGAATCGGATCCATCGTACGCGGTTACGATTCGGTGCATGCCGTGCTGTCGGGCGGCGTCGGATCCGTTCCTCGTCATTCTCGGCCCGCTTCATTCATCGTTCAGACTTCATCGCTTCGCCGCTCCCCGTCCACCGTTCCGTCTTCAACCTTGAACGGCCTGCGCCACTGCCCTAAAATGAAAGGAGCAGTGGCATGTGGCTAGTGGCAGGCGAAAAGAAAGCATCCGCCGCAACTCGCCGAGCCCGGCTGAAGACTAACCACTCGCCACTTGCCACTGTCTTTCTATGGTGCAGTTTGAAGACATCGTCGAGAAGGTGCAGGCCTATCGTCCGGGCGACGACGTAAGCCTTTTGCGCAAGGCGTTCGAGTTCAGCGCCGCCGAGCACAAAACTCAGAAGCGCCTCTCCGGCGAGCCTTACGTGTCGCACCCTTTGGAAGTGGCGAACGTGCTGGCAGACATGAAACTGGACGTAGTGTGCCTGGCGGGAGGCATGCTTCACGACGTGGTGGAAGACACTCCCACCACCATCGAGCGCGTGCGCCAGGAATTTGGACCTGAAGTCGCAGGCATCGTCGAAGGGGTCACCAAGATCAGCCGCATCGAGTTCTCCAGCCCCGAGGAGCAGCAGGCGGAGAACTTCCGCAAGATGGTCCTGGCGATGGTGGACGATATCCGCGTGGTCCTGGTGAAACTCGCCGACCGCCTCCACAACATGAGAACGCTCGGCTATCTGCCGCCCGAAAAGCGCTCCCGCATCGCGCGCGAAACTCTGGATATCTACGCGCCCATCGCGCACCGGCTGGGCATGGGCAAGGTGCGCGGCGAACTGGAAGACTTGGCCTTCCAATACCTCGATCCCGACGTCTTCGAAGAAGTGAAGAAGGCGGTGGAAAGCCGGCGCAAGGTGAGTGAGGAATTTTTGGCGGAGGTGCGCGCCCAGGTGGAAGCCAAGATGAAAGAGCACTCCATTCCGGCGGGCATTCAGGGACGAATTAAGCGGCTCTATAGCATTCGCCAGAAGCTTGTCCGCCAGCACATTTCGATTGATCAAGTCTACGACCTTCTGGCCATTCGCATCGTGACCGACACCGTGAAGAATTGCTACGCGGCGCTGGGTGTGATTCACAACACGTGGCGGCCGGTGCCGGGCCGGATCAAGGATTTCATCGCCATCCCGCGTCCCAACCTTTATCAATCGCTCCACACCTCGGTCATCGGCCCTCACGGCCAGCCCTTCGAGGTGCAGATTCGCACCGAGGAAATGCACCGCGTGGCGGAAGAGGGCATCGCCGCCCACTGGAAATACAAGGGAGACACTAGTCCCGCGCAGCAGGAAACGGAACGCTTCGCGTGGCTGCGCCATCTGGTGGAGTGGCAGCAGGAAATGCGCGATCCGGGAGAGTTCCTGTCCACCCTCAAGATTGACCTTTACCCCGAGGAGGTCTACACCTTTACGCCCAAAGGCAAAGTGATCGTGCTGCCGCGCGACGCGACCCCGATTGATTTTGCCTACGCTATCCACACCGAGGTCGGCCACCGTTGTGTCGGCGCGAAAGTGAACGGCGCCATCGTTCCACTCAAGTCGCGGCTGAAGAACGGTGACATCGTGGAGATCATGACCCAGGCCAATCACCGGCCCAGCCGCGATTGGCTGGCGCTGGTGAAAACCTCACGCGCGCGCAACAAGATCAAGCATTGGATCAATATCGCGCAGCGCGCGCAGGCGATCGAAATCGGGAAAAGACTTCTTGAGAAGGAAGCGCGTAAGTTCGATATCATGTTGAAGAAGATTGCGGACGAAGATGTCCTGCGTGTGGCGCGGGACAACGGCTGCGCCCAGGCCGACGACCTATACGCCGGACTGGGTTACGGGAAGCTCGCGGCGAGGCAGGTACTCGCCAGGCTCGCGCCCGACGCGCACATCGAGACCGGAAAGCCCTCGCGGCTGTCCAGCGCCGTGAAGCGCGTCTTCGGTTTGAACCGCGACGCGGCCATCGAGGTGAGCGGTTACGATGACCTGATGGTCTATCGCGCCAAGTGCTGCAAACCGATTCGGGGTGAGGAAATCGTCGGCTACGTGACCCGCGGGAAGGGAATCGCCGTCCATTCCAAGAGCTGTCCCAACGTTCAAAACCTCATGTACGACGCCGATCGCCGCATTGATGTGCAGTGGGCAGGGCCGAAATACAGCCTGTATCCTGTGAAACTCACTCTCTTCACCGCGGACCGCCAGGGCATGTTGGCCGACGTCACCTCCGCCATCAGCGACGTGCACTCCAATATCCAGAACATTGAGGCGCGCACCGGAGACAGCCGGGCGATGATCGACGTGACGCTGGATATCGTCGACGTCCAACACCTGGAGAAAGTCGTTTCTTCCCTGCGAAAAATCGAAGGGGTCTATCAGGTGGAACGGGTGATGCAACCGTGAGGATTGCCGATTTTCGATTGCTGATTGCCCGTTCATCGTTGCAGACGTTGCGGGACGCTATCGACCCTCAGGCTCTTTCAATCGGCAATCAACAATCGACAATCGGCAATTCTACGATGCTTTCTGGACTTTTCCCGATCGAATGCATCCCGTGCAGACACGAAGGGTCTTGTGGACGCCGTTGACCAGCGCCCGCACGCGACGCAGATTCGGATTCCAGCGCCGCTTGGTCACATTGTGGGCGTGGCTGATTCGGTTGCCAAAATGGGGACTCTTTCCGCAAATGTCGCAATGCATCGCCATCGATACACCTCGTGTGCTGTTGGGTTCAATCCATGATTCTACCAGAAGACGGGACATTTGCCCACTGTTTATGCGCACATTTCCACCCAAACCGCGCTAGAATGTCTTCATGTTCAAACCACAGCGGAATTCACGATATGTTTACGGGATACTTGTGCTCGCAGCGATAGCTCAGTGGCCGGCGTGCAACAGGACCGCGCCTTCGCAGCGCGAGGTCTGGGCGGAAGTGGATGGGCGTCCCATTTACCGAGATCAGGTGGAGAAGCAGTACCGAAGCCAGGTGCAGCCGGGCTCTGAGGCCGGAAACGAGATTCAAGCCCTGACTTTCAAGTTGAATATTCTAAATGAACTCATCAATAACCAAATCTTGGCGGATCATGCCTCGCACGCGCGCATTCCCGTCACCGAAAGCGAGGTCGACACCAAGCTGGCCGAGTTTCAGGCCGCCTATACCCCGGATGAGTTCCAACGAAAGCTGCGCGAGCAAGGCTTGCAATTGAGCGAATTAAGGGAGCAGATTCGACAGAACTTGGTTCTAACCAAACTCATTAACAAAGAAATTGAGTCACGCGTAACCGTGACCGACGCAGAGATCACCGACTTCTTTGAGCATAACCGGGCCAGCTTCAACGTCCCTGAGAGACAGTATCACCTGGCTCAGATTCTGGTAACGCCGACCAAGGACCCGCAGGTCCGCAACCTTAAAAACGACGACGCCGCGACGCCGGCCGAGGCCGAACGCAAGATCCAAGCCCTCTACGCCAAGCTTCGCAACGGCGAGGATTTTGCCACCGTGGCGCAGGAGTATTCTGAGGATCCAAAAACCTCGGCCGGCGGCGGTGATATGGGCTTCTTTCCTGCCTCGGCGCTCGAAACCAACCCGGCACTGAAGCAGACGGTCGCTTCCCTCAAAGTGGGGCAACTCTCCGAGATCATTCGCACCCAGACCGGCTTCCACGTTGTCAAACTACTGGGCATTGAGGAGCCAGGCCAGCGGCAGCTTTCCGATCCCGCGGTCCAGAGCGGGATTCGGCAGAACCTGACCAACCAGAAAGAGCAACTGCTGAAGGCCGCGTACCTTGAGGACCTGCGCAATCGGGCTAAAGTGGTGAATTACCTTGCTGCGAAAGTTGTCGTGGCAGGCGGCAATCCTGCCTCGGTGAAGTAGTTTGTCAGTATTTCAGTATCTCAGTTTTTCAGTAAAGGCAGTCATCCGCGTCGGGTCGCGGACGCATTCAGTCATTCACTGAGGCACTGACGAACTGACTCACTGAAGTCCTGCCCTCACGCCAGCCGCACCAGCTTGAATCCCGCTTCAACACCGACCCCTTCGGTGACGTACACCCGTTCGACGCGACCCGGGCGCGCCGCTTTCAGCTCATTCTGCATTTTCATGGCTTCGATCACCAAGAGTCCTTGGTCCTGCACCACTTCCTGATTCTCCGATACCAAAACTCGTACGATCTTCCCCGGCATCGGCGCGAGAATTTCTTGCGGCCCCCGCTGCCCTTCTTCCGCGCCAGAGTGGCGCCGACGCCTGGGGTCGCGAAGTTCGAGGCGATAGGTCCGCCCTCCGACACTGACCTCGTAAAGCGTGGCGTGCCCGGCGTCGCCCCGCCGGGTGACAACCTTGAGTTCGTACGGCCGCCCGGCCATCAGGATCGAATAAGCGCCCGGCTTGATCTCTGCCCAGTCTGCCTCTCCTGATTTCCCATCCAAAACGAATCGGATTGGGCCGCCGGCCGCGGGCCAGTCTCCCGACGGGATGAGTTCGATATGGTAATCCCGAGTCGCGGAATCGCCGTGGAGTTCGAGGTCGAGTTTCATTGGGTTGCGAATCATGGGCGGCGAGCCTCGCGCGCTGGCCAGTTGTTCAGGAGTCTGTCGCGCCCCGCCATTTTCCACGCGCTCGTTTCTGCCAGGCGAGATGGCTGAGCACTGCCCGAGCGGCTGCGCACGGCTTCGAGCGCCGCCGCCAGCAACGCCGCTCGCTCCACTTCCGGAGACGGCTCCTCCGCGGAGAGAAGGCCGCTTGCCAGGACGCGATCGATGAATCCAGTGTCCACCTGTCCGGCGACAAATTCGGGATGATCGAGCACGCGTCGGAAGAACGGCACATTGGTCTGAATGCCGAAGACCTGATATTCGTCCAGGGCCCGGCGCATCCGCGCGATCGCTCCGGAACGGTTCTCTCCCCAAACAATCAGTTTCGAGAGCAACGGATCGTAATCGAGCGGCACTCGATAACCTTCGCTCACGCCGCTGTCATCTCGAATGCCCGGCCCGGCCGGCACCTGAAGACCGGTGATGAGGCCCGGGGAAGGGAAGAAATTGTTGGCGGGATCCTCGGCGTAAACGCGGCATTCGATTGCCCAGCCGCGCATGTGGATATCTTCTTGCTGAAGATCGAGGGGCTCGCCCGCCGCGATGCGCAATTGTTCTTTCACCAGGTCGACGCCGGTCACCATTTCTGTCACCGGGTGCTCCACCTGAAGCCGCGCGTTCATTTCCAGAAAATAAAAATGGCGGTCCTGGTCAACAATAAACTCCACCGTGCCGGCGTTGCTGTAGCCCGCCGTTCGGCCCACGCGCACCGCCGTTTCGCCCATTTGCTGGCGCAGGTTTTCATCGACGAGCGGCGAAGGGCACTCCTCCATCACTTTCTGGTGCCGGCGTTGCAGCGAGCATTCTCTTTCGCCGAGATGGACGAGGTTTCCATGCTGGTCGCCGAGGATTTGAAATTCGACGTGCCGGGGGCGCTCGATGTATTTCTCGAGGTAAATGGAGGCGTCGTTGAAAGCGTTCTGCGCTTCCGAGCGCGCGTTGCGATAGGCGGACTCGAGATCGGCCTCCCTGGCAACACGGCGAAGGCCTTTCCCGCCTCCGCCCGCCGAAGCCTTCAACATAACGGGAAAACCCATTTCGGCAGCGATGCGGCGCACTTCCTCCAACGATTCGAGGTCTCGATCGGTGCCGGGAACAACGGGCAGGCCGGCCTTGATTAGCGCGTGTCGTGCCGCTGTCTTCGAGCCCATCAACTCCATGGCGGCCACTGGCGGGCCGATAAACGTGAAGCCGGCGGCGGAGCAGGCGCGCGCGAAATTGGGGTCCTCAGCCAGAAATCCGTAGCCGGGATGGATCGCCTCCGCGCCGGTTCGCCGGGCAGCATCGAGGATGCGGTCGATGCGAAGATAACTGTCCACCGAAGGTGCCGGCCCGACACGACAGGCCTCGTCGGCAAATCGGACGTGAAGCGCGGTGCGGTCCACATCCGAATAAACCGCCACCGTGCGAATGCTCATCTCGCGGCAGGCGCGCATGACGCGCACCGCGATCTCACCACGATTGGCCACCAGGACTTTGCGAAACATCTGTTCCCGTTTTCGATTTTCGCATTTCGGCCTGGGTTCAAACCTTAATACTTTACTTTAAGGTTTGCCGGAAGCTCCGAAAGCGCTCTCCGGCCCTGCGTGCGCTGCGCTGTAAAGCTTGAGTTCGTTCCTCGAGGCTATTGTTCTCATTCCAAAGGACTTCTTAGGTTCGTTGCTAATTCCTCGGGTTCGTTCCAGGCGCTGACTGATTCTAAAGGACTTGTTGGGTTCGTTCTTTGCCTTTTTTGCACGATTTCTCGGGTTCGTTCCAGAGCGTTTTGTTGATTCCAAATGACTTCTTGGGTTCGTTCCTCAAATTTTCGATAGGGGGGTACCCCCTCCAAAATCGGCGTTTTTTCACTTAGTTGATAATAGACCATATTTTAGAATAACCGCAATTCATTAGTGCCGTTTTCACAAACATCCCGTGCTGCTTCGCGGCCCTCCAAGACGCTCCGTCAGAAAAAGCCGGAATCTCGCGACTACGTCTCAACCACTCAAGATGAATTTACCATGCCATTTACTGCTTTGTCAAGCTCTGGTTTTGCTCACCTGCACTCGAACCAAGCCTGCTGGACCCGGGCGGGCCCGTAGGGACCAGACACAGCGCTCCACCCTGTGCAGTCATCGCCCCCCCTTGCGCGCCGGCCCGACTGGTTGGAAGTTCGCCAGGCGAGCGTCCCTTCAGACTTGGTGGGCGCGAAAGTATTACTCCTCCCACAGCTTTTGTTTGTGGCGTGCATTCCGGCGTCTTTTTGCCTTATACTGCGTCTATGCAGCAACTCATATTAGAGCTCCCCGACGAGTTATCCGCCTTTTTGGAGGCCTCCGGGCAGGACCTCCACCGCGCGGCTCTGGAAACCATTGCGGCAGAGGCCTACCGCGAAAAAAAGCTGTCCACCGGCCAACTGCGTCGCTTACTTGGCTATAAGACCCGAATGCAGGTACACGCCTTCCTCAAAGAGCATGGCGTTTACCTACGGTACGATCTAGCCGATCTGGAGCACGACCGGCAAGCGGGCGATGCTCTTCCTCGGCCCCCTGCTCCATGATCGTTATTGCTGACACGACGCCACTCAACTACTTGGTGCTCATCGGTCGGGCCGATCTGCTTCCTCAGCTCTTTGGGCCTGTGTTGATCCCTCCGGCAGTTTTCAACGAGCTGAGGCAACCTGAAACATCGGAACTGGTGCGGGATTGGGTGGCCAATGCTCCAGCCTGGTTGCAGGTACAATCTCTTCGCTCCCGGCCAGACCCGTCGCTCGACCACCTTGACTTGGGAGAGCGCGAAGCCATTGCCTTGGCCGAAGAAGTGAAAGCGGATCAACTCTTGATCGATGAGGCGGACGCCCGGCGGGAGGCCGCTCGCCGGAATTTGGCGTTCATGGGCACACTCGGAGTTTTGCGCATAGCTGCCCGTCTCGACCTGATCGACCTGCCATCCGATCTCGCACGCTTGCAACAGACCACGTTTTACGTCGATCCCGAATTGATCCATTCCCTACTCGAGGAAGACGCCGCTCGAAAGAAGCCAGGATCATTTTCTTCGTGAGGTCAAGCCATGAAGGTGGTAAGAGCAAACCCTTCGGGGTTTAGTCGACGCCCAGGGTGAGGGTGACGTGGTCCGCGACAGAGGTAGAGCCGGAAGTGAACGTGGCTGCGATCGGCAGAGCGGGTAACCACGCTCAGCGTCCTTCTGAGCCTCGGCTTTTCTCCGGTGACAAAACCCACGGTCACCTCAAACGCGAGTTGACCGTGCCTAAACGCTCGGAAACGTGACGCTGCTTGAATACGGCGGGCTGGTCTGGCTTCTGTTTCACCTTTTTGTGCTGATTTACGAAGAACCGACCCTCAGGGCAAGTTTTGGCTCTGAGTACGATCCTTTCTCGACCCAAGTCCCGAGGTGGATTCCACGTCTTACCCCATGGAGAGGTCATCCCGAAGCGTGAGATCCACGCTCAGCGTCTTTGTCGGCGTGGGTTTTTCTCCGGTAACAAAACCCGCGGTCACCTCAAGAACGAGTTGACCGTCGCTACCAGCTACCCGCTCGGTGGTTACAAACGGCCCTTACAAAAATCAGACTAGACGACGCCCCGGCTGGCAGTTGCATTGAGAAGTTTTTGGGTGTACCTTATCTGCGGCTAGACAACTTAAAACTATCATCCCGTCAAAGTGAGGAGGAAAACATGTCCACAGAATTCACCAAACTAGGACCTGGCCAGCGCAGAATCGGCAGATACGGTTGGCATCCGGATTTGCCCGACCATCGCGATCTTCTCTATGCTACGCCCCATCCAGTGGCTTTGGCGTTGCCGTCAAGCGTCGATCTGCGGCCGGGCTGTCCGCCGGTGTATGATCAGGGTCAGCTCGGAAGCTGCACTGCCAACGCCATCGCGGGCGCCTTTGAGTTCGATCAGATCAAGGAGAAACTGCCCGACTTCATTCCCTCCCGGCTGTTCATCTATTACAACGAACGCGTCATCGAGCATGACGTTCAGTCTGATAACGGTGCCCAGATCAGAGATGGCATCAAGAGCGTGGCCTCACAGGGAGTTTGCCCGGAGACTTTCCCGAACGGCCTCGGGCTCCCCGTCGGGGACACGTGGCCCTACAGCGACCAGAACACCGATCCGAATCCGTGTCCCACCTGCCCATACGCGAAGAAGCCGTCACCTAGCTGTTACGCCGTAGCGAAAAACCACACGGTGAAGCTCTACCAGAGGTTGACACCCGTCTTAAACACTCTGAAGGGGTGCCTCGCCAGCGGTTACCCGTTTGTTTTCGGATTCACGGTATACGAGAGCTTTGAGAGCCAACAGGTAGCGCAGACCGGAATCGTGCCCATGCCGGGACCAAAGGAAAAGTCAGTGGGCGGCCATGCTGTCGTGGCTGTAGGCTATGATGATGCCAAGCAGCAATTCATTGTGAGGAACTCCTGGGCAGACACTTGGGGGATTAAGGGCTATTGCCTGATGCCCTATGCCTATTTGACGGACCCAAATCTGGCAGATGATTTCTGGACTATTCGGACCGTAGCCGGCTAGCTCCAGTAACGCTGCTGCCTATGCTGTAGAGTCTTGAGTGGTGGTTTCCTATCGCACGCGGACGCTGAGCTTGAACGTTTGGCCGGGGGGCTTTCCCTGCTCCCAGGGGCGCCGGTACTCCAATTTGATTTCACCGGTCCCTGAACTCACGGCCTGAAACTGCCAGCGGTGGGTTCCCCCTTTTCCGGGGGGACCCGTCGCTGGCTCGAACCAACTCTTTATTAGCGCGCATGGCGGCTCAGGCTTGACTCTGAGCTCCCAGCGGAATCCTGTGGTCCGATTCTCCGCCAGGGATATTTCCACCACCTCGCCGATTGCGAGAGTGACTTCGCGCTCGTTGTGGCTTCTGTCGACCTGTATCATTTTGGGCTGCCGCGCGTACAAAGGACAACAGAGTCCCAATCCGACGAACAGACACCCAATCGTTCTGTAGATGCTCGACACCTTGACCTTGGCACGCCTACTGACACCTGTCCAGTCTATTCTCACACCGGATTCGAGTAGGCGCAAGCCGGTCACGGTCACCCAAAATCCGCGATTGAATCATCCGCGGGTACGTTGGGCCGCTGTAGATGGTGGACTGGGCGGCCCGAGGTGGGCCGCGGCTCGAGCGGGTACCCACGCTCAGCGTCTTTCTGAGCGTGGCTTTTCTCCGGTGACAAAACCCACGGTCACCTCAAACACGAGTTGACCGTGGCTGCCAGCTCGCTCTCCAAGCGTTGTAACCGGTAATACGGGCGGTACGTCTTAGGAGTGTAAAGGGTAAATGACTCGATCCGGAGGCTGTCATGCGATTGACCCTGTCGCTCATTTCCCTCCTGGCGCTGTGTGGTGCGGTAGTTCTAGCTGGACCAATCCCAATCAACGGAAATGAAAAGGATACCCCGCAGATTGTGCGGGTGAGCTACGCCCAGGGAGAAGTGAAGCTGTCACCGGGGGTGAAAGGAAAACCCGTCCTGGGAAAGGACTGGGTTGTCGCAGACGTGAATTCTCCAATCGAGGAGGGGGCTATCCTTGCGACCGAAGATGGAAGGGCGGAAGTGGAGTTTGAGAATGGGTCTGTGACTTATCTGGCAGAACACTCGGTATTGCAGTTCGAGCAGTTGACGAGCAATTCCCAGAAGACAAGCACAGTGGTCGCCTTGCTGACGGGAAGGGCCACCTTCGCCGTGGGGTCGAATGGGCACGATGAAATCACTATTGATACGCCAGTGGTGCAATTCCACACGAATCAAGCGATGACGATGCGGGTTGAGAGCGCGCTGGATGGATCGGTGTTCCGAATGGTGGAAGGATCCATGCAGGTCACGCAAAGAAACACCGGGAAAAAATTCCCGCTGCGAGCGGGAGAGGCCTTTCAGGTGGTGGGTGGAGTGCGATCGTGGGTGACAAACCCGACAGACGATCCGGATCAGAAGGCGTGGGACCACTGGGTGGGCGAAGAGAGCGCGGCAAGAAGAAAGGATATCGAAATCGGGTTAAAAGAATCAGGATTGGCGGCACCGATACCGGGACTTGTCGATCTGGTGCGACAGGGCACGTTTTCGGATTGTCCGCCGTATGGGATTTGCTGGGAACCGAAAGAAGGGGAGGCCACGGAGAGCTTGCAACAGGAAAAACCCGCGGAGACAGCAGAGGAAGGTGCTCGGGCAGATAAGAAAGCACAGATTTCGGGTGGCGGAACGCGGAGCCCACAGCAAGGGGGAAAACCGGCGAGCGTGGCGAGCCAGCCAGGCGCGCGCTACGAGTGGGTGAGTTACGCGTCTCTTGATTGCCCCTTCGTTTACTCGGGAAGGAGATTGATGGAGTACACCCCACAACATCCGAAGGGGATTGTGGTGTCGGATCAAGGTGGCTGGAGTGCGCCAGGGCAACTGGTCGGTCTTGGCTGGTGGGCCACCTGTCACGCGGGGAGCTGGGTGGGGCCGAGGCAGGAGCCGAGGCAGGCCCGGAGATTCGGCTGCAAAGACGGAAAGCCGTGCAAAGTGGGAAAGCGCCCACCACCGCCGAAGCGGTGGGTGGTGGGGCCGAAATCCAAGCGTGGCTCCTTTTGGCGTGTGCGCGTGGGAAACAAGGTGGGGTTCATACCGAAACATCCTTGGGATGGGAAGGGGAAGCCACCCTTGCATGCCAGGGACGGAGTTCTGATGGTCCGCGAAAAAGATGGGCACGAAGTCCTCAAGATCAAGTCAGCGCCAAAGGATCTGCAAATCGAGAAGAATCTGCCGGCCGGATATGAAACAAAATGGGCGAAAGACTTGCCCAGGGTGGGAAAGCCGGTGATCGAGGGCAGACTCCTGAATAGGGGATATACCTCGTCGGGCGCCATCGCTAAGCTCACCGGAAGCCAAAGAAATCAGTCCGTCATCCATTACGACTACAAGACGAGGAATTTCGTCGAGCCGGCAAATGCTGCCATCGGCGCGCGCGGAAACGAGCGGCCTGTAGTGGTTGCCCACGTTGGCTCAAGCCGGGGAAACGGGAGCAGCGGAGGATGGCAGAACGGTGGCGGATGGGCGGGTGGTGGCTCGCGCGGTTCTTCGTCTTCTTCCCGGGGATCTTCGGGGAGCAGTGGATATTCGGGGGGCGGTGGAAGCGGATCATCTCATGGATCGTCTTATGGCGGCGGAGGATCATCTCACGGATCGTCTTCGGGCGGCGGTTCAGCCTCGAGTGGGTCTTCCGGTGGCGGCTCAAGCTCACATGCGTCTTCGGGTGGCGGAGGCGGTGGCAGTAGCGGTGGCGGCGGAGGTGGAGGAGGGAGCCAGTCCAGTTCAGCGTCTGCTGGGGGCGGCGGAAGGCACTGAGCAGCGACTCGGGCGTCGCAAAAGAGCAAGCAAGCACAGACTCGCGTCGGCCCCACCTGGCCCGCCGCGCGCGGGCGAGTCTACGGCTCGTTCTTTGTCGGCATTTTCACTTGTGGGCGATTATGATTGGGCACGCGTCGTGCCCGAGGCGCGAACCGCACCCTGCCGAGGGGCTGGCGCAAGCCCCTTCAGGGGTCTGCGGAGCTTAGAGAATGGGAGTTGCGGCGAAAGGAGACGATCGACAGCGAGAACCGGTAGGCAGCAGAAGAGACAGTAGACGGTAGACAGTAGACGGTAGACGGGCGAAGCGGTAGGCAGCAAAAGTTTACGTAGCACAGGCACTCTTGCCTGTGCTCTGTGGTTTCTTGCAAAACACAGCCAGGAGTGGCTGTGCTACGGCGCTACAGAATGGTGGCCGAAGTTTAGAGTTGACAGTCAACAGTCGAGGCATTCCTTGGCGAAATCGCCCCCGACTGATCCCGCACGCGGAAACAATCCACTTGGCCTCGTAAGGCCCTTCTTTGGATTGAAAGTGAACCACTACCGACTTTTGCTTTCATTATTCCGCTCAGGTGTGATAGATTAAAGACCTCCGCTAGTTGACTACGTGTCACTCTGAGGCTTCTCCGTGAAGCGTTATGGTGAGCATCGCTTCCCCGGCAAACTGTTTGTGGTCGAGGGAATCGATGGCTCGGGAAAATCTACGCAGCTCATGCTCCTGCACCAATGGCTTCAGGCCGAAGGGTACGGGACTGTTTTCAGCGAGTGGAATTCGTCTCCGCTGGTTCGAGACACCACCAAACGCGGCAAGAAGAAGCAGATGCTGACGCCGGCCACGTTCAGCCTGATTCACGCCACTGATTTTGCCGACCGCATGGAACACAACATCATCCCGCTGCTCAAGGCGGGAGCTGTGGTTCTCTGCGACCGCTATATTTACACCGCCTTCGGCCGCGATGTGGCGCGCGGAATGGACCCCCAATGGGTGCGCGATCTTTATAGCTTTGCAGTCAAGCCGACCCTGGCGTTTTATTTTCGAGTCCCGCTGGAAGTGGCGATGCGGCGGCTGATGGACGGCCGAAACGGCTTCAAGTATTACGAGGCCGGCATGGATCTTGAACTGAGTGAAGATCCGATCGAAAGCTTTCGGACGTTCCAGGGCCGGATTATTGAAGAGTACGAGAAGATTGTTCCGGAGTTCGAAGTGATCGCCGTGGACGCCACGCAGCCCATTGAGGAGCAGCAGGCGCAGATGCGGCAGCTCGTCCTGGCCAAACTGGCCCAAGCCAAACGATTGAGGGTGGCGCCGTGAAAGAAACCTACGGTGTGTTGCTGCCGGGAATGAAGCTGGACGGACTGACCGGCAAGCTGATTGTAATCGAAGGCACGGACGGCGTGGGCCGGTCCACGCAGATCAATCTCCTGAGGCCCTGGCTGGAACAGCAGGGGCGGGCGGTGCTGGACACGGGCATCACGCGCTCGGCGCTGGCTGGGAAAGGCATCAAGCAGGCCAAAGAAGGCCACACGCTCGGCAAGATTACGCTCAGTTTGTTTTACGCCACCGATTTTGCCGACCGGCTGGAAAATCAGATCGTTCCCGCCCTCCGCGCCGGTTTCGTCGTGCTCACGGATCGCTACATTTATTCCTTGATGGCGCGCGCCATGGTTCGCGCCATCGATCCGAGTTGGATTCGCAACGCTTATAGCTTCGCCCTCAAGCCGGACGCCATCTTTTACCTTCGCATCGGCGTGGATGACCTCATTCCTCGCGTGGTTTTCACTCGGGGATTCGATTACTGGGAGTCCGGCATGGACCTCCACCCCAGCGAAGACATGTACGAGAGTTTCCGCAAGTATCAGACCTCGCTTCTCGCCCAGTTCGATGTGCTGGCCCAGGAATACGGATTTGAGGTGATCGACGCCTCGGCGGATATCCGCACCATATTCGAGCAGTTGCAGGCGGGGATATCTCGCGTGCTCAACGGTGGAACGCGCGAGCCACTCTTCACGATGCCCCGCGCCAAGCTGGGGGAAGACGAGGCGGAATCGGTTCGCGTCGTCGAATTCGGGGCGCTAAAGGAATTGAGCGGCGCCGCGAAGCTAGACAGGGAAGACGAGGACGTCCCAGCGGGCAAATTCGTCGGTCAGGGCGTTGCGAAGGCTGCCGAGGGCGAGGACAAGACGTAAGCCACCCAGTTCCTCATCCGCCGGAAATCAGGCGAGTCCTTCGTCATCTCCACGTACTTTTCCTCGAGATGCATCTTGCTCTTTCGCGTCAGAAGGACCAGCTTCTCAACCCCCATAGCGGTGGGGAGGTGCTCTTTCAGGAATTCGGGCCGCGCCACCATCTGGATCATCATCTCTTCCAAAACCTCGAGATCATGCCATTCGCCCAGACGTTGTTGCAGATCGCGCAGCCAAGATATCGCGTCGTCGCTTCCGGGAACGTTGAATTCGTGGATCACTTCAACCAGGTAACGAAGCCGCTTGGTGGCGATGCGAGCCGCGTGAATGACAGAGGCGCGCCGGTCGTGATGAGATTGGCTGATTTGCGCCAGGAAAGCCTGAGAGACCTGCTCCAGCGACTGACCGATTCGCTCGTGAAACGGCTTGGGCGCTGAATCGTTCGATGAAACGGCGGCGAGCGGCACGTGGTGGTGATTCGATGCGCCACCGCTGCCGTTCAAATACTTCCGCAGGTGCACGTAGAAAACGGCCATATTCACCTTGCTCACCTTGCGCAACGCCTTTTCAAAGTTTTCCGAGCGACGCTGCTGCAAGTAAGCCTCCACGGCCTCCCAGACGTCGCGGCGCGTTGTCCGCTTGCGAGCCAGGCGCGATCTCACTTGTCCCAGCAGCACGTCGCAATTTCGCACGTCGGAGAAGGCGCGGCGGGATCGCCTCATCACGCGGCGCAACTTGCGAATCTCGCGCGGCTGCGGCGGCGGATAAAGCAAATCCACCACTTGCTGGAGACGGCGGCTGGCCACGCGAACGTCGTGGATATCGTCGGGATCGCTGTTGCGCAGCACCTTGGACTCCAATGACATGAATCGGTCAAGCTGCTTGCGGGCGAGAGCGCGCACCTTGCCCCAGTCGTCGTCCCGCTCGGCCGGAATCGGCGTGGCGGGTTTTTCAGACGGCCGCTTCTTGCGCGGGACCGCGTGCGGAGCAGGCAGTTCGACAAGAGGAGCTGCGGAGCTCATGGCGGTGTTTCCTTCGTCCATTTCGAACGCCTCGTGATGAACTTCGGCTCGCATGTTCCTCCCCCGAGAAACGCGAGACGAATGCTTCACCGCGTCCCGATCAGATCGGGACGGGAGCGAAGCTCTGTCTTGGATTGGAGAGTCTAGTCTACTCCTGACCTAAGCTGTGTTCAAGTAGGAGAAGTTTGCGCCGTGTCCGGATTGGGATGGCTGGGAGCGAGGGACGGGGACCCTGAGCATCTTTGTGACCTCCGTACTCCTAGCGGTCATTTTCTTCTCGGACCGCGAAGAATTATCTCTTGCTCGCCATTTGATGGTTATCGCCGACATCGCCGTCAGCTCGGCGCTCGTCTTGATGAAAATCCTGCCCGGCGTCCCTGGCCACTTTACCGTGTATGAGTACGCGGCGCTGGCGCTGTGGTGCGCCGCCGGACTCGGGTTCAACCTGGAAACTGGAAAGCGACGGAAACTGGAAAATCGAAACTAGAAACCGGAAAAAGAAAACGGAAGCAAGCTCGCTGTTTTCCGCCTTCGCGCCTGGTTGCTAGTGCCTAAGTCCCACGTCCTAAATCCTAGGTCCAAGTTACTAATTCCTATTACTTGCTCCCTAGCCTTCGCATCACGCGCGGTGTGAGCCACCAGAGAAGTTCGCCGGGCGATTTGGGCGGGAATTCATTAAAGTGAATCAGACAGCAGCCGCCTTTCTTGAACGCGAGACGGGCGTTGCGGCCCGCGCCGATCAGCCGCCGGGCCATATCGCTCAGATCGGGCTCGTGACCGATCACCAGAACGCGCTTGCGCTGCGGATGCTTGGCCAGAAAGCTAATGAGAGTCTCGGGCGAGCCGCCGGGACGCAAGGCGTCCGAAAAGTCCAAGGGGATGTTGCCTCCGCGCGAGTCGGCGATGATTCCGGCCGTTTCGACGGCGCGCACCAGCGGGCTGGTGACGATCCAATCGATCTCAATGCCCAGCACCGCAAGACCCTGAGCGATCTCCTCCATCTTTTTCTTCCCGACCGGCGTGAGGGGACGTTTGGCGTCGTCGCCAATTCCCGTTGCGCCGCGCGTCACCGCGATGCCGTGCCGCATGATGTAGAGCTCGTACCCGACAAACTGCGGCGTCTTCTTTTCTCCGATGTCTTCTTGAGCCATGATTTCTATTCCTGTTCTGAGTTCTGCGGTGGGCCTCTGCGCAGCCGGCGGCTTGCCACCGGACGTTGACCGGCAATCGACCACAGCGTTTCGAATTCTCTCTCAAATCGCTTCACCTGCTCTGGCTCGCGGATGATCATCAAGTTCTCGTAGTTGTTCTTTTCAGATTCGAGGGTCCAGTTATAACTTCCCGTCACTGCTGTGTGCCTGTCCAGAATAGCGAACTTGTGATGCATCTTAGCATAGCGCCCCTGGCGGCCTGACATCAGCCGGTAAGGTATTTCGAGTTCTGAGAGCAACCGCTGCGTGGCGGGCGTGAGATCATATTTCACGCGGTCCAAGATCACCCGGACGTTGACGCCGCGTTGCGCTGCGTTGTGGAGAGCGCGAGCCAGTCGCGGCTGATTCAGGCGGTAAAGCGCCGCGTCCACCGACCTGCGCGCCGCCCGAACCAACTGCTCGACGGTTTTACCCACCGAGGCCGATCGCGTGAACAGCGCCTGGATAGGCATCGATTTCTTCACAGCGCCGATTGTAGCACCGTAGCGGTGCCCCTCGTGGGCGCCCTCAAGGCGAGGTTACCTCGCCGCGCGGGAACTCCAACCAAGGACATAGAACGCCCGGCCGTCACTCGCCGGGCACGGCAGAATGAAATCTTCGACGCGATATTGCCGCCCGTAGTATCGCATGAAGATCTTTCGAGTCTCGAGGCGCCAGCGGCGAGCGAGCTTCACGTCTTTTGCCCTCATCTGGTCAGTGGCGGTTGGAATCTCAACCAGCAGCTTGGACTCACGCAAGGAAAGCGACAGGCGGCGATTTTCGAGAAGGCCGCGCGCATTCAAGCAGGTCTCATTGATTCGTGGCGCCGTCAAAAGCGAAGCGAGCGCCTCGCCGGCTGGCCGTTCGCCTTTAAGCCGCCGCTCCACAGCGACAGCGCGAATCCGCCAATTCACAACCAAGCGGTCACTCTCCAAACCCTTCTCGATGGCACTCTGGAAGCGGCCGTAGCAATTCGCCAAATACTCTTCCGCGCGCGCGCCCAGGCGTCCGATATTCAGCGCCGCGTTGCGGCTTTGAAGCGGATCAAACGTCCAACAGATCGAATCCAGACCTTGGTCGAGCGCGAGCTCGCGGTGAGCGAGTTTCATGCGAAAGCCCAGTCCGAGGTCGCGGAACTCGGGCTCAACCGCCATCAGGTGTGACCAGTGGATCAGACTGCCGTGCCGCCGGGCCAGAAATGCGTAGATGAATCCGACGACCCTTCCGTTCACAATCGAGCCCAGGACTGCGCCGCCGTACTTTTGGGTGACGGTCATCAATTCGCTGGAGACGCCAACACTGCCCCACACGATCTCCTGGATGCGCTCGCAGGCGCGAAAATCTTCTTGGCTCTTGAGCGGTCTGATCACAATGCGAGACATTTGGGTTCCAGTCTTCGACTTTGCCATTCTGAATGAAGGGTACATTACCACTGCGACTGAACTTGGAAAAGTCTTGTGAATGACTGACCGATCGGTTGCTGAGGATCAGACGATTTCATGCAGTAATCTGGCCCAAGCCGCTCGTTCCGTCGCCAGCCGCGTTGCGCTCTGGCGCGTTGGGCGGGCTGTCAGTCGACTTGAAGCGCGGGGCCGGACGGCCCACAGTTTGTCTGGTGTACGTCAGCGCCTCAGTTGCCCAGTCTCGGGCTATCTGGCCGGATTAGGAAGAGCGGTGAATTCGCTGCTTTTCAATTGTCAATCGACAATCGAAAATCTGCAATCAGCCGCACGCCATTTGCCCCTTGTCACTTGCCACTGTTTTTAACGCGCTCCCACACCTGGCGAAAAAGAGCGATCGAACCGGGAGCGTGTCCGGCGTAGTGGTTGTTGAAATAGGCGTAGACCGTTAGCCGCTGTTCGAGCAGGCGCCGAATCTGGGGCGTCCATATCTCCATTTCGCGCTCCCGGTCCACCAGGATGCGGTCCCAGTGCTGGGTCTTCTTCTCGATGCCTTTCCGGTCACCCAGGAAGCGAATGTAAGTGAAGTCCGCCGTTGTTACGTCAAGCTTCTGAGTTAATTGCTGGACGGGCGGCATCCAGGGATGGTCAATGAGCGCCAACGCGATCCGGTGTTGCCGCAAGAGATCGAGAAAAGGCTCATTGATCCAGGTTTTGTTGCGAATTTCAACTGCGTACGAGTAGGCGGTGGGCAACTTTGCGAGGAAGGGTTCGAGGCGAGCGATGAAGTCGTCTTGGCGAGCAAATGCCTGCTTGTTGAAATAGGGAAACTGAAGCAGCAGCGGCCCGAGCTTCTCACCGAGCAAATCCATCGCCTTCAGAAATTCGGTGACTTCGGCGGAGCAGTCCGTGAGGACTTTATCGTGGGTAATGGACCGCGGGAATTTTGCGGCGAAAACAAATCCGGATGGAGTGCGCTCGCGCCAGTTCATCACCATCGATGGAGTCGGCGGGCGATAGAATGTGGAATCCACTTCCACCGTGTCGAAGTGCTTGGCGTATTCGGCTAGGAAGCTCGCCGCGGGTGTGCCGGGCGGATAGAACACGCCCACCCAGTCTTCGCTTGACCAGCTCGAGGTGCCGACGCGCAAGTTGGCGTTCTCTGAAAAACCCATGTGCTCTGCGGCGCCAGCTCCAAAAGAGGCCCGCTTGGCGGCGGAGATGATCTTACACTAGAACACGCCCGGCGAGGACCAGGCCGGCGAGCGGACGCGTTGAGATGATGTGTGATTATCCCTGGCACATGCCGCGGCGGGGTGCTCCACAGGCGCACGGTCCGGGCTCTGTTGAAGCCTTGGCTGACGGGCCGGACACCGCGAACACGGAAAGCAGTTTCGTTACTTGCGTGCTGGCACACTTCTGGCAGGTGACTGAGTTCGACGAGGAACTGACGAGCTTTTCGAATTTGGCTCCACACTCTCTACACTCGAATTCAAAAATAGGCATGGCTGGCGCTTCCGATGAAATCAGCAGCCTTCAATATATCGAAGTCGCCGAGTGCGATCAACTCTGCATTTAGATCATTCATTGCTGACGCCTCCGGCTTCCAGCTGGTCTCCGATCGCCGGAGTTTGATGGCCGCCGCTCGGAAACCGGCGCTGCAACGCCGCCCCCCGTCGGCGGTATTCACCAAAGCCCCGTTTTCTGCGGCTGAAGACGAAATGACCTCTTCGAATAACGCTTGACAGACGCTCGCTGATTGCGTAGAGTGTCCGCCTGTCATCATGGATGTGACCCCACAAATCTCAAATCAGGAGAGGAGCAACAAATGGCGAAAGGGTTGACCAAGTCCCAAGTGGTTTCGCACCTGGCCGAACATGCCAGTATTCAAAAGAAGGCTGCGGCTGCGGTGCTGGAAGAAATCGCCAATCTGGCGACCAAGGAATGCAAGAAGAGCGGCCAGTTCGTAATACCCGGACTGGGCAAGGCCGTGAAAGCGAATCGTAAAGCCCGTGTGGGGCGTAACCCTCAAACCGGCGAGGCGATCCAGATTCCGGCCAAGACTGTTGTGAAATTCCGTTTGGCGAAGGCGTTCAAGGACGCCGTCGTTCCTCCCAAGAAGAAGTAAGGCCGCGTGTACGGGCGGCGACATCCGTCGGGGGAGAGCCGCCCTTGCTCCTAAGAAAATTCTTGTGCCCGCCGAAAGTGACAGGCGCGACCGAGGGTGGAGTGTCGTCCGGCCGGCAGTTTGGCGCGCAGGCCGACTCTGCTTGACGGACTCGCTGCGGGTGAACGGTGAACGAGCGGCGGGATTTAGCGCGTGTAGCGAACGGGCGCGGGGCCTTCCTCCAGCATCTTGCGATCCCAGATCATTCCAAGGCGGTTGTAACTGGCCAGCTCAAAATCCTGGGTCAGTTCCAGCGCGTCCACCGGGCACGCGTCCTCACAGAGTCCGCAGAACATGCAGCGCGACAGATCGTAAGTGAAGGTGGTCAGTTTCTTTCTGCGGTCCTCGGTGCGTTCCCATCCCACGACAATCAGATTCTCGGGGCAGGCCAAGGAACAAAGGTTGCACGCGATGCAAAGCGTCTCGCCCGTTTCAGGATTGTTGTTCAAGCGCGGCGCGCCGCGATAGCGCTCGGCCACCGGTGGCCGCTGGCGAGGATACTGTTCAGTGTAAGTGGCGCTGGGCCGCTGATAGGAGAACGTCAGCCTCAACCCCTTGATGAGGTCCACCAAGAAAATGCGCCGCAATAGTTCCTTGAAGCCCATGGTCCCGACCCAACCCGATTATACAGATATCAGGCGCGCCGTGTAAATATTGGGTTCAGGAAAACTCGGCGCTTCGGTTTCCGTCCGCTTTATCGATCTCACCATTGCACTGCCCAAGACGTTGAGAGAAATTGGTGGTTCCGCTGCGACACGAAGTAGTTGAAGGCGGGCTGCCCACTTCCAAACGGGTTCCTTGGTCTTGCCCATTGCGCAGCTCTTACCCGAAGCAGGACGGGAGTCTCCTCAACTGGAAAAACACCCTGCGGCATAATCCAAGCTTGCCACGTTGGTTGGACGAAGGGGACGCCAGAGGTCGGCAAGGAAACGGAACGCCCTAAATAATTGGCATTGAAAGAGAAAATTTGGCGGAGAGGGTGGGATTCGAACCCACGTGCCCGCTTTTGGCAGGCAAGACGCTTTCGAGGCGCCCCCGTTATGACCGCTTCGGTACCTCTCCGAGACATTGAGCCATTTTTTCATTGATTCATTGAGTCATTGAAGGACCGTGAGCTCCGGGACGCGTTCTTAAATGGCTCGATGACTCAATGGCTCAATGATTCAATCTTCGATCGCCTCTTCCTCCGTGCACGAAAGAATTCCCGCACGATTCCGGCGCACTCATCGGCAAGAACTCCGCCTGCGACCTCAACCTGATGATTGAGCTTGGGGTGGTTCAGGACTGTAAGAACCGAACCGGCTGCGCCGGCTTTAGGGTCCCGCGCCCCAAAAATCACACGCCGCAGGCGCGCCTGAACAATTGCTCCGGCACACATCGCGCAAGGCTCAATTGTAGCATAGAGAGTGCAGTCCGTCAGGCGGTAGTTCTTCAGACGGCGCGCCGCGCGCCGCAGCGCGAGAATTTCCGCATGAGCGGCGGGATCGTTCAGGTGAACAGGCCGGTTATGAGCGCGGGCGATCACTCGTCCGTTTCGTACTACGATTGCGCCCACGGGGACTTCCCGCTCGTCACGGGCTCGCTTCGCCTCGCGAAGAGCCAAGCGCATGAACTTCTCGGATTCCGAATCAGGGGTTGACGGCACCGCAGATCCCACGGCCATATCGTAGCACGCCGTACCGGGAGCGGTCCGGCAGCCGGCGGCGATTTCAGCCCAGAATGGAGAGTTGGATTTGTGCCTGATGGAAAGAATCCTACTTGCGGGGTTTCGGCGCGCCGGGCTGCAAAACCGTGGCGAACATGTCGGCCAACTTCGTGCGCAGAGCCTCGCTGGCTTCATTGACCGCAGTCTCTTTCTGCTGATTCAATTTCTCCGAGACGGAAAGAATGATCTCCTCCGCTTGTTTGGTGAGAAGCGCTGCGGATTCTTCAATCAACTTCTCAGTGGCACTCCGCAGCCGCGCCGGAACTTCATCCAAGTTCTGGGTCTCGAACTTGCCGGCCCCCTCAGCCCCCTGGCTCTGCCGATCCTTCACCAACAGCTCCATTTCCTTGGCAAGAGTCTCGCGCGCCGCCGCGGAGAGTTCAGCGAGCCGTTTCTCTCCGGCCTCCACCGAACTCTTTGCGCGCTCCTCGTACTTCCGGGCGTGCCCTTCGAGATCGACTCTAGCTTTCTCCTCAATGGCTCCCAGAAAGACCGCCGCGGAGGCGACGTTCTTGTTCACCGTCTCGGAGGATTCCTTGACCGAGCGATCGACCTTGGCGTGGAGCTCAGCCAAAACTCGCTCCGTCGCTTCATCTGCATCGCGGTGGAGATCCTTCAGCAGAGCCTCGCGATGTTTCTCGGCTGACTTTTGGAAATGGCTCTCAAGATCGCGGGCCGCCTTGTCCTCGAACAGGTGAAGCTGCTTTTCGACCTCATTCTGGAACTCGTCCAAGCCGGATTTCACGCTCTTGTTAAGAGCGTTCAGCGTTTCGTTGGTCAAGGCGGAGAGTTGCTTCTTGCCGTCCTCCGTGAGAGTCTTGCTCGCGTTTTTCAGTTCTTCTTTCAAGAGTTGCCGCGCGTCCTTAGCCTGCTCTTGGAGTTCATCCTCTGACGCCGCACCCAATTCCTTTGCGGTCTTGCGAACGTGCTGCGAAACCTCCTCGATGCTCTTCTCTCGGGCAGCGGTCACTGAGGCTTCGACCTTCGATTGGAAATCATGGAGAACTGAATTTGATCGCGTCTCCAACGACTCAATCGCCTTCCCTGCCGCGCGTTGGGCAGCATCGCCGACCGCCCTTCTGGTCTGTTCGAGCGCCGCGGTCTGTAGCATCTGCACCTCAGGAAGCGACTTCTTGGCAAATGTATCCAACAATCCGGACAAGCGGGCGCTGGATTCCTCAGTGAGCCTTTCCAAAGCGGATGCGGCGGTTTCCCGAAGCCCCTTGCGCGTGTCTTCCAGGGCGGATTGTGTGGACTTCTGAATGTCCTTCTGCAGCGCCTCGTCCAGTTGTTCGGTTGCTGCCTGAAGCGCCTGCCAGCCTGCCTCTTGAATGTTGCGTTGAGTCTTTTCAACCTCCGATTGGCCGCTTTGCTGGAGCTCCTGCAACCGGGCCAACTGACCATCGACCTCGGTGCGGGTGGCCTGCAAGCGATCGAGCAGGGAGCCAATTTGATCATCGAGTGACCGGACCATTTTGGCTTCAATCTCGGTCGCCGAACTGTGCAGGCTTGTCTGCATCTGAATACCGATTTGATTGGTGAGTTTGGCCAGTCGGTTGACAAAAAGTTTCACCTGCTCATCAGCCGCGGCTTGAGCCTGCTGGGAAAATTTTGCCACTGCCACTTCCCGGGCTATATTCAGTTGATCGGGAGTCGCCATACCCGGCGTGGATGTCGTGGCGCGCAACTCTCCATGTTGGCTGACTCGAGGAACCCCGACCTCTCTCGGTGGTGTAGTCACCGGCGCTGGTCTCGGAGAGCCTGGTTCCGGCGTGAGCTCTCGCGGTCTGCCGTCACTTTTGAGCGGATGCGCGACCTCTGGCGGTCTCACCGGAATGGAAGTCACCCCGGCTGCTTCGAGCTTCACGCCACCCAGCCCGATGGGAGGGCCTTCCTGCCAATCTTCGGGTGGAAACTCGATGCCCCAAATGTTTGCGGACTCCAAAAGTTGAACTCCCATTTCAACCGCTTCTTTGGTGGATACCCGGTCGCCGATCCAGACGACGATAGCTTTTCCGGAAAGTCCGAGGGCGCGGTTTTCGATAACGACTTCTGCCCCCAGCGCCAGTTGATGAGTCGTTAAGATCTTCGCCCCCTGCTTGTTGATGACCGCGGTCCGCGAGTTTTCCTTGAACAAATTACCAGCCGCGTCTTTACCGGAGATGGCAATGGGTATGGCGATGGAGAGGCGCGTGCTCCGCCGGCCCGCAACACCCATGCTCGCGGGTCTGGTTTCTTTCACCGGGGACGACATTTGAGTTGGATTATAGTTGATAAAAGGTGCGAACTCAACGTCAAGCACGGATCGGAGATCAGTTGTTGCATCTCGGAGGTGAGGACGATGGCTGGCGGCGGAGAACCTGCGCGCCCGTGCCGCCATTGCACAAACACCTTATCACTTCGGTGCGGAAGACGTTGAGTCGGATATTGAAATGGTGAGCCGTGGGGGAATCGAACCCTCAACCTACTGATTAAGAGTCAGTTGCTCTACCAATTGAGCTAACGGCCCAGCCGGAATATTCTAACACAGTTCCAATGAGGCCATAGGCGACGTACTGCTTATTCTCTTTGGAGCAACAGCGCCCAGTCGTTTTTGTCCGGTGCCTCGGGCGAAGTCCAGTCTGGGCCTTCGACGGTGGCCAGGTCGATCTTCTCTCCCGATTGCGCGGCGAACCAAAAAGCCCTGTAGCGGCCTGGCTGAAGTTTGAGCGTGACTTTTCCTGCGTTGGGCAGATACACCGCGTAGATCTCGCCCGGCTTTGCCAGGCAGTAGTTCCCCTTGTCCGCGAGCTCATCGTGCGGCTCCGTTTTCCACCACTCGAAGCTGGTGAAGAAATCCACCATGTGTCCGTAGCCTAGGAACATAGTCATCGTGTCGTCGCCGCGGCCATTCATCCATCCACCACCGGTGTCCGGCCAGATGTTGGTCCCGCGTCGAGCGCTTTCGCCGGCAGTTTGATAACCGCCCGCCATCACGATGTCCCACGCCGTCCGGCGGAGCGTATCGGCGGACTCTGATCCGAGGCCGCGCGCCCAGAGCGGGTAGTGGTCCTCGTAACCGTATTCTTCGTTCGTCTGCGGAATGACGCGGCCGGTCTTCAACTGTTGCTCGCGCTGGCCGAGCATGAAAACGTGTTGATTGCGCGACCATTCCTGAAACGAGGTGAAGTCAAACCAATCCGAAGTGCGGTCCTGGTGAACGTTGTCGACAGGATGGCTCGTGGCGAGATGACGATAAGGATCCCACTGCTTAATGAGTGTTCCGGTTTCGTGCGTCCACTTGTCATCGCGGAAGCGCTCGAGGTCGTCCCCCAGATCCCAGGTGATGTTGGAGAAAGCTCCGAAACGGTCCACGGCGTAGCGAATGAAACGATGTTCATCCTCGCTGCCGGCGGCGGGATGAACGCGACTGTCATTCATGTCGAGGACGAGCGAGAAGATCATGTCGCGGTTGCGAGCGAAGCGCAGGGCGCGCTCGAACTTCTGCCAGTAGGATACATGAAAGCGCTGGTAATCGAAGCCGGGATGATATAAATCACCCGCCATCTCAGCGGGCCACGGGGTCAGATAGACCGTGAAGTTGTCACCCAGCATCACCGGCTCACCGTAGAAGACGTTGGTGCGCCCCGCAATGGTCACGCGCAGGCGATTGATTTTCAGCCGATGCAGCCTTTCGAGGCTGTAGCTGATCGTCCGGTCGTCCTTCCATCCCATGAGCCAGTAGGCCGTCGTGCCGTTAAAGAAATAATGCTCGCCGGTGCCCTCCCAAATGAAATGCCACGGGAACTGCGGATCGACGCGAATGGGCCCGCGCCGATGGCCGTCGGTTGCTCGGAATGATCCGGTGGACGTCTTCTGGAAGTTTCCCTGTTGATAAGTGACGCTGTAGCGATAATCGCCCGGCGCTGGAGGCATGAACCGGATGCGGTACGCACTCCCGTCCTCAGCGTCGCAGAACCCTTCCACGACCCACCTGTGACTTCCGTCCGGTCGCTCGAACCATCCTGTCAGGGTCGCGTCGATAAAGGGATTGGCGGTATCGAGCGAGCTGACACCGGCAGTAATTTCGACGAAGTCATAGGCCTCCACCGAATTCGAGGACTGCGAGAACACGACGTCGCGAGCAGCAGCCAGACTTTCGGCTGGCACTGCCATGGCAACTCCGAAGATGGCGACTGCGCTCAGCGCCACCACTCGAAGGCGTGAAGAGCAGCGTGACATTGGGTGACAAGCATACCTGATCCTGCCCGCCAAATGCCATGGATTTGTCGTGACGCGAACCTCGGTGAATACCAGCTTGACGCGTAATCTCACACAACGCTGCTTTAGGACACCCTGCTAGTGTGCCTGGCTCAAGGATTGAAAGTCGGCTTGTTTCATCTTGCGTCGCGTGCCTCTCCCCATCGAAGCAGGCTCTTACACTGATTACGGCTGCGCCGCAGTTCGGTGAGTCGAAGTCCGAGAAATCCGGAATTCACAATCGCCGGAATTGCTCGCGCCGTGGCCGGATTTCTGGTAATCTAGTAGCAACGGAGTGAGACTCAGGCTTGTGGAGTGGGGCAAGCGAGGTGTACTTGTCCCCGGAAGAAGGCTTTCATTGCTTTCCTCGGGCGTGATCCTGCATTCCTGTGGACTTCGATTTTTTGGGGGAAGAGTCATATGAGCACTTCGCGTTGGAAGGTTCTTTTCCTGGCCATGACGATAGTGGCCGGCTTGCTCGGTGGGTGCCATCGAGATCCCATCGTGCGGCGGCAGAAGTATATGGAGAGCGGTACGAAGTATTTTGATCAGCAAAAGTACCGCGAGGCGGCCATCCAGTTTCAGAACGCCATTCAGGCCGATCCGAAGTATGCTGAAGGCCACTACCAGCTTGCCCGCTGTCTTTTGCAGTTGAAGATCGAGGTGGAGGCGGTCAAGGAACTCCGGAAGACCATCAATCTCGATCCCAACCACTGGAAGGCTCACGTCGAGATGGGCTCGTTAATGTTGCGCCACCAACAGACTAAGATGGCGGAAGACGAAGTCCAAAAGGTGCTGGCCGGGGACCCGAATAATCCCGACGCTCATACGTTGATGGCCAGCGTTGAGGCGCTTCAGGGGAAGCCGGACGAATCGCTGAAGGAAATGGCCAAGGCTGTCGAGTTGGCGCCGGGTAAGGCGCAATCCTACATAAACATGGCGGTTGCGCAGGTGAGGGCCAAACAGTTTGCAGAAGCGGAAGAGAATTTCAAGAAGGCGATTTCGCTGGACCCCAAGTCGGACAAGCCAATCATCGCCCTCGGTGCTTTCTACGTTGGGCAGAAGCGACTGGACGAAGCAGAGAAACAGCTCAGCCATGCTATCGAGGTTGACCCCAAAGATATTCTGCCTCGTCAGGCCCTCGGAAGACTGTACGTGGCGGAGCGGCAACTCGACAAAGCAGAAGCTCTGTTCAAGGAAGCCAAGCAGGCGCTGACGACTGACCCTCAGGGCTTCCGGGTCTTGGGTGACTTCTATTTAGGGACAGGTCAAATCGACAAAGCCCTCACCGAATACGGTTTGCTGACCACCGAGCACCCCAAGGAATTGAGCGTCAAGAAGAGCTACGCCAGGCTGCTATTGGCTCGCAACCGAGTGGACGAGGCCTCCAAGGTGGACGAGGAGATCCTGAAAGGCAACGCGAAGGACCCGGACGCCCTTCGCCTGAAAGCGCAGATCTTGGGAAGGCAAGGTCATGCCGACCAGGCCATTCCGGTGTTGGAAAGCGTGCTCAAGAACGAGCCCGAGGACGCATACACTCACTTTCTGCTTGGAACTGCTTACGTCCAGCTCGACAACTTGGAGCGGGCGAACACCGAAATCCACGAGGCCGTGCGCCTGAAACCGGATATGTTTGAGGCCCAACTCGCGCTCGGCGCTCTCGACCTGCAAAGGGGAGATGCGGGCGATTTGGAGAGGGTCGCGCAGATCCTGATCCGGCTGCAACCTTCGTTCCCCGTGGGTTACCTTTATTTGGCCAAAGCCGATATGGGCCGAGGTGACCTCATAGCTGCGGAGGTGAACCTGGATAAAGTCCATCAACTCCAACCGAATAATGCCGCGGCCTATACGATGATGGGAGAGATTCGCCTCCGACAAAAGAAGTACAGCGAAGCGGAAAAAATGTTTGAGACGGCTCTGAACCATGACTCCGCGAGCACGGAAGCCATGTCAGGGTTGATTGCTGATTACATGGTGCAAAAGCAGCCGAAGAAAGCCATGGATCGCCTCGAGGCGCAGATCGCCAAAGTTCCAAAGAGCGCGAGTTTCTATATGCTCCTCGGCCAGATGCAGGCCGGACAGCACGAATACGAGAAGGCGGAAGCATCGTTGAAGCAGGCCTCGGAGCTGGATCCGGAAGACGTGAATTCACTCCTGCTGTTGGGGCAAGTGGAGGTGGCCTTAGGGAAGGTCGACCAGGCGATCGCCGATTGCCAGGAATCCATCAAGCGGAACCCCCGAGATGCTCGGAGCTACTACCATCTCGGGCAATTGGAGGAGTCGCGGGGCGATTGGCAGAAGGCCCAGGACAGCTACAAGAAAGCCCTGGACATCAAATCCGACTTTGCGTTTGCCGCGAACAATCTCGCTTACCTAATGCTGCAGCACGGAGGCAACACCGACGTCGCTCTCGGCCTTGCACAAACCGCGCGGCGGGGCCTGCCTCACGAGCCTAGGGCCGCTGACACGCTGGCGTGGGCGGATTACCAGAAGGGCGCCTACGGCTCGGCGATCAACCTACTGGAGGAGGCTTTGAAAGTCGATCCGGAGAATCCCACCTACCACTATCACCTGGGGTTGGCCTACGCGAAAACGAATCAGGGCTCTCGAGCCAAGGAGCATTTGCAGAAGACACTTGATCTCGATCCCCAATTCCCCGAGGCGCAAGAAATACGAAAGGCACTGAGCGACCTTGCCAAGAGTTGAGGCCTGCTTCAGGAGGCCGTCGGAAGGGGCGAGCAAGACTCGGCCGAGTTTCCCGCCCCCTCACGCCTGACGCATGTGAATCCAATATCAAGCGGGCGGATTAGCCGCCGGCAACTCGGATCAAGACTGGGAATTCCGCCGCTCACGGTGCCTCAAACGGAACCATGATCGCCATCCTGAGCTGAAACTTCTGTTGCGAGTCGCGGCTTGGAATGCCGTCTCACTGGCCTCTGCGCTCAGCTTTGACAGTGCTCACCGCTGCCTGGTTCTTACACAGTCGAACCTGGGGAAAGAAAAGGCGGGGTTCAACCCGGCCCAAGTAAGCGGGGAGAAGTCTGTGGGCGAGCCGACTGTGTTCGACAGCTTGGGGTTGAAAATCCTCGGGCGACCGCTTGCCTGTTCCGACAAAAGAGGAAGGTTCGGACAGGCAATCGATTACGAAAACAGCTTGCGACGAGCCATGCCCGCGAGTCCGATCAGTCCTGTACCGATCAGTGCCAGGGATGCGGGTTCCGGAATTGGCGCGACGTTGATCACGTCACCCCCTTCCACCGTGCCGCTGAATCCGTTGTGTCCGCCGCTAAACGCCACTTTTGCATTTGAATCCGCTAGATTCGCCAACCACGTCGCTGCATTCGATTCCGGGAACTGTGGGTTGGGGACGCAGCAGAAACTCGGGTTCAAGGTGCCACTCCAGTCATAGGGACCGAGTCCGTAGAAGGCCGCCAAGATCGCGTTCTTCGTGTCCGTATAGTCGCCACCGGCAACTGCCCGTCCGTCGCCTTGCGCAGCCACGTTGGCATCGATCCAAGAGCCGTTGTACATCAGATTTCCGTCGATGATCCCGAGATCTGTGATGGTGCCGGTGATCGAAATGTCTCCGCCACCGTTGAAATACCAATGGCTAGAATCCGTGCCCAAAAACGAACCCGTCACGAAATTTAGAAAGCCGTCAGTGATTGTCAGGGTCACGCCGTCGTTGAGCGGTGTGCCAATGCCGGTCACGGAGTCAATGGCGATATTGGACCCGATCAGAGAATGGGAGGGATTGCCATCCCACGAAATCGTCCCGCCCCCTGCTATACCGAAATCGATGATGGATTCAGCATTTGCGACAACGGGGGCAAGCAAGAAAACGAACGCAAAGATGAGCGCCAGCCTTTTGAACATGTTTTGGTCCTTTCCGCATTTCCAGCCAGACCGGATCTACGCTATATCGTCTTCCATACCGTAGCACTTTTCATTCCAAACCTCAGCCCTGAGCATCAGCTTTTTTTTCAATGAATTACAGAAAAGCTGCGGCACTTCCGCATGAAGAAGATGAATAAGATTGCACAAAAACTCTAAGAATGTAGCCTTTGCTGGCGCAGGATGCGATTTCGTCGGAGCATAATCTGACGCCCGGGCTGTAGAACACGCACCGGATTGCAACAAAAAAGCCCTGCCGCATTAGTGCGGCAGGGCTTTACTGGAGAAGAGACTTGCTTAACAGTGAGTGACTACGACAATAGCTTGCGGCGAATCATGCCCGCGATGCCAACCAACCCGGTGCCTAGCAGAGCGAGAGAAGCGGGCTCGGGAACCGGCGACTCATTGACGACGTCACCCCCCATGACTTGGCCTCTAAAGGCGCTTGGGGGTGAGTCCGCACAGCAAAAACTCGGGTTCAACGTGCCATTCCAACCCGTCGCACCAAGTCCAAAGTAACCCGCTAGAGTAATGTCCTTCGTATCCGTGTAGTCCCCGGTCACGACGCCCCGTCCGTCACCCGGCCACATCACAGTGGCGTCGCTCCAAGTCCCGGACATCAAGGTCCCGTTAATGATCCCAAGCGAGGCGATGCTGCCGTTGATGAGGATACTTCCCCCGCCGTTGAAATACCAGTCAGAAGAGTCAAAGCCCGAAAAACCACCAGTCACGAAGGACAAGTTGCCATTCGAGATGTTAAGGCAGACTCCGTCATTTAGGGGCGTACCGATCCCGCACACCTGATCGATGGCTATGCTCGTGCCGTACAGGGACGAACTGCCTCCGGCGTAGCTCACTGAGCCGCCTCCTGGCACATTGAAATCCAGAATTCCAGAGGCGTGCACGGCCACCGGAGCGAGCAGCACGGCTAATACAACAATCAACGGGAGTTTTTTCGACATGTTTTTTCCCTCGTCAAGACACACTACCCATTACTGTGCAGAGGCTACCGTGCATTTCCGAAGCACGATCGGTGCCAAACCATCAATGTACTCTATTGACTTTTCATTTCAAAGACTTACGATATCTGCGGCCGAAACCAAACAGCGGAAATATGAATATTATTGCACAAAAAGT
This sequence comes from Terriglobia bacterium, assembly GCA_050013575.1. Taxonomy (GTDB): domain Bacteria; phylum Acidobacteriota; class Terriglobia; order UBA7540; family UBA7540; genus DASYXZ01. The sequence goes on along the minus strand of JBEKEZ010000001.1, from coordinate 196,537 downwards.
CCCAGTATATACCATTCTCTCGGCCCAGCCACCCCGACCTCTGAATTGCAGTAGAAAGGGCGCAGAAACAAAACAGCCCTGCCATTTCAGATTGGCAGGGCCGACTCAGAATCACCAACTCTCTGGATAATTGCTACCGGGCCTTCAGTTTGCGATGCACGAAACCCGCGACACCGATCATGCCAGTGCCGAAGAGCAGTAGGCTGGCCGGCTCTGGTGAAGGGGGGATGTTAGTGTCAGCGAAATCGCCACTTAGAAGCCTGGTGCTCTTCAAGCTCTTGTTCGGGTTTCCCGTAGCGATCATGGTCAGATTGAAGTCGCCATTCAGGTTGCCGACCGGAGGATTCTCAAGACCGTAGTAGCTCAGCAACTGCTGCCACACGAGATCCTGTATCAATCCCCCTTCGAGTTTGCTGGTTTTATTCTTCAGATTGGTCTCTTGCACTAGGGCGTTGTCCCACATACCTGAGAGGACCAAGCCTGGAACTCCGTTCAGATCGGGCACATTATCGTGGCTGTCGCAGGTAGTGTCGCCGTCGCGATCGATGTCAATGCACTGCGCGGTCAGCGTAAAGAAGCCCCCGCCATTGAAGAACCACGTCGTCGCGTTCGAGGAGAAGAAGTTCCCGGTCTGGAAACTCAGCAGGCCACCGATCAAATCCAGTTTCACAAGATTATGTTGTGGCGTGTCAAGACCGACCACGTAACGAACGCTGATTGCCGAACCAAGGAGCGGGTTATTGGCCCCTCCCGTGTTTCCACCATTATACGAAACCGTTCCAGACGTCGGAACGGCCATGACAAAGTCCAGAATCGAATTGGTGGAACCCGAGGGATTGAATTGGAGCTGCTCGAACGTCTTGTTTGAATCCGCGAGCATGGTTGCGGGAAGAAGTAGCAGCGCGACAGCAGCAATTACAATGAAGCGATTTGATCGGTTGCTCATAGCCCCTTCTCGTTGATTAGAGTGACTTCCACCTTCGCTGACTGTATACGACCCCGCAGCCATCCGTAGCATTTGAATAGCCATTCTTGGCGCAGAATGTAAAACCTTTAGATTAAATGACTTACAATTTCAATCACAGACGGCATTCCTGTAAAAAGTGAACTTTGATGCACAAGAATGGAAAGCATTGTCTCTTGCTGCGTGATGACCCATTCTGTCGGCTTTCCTGTCGCCCGGTCTTGAGGCCTTCGTGAGCGAATTCAGGCTGGCCAACACAGGCCTTGGATAATAGAGTCGTTGTATACCAGTATTAAACCAACGCTAAAGGTTTCCTACGCCGTAAACGGGGATCTAAAATCGTCCGCAGGCACCCCGTGTCGTTGCCGCTTTGGAGCGCGATGTGTAACATTGTGTTTCGATTTGGTTTCACCTTTGGACTTCGATGGAAGGCCAGCTTCCCGAATCTTGTACAGCAAAGCGCGGTAGCTGATGCTGAGGGAGTGCGCTGTTCGCTTACGATTCCAGTTCTCGGCCTCCAAGACCTTGAGAATGATCTTGCCTTCCATTTCGCGAACCATTTGTCTCATCACTTTCTTGAGCGAAATGGGGCCGTCCAAGGGTATCGCAGGCATCATGTCGGATGGCCGCTTCGATTCGGCCTCGGCGCTCATGATCGCATCTTCCGAGCCCAGAATCACGTAACGCTTGATCAGATTCTCGAGCTCACGGATATTGCCGGTCCACGTCCGTCGCTGTAAATGCCGCGTGGTGGCGGCACTCAATTCCGGTACCCGGCAGTCGAATTGGTGGTTGTAAACCCGCAAGAAGTAGCTGGCCAGTCCGGGAATGTCGTCCACACGCTGGCGCAAAGGCGGCATGCGGACGTTAAGAACGTTGATGCGGTAAAAGAGGTCTTGGCGAAACGTACCCGCCTCGGTTTCCTTTTCCAACTGTCGATTGGTAGCACAGACGACGCGCGCCTCGACACGAGTGTCCTCCCGCGCGCCTATCCGGCAGAACTGGCCGTCCTGGAGAAGCTGGAGAAGTTTTGCTTGCAGCCCTGCATCCAGTTCCGCGATTTCATCGAGGAATAGGGTCCCCCGATTTGCCATCTCAACGCGGCCTGGCTTCGATCCATACGCGCCGGTGAAGGCGCCCCGCTCGTATCCAAATAGTTCACTCTCCAGCAGCGTGCCAGGGATGGCTGGACAGTTTACTTTCACGAAGGGCCCTGACTGCCAGGGTGACAGGCGGTGGATGAGCTTGGCGATGACTTCCTTCCCCGTGCCGCTCTCCCCCTGAATCAGGACGGGGATGTTCGCACTCGCCAACTTTCTCACTTTTTGCTGGACATGCCGCATCGCCTCGGATTGGCCAAATATCACTTCCTCCGGCGGAAGATCGTCAACGGGCGCACCCAGCGTTGCAGGGGTCACATCGGTCGTAGACATGATAGGTTTTCCCACTCTTCTCAGATCAAGGCATCAAGTTCTTCGATGGATTGCAATCGGGAGCAATTAAGCATCCAAACTTTGCAGTGGATTCGGCAGAAATCCCGTGAACATATCAGTTTTCTACTGCTCAGTTTGGATCAGAACGGGCATAGGGCAAAGGCCGAACGACGCCCAAGGACGGGTAAACGAAGCAATATCAGGCGACAAGAAGGGAAAACTTTTTCACATTGAGGAAAAACTTTTCCCTCAGACTCTCCCCTTCGCTGCCAACTTGTGCACAGATTTGGGAAACTTCAAGCCCACCAGATAGCACTGCTCACTATGCGTCACGGTCACAGGCTGGGCCGGGAGGTTTCGAACGAATGCCGGCGAAGTGGTCATTCGAGGCAAGGGCGCAGCCGGGATTTCTAACGAAATGAGGGTCGAGGTGGGCAAGTATCGTCTCGTGGCCACCAGCGCCCCGCCAGAACTAATGTTGAACGCGGTCGTGAACTCTTGAAACTCTTTGCCACGCTCATCGATGCCTCGGACAAATACGGGTATCCCCAAGGGGAGACGCTCTGAGCGGCGTCGCTCGGCGCCCTTTTTTGCTCGCCCGTTCGAAATCGCCACAACGGGCCGTTTCGTAGTGCTTGCGCGCTCGGTCAACATCCATGAAAGCATGTGCACGCATACCTCCAAAGTTGAATTATTAAGCACCATAACTGTACTGTAAATTAAAATTAACAAAATGAAAGACTTACGTAATGTTGAAAAGTCAGCCCACGGCAACTCGACGCCAGCGCGTGGCCCAACAAGTGCAATATCTTTACCAACTGTGGCAAGGATTTGTCCCTAGCATGTTGCCTTGACAATTCTGCGGCAAAAGTTCATGATTTATGGGCAGTATTGCGGGCACAAAAAGCTTCTCCGCGCTTTGGGCGCAATACCTGTGGCCTGAGTTCTTTCAACATCAAGAGGTGACTGAATGGCGCCGGAAGAGGGCATCGCTTCTCCAGACGTCGACTTCGATCCTGACCGAGAACCCAGCCTTCGTTCTGCGCCGTCACCGGGAGGACCTGCCGCAGGGTCAGAACTCGCTCAACACGCCTCGCGCGAGACCCCGGCGGAGTTGTTGAAGACGATCGCGCGCCTGGAAGAGGAGCTGCGCGGCCGCACGGTGATTCTCGCCGCCGCCGCTCACGAGCTGAAAACCCCGCTCTCGATCGTGGCTGGGTACATCGAGGTTCTACTGGGTGGTAAGCCTGGACCTCTGAACGAACGACAGAGGCAGATTCTGGCGGAGTCCCAAACCAATTGCGCCCGGCTGCAAAGATTCATCCAGAATTTTCTTACCCTGGCCGCTTTAGAGACAGGCAAGTTAACACTCAAGTTTGAAATTGCCGATCTGGCCGCCTGTGTGGCCGAGTTGTACGATGTTTGGTTGACGCGCTACCAAGCCAAGGGCGTGGCCCTGTATTTCCCGCAAAGCCAGACTGTGGAGCCGTTTGCCTTTGACTTCGCGAAGATCCAGCACGTCATCTCCAACCTCCTGGAGAACGCGCTGAAGTTTACCCCACCCGGGGGCACAGTGTGGTTGCTGGTGGAACCGCAAATGTGGGAGCGCCGCATCAGCCAGAGTTCGCGCATCTCGGACGAGAGACGCCGGAATCTGGTGAAGGCTAATGCAGTGCGGGTGACTGTGGCGGACACCGGCATCGGCATTTCGCCGGAGTACCACGGAGAGGTGTTTGCCGACTTCTTCCGGGTGCCGACGGCGGAAAACGAAGTTACCAGCATGGGTCTGGGTCTGGCCATCGCGCGGCGTCTGGTGCATGCGCACGGCGGAAAGATTTGGGTGGAGAGCGAAATCGGATCAGGCAGCAAATTTTCATTTGTGCTTCCGCTGAAACCCACTTAAAATATTCTTTAGGTCTTCGGACCCAAAGCTCAATGGACCAAACTTCGAATATCCTGGTGGTGGACGACGAGCCCAGCATGCAGCGCTATTTGCGGACGCTGCTGGAGATCGATTCGTATCAAGTTGAGACCGTGTCGAGCGGGGCGGACGCGATGGAGCGCGTGCAGAAAACCCCCGCTCCCGATCTCGTCTTGTTGGACCTGTTGATGCCCAACCTCGACGGCATGCAGACCCTGGAGCGCCTGCGCGAGATTCGGCCTGGCTTGAAGGTGATCATGCTGACGTGCTCCAACGATGCGCGCAAGGCCGTGCAGGCGATGCGGTTGGGCGCTCAAGACTACCTGACCAAGCCGTTCCACAAGGCGGAGCTGGACGCGGCGATCCGGAACTGTCTTACCAAGCAAGCCACCGCACCCGAGGCAGGAGGGTTCGAAAGCAAAGTCGAAGACCTGAGCGACGATTCCTTCTTCGTCGCCGCCAGTCCCGCCATGCTGAGGATTCGCGCCCAGGCCGCACAGGTGGCGAACATCAACGTGCCCGTGCTGATGCTGGGAGAGAGCGGAGTGGGGAAAGAGGTGGTGGCGCGGCTGATTTATAAGCTCTCATCGCGCTCGGTCCGGCCGTTCCTAAAGGTCAATTGTGCGGCCCTTCCCGGCGAGCTTCTGGAAAGCGAACTGTTCGGCTACGAGCCGGGAGCATTTACTGGAGCCGTGAAAGCCAAGCCCGGCAAATTCGAGCAGGCTGATAAGGGCACCATCATGCTCGACGAAATCGCCGAGATGCCGGTGGGGCTGCAAGCCAAATTGCTGCACGTCCTTCAGGACCAAGAGTTCTCGCGCCTGGGCAGCCGCTCCACCATCAAAGTGGACGTCCGCATTCTGGCCGCCACCAATGTAGACGTCCAGCAGGCGATCGCCGCCAAAAAGCTGCGCGAAGACCTCTACTATCGCTTGAACGCTTTCACCATCCACATCCCGCCGCTGCGCGAGCGCAAGGAAGAGATTCCGATCTTGGTGAAACAATTCATGGCGGTGTGGGCCGACCGCTACGCCTTGAACCCCGTGCCGCCCTCGAAAGCCTTCTTGGACGCTTGCCAGCAGCACCATTGGCCGGGCAATGTTCGCGAGCTCGAAAATTTCGTCAAGCGTTTCTTGATTTTGGGCGACGAAGCCGTGGTGTTGAGTGAAATAAAGGGCAGCGCCGGCCCCACCTATCAACGAGAGCGGAGAGCACCGGTCGTGGGCGCGGACAAGTCGAGCGACTTGAAATCGATGGTGCGGGGTCTGAAGGGTGAGGCGGAAATGGAAGCGATTTCACGCGCCTTGGAGCAAACCAATTGGAGCCGGAAGGAAGCCGCAAAACTCCTGAACATTAGCTACAAGGCCCTGCTTTACAAGGTCCGTCAATATGGCATCGACCGGCGGTAAGATTTCCCGTGTAGGCGGCGCAGAAAAACTCCTGGATCGCGACTCAGCCCGGGCGGAGGGCGGGGTCAAACCTTCATTCAAAGTGGTGGCGCACCTCACCGACGGGCGATTGGTGAAAGGCCACACGGATGTGGTTCCTGCCACCGATCTGAATTTTCTCCTCAAGCATGGTCCTTCACCCATGCCGGAGGAAGTGAAAGTGCGGCTTCACGATGCCAACCGCACCATCGCCATCCCCCTCACTTCGCTCAAAGCCCTGTTCTTTGTCAAGTCGTTCGAGGGCAGCGACTCGTATAAAGAAATCAAGTTCTTTGAAGGCCATCCCGCCATCGAGGGGCTGTGGGCACGCATGAAGTTTCGTGACGGCGAGTGGACCGAGGGTGTCATCCGCAACTCGCACGACTTTCTGATCGACCCCGGCTTCCTGGTGAAACCTCCCGACCCGCAGAGCAACAACGAGATGGTGTACGTCGTCAAGACTTCGCTCCTCGAATTCCAGGTGCTGGGCGTCAGACACACGTACTGACCGGGACAGTTGCTAGTGGTTAAGGGCTAGTGGCTCGACAAGCCTCTCCAGGGACGCCAGACGACCGCGCATTTCCTTTAGTTCCTCCTCGCCGAGTTGTTGCGCGCAGCCTGCCACAATCCGTTTGCTCCGCTCGACGAGCGTGCGACGGTCCGACGCGTCAGGAGTGGTCGCGGCGATGTCGCCCAAGGCGCGCAGCAGGCGTAAGCTGACCGCCACATCCGTCCGCGAGTACATGCGTATCTGCTCGAAAGCGCAGTCCAGCATCCTCTCAAATCCGCTCCACATCATGCTGACGCGAACCACGCCCGGCGGATCATACAGCAATGGCTCGGGTGGCTCCCGGGATGCGAAGCGGATCAGGATCCGGCTCAAGTGGTCCACGCAACAGATGGCCGTACTCGGATCGTTAACGGCGGGCGATATTGCTTTCAGCGCGATGTCGACAATTTGCAGAACCCCGAACTCCACGTCCTGCTGCAAAGTCCTTGTGGGACCGAAGTCGAACGCGCCACGAAGCTCAGCGACGGATTCCAAGGGCAGCCGCTCTCCCTTGTATACCCTCATCAGCGGGATGCCCGCGGGAACGAACTGGCCAACTCGTCGCAGGACGTGCACCTTGACGCTGTAAGCCCTAGCCACGGCCACCAGCCTGCGGATGTCGATAAAGCGGATATAGCCCGAGACTTCGCTCAAGATCGGAGTCTGCCACGCACTGAGGTCAGGCGGGTCGCCGCCAGCCACGCGGGTGTACCGGCGAGGTTCGGGCATCATCTCGTCGATCGTCGCCACAGTCTCGGTGGCGATCCGCTCCACGATGTGGTTCACCGTGATGGCCTGCGAGATGTGATGGATGAAAAAGAGCAGCCAGCCGACGCAGGCCAGTGAAAGCAGCATCGCGCCTAAGACGGTGACGACGGGCGCGAAGGGATGTGGCAACGCGCGCGCCGCGGGAAGTGCCGCCATGCAATACGAAAACGTGCCTAGGAAGATGCCCAGCGTCCATTGAGTCACGCGGTCGCGAACGAAGCTGACGATGATGCGCGGCGAGAATTGCATGGACGCCAGGGTGAGCGTCATCAGCAGGATGGCGAACACAATGGACACCACGGTCATGATGGAGGCCGCGATGCCGCCCAGAATCACTTGGGCGACTTGCGGGTCGGCGCTGGAAGGAAAGAGCAACCGCGGAACCCAGGCGCTGAGGCGAGGCTCAGCCTCTTCTGCCCACGACAGGAGCATGCCCGTACAACCCAGCGTGAGCGCAATGGTCAGAGGGCGGACCAGGAAGCCGCCACGCAGGTTGTATACGACGTGGCGGAACAACAGTCGCAGGCGTGTGGTCACCATTTGTCCGCCTCATTATATAGTCGAAGCCCGGCGTGACGACGCACTATAATGCATCGAGCGTGGAACGATGAATGACTCCTTCCAAATCGCGAGTGTCCTCCTCGAACTCGAAATTATCGCGTGCTCGCTCGATGATGCGGTAGCCGCATACAAGGGCGGGGCGAGCCGGCTGGAAGTGACGGTTCGGCTGGATCTCGCCGGGCTGACGCCGCCGGCGGACTTGGTTCGGCAAATTGTCGAGACGGTCCCGGTTCCGATCCGCGCCATGCTGCGCGACAACGCCGGATTTGCTTTGAGCGGCGAGGCGGAACTCGAGACGCTGAAAGAACGAGCCAAAGAATTCGCTGCCCTCGGAGTCGACGGCCTGGTGGTTGGACATGTGAAGGATGGCCGGCTCGATCTCGAGGCTCTCCGGGAAATCATCGCCGCTGCTCCCGCGACGCGATTTACCGCCCACCATGCCGTCGAAGCTACGGATGATCCCCTCGCCGCGCTGCGCGCCTTGCGCGATTTCCCTTCTGTCGATCGGGTGTTGGTGCGAGGCGGGAGTGGCACGATCGCCCAGCGAATCGAACGCCTGGCTGAATATCGCGAGGCTATCGGCCCGGAGAAACTGTTGATCGTAGGCGGCGACGTTACTTTGGCAAACCTCAAGCAGTTTCGGGATGCCGGCATCCGGATTTTTCACATGGGAAGGGCCGTGCGATCGCCCGAGACGGCCGATGGAAAAGTGGATCGGGAAAAAGTTAAAGCGGCCACGATGACGTTGGGCTCGCCGTAGGGGTACGGCTTGCCGTACCCTCCGCCGTTGGTGCGCGTGGTGACGGGGGGGGCGGGGCAAGCGCCGCCCCTGCATCCTGTTTTCATTCTGCTCGCGCCAAACCGAAACTCATCCTATAATCGAAATCTCTGGCGTGGGGGCGAAACTCAAGCGATGGCTGCGCTGCGGCTGTGCCGTGCCCCAGCAGGGAACGAACTTCATCGCCGATTGGAGCAACGATGTGCGGGATTGTAGCGTACGTGGGACAACAGAGCGCGCGAGACGTTTTGATTGAGGGCCTCAAGAGGCTGGAATATCGCGGCTACGATTCGAGTGGGATCGCCATTCTGAACTCCGGCTCCTACCTGGCGCGGGCAGTTGGCAAAGTGGCGGTGCTGGAGCAGCGCGTGCAGCAGGATAATCCCTCCGGCCACGTGGGCATCGCGCACACGCGCTGGGCCACGCACGGCAAGCCGACGGAAGCGAACGCGCATCCCCACACCGATTGTTCGGGCCAACTGTTTCTGGCGCACAACGGCATCATTGAGAATTATCAGCCCCTGAAAAAACGCCTGCTCGAAGAAGGTCACACGTTTCGCTCCGAGACGGACACGGAAGTCCTGGCCCATCTCATCGAGAGCGCGTATGACGGCAACCTGGAGGCGGCGGTGCAGAAGGCGCTCACGCGCGTCGAGGGCACTTACGGCATCGCCGTGATTCACGCCGAGCACCGGGACGAATTCGTGGTGGCCCGGCGAGGCAGCCCGATGGTGCTGGGTATCGGGAAGAACGAATCGTTCGCCGCTTCCGACGCTGCTGCTCTGGCTCAGCACACCGACCAGGTGGTGTACCTGGAGGACAACGAAGTGGCGCGGCTCCAGCCGGGTGGGTTTTCCATCACCACACTCGGCAACCGCGCCGTGAGTCGCGCGACCATGCAGCTCGAAGTGGCGCAGGAAGCCATGGACCGCGGGCACTTCCCGCACTTCATGCTGAAAGAGATCTTCGAGCAGCCGGAAGCGGTGGAGAACGCACTGCGCGGGCGGGTGAACCATTCGGAAGGCGTGGCGAAACTCGGCGGGCTGGAATCCGTGCTCGACCGCTTGCAGCAAGCGCGGCACATCATCATCATCAGTTGCGGCACCAGCTACTACGCCGGCCTTTTCGCGCGCTACGTGTTTGAAGCGCTCACCGATCTGACGGTCGAGACCGAGCTGGCCTCGGAGTTCCGCTACCGCAAGCTGAACCTGCGGCAAAACACCGTGGTGCTGGCCATCAGTCAGTCGGGCGAGACGGCGGATACGCTGGCCGCGCTGCGCGAGGCGAAGCGCAAGGGCGCGCTGGTGCTGGGCCTGGTCAACGTGGTGGGCAGCTCGATCGCACGCGAGACGCACGCCGGCGTTTATTCCCATGCCGGCATCGAAGTGGGAGTGGCCAGCACGAAATCGTTTGTGTCGCAGATGACCATCCTCATCCTGATGGCGCTCCTGGTGGGGCGGGGCCGCGACCTATCCTACGAAGAAGGTTCAACGCTGCTGAAGGGCCTCGAAAAGGTTCCCGACCAGATTCGCACCGTCCTCAAGCAATCCGGCCGCATCCGCGAATTGGCGCAGAAATACTCGGGGGCGTCGCACTTCCTTTACATTGGCAGAAAGTACCAGTATCCCATCGCGCTCGAGGGCGCTCTGAAGCTGAAGGAAATCGCTTATATCCACGCCGAGGGTTACGCGGCGGGCGAGATGAAACATGGGCCCATCGCGCTGATCGATCCCAACTTTCCCACCTTCGCCCTGGCGCCCGAGGACGGCTCGTACGACAAAATCGTGTCCAACATTCAGGAGATTCGGGCGCGCGAAGGACACATCATCGCCGTCACCACCGAGTCCAACTCCAAGCTCGCCGACATGGTCGATGATGTGATCGAGGTGCCGCGCAATCATGAAATCCTGGCGCCGATTTTGACCGTCGTTCCTCTCCAGCTTTTTGCCTACCACTGCGCCGTGCTGCGCGGCTGCGATGTCGATAAGCCGCGCAACCTCGCCAAGAGCGTCACCGTGGAATGATGAAGGATGAACTGGACACGCCAGCGAGGCAAGCCTCCAACCCTAATGTCGATAGTGGCGAGTGGCAAGCGGCGAGCAAGAAAATCTTCGCGCTGCATGAAGAAGTTCGGCTCTGAGAGAAGTGGGTCTTCTGCTTTCTGCCTACTGCCTTCTCAAGCGGGGAATGAAATTACCGTTTATGTGCAAAGGAATTCGCTTATCGGACGGCTTCAAAATCAGCGATCTGCACTAACATGAGTATAATCAGTCAGTTAAGATTTTACTTCGTTTGGAATTACAATTGCTTGGGCGCGAGGTGGGTGCAACTTCCGCCGCAACTGACCCGATGCGCACGAGATCGTTGCGGTAACACATTCCCAAGGAGGATTTTCCATGAACCGCTCGCAACGGACGCTTCTCCTTGCCGCCATTCTGACGCTTGGTGTGACGCTTTTGCCATCGACGGCCAAGGCGACAACCATCTTTTCGGACTTTGGCTCAGGGAATCCCTACAGCTGTTGTGGTGGTTATACCATCGGGCTCGGCTTCACTCAGGGTAATTCCTTCATCTCCGGCGCAACCTACGACTTGACCCAGATCGACGTCGCGCTGGGCTACATTCAAGGAAATAACCCTACACTCTCTCTTTATGCCGACAACGGATCCGATCTTCCCGGCGCTCTGATCGAGTCGTGGTCGCTGAGCGGTTTGCCCAGGTACGGAACTTGCTGCGCCATCGAGACGGTAGCGCCTGTAGGTACTGTCGTACTGACCGGTGGCGCTCAATACTGGCTGCTTGCCTCCGGGGGCACCAGCGATTGGAGCGCGTGGTACTTTAACAATACCGGCGCCCTTGGACAGCGTTACATCAACGGAAACGGTTACAACAACTACGTTACTACTGACACCATGGCCGCTTTCGACGTCCTCGGCAAGGCGGCCACACCTGAACCGGGCACGATAATCCTCTTGGGATCCGGCTTGACCGGCCTGATTGGTTTCGCGCGTCGTCGCTTGAGCTAGTCGCAAGTCTTGAAGTCAATCGAAAGCCTCGCATTCTTGCAAGGGCTGCGCTCACGCGCAGCCCTTGTTTTGTTTTGGCTTCGATCATCAACCTCGCCGCAGGCAGAAATACCAGTTTCCCATTTCCGATCGCGCTCGAGGGAGCGCTTAAGCTCAAAGAAATTGCTTACATCGACGGCGAAGGCTACGTGGCGGACGGGATGAAGCACGGTCCTGCCGCGCCGTGCGGCGCGGCTGCGATGTCGATAAGCCGCGCAACCTGGCCAAGAGCGTCACCGTGGAATGATGAATGATGAATTATGAATTCTGAATGAAGAACCATCCGATGGGGCAGATCGGAGACGGTTGAGTGATTGCGCGCTACGTTCGCTGGCGCCGGGAGTTCTCACCTTCATATCGTGCGACGCTTCGCTTCGCCGGAATTTGGTTGACTTTCTTGGAGTTAGTGTGTAATGTGGTAATGTTACGGTCGGGCCTGTCCTATGGAGGTGAGGGGGGAAGGCACGGCCCGAAAGGTCTCATAATGCCGTTTCCAGGAGAGCAGGCCCTCACCCCTACAAGCCTCGCGGCACACTGCGGCACACCTAAAATCGAAACTCGAAAATCGAAACTCGAAAATATTTTCATGTCTTACATGGGTGGCACAGTTTCCCAATGTGGGTGTTGGATTTTCGATTTTTCCCTCGACGCCGCCGGGAGGGGGCGAATTTTGAGTTTCCGGTTTTCGGCTGCATTGCGCCGCGTGGAGAGGCGGGAAGTCTCGAAACAGGGAGGGCTGCGAAGAAATTTGTTGAAAAATGAGGTTCGAAGCCACCAAGTTGTTGAAAACAAAGAAAGTCGATTTGGAACGAACCCAAGAACGAACCCAAAATAAGCCAATTTTGGGTTCGAAGCCACCGAGCCAGCAAGCTCTTGAAAACAAATGGCATGGCTATGGAATGAGGCCGATTTTGGAATTGGAACGAAGCCAAAGTTTTGGGTTCGAAGCCATGCCTTAGTCGGGGGCAGCAAGGAAGGACCAACAGGCGGGCTAGAGAGTCTGTCACGCTGTGATTTTTCATCAGCCTGGTGGAGGTGGAATTCCGAATAGCCGGGATTCATCATTTCGGGCGAGTATGTTATCCTAGCAGTTTGTCCACTGGATGCTTGAAAGGATTGTAAAACTGGGGAAGGTGTTCATGCGATCTGAAGGCACGGGTTGGCGGTCAGCATTGTTCTGTCGGGTGGTAGTCGTTGTCTCTTTCATTGGCATTGGATGGTCGCTGATTGGACATGGTCCGTTCGGTACCCGAAACTCGAAACTCGAAACTCGAAATTCGAAAATCGAAAATCGAGAATTGGCGAGCGCGCACAGCGCCGGGGGCGATGCCGCGACGCGAGCCACTGCCATTCGGACCTTCGAGACACGGCCGCTCACCTTTGAAGCGAACCGGGGTCAAACCGACCGCCGGGTGAAATTCCTATCGCGCGGCGGCGGGTATGCGTTGTTCCTGACCGGAGACGAAGCCGTTTTGACGTTGGGAAAAACAAGTCAAATGGCAAATGTCGAGAAGACAGGAGTCAGGAGTCAGGAGCCGGAAGGAAGAGAAGAAACTCGAAAATCGAAAATGGAAACTCGCCACCTGCGCGCCGCCAGGGACCGAGGGCAAAGGACAAGGGACTCCGTTCTTAGGATGAAACTTGTTAACGCAAACCCAAAGGCCGCGGTCGTGGGCCTGGACGAGTTGGTGGCAAAGAGCAATTACTTTATCGGGAGCGATCCTGCCGAGTGGCACACCAATGTGCCGAACTACGCCAAGGTGAAGTACGAGGGCATTTACCCTGGTGTGGATTTGGTGTTTTACGGCAATCAGCGGCAACTCGAATACGATTTCGTCGTTGCACCGGGCGCGGACCCGAGCGAGATTCGGCTGGCCATTAAAAATCAGAAATCAGAAATCAGAAATCAGAAATCGACCCAATTCAAAAATCAAAACGCAAAATGCAAAATTGACGCAAGTGGCGACCTCGTGATCCCCACAGGCAGCGGGGAAGTGGTGTTCCACAAGCCAGTGGTGTATCAGGAGCAGTCGACAGTCGACAGTCGAGAGTTGAAGGTTGGAAGGTGGCGATCGGCAATCGAAAATCGGCAATTCCTTGAGGGCCATTACGTTCTGGCTGCCGACGGCGCGGTGCGCTTTGAAATCCCGAATTACGACAGATCAAAGCGGCTGGTGATCGATCCTACGCTCCAGTATTCGAGCTGGCTGGGCGGCTCCAATACCGACACCGGCAATGCCATCGCGGTGGACTCGAACAGCAACGCCTACGTGGTCGGGCAAACGTTCTCTTCCGATTTTCCCACCAGCGTCCCGTATCAGGGGACTTGCAAATCATGCGCGAGCGGTAACGGCACCGCCTTCGTTACCGCAATCAACGCGTCAGGGGAGTTCGTTTATTCCACTTTCCTGGGTGGAAACGGCACTGACTCTGCCGCCGCTGTGGCGGTTGACTCGGCCGGCGACGCCTATGTAGTTGGCTCGACGACGTCCACCAGGTTCCCTTTCACCAACGGCGTTTTCCAGACTTCATGCAAAAGCTGCGCAGCCGGCCAGCCGGACGCTTTCGTCACCGAGTTAAATCCGGCGGGCTCGGCCCTCGTCTTTTCCACATTTCTGGGTGGGTCCCAGTCCGATCAAGCCACCGGCGTTGCCGTCGACTCGACCGGCATTTACGTCACCGGCACCACTTTCTCAAGCGACTTCCCCACTCAAAACCCACTCTTCCCGAACTGCGGCGGTTCTGGCGGCACCGGGTGCGCGTCCGCCTCGGACGCTTTTGTAACCAAAATCAATGTTGGCGGCGCCACTCTTGCATATTCCACGTTCTTGGGCGGGAGCGGCACCGATGCCGGCCATGCCATCGCGGTGGACTCGAACGGCAACGCCTATGTCACGGGAGTAACACAGTCCACCGACTTTCCCGTGTTCAGCTGGTATCAACAATTCCTCGGCCTCGGCGGCCACAATGCATTTGTGACCAAACTCGACCAGAATGGACAGCTCGGGGTGCCCGGGACATTCGCTTACTCCACTTACCTGGGAGGTAGTAAGACCGATGAAGGAAACGGCATTGCCGTAGATTCTTCCGGTAATGCCTATGTGACGGGATTCACGACTTCGTCGGATTTCCCCATCACCGTCAATAATTATCTGATCGGGAAGCTGCGCGGCAGCCAGAGCGCATTCATCACCATGGTGGATCATACGGGCTCGACGCTCGATTTCTCGACTTACATCGGCGGCACCGCCTCGGACACTGGCACTGCCATCGCCCTCGACTCTTCTGCCAACTGCTACATAACGGGAAACACTTCTTCGTCTGATTTCCCCACAGTCAACGTCATTTCGGGCCAGTCCAAATTGCTAGGCAGCCAAGCCGCCTTTGTGGCCAAGATCAATCCGATCAATCCCGTCTTCATCTTTTCCAGTTATCTCGGCGGGCACTATACGACCTCCGGGAGCGGCATCGCCGTGGATTCCAACCGCAACGCGTACGTGACCGGCCAGACGTCTTCACCTGACTTTCCGACCGCAAATCCTTTTCAGATCCAGTACGGCGGCAGTTCTGACGCCTTTGTTTCCGCGGTGAACGGCCTAACGCTGCCCTTGATCAACGTCTCTCCCAAATCATTGTCGTTCCCTGACACAGCCGTCGGGAGCACGAGCACGCTGCCGGTGACGGTCAGCAATGCCGGCGACGCCACCTTGACGTTCACATCCATTACGGCGACCACTTCATCTTCGTCGACCTCGGAGTTCTCCGCAGATACGTCCGCCTGCGGGCAAAGCCTGGCGCCCGCCGCGACCTGCACGGTGAATGTGACCTTCAGCCCTGCGGCCTCAGGATTCCAAAGTGGCGCGCTTACGTTTACCGACAATGCCGCGTTTAGCCCACAGCAAATGAGCCTGAGCGGCAACGGAACACAGCCCACGATCAGTATTTCGCCCACCAGCCTGGCTTTTGGTAATCAAGGCATAGCAACCACCAGTCCTGCACAAAACGTGACTGTGACGAATACCGGAAGCGCGCCGTTGGTCATCACCAGCATCGTGGCTGCTCCCAGCGACTACGCCGTCAGCAACAACACGTGTCCGAGTTCTCCAAGTTCCTTGGCCGCCCAGTCGAATTGTGTGGTCAGCGTGACTTTCACGCCGAGCGCATCCAACTCAATTCTGGGAACTCTGGCGATCACCGACAACGCGCCAGGGAGCCCGCAAGCCCTGGCGCTCTCAGGCACTGGCGTGGTCGCCTTCGGCCTCAGCGCGCCGAACGGCCAGTCACAGACCATTAACCGAGGCACGAATACGGCCACTTTCCTCATCCAGGCGGGAAGCCCCTTTAACTTCACGGGTCCCATCGCTCTGGCCTGCCACGGCACCGGGCTGGTGACGTGCAGTTTCAACCCCACGTCGATCTATTCGGGCCAACAAAGCATCCTGACGCTCAGCAACTTCACCTCTCTACCAAGTGACACGCTCACCTTTGGGGTGACCGGTACGAATGGCAACCAGGTCTTCCAACTGGGTCTTCAAGTCTTGATTCCCGATTTTGGCCTCGCCGTCTCTCCGACCTCAGAGACCGTCAACGCCGGCCAAACTGCCAGCTACACTCTGACCTTCGTGCCCGTGAATAATTTCACCGACCCCGTCACCTTCACATGCCTCGGAGTGCCTGCCACGATAACGTGCACGGTCAATCCGAGCAGCGTGACGTCGGACGGGACGAGCACTCTGGCGCTGCTCCTCACCCTCGGGACGACGGCGCGCACGTCGGCCGGCCCCCGTATCGGGCCGAAGGTAATCGTGCCCCCGCTCGGGCAGCCGGCCCGTCCCCACTGGCTGCTGTGGCTCCTGGCGTTTTTCATGGTGACCACCTTGGCCGCCGCCCAACGGCGGCGCGCTCGCCCCGATCGCGTCGGGGCTCGATTGGGCTTCGCCTTGACCGCACTCTTCGTTCTGCTCTGGGCGGCCTGTACGGTGTCAACCACCACCTCGACCGGCACACCGGCGGGCGACTATGGGATCGTGGTCGAAGGGGCCACGAACGGCGGCACGGTCAAACACGATTCGGCATTACGGTTGATTGTAAACTAGGAGATATCAAAGTTATGTCGTTATATCTGGTGACCGGCGGCGCGGGCTTCATTGGTTCTCACGTCGTCGATGAGCTGGTGCGGCGGGGCGACAGCGTTCGCGTGCTCGACAACCTCTCGACGGGGCGGGAAGCGAATCTCGCTCCCGTCCGCGATCGAATCACGTTTTACCAGGCGGACATCCGCGAGCTGGAAAAAATCCGGCCCTGCTTCGAAGGCGTCGACTACGTCGCGCACCTCGCGGCCCTGTCCTCGGTGCCGCGCTCGGTCGCGGACCCCATTGCCTCGAACGCGGTGAACGTTGACGGAACGTTGAAGGTCCTGGTGGCGGCGCGCGAGGCGCGCGTGAAGCGCGTGGTTTTCGCCGGCTCGTCTTCGGTCTATGGCGATAATCCGATTTTGCCCCGCCGGGAATCGCACGACCCTCGGCCGCTCTCGCCTTATGCGCTGACGAAGTTGGCGGGCGAGTACTACTGCAAGGTCTTCACCGCGATCTATGGCCTGGAGACCGCCACCGTGAGGTACTTCAACATTTTCGGGCCGCGGCAGAATCCGGACTCGCCTTACACCGGCGTTCTCTCCCTCTTTAACGCCGCTTACATCCGCGGCCGAACGCCGGTCATTTTCGGCGACGGCGGACAATCGCGGGATTTCACTTACGTCTCGAACGCCGTCGATGCCACGTTGCGCGCCTCGACCGCCCCGGGTGCGTCCGGCGGCGTTTTCAATGTCGGCGTGGGCGAGCGTCACACGCTCAATGAGATCATCGGGCTGCTGAATAAGATTTACGGGCGCGAGATGAGGCCGCGCTACGAAGCGCCGAGGCTGGGCGACGTCCGCGACTCGCTTGCCGACATCACGCTCGCCCGAAACATCCTGGGCTTTCAGCCTCTCGTTTCCTTCGAGGACGGTTTGAGGCTGACGGCACAGTGGTACCGTTCCACACTGTCGGTGAGTAGTGGGTCGTCCGCGGCCGGCGGACAGGCGTGAGCGCCGATGCTCCTCCAGCGCACGTCGAGGCGAGTGGAGCGGGGGACGGGGATCGAACCCGCGACGTCCAGCTTGGGAAGCTGGCATTCTACCGCTGAATTACCCCCGCTTTTCCTCAGCCCGTCATCATAGCACAAAACGGAGGCAGTAATTTGGCGGCGAAGCGCAGGAGTTTGCAATCGTCAAACGTCGGCCTCGATGCGAGGGACCGTGTCACCGAGGCGGATGCGGAAGAGCGCGAGCGGTTCGGAGTAGGGGGGAGCCGAATCGGATCGGCTCTCCCCTTCCTGTGGTTAAAACTTGAACTGCAACTGGCTTTGGAAGCGGTACTGCGTGGCCGCGCCCGCTTGAATCGGGACGTAGAAGTTGCGAGCGGCATTGTTGCCGCTAATCTCGTTCTGAATGAAGAAGAGGTTCTGCCAGGCGAGGAACCGGCTCAATCCCAGGTCCACGCGGATTTCGTGGGTGCGCATGTTGACGCCGGTGGTTGTGCCGAAATAGTCGTCGGTCACTTCCGAGATCATAGAATTGGCTTCCTTGATGCCATAAGCGTAAAGGAGGCGCACGTCCCCAACCTTCTTGACGTCGCCAAAGCTTACCAAGCCCATCACGGCATTGTTCAGATAGCCGATGCCCACGTTACGCGCGGCGTGGAACTCGAGATAGGCCGGCATCTCATGGTCGCCTATCTTCCAGCCGTCGTAGCCGATTCTGTATTTCAGGTGAGCGACCTGGAAATGCTGGGCGGTAAACATCGCGCCGCCCGGCGTGGTGGTGGCGGTGCCAGTGCCCGGAATGGCGCTGATGCTGGTCGTGCCGAACTGGGCTCCAATAACCACTGGCGCCCCGGCGGTCGTCGCTGCCAGCGCGATCTGGTTCTGGTTGCGATACCACTGCAAGTCGCCGCCGAACTGGTGATGCCAACCCGGCTTGAGGTCGGCGTAGAGCGCGAAGCCTTGGTGGAACAGGTCAGCGTCCCTCACACTCTGGCCGGGCAGGTAGCCCGCACTCAGGTAAGCGCAATTGGCCGGGAGGGCTGGCGGGGTGGTGATGGTCGCCGGCAACTTGGTGATCACTTGAGCCGGCGCAGGCGTGCAGGCCTTCAACGAAGGCAGGACCTGAATGTTGGGGTTGGTCAGGATGTACTGGCCGCCTCTCACCTCGATCCGCGTGATCCCCAGCGGATTCGATCCCACCGGGATCTTGAAGTTTTCCTGGAATCCGTCGAAGCGAATGTCTTCCTTGAACAGGAACCGCGAATCGTCGGCGAAGAGTTCGGGAATCCGGCCGCCGATCAAATCGATGTCCGAGTTCGGGTGGTAGCTGCCCCAGGCCTCACTCAGGAAAATGGGTCCGCGGGTAGCGAAGCCACCGAAATCGGTGTTGGCGGTGAGGGGGTTATTCATCAGGCCAGACCCGAGCTGGAAATGGAAGCTGAGCTGATCGGTGAGCGGCTTGTCAACGTTGAATCTCATGCGGTAGTTGCCTCGCGTATTCTGCGCCGGTCCAGCGACGGCGTCGCTCGAGCGGTCGGTGGAGTCGAAGCGCAGCCGGAAATCGCCGCTGAACTTGAATCCAGCCAGGCTCGCGACCGTCGTGTTCAGGGTCTTGCTCAACTGGTCCACTCTCTCAACGTAACTGCGCGTGGATTCCTGGGGAGCTGGGCCAGCCGGCTTGGGTGTTGCGGCCGGGACTCCTGCTCCATTCCCGCCTGCAAGAGCACCGTTGGGAATCGCGGGAACCAGACTCGCGACCTGGCCCACGTTGGGCATCTCCGGAGTCGAGGCTCGCGATCCCTGCATGGCGCGCTCCACAAGCTGCTTCTGCGACTCAAGCGCTTGACGCAACAAGGCAATCTGCTGTTGCTGAGCCGCAAGCTGATCCTGTTGGCGGTTGAGTTGATCCCTGAGAGCGGAAACTTGATCCGGCTGGACGGCGGACTTAGTCTCGGCGGAGTGGCTCGGCGCGGGCTTCTTCGCCTTCCTCGTCGCCTTGTGGTTTGTCTTCTCTGACTGTGGCGAGAGGGAACTCGAACGGCTTTTGCCCGTCGACGCCACGCTCGTATCGGGCTTGCCGGCTTCCGCGGCACCGGTGCACGGCGCACCCGCGGAGAGCGCGACGAGGGCGGCCAAAGCCAGAGCCGAGATGGGGTGTAATGCCTTTTTCATGACTTCCTCCTGAGTGTTTTTGTCTAGCGCCTCCAGTTGCCTGGTCGGGTTTGCTTCCCTTGTCGATCCGCCTCCGCCGGTGCGGTGGGCTAATGACGACTAGTCCTATTTAATAGGTAGAGTCTATGGAGATAGTAGACTAAAACGCTCCAAATGTCAAGAGAAATTTTTGAGCCCTGCTTTCCGCGGGTTGCCGCTGCCGATGACACCCTCCCAAAACTCCCACGGGGACCACGGGCGCGGGCGGTCGAGCCGGCAAGCTTTCTGATCGCAGCAGGCGCGAAGAGGTGTTCCCCGGTCAAGCGCTCCCTTGGACAGGCGGGCCGTTCAAAATTGACAACCTCGCCACCGTCAGTTACGCTTACTGATGGAGCGTGAAATTGCTGCACGCCGGGTGAAAGAGCGCCACGCTCTAGGATGGAGCCAACGAGATCGGGCCGAGGACGAGATGATTCGCCGGGTTTATCTTGACAACAACGCCACCACGCCGCTGGCGCCCGAAGTATTCGAGGCGATGAAGCCGTTCCTTCTCGAAAACTTCGGCAACGCTTCCTCGATTCACTGGTTTGGACAACAGGCCAAGGCGGCACTGGAAACCGCGCGCGAGCAGGTGGCCAGACTCATCAATGCGCGCCCCAACGAGGTGGTCTTCACCAGCGGAGGCACGGAGTCGGACAATACGAGCCTTTTCGGGGTTGTCGAAGCGGCGGCGCGGCAGGGTGGAGCGAAGCACATCATCATCTCCTCCATCGAGCACCAAGCGGTGTTAAACGCGGCGCAGGCGCTCGAGAAGGGCGGGGTGAGCGTAACTTACGCTCCGGTGGGGCCGACTGGCGTCGTCGACCCGGGTGAAATTGAGCGCGCCATTCGTCCCGAGACCGTCTTGATTTCCATTATGCACGCTAACAACGAGCTGGGCACGATCCAGCCCATTGGCGAAATCGGCCGAGTGGCGCGCCAGCGCGGCGTCGCCTTTCACACGGACGCAGTGCAGTCGGTCGGCAAGATTCCGGTGGACGTTGAGAAGTTGAATGTCGACTTGCTTTCGTTTTCGGCCCACAAATTTTACGGACCGAAGGGCACAGGCGCTCTTTACGTCCGCAAGGGAACGAACCTGCGCCCCCTGCTTTATGGCGGACATCACGAGCGGGACCGGCGGCCCGGCACGGAGAATGTCGCCGGCGCGGTGGGCGCGGGCAAGGCCGCAGAACTGGCGAAAGAAAATCTGGAATCCGACGCGCTGCGACTCGCTTCGCTGCGCGACCGGCTGGAAGGGACGATCCTCTCGACCATTCCGCTAGCTACTCGCAATGGCGACCCAGGGCACCGTTTGCCCACGACCAGCAACTTGCGGTTCGACCACGTCGAAGGCGAAGGCTTCGTGATTGCTCTGGATCTGAAGGGAGTGGCGTGCTCGACGGGCGCGGCGTGCTCATCGGGTTCGCTCGAGTCTTCGCACGTCCTGTCCGCTATTGGGTTGTCGAAGGCGCAAGCGCGCTCCAGCATCCGGTTCAGTCTCGGCCGCTTCAACACGGCAGAGGATATCGACTACGTGCTCAGGGTCTTGCCGGCGGTGGTCGAGCACCTGCGCGCGATTTCTCCGAATTACAGAAAAGCAGCCCTCAGCCAACAGCCGTCGGCAAGGCCGTCTGACGCTGGCAACGTACGAGAGGAACGATGACCGTCGCAGTCGCGATGAGTGGCGGCGTAGACAGCTCGACTGTCGCCGCCCTTATCGCCGATCACAATTCGGCTCGCCGCGAGCCCGGCTCGCACCCTGTCGTCGGGCTGACGATGCAGCTCTGGAACCAGCGGCGCTTGCCTAGGCTACAGGGCTTGCCGGAGGGGATCGGAGCGCCCGGCCACGCCAGCGGCCGCTGTTGCTCGCTCGACGACGCTTACGACGCGCGCCGCGTGGCGAACTTTCTGGGCATTCCTTTTTACGTCGTGAATTTCGAGTCGCGTTTTGAAGACGACGTGGTCCGCCCCTTCGTGGAGCAGTATCTTGCCGGCGAAACGCCCATCCCGTGCAGCCGCTGCAATACCGAGATCAAGTTTGCTCAGTTCATCGAGACCGCGCAGCAGATTGGAGCCCACAGCGTGGCCACCGGGCATTACGCACGCTTGCGCCGCGATGAGCAGACCGGCCGATACAGATTGTTCGCGGGTCGCGACCGCGCCAAGGACCAGTCCTATTTTCTTTTTGGACTCACTCAGGAGCAGCTCTCGCGTTCTTTGTTCCCGCTGGGCGAGCTGCGGAAAGAGGAAGTACGTTCCATTGCGCGCGCGCGGAAACTGCCCGTCGCCGAGAAGCCTGACAGCCAGGAAATTTGCTTTGTGCCCTCGGGAAGCTATCGCGACTTCATCGAGGCCTATCTCGCCGAGAAGGGCACGAAGCTCGAGGCGCGAGCGGGCGAAGTGGTCACCACGGACGGGCGCGTCCTCGCTGAGCATCACGGCCTTTACAATTACACGGTCGGCCAGCGCAAGGGGCTGGGATTTGCCATCGGGGAGCCGCTCTATGTGATTGAGCTTGACCCCGCGCGCCACCGCGTGGTGGTGGGCCCGAATGAGGAACTCTTCCGCTGCCGGCTTGCGGTTCGCGACGTCAATTGGATCCGAGCCGTTGTGCCGGGCGATTCGTTTGAGGCGCGCGTGAAGATTCGCAACAAACACGTGCCGGCGAAGGCCCGCGTCGAGGCGGATACCGACGGCCGTGCGACGGTAGAGTTCTCCGAGCCGCAGCGCGCCATCACGCCTGGACAGGCGGCGGTCTTTTATTCGAATGACGAGGAACTGGAAGTGATCGGCGGCGGCTGGATTGCTCGCGTGCTTTGATCGCGCGCTCCCTTACTTCTGCTCGCCGCCCTTCTCGACCGGGTACCCCTTCTCCACCCAATCCTTCGCCAGACTTTCTTCAATGAACAAAACTTTAAGGTGCGTAGGCTTCGTTTCGCGCAAAGCCTGAAATGCGGGCCGAAGGTTTGGGCATTGCTTCAGCGGGCAGCAGCCGCAGTAGATGACAATGTCACGATCGGGCGGGATGCTGCCAGCCCACCTCTTCAGTGCTTCGATGCCTTTAGCGTCCTTTCCGTGTCCGATGAAACGCGCGCCCGGGACATGAGCGCCTTTGTAAAGAAACTCAAAGCCGACGCAGACCACCAGCGGATTCGCGGAGTCGGGGTTGGCGAGGAGCTTGACCAGCTCCTCCGGTGTCATCACTTGAGTCTTGTCCCAGGGATCCGCGGCCGAGTTCTTGTTGGCTTGCGCCAGGAATTGCTGCGGGATAAAAAGGACGGCGAGGGCTGCGAATGCCAACCCAAGGAGGCGAAAACGCGAAACCATGCGCCGGCCAGAATTGCCCATTGAAACCCTCCGTCTATTCACGTTGATCGTCACCAGCTCTCGGTCTAGCTCCGTCGCCAACGATGCACGGCGGTGCTTGCCAGCCGCCCGATCCGCGCTCGACTTCGGCGGCGATGCCGAGCACGCTTTCGTCTTCATAGGGCCGGCCGACGATCTGAACTCCGATGGGCAATCCCTCGGGCGACCACCCAACAGGAACGACCGCGGCCGGATTTCCCAGCAGGTTAAACCATTGCGTATAGCTCATGGCGTCGAGGTAATCGACGCTACGCCCCTCAACCGACCAGCGACGCTCCCCATGTCGAAAGGCAGGCACGGCGCAGACGGGGCACAGCAGCACGGGAAAATTCTCCATCTGGCGGAGGAATTGAGTGCGAAGGTGGTCGCGCTCGAGCAGCGTGTTCATGAAGCGTTCGAGCGTCAGGGCAGGCTCGGCGCGCACCATGCCTACAAACTCTATCAGGATAGGGCTGAGTTCTGATTCGTGGCCCGCAAGCATCGGGCCGAGCACGAGGCCACCGGCGTGGCCAAACAATTCCCACCATAGCTGGCGCGCGTGCTCGAGGCCGTCGGGCCGGAAGGGCGAGACTTTGAATCCGGCTTCCTCGAGATGTCGCGCGGCAGCACGAACCGCGGCCCGCGTTTCAGGCGTGACGGAGGTGCGGCCGTCGTCTTCAAAATAACCGATGCGGTGCGCGCGCAGGTCTTCGCGGCGAGGCCAGCGGGTAGGCACAGGCGCGGCGGAAGGGTCGCCGATGTCCGGCCCGGCCATCGCCTCGAACAAAATCTGAAGGTCGCGTGCGGTTCGTGCCATGGGCCCGACCACGCCGAGTTGCGCGAAAGGTCCAGCCGAGGCAGGGAAGTGGCCGGTGGCGGGAATTCGCCCGGGAGTCGGCTTCAATCCACAAATGCCGGTGTAGTGCGCGGGCACTCGAATGGACCCACCTCCATCGCTGCCGACGCCGCCCGCCGAACAGCAGGCGGCAATGGCCGCCGACTCACCTCCGCTCGAGCCGCCCGCTGTGCGCTCCAAATCCCAGGGGTTGTTGGTGCGCCCGTAAAGCGAATTGTCCGTTTCGTAGGCCATAAGAAACTCGGGACAATTCGTGTTGCCGAGAACAATTGCTCCCGCAGCCTTCAAGCGCGAAACGAGCGGCGCGTCCGCCGACGGAATGTTATGGGCTCGCAGTCGCGAGCCAGCTTCGCAACGCAGGCCCGCAACGTCGATGGAACTCTTGAGGGTGATGGGAACGCCGTGCAGCGGGCCGAGCTCAGCGCCTCGCGTCACCGCTTCTTCCGCCGCGCGCGCGGCGCCGAGCGCGCGCTCTTCATCCACGGTGACCAACGCGTTGAGCTTTGGGTTGAGGCGGCGAATCGAATCGAGGTGCGCTTCGACCAGTTCAACCGGTGAGAAATTCTTGCGGCGGATTTTCTCGGCCATCTCCGCGGCCGACAGGTGTGTTACATTCACAGATGACCAGACTAGATATTATTAATTTTAGGATTATGGAGTGTGTTCTATACCTTCCGCAGACTGCCCGCCGAACACGCCCGAATCAAGCCCGGTGATCGGTGGCTTCGTGTAGCCTGTGGGCTCAAATGAACAACTGTTCGTCCTGAACGCTGTCGCTCTTCGCCCCCGGCCGGCGTTTGGAGAAGAGAAACTCCCAACCCGTCTGAAGACCCTTGATTGCCGCCGTGACTTCCTGGATGGGTTTCAACACGCCCTGTTGCACCTTATCGCTGGTGGCCTCGACTTTGTCGGCGAGGGACGTGAGGAGCTGGTCCGCGCGGATGATCTGCAAACGAGTTTTCTCGGCCAGGTCCTCTACCACCGCGTCCACCTGAACTGAGCGCTGGCGCAACGTCTGGCTGATCTCCGCCAGGTTGGAGGTAATCGCCCGTATGGGATCGCGTGAGGTGGCCACGATGTCGGTCACCGACTCGGCGAGCGGATCGAGGCGATCCTTGATGTGGGCGCGGATCTCCTCGATTTTGCCGCCGATCGCTTCGATCGCCCGCCAGATGCCCAACATCACGAAAGCCTGCATGACGATCGCCAGGGCGGCGATGATAACGAAAGCGGTCAGCACATTGTCATGAGACATATTCTTGCCTCAACCCAGGAAGGGGCGCCGGCACTAGTGGGCCTTCTTCGCTTCCTTATAGCCTTCTTTGACCGCATCCAGGGCGGCGGAGAGTTGTTCTTTTTGCTTGGCCACCAGGCCTTTGCCGCGCTCCACTTGCTCGCTCACCAGGTCTTTCCCTTTCTCCACCTTATCCGAAATCATCTCCTTGCCCTTCTCAATATATTCTTCGGCCTGGCCGCGCAATTCTTCACTCTTTTCGCGCAGATATTTTCGCCCTTCGTCCGCCTTATCGCTGATCAGCTTTCTTGTCTGTTCGCCGGACCGAGGCGCAAAAAGCAACGCACCTATGGCGCCGATCGCCATGCCTGCCAGAAAGTAAAGCAGGTTGTTTCCGCGATTGTTTTCACTCATAAGAACCTCCTCAACGCTCGTGCCCAGAGTAGTCACAATGACCGGATAAGTCAAGCGCAAAAGATGGAATATAAGTCACTGGGGAATAAGGCAGTTCATTCTTAGACCGTCCGGACGGTCTACAATAAAGTGACCGGTGGTTAGTGGCAAGCAAGAGCCATCAGCAGTCAGCCGTCAGCTTTCAGCAAGTAGTCCGCTCCCGCAGCAGATTGCTGAAAGCTGATGGCTGATAGCTGACCGCTTTTCGCCAGTTGCCCCATGCCACTCGCCACTCGGATATTGCCCCGCAGCAACTTGTGCTTACCCGCCGCCCACAAAGTGCTCGTGAATCTTCCTTGCCTGCGCGGGTCGAACCACCTGGCTCAGCTCCTCCGGAGAGAGCGACTTCAGCGCGCTGACGCTGCCGTAATGTGCGAGCAGTTTCCTCGCCGTCTTGGCGCCCACGCCGGGGATTTGGAGCAGGTCGCTGGTCAATTCCCGACCGGTCCGGCGGGCGCGGTGGAATGTGACCGCGAACCGATGCGCCTCGTCGCGCACTTGCTGGATCAAGTGCAGAGCCGGCGAATGGTGATCGAGGACGACCGGCTCCTGTTCGCGTCCCAGGACATACAGGATCTCCTCCTTCTTGGCGATGCTGGCCAAAGGTTGATTGATGATTTGCAATTCCTCCAGCGCCTGCGCGGCGGCGTGCAGTTGCCCGAGCCCGCCATCCACCAGAATCAAGTCCGGCAATGGTTTCTTTTCTTCCTGGAGGCGGCGATAGCGGCGCTCGACCACTTCCTTCATGCTGGCGAAATCGTCATTACTGGGAACGGTTTTGATGATGAACTTGCGGTAGTCCGACTTCTTCATGCGCCCGTCTTCCCACACCACCATGGAAGCCACGATGTCCGTCCCCTGAATGTGGGAGACGTCGAAGGCCTCGATGCGGCCGGGAGGCTTCACGAGATCCAGGGCCTCGGCGAGGTTGTCGAGCACGTCGCGCGCGTGAGGGGTGAGAATTCTGAAGCGCCGCTCGAAGGAATGCCGCGCGTTGGTGGCCGCGAGTTCGAGGAGGGCGCGCTTTCGTCCCCGCTGCGGGGTCAGGATGTGGACCGGGTGGCCGCGTTTCTCGGTGAGCAATTCTTCCAAGGTCGCGCGGTCCTCGAAGTCGGTGGGAACGTGGATCTCATGGGGCAGATACTGCTGGTCGAGGTAAAGCTGCTGAACCAGCGAGCAGAAAAACTCCGGCGCGTTGAAATCCTCGAGCTCTTCCCAGAAAAACTCCCGGCGATCCACCGTCCTTCCGCCGCGCAAGTGAAAAAGGTTGACAGCGGCGAGACGGCCTTCCTGATGAAAGCCCAGAATATCGATGTCCCCGCCGCCGTCCGGGACCCACGCCCGGGCCATCGTCTGCCGCTCGCGAAGTTGCTCGACCGTCGTGATTTGGTCTCGGTAGCGCGCCGCCTCTTCGTACTCCTGGTTCTCGGAAGCAGCGGCCATGCGCTCATGGAGGCCGCGCACCAAATCGCTCTCGCGGCCTTCGAGCAACAGGCGCACGTCGCGCACCGCCTCGGCGTAGCGCGCCGGAGTGGTGAGCCCCTGGGCGCACGGCCCGAGACAGCGGTTGATGTAATACTGAAGGCACGGGCGCGGGTGGAACCGCGTCAAGTCCACATTGCACGAGGGCACGAGAAACCGGCGGTGAACCAGGTCGACAATTCGGTAGGCCAGGCGCGCGGGAAAATACGGGCCGTAATAGCGCGACCCGTCTTTCTTCAGCCGGCGAGTCACGTAGACGCGCGGAAAGCGCTCGCCCAGCGTCAGCTTGATGTGCGGGTAAGATTTGTCGTCGCGCAGGATGATGTTGTACCGCGGCTTGTGCTGCTTGATGAGATTGTTTTCGAGCGCCAATGATTCTTTCTCATTGTTCACCAGGATGAATTCGAAGTCCTCGGCGAGCTCCAGCATGCGGTCGCGCTTTTCGTCCGACGGCCGCGATTCCTGGAAATAGGAATGGACCCGCTGCCTCAGCGATTTCGCTTTGCCCACATAAATGGGCCGGCCGGCGTGGTCCTTGAAGATGTAGACGCCCGGCTGGTCAGGCAATCCCTTCGCCTTTTGCTTGCAGGTGTCGTTCAACGCGCCTTCCCTCTTCCTTTGATTATCGCCGAGCCATCCGTGTTGTCACAAGGTCAGTGGCGAGTGTCGAGTGTCCTGTACCACATAATATTTGGGTTCGTTCACGGAGCGATTTGTTGATTCTAAAAGACATTCCAGTTTCGTTCCTGGAAAAAACGGCACAAAAAATGAAATTCAACCCGTGCCTCTGATTCTAAAGGACATTCCAGTTTTGTTCCTCGTTTTTCCTGGGCGCATGGTGCTCCACGCAGCGTTCGGCGCGCCACCGGGAGGAATCCGTGCCCCAGTTTTCGAATTTCAATCCTCTGGTCATTCCCGCGCCGCTCGGCGCGGGAGGAATCCATGCCTCGGTCATTCCCGCGGAAACAGGAATCGCGTCCGCGGTCATTCCCGCGAAAGCGGGAATCCAGACCGCGAATTTCGAGTTTCGATTTTCGAATTCCGGTTCTTGGCAGTTTCGATTTTCGAATTTCGATATTCGAATTTTGGTCGGTGGGCGTTCGGGTCGGGGATGGCACAGGTGCACAAGAACCTCCGCGCGGCCGCGTCCCCCCTCACCCCGCCCTACCTCGCGGGGCGACTTCTCCATGGCCGGAAACTATCGTTTATACTTATAGTATAACCGGCGCTGATTGTCAAGTGAAAAATCTCAGGCGAAAAATATCGCGAATGCCTGGCAGCGTGGGCTCGGGCCGCAACCCAAAGAAGCGACTTCAACACGGAGGACACAAAGCCCACACGGAGTCTCCATCCTCGGTAGGGGCACCCCTTCGGGGTGCCCGCGGCAATTAAAGCGCATCGCGGCGGGCCTGGGCGCCATGACAAAACAGGGCAGGCACGAGGCCTGTCCTTACGGGCTCCGGAGCCGTGGAGTTAGAAAACAACTCCGCGCTGAACCTTGAAGATGCCTTTTGTCTGCTCGAGCGGAACGATGGCGGCCCTCTTGTCCAATTCATAGGGGCGCTCGCCAACACACACGACGAGGACATGCCTTACCCGGGCAAGATGCCTGCGCCCCAGCGGGCGAGACGTCGGCGCCACGTCTTCTATTGGGCCAATAGCCGCGAGGCGGGAATCTCAGAGGACGTCGAGGGCTACTTTTAGAGCGTGGTTCAATTCGGCGACCTTCGAGCTTGGAAGGGATCCAACGAAGTTCGTGAGGTCGCTTTTGGGAACGCTAATAAGGTTATCGCAAATGATCCAACTTGGATGCTTCAGCCCCTCATCCGGTCCAATTGCGACCTGGGTTGACAGGCCTTCGCCTCTGGTATGAACCGGGGCGCAATTCACGGTTGGAAACTTAGAGTCAATCAGGGCCTGACGACTCACCACCACGAATATGCGATATCGCTTCGGGTCGTCTTTTGGCTTGTGGACCCTGTAGAGATCTCCCCGCCTCATCAAAGCTCCGAATCGTAGAAGTCGACGGGCGCCTGGTACCGAAGCACATCCTCGACTTCGGCATTCATTTCATCCGCCGTGCGGTTGAGTATCTCGAGTTCCCGGGCGTCACGTGCAGCCTTCGCGCGCTCGGCTAGATGTCTACGGAGGACACTTTCGATGAATGCCGAGCGCGACCGTCTCGCTCCGGCCAGTCGGTCAATCCTTTTCAACAGGTCTCTTGATAGTGTGATAGAAGTCTTCGTCTTCATACGACCCATTGTACTACTTTCCGCTTCACACGGATTACTGACTGGCAGCATCCCTTATTCAGTTCCGGCACGCCGTCGTCGGCCTTGAACTTCTCGAGTACGCTGGTAACATACGTGCATGGACGTAGCGATTCGTTGTCGCGGCCTGCGGAAGACCTACGACGGGAAAGTGGAGGCGGTGTGCGGGCTCGACCTGCAAATTCTGGCCGGCGAATGTTTCGGCCTGCTGGGGCCGAACGGCGCGGGCAAAACAACCACCATCGAGATTCTCGAGGGCCTGCTCGCTCCGACCGCTGGCGAGGTTGAGATTCTGGGAAAGACCTGGAACGCCCACAGCCGCGAGCTGAGGGAATTGCTGGGCATCTCGTTGCAGGAGACGCGGCTCTCCGAAAAGCTGACCGTCCGCGAAACGTTGGACCTCTTCGCCAGCTTTTATCGGCGCCCGAAATCGGCGGCGGAAGTTATGGAAGAAATGCAGCTCACCGAAAAGGCCAATGCCTGGGTGGGCAAGCTCTCGGGCGGACAGAAACAGCGCCTGGCGGTAGCCACGGCCCTGGTGGCCAACCCGAAAATCCTTTTCCTCGACGAGCCCACCACGGGCCTTGACCCGCAAAGCCGCCGGCAGGTGTGGGAAATCATTCGCGCCTTTCAGCGCCGCGGCGGGACCGTCCTGCTGACCACGCACTACATGGACGAAGCCGAGCGCGTCTCGGACCGCGTCGCCATCATCGACCACGGCCGCTTGATCGCCTCCGGCACTCCGGCGGAACTGATCGAGAGATTGGGAGGGCACCACATGGTGGAGTTTAATGCCACGGGCGCGATCGGCGCCACGGGTGACGGTTCGAGGGCGAAGGACATTTGGAAACATCTGCCTGGCGTCGAGGCGGTGCATGAAGAGGACGGCCGGTTGGTGCTGAGCGTGCGCGAGCCGCACGAAACCATTCCCGCTCTGCTCGCCGCGTTAGAGAACCGCGGCGCGCAATTGCTGCACCTCACCACGCGCCAAGCCAGCTTGGAGGACG
The DNA here is from genome assembly GCA_050013575.1 of Terriglobia bacterium. Taxonomy (GTDB): domain Bacteria; phylum Acidobacteriota; class Terriglobia; order UBA7540; family UBA7540; genus DASYXZ01. The sequence continues at coordinate 166,152 of JBEKEZ010000001.1, read as the reverse complement.
TCTTCGTTCATTTGACCGGACGGCACTTGCGGGAAGAATGAGAGACATTGCCGATTTTCGATTGCCGATTTACGATTGAAGTCGTCGAAATTCGAAACTCAAAAGTCGAAGATCGGCCTTGGGTGATGCCAGCGAGTTTCTAGTTTCCAATTTCCAGTTTCCATTTTCTTCCATGGTCAATCGTCAATCGTCAATCGACAATCGACATTCGGCAATTCCCGAGAACGGCCGGTGGAAAGGCTACTCGCAACTGCTTCTCGTGCGCATGAAGGAGTTGTGGCGCGAGCCGGAAGTGATTTTCTGGGTGTTTGCGTTCCCGGTGCTTCTGGCGGCTGGGTTGGGGATTGCCTTCCGCAACAAACCTGCGGACGTAAGCCGCGTGGTTGTGGCTGAGGGCCCGGGCGCGTCGCACGCGATGGAGTTGCTACAGTCTTCGCCTCGCGCCAGCTCCGTCCATGCGGAGGTGTTGCCGGCCGCGAATGCCTTCAATCAATTTCGCCTGGGCAAATTCGACCTGGTGGTGACGCCGCAAGCCGGTGGCGGCTTCGAATTCCGATTCGACCCGGCTCGCCCCGAGAGCGTGATGGCTCGCACGATTGTCGATGACGCACTCCAGACTGCGGCGGGCCGCAAGGACACTCTGCCCACGTCGGCACAAACGTCAAGCGAGCCCGGCGCGCGTTACATTGATTTCCTCATTCCCGGCCTGCTGGGCATGAACCTGATGAATTCGGGGATGTGGGGCATCGGGTTTGGCCTGGTGGATTTGCGCCAGCGCAAATTGCTGAAGCGGTTTGTGGCCAGCCCCATGCGGCGCGGCGATTTTCTTTTGGCCCTCGCCAGCAGCCGGCTGATCCTCACCATGATTGACCTGGTGCTGCTCCTCGGCTTCGGCGTGCTCGCGTTTCACATGCGCGTCATGGGTTCGTGGCTGTCGATCCTTCTGGTGTGCGTCGTCGGCGCGCTGTGCTTTGGCGGAGTGGGCCTGCTCACGGCCAGCCGGGCGCAGAAGATCGAGACAGTGAGCGGCTTGATTAACGTCGTCATGATGCCCATGTGGATCTTTTCCGGAGTCTTCTTCTCCTATGAGCGCTTTCCTGCCGTTGTGCAGCCGATGATCAAGGCGCTGCCTCTCACCGCGCTCATCGACGCGCTGCGCGCCACGGTGCTGGAAGGCGCGTCGCTCTCCGCGCAAGCCACGCGCCTGCTCATCATGGGCGCTTGGGGAGTTGTGTGTTACGTCTTGGCCCAGCGCTGGTTTCGTTGGACGTAGACGCCACTCTGCAATTCGCCAGCAGCCACTCTGTGATACGATTCCTATCATGCGAAAAACTATTCTGCTTGCGGTGCTGTTCCTCGCCGTGTCTTCGGCGCGGGCGGCGAGCACGCTCGACGTTTACTTCATTGATGTGGAAGGCGGGCAGGCGACGTTGTTCGTCTCTCCCTCCGGCGAATCGATGCTGGTGGATACGGGCTGGTCGGGATTCAACGGGCGTGACGCGGATCGCATTGTGGCGGCGGCGAATTTAGCGGGCGTCAAGCAGATCGACTACCTTGTGGTGACGCACTACCACGAAGACCACGTCGGTGGCGTTCCGCAATTGGCGGCGCGCATCCCCATCCGCAATTTTGTCGATCACGGCCCGTCGGTCGAGACCAGCCCGAGAGCGCAGGAGCTGTATCAGGCGTACCTCGAAACCCGAGCCAAGGGGAACCAGATTCTGGCCAAGCCGGGCGACCGCATTCCAATTCGAGGCATCGAGGTGCAGATTTTGACGGCGGCGGGAGACCAGATTGCCGGGCCGCTCGAGGGCGCGGGCCCCGACCGCTTCGGGGCAGGCCGGCCGAATCCGCTTTGCGCCACCACCCGGCTGCGCGAGCCGGACCCTTCCGAAAATGCTCGCTCCATCGGCATGCTCATCACGTTCGGCAAGTTCCGCATGATCGATCTTGGGGATTTGACTTGGAACAAAGAATACGAGCTGGTTTGCCCGATGAATCGTGTGGGGACGGTGGATGTTTATCTCAGCACCCATCACGGCCTGAATCAGTCCGGGTCGCCCGTGATCGTGGATGCGCTGCACCCGCGCGTGGCCATCATGAACAACGGCGCCACGAAAGGCGGCTCGCCCGAAGCCTGGCAGACCATTCACAACTCGCCTGGGCTTATGGATATCTGGCAGCTTCACTACGCCACTGCGGGCGGCGACGCTCACAATGCTGCCGACGCTTTCATTGCCAATCGTGATCAGCAGGAAGGGAATTGGATCAAAGTCTCAGCAAGCTCCAGCGGACAATTCACCGTGACGAATTCGCGCAACGGCAATACGAAGTCGTACGGGCCTTGAATCAGTTCGGGACTGGGATTGGGGGGCCGATCTGGGCCACGCAACTGCGCCATCCGCAATCTCACATGACGTCGAGGGCTACTTTTAGGGCGTGGTTCAATTCGGCGACCTTCGAACTCGGAAGGGACCCAACGAAGTTCGTGAGGTCGCTTTTGGGAACGCTTATAAGATTGTCACAACTGATCCAGCATGAATGCTTCAGCCCTTCGTCCGGTCCAACTGCCACCTGGGTCGATAAGCCGTGGCCTCGGGTGTATACCGGCGCGCAAGTTACAGTGGAGAACGTGGAGTCAATCAGGGCCTGACGGCTCACCACTACGAATAGGCGGTATTGCTTAGGGTCGCCCTTCGGCTTATGGACTCGGTAAACCTCTCCTCGCCTCATCCTTACCCCCAGGCTACTCGTCTTCCGGCAGCGTCTGGTATCGAAGCACGTCCTCAACTTCAGCGTTGAGCTCCTCCGCGTGCTTGTTGATTAGTTCCAAGTCGCGTGCGTTCCGTGCTGCCCGTGCGCGCTCGGCTAGATGTCTGCGAAGGACGCGCTCGATGAATGCCGACCGGGAGCGCTTGGCCCCGGCCAAACGGTCAATCTTCGCCAGGATATCGCCTGATAGTGTGATCGAAGTCTTCGCCTTCATACTACTAGTATACTACTTTCGCGCGCCACAAGGCAATCTCCAAACCGGTGGTAACCGATTTCTTCGCCACGGGCCTCAGTATTCTTGATTTTCGCGCAGTTCGGTTAGAAAATCGGGCTGTCGGAATTTTCACGACCTGAGATTCATCATGGCCGAGCCGAAGAAAGATCAGCTATGGTTCTGGACTCCTAAGTGGCAAAGGAAAGAACGGGAAGCAGACAAAGATATCGCCCAGGGGAGGTTAAAAGAGTTCGGGTCAGTCGCCGAACTCTTCAAAGATCTCAGATCCCGGAAGGACCGGCAGGATGAGAACTAGGAAAATGCGGTCTTTAGGCATTTGGGTTTTTCTTGCTTATATGGCAGCGGCCCTGCTCGGCCAAGGCGCGCAGGCTCAGGACCGTCAGGCCAAGCCTGAGGTTGATCCGGACGCCGCGACTTACGACCCCCACAAATACTCGCCGCCCGGCGTGAGGAAATCCGTAGAAATCGGCAACTTCTACCTCAAGAAGAAGAAGTACAACGCCGCGCTCAGCCGTTTTCAGGAAGCCATGCAGGAAGATTCCACTTACGCGCCCGCCTACCTCGGGTTGGGCAAGGTGTATGAAAAGATCGGACTCAAGGTGAAGGCTCTTGACGCTTACAAGAAGTACCTGGACGCGCTCCCTTCCGAGAAGGATGCGCTCGACGCGAAGGACGCTCAGCGCGCGGTGGCCCGACTGGAAGCGGAGTTGAGGAAACCAGGAATCAGGAATTAGGAGTTAGGAATTAGCCAGAGGTCGGATTCCACTTTATTGATTTGACGCGTTTCTTGTCTTGATTCTTAACCCCTAATTCCCAATCCCTAATTCCTAATTCCTGATCCCTAATTCCTGTCCTCCTCAGCCTCGGCGGGAAAATCCGGTGGGTTATCGAAATAACTCTCTAGGACTTCCTTGGCCCGCTCGGCATCTTCTTTGCGAACCCCCATCAGGACGAGATCAACCCCTGGCAGAATTTCTGCTGATCCCTCACCGGTTAGAACGCATTGAATACCATCGCCGGCCAAAACGTTTTTGGCGAGCTCTGAGTCCAGCGCCGCTGTGGGACCGCTGAAGGTGTGAATGGTCACTAACTCGAGGTTCGGCTCCGGCGTCTCGTCGTCACGAGCGGGCGGCGCGCCCGACTTGAGCGGCACGTGGCAATCCACACACTCCACGGAGCCTTCCGCATATTCTTCCAGACACTCGGGACAATAGGCCATAATGAATTCGCTCCTTCAGGTCAAAGTATAACCTCAATCGGTGGCAGAGCGAAATCTCTTGCCGACGTGTGATCTATAAGTTACAATGGAAAACGTGATCGAAGTTCGTCACTATGTTAGCCGTGCCGGAAAGGATGTGTTCGACGACTGGCTTTCGCAACTAGCTGATGCTCGCACCCAGGCAAAGGTTGCGGCCCGAATCAACCGGCTTGCGGCAGGCAACTTTGGCGACTGTAAGTCCCTGCGCGAAGGCGTCTGCGAGTTGCGGATCGATTGGGGACCCGGCTACCGGGTCTACTACGCAATGCTGGGCAGGGCCTGTGTCTTGCTCTTATGCGGTGGCGACAAGCGAAAACAGTCGTCAGACATTGAACGGGCGCTGGAGCACCTGAAGGATTACAAAGAGAGGGCCGAAACCCATGAAACGTAAAGCTAGTGTCTCCCACGATGAAGCTATGGTTCGCCGGCTCCGGAAGGACCCTGACTTTGCGGCCGAGTACCTTAAAGCTGCCTTAGAGGATGAGGACGAACCGCGCGTTCTGCTGATTGCACTACGCCACCTTGCCCAAGCGCAGGGCATTGCCAAAGTGGCCAAGGCCGCTCGAATCGAGCGAGAGAGCCTTTATCGAGCATTGTCCGTTCGCGGCAATCCCCGCTTGTCAACATTATTCGCCGTTACCAGAGCCATCGGCTTGAAACTCACGGTCGAACCTGCCCGATAGCCAATCATCAAACGGCGCACCGAGGGGCGCTGAATGCCCCAAGGACACGTGCGGGCTGTGCAGGTGGCTGACAGCAGCGTTATAATGCGCGCACGGAACAAAAAGGAAAACACAGATCTTCAACAAGGGAGGGTCACATGAAGGGACTTCCGAATATCCTTTTGGGTCTTGCGGGGGTGGCGCTTGCCATCGGGTTGGTAGTTCGGATCTACCAAACTGTCATGGGAGTAGTTCCGCTGATCATTCTCGATCCCCTGTTCTATTGGCGCGGCGCCATGGCGCTGATTGGATTGGCGATGGTGATTGTCTTGATTCAGATTCGCGACAAATAAGAGCAGAAACTCCAAATTCGAAAATCGAAACTCGCTCGCGACCGTGTGCTTTACTCGCCCTTCAGAGCTTTCTATAATGAAAAGTTCGGCGCATCGCGGCGGCGCTCACTGTGTGACTGAGGCGGAGAATTGCCGGGCCGCTTGATGAGAAGATGCTTCGCTTCGCTCAAGAGGACAGCGCAAGACCTATGTCGTTCTGAGCGGAGCACAGGGGAGCGAAGAATCTCCGCCGTTAGCCGAGTCGAAGCCCATGGGCATCGAAACGACATTCCATCCGACGACGAGGGGGGAGCCTCCGACCGGGCCTGCCGCCGCGGTTTCGAATGGCGACGCCATCCGAGTGCGCGGCGCGCGGGTCCACAATCTGAAAAACATCGATTTCGAGATCCCTCACAACCAACTGACCGTGGTGAGCGGCGTTTCGGGCTCGGGCAAGTCCAGCCTGGCCTTTGACACCGTTTACGCGGAAGGCCAGCGCCGCTACGTCGAATCGCTCTCCGCCTACGCGCGCCAGTTCCTGGAGCGCATGGAAAAGCCCGACGTCGATGAGGTCAGCGGCATCGCGCCCGCCGTGGCGATTCGCCAGAAAAACTCCACGCGCAATCCGCGCTCCACGGTCGCCACCGCCACGGAGACTTACGATTACCTGCGGCTCCTCTTCGCCCGCGTGGGCGTGACCCTTTGCTCGCGCTGCGGCGGCGTGGTGCGGAAAGACAGCGTCGACGAGATTGCCGACCGCGTGATGGCGCTCGATCCGGGCCGGCGATTTTACGTTTTGTTCCAGGTGAATCCCGCCGTGGCTCGCGAGCCTGGCGGCGGTGAAGCCGCGAAATCGGAGTCAGGCACAAAGCCGACCGGGCGATCCCGCGAGGCGGGACGCTCGCGGCAAAACAAGCCAGCCAAAGCGGCACGAAACGCCTCTGACGCAGCGCTTCAGCGACCCACGCCCCCTGATGATGTTTTGAAGCCAAGGCTGTTCTCGCTCCGTCAGAGCGGCTTCAACCGCCTGTATCAGGACGGAAGATTATTCGAATTTTCCACGCCCGAGTCGCTCCTGGAAGTTGACTTTGCGCGGCCGGTTTTCGTGTTGGTTGACCGCCTGGCGATCGGACCGGAGATTCGTCAGCGGGTCATCGATTCTCTCGAGCTGTGCTATCGCGAGTCGGGAGAGGCCATCCTAGAATTTGTCGCGCCGGAGGCCGAAAGCCGGAGGCTAGAGACCTACGCTACGACTGGAAGTGGCGGGCCAGAGGCCCGCGCTACAAAACCGGAGCGATTGGTGTTCAACGAGCGCTTCGAGTGCAAGCGCTGCAACCTTGTCTATCAGGAGCCCGAGCCGCGACTTTTCTCGTTCAATAATCCCTTCGGGGCCTGCCCGCGCTGCCAGGGATTTGGCAACACGATCGACTATAACCTCGATCTTGTCATCCCCGACAAGAACAAGACTCTCGCTGGCGGCGCGATCGAGCCGTGGACCAAGCCGCGCTATCGCTCGTTTGCGAGCGAAATGAGAGACGCCGCGCGCTCGGCCGGAGTTCCGCTCGACGTGCCGTATTACAAACTCCCGGACAAAGCGCGGCAATGGGTGCTGGAGGGCGACGAGAATTTCGGCGGCCTCCGCGGTTTCTTTGATTATCTGGAGCGGAAGAAGTACAAGCTGCACATCCGTGTTTTTCTAAGCCGATATCGCGGCTACTCGCTGTGTTCTGACTGTCAGGGTGGCCGCCTGCGCCGCGAAGCGATGAACGTTCGAGTGGGCGGCAAGACCATCACTGAGGTCTGCCGCCTGTCGATTCAGGAGGCCTACCGCTTCTTCAACGAGCTTCGCCTGACGGCGGCGGAGGAGACGGTGGCCGAAAGGGTGCTGGAGGAAATCCGGTCGCGCCTCAGGTACCTCTACAAGGTCGGCCTGGAATATTTGACCCTCGATCGGCTGGCCTCGACGCTCTCCGGCGGCGAGGCGCAGCGCATCCAGTTGGCTACGGCGCTAGGCTCGAACCTGGTGGGCGCGCTCTACGTCCTCGACGAGCCTTCGATCGGCCTCCATCCGCGCGACACGCACCGGTTGATCGAGATTTTGAAAAGCCTGCGCGATCTCGGCAACACGGTCCTTGTCGTCGAGCACGACCCGGACATGCTGCGGCAGGCGGACCACCTTCTCGACATGGGTCCCGGTGCTGGCGAACACGGCGGGCAAGTGATTTACGCCGGCGGACTGGAGGGCCTGCTCGCCGATCCGCACTCGCTCACCGGCCGTTACCTTTCGGGCCAGATCGAGAATCCCGTTCCGCGCGAAAGGCGCCGGCCGGGCAGGAACCGGCTGAAGATTCGCGGGGCGCGCCAGCACAACTTGAAGTCGATCGACGTGGAAATTCCGCTGGGGCTAATGGTCTGCGTGAGCGGCGTTTCCGGTTCCGGCAAATCCACGCTGGTCCACGACGTGCTTTACAATGCCGTGATTTCGCGCCGCGGGCTGGGCGCGCCGCGCGCCGAATACGAGAGCCTCGAAGGCGATACCGCGATCGGCGAGATCGTGCTGGTGGACCAGTCGCCACTGGGGCGGACGCCGCGCTCCAATCCGGTAACGTACATCAAAGCCTTCGACGCCATCCGCGAGATTTTCGCCGCCACGCCCGAAGCGCGCAAAAGAGGACTGACCGCCGGACACTTTTCCTTCAACATCCCCGGCGGGCGCTGCGAAACTTGTCAGGGCGACGGCACGGTGACGGTGGAGATGCAGTTCCTCGCCGACGTGGAGCTGGTTTGCGAGGAGTGTCACGGGCGGCGCTTCAAGCCCAGCATCCTCGAAATCCGCTATAAGGGCAAAAACATCGACGACGTGCTGCACATGACGGTGAGGGAAGCGATTAGTTTCTTCGCCGCTTCACCGAAGTTAGCCAACAAGCTCCGCATCCTGGATGAGGTTGGCCTAGGCTACCTGCGCCTGGGGCAGTCCGCCACGACGCTCTCAGGAGGCGAGGCGCAGCGCGTGCGCTTGTCGGCGTACCTCGCCCACGAGGCCAGCGCGAATGCCTTCTTTATTTTTGACGAGCCCACCACCGGCCTCCACTTTGACGACATCCATAAACTCCTCGCGGCATTTCGCAAACTGATCGCAGCGGGAGCGAGCGTTCTGATCATCGAGCATAACCTCGAAGTATTGAAGACCGCCGATTGGATTATCGACCTCGGGCCGGAAGGCGGTGATGCGGGAGGCTTCGTGGTCGGCGCTGGGACGCCGGAAGAGTTAATCAAGAATCCACGGTCGCATACCGGAAGATTTTTGGCGCCCTATTTGGCTCACCATGCGTGATCGACAAAGATTCAACACAGAGTTCACGGAGGGTCTCTGTGGCCTCCGTGTTAAGGCTTTTGAGGGACAGAGGTCGCAGCGATACCGCCCCGCGTTGGCGGCGTGGGCGCTGTGCTTCGCCGCGCTGATTCTCTGCGCTTGCATATCCGGCCGCGCGCAGGACGTGCAACATCACTCCGATTCCTCCAAACTGGAAGCGCTCTTGCACGAAGCCGAAGACGCGCTCAACGGCCACGATTATGCGGCGGCGGTCAAGTCGCTGAAATCGGCGGTCGAACTCCAGCCGGACATGGCCCCCGCGTGGTTCAATCTTGGTTACGCCTACACCGGCCTGCATCAGAACGAGAACGCAGTCGCGGCGTATCAAAGGACGATCGAGCTTCAGCCTGACTTGTTCGAGTCGCGATTGAACCTGGGTATTCTGCTCATGGAGATGAAGCGGCCCGAGGACGCGCGCGCGCACTTGGAAAAGGCGGCGGCACTGAAGCCTCAAAACGCGAGGGCTCACCTTTACTATGGCCGCGCCCTGGCCGCGACCGGAGAGGCTGCCGCGGCGGAGAAGCAATTTCAGGAGACCATTCGTCTCGAGCCCACGCTCGCCATCGCCTACTTTGATCTCGGTCAGCTCGATCTATCTCAAAAGCGATTTGAAGAAGCGCGGGCGGCATTCGAGAAAGCCGCGAGCCTCGACCCCAAACTGAGCCAGGCGCAATTGGGCTGGGCGCTTGCCTTTGAAGGATTGAACCAGCCGGCTGAGGCGGCCGGTCATTTCGAGCAATATCTGGCGGCGCAGCCCGACGATTTGGACACGCGATTTCACTTGGCGCGGATTGATCTTCAACAAGGGAAAAACGAAGAGGCTCTCGACAATTTGCTCAAGGTCTATCAGGCGAGGCCGGAGACGCCGGGTCTCGCCGACGCGCTGGGCGACGTTTACGCGCTGCTCAGGAAATTTCCCGAGTCGGAAAAATTCTACCGGCAGGCGCTGGCTGCCACTCCCGGCGAAGCGGACTTGCATCGCGCCCTGGGGCAGACGCTGCTCGACGAACAGAAATTTCCCGAGGCTGACGCCGCATTCCGCGCCGCCTTGAAAATCGACCCGCAAAACCGCGAGGCGGCGCGCGGGCTCGCCTCCAGCCTTTACTTCGAGAAGCGGTATGCCGAAGCGATCCCCTTGTTTGAGGAGCAGGCTCGCGCCCCCAATCCGCCGGCCGCCGTTTTCTTTTTTCTCGCCACTTGCTACGACAATCTCCGTGACCGTCCCAAGGCTTTGGGAGCGTATCAGCGATATCTCGCCCTCTCTCATGGCGAAGATCCCGATCAGGAGTGGCAAGCGCAGCAACGAGTGAAACTGCTGCGCCGCATGCTGGGAAAGTAGCTGCTATAATACGCACTGTGAAGCCGTCTGCCCTCCTTGCCGCGGTTGCGTGGGCAACCCTCGTTATTCTTGCGGGGACGGCTGCGTTTCTGTCGGGCGCTGTTCGAGTGGATACGGAGGACGACTTGCAAGCGCGAATTCAGCGCGAACAGGACCCGGTGAAGAAAGCCAAGTATGAAATTCGATTAGCTCATTTCAGACTTCTGCGCGGGGAGCAGGGCTGCGAGCAGGACGATCACCAGGTCTGCCATCAGATGTTGACGGCTTACATGGATCTCGTGCAAGCTTCCTGGAACGGCCTCGAGGCCTCCGGACGCCGCGCCGTCAAACAACCCAGCGGCTTCAAGGAGCTGGACATTGCCTTGCGCGAGGACGCGCGCGGACTTCAGGACTCCGAACGCCACGTTCCCTTCGAGGACCGCGACTACATCGAGAGCGTGGTGCGGCAAATCAACGCGCTGCGCGAGAAAGTCATCGCCGCCCTTTTCCCCGCCGGAGGCGCACGCTCGAAGGAAGGCAAGCCCGCGCCGCCCGAGGCTCATTTCGCTCCAGGGTGGGGAAGATGAGATTCCTTCGACTCCTCGCTCTCGCGGTGCTGCTGGCGACGTCGGGAGCCGGCGCGCTGGCGCAACAGGGCGACTTTCTCACTGACGAAGAGCAGGACAAACTGCGCGAAGCCCAGGAACCCTCCGAGCGCATCCAGCTTTATCTTGACTTCGAGCAGGTCCGCCTGGCGCGCTTTGAGACGGCGCGCAGCAATCCCGCCGTGACCACCGAGGACATCGGAAAATATCTGAATAGAGTCCTGTCGCAGTTCGTCAGCATCGATGAGGAGCTGAAAAGCTGGATCGAAGACCACTACGACCGCAACACTGACATGCGCAAGGGCCTGTGCGCGGTGCTCGAGGCGGGAGCGACCCAGTTGGAGCAACTGCGGAGGATTCAGCAATCGCCGGATGCGACCGCTCCCGCCTATGCCGACACGCTGCGCGATGCGATTGATGATCTCACCGACACGCTGGACGGCGCCACCAAAGCGCTCGGCGAGCAGCAAAAGAAATTTGCCACCGAAAAAGAACAGCAGAAAGCCGATGCCCAGGAGGCGAAGCAGCGGGCTAAAGAAGACAAGAAACGCGCCAAGGAAGAACAAAAACTGCGGAAGAAGGAGCACAAGTCCGGCGTTCCCGCAGACTCGGACCAGGACTAAGGAAACAGAAACTAGAAGCTGGAAGTTAGAAGTTAGAAGCGAGACTTCCGGGCGCGGTCTCGTTTTCATTCTAGCTTCTAGATTCTAACTTCTAGCTTCCGTCTTCCAGCTTCTAACTTCTAGCTTCCATCTTCTAACTTCTTCTCGTCAGAGCGCATGGAACAACTTCTATTGCCATTGTCGCCCGGCGTGGGCGCTCCCCCGGAACCCCCCGAACAAATCTTTCGCCGCGCCTTTCACCGCATGAGCTTGCGACGGCCGATGCCGGAATTCCAGTTTGAATTTCGCACCTTCGCCGGATTGCGCAGCACGATACGCTTGCGTGAGAATCGCGCGCAGGTCCGCGTCTCCGACATTTTGTCGGAGGCGCCGCCGCTGGTGCTCGAAGCCCTGGCCGAGATTCTGTTGGCCCAGCTTTTCCGCCGCCGGCCCTCGCGCGAAGCACGCGAGTGTTATCTCGCTTACACTTTCAAGCCCGCGGTACGGCACCGCATCGACGAGGCGCGCCGCCAGCGCGGCGCGAAGCGCCTGCTGCCGGCACGCGGGCGGCATTTTGATTTAGTGGAAATATTTACCGCCCTCAATCGACAGTTTTTCAGCGGCCAACTGCCCGCCGCGCGCATCGGATGGAGCCGCAAGCGGTCGCGCCGGTCGCTGGGCCATTATGATGACGCCCACCGCACCATCACCATCACGCGCTGGTTTGACTCACCCCAGGTATCGCGGAATCTGGTGGAGTACGTGGTGTTTCATGAGATGCTGCACATGCGGTTTCCCACCGAGCACCGCGGGCACCGGCGCGTCGTCCACTCGGCGGAGTTTCGCCAGGCGGAGAAGCAATTTCCCAAGTATGAGGCGGCCCTGCGCCAACTGAAGCGGCTCACCGAAGGCAGCGCGGCAACGCTGGACTGATTCATTTGCGATTTTCGATTGCCGATTGCCGATTGACCTGTAGGGTAAGGCTGACGCTGTGGGTCAGGGTGGTCGAACCGGAAGCGTAGGTTCCGGTGACGGTTAATGTGTACACTCCGGGCGTGGTGCCGGGGTTGCCGCCGCGTCGGGGGTGACCCCGCATCATCGGTCAGGGCTGTCGCCGCTCGCGAGGCTAGCGACCTAGCCTCGTATCACACGGCTGGCAAAGAGCCGCAGACCACAAACCCGGCGGTCTGCGGTACGGGGTCCGCGCTACTTGCTCCTTCGATTCCGCGCCCGTAGAACGTCATTTCCCCTGGAACAGCCGCAGAGGAACGCAAAAAGCGCGTACCTCTGCGCTACCCCGCTCGCTACCCTCAAGGCGCGGTGTTGAGCCCGGCGGATTTGAGGGCGCGGAGGAGTTGTGCCTCACCGCCCGCGCCGATGTAGCGGGCAGCGATTTTGCCCTTGCGGTCGATCACCACCGTCGTCGGCGCTAGGCGAACGCCGTAAAGGCCATGGACAGTTTGCTTTGGGTCAAGAAGCATCGGAAACGTGTAGCCGTGAGCCTTGACAAAATCCTGCACCGTGTCCGAGCTCTCGTCGTCAATTCCGAGAAAAACCACCCCTTTTGATGCGAGCTCGTCGTGCAGCTTCTGCATGGCCGCCAATTCTTCCTGGCAGGGCTCGCACCAGCTCGCCCAGAAATCCAGCACCACGATTTTGCCGCGCAAGCCGTCAAGTCGCACAGTTTCGCCGCCGAGGCTCCCGAGCGTAAAGTCATGTGCCTTCGCTTCCATTTCCGAGCCAATGAGAAGGTACACGAGCTTCTGCTCAAGCTGATCTAACGAGGGAGGGCTTGAAAGACTCAGAACCGCGGTGTATCCGGGCCCCTTCTCGGCGTGCTGCCCAGCACTGGCCGGAGCGCTGAATGAGTCCACACGGCGGGCACTGCCCGGAGCGACAAATTGAAAGACATCGTTCGATATCGGGCCGAGGTCCGCCTTCGTCAGGCGCCAGGTATAATAGGCCCCCCTGTAGTGCCACTTGCCCTGCAAAACTATGAATCGCTGCTCGTCAATCCAAAGCCTCGGCCAGCTGATGGCGGGGACGTCCACAACGTAGCACGGCACTTTCCGGCCTCCGAGACTCAAAGATTCCTCGCCTCGCAGCTTCGCCGCCCCCTTAGACGGGGTCCTGGACCAGGCCAAATCACCGCTGACAAAGAAAATGGGGTAATTTGTGTCCGTCCACAGCTCTTGTAGCAGCGGCGCGCCGGCGGCCTCAATGTATTCCTCCAAATCGGGGATGTACGCCCAGGTATTCCGGCCACTCGAAACCACCAGAATTTTGCCTTGCGAAGAACTCACAACGATCCGGATCTTTCCAGGGGTGGATACATATAAGTCGGTTTCGTAGCGTACGACGCTATCGGGCGGGAGGCTGCGATCAAAAGGGCCATAAAAGGCCGGGTCGGCGGGCGCGCCGAAAATCTTTGACGCCGTGTTTTTGTCGCGCTCGAGGAAGCGAAAGGATCTAAGGCCACGGTAGGTTTGGGAAACCTCCGCCAGGATCTGCTCGGCGGTGAGGCTGGCTGGAGCCTTGGTGGCGGCGGGCGCGGCTTGGGCTGCGAAGGAGACCGCGGGGACGAGCGCAGCCAGTCCCAGGAGCAGCGTAGCGCAGAGTTTCGCGGTCCAGATACTCTGCGGCTTTTCATTTTGTGCATCAATGGGCTGTAAGCGTTTCCTATGTCGAAAGCTTTTCATTAAGCCTCCTTCCTTGCGCGCCCGCTCTGGCGCGCCCTCCACCTCGTGGGCTATGGGGACGAGGGCACGGGGAAAAATACCGGAGCCGAGCCGGGCAAGAAAGCGCCGGAAAAAGCGGTCGCCGCTGGCGAGCCCGGCTGCGCAGTGGCGGTCGCGGGCTTACCCATAGGTTTCGTGAGCATTCCACCATCCGTCCAGGGCCCGCATGTCACGCAAGTAAATCCGGCGGGCTGGAAATTGACCTGGTTGTTCGAACCTATGCTGAAGCCGCTGTCGGAAGCGGCGCTCGGGAAAGTACTGGACAAGGTCATCATGCTCAGGTTGGGACTGGACGTCGGGGCTGTCTCCCAGGTCTCCCAGGAGAAGTAGCCCGGGACGATTATTTCCCCGCTCGGCGATGTGGTCGGGGGGGTGTAGGTGGGCTGTGTAGGCTCTAAATACGGATTCACAGTGAATCCGATGTTGCCCAGGGCGTCGGTGCCCACGCTGGCGCCGCACCCAGTGTTGCCCTGCGCAAAGCACAGCATCGCATCGAAAAAGTCGGCGCCGTAAGCAAGGGATGCGCTGCTATTGGAGGTTGCGGCGCCGCAGCCGTACTCCCCGGCTAAGCAACCGCTCCCGTAGTTCGCTAGGGCCGCCGCCCACGCCGCCGCATATTGCTGCTGGCATTTTCCCGCGTAGCCTGCGTAGCTGCCCGGGGTGGCTCCGGTCCACCAGCCGCACGGGTTCGTCGCCGGCGCGGTGTAAGGACCGTCCAGCCCCAGCGGGTCGATGGCGCTCAGCGGGTTATTCAGCACATACGCATAGCGGTTGAAGGACTGGGGATTCGTAATGTGGCCGCCCAGCGGGTCGGGACCCAGCCAGCGGCCCAGGGTGAAGTTGTACTGTCGGAACGCGGTGATATCCGTGTTGCTGGCGAGGTCGCGGGCCGGCAGGCTGGCGAAGTTATACCCATAGCCGCTGAGCGGCTGCGCCCACACTGTCCCGAAGGGGTAAAAGGCTATGTCTCCCACCACTGACCCGTCGTGCTTGGTCTGCATGGAGCTCGATCCCAGACTGTTGTAGTGGTTGAAGTAGGTCTCGCCGCCGCCGTAGGTCACCCCGTGCCCGCCCCCGAAATTCACCAGACTATAATTCCCGGCCTGCCCCAGCCACGTTCCGCTCGGGTCGAACAGCATTTCGGCCGCCCCGCCCGGGTACGCCCACTCCACCCGCTCCCCCAGGGCGTTGTAGGTGAAAGTGCGGGTCGACCCCCCATCGACCGTCACTACCCGTCCTTCCGCGTCCCAAGTGTAGTTGTGGCTGCCGTCGTTGGTCATGTTCCCCGCCGCGTCGTAGCTGGCCGAGGCGCTGCCAATGTTGGTGATCCGATTGGTGGAACTGCTGAACGTCACCTGCGGACAGTAGCCGGAGCTCCCCGTCGTGCAGCTCATGTTGCCGAATTGGCCGTTCGAGGAGTCCGAAGTGTAATTGTAACTCTGGCTGTAGGTCGAATTCCCGGTCGCCACCGCCGTCGCCGGCCGATTGACGCCATCGAAGGTATACGTCGCCGCGCGGCTGAGGCTCGTGCTCACGCTGTCCTGATACCAGTAGCCCATCACATTCCCATTGTTGCCCGCTCCGCTCGTGGGCACCGCGCTCGGGCTGGGACAGCTCGTGGGAGCCGTCCAGGTCGTATAGTAATTGTACACCAAGCAGTAGTCGGCGGAATTGTTGCTGCTCGTGCCCAGGTCGACCGTGGTCGCCTACATCGCAAAAAGCGCGACGTAGGCGTCACCCGCCGATTATGATAGGCTACCGTGCTAGCCCGTGCCAGGGAAGAGCCGCAGGCCGCAAAATCGGCGGCCCGCGCTACGGGGTCCGCGCTACTTGCTTCCGGCTCTTCTCAGGCGGTGCGGCAGGCGGCGGGCAGACAGGCAACGGCGAAGGATAGGCTAAGTGAATCCATTGCGGGCGATCGAACGTGGCGGGGGTTAGCTGAAGCTTGACCCGCGGCCCCGTTTTGGCCAGGCGTACTATGTAAGCGAATTTTGCCAGATCGTAGAGGGCCTTCGCTGCGTTCTGCCACTCCCACCGCATCGTGTCGCCGGCGTCGACTCCGAGATACGCTAGGTTCTCCCACCCGCCTCCACTCTCGTCGCATAGGCGGGCGAGGGGACTTTGCCACTCGCCGCTGGCTCCGGCGTCGCCTCCCGCCTCTGTATATGCGCCGCCCAGGCTGAACAAACGTATCTCCCTCCTAGTCAGTTCAGCCCGGACCCTTTTGGCCTTGGCACGGTCCCAGGTGTCTGGCATGCCGAATTCAAGAATAGCGTCGCCCGGCTGGGGCGAACCGAACCAACGCGTTGCTTCGAGAACCCCGTCCAAGAAGTCCGGCCCGTTGGCCCCGTCCGGAGCCAGTCGTGACAGGCTCGCCACGACCTCGCTGAGATCGGTCCTAGGCGAGCCAAGGCGGACCTCAATGTGCGGTCCTCCGGTCACCAGCAAGCCGAGGGAGTCTTCCGGCCGGGCCACCGACAGCACCGCTGCGAGCTCCGGCGGTGACGCAGAGGTCGTCCCCCCGATCCTCACGCCACGACCCCGCCAATTTCGATCGAAGGCTTCGAGTAGTACAATCCGGCGAGGTCCCTCATCCGCCTCGACCGAAAGTATCGGCACGTGATGAAAAGAGCCATCATGCGCTACAAATGCGCCGGCTGGAAGGTGGCGCTCGGGAACCAGGAGCGGTCCAAAGTAGTAGTGGCCCAAAGCCACCCCAGGGGCGGTGGCTGGCAATTCGGTCCTGACGCTTGTCACAACCGTGCAGGCTGGGTCCTGCGCTGGTGCATGGCCGCTAGCCAAAAGCGAAAGTAGGAAGGCTATTGAGAATCGCATATGAAAGCCTATTGGCCTCTAAACCATCCGCCGGGCAGCGAAACCGGAACGGGGCCGTAGATTCGCCAAACTGAAAGGACCTGACCGGCGGAGACGTCGACGATGCTTGCGGTCCCCACGGGGCCGATTCCCCACCCAACCGCGGACTCCCCGGGCGACTGCGCCGTCGCGGCTCCCGGATTCGGGACCCAACCATAGCCTCCCACCGCCAGCGCCTGCAGCTGCGCTGCGTATGCATCTTTCTGCGATTGCGTGGCGGAGTCGAAAGGCTGGAGCACGGAGCTGGTGTTGGTCAGCGTGCTCCAGACCAGATCGCTGAAACCTAGGCTGCCCGTGCTGGTTGATGTCCTGCCGCTGGAGTCGGTCACAGCGGAGCCCGGTGGGGCGGTCCAGTACACCCCGCTGCTCGGGTCTATGGCGTCGAATTCGTCGCTCCCGTTTGCCCAAAAGGAGGCCAGCGCGCCCTGGTTGCAATAACCCATAGCCCCACTATTCACGCAGATCCCGGCCACGCTCGGGCCCGCGAAACCCTCAAACATCTCGCCGCCGTAGTACTGGTCGGCGCAGACCATGCCCCCACAGGTGTGCGCCGGCCTCTTAGCGCAGGGATTGGTGCTCATCAAAACGTAGCCGGGCGGTGCCACACACGGCGCCTGGCTCTTCAGCCCCGGCGGGTCGATGGCGCTCGTCGGATTGTTTATCACATACGCATAACGGTTAAGGGACTGAGGGTTGGTGATGTCGCCGGCGAGCGGGTCGGGGGAGAGCCAGCGGCCGAGGTCTGGCATCGAAGTATCAGACGACATTCGGAGATGTTCCAATGTTGTGATGACGCCGCACGCGCCGCCAGAGCGTTGCGCCGGCCAACCACAGACCCGAGTAGATCACGCAGTTGAGGACCAAGGCCAGCACCAAAGGCAGCGGTGTTCCAAGGCCCGGCGCCGGTTTTCCGAGCAGCGGTGCGACAACGTAAAAGCCCGGCAAGAGCGGGAAGCAAACGAGAGCTTCGAGATACGGCGCCTTCAACCCCCGCCCGACGCGCAGGAAGAGCAGGGCGAAATATAGGACGCCTAGCACAACTTGGCCATACCCGACGACCAAGATTGCCCGGAGGGGTTTGCGACCGAGATCGAGCCAATTACTATCGGACATCAAGATCTCCCGAAGCAGCCATGGCGCGGCTCGCCGGCCCAGCTCGTTCCATTGTGCGTCCCCATCTTTTCGGATTTCTCATCGTCTATGCGTAATTCCCGTCCACATCGACACTTTCCTTGCATCCAGATGGCATATACCCCGATAAGTATGGTCGTCCAGTCACCCACCCATCCCGAGCATAAAGCCGTACATGCATAAGCCTAGAAGTGTAAGCCACCATGCCAGCAGCAGGCCCGCGTCAACCATCAGGCTCTTTCGCGTGGACTGCAGGCGTTCCGTCCCTCGAGATCTCTTGACAGCTCGCCTTATGAGAAGAACCGTGGCGACCAGGGTCGAACCTACGGCCCACAACTGCAGCCCTCCAGACAACAATTGATCTGCCCCGCTTCTCCTGACTGCATCGAGCAGCCTCTCCTCGGTCGTGGGGCTTAGCGGCCAGGCAAAAAGACCGAGAAGACAGAAGTTAATCAGGACGATGACTCTTATTAGCGTGGAATCTTCCATCAGAGTGGAACCGAAACCCTTCTCAGAGGAAGGAGCGGATATAGAGGTGCTCATCAGCTACCCCCTAACGAGCAATGGCTCTGGAGGTCGTTAAGGAGGTTCTTCCATGTGGAGTTTTCACCTGGCTCTATGCTCCACCCAAGTATGTACTTGGTGAATTTACTTGAATAGTTCGCGCTCGCCGTGATCGAGAAAGTGACGTTTGCATTGCCAGCGTCAGTCGCGATGAAGGCTACCGTGCCATTGAAGTAGTGGTGCGCAGGGTCGGTGGTGAACACCCAGGCGTTCGGCGTCTGCGCTGTTACTGTCACTCGGAGGTCGTTGACCGGCGCCATGCCGCCTCCCGCAGTTGTCAGCCCCGGGAATATATCGTACTGCTGGCCCAACTGAAGGGGGGCCGACGGGAAGTCCGCCGCGAAGGGCAGGCTCCGATTGTCGGCGAACTGTCCCATGTTATTCTGCACCGAGGACATCAACTGCGTGGCGCTCTGGGTGCAGGGGAAGGTCTTCCACCATGTATGAGAGATGTCCGGTGCGCTCCCGCCGCCCGCGCCGCGACCGTGGACATCGGGGAAGTAAATCAAAACGGGATCATCAGCACGATCCCCGCCGCCACCGCCGCCCCCGTTGTCAGGAGGGTAGGGGGCTGACACCGTGGTACAAATGACAAACGGAGGGCAGTCCCCCCAAAGTCCCAGAGGGTCCACGAAGCTCGTCGGGTTATTCATCACATACGCGTACCGGTTAAGGGACTGGGGGTTGGTGATGTCGCCGGCGAGGGGGTCGGGGGAGAGCCAGCGGCCGAGGGTGAAGTTGTACTGTCGGAACGCGGTGATATCCGTATTGCTGCCGAGGTCGCGGGCCGGCAGGCTGGCGAAGTTATACCCATAGCCGCTGAGCGGCTCCGCCCACACTGTCCCGAAGGGGTAAAAGGCCATGTCTTCCACCACTGACCCGTCGTGCTTGGTCTGCATGGCAGTCGATCCCACACTGTTGAAGTGCTGGAAGTAGGTCTCGCCGCCGCCGTAGAGCACCGCGTGCCCGCCCCCGAAATTCACCAAACTATAAACCCCGCCCCACCCCAGCCACGCTCCGCTCGGGTCGAACAGCATCTCGGACGCCCCGCCCGGGTACGCCCACTCCACCCGCTCCCCCAGGGCGTTGTAGGTGAAAGTGCGGGTCGACCCGCTATCGACCGTCACTACCCGTCCCTCCGCGTCCCATTGACAGGTGTGCGTGTTGTAGCCGGTGCCGTCCCCGGTCATGTTGCCCGCCGCCATCGTAGGTGTAATTGACACTGGCGGCGGACGTTTGCCGCCCTTCGGCATCGTAGCTGTACACCCCCTCATTGGTCATGTTTCCGGTCGCGTGAGAAATCTTCGCCAGCATTTTATCGGATTATCGGGTCGATCGTGAAGAGACAAGCCGCGCGTGATCACGAGCACCCTATCCACCTCACGGGCTTTTGCACGGGGGCAGGTCTCCGGGATACAGGACATCCATCGGCACGAGCAGGCCCTTTTGGGATTCTGGCGACAAGCTGATCCTGAGGTGCCCTGTAACAGAGCTCAGCTCGAGCACGTTGTACTCAGTGATGGAGTTGTACATCCGCTCCGCAATATCTCTTAGCTGTTGGAGGCGGGCATCCCGGAGCTCGTACCCATTTTCTTCCGTGTTTTCCAACACAGCTTCACCACCTGTTCTGCTGGCCAGGGAGAACATCCCGTCAGCGACCTCGGCGCTGGTCACGTCCGTCCCAAACGTGGGGCCCCAGATGGCAGTCGGCCCCAACTGGAAGCCGAAAAGCCGGACACGATCTGCACCCAGCGCCTTGCGGACCCTGGTAACGCTAGCCTTGTGCCTGCCCTCGATACGCATCGCTAAGAGGAAGATTGTGTCTCCCGGCCGCTGCGTCTGTAACCAAGTGCTCGCTTCCAGCAGGGCATCGGGCACCCCTTCGCCGTCGGATTTTCCCTGAATTGAGCTGTCAAGCTTTTCAGCCGCCGCCTGGATCGTGTCGCGGGGTGCGCCGAGGAGGACCGTAACACGCGGACCACGGGCCGTGAGCAAAGCAAACGAATCCTCGGCGCGCGCTTTTGAGAGAATGTCCGTGATCACCGCCGTTTCGATCTTTCGTGCTACTGAGTTCGTCTCCTTCCCATTGTCCACGACGAAGACAATTCGGCGGGGGCCGCGGTCGATAGTGACGGAACGTACTGAAATTGGATGGTTTTCGTCGCGAGCAAGAAAGGCCTTCGCCGGCAAGTCTAGCACCACCTTCGACGCGTGAGGCGCGGCATACCCGAGCTGCCCCATGTCCAGAAGGCCGGGCTTGGCGGGTCTTCCTCCGCGGGAAGCTTGCTTCCATGCAAGTGCCCGATCGACGAACTCCTTCGGAAACGAGGATGAATCAAACGCCAGCACCCTAACAGGGACCGTGCAGGGCTGCTGCGCCAGGCAAGCAGTGCCTATTAGAGCCAGAAGAACAAGAGCATAGATGCACCCAATAGAACGCGCAGAGAAGTCGGGCCGGGTCCACGCTGCGTGCTTGTCGCTTGGCATAAGGACTCCTTTTGTGAGAGCGGCGAGCACCGGTGCCGCTCGCTCTGACCCCATGGCAGTGCATGTCTCGTCTATCAAAATAATCCTAGGCCGAACCTCCAAACCCGGAACTCAAGAGGCCCATCATGGTCCACGGAAAGACCAAGTTTAGTGCGGGTGCGGGTTCGTAATGTAGATGGTGAGCACCCCATCTTCAAAGGACGCAGTTACGTTCCCATACCAGTTGAAGGAGTTGAGACTCCCATTCAAATAGGACAAGTTGGAGTCCGCGCCAAAATAGTTAAAACCGGTTCGGGGATCCGTGCTGTAGACCGTTGAGAGGAAGTTAGTTCCCTGCATTGGCGTAAGGCTCTCGGCGAAACTCCCCCAGGCAGCGCTCTGGGTTCCGCTGGAAGTCATGATGGTGCCGTATCCGGATATGGGTGCGTATTTCCCCAGGATCCCGGAGTCTCTAAAGCCCTCGGCTTGCATCCACGCGCCTGCGTCAAATGTAAACGAGCCCGTTCCGGTAGAGGACCTGCCGCTCGAGTCGATCTGCGTCTGGCCGGCCGGGGTGAAGGACATTCCATTCGCTTGCGCGGTCGCGTCAAACTCGTCGTTTCCATTGACAATCAAACCTAGAGCACCTTCGTTGCAGTATCCTAAAACACCGTTAGTGAGACAGATATTCTCCCCTTGGTAGCCGACATACCCTTCGAAGAGGGAACCTCCGTAGTACTGATCGGCGCAGACCATGCCCCCACAGGTGTGCGCCGGCCTCTTAGCGCAGGGATTGGTGCTCATCAAAACGTAGCCGGGCGGTGCCACACAGGGCGCCTGGCTCTTCAGCCCCGGCGGGTCGACAAAGCTCGTCGGGTTATTCATCACATACGCATAGCGGTTAAGGGACTGAGGGTTGGTGATGTCGCCGGCCAGCGGGTCGGGGGAGAGCCAGCGGCCGAGGGTGAAGTTGTACTGTCGGAACGCGGTGATATCCGTATTGCTGCCGAGGTCGCGGGCCGGCAGGCTGGCGAAGTTGTATCCATAGCCGCTGAGCGGCTCCGCCCACACTGTCCCGAAGGGATAAAACGTCATGTCCTCCACCACCGACCCGTCGTGCTTGGTCTGCATGGAGCTCGATCCCAGACTGTTGTAGTGGTTGAAGTAGGTCTCGCCGCCGCCGTAGGTCACCCCGTGCCCGGCCCCGAAATTCACCAGACTATAATTCCCGGCCTGCCCCAGCCACGTTCCGCTCGGGTCGAACAGCATTTCGGCCGCCCCGCCCGGGTACGCCCACTCCACCCGCTCCCCCAGGGCGTTGTAGGTGAAAGTGCGGGTCGACCCGCCATCGACCGTCACCGCCCGTCCTTCCGCGTCCCAAGTGTAGTTGTGGCTCCCGTCGTTGGTCATGTTCCCCGCCGCGTCGTAGCTGGCTGAGGCGCTGCCAATGTTGGTGATCCGATTGGTGGAACTGCTGAACGTCACCTGCGGACAATAGCCGGAGCTGCCTAAGGAGCAGCTCATGTTGCCGAATTGGCCGCTGGAGCCGTCGGAGGTGTAATTGTAACTCTGGCTGTAGGTCGAGTTGCCCGTCGCCGCAGCCGCCGTCAGCCGATTGACGCCATCGAAGGTATACGTCGCCGTGTGGCTGAGGCTCGTGCTCACGCTGTCCTGATACCAGTAGCCCATCACATTCCCATTGTTGCCCGCTCCGCTCGTGGGCACCGCGCTCGGGCTGGGGCAGCTCGTGCGAGCCGTCCAGCTCGTGAAATAATTGTACACCAGACAGGAGTCGGCGGAATTGTCGGCGCTCGTGCCCAGCTCGATCATCCAAGGCTGGAGGCCGCAGCGCGGGCCCCCGCGCCCTTGGGGTCCGCGCCTCTTCTCTGCCAATGATCGCCCGCCGCGTCGTAGGTCGTTGATTCCATATCATAGGCTACCGAGCTAGCCTCTGCCAGGAAAGAGCCGCAGACCGCAAAGACGGCGGTCTGCGCTACGCCTGTGCGGCCCGCGCTACTTGCTGTTGATGATCAGCGCCCCGTTGCCAAAGGCATCGTAATATTCGTCTAGCGTACCCCCGTAGCCTATCGCCGATCCCGTCCGCTCCACTCGCTGTCCAAGCGCGTTATAGATGTGCGTCGCTATCGCCGATCCGCCCGAGGGAGACGAAACCGAGGTCACGCGGCCCCCGCGTCCCAGGTATAGCCTCGCGTCGCGTAGCCGGTCCAATCCTGCGTCGTGTTCCCCGCCGCGTCGTAGGTAATCCCAGTGCTTGAGCCCGAGATTTGGCTGATTCGGTTCGTCGCTGTATTGTAGCGCAAGGCCCGCGCCTTGGCCCCTTCGCGCTGCTCAGGGCAAGCTTTGTCGCCCCTCCATGTATTGACGCTGAATGCACCCGACGACAGAAACACATCTGGAAATCCCGCAGGGCTACATGGCTAGCCCTGCGCTACGGACTCCCGGCCGCGCAGGCCGGCGGTCACTTTGTCTTCTGGCCCTCTGCCGACGTAGCGGCGGTCGGCGGCGGGCAGACGGGCAACGGGCTTGGGTAGCTGAACGCCCTGAACCTCTGCGCTGCCGGCGTAAGCTGAATCTTTACGTGCGGACCCGTTCTTGGGAGGCGGAGGACGTAGGCGAAGGCCGCCATATCGTACAGGGCCTTCGCCGCGTTCTGCCATTCCCATAGCATGTCGTCGCGCGCGTTAGGGCCCAAATAACCGATCTCCTGCCACCCGCCGCCGGTCTGCTCGCATAGAGTACCCATGGGGCTCTCCCACGCTCCGCTCAAGCCGTCATCTCCCCCGAGCGTGTCATAGGCGCCGCCCAGACTGAACAGCCGAATCCCCCGGCTGACCAAGGCGGTCCGAAGCTGTGAAGCCTTTGACTTGTCCCAACGCCAGCGGCGGATCCCACCGAACTGGAAGATCGAGTCACCAGTTTGCGGTGACCCGAACCAGGTGATGGCCTCCAAAAGTCCGTCGAACAAATCGGGCCCCTCTAGCCCATCTTGGTCGGGGCGCGACAGGGCTTCGATCCCAGCTCGGAGCGCATCACGGCTTGACCCGAATCGAACTTCCACGCGCGGCCCTCCGACTCTCAGCAGGGCAAACGAATCCTGCGGCCGAGCCGCGGATAGAACAGCAGTGATCTCCGGTGGAGGGCCCGGTACTCGCCCGGCCACACCGCGCCAAGGGTCACCAATTGATGTTTCCACCATGACAATGCGACGGGGTCCTTCGTCGGCCTCGACGGAAACTATGGGCACTCGATGGAATAACCCATCGTGAGCGACAAAGTCACCCGGAGCCAAACGTCGATCTGGGACCACCAACGGCCCCGGCAGGTACTTGCCGCCCCGCGGTATTGGCTCAAGCGGGTATGGCATTTGAAGCTTTACTACGTTTCCGACGACAGTGCATGGCGCCTGCTGCGCATGAGCGGCGTTGATCACCGAAATTATAAATAGCAGGCTTACGCAGAGCCGCATTTTCTTGTTTCCATACCTTCCTGGCCAGGACGCCCCAACCCACGCGGCCCGCGCCCACGCCGGTGCCGGGCCTACGGCCCGGAGGGCGAAGGCAATTTCGACCACGGCCACTGGAATATTGGAAAGGAGATGTCGAACACGGGGATATAAATCGTGTCGATCAATACTGGGACCGGGCCAAACGCAGTCACGCCTGGGCCGCGGCTGCTTGCATCGGGCGTGCTCGGCCCGAACAGGTAGTTGCCAGAAAGGAGGGCCTGGATCTGCTGCGCCTTGGCGAACTGCATCTTCAGACCCGTCGTATCGGTTGCGGGTCCCAAGAATTCGAGCACATTGCTGGTGCCCGTGGCCTCGCTCCACAACGTGTCGCTGAAGCCGAGGGTGCCGGCGCTGGTTGATGTCCTTCCGCTGGCGTCGGTCACAGCGGAGCCCGGAGGGGCGGTCCAGTACACGCCGCTGGCGGAGTTAATGGCGTCGAATTCGTCGCTCCCGTTGGCTGAGAATGGAATGTTCGCGCTCTGGTTACAGTAGCCCAGTTTCCCATTACTCAGACAGATGGGGACTTGCGTGCCGGCCAACGAGCCAAAATTGGCGAACAATGCGCCGCCGTAATACTGGTCAGCGCAGACCATCCCATAGCAAGGAGGCGTGTGCTTGGTCCCTTGACAGTTGTTGTTGCCGGGTGTGGGCTTGCAGGAGTCCAGCCCAAGGGGATCCACCAAGCTCGTCGGGTTATTCAGCACGTAGGCATAGCGGTTGAACGACTGCGGATTGGTAATATGGCCGCCCAGCGGGTCGGGGGAGAGCCAGCGGCCCAAAATGAACGAGTAGTGGCGGAAGGTGGTGATATCCGCATTGGTGGCGACGTCGCGGTACGGCAGGCTGGCAAAATTGTAACCATAGCCGTTGAGCGGTTGCGCCCACACGGCGCCGAAGGGGTAAAAGGCCATGTCTTCCACCACTGACCCGTCGTGCTTCGTCTGCATGGTGGTTGAACCCAGGTTGTTGGCGTGGACAAAGTAGGTCTCGCCGCCACCGTACACCACCCAGTTGCGGCCGTTGAAACGGACGAGGCTGTAGGCGCCGGCCGTCCCCAGCCACGTGCCGCTGGGGTCGAACAGGTGCTCGTCGGCGCCTCCGGGATGCGCCCACTCGGCCCGCTCGCCCAGCGCGTTGTAGGTGAAGCTCCAGGTCGAGCCGCTATCCACCGTCGCCGCCCGTCCTTCCGCGTCCCAAGTGTAGGTGTGGCTCCCGTCGTTGGTCATGTTCCCCGCCGCGTCGTAGCTGGCTGAGGCGCTGCCAATGTTGGTGATCCGATTGGTGGAACTGCTGAACGTCACCTGCGGACAATAGCCGGAGCTGCCTAAGGAGCAGCTCATGTTGCCGAATTGGCCGCTGGAGCCGTCGGAGGTGTAATTGTAACTCTGGCTGTAGGTCGAGTTGCCCGTCGCCGCAGCCGCCGTCAGCCGATTGACGCCATCGAAGGTATACGTCGCCGTGTGGCTGAGGCTCGTGCTCACGCTGTCCTGATACCAGTAGCCCATCACATTCCCATTGTTGCCCGCTCCGCTCGTGGGCACCGCGCTCGGGCTGGGGCAGCTCGTGCGAGCCGTCCAGCTCGTGAAATAATTGTACACCAGACAGGAGTCGGCGGAATTGTCGGCGCTCGTGCCCAGCTCGATCATCCAAGGCTGGAGGCCGCAGCGCGGGCCCCCGCGCCCTTGGGGTCCGCGCCTCTTCTCTGCCAATGATCGCCCGCCGCGTCGTAGGTCGTTGATTCCATATCATAGGCTACCGAGCTAGCCTCTGCCAGGAAAGAGCCGCAGACCGCAAAGACGGCGGTCTGCGCTACGCCTGTGCGGCCCGCGCTACTTGCTGAAATTGGGACGAGCTGAGAAATGGCGCGCCCCACGGCAGTGCCATGAGTCCCCACAACCCGCCGCTGCCTTCGCTAATCTCGGGTTGGGCGGGCCAGAGATAGTTCTCGCAGTCTGCCATGAGCAGACAGAGCGATATTCTCCGATCTCTGGAGTCCGGTGGTCCGATCCGGATCGGACCAGAAACCGGACCTCGGCCGCCGTCGCGGTCTCGGAATGACCCGCCGCGGCGGGAAGAGCTCAGAAGGACATGCACAGGGCTCAGAATGGCATCCTCAGAGCTGACAGCATCGCGCGATACGGCCTGCATTAGGGCCTTGCGGCGCGCGTTGGCTTGCCGCTTCCATTCGCGAGCGCCGGGAAAGTCGCCGATGTCCGGCCGCTCACGATGCTCTCGCTCGGTCACGCGGCCCAGCGTCGCCGACCAGGGCTCGGAAACCATCGGCACCTTGACCGTCTCCGATTTGCCCATGACCCGGCGAATCGGGCTGAGGCCGTGGGACTCGGCTGGATTCGCGGCGCTCGGTGATGCCTCTTGACCGACCGCTAATGCGAAAGTGTCAAACGCCGTCAAGATAAATGCGAGCGCCCAGAAAAGGATTCGGGTGCGATCCGATTTCATCTGGCCACCTCCCGGCGGCGCGCGGCTGCGTCGTCTTGACCAATTTAGAGTGTGCTATTGCGGCGTAATGTATCCCAGGCACTACCCTAAGTCAATAGCGTTGTGCGCGCTGAGCGACCCTAAACCGTCGCGAGGCGGTGACCGCGGGCTTGCTCTGTGCGCCACGAAGGGGCGGCGCGTCGACGACTGGCCAACAGTAGAGCAACCCAGCCTTCCAAGACTGAGACCGGTCGCCGGGAACGTCGACGACTGGCCAACCGCGAGCGGCCCAGCCTTCCAACACGGAGACGGGTCGCCAGGAACGTCAGCGGGAGCGGGCGTGTTTCCGGCGTATGTTTTATCTGTGTGTAATAACATCTCTATAATATCCACTCAGCGTTCAGCCGGCAGATGTAACTATTGCAACTTTTGGAACTTTTGAAACTAATTCTTTTATCTGTTGGAAATAAATAAGTTGCGCAGAAATAAAATTTGCAGAAATTTGCGATTTTGGGAAAAGTGTGGCATTTTGCCCCACTCGTTGCGTCTTTCGTAGGCGCAGAATTCTAAGAGGTGCTCCTTCACGCAGAGGGGAAGAAGTGAAGGAGGATTCGGAGCGAATCGCCATCGCCAGCGCCAGGCTGGAGACAATCACCCGCCAGAAGGGCGAGCTGCGTCGGCGCGCCGTGGTCATGGAAGATTTCAGACTCGACTCTGATTTGCTTTGAGGCGCGCGTTGAATTAACCTATGCTGTGCTGTTGACCTGGAGCGCGCTTTTGGGGGGCGAGAGCGTGGCGCAGGTGAAGTCCGGCGTTCAATCTTCCCGCCTCACTGCATATCGATTCATTGCCACGGGACATCTGACGAAAGCGGATGCCCTCGGGAGGTGGCTCCCGAGTTGTGTCGATCCCGCCCGGTTCGCGCGCGGCCCGGCATGGCTCCGAGGCGAAAGCAGGGCAGTGAGAGATAGCTTCGGGTCAAGCAGAAGCGTGTCCGCCTGCGTGATCGGGCACACTTTCGGAGCTTCCGCTCGTCGAGTCCCGCGAGTTCCTCCGGGGCTGGCCGCTTCTTGACGGAGGGCTCTTGGGGACTCTGTGGGCATTGACTGCGAGACCTGGCATGTACCATCGCTACCACCTTCAAACCAACCCCGCGCCCGAAATCGCCCCTTTCCCCAATCGCACACAGGTGAAAGTCAGCAAGCATGGCCTTGCCATGCACCTGCTCAAAGAACTGGTCCACTATCGGCGAAACCCGCAGGTTGTATTGAGCCGGCCCTGCGTGTACGGCGTCTTCTCCGGGCCGGTCGGGGGATTCGCGCCTCGCAGCAACTCCTGTGTGGCGTGTCTGCGCTGCACCATTGAGCATCCTGAGATGGTCCAGGTAAATCTTAATCCCCAACACCAGAAGCTCGGTGATTCCTACTTCACGCCCGAACACATTGACACGACCTGCTACGAAGCACGCACCGGGAGGATTCCAGTCAAAGGCGCCGGCTACCGGGGTCCGTTCGGGGGCGAAGGCTGGGACGGCATGTGGACCGACATGTCGGAGATCGTGCGCCCGACACGCGATGGGATTCACGGACGAGAGTTCATTTCGACCGCAGTAGATGTCGGCCCCAAGCCGCCCTTCCTCACTTTTGATGAACAAGGGATTGCGACCGGGGATAGCGTGCGGACTTTTCCCATTCCAATTCCGGTTTTGTTCGATGTGCCGCCTGCCTCTGTTATGTCTCTCAAGTTCCTTGAGATTCTCACTGCGGCCGCCCAAGAGGCAGAGACGTTGCTCGTGTTGCCGGTTAAGGTGCTCAACAAATTCAGGCTCCATGGGCAACAGATCGTTCCGCTCGCCCGCCACGACGATGTCACTGCACTTCGAGAGCATAGCTTCACGCCACGAATGATCGAGCTTGACGGCTGGAACGAAGCACTCTTCAAGGAGATTCGGACGCGCTTCCCCGAGAGCACGATCTGCTTGCGTCACGACTTCGTCTCCGGCGAAGAGCTGTTGAAGCATTACCACTCGGGGGTCCGGGTGTTCCACCTGGTAGCCAATTATCATGGCCGGGGACGGAACGGGCGGTTAATGCTCGACCTCATCCGGGAGGCGCACAAAACCTTTGTCGAGGCGTCGTGCCGGGATGAGGTGACGCTCCTGGGGAGCGGCGGGATCATCGCCGCCGAGCATCTTCCCAAAGCCATTATCTGCGGTCTGGATGCCGTCGCCCTTGACACACCCCTTTTGGCGGCCCTACAGGCGCAGTTTGTGGGCGAGTGCGCCGACCGCGAGAGAAGCCAATTCAAGCTACCCAAAAGGCTCGCCGTCAACTGGGGCGTCCAGCGCGTCAAGAACTTGCTAGCTTCGTGGCGTGACCAACTGCTCGAAGTGTTGGGGGCGATGGGCTTGCGGGAAGTCCGGCGGCTCCGAGGCGAGATGGGCCGCGCGATGTTCCAGAAGGAGCTGGAACGCGAAGCGTTTTCCGGGATCGAAGGCTATGGCCACTAGCATGAAGACCGCCGAGCAGCTCGTGGTCGAGAGACATACCGCCTCTTTGCACCGAGGCTTTCACGTCTGGCCTGAGTTGAAGCACGGCAAGCCGCCTGCCCTGGGAGACTACCGCTGGACAGCGGACCTGATCCTCTCGACCTGGCTTCAGGCTGAAACGGGAATGCTCCCCAACAATGGCTTGGAACACCGCGTGGGCAATTCCGGCGGCGGCTTCGATGTGCTGGATTTCAGATTCCTGCCTGAGGATCGGCGGCTTTCGAACGACGTGCCGGTTGATCTTTCTCTTCCCCTGAATCGCAGAGCCTACGATCGTAGGCTCGAAATTCCCATCCCCTTCTATGGGGCGGGGATGTCCTTCGGCTCAATCAGCGAGCAGGTGATGTGCGCCAGGGCCAAGGCCGCACGGGCCTGGAGGACCTTCACCAGTACGGGTGAGGGAGGATACCCCGAATCGCTGCGTGCCTATAAAGACCATGTGATCACGCAGGTTGCCACCGGCATGTTCGGGGTGAAAGAAGAGACGATCCAGAACGCGCCGATTATCGAGTTCAAGTATGCCCAAGGGGCCAAGCCCGGCCTGGGCGGGCACCTGCTGGGTGATAAGGTGACCGCCTCCGTTGCCGCGATGCGCGAGTCGGTCCCCTGGGTCAGCCTCTTTTCCCCCTTTCCGTTTCACAGCGTCTATTCAGTTGAGGATCACAAGAAGCACGTGGACTGGATCAAGACCATCAACCCGGAAGCGCTTGTTTCGGTGAAAGTCTCCACGCCGACGGACATCGACATGGTCGCCGTGGGGAGCTATTACGCGGGTGCGCACATTGTGCACATTGACGGCAGCTATGGCGGCACTGGCGCGGCGCCGGAAATCGCCAAGAAGACCATTGCCATGCCGATTGAGTTTGCGATCCCCAAGGTCCATCGGTACCTGTCGCAGGAGGGTATTCGACAAGAGGTCGTGGTGATGGCCAGCGGCGGGATACGCACTGCTTATGATGTCGCCAAGGCTATTGCTCTGGGTGCGGATGGAGCCATCCTGGGCACGACCGAATTGGTGGCCCTGGGCTGCACCCGTTGTAGCAACTGCGAGCGCGGGCGGGGTTGTCCCTTTGGGCTGACGACCACCGATCCGGAGCTGTCGCAATTGGTCGAAATAGACTGGGGCGCCGAGCGGCTCAGCAACCTGTATCGGTCCTTCCAACTGCAACTCGCCGACTTGCTGCGCCGGCTGGGGCTCACGAGCATTCGCGACCTCGTGGGCAGAACTGATTTGCTGATCTATTGTGGTCGTGCGGGAGCGCGGTGATGATCTCACCAGAAACTATCCTTAAGATCCTCGGATCCAGAAGGTCTCTCGTCCCGAAAGATGCTCCCGGTCCGATACCTCGCAAGGCCGAGGCCGAGGGCGGCTGCGGCGTTATCGGGATCGCTTCGAGCGAAAGGATTCCGGGACGCCATCTGTTCCAGGCGTTGGAGCAAATGCGCAACCGGGGCAACGGCAAAGGAGGCGGCATCGCGGCGGTGGGACTGGTCCCGGAGGACTTGGGCGCCTCTCGGGAGATTCTGGAAAACGACTACCTGCTCGCCATCGCTTATCTCGACGCGAGCGCCAGGCTGGAAGTCGAACGAAGCTACATCGAGCCGACCTTCGACATTCACAAGGCGTGCTCTCTCTCCACCACAAGCGAATCGCGCATCCTTGAGAGGCTCGACGTCAAACCTCCGGAAGTCTTCCTATACTTTGGGCGGGTGAAGCCCGAAGTGATCGAAGGCTTCAAAAGGAGGAATGGCCTGGAGGCGGCGGTGATGCCGCCCACCTCCACGGAAGGCATTGAGGACGAGATCGTCTATCAGAACAGCTATCGCTTGAACCGTGCGTTTTACGCCTCCACCGGCGAGAAGCGCGCCTTCGTCCTATCGCACGGCAAGAACATGCTGGTGCTCAAGATGGTCGGTTACGGTGACGACGTGATCCGCTATTACCAACTGGAGAATATGCGCGCCCACGTCTGGATTGGCCATCATCGCTACCCCACCAAAGGCAAGGTGTGGCATCCGGGCGGAGCTCATCCCTTCGTCGGCCTCCACGAAGCTTTGGTGCACAACGGCGACTTCGCCAACTATGCCTCGATTTGCGAGTACCTCGCGCAGCGGAACATCTACCCTCTCTTCCTGACGGATACGGAAGTTTCGGTTCTCGTCTTCGATCTTTTCCACCGGACGTACGGCTATCCGCTGGAGTACGTTATCGAGTCTCTCGCGCCCACGACGGAGCGGGACTTCGCTCTGCTCCCCGAAGAAAAGCAGTCAATCTACCAGCGACTGCAAACCGTGCATATTCACGGCTCGCCGGACGGGCCCTGGTTCTTTCTCATCGCCCAATCCGGCCAAGCCCAAGGCGAGTACCGCTTGATCGGGATCACTGACACCAGCATGCTGCGTCCGCAGGTCTTTGCCTTGCAGGAAGGCCCGGTCTCGATTGGTTTCGCAGCCTCGGAGAAGCAGGCCATCGACGCGGCTCTGGAGAGCCTGGCGCGGGAAGATCCGCGATTCTGGTCGCACGCCGATCGCTACTGGAACGCCCGTGGAGGCAGCCACACGGACGGCGGGGCGTTCATCTTCACCGTGAAGGCCGACGGGAATGGTCCTGGCGAGCTGGTATGCACGGACAAGTTCGGTCGGCCCATCAAGGCGAGTGCGCAGCAGAAACCATACAACGCGCACGCAATCCCTTTGCGGACCGACCTGGCGCTGCCCGACGTCCCCGCTGATGAGCTGTTCGCTTGGGCCAAGCAGCACTTCTCGGGTTGGGACTATGCAGACCTGCTCTCCTTTCTCAAGGCGCTGGGGCACGCTGTTGGCAAAGACGACGACCGTCGGCGTGCCCTGGAGGTTCTCACGCTGCTGATGGACCGCCGCTATCCCACGGGGTCAATGCGGCGGAGCAGCATGCTCTCACTTTACGATCAGAGCTGGGGAGCGCTTGTCGAGTCCATCCGCCGATCCCCTTCCGACGCTTACGTTTTCGTGGACGAGTGCAATGCTCTGCCCGGCCCATCCGGTCAGGCGCAGACGGTCGTGATGGACGCTCGCGGCTTCACGGCAGAGGGTGAGCGCTCGCTGGCGCGCAAAATCGTTCGGCTTTACCAGCACGGCTTTCGCAAGTTCATTTTAGTTCACGTCAAGGGGCATCGGTTTATCGCCAATGGCCTGGGCGCAGACACCCGAGGCGTCCATATCGACGTCTACGGTTCCTCCGGCGACTATTTAGCCTCGGGCATCGATGGAGCGGAGGTGGTGGTTCACGGCGACGGCCAGGATCAACTGGCCCAAATCATGAAAGAGGGAAAACTCGTCGTGTACGGCAGTGTCGGCCAGACGTTTCTCTATGCGGGCAAAGGCGGGCACGCATTCGTCCTGGGAAACGCAGCCGGGCGGCCCCTGATCAACGCCGTCGGCAAGCTCCGCGTAGTCATCAATGGCACCTGCCTTGATTATCTGGCTGAGTCGTTTATGGCTGGAGATCCGCTGAATGGCGGTGGCTTTGCTATCCTCAACGGGATCATCTTGAATGACCAGGGCCAGATCGTCGAGCTGGATACGCCCTACCCCGGTGGCAACTTGTTCTCGCTTGCTTCCGGTGGAGCAATTTACATCCGCGATCCGCGTGGAAGGGTCTCCGAGGAACAACTCAATGGCGGCGAGTTTAGCCCGCTTGAAGAGCGTGACTGGGCCGTGATCCGCCCTTTCCTCGAAGAGAATGAGCGGCTGTTCGGAATTCCCGTGGCGCGGCTGCTCGAGGTAGACGGAAAGCCTTCACCTCCTGGGCGGGTGTATCGCAAGATTCAACCTCGGGCGATTGGCGCGCTCCAGGCGGAAGAAGCCTGGGTCAAAATGGACGCCTGAACCCAGGCTTTGCTTTCTGCCTTTTCACTCGTGAGTCATCCATTTGTCCGCGCAGCGTGGAAACGGGAAGCTGACCCACGATCTACGTGCCGGTAGTGACTCATTTTGATGCAGCGCCGCCCTTCAGGGCGGCACTCAGGGTCGTGTGAATCCGGCAGAAATTGTAGTGCATGTAATGAAGCGCAATGTAGTAGGCATGATTCTCGACTTTTTTTGAAATGGCACTTGTCAGTCTCGTGAACCGTCGAATCTGCATCCTCATAGTCAAATTCTGCCGTTCGGAATAGCTGGCAGAAATATGCTTGGGGTCTGGATTGCCCATGACACGCTTTGACTCACACCTTGTGCAGACGGCGGGGCTGTAGCGGGTTTCTTCCTGGCTGGACTCGTAAGTCTTGATGAGCATCGCATAATCAATTGCACAACCGAAAGCGCCTTCGACCGCCTCAAGATAAACCTTCAATCCATCTGAGGTAAGCTGCACGCGGCTAGCTAGACGGCTAGCCAGATCATCAACAAATATCCGGCCACTTCGAGCATCACGATTGCCAGTCATGAACGAAGGCACTAGCTTCGTGTCGGCATCAATCGCAACCCAAGTCCAAATGTCACCAAATCCAAACTGACCTTCCTTCTCGGCGGGAACATTCTTTTCCTTGGCATCTACAAGCTGCCAAATCTCATCAACCTGAACGCGCTTACACTTCAGATTGCCGAGCGTGCGGTCTTGGTAATCCGCACAGGCAATTCCCGCCTCTTTGATGAGCTCTGAGATTGTGTGCTTCGCTACGCCAGTCATGCGCTCAATGGCACGGATGGAGTTTCCCTCTACTGGAGCCGCGATCACTTGAGCTTGGCGTTCTCGGTTCAATTTGTTCATGTCGAGCCTCCACGAGAAAATAGTACAATACATCTTGACTTGAGGTCAATAAGTATTTATATTCAAGTCTAAAAGTTTTTGTATTATGTAGGAGGACAAGGCTATGCTTTTTAGAAGTTGTGGACTTGGGGAGGAAGAATTGAGGGTAATTGGTGCGATTCACGAGATGTACAAAAGTTTACGTTATGTCTTATCAAATCCGACTCGCTGGCAGGGAGCGTTGAGGAGAAGCGCGTTGGCGCGTGCGATTCAAGGGTCAAACAGTATTGAGGGATATTGGGTCACCACCGAGGATGCTCTGGCTGCCATAGAGGGTGAAGAACCACTTGAAGCAGCGGACGAAACATGGCACGCAGTCATGGGATACCGAAGTGCTATGACGTATGTGCTACAACTTTGTAAGGATCAAAACTTCCGAATGAGCGAAGATTACCTCCGAAGTCTGCATTTCATGATGATGCAGTATGATCTCTCCAAGCATCCCGGGAATTGGAGGCCCGGCCCTATTTACGTTCGTGACGACTCCAAGGGGATAGATGTTTATGAAGGTCCGTCCTCAAGATTTGTTCCTGGTCTGATTTCAGAACTCGTCTATTATCTGAACGGAAAAGAAGATGCCGATCACGCTTTAGTAAAAGGTGCGATGGCCCATTTGAACTTGACGATGATCCATCCGTTTTCAGATGGAAATGGGAGAATGGCGAGATGCCTTCAAACGCTTGCCGTCGCATCTAAGACTGTGTCTGACCCCACATTTTCATCCATTGAAGAATACTTAGGTCGAAATACCCAGGACTACTACCAAGTTCTCGCGGTGGTTGGACAGGGTTCTTGGAACCCGACGAATAACACACGACCGTGGGTCAGATTCAATTTGACCGCACATTATCGACAGGCTGCTACAGTTCTGCGAAGAAATAGGTTATTAGCTAAGCTATGGAATGAACTGGAAAGGGAAATAAAGGTCCTGGGATTGCCAGATCGCGTCATGTTGGCACTCTCAGATGCTGCCATAGGGCTTCGCGTCAGAAGCGTTCATTATCGGCATCTAGCAGACCTTAGCAATGTTGTGGCCAGTCGAGACCTCAAGGAAATGACAAAAGCCGGACTGCTGATAGCTATGGGAGAAAAGCGAGGGAGGACCTACAAGGCATCCGACCGTATTAGGGAAATAGCACAAAACATACGGCAGCAAGAACCGGGAAGGATTCCAGACCCTTTTCAATCGGAGGAGCTTCTAACTGGGTGATTAGTTTCTTTGCTTCGTCGAATTGTTTCTTGCACGGCCCGGAATGCTGCTTGGTTGAAATCCTCTTTGGGTCGCGCTTGGCTGACTTACGCTTAGGTTTGAGTGCTGGTTTTTTCTTTGGCATGACCCATTGTCGCGCCGTGGCTGGCAGAGGCAATGGGTCAGAAACTCAAACTGCACCATTACCAACGTGCCAGAATCCTATGACATAGGCACGAAATCCTGTATCCTAACCGCTTATGCAAGAGCTCATCCCGCTGGAGGAGCCCAGGGCCCCGATGACCGCAGCTAAAGACCAGTCGATCTGGCGCCGGCTGCCGGGGATGAGAAGAATGCGAGCCGCCACGGATAGGGCCGTTGACGCTCCGATCAGAGATCGACGCTACAACCAGCACAGATGCAAAGCTTCTCGGATGACGATTTAGCACTCCAGCGCTTCTATCGGTGGGAGCGCGAGCGGGCGGAGCGCATCTTCCTGACCCAGCCCTACGGCGGCGGGAAGGTGCGTGAATGGACGTTTGCGCAAGCGGCAGGCGAAGTGCGCCGCATGGCCGCTTACCTGGAAGCGCAGAATTGGGAGCCGGGATCTCGCGTTGCTATCCTTTCTCGGAACTGCGCCTGGTGGCTGATGGCCGACTTGGCGATTTGGATGGCTGGGCATGTGAGCGTCCCGGTATTTCCCTCGCTGAATTCACGTACGGTCCGTCATACTCTCGAGCACAGCGAATCAAAAGCCTGCTTTCTCGGCGCCACAGACGAGCGAGAGATGGTCGCGCGCGGCATCCCGTCCGGGATACAACGCATAGGCCTTCCGACCGGACCGCCGGGCGATTATCCCTCCTGGGACGGCGTGGTGGCTGCGACGCCGCCGCTCACCGGCAGCCCGGTGAGGCCAGCCGACGATCTCGCCACCATCATTTACACCTCGGGAACGACCGGCCCGGCCAAGGGCGTGATGCACCGATTCGGGGCCTTCAGCTTCTTCGCCAAGTCCGCCTCGGAGTTGTTTGTCTTGACCGGGGACGAGCGCCTGCTTTCTTACTTGCCGCTCGCCCACATCTTCGAGCGATGCGCCTGCGAGGCATTGGGCTTGTACCTCGGTTTTCACATATACTTCACCGAGGGTCTTGAGACATTCCTCATCGATTTGCGCCGCGCGCGCCCCACTATTTTCCCTTCCGTGCCGCGATTGCTGTTCAAGTTCCAGCAGGGTGTTTTCGAAAAGGTTCCGCAGGCCCGCCTGGATTACTTGCTGCGTATTCCCATCATCAATCGCTGGATTAAGAAACGGATCATTCACCAACTCGGACTCCGCGACGCGCGTTATGTCGCGAGTGGGGCAGCGCCACTCCAGGTCGAGATTTTGCTGTGGTACAGAAATCTTGGGCTCGAGCTGTTCGAAGGCTTCGGCATTACGGAAACCGTGATTACCCATCTGCCGTCGCCGGGCCAGGCGCGCCCCGGCTACGTGGGGAGGGCCATCCAGGGAGTCGAGGTGAAGGTCGGAGAGGATGGCGAATTGATGATCAAGAGCCCCATGAATATGCTGGGCTATTACCAGGATCCGCAAGGCACGGCCGCGGCCTTTACCGCGGATGGCTTCTTCCGCACCGGAGACCTCGTCCACCTCGAGCCGGACGGTCAACTGAAAATCATCGGCCGCATCAAGGAGCAATTCAAAATCAGCAAAGGAAAGTACGTCGCGCCGACTCCGATCGAGAGCAGACTTGGAGCGCACCCGGAGATCGAAGCTTGCTGCGTGATGGGCGCAGGCCTGCCCAGTCCATTCGCAGTCGTGGTGCTCACCGCCGAAGCGCGGGAGCGTTGTGCGGGTGGGTGCGAGCCAGCCGCCCTCGAGCAGGCTCTGCGGGCCGAGATGGAGGAAGTGAACGCACACCTCGACCCGCACGAGCGGCTGAGCTTCATTGCCATCGCCGATGGGCCGTGGACCGTGGCCAATGAAATGATGACGCCTACTCTGAAGATCAAGCGAGGAGTCATCGAGCGCCGTTACCTCCCCTTGGTTGACGATTGGGAAAGGCAGAACAAACCGGTGGTGTGGGAAAACGAAAAGAAATTATGAATGATGAATTCTGAATGATGAACAAACCACTGGACATGCCGGAGATTTACCATTCTGTCTGTTCTCATGATCGTTTTTGCGGTTTATCGTTCATCCTTCCACATGTATCTTTCCGAGATGGAGACTTCTCGCTACCTTGATCGACCCGCGAAGCGTCGACGATGGCTTCGCCGCGTTCTGGTGATGGTCCTCCTGCTCGCGGCTTGTCTCGGGGGAATTCTCTATTGGCGCCCGCTGTGGGTAATCGATGCGAGCACGCGGGCTTGGCTCCGCGTGATGGGCGTCAGGAGCGAATACGTTCAACTCGGTGGCCACCGCATCCACTACCTCACCGGCGGCCGGGGGAGGCCGTTGGTGCTGGTCCATGGATTGGGAGGGAGGGCACAGAACTTTGCTTTCGCCATCCCTTCGTTGATGCGGGCCGGCTATCGCGTTTACGCCCTCGACTTGCTGGGCTTCGGCCGATCGGATCGCCCGGACGTCGATTATTCGATCGCCCTCCAAACGGAGGTGCTGCGTCAGTTCTTTGACAGTCAGCACCTGGCGCAAGCGGACCTCGGTGGATGGTCGATGGGCGGGTGGGTGGCGCTGAATTTTGCCGTCCTGCATCCTGATCGTGTGCGCCGGATCTTCGTGGACGACAGTGCGGGCCTTGAGTTCAAGCCTGCCTTCGACCCTGCGCTCTTCCATCCTGCGACGGCTCAGCAAGCGCAACGGCTGATGGCCTTGCTCACGCCGCGGGCTAATTTGATTCCCCGGTTCGTGGCGCGCGACATCACCCGCGAATTCCGCGCCACAGGTTGGGTGGTTGACCGCGCGATGAAATCAATGATGGCGGGCGCCGACCTCCTGAACGGCAAGCTGAACGCCATTCACATACCGGTATTGATTGTTTGGGGAGAACAGGACGCTCTCATTCCGCTCGCCTGCGGCGAAGAGATGCATCGCGAGATGCCGCAGTCGATTCTGGCGATCTTCGATGGCTGCGGCCATCTGGCGCCGATCGAGTGCAACTACAGGGTACTGCCCGAAACCCTCCGCTTCCTCGAAGCCGAGCCGCCCTTGCCGCCCTCGGTACGCGAGGTCCCGCGGTAGGAGAATCCATTGTGGCTGCTAAAAAGGAAGAAGCGTCGCCACCCTTCTCGCCGGTAGGCTAAATGGCGAGTCGGGCTCGTCAGGGAGTGGAGAGTCTTATGGCCGCCGAGAAGATTTTGTTGGATCTCACTTCTCAGGAGCTCTGCGTATCTGCTACGATAAGCTCCGCTCGCGCGAAGGTTACGGGCGGGAAGCGAGCGCCATCAAAGAAAGCCGCGCAGACTGTCGCGGTGATCTCTGACCGCAGAAACGAACCATGATAATCCCAAATGTTTTGCTCAAGCGACTTTACACGGTGGGCAGCCTCAAGGCCAACGACGGAGGCGCCGAGTTTGTGCTCAAGAACCGGTTGAGCGATGCCGAAGTGACGGCTCTCCAGGAGATCGCCATTGACGGCCAGCCGGTGGCGCTCGACCACGTACGGCTGGCTCTCTCCGACCAGCGCGTGGTGACGCCCGCCGAGATTGACGCTGCGCACCCGCTGCCGTTTCCGCTTCGTTCCATTCTGACCATCCAGACCCCCGCCCCCGAACTGCAAAAAGGGAGACATGAAGTTGAGATTTCTTTCGAAGCACGCCCTTTTGGAAAGCTTCACTTGAAATTTGAAGACGCGATTTCCGACGGCGGCCAGCATGGCGTGCGCATTCCGCGCGACGAAGCTGACGATTTTAGCCCGGAGATCATCGCGCGGCGGCGAGCCCTCATCGAGCAGGTGAGCGGCGTCAAGCTGCACCATCTCGCGCAAAATTCCTTCGACCCGCACCTTGCCAAAGGCAATTGCGAGAATTTTGTGGGAGTGGCGCAGGTGCCCATTGGCTTTGCCGGGCCGCTGCACGTGCGGGGCGAGCACGCCAAAGGCGATTTCCTGATTCCTCTGGCGACTTCCGAGGGAACTTTGGTGGCCTCATACAATCGCGGCATCAAGGTGCTGAACCTCTGCGGCGGGGTCGAGTGCACCGTGGTGGCCGACGCTATGCAGCGCGCCCCGGTGTTTGTGCTGCCGAGCGCGCGAGCGGGCCGCGAGTTCGTGCACTGGCTCGATGCCAATCTCGCATCGATTCGCAAGGTGGCCGAAGCCACCTCAGCGGTGGCCAAGCTGCTGTACATCGACCCGTACACCACCAATAAATTTGTCTATCTGCGATTCAATTTTTCCACCGGAGATGCGGCCGGACAAAACATGGTGGGCCGCGCCACCTATGCGGCGTGCAACTGGATCCTCGAGCACTTTGACGGGATTGAAAACTTCTTCTTGGAATCCAACTTCGCTACGGACAAGAAGGCGTCGCTGGTGAACACCCTGAAGACGCGAGGCAAGCGGGTGACGGCCGAAGCGACCATACCCCGCGAGGTCCTGGTCGAGCACCTCCGCGTCGAGCCGAAGACCCTTGCCTACCACAACGTCCTGATCACCGTGGGCGCGTTTCTTGCGGGAGCCAACAACAATGGGGCGCAGTCGGCCAATGGCATCACAGCGATGTTTATCGCCACTGGGCAGGACGTGGCCAACGTCGCGGAATCATCGGCGGGAATTCTCTATTCGGAGCTGACACCGGCGGGCGACCTCTATACTTCGCTCACCATTCCTTCGCTCATCGTTGCCACCCATGGAGGCGGCACCGGCCTCCCGACCCAGCGCGAGTGCCTGGAGGTCCTGGGCTGCTACGGCAAGGGCAAGGTCAATCGCCTCGCCGAGATCGTCGCGGGTGTGGCGCTGGCTGGGGAGATTTCGCTCGGCGCCGCCATCTCCTCGGCCGACTGGGTCTCCGCCCACGAAAAGCTGGGGCGCCACAGATGATTACGCAACCGGCGAGCGGCTGATTGCTCGGATGGGGTGTTGCCCACCCTGAAAGATCGCCCAGGAAAACCATCAAAAAGCTTGACTTCTCCACGGCAAACACTTATCGTCAGTTTTGCTGTTGGCAAATATGCGGGCATTTGCACCCAAGGCGATTTTGATTAGAGGCGAGGAGCGAGTGCTTCCGCTGCTGGTCCTTAGCGTGGCCATTATTGGCCCGGTAGTCGTAGCTGTAGGACACAGCGGATGACGTAGCCACAAAACGAGATCGGATTAAAGGGGGGCCGTCATCGAAAAGAAAAAAGATGACGGCTCTTTTGCTTTATGGGCGATGGGTCGTAGTGCCGGGCTTCAGCCCGGCATTCGCAGAGTAAGGAGCTTTGCTGTAAAGTAAGGCGACGAGGTTGGCCTTGCGGAAACAAGCGCGTATTACAAGCAAGGGGCAGATAACCGTTCCCCGGGACATTCGTCGGCTCTTGGGAGTCCAGGCAGGTGACAGATTGCTTTTCGACAGCGACAGCACCGGTGTGCACATCCGGTCGCTGAGGGCCGAGAGCCCGTTTGAAAAATATCGCGGCATCGGAAATCCAGGTATTCCGTCCGGCCGAAAAGCGGTCCGCCGCTGGGTTCGGGAGTTGCGTGGACGATGATCACCGCGATCGATACCAACGTCGTCGTCGCACTTTGGGATAAGGACTCTACGCTCAGTGCGGCGGCAATTCCCCCGACGCGGCGAGGTGATCCCCTGGGCCAGTCCGCTGTGACCGCGTGGCTGAGAGGAACTGAGATCGCATGACCAAAACCGGAGCGCAGATACTTTGGGAATGCCTGGAGCGCGAGGGCGTGAAGCACGTTTTCGGCTACCCGGGTGGCGCGATTCTGCCGGCCTACGACGCTCTGAAGCATAGCAAGATTCATCACGTGCTGGTGCGTCACGAGCAGGGCGCCACGCACATGGCGGACGGCTATGCGCGCGCCAGCGGGGAGGTCGGCGTAGCGGTAGCGACCTCCGGCCCTGGGGCCACCAACATGGTCACCGGCATCGCCACGGCGATGATGGATTCGTCTCCCGTCGTCTGTATTACCGGACAAGTGGGCAGCAAGGTCATCGGCTCCGACGCCTTTCAGGAAACCGACATTACAGGCATCACTCTCCCCATCACCAAGCACAATTACTTGGTAACGCGCGCCAATGAAGTGGCGCGCACGCTTCGCGAAGCAATCTACGTGGCACGCACCGGGCGCCCTGGCCCAGTATTGGTCGACATTACGAAAGACGCACAACAATCGTCGTGTGAGTTTGACTGGGAGGCCGCGAGGCCGCAGTTGCCGGGATATCGTCCCGACCTGTCGCCGGCGGCCAAGGAGTACGAGCAGGCACTGGAGCTGATCCACAATTCGAAGCGGCCGGTGATTCTGGCCGGCCACGGCATCCTTCTGTCAGGCGCCATGCAAGAGGTGCGTGAGCTGGCGGAGCGCGCCGGCATTCCCGTGGCGCTCACGCTGCTGGGGCTTGGGGCGTTTCCTGCGTCCCACCCGCTCAACCTCGGGATGATGGGCATGCACGGCGAGGCGTGGGTGAACCACACGATTCAAGAAGCCGACTTGCTGATTGCGCTCGGCATGCGCTTTGATGATCGGGTCACCGGCAAGCTCGCGACTTACGCCCCCAATGCCAGGAAGATCCACGTCGAGATCGATCCCACCGAAATCAACAAGATTGTGAAAGTGGACGTCGCCCTCATTGGTGACTTGCGTCTTGTCCTGCACGAACTATTGCCCCGCGTCGAAATGATTGACCGCAGCGAGTGGCGGGACCTCATTGACCGTCTAAAAGGCGATTCCGCGGTGCGCGACATCCAGAACCTACCCGACAGCGGACACCTCTACGCCGCCCATGTGATCAACGATATTTGGCGGCAAACCCGCGACGCGGACACGGTGGTGGTCACAGACGTGGGCCAGCACCAAATGTGGGAAGCGCAGTACTACAAGCACGAGAAGCCACGATCGCTCATCACCTCCGGGGGCTTGGGGACTATGGGATTCGCCTTGCCTGCTGGAATCGGAGCGAAGGTGGCGCGCCCGGAGGCAGAAGTGTGGGTAGTGGTCGGCGATGGCGGCTTCCAGATGACCATGTCCGAGCTGGCTACCATCGTGCAAGAAGAGCTGAAGGTCCACATCGCTATCATTAACAACGGCTACCTGGGCATGGTCCGCCAATGGCAGGAGTTTTTCTATGAGCGCAACTATCAGGCCACGCCGTTGCTGAATCCGGATTTTGTCAAGTTGGCAGAGGCCTACGGTATCCGCGCTATGGCCGTGAGGGAGCGTCGGCAGGTTGTACCCACGGTGCAGGCGGCCCGCGAACACCCGGGGCCGGTGCTCATTGACTTCAAAGTCGAGCAGGAAGATACGGTCTATCCGATGGTGGCGGCGGGAGCATCGCTGCACGAGATGATCCGCCGGCCCAATCCGCTGGTGGAAACGGCGGAAGACGACTGAAAGGAGAAACTAGAAATTAGAAACTGGAAGATGGAAACTGGAAAATAGAAAATGGAAATTCGGCGAAGATCCGCGTACCTGCACTCGGCGATAACAGACCTGTGAGTTTCCATTTTCCAGTTTCCAATTTCCAATTTCCAGTTTCCAACTCCTATGATGAATACATTTGTTGTGCACGTCGAAAACAAGCCGGGCGTCCTGACCCGCGTCGCGTCTCTGTTTCGCCGCCGGGCGTTTAATATTGACTCGCTGACGGTGGGACGAACGGAAAA
The DNA here is from genome assembly GCA_050013575.1 of Terriglobia bacterium. GTDB lineage: Bacteria > Acidobacteriota > Terriglobia > UBA7540 > UBA7540 > DASYXZ01. The sequence continues at coordinate 122,960 of JBEKEZ010000001.1, read as the reverse complement.
CCCGGACGTCTCGCGCATGACCATCACGGTCGATGCCGACCGTGATCAGGCGCGCCGCATCGAAGCCAGTCTCTACAAGTTAGTAAACGTTCTGCTCGTGGAGAATATCACCCGCGAACCGGCGATCATGCGCGACCTGGCCATGATCAAAGTAGCAGCGACGCACGAGGCGCGCTCCCACGTGCTGGAATTGGCCAGCGTGTTCCGAGCACGCGTGGTGGACGTCTCGCCGGAATCGCTGACCCTCGAAATCACCGGCGCCGAAGACAAGATCGATGGTCTTCTGGAAGTGCTTCGCCCTTATGGCGTGCAGGAAATGGTGCGAACGGGCATCGTGGCCATGCGACGCGGGAACAAGTCCGCTGCCATCGCCTCCAAGACCGATGCTTTGCCCCAGGTCACCTCCGAAGATGAAGATGACGTCTCGTACTCCGTGTGATCCCAGGCGATGGTAGCGTCGATCTCTGGTTGACGACTTCGGCGATCCCCGCTCTGCGGGGCAGGCTCCGACCGCCGCTACAATGATTTCTGTGGAGCTCGAATTAGGACGAGGACAATCAAAGTCGCCAGCAGCGGCATGGTGCCGGCGGCAACGAACGCCGGCAAGTACGAGAATCGATCTACCATCCATCCGACCGCGAGAGTCGACACCGCGCTGAGGCCCGCGGCGCCGAGTCCGCTCAAGCCTGTGACCGATGCCACCACATCCCTAGGGAAAAGGTCAGAAGGAAACGTAAGGCCCATCGTAGACCACGCTGCGTATCCCCACGTCGCCACGCAAATCAGAGCCAGCGCCCAGTAGGGCGAGCCCGCGAGAGCGGCGGGAATGCCCGCCAGGATCGGCACGCAGCTCGCCACACAAACCGCCTTGCGCGCCCGCACCGTGTGCACTCCTCGCCGGATGAGAAAACCGGAAGCCAGCCCTCCGGTAAAATTTCCCAGATCCGACGCCACGAAGGGCAACCACGTGAACGCGGCGATTTGCTTCAGGCTGAAGCCATGCGTATCGCTCAGATACTTGGGGAGCCAGAAAATGTAGAACCACCAGATAGGGTCGGTCAGCGAACGGCCAAGAACAATACCCCAGACATTGCGCTGGGTGAGAAGGTGCAGGTATCGCGCCACACCATGACGCGTCGACGCCGCGGCCGTCTCTCTGCCTGATTCGATCAATTGCCGCTCTTCTGCAGTCAATCGCGGATGGCTTTCCATCGGACGATAGAGCGATAGCCACAGCGCCAGCCACACGAAGCCCAGGCAGCCGGCCATCAGAAAGGCAGCTCGCCAGCCGAAGATGATGGCCAGCCACGGGATCATGACTGCGGCGAGCGCGCCGCCCACACTCGACCCGCTATCAAAGATGCCGACGGCCAGGCCGCGCTCCTTGGCGGGAAACCACTCCGCGACCGTTTTCGAGGCGCCGGGCCAGTTAAATCCCTCTCCGATGCCCAAGAGGAAACGAGACAACGCGAGGAAACGCACGGAGTGCGCGAGGCTGGGAAGCATGCTGGCCAGGGACCACCAGATCATCGCGATCGTCAGGCCAAGCCGCGTGCCAATCAAATCCAGCAAGACCCCGCCCACCAGCCACATGACAGCGTAAGCAATCTGGAACGACGAAACCACCAATCCGTACTCGGTGTTCGTCATGTGGAACTCTTTGGTGATAACCGGAGCCAGGTTGGAGAGCGTTTGGCGATCGACGTAATTGATCACCGTCGAGAAGAACAAGGTCCAGACAATCCACCAGCGCAGGCGCTTCGTAGGTTTCATAGCCAATGCGTGGGCGACAACGTCATGACGGAAGCTCGGCGGCCGAGGCCGGGTCCAGATAGATCGTGGTGCCGGAATGATTCCGCATGATAGTGGCGGGACAACGAGTGGAAATCTCTTCCGTCAGCGTCCGCCTCACAATGTGCGCCTTGCGCTCCCCCGGAACCGAAGCGATGAGGCGCGGAACCCGCAGCAACGCAGGGATGGTCAGAGTGATCGCTCTCCTGGGAACCTCCGCCACGCTTCCAAACCAGCCTTCATTCACCTGCTGCTGGCGACAGCGCTCGTCGAGCGAAACGATTTTGAGATCGTGCGTGTCGTTGAAGTCCGCCTCCGCCGGATCATTGAAAGCCAGGTGCCCGTTTTCGCCGATTCCGAGCAAGCACAACTGAGGCTGATGCTGGCGGAGCAACTCCGCGTACTTCCGGCAAGTTTCTTCCGCCTTTGACTCGTCGCCGTCGATACCATAAAACTGCTTCATTTTCACTTTGCCGGTGAGTCGCTCGCGCAGATACCGTCGAAATGAGGCCGGATGTTGATCCGAAATCCCAAGATATTCGTCCATATGAAAGCCGACAACCTTGTCCCACGGCACACCCGGCATTGCAGTTAGAGCGTTCAGCGTGGCCATTTGGGATGCGCCGGTCGCAAAGATCGCGCCGACGGTTTCGCTTGTCGCAGCGAGTTCACGCAATCGGCTCGCGGCCGCTTCTGCTGCCGCCTGGCCCATCGCTTCGCTGCTTTCGTATACCTCCACAGCAAGACTTCCGAAGCGAAGAGACCGCACAAGTCCGGCTCTGGTCATGACCGTTGTTCCTCATGGCTCTCGATGCAGGATACTCCACAGCGTTCCGCTGAAAATGTTCTGCTGCGCCGGCTCCGGCACGTCGCAGGCATTGAGCATATCGTGATAGAGCTTCAGTTCGCGGTCGAACTCCTCTAATTCGCCTCCAAACACATCCGAGCCGAACACCAGTTTCTCGAACGCGTTGTGAGAGGATTTGGGCGTGTGCGGGCTCACCACGCCCGACCACCAGAAAATCGACTTGAAAAAAGCGAGGTCGTTTTGCTTCTTGGTCAGCGACGAGCCGCTGAGGTCGAAGTAGAGGTTCGGATTCCATCGCGCGATCTCCGCCGCCCAGGCATAGTCCGGATTGCCTAGGTGAGCGCCGATAATGGTGAGCTTGGGAAATTTCCTGGCGATCAAATCGAGGGTGGCCGCGCGCATCCGGTAGGCGCTGACGTTGGTGGGGACATCGGGTTGAGTGCGATTCACGATGCCGGTATGAAAGAGCGCGATCATTTTGTACTTTTCAGCTCGCTCGTAGATGGGCCAATAAATTGGGTCGTCAAAATCATGAGCCACGTATTCCAGTTCGCCCACGCCGACAAAGCCGGCGGCGCGGGCGGCATCCATTTGTTCCAAAGCGTGCGCGCTGTCCATGTCGATGTTGGCGAGGCCAACGAACCGGTCCGGATGCGCGTGGATGAAAGGCACGGCAGTATCCATGTCCGCCGGAGGGACGAGAAGGAATGCCATTCCGTCCACAGACTGCATCTTCTCAAGCACCTTCTGCCGAAAGGCCGGGTCACTCGTATAGTGCATGTGGCCGTCAATTACCTTGGGGATTCGAGCGGCGGTCAGCGATTGCCGATTCTCTTCGGCAGCTTTGGATTGAGCTTGTCCAAGAAGCGGCGCTCGAGAAATGGCGCACGCCAACAAAAGGAATGACCATGGAATCCTTTTCATATTTCGTTCCTGACCTCGTCTCATTCGTCTCGGGGCATTTTACACGATTCCCTGACATCGGGTGATTGATCGATTGGAGAAAAGGCGGAGACCGGAAACTTGAGACCAGAAAAGGGACACGTATTTCCATTTTCGAGTTTCCCATTTCTGCTTTTCCTTGTAGCCATCCCATCGCCGAACCGCTCCATCTCATTTCGCGGAGAAGGATGACGGTATCGACGGGCATTGACTGACTATCCAAAACGGACTAACGTAGTGAACTTATAGGGCACGCCCGCTGGCCTCGTTTCCATGAAACGATCGCGAAGAGCAACTGTTGTCCAAGCCCGTTGGTCGTCGAGCGACGGCGGCATCGGTCCCGGGCGTCCTGAATTGTTGCGCGAGGTCAATGCGCGCCGAGTTCTGCGCCTGTTGCGCTTGCACGGTCCTTGCTCACGAGCCGACCTCGTCCGGTCCTCGGGGTTGAGCGCCCCCACCATCTCGAGCGGGGTCGCCTATCTCGAGAAGAAAGGGCTGGTGGAGCCCATTGGCCCCGGGCCGTCGAGTGGCGGCCGTCCTCCCGACCTCATCCGCTTCAATTCCAAACTGGGTTATGTCATCGGCGCGGATATCGGCACCTCGGTGATTCGAGTCGCCCTCGCGGACTTGAACGGCTCGATCATGCAGGAATGGGTGACGCCCACTCAATCGCGCAGCACCCCGGAAGGCGCGGCCAACCTGATTCGGGAGGGCATTGGCCGGCTCCAAGAGAATCAGAAAGTCCCTGGCAAAAAGCTTTTGAACCTGGCAGCGGGCGTGCCGGGCATCACGGACGCTCGCGCCGGCGTCGTACTCTCCGCTCCCATGCTTTCTCCGCGCTGGCAGGCTGCCCCTTTGCGGGAACTGCTGGAAGCGAAGACGGGAATTCCCAGTGTGGTCGAAAATGACGTCAATCTGGCGGCGCTGGGCGAGAGCTGGCGCGGCATGGCGCGCGGCGTGCCGGATTTCGTCTTCTTGACGATCGGCGCCGGCGTGGGCGCGGGAATTTTCGTCAACGGCCGCCTGTATCATGGCTCGGATTGGGCCGCGGGTGAGATTGGTTATCTCTATGTTCCGGGCACGGAGGAGACGCCTCTCGCCATACGCAGGCCGGGTTCGCTTGAAAGCATCATCGGCGCCACGGCCATCCGGCAAGCGTGGCTGAGACTGGCGAGCGGAAATCAAAAATCTGCGCCTTCCTCCCTTCCTGCGATCAGCGTGGAGGAGATTTTTGATCGCGCTGAAAAAGGCGAAAGTCACGCGGCTGAGATTCTTCAGCGCACGGCGCGCATTCTCGCCGATGCCATCACCAACGTCTGCGTAGTCTTGAATTCCTCGCTCATCGTGTTTGGCGGACGAGTCGGTTCGCACCCCGCTTTGTTTAACGCCACCGCTCGCATCATCCAACGCAATGAGTTTTGCCGCCCGCACCTGGCGCTGAGCGCCTTGGGTGGCGAGGCGGCGCTCATGGGCTCGATCTGCCTGGCGCTGAAAGTGGCTGATAGAAAAATATTGCCCTCCCCGATTCATCCCTCGCGGGGCCCCGCGCTCGAAGACGCCTCTGGTTTTCTCCAACCCTTTCTCGGTCTCGCTCGCTAGTGCCGTTCCAACTTATTAGACCTATGTTCAACACGTACGTTCTGTTTCGCCCCATAATCGGGACGGCCCCGAGAAGCTAGTGCCGTTCCAACTTTTCTCGGCTAAAACGGGTCATCCACGGGGCAAGCCTGGTCAGCGAGATACAGGTGGAGTAGATTGCCGAATTAAGTTGGAACGGCACTAGGTCGAAATAGTCGGAACGGCACTAGCAGCGCCTGCGGCTAATTCCCAATCCCTGTCTTCTCCTACCGCTCCAGGAAGTCCGCCACGGCTTTCCGGACTCTTGCATCCTGGCAAGAAGGGGCCAGATGTCCGCAGTCGGAGTCCAGTTGCAGCAGTTCCGCGTGTATCAGGCGCGCAAACTCGGTGGCCGGCCCTGGCGTGGCGACATGGTCGAACTTCGCGACCACCACCAGCACTTTGGCCTTTACGGCTGCCGCGGCCCGCTCCATCGAGCCGGCAAACGGCGCCGACACGTCGAGCGCCATCATCGCCTGCGACTGGCGAATCTTGTTATTCGCGTCCGACCCGCCGCCTGACTTTTTGGCTTGAGCAATCTGCTCCGGCACCTGTTCCCGCTTCGTGGTGTTGTTGAAGTGCTCCGGGGTGGTCAGGAGCAGTGCCCCAAATTCGTACTCCGCCCCGCGTGCCGGATTCTTTGTGTAGTCGCCGCCGTTCCAGGCAGGATCGGTTTCGATGGCGTCGATCTCGGTCTGCCAGTGCAGCAGGTCATACGGTGCGAGGCGAGGCGAGCCGACGATGGGCACGGCTTTCTCCATGAACTCGGGATACGCCACCATCCACTCGAAGGTCTGCATCCCGCCCATGGAGATGCCCATCACTGCTTTCACATGCTGAATGTGCAAGATCCTGGTCAGGAGTTCGTGCTGCGTATTCACCATGTCGCGGATGGTGATTCTCGGAAACCGCATGTGCGGTTGCGCGCTGCTGTTCGACGGCGAGGACGAAACTCCGTTGGCGAGCGCGTCCACCAGAATGACGTAATACCTGGAACTATCCGCGAGCTTCTGCGGGCCGACGCTTCCCATCAACTGCTCTGTGGTTCCGCCCGCCCAGGTGGGAATAAGAATTACGTTTGACTGGTCGCCGTTGAGCTGGCCCACGAGGCGATACCCAATGCGGCAATCGCGCAGCACCTCGCCACTTTCCAGCTTGAAATCACCCAGTTGCGCAAATCGTTGTTCCTGCGCGGAAACGGAGAATGGCAGCAACAGCAGCGCGGCGAAAAGCGTGGCTTGCGTTTTGCTTCTCATAGGCGCGGAATTCTAGCATGAGTTTAATCGAGCCGGCATCGTGCTAGCGTCCAGTCCCGTCCAATTCTTGCCAATGCCAAGGCAAAGCGGCAGCTCCGCTGTCGCACTCCAAGGCGCCTGCGGCGCTTTCATGGCTTGCGGGCGCAGCCCGCCCTGGACTGCGGTAGCGGCAGCTACCGCCTTCAAGTGCTCAACGGAACGATTGTAAGGAATTAAGCGGGACGGAACACCAGCGGCTGTGACGGCGTCTACTGAAAATTGTCCCACTTCGGTGGGGAAAGGAATGGATTTAGCGAAATCTGCGTCATCGGCAGGTTCGTTTGGCTCGCTCCGGCTGGGAGATGGCGTCCCGAACTGCCCGCCCCGGTCGGGTCGGGGATCGGCACGCCGCCACCTTCTGTGGCGGGATAAACCCGCCGCTACTTCTCGGGAGGGAAGAGCCCCCTCACCCCCGGTGCTCGGGGCACCCTCCCCCAGCGGGAGACGGCCACTGCGAGATATGTTTTCGGTTCCGGCCCCAAAGCGAGAGGGCCATTGTGGGACGTGTTTTCGACTCCTTGAGCAAGACCCACTGTTGCAGAAAATGCCGCACCGTCCACTGCCCGGGCATATAATCTCGGCACACATTGGCCGCCTTCGGTAACTCGATTTCGTATCGGGAGATAAACGAATTGCGCCTTCCGCCCAAGGTTCAAACGGCGGCGGACGAGGATAAATGCCATGAAAAAGGCCCTGCTTCTACTTGTTGCGAGTGCTGTTGGATTCGCGCTCATTGCTGCTCACCTCTCTCGCGCCGCGGATGAAGGTAAGGTTTATCCGTTGCGCTGGGTGTACGTCTCGACTGGTCTCGAGACCGATCAGGAACTGGATCGTGTGGAAGGCATCACGCAGGTCGCCTCCGAGCACGGCCTGAATGGCATGTTGCTCTCGGCCGGATTTGACGCGCTCGACCTGAAGGACGCCAATTATCTGCGCCGCTTGCAGCATTTGAAGCAGACATGCGACACGCGGGGCATAGAGATAGTTCCCATGGGTTTCAGCGTCGGCTATGGCGGCGGCATTCTTTCGCATGACAACAACCTCGCCGCTGCGCTCCCGGTGAAAGGGGCGCTTTTTATCGTCAGCGAGCGCGAAGCGCGGTTCCAGCCAGACCCGCCCGTGAAGATCGAAAACGGCGACTTCGAAAAACAATTGCAGGGCTTCACGCCGCGCAACGGCCACATCACGCTAGACGAAGCTCAGCATCACAGCGGCAGGGCCTCGTTACGGATCGACAATATCCCGTCCGGAGACGATGAGGCGGCGGTCTCGCAGCCGCTCAGCGTCCATCCTTACCGCAGTTACCGATTTCACTTCTGGGTGAAGACGGAAGGATTGGCGCCCGGCACGCTGCTGGAGGGCCACGCCGTCGCGGCGGATGGGCGCGATCTGGCCTACCTGGAGCGCCGCTTGCCGCCCACGGGCGACTGGAAGGAGTATTTCGGCTCGTTCAACAGTTGGTACGCCGACCGCGTTAACCTGAGCGTGGGCGCGGGCAGTGGCAAGACGGGCACGGTCTGGATGGATGATCTTGAGGTCGAGGAAGTGGGATTGATGAACGTGGTCCGCCGCGAGGGCACGCCGGTGGAGGTGCGCAACGAAAAAACCGGCGCGGTCTACAAAGAGGGCCGCGACTATGCGACGATTCTCGACCCCCATCTCGACTTTAAGTGGAATCACGAGGGCCCGGTAATTGGTTTGCTGCCCGGCAGCCGCATCCACCGCGGCGATCGCCTGCGCGTGGACTACTTCCACGGCACGACGATTTACTCTGACCAGGTTCCGGTGGATATCTCCGAGGAGAAGGTTTACCAGATCTGGCAGCGGCAGGTTCCGCTGGTGGAAAAATATCTAGCGCCCAAGAAATATTTCCTCAGCATGGATGAAGTGCGCGTGGGCGGCTTCTGCGACGCCTGCATCCGCCGGAAGATGGGGATGTCAGAAATGCTCGGCGATTGCCTGAGCCGCCAGTGCCGGATGATTCGCGCCGCTAATCCCACCGCCGAGATTTTCGTTTGGTCCGATATGTTCGATCCGAACCACAACGCGCGCGAGAAGTATTACCTCATTAACGGATCGTTCGCTGAGACGTGGAAGTTCATGCCCAAGGACTTGGTGATCGCCTGCTGGTATTTTGAGAAGCGCGACTTGAGCCTCGGCTTTTTCTCCAAGCTCGGCTACAAGACGCTCGCCGGCGCCTACTACGATGGCGACGATTTGGAAAACATCAAGGGCTGGCTAGCCTCTCTTGACCAGACGCCTGGCGCCACCGGCATCATGTACACAACCTGGGAAAACAAATATAAGTTGCTGCCGGCCTTTGGCGACCTGGTTTCCAAACGATGAAGCGGACGGCAGCGTAGTAGCTGGCCGAGGTTTTTTGTTCTGACTCCGTCACCGCGCTGTCCGAAACCGCCCGCACCGGGAGATTCTCTGCGCTACCTACTACACGATGTAAGGAGGGCGTATGCTTCAGTACTCACTTATGAGCGTTGAAGGACCGAAGCACAAAGTGGTCGTTTGGCCATCGGCGATCGCGCTGTTTCTCATCGTAGGCATCTGGCCGCTTCGAACGCGGTGCTTGAGCTTGTTGGCGGCCTCCGCTCCTGCGGGAACGCACGGCCCTTACACCACCAACTTTTGCCGCGCTGAGAATCCGATTTCGGAAGGCGGCAGATGGCTGAATGGGCAGACCGATGGCCTTGATTGGACCGACGTCCGGACGACTCCCGGCTTCGCATTTGGGACCGAAATAGGCGGGAATAGACCGGATCCACAAAGATATGACGATTCCACCGCCCTTCTGAAGGGACATTGGGGGCCGAACCAAACGGTTCAAGCCACGGTCCGCTCGGTGAACCCGAGCCAGGACGGCAAGGTCTGGGAGGAAGTGGAGTTGCGTCTGCGGAGTTCCATGTCTCCTCACAATTGCACGGGGTATGAAGTCATGTTTCGCTGCTCCAAAATTCCGAAGGCCTACTGCAATATCGCTCGGTGGGAGGGGCCGCTGGGAAAGTTCACCATGCTGAAACAGACGGAAGGTTGGGAGTACGGGGTCAAGGATGGCGATGTGGTGAAGGCCAGCATGATTGGAAAAACCCTTTCGGTATACATCAACGGCGTGCAGATAATTCAACTCAGCGACGACAGGTTTGCGAGCGGCAATCCAGGCATGGGGTATTACCTCGCAGGGGCCACTGGCGTGATAGGCGACTTTGGGTTTTCAAGTTTTACGGCGACCGACAGATAGGTACTTGCGCTGACGTGGCAGGCTGCCGCATCGGTTTGGGATGTCTGCGATCCCGCGAAGCGGGACTTGTTTGCGCATGGGGCGACCAAATAGGAACTGTTGGCCTTCGGCACGGGCAACAGCGCCTGTGCCACGCCACCGCTCATGACATCAGGTTATACCGGAGAGTGCACCAAACGCCGCGAAGGCCGTCCTTCCAGGTGATTTTCTTTCCTTCGGCATAAGTTCGTCCATAGTAGGAAATGGGAACCTCATAGACACGCCAGCGGCCTTTGGCCACCTTCGCCGTGATCTCCGCCTCAAACCCGAACCGGTCCTCTTTGAGTTCGATGTTCCCAAGAACCTCTCTCTTAAAGACCTTGTAGCACGTCCAAACGTCAGACAAGTTCAGGTTCGAGAGCATATTGGAGAGCAGGGTCAAGAATCGGTTCCCCACGGAGTGCCAGAAGTACAACACCCGGTGAGGTCCCCCCAGAAACCGGGAGCCGAAAACCACGTCGGCCACGCCACGCGCGACGGGCTCCAGGAGTCTGTGGTACTCTTCCGGGTCATATTCCAGATCCGCGTCTTGCACAATCACCACGTCACCCAGTGCCTTCTGGAATCCGGAGCGAAGGGCAGCCCCCTTGCCCTTGTTCTGGGGCTGGAAGATGACCCTAATGTTGTTGGTGCGCAGCCAGGATCCTGTCTGAGGCAGGGTCAGGCCCCCAGCTTGCTGCGCCGCGCTTCGAGCCACTTCTTCCAAAAACTCCCGCGTGCCATCCGTTGAGCCGTCGTCCACCGCGATGATTTCCTTATCCAACGCGACCGCTTGCACACGGCAGAGCAAGACTTCTATGGTTGCCCGCTCGTTGTAAACCGGAATGACGACGGAAACCTTGATCGGAGTTTCCATTTTGAATGCTCGACCGAAGGATAATGTAGACTTATCGGACTCTACATTCAATCCCCCAACACGCATTCCAGTGTCAGGGTGTTAGCACCGGTTTAAGAGGGAGCCAATTCCGCCGGTTTGAAAGGGGCCACTTGTGGTCGGTTTTGCCGCCCGGCTTGCGAGGAAAAGACTCAACACAGAGGGCACAGAGCAAAACGATTGAGATCACAGAGGAAGAAACTCAATACAAGCTCTGTGACCTCTGTAAACACTCTGTGATCTCTGTGTTGAGATTTTTCTTTTCAGCGGGTAGCTACGGTCGGCGATTCTCCGACCGAGGGCTTTTCCACGAAGGGACAAACCCACGGTCAACTGAAGAGCGAGTTGACGGTGGCTACCAGCTCTTCGCCGCTCTTCTCTTTGAAAAGCACGTTCTAATTGGCGTTGGAATTAAACGGCGGGTCGAGATAAATGAGGTCCACCGACTTGCTGGGAATGTTGTCCCTGAGCACCTTCAGGTTGTCACCGAAATAGAGTGTGTTTGTCCGGTCCATAAGCTCGGCCCTCAGTGCCTTCCAAGCATGTTTTCAAACGTCAAGCGTAAGAGCGACCTGGTACGAAACATTTTTGTTTTATCTCTCATTGCAGTAAGCTGCTGGGACAGCCGGATGCCCTCTTCAAGACATTCGCAGGCCGTACTACGAGACTCTTCTAATTGGGGGTCCTGGATTTCCCGCGACGAAAGCGCGAACAGGATTTGCAACTTAATTATTCTTTCGAGGGCTGTTCGGAAGGACACGATACAGGCCACGGTATCCCATGAGATTTCGGCCGCCTCATCTTCGGATAGGAAGCCGGTACTTGAGGACAACAAATCCCGGAGCAACTCGAATTCTCGGATTTGATAAGCGAATAGTTTTTCCGGCAGTTTTCGATATGCTTCACGCGCTCTCGTCAGGGCTTGATCGACTTCCTGGTGTCCCTCACTGATTTTCCCTTTAATTTGTTCTAGCCTGCCTTTCCACTTCCGTTCGACTTCGCCCCACACCTGAGGGCCCTGCTCGCTTAGCGCGCTCAAACGTTCCTTCCGCCACACCTCAGCCACCGCTAAAATCTCGGAAAACCTTGTGGTCAGAACTCCCGAAATCATCTCGCGGACTTGCGCTTCTAATTTTGACGCCAGGAGTTTTTGTCGCACTGATCTGCGGAAGGATTCACGAAAATAGACGCCGACGAGAGCGCCGACCACTCCGACCACTATTGCAATCAACTTCGAACCGTCCATAATGATACTTTCCTAAAGAGGTCGAGCCTCTTGACCTTGAAAGCCGGCTAATCCCCAGCGATAGCTGCCATACACAGGAAGAAAAAGAGTCATGGATGCCGCTGCGAACCAACCGAGTCTAAGAAAGAAGACCTCGTCAGCGCTACCGTTCAGGGACAGTAAGTTTTGGGGTATACAAGCGCGAATGCCCTCAATGGAGCTGAGACACGGTCTGACGTACAGGACCTCCGCAATGGCCAAGCAGGCGAAGCTATAAAATGCGATTTGTGCGAGCCACGCCTCGAGGCCTGACGAGCGATAGAGAAATCGGAGGTTGTGTGGAAAGGCTAGCTTCGGCCTAGCAGCCAGAAAGGCTCGCAGTTCTGCTTGTGACCAGTAGTAGCCAAGAAATACAGAAACACAAGCGGGAAAGAGGGGGTTGATTATGTGCCATCGCATGATCACCGAATCCATCTCCGGAGGGACAAGGGGACCAATGAGAAATCTACCCACGGTTCCGATGAGCAAGAGCCGACCCAGTAACTCACCACGGTTGACGGGCTTGTGCCAGAGGAACAATACTGCCAGCCTCCCGAGAGGTGTCGTCTGCCCTCCTGCGCTCCAAGAGTCCTCCACTGTGCCCCAGTAGCGAAGCCACAGAACAACAAACCCGAAAGCGAATACACCAAAAGAGGACGGGAAAGTGGTTATGTCTTTTGCGAAGGTGTTCCACAGAAACTCATCACGAGTGTCGTCGTACCCAATACTGTATGTGAACAACACGAAGACTAAAGTGATTGAATAGAAGAGACAGTGGGCTACCCAAGTCCGCCACCCCTGCGGGGCGTACAAGAGGAACCATCGTCTTAAAAAGGACATCTCACCCCTTACCGCTGGCGGGTTCGCAGGTGTGTCGAGGATTTGGTTTAAGTCGACGAGGACTCGATCGAGTTCGCCCTTCGCTCTGTGCACAACGCTGCTGGCGAGACTCGGGTTTGGCGCGACGCCTTCGAGCGTAGCACTAAGCTGAAAGAATTGCAGGAGTTCGTTGGCTTGTTTGAGCCTTTCTTCTTTCCTATGCCTCAGGGACCGCCTAGATAGCCGGTCGAAAACTTGAGTGCCAATCGTGGTAAGAGTACCGAGCACCACGACGAGGGAAACGATTTCTCCAAGGCTCAACAATGTGGTTCCTAAGTGTCGGTTTGCAGCTGTGAGGATATCATGAGCGACAAAAGGTTGGTTGGAAGATTGGGAGGGACGCACAGTGGAGGGTGGCCCCTCGGTTTGTAGGCGGGGCTGGCTGGCGTAGATGTCCTATACCTCGGCCATGCCGGGGAAAGCTTAATGTCACGGAACAAATTTGGCTTGCGGCAAGAGCGCTGCAAACTCGTTCGTACTTCCTAGCAGCACCTTGCAATCAAAAGCGGGCAGATGTTGCAATTCCTCCAAATCATGAACACTTAGGCCGCGCATTTTCGACTTAAGGAAAACTTTGATCTCGATAATTGGCCAAAAGGCCCGATCCACAATATTGGTAAACCATCTGCCCCTTTCTATCGCAACTCTCACTCGTTCCGCAGCAGCCCGCGTATACGTTTCGTCATCGAAGGGCTTACGTTGCAGTTGCAGGGCAAGATCGATATCACCGACTTTGTCCCTGTCGGTCAGCATGCTCCCAAACAACATTACCCCGGTTACGGTGTACATGTAATCCGGGTTCGAATTCACGGCATCCACGCGGCGCATAAATTCTTTCAGGTTTCTTTCAGCCACCTTTCGAGAGATGGTTCGTGTTGTGGCGCCCGCCAGCCGGTTGCCATCCAGAGTGGTGCGATAAAGTGTCTGGCCATCCTTCCCTACCTTGCAAATGTAACCTCCCTTCTCCAATCGGGAAGCCAAGCGCTCGGCCTGCTTTGGAGAGAGGCCCAATAGCTGCTCGAAGAATTTGGGAGACACATCAAGCCATCCAATGGCGCGCAAGAGCTTACGGATATCAGCTATCGGATAGCCACAGACGGATTGATCCTTCCGGATTATCATTACCGTTACCGATATCACACGCAGGTCTGTTCCGCAAGAACGATTGGCGCATGCCATCTCAGGGTTGGGCAAAATATCAGCGGCTTTCGCATGCTGATGTAAGCCGTTGGACAATATCAATCTGCGGACCTGAAAATCCAGGTCCGCGCTACAATATCGTGCGAGAAATCATCTCTATGCCGAATAATCTCGGTCGGGTTCGAACCAAGCGCAAGACAGGCAGCGAGCGGGTTACCTCTAAAGGGACCGATCTCGGATTCGACTTGCTCGGGTTTTGGCAATGGAGCAGCTCGGACCTGGTTAGCAACGCCACCCGTGGTGTGCTTGCCGAATACATCGTGGCCAGAGCTCTCGGCATAGACACCGGCGGCGTTCGCGACGAATGGGCGGCGCATGATCTCACCACCCGCTCCGGAGTGAAAATCGAGGTCAAGTCGGCGGCGTTTATGCAGAGCTGGGCACAGAAGAAGCCATCCAGCATCACATTCAATGTACGGGCCACTCGTGCCTGGGACCCGGAGACGAACGTCCAAAGCACCGAGGTCAAGCGGCAGGCCGATGTCTACGTTTTTGCGCTTCTTCACCACATGGACAAAGCCACAATCGATCCGCTTATCGTCAGCCAGTGGCGTTTTTACGTGTTGCCAAGCTGCAAACTGAACGCCCGCAGTCAAAAATCAATCACGCTGAAAGCTCTCGAAAAGCTGCACGGCAGAGGCGTCACATATTCTGAATTACCCGCCGCTGTAGCGAGCGCCGCGAAGAAGATCAATCACGATGCCGAGCGACATAAGTAGCGCCGCCCTTCAGGGCGGCACCTGCCGGGCTAAAGCCCGGCGCTACAGCCGCGTCCGCGTGTCCGACGGCAGCATTACAAAGCCCGCTTCACGCGGTCTTCTTAAAGTGACCGGTGAGGGTTCCGTAGGCGATCGCAAGGGGCACCGACCCGCACATCAGAAGCTGCCATTCCATCGGAAAGCGGTAGCGGCTGCTCCACTGAAGCACGTAGTAGACATCCGGGTAAGTGATCCAAGTCAAGAGAAACAGCCACGCGGCGAGCGGCTGGGTGCGGAAGAGGAAAGCGAGGCCGGCAAAGGCGAGAAGGCTCAAACAGATCTTGGCCGCCTGGACGGCGAAGTTGGGACCAGGCGGAAACCACCAGGCAACGATGCGCTCGAAAGTAAGATGCAGAAACTCGCCGGGGTTGGCACGAACCCATGCCATGGCCTCTTCCATTTTCTGCTGGTTGTACCGCACCTCTCCGAGGTCCTGCACCAGTCTCGCCTCCTGGACGGAATGGGATGGATGAAGGTAAGGGTCACCCATGTTCGTCGCCAGGTCGAACGCTCGTTCGGGTCCGTTGGACATCCAGAATTCCAGGCCAAAATTGCTCTTCGTCCAAATCAGCTTGTTGAGGGTGAAATGGTTGCGGACCGCCCACGGCAGCAGGAAAAGAAAGATGCTCAGAGAGAGGAAAAGAACCTGACGCAAATATCGTTTACGGAACCCAACGGGACACGCGATCGCCCCGGCCATGAGGAGCCCGCCGATCAGGGGCAGAATGCTTGAGTCCAATAGAGCAGCGAATCCACAGAGCGCGAAAAACCACCATGAGGTTCGCGATTGCCAGGATCGGCTGCGCCAAATCCGGAGGCTTGCCCAGATTACAGCAATAAGAACGAGTGCCAGCCATGCCCCGTCGGTGGTGCCGCGCACTTCCGTTTCCAGAGCGGGAATATAAAACACACTGAGGCCAGCCGCCAGCGCTGCGGTTCTCGGATCGAGTCCTGCGTCCAAGGCGAACAAGGGCACGAGCGCGCAACGAAGGGCCGAGATGGCACAGGTAATCGTCGTCCGCACGATTTCGGTGAGTACGCCCGTACCAAACAGGGCGAACAGTCCGGCCAGGAAGAGAGGATAAACCGGCGTCGAGTGGGCGGTCGCGCCGGTGTGCAACGTGTAAGGATTGCCGTACTCCCCATACGCGACAACGGAGTGGGCGATGCGCTCCACTTCCGTGCGCCCCGGCAAGCCGCGGAAGAGTCCTGTTTCCCAGACCACCGCCAGCCTGAAGACGAACGCCACGAGAAAGATCAAGAGGGCAAATCGTTTGGCGCCGTACTTCATCAATTCAGAATCTCCTTCCGCCGGTAATGCGAAAGTGATGGCAGCAGTGAGACAGGCCTTCAAATTCGAGCTCGGAACAGAGGTGCCTGTCTTCCGGGCATGAAGAAGTTCCTGCCACGCCCCGTCGTCGATTCCATGCAGCCCACTCTACTTGAGCCGAAGAACTATCGTTGTCGAAGGCACGGAAACCTGAAAAGAGGAATTCCATGGAACCCAGCACCGACAACCTCCCAGGTGTGGCCCGGCCCGATTTCGGTGGTGGTGTCATTTGGAATCGGATCCCTTTCGAAACACAGGTCATTCCCGCGAAAGCGGGAATCCAGCTCGTCGTCGGCGCATTTCCAATGGCTTGGGGAGTGGATTCCCGCTTTCGCGGGAATGACTGCACCTGGGAGCCCCCGTGTCTCGCAAATGACACCACTACCCCGATTTTGAGCCGTCTCTACTTGCTCGGAATCTCTGCCGCGCGGGAGAGTAGTTGGTCAAAATAGGCGATCGTCCGTTTAAGCCCTTCCTCGAGCGATATTCCTGGTTCCCAGCCGAGCTTTTCCTTTGCTTGACTGATGTCCGGCCTGCGTCGTAATGGATCATCCGGAGCACGAGGGCAATGGACTATCGCGGATTTCGACCCCGCGAGCTGCTTGATAATCTGAGCGAGCTCCAAGATTGTGCACTCCTTCGGATTGCCCAGGTTCACCGGGCCGGTAAATCCATCCGGTGTAGCCATCATTCGCACCATCCCCTCGATCAGGTCATCCACAAAACAGAAGGACCGAGTTTGCGAGCCATCTCCCAGAATAGTCAGGTCCTCGCCCTTCAGGGCCTGAACCATGAAATTGCTCACCACGCGTCCGTCGTTGGGGAGCATTCGAGGCCCGTAAGTGTTGAAAATACGGACCACTTTGATGGACAAATGATGTTGGCGGTGATAATCAAAGAACAAGGTTTCAGCGCATCGCTTGCCTTCATCGTAGCAGGAACGAGGGCCGATGGGATTTACGTGTCCCCAATAGCCCTCAGTTTGGGGGTGTACCGCAGGGTCTCCATACACTTCGCTCGTTGAGGCTTGCAAGATCTTTATCCTTAATCGCTTGGCCAGGCCCAGCATGTTGATAGCGCCGTGGACGCTCGTCTTGGTGGTTTGCACCGGATCCCGTTGATAATGAACAGGTGAAGCAGGACAGGCGAGGTTAAATATCTCATCCACCTCCACGTAGAGCGGAAAGCAGACATCGTGGCGAGTCAACTCAAAGTAGGGATTGCTCAGCAAGTGGACGATGTTTCTCTTGGTGCCCGTAAAGAAATTGTCGACGCATAGGACTTCGTTGCCATCTTCGAGCAGACGGTCGCATAGGTGCGAGCCCAGAAACCCGGCGCCGCCGGTTACCAAGATTCGTTTCACTCTTCCTCCTTGTCGTCTGGCCGCGGCAGGAGTGCCGGTTGCCCCAGACCCCACGCACAGATCCGCACGAGCGCTCATGGGCGCATGCGGTTCCTTCTCGGATGCGCATCGGCGAAGTGAAAGTCTACTTGCCGCACACCCGCTATACCCCGGGACACGCGAGCCCTCGCCTGTGTTGGGTCTTCATCTCTCGGCCGACCGTTAACATACACCTGACGGCCTCGGGATGCAAAGACCGGCGCTACGAAGCTCCAGTCGTGCGTACAGTGACGAGCGAGAAGAACAGCGGTTGGGAAGCAGGGGCCAGGAGCGCTCAAACAATGCTCGCTCATTCATAGGCCCCTGCGAGCGCTGCCTGATACCTGGCCCCTAAGTCATGGCTTGGTGGTGACTCATTTTGAAGTAGCGCCGCCCTTCAGGGCGGCACGTGCCGGGCTCCCGATTTTATCGGGACACGTTCCGCCCGGCGCTACAAAACCAAATTGCGTCACTATCCATGGCTTGCTAATCTTGCATCCCGTCAATTACGGGCTTATGATGGCGTTCGAGTCAGGATACCGTCGCTGGAGGAGGCGCTATGAAGGTGTCGGATCTCATTGCGAACCGCACGGAAGTTTTCACCCTGCCGGAGAGCGCGACCGTGCTGGACGCGGCGCGATTCTTGCGCGAGAAGGCGACGCGGGCCGTCGGCATCCTCGATGCCCAAGGCAAACTCGCGGGCGTTATATCACAGAGTGATATATCGAATAAGGTGGCGGCGGAACACAAATGCCCGGCGTGGGTGCGGGTGAGCGAAATCATGAGCACGCAGCTGGCCGTGGTCAGCCCGGAGGCCTCGCTCGATGAATGTATGATCGCGATGGAGAAACGCGGCATCTATCACCTGCTGATCGTAGATCCGAAGGCGGGCTACCGCGGTATTCTTTCCGTGAGGGACCTGCTGGGCGCGCTGGTGTCAGACCAAAAAGCGCGCGCCGATATGCTCGAATCCTTCGCTTTCGGACATCAGCCAACTCTTGGGTGAGATATTGGCAAGTGGCGACTGGCTGGTTGAGGAAAGGAGAACTCCGTTCAGAAGTCTGATCGCTCACGCGCAGTTTCGATTTTCGAGTTTTGGCCCGCCGACCCTACCTGTAGTGCCGCCGGAGGTTCCGGCCCACAAAGGACGGGACACCTCAGACAGACCGTAAATCCATAAGAAAAATGAAAATAAGGCTTGACAAGCGATATCGCGGTGCCTATATTCTGTGGTCGATAGTGGCTGTTTGTGGCACAAAATAGACAGAAGTGGCTGAGCCGGGTTGTTTGAGGAAATCGGGCAAGCCTCAACTTTAAGGGAAAACGAGCTATCACGGAATGTTGCGCGGGAATTATCCAGCTACGGTGGACGCGAAAGGCCGGCTCAAAATCCCGACCGCGCTCAAGCAAGACTTGGACGAGAACTACGGTCCGGATTTTTACGTGACCAGTATGGATGGGCAATCAGTCCGCGCCTATCCGTTTTCCGAGTGGCGGAAGATCGAAGAGAAACTCGCGGCACTGCCCACGATGAATAAGGCGAAGAAAAAGTTTCTCGATCGCACCAACTATTGGGGTCGGCCGGCAAGGATGGACGCGCAAGGAAGAATCCTGATTCCCGCGCACCTGCGCGAGTCCTCGACAATGCGAGGTGAGGTCGCGGTGATGGGCTATCTCACTTACCTCGACGTTTGGAACAAGGAACGGTTCCAAGAGCATTTGGATAAAGAACCGTTCACGGACGAGGACCTCGCGACATTGAGCGGGCTGGGAATCTAGCAATTTTGGATTTTTGATTTTGGATGCGTTCGCTTCGCTCAGCACAGGTTTTGGATTGAGAGACGCTCCACACGAGCCGGTATTACTGAAGGAAGTTCTGGAGTTTTTGAATGTGCGGTCCGACGGAATCTACATTGACGCCACGCTTGGCGCAGGCGGGCACACGATGGAGATTCTCAAGGTGCTCGAAAAGGGAACGGGCAAATTGTTGGGCATCGATCGCGACCGAGCCGCCATCGCGCTGGCGCGCGAGCGCCTCAGCGGCCACGAGGAGAAGCTGATCGTGACAGCCGGAAACTTTGCGGACATCGACGCGCTCCACGCGGAGAGTGGATTGCCGCCGGCCGACGGCGTTCTGGCGGACCTGGGAGTGAGCTCGATGCAGCTTGAAGACGGCGCGCGAGGCTTTAGTTTCGGCCTCCCGGGCCCGCTCGATATGCGCATGGACACGGCAACGGGCATCACCGCCGAAGAAATCGTGAACCGGACCGCTGAGCGTGAACTGGCTGATGTGATTTTCAAGTTGGGGGAAGAGCGCCACTCGCGCCGCATGGCGCGAGCAATTGTGAAGGCCCGCCCGATTCGAACAACCACCGAACTGGCGCAGGTGGTGACGCGAGCTATCCCCTCCCGGGCGGGCCTTCATCAGATTCATCCCGCGACGCGCACGTTTATGGCGTTGCGGCTGGCGGTGAACAGGGAACTCGAAAGTCTCGATGTCTTTCTTTCGAAGGTACTGGACGTGATGGCGCGGGGCGGGCGACTGGTAGTTGTGTCCTTTCATTCGCTCGAAGATCGCATCGTGAAGCGGGCTTTTATCGCCGCCAGGCATGAGGGCACGGTGCGCATCCTGACGAAACACGTGGTCCGCCCAGGCGAGGAAGAGCTTCGGCGCAACCCGCGATCGCGAAGCGCCAAGTTACGTTGCGTCGAAAAAGTTTGAAGGAATGGCAGAGCGCCGGCTTTTCGGTCGCCGCCTGCGTTGCGCCGTTGATTCGGCGCACAATTTTAAAACCATCCGTCTGGAGACGGACCTAACGGCATCGGACAAACCCATGGCCACTGCTGCTGTGACTTTTCCCGGAACACGAATGAAAGCCCGACGCCCGCGCCACCAGCGCGTTGCCGGCCAAGCGACTCTGCCGCTGGTTTTCGCGGTGAAGCCCGTGGACAACTCGCGCCTGCGGCGCGAAGTCAACCCCGAGCATCGCCGCGAGTGCCTGGCTCTCTTGGGACTCGGGGTTGCGGTCTTCGTATTTGTGTTCCTTGTGGCGTTGCAGCATTTTCAGTGTGTGCGAGCCGGTTATGAGATTGAGCAGTTCAAGTCGCAGCGAGCGGCGCTGGAAGAATGGAACCATCAATTGCGGCTCGAGGAAGCCTCGCTGGCCGATCCGCAACGCATTGACGCGCTGGCGCGGCAAGAGGGTCTGACTTCGCCCAGCCCGCAACAGGTGATCCGAGTGGGACCCGGCGGGGAAGCGCCGACGGGCAGTCTGGAGTTTGCGCGCAACATCCCCAATCTGGGGCCCGCCCCAGTCCCGCTTGGCGGGATCAGCGGGCAATAGATGGTCCTTCGAAAACCTGAGCTTCGCACGCCGAGACCAGACGGTTCCTCTCTGCGGGACCGCCGCAGTTTGATACTCGGTGGTGTGCTCGCCCTTTGGATGCTGGGCTTGTTCGCCCGCCTCTATCAGCTTGAAATCTTCGACTACGGGGAATTGCTCAGCCGGGCGCAGCGGCAGCAGCAGCGGACCGTGGAAGTGGCGGCGCAGCGCGGCACGGTCTACGACCGTCAGATGCGCCCCCTGGCCATGAGCCTGGCGGTGGACTCCGTCTATGCCGTGCCCGCTGAGATTCCCAACCGTGAGATGACCGCTAACCTCCTGGCCGCAGTCCTCGATTTGGACCAAGGCGATCTTGTCGGCCGCTTCAAAGCCTTTCGGTCCTTTTGCTGGATCAAGAGAAAAGTCTCATCGGAGGAAGCCAAACGCGTCCGCAATCTCAATTTGAAAGGGATTTACTTTCAAACGGAGATGAAGCGGTTCTACCCCAAAGGCGCGCTCGCAGCCCAGGTGTTGGGTTACGTCGGCTTGGATGACAAAGGATTGGCGGGTCTGGAATTCGGGGTGAAAGAAATCGAAGGCAAGCCGGGCCGCGTGCTGGTGGCGGAAGACGCGAGGCATCAGTCCTATCGGTCGAGCGAGTCTCAAGGGCGCGCCGGAAAGAATGTCGTGCTCACACTCGACGAGAACATTCAGTACATCACCGAGAAAGCCCTCTCCGAAGCGGTCACGCAATTTCAAGCAGCGGGCGGGGCGGCGATCGTTCAGGATCCCAACACGGGTGAGATCCTGGCCATGGCTGGAGTGCCCGGCTTCGATCCCAACGATTATGCAAAGAGCCCTCCCGAGGCGCGCGAGAATCGCGCTGTGTCGTGGGTCTACGAGCCGGGCTCGACTTTCAAGCTCGTCACTGTGGCGGCCGCGCTGGAAGAAAAGCTCGCCAGCCCCAGCGAGGTGATCGACTGCCAGATGGGCAGCATTACTCTCGCCGGACACGTCATCCATGACCACAAGCCTTACGGAGATCTCACGGTGGCGGACGTGATCGCGCAATCGAGCGACGTCGGCACCATCAAGTTGGGGCTGCGGCTGGGCGAGGATCGTCTCTACCGTTACATTCGGAGCTTCGGATTCGGCGCGCGCGGTGGGATTGAATTGCCGGGCGAGGAGCGCGGGCTACTCAAGCCGCCCAGCGCGTGGTCGGGCATCTCGATCGGCGAGATTTCCATGGGCCAGGAGGTGGGCGTGACCCCACTGCAACTGGTCAGCGCGTATTCGGCCGTTGCCAACGGCGGGATTCTGATCCAGCCGAGGATTGTGCGCGATATTTTTCAGGGCAACGTGCATGAGCCACCGCTGCCTGCTCGGGGGCAGCGGGTGGTCAGTGCACAGACTGCCGCCACATTGCGGCAAGTTTTCGGCGGTGTCGTCGAACACGGAACTGGAACCCCCGCGCAGTTGAGCGGCTATACGGCGGGCGGGAAGACTGGCACAGCGCAGGAAATCGATTCCTCGGGCAAATATTCGAAGACGAATTACATCGCTTCATTTCTTGGCTTTGCTCCCTTAGAGAAACCGGCGATCACCATTCTGGTGGCGATCGATTCTCCGGTGGGAGCACATTACGGGACAGAGGTGGCGGCTCCGGTGTTCAGATCCATCGCAGAGCAAACGCTGGCTTGTCTTAACGTGCCGCAAGACAATCCCTCCAGATTGCTTCAAGTCCAATTGCCTACACCCTCCGGGCCTCTTCGCCAGCAACGAAGCAACCCGGTGGGACGCCGCACGACGCAATCTGAAATGGCCGAGGCCGCCACCTCACCCGTCGAACCGGTATCGTACAGCCTGCCTGCACAGGAAGCCACTCGCGGGACGGTGATCTTGAATGACGGTCCCTTGCTGGCCCTGCCCGATTTTTCGGGCATGGCCCTGCGGGTGGTGGCCGAGAAATGCCAGGCGCTGGGTTTAGAGTTGAATCTCAGCGGCTCCGGAGTGGCGATCCAGCAAAGCCCTGCCGCCGGCACCAAAGTTCCGGCTGGGTCAAAAGTGTGGGTGAATTTTGAAAGATAAATCGTCCGGAGTGCGTTGTGAGTTGCCCGTAGCCGGTGTGTCAGTCTGTCGGTATTTCGGTTTTTCAGGCGCTGAGGCACTGAAATACTGACGAGCTGAGAAACTGGCCGCGACAACAGACGGCGGACAACTGACATTCTGAATGAATCAATGGATCAATTCCTGGCGAAAGACCACGGATTATCGGCCACTGGCGGCTGCCTATGAAATTAGTCGAATTGCTCGCGGCAGTGCCGGACGCGGAGTTGGGCGCGCAGGCGGGGACCGAAGTCTCCTCACTAGCCTACGACTCTCGCCGCGTGAAACAGGGTACCTTGTTCTTCGCCATCCGCGGGGAGAAGGCGGACGGCCACGAGTTTATTGACAAGGCTCTGGCGCAAGGCGCCATGGCGATTGTCAGTGAGCGGCCTGCGCCCCCGAGCCTTGCCTCGCGCTGGGTCCAAGTCCCAAAGATACGCCGGGCTCTGGCCGAGGCCGCAAGGGCCTTCCTCGGCCAGCCCGATTCCCGCCTGAAGCTCTTGGGGATCACGGGCACCAACGGTAAAACGACCACAGCTTATATTCTCGAGAGCATTTATCGCGCCGCCGGAATTCCAGCGGGTTTGTTCGGCACGGTGGAGTACCGCTTCGCGGGCCGCGTGCTTACGGCGGGCAATACGACGCCGGAGTCACTTGACCTGCTCTCCTACTTTGCCGACTTGGTGAATGCGGGCGGCCAGGCCGCCGTCATGGAAGTCTCGTCCCACGCTCTGGCGCAGGAGCGAGTGTGGGGATTCCATTTTGCGGCCGCAGTCTTCACTAATCTCACCCAGGACCATCTGGATTATCACCAGAACATGGAGAACTATTTCTTGGCGAAGCGGAAGCTATTCGAAGGTCTCGGCGCGGCTCCTCCCGATTTGGCGGTCTTGAACGCGGACGATCCCGCCAGCGCACGGCTCATGGACCTGCCTTACCCCCGGCGCATCACCTACGGCTTGAATTCGAGTGCCCAAGTGAAAGCCAAACAGTTCACTCAGGGTCCGACGGGACTCCGCGCCACCGTCGTCACACCCAACGGCAAACTGGAGATCCAATCATCGTTAGTTGGCCGCGCCAATCTGATAAACATCCTGGCCGCGACGGCAACCGCGACGGGTTTGGGGATTGCTGAAGAGAAAATCGAAGCTGGTGTAGCCGCCCTCACGGGTGTCCCGGGCCGAATGGATCGTGTGGACGTCGGACAGCCGTTCCTTGTCCTGGTCGATTACGCTCACACCGACGACGCCTTGCGCAACGTCCTGAGGACGGCGCGCGAGCTCACTCGAAATCGATTGATTGTCGTCTTCGGATGCGGGGGTGACCGCGACCGCGCCAAGCGTCCCTTGATGGGTGAGGCGGCTGGTTCATTGAGTGACCTTGCAATCCTGACTTCCGATAACCCCCGCAGCGAAGATCCGCTATTGATCATGAGCGACGCGATGGTGGGCCTGCAGAAAACCGGGAAATCCTACCTCGCCGAAGTTGACCGCGAGGCGGCCATCCGCAAGGCCCTCCAACTCGCCAAGGTGGGTGATGTCGTGGTGTTGGCTGGGAAAGGCCACGAAACTTATCAAGTGCTGAAGGATCGGACCATTCATTTCGACGATCGCGAAGTGGCGCAACAAGTCTTGCGGGAATTGGGCTATCGCCGCAAGTCTTCGAACGGGAAGGCGTGAGATACTGGAAATATGCAAATGTCGATGGGTGAGGTCGCCGCGGTTTTGGGCACGTCGTGCGAAGCGCCGGAAAGGATCGCGCAAGGTTATTCGATCGACTCACGCGCCGTCAGGGCGGGCGAACTTTTCTTTGCGATTCGGGGCCGGAATTTCGATGGCCACGACTTTGTTGCCATGGCCATTGAACGCGGCGCCGTCGGCGCGGTTGTGGAGTGGGGCTTCTTCGACCTTGCACCGCGTGCGCTTACCCCGGCCCTTGTTCCAGTGCGGAGCCCCGCCGATGCCTTGCAGCGACTTGCGCTGGCGGTTCGCAGAAAATGGGGACGCCGGCTGGTGGCCATCACTGGAAGCGTGGGCAAGACGACCACCAAGGAGATGCTGGCGGCGATTCTGGCTCGGCGCTACGCGGTGCACAAATCTGCCGGCAACCTGAATAATGACTTCGGACTGCCCCTCACGCTGCTTGGGCTGGAGCCGTCACACGAGGTGGCCGTGGTCGAGTTGGCGATGTCGGCGCCGGGTGAGATTGCCCGCTTGACGCGCATTGCCGCACCTGAGGTAGGCGTAGTTACCAACGTGGCTCCGGTGCACCTGCAATTTTTCGATTCGGTGAACTCTATTGCGGAGGCCAAACGCGAATTGATTGATAATCTCACGGCCTCCTCGGTTGCTGTATTGAATTACGACGACACGCGGGTGAACCGATTCGGGGAAGGATTCGGGGGACGCGTCGTGACTTTCGGGTTTGAGCGTGGCGCCATGTTCCGGGCCACTGAGGTGCGGACGCCGGGGGAAGCGGTGATCGAGTTTCGGGTGGAGGGCGATGGTCTGGACGAACAATTTCACCTTCCGATGCCCGGCCGCTACAACGCGCAAAACGCCCTGGCCGCCATTGCTGCGGCGAGCCTTTTCGATATTCCGTCGTCCGATCTTCGTGAGGCCTTGGCGCACTACCAGACTTTGCGCCAGCGAAGCGAAATTGTTAATTTACCGGGTGGAATTACCCTTCTGAACGACAGTTACAACTCAAACCCATTGGCCATGGAGAAAATGCTGGAAACGCTGGCGGCCTGGCCAGGCGTCAAGCGACGAATCGTTGTGGCCGGCGAGATGCTGGAGCTGGGAGCGACTTCACCTGAACTGCATAAGAAAGTCGGCCGAAAGTGCGTCGAAAGCAGCGTTGACTGGCTCTTGGCGGTCCAGGGCGACGCGCGGTTTTTCCTCGAAGGCGCTCGCGAGCGCGGCCTGCCGGACAATCGCGGCCTGTTTTTCCAGACCGCGATTGCGGCGGGAGAGCATTGCGCGAAAATGATTCAGAGTGGCGATCTGGTGTTGATCAAAGGGTCGAGAGGCGTTCATCTGGAAATCGCGGCCGAGTTGCTCCGATCGCGCGCTGGAATGCCTCCGGCACTGGAGCAGGGCAGTCTGGGAAGCTAAGAAGGCATTCATGCTCTACTACCTCTACGTGGTTTTGCATTCCAAGTATCACATCTTCAATCTTTTTCGCTATGTCACATTCCGCACGGCCTATGCCAGCCTCACCGCGCTTTTCTTGTCGCTGAGTTTGGGGCCTTGGGTGATTAACCAGCTCAAGAAGTTCCAGGTGGGACAATTTATCCGCGAAGACGGGCCAACGGCGCATCAGGTGAAGGCGGGAACGCCCACCATGGGGGGCGTGCTCATCCTGCTGTGCATCGTCGTCCCCACGCTCCTATGGGCGGATTTGGCCAACGGTTTCGTATGGCTGATCCTGGCTGTCACGCTGGCATTCGGGGCCATCGGGTTTTGGGACGATTACCAGAAAGTTCGGCGCCGCCAGAATCTCGGACTCACGGCGCGATCGAAATTCTTCCTCCAGATCCTGGTGAGCGTGGGTTTCGGCGTTGTCCTGGTGCTGATGAGCTCGGGCGGGTACTATTCGACTGCTTTAACGTTTCCATTCTTCAAACGCTATCAGCCCGGCCTGACGATTCCGTCACTTCTCCGAAGCCCGTGGACTTATGGGATGGCTTTCACGCCGTTCCTGGTGTTTGTGGTGTTCCTGCTGGTGGGCTCATCGAACGCGGTCAATTTGACGGACGGCCTGGACGGGCTGGCTATCGGCTGCGTCGTCATCACGTCCTCCGCATTGACGGTTCTCACCTATGTGTCCAGCCACGCGACCTTCTCGCAATACCTTGGGCTTGTCCACCAGCCGCTCACCGAAAACCTGACTATTTACTCCGGCGCGATGGTCGGTTCCAGCCTGGGCTTCCTTTGGTACAACGCTCACCCGGCGGAAATCTTTATGGGGGATGTCGGATCGCTGTCCCTCGGTGGCGCGATTGCCAGCATCGCCGTCGTGGTGAAGCAGGAATTGCTTCTTCCGTTTATCGGCGGAATTTTTGTGATCGAAGCCCTGTCGGTGATTATTCAAGTTGGATCGTACAAGCTGCGTGGTAAGCGGGTGTTCAAGATGGCGCCTCTTCACCATCATTTTGAGCTGGCGGGGTGGAAAGAATCGAAGATCATCGCGCGTTTCTGGATCGTGGCGCTGATTTGCTCGCTGTTCGCGCTGACGACGCTGAAACTTCGATAAAAGACGTCCTTTGTCATTGGTCATTTGTCCTTTGCGGGATCACTCAAATTGCGCAAGGTGCACAGGACGAAGGACAAGGGGCAAAGGACAAAGGACACTTTGTTTGACAATGATAATTTCTGTGCATAAAATACCCACTAATGGCGCGGCCTAAATCGTTCCGCAATCCGACGCGAGTGAGCCTGACGCTGAATCGGCAAACGCTGATCATCGCCCGAAGGTTGGCCCGCCGATCGCAACGCTCGCTTTCCGAGATCATTTCGGAGATCTTGAACGGCTACTTCCGTAAAAACGGCAATTTGCGGAGGGCCCAATGATGGACGCGCACGGCAAACGCGTTCTGGTAGTGGGGCTGGCCCGCAGTGGCCGCGCTGTGGCGCGAGTTCTCGCTCAAAAGGGCGCGCGCGTCACAGTGACCGACTTGCGCCCGCCGGCCTCATTTCCCACTGAGGTCCGAGAACTCACGTCCCTCAAAATCGGTGTCGAACTCGGACTGCATCGTGAGGCAACCTTCTTGAACCAGGACCTGATCGTGGTGAGTCCCGGCGTGCCGTGGAATCTGGCGCACCTCGTGGCCGCGCGCAAGAGAAACATTCCGGTGCTCCCGGAGATCGAGGTAGCAAGCTGGTATCTTCCGGGGCAGCTCGTGGGCGTCACGGGCTCAAACGGCAAGACCACCACCACCACCCTGCTGGGAAAGATGCTGGAAGCGTCCTCGCTCCCGGCCTTTGTCGGCGGAAACATCGGTGTGCCTCTGAGTTCAGCCGTGGAGCACGCCAAGGGCGAATCGTTGGTGGTGGTGGAGTTGTCGAGCTTTCAACTGGAAGCGATCCAGAGTTTTCACCCCAACGTCGCGGTTCTCCTGAATCTCAGCCCCAACCATCTGGATCGCCACTCTTCTTTCGAGGCCTACGGGGGGGCGAAGTCGCGAATTTTTCACAATCAGACCCCGGAAGACTACGCCATCCTGAATGCGGATGATCCGAACGTCATGAGCCTGGCGCCCGCGATTGTCAGCCGAAAGATCTTTTTCAGCCGGCGCCAGAATTTGCCGGACGGCGTTTTTGCTTCCAACGGACATGTTCTTTATCGAGTCGGAAATCTGGAGCGTGTTCTTCTTGAGAGAAGTGACGTGCGTTTGCGCGGCGACTTCAATGTGGAAGATGTGCTAGCCGCCTGTGCGGCCGCGTGCGTCGTCGGTGGCGACTTTGACGCCGTACGGCGCGCGGTGCGCGAGTTCAAGGGCGTCGAGCACCGGCTGGAATTTGTTCGCGAAATCCATCGCGTGGAGTTCTACAACGATTCCAAGGCCACGAGCGTCGATGCCACCGCGAAGGCGCTCACGGCATTTGACCACGGCGTTCATCTGATCCTGGGCGGCAAGGATAAAGGTGCGCCCTACACCCCGCTTCTACCTTTGCTCAAGGATCGGGCGCGGGAGGTCCTCCTGATTGGGGCCGCGGCGGAAAAGATTGCGGCAGACCTCGGCGGCGCTGTGGAGATTGTTCGCGCCGGCGATCTTGGAAGCGCCGTGCGGCACGCGTTCAAATGCGCCGCGCCCGGCGACGTCGTTCTTTTGGCCCCGGCGTGCGCCAGCTATGACCAATTTCAAGATTTCGAGCACCGCGGGCGGGTCTTCAAGGAACTAGTCGAGTGCCTGGCGGCGGAAACTGCGGTTGCCGATTCCGTGAAGCAGGTCGAAATCGTGAATCCGGAGCCAGCTCCCAAGATCCACGCCGCTCCGCCGAAGGCCGAGCCAGAGTCGAAACCAGCCACGCCACAGACTCCGGCTGGCGTTGCGCCGCCGTTTGCGACCGATGGCGAACCGCACGCTGCGGCTCGGCTGCCGGAGTGGTCGCCTGCTCCGCCGCCAAAACAGATGGCCGCCCCGCAGGAAGAAATGCCGCAGCCTGCCGTCAGTGCGACTCCGGTCGCCGCGGATTCCGCGTCCCTTGAAGTAACGCCAGGCCATGGAGAGCCCCTCCCGGCTGACACGGAAACGCCGGGGAAGGCTGGGGAAGAGAGGGAAGCTGCGACTGCGCCGCCACTCCCGGTGTCTGCCCAAGAGCCCAAGGCTCCCTCGCTCGAGCTGATTTACGTTTACGAAGTTGCTGCCGAAGAGGTCGCGCCGTTGGTCGACGAACCGTCTACGCAATCCCGCGACGAAGGGGACGAGCAGATGACATCGGATAGTTTAGGCGAACCCGAGCCTGTCTCGGACGAGCCGCTGCCCTTTGAGGTACCGGGGCGCGCCGGCACAGGTCCGCTGATGAGCGAAGCGACGGCTCAGCGCAGACGAAAATCGCTCTCGCCCGATGCGATGATCGAGCAGCCTTCGCTGTTCGAACACTCAGAAGGCCCGCAGCAGAAGTCGCGGACGTAGCGCAATCATGGCCCGTCAACTCGAATCCGACAAGGTGTTGTTCGCGGCAGTCGTGGTATTGGTCCTATTCGGCGCCGTCATGGTCTTCAGCGCCTCGGCGGTGCTAGCCGCGGACCGTTACGGCTCCAGCTACTACTTTTTGGTGCGGCAAGTGGCCTGGGCCTCCCTGGGCTTGGCGGCCATGGTCGCCATCTTGAACGTGGACTACCGCCGTCTGGCGAAGCCCCCGGTGGTTTTCACGGCGTTGGCGGTGCAACTGGTTTTGTTGGTCGGCGTGCTATTTTCGGCGCGGAGCCACAACGCACACCGATGGTTCCACCTCGGTCCAGCCACTTTTCAGCCGGCGGAGTTTTCCAAAATCGTTCTAGTGATTTTCCTCGCGTATTTTCTCGATCTCCGGCGGGAAACAGTGAATGACTGGAAACACTCCCTCGCCCCCATTGCTCTCGTCTCCGGCATGAGCATCGCGCTTGTGGTGATGGAGCCGGACCTCGGCACCTCGCTCGCGCTCGCTTTGATTGTGGCGGCGATGTTATTCACCGCAGGACTGCGGCTATCCTATTTCGTTTACGCGCTGCTCGCGGCGCTGCCCGTACTCTATCTGCTCACCTTTCACGTCTCCTACCGCTACAACCGGCTGCTGGCGTTCCTCAATCCCTACGCTGACCCTCTGGGCAAGGGATTTCAAATCATCCAATCGACCATCGCGGTCGGCACCGGCGGCATTGGTGGCGTGGGCCTGATGGAAGGGAAGCAGAAACTCTTCTTTTTGCCCGAGCCCCAGACCGACTTCATCTACGCTGTCATCGGAGAAGAGTTGGGCATGGTAGGCGCGGTCGCGGTGCTGGCGGTGTTTGCGGTGATCCTGTGGCGGGGACTGCGCGCCGCGGCGCGTTGTCCTACGGAGTTCGGGCGGCTGCTCGCCACCGGACTTACGGTGATGCTCGTCGGCCAGGCACTGGTCAACATCAGCGTTGTGATGGGTCTCACGCCGACCAAAGGCATCCCGCTGCCGTTTATCAGTTACGGCGGGTCATCGCTGCTGATGAGCCTCTTCGCGGTGGGCATTTTGCTGAACATTTCGCAACACTCGAATTAAGCGCGCGGAAAGAAGCCATGGGCGCACACATCGCCCTTAATGAAGAGCCAGACACTGTTGCGGCCTCGCCCGGAAGGGAGGAGATTCTCGAGGTTGAGAAATTAATTGAGATGAAACCTCGCCCACGGCCTCTGCGAGTGATGATGGTCGCCGGCGCCACGGGAGGCCACATCTTTCCCGCGTTGACCGTGGCCGAGGAATTGGTGGCGCGTGCCTCGCCGGACAGCCGCGAGGACGTGCGCCGGTCGCTGCTTTTTCTCGGCACCACACGTGGACTGGAATCGCGAGTGATTCCCGCCGCCGGCTTCACACTCCAGACCGTTGCCGCGGCGGGACTGAAGGGCATCTCCGGATGGCAGAGGCTGGCGAATTTGATGGTCCTGCCGAAGACCACGATGGAGACCGCGAGGGTGCTTCGAAATTTTGGCCCGGATGTGGTGGTGGGAGTCGGCGGCTATTTGGCCGGCCCCGCGATGCTCGAGGCCGCTTTAATGAACGTCCCGACGTTGCTGATCGAGCCGAATGCCGTGCCAGGCTTCACCAATCGGGTTCTGGCGCCGATCGTCCGCGCGGCGGCAGTGGGATTCGAGAAGGCCGCTGCTTATTACGGCGCCAAAGCGCGCGTCACCGGCCATCCGGTGCGGAAGGCCTTTTTAGAGATTGGCGCCAAACCGCATGTTGCGCCTTTCACCGTTTTGATAGTTGGCGGAAGCCAGGGGTCGCGTGCCATCAACGATTGCGCGCCAAAGAGCGCGTCGCTGCTTATCGCAAAGAAGGCCCCGATACGGGTGGTCCATCAAACCGGAGAACGGGACTATAATGTTGTGAGGGAAGCGTATCGGGAGCGTGGCATCGACGCTGAAGTTTGTGCCTTTATTGACGATATGCCGAAGGCGTTCGCTCACGCTGATCTGATTGTTTCCCGCGCCGGAGCTAGCGCCGTCGCGGAGCTCGCCGCAGCCGGGAAGGCCGCTGTGCTTATCCCTTTTCCTGGAGCGACAGACCAGCATCAACTCGAAAACGCCAGGGTCATGGAGCAGGCCGGCGCGGCGCGAGTGATCGAACAGCACAACCTGACGCCGGAACGCCTCGCCGCAGAGGTTGAAGAATTGGTAGGTGGCGGCGACCAGCTTGCGCAAATGGAGCGTCGCGCCCGAGGCTTGGCGCGGCCTGATGCTGCCCATCGAATCGCGGACTGGATAATTGAGCTCGGCAACAAGAAACGTGGATGAAGACGTCAGTGGTCCGTAGTCCGTTGCCAGTTGTAAGAAATTACGGACAGAAGGGCTGCGGACAACGGCCACCTGACAACTGATTTATGTTAGGAAAAATTCGAAGAATCCATTTCGTGGGTATCGGCGGCATCGGAATGAGCGGCATCGCTGAGGTGTTGCTCAATCTCGGGTTTGCGGTCTCGGGCTCGGATCTCAAAGCGACTCCCGTGACTGACCGTCTCGCCAAGCTGGGCGCGAGGATTTTCGTGGGGCACGCTGCGAGCAACATTTACAAGGCGCAGGTCGTGGTAGTCTCGTCGGCGGTCGCGCCGGATAACCCGGAGGTCCTGGAAGCGGCGAAACTGCACATTCCCGTCATTCCGCGCGCGGAGATGCTGGCAGAGTTGATGCGCATGAAATTTTGCGTCGCGGTAGCGGGAGCGCACGGCAAGACCACCGTGACTTCCATGATCGCCGTCATGCTGGCCCAAGCGGGCCTCGACCCAACCGCGGTGATCGGCGGCAGGCTGGATGTTTTTGGCTCGAGTGCCCGGCTGGGAAAGGGAGAACTGATGGTGGTGGAGGCGGACGAGAGCGACCGCTCGTTTCTCCACCTTTTGCCCACCATCGCCGTGGTCACCAACATCGACCGCGAGCACCTTGACCACTACGCCGACCTCGAAGAGATCGCTTCGGCTTTCGTGTCGTTCATGAATAAAGTGCCGTTTTACGGCGCCGTCGTCGCTTGCGTAGATCCTCCGTGGCAAGAGCAGTTCCTGGGTGTGTTGCCGCGGCTGCATCGTCGCGTGGTGACCTACGGCATCGAAACGGGCGCGGACGTCGTCGCTTCGAACGCGCAACTCGGCCCGGAGGGTGCGACGTTCGAGGTGGAAGTGAAAGGCAAAGCCTTGGGGCCGTTCTCCACTCGCATTCCCGGCCGTCACAACGTCCAAAACGCGCTGGCTGCGATTGCCGTGGGTCTGGAGCTGGATCTCAACGCCGCGCAGATTCGGGAAGGACTGGAGAATTTCCGCGGCGCCGACCGCCGTTTCCAAGTGAAGGTGGAGGTTAACGGGGTCACCTTGATCGACGACTACGGCCATCACCCCTCGGAAATCCGCGCCACGCTGGAGGCGGCGCGCCTGGGTCCGTGGAAGCGCATCTGGGGAATCTTTCAGCCTCATCGGTACACGCGCACCAAGTTTCTCATGGACGACTTCGCCCGGTGCTTCGATGCTTGTGATCGAGTGTATGTCCTCGACATCTATCCCGCGAGCGAGCCGCCCATCGCGGGCATCACTTCGGAGCGCTTGGTGGAACGGATGCGCGAGCTCGGCTTCGACCGCGCCATCTATTTCCCCTCTGAGGAAGCCGTGCTCGGAGAGGTGCTGTGCGAAACGCGTCCCGGCGACCTGATTATGACCATCGGAGCGGGGAGCATTGCAAGATTCTCAGACACCCTGGCCGATGCGATGCGGCGCCGGCGCGAAGGCGCAAAGATCGCTGACGTTGCTCGGACGACGGGTGAACTAGCCCTGTAGGCTAGGGACGGAGCCTTTCGGCTCACACGCGACGGCCAGGCTGAGGAATTGCAAAATGGGACCATCATTTCATGAGGACACTCGATAGCACATCGCTGCCGGAGGATCCGGGCGTTGAAGACGAGCCGCTCTATCGGCGGCGTTCACGGAGCATCGAGGTGCGGCGCGGCTGGTTTCCGCGTCGGCTCGGACATGTGCTTGGGCGCTTGCTCCTGGCCCTGGCCATCTTGCTGCCTTGCGGGTACGGAGGCCTTCACTTGGCGGGTTACGCCCTGAGCTCGCCGCGGTTCCAGACGAATCCGGAGGAAGATGTCTTAATTGACGGGAACACCTTTGTCTCGCGCGAGGAAGTCTTGAGTGCTCTTGGACTGCTGCTGTACTCGCCGGCGGGCAGGCGCACCAACGTTCTTCGGATTAACTTGGAGGAAGAACGCAAGCAGGTGGAATCGATCCCCTGGGTCCGGTCCGCTATTGTGAGCCGGATTTTTCCGAACCGCGTGGCCGTGCACATCGTCGAACGCACGCCGGTGGCGTTTGTGAGCGTTGGCGGAAAGTTAAAGCTCGTTGACGGCGACGGAGTTTTGCTGGAGAAGCCCGACAAAGCCAACTTCACATTTCCGGTGCTCGTCGGGCTCGATGCACTTGGAAACGCCGGCGATCGGCAGGGTCGGCTGGCAATCTACCAGGAGTTCGTTCGGCAGCTTGGCGACGAACCATCATCCGCCGGGTGGCTCGTCTCAGAAGTCGATCTGGGCGACGCCGACGACCTGAAAGTTCTGCTGGTCGAAGGCCGCGAAACCATTCAGGTGCATTTCGGCCGCAATGATTTCAAGCAGCGGTTTCGGGATTTTCTGGCACTGCTGCCGGAGGTCCGGAGAACGAATACGCAAATCGATTCCGTGGACTTGAGGTATCGGAACCAAGTTGTAGTTAATCCCCGAAAGTCGGTGGCGGATGACAAGTAGGATTGGGTGATTGGGTGATTGAGTGATTGAGCGATTGGGTGATTGAAGTCGCCGCTTGACCAGGATTGGAAATCGCCCAATCGCTCAGTCTCACAATCGCTCAATGTTCTAAGAGATGGCGCGCAAGGACTATTACGTGGTCGGTCTCGATCTGGGCAGCCAGAAAACTTGCGCGCTCGTGTGCCAACCCGGCGAAGACGGAAAACTCGAGGCGGCGGGCCTGGGCGTGGCGGAATCGAAGGGCTGGAGAAAGGGACTGATCGTCAACCTCGATGCCTGCGTTCTCGCCATTAAGAAGGCCGTCAGCGCGGCGGAGGCGGCGGCCGGGGTGCCCATCGATTCTGCCTATGTGGGTGTGGGCGGGTCGCACATCATTGGCGTGAACTCTCGAGGTGGATTGAGCCTGGGCAAGACGCCTGGCGCCTCTCGTGAGGTGACGCGCGAGGATGTGACCAAGGTAATCCAGACAGCCCAGAGCGTGACGCTGCCGCCTGACCGCGAGCGCTTTTACGCGGAACCGCAGGAATACTTGCTGGACTCTCAGAAAGGAATTCACAACCCCGTGGGCATGGTGGGCAAGCGCCTGGACGTGAATGTTCACCTGATTACAGCTTCAGCTACCGCTTATCAGAACGTCGTGACCGCCGTGAATCTGGCGGGCGTGAAGGTGCCCGATAGTGGAATAGTCTTTGAGCCGCTGGCTTCCGCTTTGGCCTGCCTCACGCCGGACGATCGCGAGCTCGGCGTCGCCTTGGTCGATATCGGCGCGGGCTCGACCGACCTGATCGTCTATCATCAAAGAGCGGTGCGGCACACCGCAGCCATTCCGGTGGGAGGCGATCACTTCACGAATGATATTGCTGTCGGTTTGCGCACTCCGATCCCCGAAGCCGAAAAGATGAAGCGCGCGTGGGGCCAACGCGACCCGGCCAAGCCCGCCGAAGGCGTTCTGGAAGTTCCCAGCGTCGGCGAGCGTCCGACGCGGGATGTGAACTACACGATGCTGAATGACATCATCGAGCCGCGCTCCCTGGAGCTGCTGGAATTGATCCAAGCGGAGCTCGAGCGCTCGGGTTTTGCAAAACAACTGGGAGTGGGCGTGGTGCTCGCGGGTGGCGGAGCAAAACTGGGTGGATTCGTGGCGCTGGCGGAGCAGACCCTGGGACTTCCAGTTCGCCTCGCCGAGCCGAAGGGGTTGGGCAAGATGACGGATACGCTGCGTGATCCGGCTTATGCCGCAGTGGTGGGCTTGATTGCATACGGAAACCGGTTGTGCCTGATGCGAGACTCGCAGGAGAAAAGTTGGACCGGAAGACTTTGGGGCGCGCTTCGCGGCAAAAGCGCGGCAAGCTAGCAGATTGCCGATTGGAAGACCGTCTGGCGTCCTTGTTCTCAATCGGCAATCGGCAATCGTCAATCGAAAATTACGAACAGGAGCGAAAATGGCGTCTGACGCAGACGGTACCGATCTTCGCGTAGATTTTTCCGACGAGCTCAAAACCGGCGCCGCCATTAAAGTGATTGGCGTGGGCGGGGGCGGCGGCAATGCCATCAATCGGATGATTGCGGCACACGTGGAAGGAGTTGAGTTCCTGGTGGCCAATACCGATGTGCAGGCGCTCGAAGCTTCCCATGCGCCGGTCAAGATTCAGCTCGGAGCGAAGCTGACAAAAGGGCTGGGCGCGGGCGCCAATCCTGAAATCGGCCGGCGTGCCGCGCTGGAGGAC
The DNA here is from genome assembly GCA_050013575.1 of Terriglobia bacterium. GTDB lineage: Bacteria > Acidobacteriota > Terriglobia > UBA7540 > UBA7540 > DASYXZ01. The sequence continues at coordinate 86,917 of JBEKEZ010000001.1, read as the reverse complement.
ACCGAGAAAATCATCGACGCGCTTGAGGGCGCCGACATGGTTTTTGTGACCGCCGGTTTGGGCGGGGGGACGGGCACGGGCGGCGCCCCGATCGTCGCCAGTCTGGCTCGCGAGTTGGGCGCGCTGACGGTCGCGGTGGTGACTAAGCCATTCGCCTTCGAGGGCAAGCGTCGCATGACCCAGGCCGAGCAGGGCCTCGCCGAGTTGAGTGACGCTGTGGACACCGTCATTTGTATCCCCAATGAGCGCCTGATGCAGTTTGTGGACAAAGGAACCAGCTTCTTCGAGGCGTTCCGCATCGCCGACGATATCCTGAGGCAAGGCGTGCAGGGGATCTCCGACATCATCACCATCACTGGGATCATCAACCGCGATTTTGCGGACATCAAGACGATCATGAAAGGCATGGGCTACGCCGTGATGGGTACCGCCGTCGCCAGTGGCAGCAACCGAGCCGTGGAAGCAGCCAACACCGCGATTTCGAGTCCCTTGCTGGAAGACGCGTCCATCAACGGCGCGCAGGGCATCCTGTTGAATATCACCGGATCGAACAAGCTCACGCTGCACGAAGTGCATGAAGCCTCGACTATCGTTCAGAAAGCGGCGGCGGAGAACGCCAACATTATTTTTGGCGCCGTCCATGATGAGAACATGGGGGACTGCGTGAAGGTGACGGTGATTGCCACCGGCATCAAGGCGGACAAAATGGGCATGAGGCCGCGCACCGTCGTTTCGCCGGCGGTGCGCACGGCACAACAGAGCGTGAAGAACGTGATGATGAAGAAGGAGAAGCTCCCTCTGGAGGTGGCGGCGGAAAAGGTGCCCACGCCCGCGGACCTTCCCGTGGATGACTTGGACGTGCCGACTTTCATTCGGCGCGCGGCACGGCCGGAAACGAAATAAAACTAGCCATCAGTCGTCAGTTTTCAGTTCTCAGCAAAACAGCATCGAACAGCGGACCTGACTACCGACAAACTGAAAACTGACGGCCACGCCGCTCACTGAGCGCCCTGGTCTCTTGACGGAAGGGTGAGGTACACTGCGCCCGTGTTGAAATCGGATTGGACTCTGCGCGCTGCCTACGCCGAGTGCCGCCGCCTGGCGCGGAAGCACTACGAGAATTTTCCGGTCGCTTCTTATCTGGTCCCGCGCCAGAAACGCGACGCCCTCGCCGCCATTTACGCCTTTGCTCGTTCAGCGGATGATTTTGCCGACGAATACCGCGTGGAAGACGCAACAGCGAGCCAGCAGCCTCGCCTGGACAGGCTTGCCGATTGGCGGCGAAAGCTGAATGCTTGTTACGCGGGCCACCCTGACCATCCTGTGTTCGTTGCTCTGGCCGATGCCGCCAGGCGATTCGACCTGAGTCAAGAGCACTTCGAAAACCTGCTGCGCGCTTTTGAGTCTGACGTGCTGGTGAGCCGCCACGAGAATTTTGCCTCTCTCCTGAATTACTGTTCGTGCTCTGCGAATCCGGTTGGCCGGCTGGTGCTTGAGCTCTTTACGCCCAAAGAAAGGCGCGAGCCCGCGCTTTTCGAGCTCTCCGATAACATTTGCACAGCTCTTCAACTCGCCAATTTCTGGCAGGACGTCCGCGTCGACCTGGAGCGCGACCGCGTCTATCTTCCACTCGACGAGTTACAACAATTCGGATCGTCGTTGGAGATTGTGCGGACATATTTGCCCAAACACGGGCGGGCCAGTGTTGCCAAGCCCGGCGAGAATTGGAATCGCTTTCTCGACTTTCAAATTCAGCGAACGCAGGCGCTGTTCATGCGGGGCATGAATCTGCCCGAACTGGCGCCGCGGGAACTGCGCGTTCAACTTCGCTTGACATGGCTCGGTGGAATGGAGATCCTCTCCAAGATCGAAGCTGTCGAGTATGACGTGTTCAGGCGCAGGCCAGCCCTGAGCCGGATGGATTTCCTGAAACTGTACTTCCGGGCGCGCGGACGCCACAAGCTGGCGAGCGAAGCCGCTACGCATCGCGTCCAGCTTGGTGGGATCGCCAACGAGCCATGAACGTGCTCACCAAACGCGAGCATTTCACGAATTCGCGCGCAACGAATTTTTACTACTCGTTCATGTTTCTGCCGCCCGAGAAGCGTGAGGCGATTGAGGCCGTGTACGCATTTGCCCGGCACGGAGACGACGTGGCCGATGGCGACTTGTGCCACGACGACGTGCGTCGCGGAATCGAGCGCTATCGCGAGACTCTGGATGCCTGCTACGCCCAATATCCGTTGACGAGCGACGGCCGGCCGCGCTTCGAAAAACAGCCGAGCCTGCAGGCATTATGCGAAGCCATCCGACGTTACAAGATTCCCCGCCAATACTTCGAGGAACTGATTCTGGGGCTCGACATGGATATGCGCATGGACCTGGGCGAGCTGCGCTACGAGACCTTTGAGGATCTTGCTCTCTATTGCTCCCGCGTGGCCGGCGCCGTCGGGCTGATCGCCATTGAAATCTTTGGCTACCGAAATCCTCAGACCAAGGAGTACGCACTGAACATGGGGCAAGCGCTCCAGCTTGTGAACATCCTGCGCGATATTCAAAGCGACGCGCGTCGCGGGCGCGTTTATCTTCCACAAGAAGACTTGGACCAATTCGGGATCCGGCCGGGAGCGCTGACCGAAGGCGGGTACACGTCATCGTTTGTGGAGCTTATGCAATTTGAGGGCGACCGCGCGCGGCGCGCATTTGATGCTGCCCGCCGGTACCTGGCCGCGGAGGACCGGCGAGCCATGATTGTGGCGGAAATCATGGGGGCGATTTACTGGAGGCTTTTGAAGGCGATTCAAGCGCGCGCTTACAACGTTTTTGGCGAGCGCGTTCGGCTCTCGCGGCCAGAGAAATTGTGGACGGCGCTCTCTGTATACCTTGGCGCGGAATGGCACAAATAGGAGAGTCGTCAGTGGTCAGCCATCAGCTTTCAGCCGTCAGCTTTCCGTGGTTTGACTGAGAACTGAAAACTGACGACTGAGAACTGAGTGTCGAACACCCCCAACGAACACGAAGTCCTGATTATCGGTGGTGGCTTTGCGGGTCTCGCGGCTGGTGTGGCGATGGCGCAGGCGGAGCGCCCGGTGCGTCTCCTCGAGCAGCGGCCGCATCTCGGCGGGCGCGCGTTCTCCTTCGTGGATTCCATCACTGGATCTGTCGTTGATAACGGCCAGCACCTGTTCATGGGCTGTTACCGCCAGACGATCGAATTCCTCAAGACCATCGGGACACTCGACCGCGTGGCCTTCCAATCAGGGCTATCGGTCCGGTTTCTCGATGCCAACGGCCGCTCGAGCGCGCTCCACTGCCCGAATTTGCCTGCCCCTTGGCACCTTCTTTTCGGTTTGCTTCGTTCCGACAGCTTTAATTGGACCGAGAAGTTTGAGGCTCTGCGCCTGCGCGGCGCCATCGCTCGGGCGAAACACGCGCGCGACGGCTACCGCGCTTTGACTGTCGACGAATGGCTGGAGCGCCTGGGACAATCCGATAGCCTTCGACGCAATTTCTGGAATCTGATCTGCATCGCGGCCATGAACGAAGATACCAAGGTCGCTTCCGCAGAGTTGTTCGAACGCGTCCTGAAGCTGGCGCTCTTCAGTTCGCCCGAGCATTCGCGCCTCGGGATCGCCCGCGTTGGCCTGAGCGACTGCTACACCAGCGCGGCGGCGGAATTCATCACCGCTCGCGGCGGGCGAGTTGAGCTGGGCCGCAGCGTGAAGAACCTGGTTGTCTCGAACGGCGAGTGCGAGGGCGTCACGCTGGCCAATGGTGAAATCATTCGCGCCCGGGCGGTTTTGTCGGCGGCCCCGTGGCATAAGTTCGTGGGCTTTCTACCGGATTCGCTTCTTCGCTCTGAACCTTTCTTTACGAATATTCTGTCCTTGAAGCCAGCGCCCATCATCTCCATTAATCTTTGGTTCGACCGTCCCGTAATCAATCTCGAATTCGCTGCTCTGCGCGGTACGACCGTCCAATGGCTTTTCAACAAGAGCCGCATTTTTGCCAGCTCCGAGCGCCGGACTTCGGACGCCGGCCTGTCTCACATTTCTCTTGTCCTGAGCGGCGCGCACGAGCACATCGAGCGGCCTAAGGAGGATTTGCTGGCTGTCGCGCTCCAGGAACTTCAACAACTGCTGCCGGCGGCGAGGCAAGCGAAGGTAGTTCATTCGCTGGTCATCAAGGAGCGCTTTGCAACCTTTTCGCCCGCGGTCGGAATCGATGAGTTGCGTCCGCGCGCCGTCACGCCGGTCCGCGGCCTTTACCTCGCCGGCGACTGGACAGCCACGGGATTGCCTGCGACCATAGAGGGCGCGGTCAAGAGCGGGTACACGGCGGCGCAAGAAATCTTGGTCAATGAGTGAGGCTGTTTTGGATTGTAGATTCATCCGTTGTCCCTGTCCCGTTGTGAGTTGCGACTGAGCGGGGAAGAAGCGCGTTTTTCAATTCAAAATTCAAAAGGTAAAATTCAAAAAGCTAGAAGGTCATAGGGGGATCGGATGAGGACGGCGAGGCAGAGAATGGCATTGGGATTGGCCGCGGCGATGATGATCGCGGCATCCGCGATGATGGTTTTCTCACCGCGCCATGAGACCCTCTCGGCGCTGCCAAGGGCGCGCGTCGCGGAGTGCCCGCTTCCGGCGAGCGTAAACCCGCCCGAGGCGGACGCGCGCTTGACCGGCGCTTATCGCTTCGAAAAAGGCGGCTGGATTTACGTTCACCTGGAAGGCTCGCCGGAGCGCATCGGGTTCCAGCACGGCTATCTGCTCGCGCACGAGATCGAGGATAACTTTCAGACCGTCAAATTGGAGGATACACACCTCACTAAACGCGACTGGGAGTTCTTCCGCCGGGCGGCGCGGGAGATGCTCTGGCCGAAGATCGACCCGGAATATCAGCAAGAACTCGAAGGTATCGCGGAAGGGCTTCAGGCGCGCGGGGTCTCCATGGACCTGGACGACGTCGTAGCGCTCAATGCCAAGGAAGAGCTACCCGGATATTACTGCCCGTGGTACGACGCGCGGCACAAAGTAGCCGGCGCGCCCCACCTGTCGAGCCCGGGGAATTGCAGCGCCTTCGTGGCGACGGGCAGCTACACACGTGATCACAAGATCGTCATCGCCCACAACAACTGGACCAGCTATCTCGACGGCGAGCGCTGGCGAATCATCTTTGACATCGTTCCCGAGCACGGCGCCCGGATCCTGATGGACGGCTATCCCGGAGGCATCACCAGCGACGACGATTTCGGCGTCAACGCCAACGGCATCATGATTACCGAGACCACCATCACCCAATTCGAAGGCTGGGACCCGAAGGGCAAGGCCGAATTTGTGCGCGCGCGCAAAGCGCTCGAATACGCCAATTCCATCGACGATTACGTGCGCATCATGCTCGATGGCAATAACGGCGGCTACGCGAATGATTGGCTGCTGGCCGACAACAAGACGGGCGAGATCGCGCAATTCGAGCTGGGCCTCAAGGCGTACCAAGTCTGGCGGACGAAAGACGGAGTTTTCACCGGTTCGAATTGGGCTCGCGACCCCAAGGTCCTGAAGGAAGATACCACGTTCGATCCCAACAATGCCGAGACCTCGCCCAACGCCCGCCGCGCTCGGTGGGACCAACTGGTTGAAAGCTCAAAGGGACAAATCGATGTCGAGAAGGGCGAGCAGTTTCTGTCCGACCATTATGATGCCTGGCAGAAAAAAGAAGACCCCGACGAGCGCACTCTCTGCGGCCACACTGACGCCTCGCCACGCGGCGTCAACGTCTGGGAGTGGGAAGCCTATTATCCCGGCGGCGCCGTGCAGGGCAAGGTGATGGATAGCGCGATGGCCGCGGCCATGAGCTTCGTGGCGCGTGCCGGCCATCCCTGCGGTGATGATTTCCTCGCTGCGCCATTCCTTAGAGCTCACCCCGAATATTCTTGGCAAGCGCCTCTGCTGCGCGATATGAAAGCCGGCCCGTGGACCGTGTTCAAGGCGGGTGAGAAGCAGGAGTGAGGAGTGAGGAGTGAGGAGACAGGAATCAGGAGTCAGAACGAAGGCGTCAATCGGTTCGTCGCCCTCTTCTTAAGCTTGGGGTGAGTTTTCGCCGTCGATGATCGCGAATCCTTGTTCTTTCGTGGCAATAATCAAGAAGCTCTGTTCGCGACTGCGGCGCGGCGATTTTCGTAAAGCGGGAACCGTTCGGTCAGCGCTTCGACCTCAGCCTTCACGCGCTTCTGGACCGATTCGTCATTGAGCTGGTGCAGCACTTCACTTATCCAGCCGCCAATCTTGCGCATCTCGGGCTCTTTCAAACCGCGCGTGGTGACGGCGGGGGTGCCGATGCGGATGCCGCTGGCTTTCATCGGCGGGTTCACGTCAAACGGAATGGCATTCTTGTTCACGGTAATACTAGCCTTTTCGAGCGCCTGTTCGGCGTCCCTGCCGGTGATACCCTTCGAGAACACGTCCACCAGCATCAGGTGATTGTCCGTGCCGCCGGAAACGATGCGGAAGCCCTCGGAGGCGATCGTCTCGCACAGAGCTTTGGCGTTGGCGACGATTTGTCTTTGGTATTCGCGGAATTCCGGTTGCAGCGCCTCGTGAAAGCAGACGGCCTTGGCCGCGATCACGTGCATGAGCGGCCCGCCTTGGATGCCGGGGAAGACAATCTTGTCGAGGTCTTTGGCGTACTGGGCTTTTGAGAAAACCATTCCGCCGCGCGGCCCGCGCAGCGTCTTGTGCGTGGTGGTGGTGACGAAGTCGGCGTGCGGGAAAGGGCTGGGATGGAGGTCCGCCGCTATCAGCCCCGCGATGTGCGCCATGTCGACCATCAGCCGCGCCTCGCACTTTTGGGCGATGGCGGCAAAGCGCTCGAAGTCCAGCACGCGCGGATAGGCGCTGGCGCCGGCGATGATCAGCTTGGGCCGGTGTTCCATCGCCAGGCGCTCGAGCTCGTCGTAGTCGATAGTTTCGGTGTCCTTGCGCACACCATAGGGAACGATCTTGTACATCTTGCCTGAAAAATTCAGCGGATGGCCGTGGGTCAAGTGTCCGCCGTGAGCCAGGTTCATGCCCAGCAGGGTGTCGCCGGGCTTCAGCACCGTCATGTAAATCGCCTGGTTCGCTTGCGCGCCCGAGTGTGGCTGCACGTTGGCATGCTCGGCGTTGAAGAGTTTCTTGGCGCGTTCGATGGCGAGCGTCTCCGCCACGTCGACAAACTCACAACCTCCGTAATAGCGCTTCCCCGGCAGACCTTCCGCATATTTGTTGGTGAGCGGCGAGCCGAGCGCCTCCAGCACCGCCTCACTCACGAAATTCTCCGACGCGATCAGCTCCAGCGTCCGCGCTTGGCGGTCCACTTCGCAGTCGATGGCCCGCGCGATGTCAGGATCAACTTCAGCCAGCGGGCGGTCGTGATTCAAACGGATTGCGCTCATGTTGAATTCTCCTTCCCTCACCTGCATTGTAGCGAACGATGCAAGGGCGGGAAACTGGAAAGTGAACAATGTAGGGTTCACGCGGCGGCCGTGGCCGCCAGAATCAGAGGCGTGGCCAGCTTGGGATTGAGCCCTCCCCGAATGAACCAGAATCCGCAGGCGAGCCCGACAACAAACTCCGGCAGTCGGATGAACGGATGAAATTTCACGGCGCTGAGCCAGAAGAGGAAAGTTGCATAGGTGGCGCCTGAAGTGACCGCAGTGGCCTCCAGCCACTAGTCACTTGCCGTTGGTTTAATGATCGCTGGCTTCAGCGTCCACGATTGGAGTTTAGCCAGCGCCATAAGCTCGGGAGCATCGAAGCCTGGCGGAAAGATGATCCAACCCCAAAGCTTCTCGGAATCGTCCGCGACATAGCGCGCCGCCGCGAGCCGCGCGGGTGGCAGGATGACGGATTCGGGTGGGCTACTTTTGGACGCCAGGATTCGCGCCGTCTGAGCGAGAGCCAGCAAATAGCTTTCCGGTGAAACAGGCGTGCTTCCCAACCAAACGACGTTAGGGATTTGATCTCTCTTCCTGAGAGAGTCGTCCACGTCTAAAACGGTGCGGGAGAACTGATCCCATGACACCTCGACTTTGCCCTTGAGCCCGTGGCTTTCTAGGCCGGGGCCGTAAGGTGTACCGCGAAGCACGATGTGCTGCGCTGGGCTTTTGCGTACAGTGCGAGCAACGAAGTCATTCAACAACACGAACTGTTCGCTGGCGGCGAGAGCGAAGTCTGTGCCGACCTGAAACGACACATCTGGAGTAACGCGGCTGGCGATCTGCGCGATGTCTTCGTCCGAGAATGCATGGCCCTGCGCTTGGTCAGGCATCACTCGAAGCGCCTCGGAAGCAGTCAAGAACCGGACTCGCGGGAAAGACTTGATATAACTGACGAGACCGTCAAGATAATTGAAATCTCTTTCAATCTCCGCCTGGCTTTTCATGGGCGGCAGGCGCCACTGATCGCGGGGCGGATTCGCGCCGTTCTCAAAGTTGACGGCATCCCAAAACTCGCGATGGATGAACTCGCAGGGATGAAAGTAAATGCTCACCACGCCGCCGCCCGACTGCGACAGCTCTGTGTACGTGACCTGAAAACTGGTCTTCGCCTGAGCCAGATTCGACCAGTCGTCGTTGGGGCGCAGCTCGGAACCGTATTTGAGATTGAAGATGTTCAGCAGCCCGCCATACCAGAAGGGTTTGCCGTCGAGCCCTACTTGAAGGGCGTCGTCGAGGTAAACTTTTACGCCCCAGCTCTTCAAAGCCGCAAACGCCTGCGGCGCCCAAGAACTGCCCGGCTGGCCGTAACAGGTCGGTGTTTGGCCAAAGATGCGCTTGACGTCTTCGAATCCGGCGCGCTCGCGCCGCGTGAATTCCTCTGTGCCTTGTTCCCAATCGAGCTTCGATTCGTATTCGGCCACGGTTGGGTGCTGGCTGTGCGTGTTCGAATGATAGCCGATTTCGTGCTTGGCGAGTGCCTCGATGACGTCCTTGCGGCCCCGCCGCTCAAGCGTCCGGGCCTTTTCTCCCACTACCTTGAACGTGGCGCGAACGCCCTGCTTGGTGAGAAGCTCGGCAACGCGCTTCGCCGCGTCGTCACTCTGCGGAAGAATGTAATCCTCAGTATCGAACCACAGCACAACATAGACGAAGCCTTGGGACGGCGGCTGCGCCGCCCGCGCACACCAGGGAAGGCCACCCAGAAGCAAGACGAACAACATCCCCTGGAGGGTCCGTTTTACGCTTGGCAACATAAACGCCTCCGTGAATCCTGAGAGTTTACAATGGAGAACGAACCAATGGAAACAGTTCTTCGAATTCCATGCTCCCCCGCGCCTGATTCCAATGGTGCGCCTGCGCGGACGTCCTGGCCAGGATGAACCGAGATGGGAACCCGGTGCCGGTCATCAAACGTTTAATATCTCCGGCCGCCTGCTGGGCCTTGACTGGGCGCCTTGGAACCAGCGATTCAAGGACGATGAGGCGAAATCGAAGGCCAGAGAGGGGTGACCTGTTCTCCACTCATGGCCCAAACCGTCATATGAAGTCGCTGGGTTAGGTTAGGTCCGGTTTTGGGTGGGTGAGGGGCTGAGGAGGGGCGGTACGACGTGGGCTACCGTCCAACCTTGTGTTCTACGGGTACGCAACCGCGGCCTCCGCCTGGAATCACCAGGCGGAAGCCGCAGCGGCGGTCAATCGGTTCTTGAGTCTGACGGAAGGCTAACTACCTCGGCGCGAACGAGGGCCAGACCAGATGCCATAAAACCCAGTCTGAAGGCTGCCGCTCTTGAAACGTCGACGATGCGGTTGGGAACAAACGGACCGCGATCGTTGACCCTGACGACCAAGGAGCGATTGTTTCTGAGGTTGGTTATCTTGAGTCTTGTTCCTAGTGGAAGGCTGCGGTGTGCGGCGGTAAAGCCATTCATATCATAGACTTCTCCGCTAGCTGTGGTATTGCCTTGGAATTCCTCTCCGTACCAACTGGCTAAACCGAGTTCCCCGACTGTCTGCTGAGTCACTTTCGGAGCTACGAAAGTGGCTAAATTAATCGAGCCCGAGGGCATAGCTTCGGTCCGGGCGGACAGGGCAACAAGAGCTGCCACAGCACACCCCATCACTATTCTCCTCATTCAACCTCCATTTTTGAGTTAGGCTCTGTTGACGGCTCAGCGCCAACAGTTCCCCCAGAAATCATCGGACTCAGTCGGCCGCCAAGAGGCGTCATTTCCGACTTCGTCCGCACGCAGGTGAAAAACCTAAGAATTCTACAAAATTTTGTAGAAAATGTCAATTGGTTTTCTAAAGGGGTCTGACTCGCTGCTATTCCGGGGTCGGGACGCCGGGTATGGGATCGCCCGAATGGCCCAGACACGCAATCACTCAATCGGCGGGTCGCTCAATTCACGATGAGGGTCAGCTTGATGTCGCGGCTCACGGTCGTTGTTCCGGCGGCGACAGAGGCTTTGACGTCCAAGGTGTAAGTTCCGGCTGGGGTTCCGGTGCTGCCCCCACCGCCTCCGCTTGACCCACCTCCGCCTCCGCATGATGACAGAGCGACTGAAATCACGATTATACATATAAGTGTTGTACATACAATAAAAAAGCGCATTCGGCCCAACATAATCAATGGGTTGCGCCTTGACCTCAGAGCCAAGCCGAGCAGAGTCACGGCAATGGCAAGCGCCGCCCAGACCGCCTGCCAACTGGACACGGGAACTCTTCGGGATGGGGACCAATTGAGAGGCCAGATCGAGATTGGGCCCGGCCCGCCGTTCGGCAGGGAAGTACCACGAGAGGATGTTGGCACGGAGACAGTGGCGGCCATCGCCGATGTCCCGTTTAACGAGAGCGACGAAGGTGTTACGGTACAGGTGGAAGCGGGTGGTGCGCCGGCACACGACAGGCTGAGAGATCCGGAAAAGCCTTGCGTGCCGGCTAAGCTGAGACTGTAGCTGGCGGCCTGCCCAGCAGCAATTGTGGCCGAGGTTGACGAGCCTGGGGCCGCTCCAGCCGTAAAGTCAGTGCCGAAGCCTGTCAGTAACACCATCTGCGGGCTGCCTTGGGCATTGTCCGTGATCGTAAGGGTTGCAGTGCGCGTGCCTGCCGCGGCGGGCGTAAAGGTGATGGATACCGAACAGTTCTGGTTTAACGCCAAGGTGGAACATCCGTTGGTCTGTTGGTTCGTCTGGGAAAACTCGCTGCTATTCACTCCGCTGATGGTGATGCCCGAAATGATGAGGTTCGCATTCCCGGTATTCTGCACGGTCAGGGCTAGCGCTGAGCTTGAGACCGTAACCAGTTGATCGCCGAAGGAGAGGCTCAATGGCACCAAGTTGATCACCGGCCCCATGCCGGTTCCAGCGAGGATTACTATCTGGGGGCTTCCCTGGGCACTGTCGGTGATGGCCAACGTCGCGGCACGCGCGCCTACGCAGGCAGGGGTAAATGTCACATTGATCTTGCAGCTTGCGCCGGCTTGAACGGAGCTTCCGCAATTATTCGTTTGGCTGAAGTCGCCGGCATCAGGCCCGGAGATGGCGATGCTCGTTATCGACAAGGTCGTTCCGCCGGAGTTCGTCAATGTCACGGGTTGGGGCGAACTTGTTGTGCCTAGATTCTGATTCCCGAATGAGATGGCCGAAGGCGCCGAAGTAACCGTAGTTGTCGGTGCTCCGAATCCTGTCAGGATCACCGTCTGCGGGCTGGACGGATCACCATCTGAAAAGGTGAGGCCGCCATTTCGGGTTCCCGCCGAGGTCGGCGTGAACGTGACTGAGATGGTGCAACTCATCCCAGCCGCCAAGGAACTCCCACAGGTGATTGTGGCTGCGTAGTCCCCTGTGGCCGTGATACTTGCGATGCTCAGAGCAGCCGAGCCCAAATTCGTAAGCGTCACGGCAACGGCTGGACTCGTCGAGCCAACCGACTGGCTGCCGAAGGAAAGTATGGTCGGCGAGATCGAAAGGCCGCTCGAAATTGGAACCACCAAGTCCCACGCGCTACGCCCATGGCTGGCGGCCCGGAGCGTCCGCGAGGGCGAATGCATCTTCAGGCTCAAGACGGCGACATTGGGCAGGCCAGTCACGAGCGTTGACCATGTGGCTCCGCCGTTGTCGGTGGAAAAAACTCCAACGTCGGTCGCGACGTAGAGCGCATTGGGCAGGTTGGGGTCTATCACAATGTCATTCACAGGGACGTTGGGCAGATTGCCGCTGATGTCCGCCCAGCTTTGCCCTCCGTTAGTGGTTTTGAAGACGTGGCCCTGACTGTCGCCAAACCCAGAAAAGCCGGAGAAAGTAACGTAAGCACTGGTTGAACTCGTCCGGTCGACCGCGATCTGTGTCGCGTGTCGCGGCGGCAACCCGGCGCTGACGTTCGTCCATATCGAGAGCGCGCCAGCCACGGCGTTGGTCGTCACCTGGACTTGGCTGTCGCTCGTGCCGGCATAGACGGTGTTCGGGTCGCTCGGCGCCACGGCGAGCGTGGTGATATGTGCGGTGCTGCCGCCCCCGGTCAAGTCCGTCGTGATGGCAGACCAGGTTTGTGCGCCATTGGTGGTCTGGTACACGCGGTAGGTTCCATAGTAGAGCGTCTGCGGATTCGACGGATCGATAACCATGGGCGGAACGAAGCTTGATCGGTCGTTGGAGTTGATGCCATTTGTGGCTGACTGCCAGGTACCGGGAGTTCCACCGGATGTTGATTTCAAGACCCCCTCGCCGCTGACGCACGCCACATACACGTTGTTGGAGTTGGTCGGATCGATGGCATTGTAGCCGCCGTCGCCGCACCCAGCGTCGGACTCGGTCCACGCCAAGCCGCCGGCATAGATCTCCGTCCCATTATCCTGGGTGCCGCCAAAGGTGGGAGAAGGAGATAATTGATTTGGGTCGATCGCGATACCCGGATAGAACTGGGTGATAGCCAAGGTCTGGTTCAGATCACTCCAGATGGGAGAGGATCCAGTCGGATTGGAGGTAATCCAAACCCCGCCGTCGTTGCCGACGTAAAGAACGGAGCCGTCGCTCGAGAACGCCAGGGCGTGCTGGTCGACGTGCAGAACAGTTGTCGCAGATCCCTGGGAGACTTCGCTCCAGGTGCTGCCGCCATCCGCGGACCGGAAAAGCATTTGATTATTGAACGTACCCGCCGATCCACCCACATAGACCACGCTCGAGTTGACGGGGTCCACGCGCACCACGTTGTCGTAGTCGCATTGCGGGTTGCAATAGCCGGCAGCGACGCCCAAGGGCAGTGGACTCCAATTCGCGCCGCCATCCGTTGTCTTGAACAGGCCATTTACATTGTGGCCGTTCGCTTGAGCAATCCCGGCATACAGTGTGGTGGGGTTTGAAGGGTCGAGGGCCAACTCGATCCGGCCTACGTTGACGGAGGGCAGAGTATTCGAGCCTGTCCCATTGTCGGGAGCCCAAGTCGCCCCCACGTCCGTGGAGACAAAAACGCCCACACCATGGACTGCGGCGTACGCAGTGCTTCCGTTGGGATTGAAACACACCGCCGTTCCAGGTCCCTTCGGCAGCACGTTTACCCAGGTCTCGCCGCCGTCGGTGGACCGCCAGATTCCATCGCCCCCACCGCCCAGGACTCCTGCCAAAACGATTTGTCCATTCTTGTGGTCAAGCGCAAGGGAGCCAATGCGCGCTCCGCCGCCGAAGTAGGTGTCGGAAGAAATGGGGCCGCCGAACGGGCCTGTGATGTGGGTCCACGTCTGTCCGCCGTCAGTCGATTTCAGAATGCCCTCGCCGTAGTACGAATCGCCGTTAAAATTCTCTTCGCCCGTACCCACGTAGACGATGGACGGATTTGAGGGATCAAGAGCAATTGAGCCGACGGCCAGCGAGGCTTGGGCATCCGTGAGGGGCAGCCACGTCGTGCCACCATCGGTGGTTTTCCAAACGCCGCCTTCCGCCCCGCCCAGATAGACGATGTTGCTGTTCACGGGATCAACGGCGAGCGCCGTCACTCTGCCGGAAGAGACGGGCGGTCCGCCGCCAACCAAAGCGAACGGCACGTTGACGGGCTGCGGGCCGATCAGCGTCCATGAAGTTGATGATTCGACTGCGGGCAGGGAAGGGCTGCTCGCCTCGCGGCGGGCGCGCGCTTGGCGCTCGACCTCAACCATCGCCTCGCGCTCGCGCAGCGCGTTGCGCCGCGCTCCAGCCGGAATCCGCTTCAGCGGATAGGCGCGCTGGTTGTAAAACCATTCCCAACGCTTCCGGACAATATCCTCCAGCTCGCGCTCTCTCGCCGGCGCGCTGCTCTGCGCAGCCAAAGTCGCAGCAAAGCAGATCATCGTGAGAAACAGCGCGAAAGCTCGAGCTGCAAAGTTCGGAGAGTACATCAAGCGTAGGGCCATCGCCGCAGTACTCCCGCAGCCCGGACCGGGGAAGAGTAGAGATTCATCGCAGGCAGCTTGAACTGCGCTCCCGTTCCGCACCGTTGGACTTGTTCTCGAAATTGGATCGTCCGCCGAAGTTGATCGAGAAGATGATTATAGCTCGGGGCGAGGCGAACGGAAAGGGTCGTCAATGTGCGTTTCCGTTTTCGCCTCCGACTGTGCGACAATAGTCAGGATTGCTCGGCCCACTCGTGCGCTCCTGATGCGTGCTCAACTGACGAACGCTCGAAGCCAGGGGTTGGTTCGTCCTCATAAAACTTAATGGGTAGCGACTCTTCATCTCAACCTTCCGGAAAGAATCGGGTCACGTCCGCGCGAGTGCTAGTGGCGACCACCGCCATGCTCTCGTTTATTTCCTTCTGGCGGGCGGCGGCCATTGTGCTGAACGACCTTGCCTCCTCCGCCTACTACGCTCCCGAATATGCGCAAGGGCAGATCGGACGGGCGGCTCCCTGGTTCATCCTCGGCATCATGCTTTTTTCTTACGCAGTGCGCGCCGTTTACATTGAGAGCTGTAGCATGTTCGTGCGCGGCGGTGTCTATCGCGTCGTGAAGGAAGCCATGGGCGGGACGCTGGCCAAATTCTCGGTCTCCGCCCTGATGTTCGATTACGTCCTCACCGGTCCGATCAGCGCCGTGTCGGCCGGGCAGTACCTGGTCGGTTTCGTCAACAATCTTTTCGGGTACGCTCACCTGAAAGTGGAGTTGTCGGTCAACTCCACGGCCGCTTTCTTCGCCGTGCTCGTCACCCTATATTTTTGGTGGCAAAACATTCAGGGCATTCCCGAGTCGAGCGAAAAAGCTCTGCGCATCATGCAAGTGACCACCGTGATGGTGGTCCTGTTGATCGGGTGGTGCTCTTACACGCTCTGGGTGCGCGGCGGACACCTTCCGCCCTGGCCCTTCCCTCACAACCTGCATTTTGCCACCGCAATCCCGGGCGTGGTTCCAGATGCCCTGGGCTGGCTGCGGGGCACATGGCTGCAGACCATCGGACTGGTCGGCATCTTCGTCGCCCTCGGACATTCGGTTCTGGCCATGAGCGGCGAGGAATCCCTTGCCCAAGTCTATCGAGAAATCGAGCACCCCAAGTTGAAGAACCTCGAAAAAGCGGGCTTCGTCATTTTCGTTTACAGTCTGCTCTTCACCGGGCTGGTGGCCTTTTTTGCCGTGATGATTATCCCCGAAGCGCGTCTCGGCGATTACACCGGCAATTACATCGGCGGCCTGGCGATGAATGTGGCTGGGCCCTACACATCGCGGCTCATCTTTCGCGGCTTCGTCGTGGTGGTGGGCGTGCTGATCCTCTCCGGCGCCGTGAACACGGCCATCGTGGGATCGAACGGGGTTTTGAACCGGGTTTCCGAAGACGGAGTTTTGGCCGACTGGTTTCGCCATCCGCACCCGCGATTTGGCACTTCTCATCGCATCATCAATCTCGTGGTGGGCTTGCAAATCCTCACCATCATCCTGAGCCGCGGCAATGTCTTCTACCTGGGTGAAGCCTACGCGTTCGGCGTCATCTGGAGCTTCGTCATGAAAGGGCTGGCGGTCATCGTGCTTCGTTACACCGAGCCCGAACAACAACGCGAATTCCGTGTGCCCATGAATCTGAAGATCGGCGGAGTGGAGATCCCCATGGGTCTCGGGTTGATTACTCTCACCCTCTTCGGAATGGCGCTGGCCAATCTGGCCACCAAGCAGATCGCCACAGTCTCAGGCATAGCGTTCTCGCTGGTCTTGTATGGAATTTTTACGGCGTCCGAGAAATTCGCGCACCAGCGCGGCATCACTCACCCGGAAATGGATGCTTTTCACTTGGTGCCGGGCGAGGAAATTACGCCGAAGACGCTGGGCGTTCGGCCGGGGAACATCGTGGTGATGGTCCGAGACTTCAACACCCTTTACCACTTGCCGCGGGTTCTGGAACGTGTAGACCAAAAGAAGCAGGACGTGGTCGTCATGCACGTTCGCCTGCTGCTGCGGGCCGGCTCGGGCGAACACGGCTTGGTGCCGGAGCAGTTGTTCAGCACCAACGAACAATTGCTGTTTACCAAGGCCTTGTCCATGGCTGAGAAAAGCGGCAAACCCATTCGGCTGGCGGTCGTAGCCGCCAACGACATGTGGGATGGCCTTCTGCGTTCAGCTCAAAACCTTCAGGCCGCGGTGCTCGTCCTGGGTCTTTCGCCCAAGATGCCTCCCACCGAAGAAGCACGCCTCGCCGGCGAAGCCTGGGAAAGACTCTGGGAGCCCAAACCCCAACTGACGCTCGAAATCTATTCCCCCGGCGGCCAGGAATGGGTTTTTTACATGGGCCCGCACTCGCCGCGATTGACGCCCAGGGAGGTTGATCTGCTGCACAGTATCTGGCTCAGGTTCAGCCATGAGCTCGGGCCAGAGGAGCTCCATCACCACGACATCGTTCATTTCGCGCTCAATGAGGTGGAGCGCGAAATTAAAGATGGCCCCTCCAGCCGCCGAGAAGTGCTTGGGCGGCTAAGACAGCACCTCCAGGAAATCAGAGACCGCCGAGAGCCGCACTTGTGAGATCGGGAGTTAGGGACTGGGGATTCGCGTCGATTCCCACGCCACCATCTGCCAGCGGCCGTTCTGCCGAACGTAAGTGTCGATGAAGCGGAGTTGCATCGTCGCGGGTTGACCGTGGCTCTCAGACTTGAATTCCGCTCGCCCAGTGATTACCGCGGCGTTCCCGTAGACGCGCACCTTTAACTCATCGGGGGCAATCGAAACGTATTTCAGCTCGCCAGATCGAATCGAGGCGATGTACGTCGCCTTGGTGTCGACGTGAGCGCTTGAGTGGGTATAGGTGAGGTCGTCAGAAAGGATTTGGTCGAGGGCAGCGGTGTCTTGGTCCGTCAGCGCCTTGAAGCGGCGGAGCTCGAGCTCACGAACCTCCTGCTCGGCTTGGCCGCTCGACTGGCCCTGCGGAGGCGAAGCCGCGCCAGCCGCTTCTGCCGTCGGATAGACGCGGATGTTCTTGGCCGTATACCAGGGATGAACTTCTGGCACAAGCCTGCCGGCCTTCACCGCCGGGTCCTCGGCAGCAAGCGCTTGCGCTTCCTGGAGCGAGCCCACTCGGAATACAAAGATGCCGCGGAGTTTCTCATCCTCGGCCATCGGCCCGGCCATGATCAGCTTGCCCTCGTCGGCCATGCGCCCGATGTTGGCCATGTGCGCTTCCTGAATGCGCTGCGTCTCCGGCGTGACCTCCCCCGTCGAATTCGGCCCGCGATAGAGCAGGACGAGATAGTAAGTCGTCATCTCGTAGTGCGCCTCGCAGGGCTTCTGCATTGCGAGCAAGGCAGTCTCGCCGAGCGCGGTCGCAAGCAAGAGTGAAAGTGTCGCAAGAGGCTTCCTCATGAATGAACTCCCTCGTCTAATCATGTGTCGGAAATTATTGGATCAAGCGCCGTACCCGCCTCCGGCCAAATCTCGACGCATTCCTCTTCATCGACTTACTCGGGTAGACTAACCCGCTCGTCGTTTTTGTGCCTCAACATACTTCCGCAGGACGGCATTGATGGTCGTCTGGTAGCGCACGCCGTGCTTTCGAAAAAATGCAAGAATATCCGGGTCGAGCCGAATAGTGATTTGTTTTTTCGTCCCAGGCCACCAGACAGCGTTCTTGAAGAACTCTGGCCCAAGCTTTGGATTGTCTGAGTAATCGATATCCTCGTCTTTCATGGCATCGACTCGTGCCCAATCAGTCTTGGATTTCGGCTTCGAATTGCTTCGTCTCATCTCGATCCGCCTTCCTGAAAGAAATCAGTCTGATTGTGTCAGGCCCTCTTTCGGTAAAGATCGCCACTACAACCCGTCCCTGCAGCATGCCAATACCCTGCCATCGATCTTCCCCGTAGTCTGGGCGGGTGTCCAACCCCAATACCATCGGTCCGGCAAAGGTCTGCCAGGCGTCTGCGAAATCTAGGCCGTGCTTTCGAATATTCGTACGCCTCTTTGTTTCGTCCCACTCGATCGTCATGATAGCACGTCGTAGTTACGTTTGTAATTATGCTATTTAACGGACTTATCGTTTTGCAAGAATTCCAACCGCGACCACATTGCATTCACGTTCTTCTTCGTCTCCTCATCCATCTTGATTTCATCCGGCCAGGGGCGGGCAAAACCCTCAGAGGGCAGCTTGCGAGTGGCGTCGACGCCCATTTTCGAGCCGAAGTTGGGCAGGCGCGAGGCGTGTTCAAGTTGATCGACGGGCCCGAGCATAAACTGAATGTCGCGCTCCGGGTCGATGTGATTGAAAGCCTTCCACGCCACTTCGCGCAGATCGTGAACGTTCACATCGTGATCGACCACCACAATGCACTTGGTGAACATGGCGCCGGGCAAGCCCCAGATGGCGTTCATCACCTTGCGCGCCTGGCCGGGATAGCTCTTGCGGATGGCGACAATCATCAGGTTGTGAAAGATGCCTTCCGCCGGCATGTGCATGTCCACCACTTCGGGGATTTGCTTGCGCATCAGTGGAAGGAAGATGCGCTCGATGGCGTAGCCCATCCAATAGTCTTCCATGGGTGGCCGCCCGACGATAGTTGAAATGTAGACGGGCTCGCGCCGGCGCGTGATGCAGGTGAGATGAAACGCGGGGAACTTATCTTCGAGGGAGTAGTATCCCGTGTGGTCGCCAAAGGGGCCTTCGGTGCGTATGTCGTCGAGGTCGACGTAGCCTTCGAGGACAATTTCGGAGTTGGCGGGAACCTCAAGATCCACTGTCTCGCACTTCACCAGCTCCACGGGTTCGCGGCGAAGGAAGCCTGCAAAAAGGAACTCGTCCAAATCTTCCGGCAGGGGCAAAACGCCCGCCAGCATGGTGGCGGGATCGGAGCCGATGGCGACGGCCACGTCCATGCGCCTGCTCTTGCCCTGTCTCTCGAGCCAGCGAAAGTGTTCGGCGCCGGTTTTGTGGATTTGCCAGTGCATGCCCGTGGTGCGTTCGTCATAGACTTGCAGGCGATAGCAACCCACGTTGCGCCGTCCGGATTTCGGGCTGCGCGTGATCACCATGGGAAACGTGATGAAGCGCCCGCCGTCCTGCGGCCAGCACTTCATGATGGGGAACTGCCGGAGGGACACGTTTTCTCGCTCGATCACTTCTTTCACCGGGCCGCCACTGACGGTCTTGGGGAAAAAGGCGGCCACTTCACCGAGCTTGGGCAGCATCTTCACTTTGTCGAAGAACCCCACCGGCGGCTTCATTTCCAGAAGGTCTTCGATGCGGCGAGCGATGTCGTCGAGCGTGTCAACTTCCAGCGCCATTTCCATGCGTTTTTTTGATCCCAGTGCGTTGATGAGCACCGGCATCGAGTAAGAGACGCCATCCTTCGCCGAGCGCGGTTTTTCGAACAGCAGCGCCGGGCCGTCCGCTTTCGAGACGCGGTCGGTGATCTCGGTGATTTCGAGATCGACGTCCACCTCGGCATCAATTCGTTTCAGCTCACCCTGGCGATGCAGCCGGGTGATGAATTCCTGCAAGTCTTTGTAAGCCATAGGAGCAGTCCACAGTTCACGGTTGACAGTCCAAGGATCAAAAGCGCTCGTCGTGTTTTGACTGTCAACTGTGGACTGTCGACGGTCAACTTCTGCTGCAGCATTACAGAATGTCCAGGCCAAATCAAGCTGTGACATGACCTCGGACGTCGCCGCGCGCCAAAGGTTCGACCAGCAGACGGCCGGCTTCATTCCCTGAAGGTCAGCTTGGTGCGGCCCTCTGGTCTGTCCGTGCAATCACGCCGCGGCTATTCCGTGCCATCCGGCTCCACTGACCCGGCGGCCAAGGCCAAACAAGAGATTGAGGAAGCAGTGTTTTCGCAGGATGTGGTGAACGAGCTGCCGGTGGATGTGCACACCCAATTCTTCCGTGTCGACGGAACCAGCGCCAAGCTCTCCGTACTGACCCACGTGAGCATCGGCGGCATGCGATTTCGCAAGCAAGAAGGGCGAAGCTTGAACAAGCTCACCATGATCACGGTGCTTTTTGACACCAACGGCCAATATGTGACGAGCCAGGAGAAAACAGTCGAAATGCGATTGCGCGCCGCCACCTTGGCGCGATACAGCCAGTCAGGCATCACCATGAAGACGGTCTTTGACGTCAAGCCAGGAACCTACCTCGTCCGCGAAGTGGTGCGCGACGCCGAAGGCGCGCAGCTCTCGGGGCTGAGCCGCACGGTCGAGATCCCTTACTAAACGCACACGACTTAGGATTGACTTTCGACTTTGGTGGGCGGATACTCAAACCACAAGGTTTCGCAATGGTTCGAGATCGTGGATATTTTGAAATCGTGTCGGTGTTCTGCCCGCGCATCGTATATTCCAGCCCAGGAAGGTGACTTATGAATCGTCGCCGTCATTTACTCATTTTCGTATTGCTGTTTTGCGCCATCGGTCTCGTAGGCCTGGATTCGGTGCAGGCTCCGGCCGCCCCGGCTGGCGGGCAACAATCCGGCGGGCAGGCGCCGCCGACGGTGCCCGGCGTCATCAAAGCGCAGACCAACCTTGTGCTGGTCGACGCCGTGGTGACCGATAAGAAAGGGAATTACATCAGGGACCTCGAGGCAAAGGATTTCAAGGTCTCCGAGGATGGCAAAGAGCAATCGATTGTCAGCTTCTCCAAAGGTACCGAAGCGGCCGGACCTTCCGGGCCCGCCCAGAGACATTACCTGGTGCTGTTTTTCGACAACTCGACCATGCAATTCAGTGAGCAGGCACAAGCACGCCAAGCCGCCGCCAAGTTCATTGCGAAAACGGCGGCCAGCGATCACCTGATGGCCATCGTGGATTTCGGTGGCACGTTGCAGATCGCTCAAAACTTCACGGCCGACGCCGACAGGCTGAAGGCAGTGGTAGCCCATACCAAGTTTTCCACCGTGAACCCGAACGACACATCGACTGCGCAGCTTGCCGCGCTTGGCGTGCCGACCTTAGGCGGTGGCGATGAGGCGAACTTTGGCGCGTACACCATGTTGCTGGCCATCCGCGACCTGGCCAAGAGGTTGCAGACCGTTCCGGGCCGCAAGACGCTCATCCTGTTTTCCTCTGGGTTTCCCGTTCAGTCCGATCCTGAGCGCATGTCGGAACTCACGGCAACCATCGCGGCTTGCAATAAAGCCAACGTTGCAATCTATCCCATCGACGCGCGAGGCCTGGTGGCGCCAGGCACGGGCACGCCTACGCCTGGGATATCCCCTGGACTGTCCCCAGGACCTGGGGCTGGCCTGTTGGGTCCGATGTTTCCACACCTGCCCGGCGAACTGGCGTTCCTGTTGTTCCCATTTGATCCTCAGCGTCCCGGTGGCGGCGGCGGTGGTGGCGGAACCGGTGGGGGAGGCGGTGGCGGAACCGGTGGCGGTGGCGGAACCGGTGGGGGCGGTCGCGGCGGTAGCGGGGGAACGGGCGGTGGCGGGGGAACCGGCGGCGGAACCGGCGGGAGCGGTGGTAAAGGCGGAGGTGGAACCGGCGGCGGTGGAACCGGTGGGGGCGGTGGTAAAGGCGGAGGCGGCACTGGCGGCACAGGGACTGGCGGCGGTAAGGGCGGTGGCGGGACAGCCGGCGGCGGCACGCGCGGCGGCGGAGCCCCCACCAGCTATGGGCCAGGCAGCAACTTCAGCAACAACCCGCTCAATCAGCCTCGGATCATTCTTCCGCAGATGCCACCCAGCGCGACGACTAATCAAGACGTGCTGTACGCTCTTGCTACGGGCACCGGCGGATTCCCTATATTGAACACCAACGATTTTTCTGCGGGCTTGGACAAAATTGCGAACGAGCTAAACGAATACTACGTCCTAGGCTACACGCCGCCGGCCAAGTCTCTTAACGGTGCGTGCCACGCCATCAAGGTGGCGGTTGAGCGCGGGCTTCAGGTCCGGTACCGCAGCGGCTATTGCGACGTGCGCAGTGCCGACTTGTTGGCTGGGAAGGTGGAAAGCAAAACCCTGGAACAGGTGGCCGCGAATCCTTCGCCCGGCACGATACCGGTATCACTCAAAGCGCCCTACTTCTTCACAGGTCCCAACACGGCACGCGTAGACCTGGCCCTGAATATTCCGGGCGATAGCCTGAGCTTTGAGAAGGAGAAGAACCAATTCCATTCCGAAGTAAACGTGCTCGGCATCGCCTACCGCGAAGACGGGTCGGTGGGAGCACGATTCAGTGACACTCAGAAAGTGGATCTCGATAAAGGACAGAGAAAGGAATTTGAAAAGGAGCCTTTCATCTACCGGAATTCGTTCGAGGTCGCGCCGGGAAAGTATAACCTGAAAGTTGTGCTCAGCACCGGTGGGGAAGCTTACGCCAAATACGAAATGCCGCTGGTGATCGAGCCGTTCAGCGGAAAACAGTTCGAGCTGAGCGGCGTGGCATTGAGCGACAACATGCAGCAGCTTTCGCAAGCGGCCGCGAGTCTGGATGCGGAAATCATCCAGGGAAAAACACCCTTGGTGGTGCAAGGCATCCAGATTATTCCGTCCTCGACCAACCGCTTTTCGCGTTCCGAAAAGGTTGCTTTCTATCTCGAGGTGTATGAGCCAGCGCCTATTATCAATGACATGCCACGCGTCGGGATCAACTACAAAGTGATCGACAAGAAAACGAATCAGGAGATTTACAGTTCACCGACGATGGTGGTCAACACTTTTGCCCACAGCGGCAACCCTGTTATTCCGATTGCCACCTATCTGCCGGTGGACAAGATCGCCGCCGGGAGCTATCGCCTGGAGGTGCAAGCGCGCGACTCCAATCGCAATGCGTCACCCGTGCATAGCGCGGAGTTCGATTTGGAATAAGAATCGTCCGTGGTCCGCTGTCCGTCGTCAGTTGTCGAGCAGAACTTTCATCGCATCCCTGAATCGACGGCCTGACGTATGAGAAAGAGAGCTTTTGCGCAACGGACAACGGACGGCGGACAACGGACAAGGTCTCGGCGCGCGTTGCTGGCTTGGTTTCGCCGGCAGGCGCGTCCGCTTCCGTGGCGAAAGACTCGCTCGCCTTACGCCGTCTGGGTCTCGGAGGTGATGCTCCAGCAGACCCAGGTGGCCACGGTCATCCCCTACTACCTTCGCTTCCTCAGGGCCTTTCCCAATGTCAAACGGCTGGCGGAAGTGCGGCCTGAGAGAGTGTTAGAACTCTGGTCCGGACTCGGCTACTACCGTCGCGCGAAAAACCTTCACGCTGCGGCGCGCCTCATCGTTTGCAGGTTTGGTGGACGATTTCCGCACGACTACGATCAGGTGTGCTCGTTGCCGGGCATCGGCGACTACACCGCGCGAGCGATTCTCAGCATTGCTTTCAACCAGCCTCTCGCCGTGCTCGACGGCAACGTGGCGCGCGTCGTGGCGCGTTTGAAAGCGCTGGAGGGAAATACCAGCCAGCCCGCGTTTCGCTCCGCCATCATGCAGGAGCTCGACCGGTGGCTCTCCCGGCGACAGTCCGGCAGTTTTAATCAGGCGTTGATGGAGCTGGGCCAAACCGTCTGCCTGCCGCGCTCCCCACGCTGCCCTGATTGCCCGATTCGCAGGTCTTGTGCGAGCTATCGGCTCGGAGACCCCGAAGCCTATCCGGCGCCGCGCCCCAGGCGGGCCACGGAATCCCGTTTTCTTGCCGCGGCCATCCTGCGTCGTGGGGCGCAGATGGCTTTGGTTCGTGGGCTTGATGACGGACTGCTGACTGATCTGTGGAATTTTCCGGCGACTTTCGGATCCACCAAGGCAGAGGCGCGGCGGCGCCTTGGCGAGAAGCTCTCGACCATTGTCGGTGGCGCGATAGAACTCGGTTCACCCTTGGCCCAGGTCCAGCATACAATCACGCATCGATCTATTTCGGCGCAAGTTTATCCGGTCGAGGCGCCTGGAATTCTTCGCAGCCGTTCGCTGCGCTGGTTCTCATTCAGCAGTCTGAATCGATCCGCTATTTCCCAATTAGCACGAAAGATTGCGGCGACGCTCTGACCTCTGCGTCCTCTGTGGCCAAGAAATCTCAACCCAGAGGCCACAGAGCAGCTCCGTGTTCTCCGTGTCGAATCTTTCTTGCCACAGAGAACACCGACCTGCCTGCGGGCCAGTCCCTATTGTCCTTGGGATTTTTCGGAATCGCCGGGAAGGCCTTCCTGCCGGATGGTGGCCACGGAGACGCCGGCAATGCGAGCCACGGCCTCTTCGATGTCTTCGCGGACCACGGTACTCTTCGGAGCTTGCGTGACCCCGCACGTGTCGCGCAGTTGCCTCAGAGTCTCGCGCTCCCTGCGTTCTTCATCCGAATAACGACGCGCTTTTTCGAATTCGTGATTGGCGATTGCGGCTTCCATCCCCTGAATCAAAACCTTGATGCGCTTCTGCGTGCCCGTTATCTCTTCCGGCACGGCAGGCTGGCGCAGCTTCACACTCGCTCCGGCTTCGTCGATCAGGTCGATGGCTTTATCCGGTAACTGGCGGGCGGGAAGGTGGCGCTCTGAGTAGTGGACGGCACACTTCAGGGCTTCTTCGCTGTAGGTGACGCCGTGAAATTTCTCGTATCGGTCTTTGATGCCGAACATGATCTTGATGGCATCGGCCAGATTGGGCGGCGGCACTTTGACGGCCTGGAAGCACTGTTCCAGCCACGGCGCTTTTTCGATCGATTTGACGTAATCCTCCGGCGTGGCCGCCGCGATGCACTGAATCTCGCGGCGAGCTAGCGCCGGCCGCAAGAGATCGACTGCATCGGCGCTGCCCGACGCGAACAGTTCTTCGACAAAGAGAATTACATCGCCCGCTTCGATCACCTCCTGCACGATCGTCTTCAGACGCTCGTCCAACTTTCCAGCCTGCCTGGCGCCCGCCAGAATGCATGCAAGGTCGAGGGCCAAAATGTTTTTGTCCGCAAACTGCGCGGGCACGTTACCCACCACGATACGCTGCGCCAGGCCTTTCACCAACGCCGCCTTACCGACGCCGGGCTCGCCAATCAAGACAGCGTTGTTTCTGGAGCGCAGGGCGAGAACGTGCATCACACGCTCCAGTTCCTCTTCCCGTCCGATGAGGGGGTCGAATTGGTTCTGTGCGGCCGCCTCCGTGAGGTCGAGGCTGAATTCGGACAAGACCGCGGACTCTTTAGGAGGAGCTGCGTGCTCGGCAGGCGCGTTCTTCAGTTCTTCGCGTACCCCCGAAAGCGTCAGCCCACGCTCGTGGAGGATGGTCGCCCCCAGAGACTTCTCCTCGCGCAGGATGCCCAGCAATAGGTGCTCGGTGCCGATGTGCTTGTGCGCAAGGCGCTCGGCCTCCTCCGCAGCGTAAGCCAAAATGCGCTTGCCCTCCTGGCTCAGCGGCAGATCCACCGAGGTCGAGACCTTTTCCCCAACTGGCCGGTGCTTTTCGACTCGTGCCCGGATGCCTTCGATCGAGCCCAGGGAGTGCATGAAACGGTTCACGAGCGCCCTGTCCTCGCGCATCAATCCGAGCAGCAAATGCTCGGTCTCAATGCACTCGCTTCCAAACTGGCTGGCCTCGTAGCGAGCGAAGAAAATCGCTCGCCGCGCTTTTTCTGTGTATCGTTCGAACATAGCTTGCAGCCGTCAGCTTTCAGCCCTCAGCTCTACATACGCATCGTTGGTGAGTTCTATGGCGCACTCCAGATCATAACCTGAACAGGCGCGATTATGGATAAGAATTGGACTATCATGAGGAGGTGAATGTCCTTACTTGCAAGTTGAAGTTCGAACCCGTGAGGGAAGTCTGATGGCTAATCTTGCCGACCAGGTCCCTCCCGAACCCGCCCAAAAGCAAGCTCACATCAGTGTGCAGCGGTATTTCGAGATTTCCCTAATCCTGATGCTGGGGACGAGTTTCCTCACTCTGGCGAGCACCCGAAATCTGGACTTCATTTCCACCGTGACGGTTCCCGCCGCACTGTTGTTGAAGGTCTGGAGCTACACGCGGGAGAAGGACTTCTCCCTCGCGCCGCGCACGGTGACGCGCATCGCCATTTTCTATATTTTCTTTTACGGGCTGGATTTTTTGATTTTCAGCCCGGGACCGGATTTGCTGGACCGCCTGCTCTCCGCCACGGTACACCTGGTTCTGTTCGCAACTATCATCAAAGTGTTTTCGGTGCGCACGTACCGGGATTATGCCTATCTGACCATACTCTCGTTCATGATGATGCTGGCCTCGGCGATCCTCACCGTGGGCACGAGCTATCTCTTTGGCTTTGGCTTTTACATCCTCTTTGCCATCTCCACTTTCATCAGCTACGAGATCAAGCGCGGGGCGGAAGTGGCCAAGCGCCCCGTCCAAGGTCCTTATTCGGTCGCCGCCCAGAACCGCGCCGCGATCGAGAAAGCACTATCGATGACCACCGTCGGGCTGGCCCTGGGCATTGTGGTGCTGGCCGCGGCACTTTTCTTTGTTATCCCCCGCTACCGGACAGGTTATTTGACCGGCTTGGGCACGGAGCGGCAAAACATCACGGGCTTTTCGGAGAGCGTCAACTTGGGGGACATCCGAAAAATATTGAAGTCCGGCACCGTGGTGATGCGCGTCATTCCGGATGGTGACCCGCGGCGATTTCGGGGAGTGAAATGGCGCGGCATCGGTTTGACCAGTTTCGACGGCAAGCACTGGTTCAACGACAACACCGCGCAGACGGTCCTGTGGCCCGCGTCTTCCTCTCCCGGGTTCGTGCAGCATTTTGTAATTCCCGATCCAGACTTGTGGCGGAGCCGCGTCCGCCGCCCGCTGCAATACCGCGTGCTGCTGTCCTCCCTTTCGACGGACGTGATTTTCGCCGCCTACTTCCCCAGCGAGCTCACCGGACGATTTCGAACCCTCACTTACGACCAGACCTTGTCGCTGCGCATTTCATTTCATGTTACGCCCGTCGGGTACGACGCGATATCTGCCTGGGAAATTCCCTCGCCGGCAGAACTGCGCCGCGCTTCCACGGCACTTTCGAACGACTATCGATTGACCTACCTTCACCTTCCCGAGAACATGGACCCCCGGATCGGAGAGCTCGCCATAAAGGTCAGCGCGTCAGCCGGCAACAACTATGACCGCGCCATCGCAGTTCAAAACTACCTGCGCGACAACTACGGGTATTCGCTCGACCCGCCCGCCATCGAACCCAACGATCCGGTCGCCAGTTTCTTGTTCAACGCGAAAACGGGTTACTGCGAGTATTTTGCCGCGGCGATGGCGCTGATGGTGAGAACGCTGGGTATCCCATCGCGCGTCGCCAACGGTTTTCAGACCGGATCATATAACCGCATGGGCGGCGACTACGTGGTCCGCGCGCGCGACGCGCATAGCTGGGTGGAAATCTATTTTCCCGGCTACGGCTGGATTCCGTTCGATCCCACGCCCGCCGATCCGAACAACGTCGCCGGTGATTGGAGCACACTGGACGATTACCTCGACGCGGCCGGCCTTTTTTGGGGCGAGTGGATTATCAATTACGACTTCGGGCACCAGGTGGAACTGGCGCGCCAGATGGAAGAGGGATCGCGCCAGTTCCAGCAGAATCTCCAGCGGCGTGTGCATCGCTGGCAGCGGCAAGGCATCCGGCTGGCGTTCATTGTCGAAGGTTGGCTGATGTCACACAAGCTGCTGGTGTTCGTCATTATGGTCGTAGTTTTTGCATTGTTGCTGATGGAAGGCAAAACGGTTTCCATGGCCGAGTTGCGATTTCTTTGGGCGTGGAGGTTTCACCGCGGCGAGATGGCGCTGGGCCCGCGCGAGGCAGCGGTCACCTATTTGCGGTTTCTCGACGTCTTGAGGAAAAAGGGTTACAGGAAACCGCCCTCACAAACGCCGGCCGAATTTGCGCTGTCGTTCGTTGGTTCGGGTCTGGCCGCCGGAGTCGAGGAATTCACGCAGCTCTATAACGCGTTCCGCTTCGGCCGCGCGGCCGTTTCGCTTGCCCGCCTGCGGCAACTTTTGGATGAACTGCGTAGAGCATAATCCCGGCGCGGATGGAAACGGCCAATCGGAATGTCAAATGGAGAATGGGAAATGGGAAATGGGAAATGGCAAGAAGATCAGCTCCTACAGGATGAGTCACCGCGGCGGCCCAGGCCATTTGCCATTTCACATTTCTCATGAGCCATTTGAAATTGTTTTTCCGGGGCTGCGTCGCATAACCGCGGTCACGGGACAGACTTGCCGCCATCCACCACGAACACCTGCCCGGTGATGAAGTCGTCGTGGGTGGCGAGGTACAGAACCATGTCAGCGATGTCCTCGGGGCGGCCGGCTTTCCTGAGAGGTGTCGCTCGGATAATTTTCTCCATTGCCGCCCCGCGACTTTCATCAGGAAAGAGAATCGTTCCTGGCGCGACGGTGTTGACGCGAATGTGTGGTGCAAGGGCCTTCGCCAGACATCGGGTGAGCATGATGACACCGGCTTTTGACGAGCAATAGTGCATGTAGCCGGGCCAAGCCTGTAGTCCGCCCAGCGACGAAATGTTGATGATGTGGCCGCGCCTCTGGATCTGCATGATGCGCGCCGCGGCCTGAGCGCAGAAGAAAGTCCCTTTGAGATTGACACCGAGAATCCGGTCCCAATCCTTTTCCGTCAGCTTGTCCCAGCGGGCGGGAAAGAAAATAGCCGCATTGTTCACCAGGATGTCGAGCCGCCGGAAACGCGAGTGGGCGGCGCGAAACATCGCCTTCACTTCGGCGGTGTTCGCAACGTCGGCGCGCACGGCGTAGGACTGCACTCCGTGCTGCCGGATCTCTCGCACCGTCGCTTCGGCTTCACGGCGCGATGAATTGTAATTCACAATCACATGTGCGCCGGCGCGGGCGAGCGTGAGTGCCATCACGCGGCCGATCCTGCGCCCTGCGCCCGTGACCAAAACCACCTGGTTTTCGAGCGGTCTGGAATTCATCCCCGCGATATTGATAACATGGGTGCGCGCAAATTGACAGTCTCTCTGTCCTCTGTGCCTCTCAAGCTTTAACCTAGCGCGGCCTCGTGCCGCGGCCAAACTTGGCAAAAGTGGCAAGTGGCGAGCGAAAGACAATTCTTGGCGCGCCGAGTGGAAGTTCGGGATTGGTAGCACAGTGGGGGTTTATCTCGGACGGGGAACTTTGGGTCAGGGACGACGCCACACTGACGCCCCGGACCGCGAGAATTTACTTGACAAACAGTAACGGACCGTTATACTGAATCCAGGCTCGTTTCCCGCTCGTAGTTGCGTTCTTCTCCGGCGTCCCGCCTGCGGAAGAAGACGAAGGAGAACAGGAATTGGGGATTGGAGGTTCGGGGCTAGGACTCGAAAATCGAAATTGGAAAATCGAAATTGGAAACTCGAAAATGGGATCGAAGCCATTCCAAGCCGTGATGTTGTCCTATTATGCTATTGAAAACAAAGGACAAATAAGGTTGACGGGGTGCTGTGCCAAAAAAAGATGTTAAAAAACGCGGTTCGAAGCCATTTTTTGTTGAAAACAAAGAAGATCGCTATGGTTCGAAGCCATTTTTGAGGTTCAAAGCCATTTTTGGGCGGAAGCTCAGCGCTGCTATGTTATTGGAAACAGATATGCTGGCTTCAATCCAGAAGTCGTGCTTGTGGTTCGAAGCCATTCTTGAGGTTCAAAGCCATTAGCGGGAAGAGGGATGTGAGAATTGGGATTTGGGGTAGCAGGCTGATGAGAAAAGACTCCGAGGATGTCATCCCTTCCCTTCGGTCAGAGCTTGCCCTGAACCCATTCGCTTCGCTCAGGGTAAACTCCGCGAATGGGGCAGGCTCTGAGCGCAGCCCCGCACCGTCTGGTGCAGAGCGCAGCAAAGGATCTCGTGTTTCTCCGCGCCCCGCGAAGAAAATCGGACTCAGTAGCACAGAGACCGCGGAGCATCTCCGTGGTCTCCGTGTTGAGTCTTTTCTTCCAGAGGAGAACACAGAGGCAAAAGGCGGAACCTGATGCAACTCGATGTTTTGTCCATCTCCGCGCATCCCGACGACACCGAGCTTGTCTGCGGCGGCACGGTGATCAAGATGGTGGATGCGGGGTACAAGGTCGGCCTGCTGGATATGACAGCAGGGGAATCGGGCACGCGCGGGACCGCCGCGCTTCGGGCCAAAGAGTCGAGCCTCGCATCGAAGGTGATGGGGATCGTTCACCGCGAGAACCTGCGATTGCCCGACGCGGCGCTGGAGCACGCGCGGCAGTACAAGCTGAAGCTTGCGCAAAAGATCCGTGACCTTCGTCCTCGCACCGTGATTCTACCTTACTGGGAAGGCCGCCATCCCGATCACTACACGACCGGGCAGATTGGCTATGAAGCCTGTTTTCTGGCGGGCTTGGAGAAGCTGCCGCTGAACGGCCCACCCTACCGGCCTCACAAGATTATCTATGCCAGTCTGTATATGCCCGCCGTTGCCCCTTCCTTTGTTGTGGACATCACCGAGCAGTTCGAACGGAAGCTGAAAGCCATTCTCTGTTACGCTTCACAGTTCTCGCCGCGCAAGGACACGCAAAACCTTTTTCCATCCCGCGCTGATTTGCGCGAGCGCATTGGAGGGCTGGCGCGGCACTTCGGACTGATGATCGGCACGCGCTACGGCGAGCCTTTTGTGATGCGCGAGGTCGCTGCGGTCGAAGACATCGTGGACATGCCGGTGAAATCGATTTAATGGAAATCCGCATGAGAGAAATTCTTTCGATGGGCGCTATGCTGGCCATTCTTGCCGCGCCAATAGCAGCGCAAACGAACAGGCCTGCAAAAGCGAACCAAGACTCGTGGCGGGCGACGATGAGGGCTGCCACCGCGGCGGAAAAGGACGGCAAATACGGTGAGGCCGAGCGACTCTTCAGCTCAGCGCTGAACGAGGTGGACAACTCCGGTCGGAATGACCAACGCCTTGTCCAGACCCTGCACGCGCTGGGTGGCGTCTACGAGAAAGAAGGAAAGTACAGTGATGCCGAACCGCTCTACGTGCGCGAGATGGAAATCTGGGAGAGGTCGCTGGGCCCCAACAACCTGATCGTGGCCAGGGGCTACGCGAGGCTCGCGGGTGTTTATGACGCAGAGAAAAACTACACCGATGCGGAGAGCACCTACCAGCGATCACTTGCCATCGCGGAAAGGACCGTGGGCAACAGCAATCAAGCCGTGGCGCCCATCTTGAGTGGTTTGGCAGAGGTTTACCGCGCGCAGGGCAGATACGAGGACGCTGAGCGCCTCTACCGCCGCTCCATATCCATCCGGCAGGCGTCGCCCGACCCGGAGCATCCGCTCGTTGCCGAAAGCCTGAACGACTTGGCGTCGCTTTACGCGGCCGAGGGCAAATACGCGGAGGCCGAGCCGCTCTACCAGCGCGCCTTGCGTATTTGGGAGAAATCATCGGGGCTGAATGACCCCAATGTCGCGACCGTGTTGAACAACCTGGCGGCGCTGTACTACGCCGAGGGTAAGTATGCCGACGCGGAGCCGCTCTACAAGCGCTCGCTCGCCATCGTCGAATCCCGCTTGGCGGGACCCGGCCCCGATAGCCTCGAGGCTGCCCAGTGCCTCGACAATTACGCGGCGCTGCTCCGCAAGACCAACCGGGCAGCGGACGCGGATAAGATGGAAGCTCGCGCCAAGGGAATCCGCGCCAAAACTGCCCAACCCGCCGGAACGCGATGAGGACTTCCGCTCCACTTCGCGGACGGTTCTCCGTCTTCTCGCGCCAGCCTGCCGCACTCCCGACTCGTGCCCATCCCGGCTGAGGCTATTCCTTCCCGCGCTGCAAGCGGTCTTTCGCGTGATCGTAGACGAACCATGCGACGGCGGCGAATATCGCGACCCCGATCGCCGCGTCGAAACGGTGGAAATACTGGCGGAGGATGATCCAACGCGGCCCGAGTTTGAGTCCCAGGTAGGCCAGAGCCCAGCACCAGGGGAACGAGCCCAGGAACGTGTAAATGTTGAACCGAAGAAAATTCATGCGCGCGATGCCGGCAGGCAAAGCGATGAAGGTTCGGACAACGGGCAGTAGCCGAGCCAGGAAAACAGCGGCGTCGCCATAGCGAGCGAAAAACCGGTCGGCCATGTCGAGATCGCGGCGCGAGACCCAGACCAGCCTTCCGTACTTTTCCGCCAACGGCCGGCCGCCCCACGCGCCCGCGTAGTAGGCCACCAGAGACCCGAGGTTGCATCCGACGGCGCCTGCGAACGCCGCCCATCCCAGACTGAATCGTCCGGTCGAGACCAGGTATCCGGAAAACGGCATGATGACCTCAGAGGGCAACGGTATGCACGCGGACTCAATGCTCATCAGCAGCACGATGCCTGCATAGCCCAAATGAGAAATGACGGAAATAATGACTTGGCCGAGGAATTCAAGGATGGCAGTGAACACGTCCGTCGTCTTTTGCCCGTTGTTCGTCGTCGGTTGCTAGAATTGCATTCTGTTAGCTAGGCCACGAAAGCCCAACCGCGAAGCACAGATGGGTTTTCGCAATCGCCAATCGGCAATATAGCGCCGTGTTCATTGCCGGCTGGGAATCGCGAGCAGGCTAAAAGGCGTCCGCCTCCTGGGCAAAGGTGTAGCCGGGGAGCGTGGCGCCCTGTGGCGACTTGTCAATCTTGGTGCGCCGGATGTCCCCATCGGCGCCGCCGACCTTTCTGAGCATGGCGTAAGACGAGAACGCTTCGGAATAAACCTTGGTCACGAGCCAAGTGTCGCCCGTCTCGTCTAGTTTCCAGAGTTGGCCTAACTGGATATTGGGGACTGGCACAAACTCACGCTCCTCTCGAACCGACGCCCGGTCGTTGCGTCTTTCCACCGCTCGCCCGGCCCGATGAAACATTGTGAACCGAGACTGACGATAATCTAACTGCCCGGCACAATGGAGTCAATAGGCAGAAGAAGTCAGAAGACGCAGTGGCTAGCGGCTGGTGGTCAATGGCTGGGAGCACGCGGATCACTATGTCTTCCGCTCGCCGCGCCCCACGACTCACCAGCCACTGTTTTGAAGCGTGCAACCCTTGGCCTCCGCTTTCAATCTAAGAGGAAAGGGAGTAGGGTGTAAGGTGAAACGTCAGAAGCGTTCGAAGTGCCTGAATGCGCACAGCCCGCTGGCCGGCACTTGGGGTATAATTAAAGCTCGAATCCGATGGTGAGGAGTAAAGCCATGAAACTTTCGCGCGTGGCGGCCCTTGGAATTGCCGTAGTGCTCGTGGGATCCGTCCCGTCCGCCCGGGGCAACGGCCAAAAGAGCGACATTGACGCAATTGGGAACCGCCGGGTGGCGCATCGCGCCATGATTTCCCAGGAAAAGGAAATCGCCATTGGCAAGCAATACTCCCAGGAAGTCGAGCGCCAGGCCAAACTCATCACCGATCCTGTAATCAACGAGTATGTCAACCGAGTCGCGCAGAATGTGGCGCGCAATTCGGACTTGAAAATACCGCTCACCGTGAAGGTGATCGACGCGCCGGGCATCAACGCCTTCGCGCTTCCCGGCGGGTTCCTCTACGTCAACTCCGGGCTGCTCCAGACCGCCGATGAGGAAGCCCAAGTGGCAGGAGTGGTCGGCCACGAGATTGCGCACGTGGCGTGCCGGCATTGGGCCTCGCAGATGACCAAGGCGACCCTGCTCCAGTACGCGACGATTCCGCTGATTTTCACCCCGATGTCCTACCCGGTGTACATCGGTGTTGCTCAGGCGCTGAATTTCGGCGTGCCCATGGCCTTCCTGAAGTTCAGCCGGAATGACGAGGCGGAGGCGGATTATTTCGGATTGCAGTACATGGTGAAGGCCGGCTACGATCCCGCCGCCTACGAGGCGATTTTCTCCAAAGTCATCGAAGAGGAACGGCGAGTCCCTGGAAGTGTGCCCAAGATTTTTATGGATCATCCGCCCACTCCGGACCGCATGTTGCAAATCGACCAGGAAATGAAAGCCTTCCCCAAACGCGATCAGTATCTCGTGTCGACCTCCGAATTTGACGACGTAAAAGCGCGGTTGAGCCAAGTGATTAACAATCGCAAGAAGGAAAAGCAACAGGAAGGCCCGACCCTCAAGAAACGCGAGTCGACAGAGCAGACGGCGACTCAACCCGCTGACCAGAACAAGAAGGATTCCGGCGACGACACACCGCCCGTTCTCAAACGGCGCGACGGCAGCAACTGATCATTGGCGATTTGTGATGGGTGATTTCTGATTGACGGACTTGTCCGTCTCCAGGCTGGCGCGATCGCATCGTCCGGAAGAGGACTCTCCGTCTCAATCAGAAATCGAAAATCGGAAATGGTTTAGCTGCGGGTGGGAAAAGTGATGCCTAGCTTGCGGAGTTCATCGAAGTAGTACTTCTTGTAAAGGATATCCCACTCGGCGCCGCCCTCGGGAATGGTCCGCTTCTGGGAAGTGATGTGCTGGCGGACTGTGGTGTCGATCTTCTGCTCTTCCAACTGCAAATCAGAAAGAATCTTGACAATCTCCTGCCGGATGACGTTCGGCTCTTCGAAGATTTCCATTTCGTCGAGCTCTTCGATCGCGGACATGATCTGATGCGAAAGCTGAATGACTTTTTCCCTCGTCATCGGCATGGCAGTACCCGGAAACTCGAAACTCGCCGCGATGGCACGCGGCCGATTTCCGAGTTTCGATTTTCGAATTTCTTCTTTAAGAAAATCGGCAATCGTCAATCGACAATCGCAAATTACAAGACGATCTTGCGTTCCCTCACGAGCTGCCGTTTCACTTTTTTGAACATTTCTTCGTACGACGCGCCCACGCGCTTCATCTCCGCGTCGTGCTGTTCGAGGATCTTTCGCACATCCTCGTTCAAGCGGTCCTCCACACTCAGCTCTTCCAGCATCACCTGAGTGATGACTTCGGTTACATAATCCGGCTGGTCGTATTGCACCAACTTCGCTGCGCTGAGCCGTTTGAGCACCTGTCTGGCCATGTACGCCACATACTCACGCTGATAGTGCATAGTCTTAGGGCTGTGGAGCGTCCTTGACGCTCGATCAGCGTCAGTGTATATTCAAGAGTTTGAGGGTGTCAAGGATGGAAGGACAGTGACGAGTGGTCAGCGGTCACTGGCTAGCGGAAGGCTGTGGCTCGCCGAACGTGGCTAGCCAATCGACACTAGCTGGTCGCCACTGCCTTTGAGGGGCGGTTAGCTCAGTTGGTTAGAGCGTCTGCCTTACAAGCAGAAGGTCATCCGTTCGAGCCGGATACCGCCCACCATGGAAAAAGTGGCAAGTGGCAAGCAAGAAGAAGTAAGCAAGAGACGAGTTGCAATCGAAATCTTCGCTTGCCACTCATCACTTGCCGCTGGACACTGTGTTAATGAGGGGACGTAGTTCAGCTGGTTAGAACGCATGCCTGTCACGCATGAGGTCGCGGGTTCGAGTCCCGTCGTCCCCGCCAGCTAAGTCTTTAGAATAAGTAAATTAGAGCCATTAATCGGCCTACCGATCGGTAGCTCGTATCCGGTGAATGTACCAAAAGTGTTATCTCTATGGTATCTGTTCCAAAACTGTGTACTTTCGGGTACTCAGTTTCTAAACCTCGTGTCGGTCGTGGATTGCTTGCGACTCCATTTCCAGCCCGCGCCGGTTCGACGGTCGTTCAGGAATTTCCGATCAACACTCTCGTGATAAAAACCAATGCCCCACCCGGCGCTACCTGCCTTGCGGCCGATAACATTGGCGTGTCCATGTAGCGATGGCGAATCAAGGTAATCGTGGCGAGCTCCGCAAGAACCACAAAGAACGCGAGTGTCATCGCGGCGCGGAAGCTCGGAACCAGGAATGGCAGCGTATGTCCAATGCCGCCTAATGCGGTCATGCCGCCACAAATCAGTCCCCGATGCCAGGGTTGGCCGCGACCGGTCAAGCTTCCATCATCCGAGAGCGCCTCTGCAAGCCCATACTGATGCCAGCGGCAACGGAAGCGGCCGAGCCGACAAGAAAAGTGTCCCAAGTATTCTTCGTGGCAAATGCCGCCGCGAACACCGGAGCCAGGGTCGAGACGGATCCATCCATCAAACCCTCAACCGGTTTGGACGATGTGCAGAACAAACAAGTGTCGGCGAGCCCGATCTTCATCCTCCTTGACCTCGGGCCGCAGGTTTTCTTGGATCAGCTCTTGGACCCGATCTTCATATGTGCGTTCCTCCTGTGCGAGGTCATCGAGCAGTAGCCGGACGCTTGCGTCCTGTGCGCGTCGAGCCGCCCGCTCGTAGAATCTCCGTGTTTCATCCTCCATGTCGCTGGCCTGTTTTCGAACCGTGTCGAGCCTCAACCGGCACGTCCTTCAACAATTAGCCCGCAAGCAAAGACGAAGAGTCCCAAATGTTCAAAGCCCGCCGTGATCGATTGCCAGCAGGGAGATACGCCTCCGCGGCCGCGACATACTGTGGGCGGGAGAACCGGAGTGTCACGTTTATCGGCACGCCCGCCAAGGTCGCCTCCTCGATGCCGAGGAGGCCCTCCTTCGTATGCGGAATTTTGATGAAGAGATTGGGCCGTCCCGCTCGGACGTGGGGAGCCTTGGCGGCGGTGAGGGTGCCAAACGTGTCGTGTGTCAGCAGGGGCGAGACCTCCAAGGAATATCTACGCCGTTCGTCAGGTCGTGGACCGGCAGAAACAGATCGGCGGCCTGCCAGAGGTCCTCTAGCACCAGCTCGAAGAACAGCGCCTCGCCCGACTTGTCTTCCTTCAATTCCTGGCAAATCGCGTCGTCGCCGTCGTTACTTTTCTTGATGGCGTGATCGGAGATCGTGTGGTTCGAGGTGAACCCCGTGACCGAAAGTTCCTGGATGTAGCGGCGGAGCGTGCCACTGGTCAGCAGGCCCCGGGTGATGTTGTCGAGCCAGAGGCTCTGGCCCATTTCGTGGAGTTTTTGGGTCGCTTCTCTCCTAAACAGAACGGTGCGGCGTTGGTGTGGCTGGCCTGGCCGACTGCGATCAGTGCGGGTAGAAACATGATCGCAGCGGGCTCATCCTCCGGATGCCGCCTTGGGCCTGGGGTTGTGCCAACAGCCGTAAGGAGCGATGATCGCATCAGCCTCTTTCGGCCCCCAGCCGCCGCGCTTGTAAGGACCAGCCCGGTGGTGGTTCTTGAGAACTAGATCGACCACCGCCCAGGCAGCCTCAATCGCGTTTTGACGGGTGAAGAGTGCTCCATCGCCGGTCATCGCGTCGCCCAAAAGCCGCTCGTAGGGCAATTCCTCTTTCGGCCGTTCTTCGAGCAGGTAGAGCTCCCGCTGGTCCCCGACGAACTCCTTCCCTGCGAGCTTGACGCGAGCGGCGATGGCGACGGCCTCGCTGGGGGAGAGGCGGAAGCGCAGGTAGTTGGCCCGGCCGGTCGTCGGCGCTGAGTCGGCGAAAAGCCTCTGCGGCGGGGGCTTCAGCTCCACGAGGACCTCGGTCGCGGTTTCAGCTAAGAATTTGCCGGAGCGCAGGTACCACGGCACCCCCTGCCAGCGCCACGAATCGATGAAAAGCCGCAGGGCGCAGAAAGTCTCAACGTCGGAATTCTTCGCCACGTGTGGCTCCTTACGGTAGCCAGCGTACTGGCCGCGCACCAAGTCGTCGGGTTTCAGAGGGCGCATGGCTTGAAAGACCTTGACTTTCTCGCTATGCAAGGCTCCAAAGTCCCTGCCGGCAGGCGGCTCCATGGCGAGTAGCGCCACGACTTGGAGGAGGTGGTTCTGAATCACGTCGCGTAGACAGCCGGCGGTTTCGTAAAACGCACCGCGGTCCTCCACGCCGAAATCCTCGGACAGGGTTACCTGGACGCTGGCCACGTAGTTGCGGTTCCAGATCGGCTCCAGAAACGAATTGGCAAAGCGGAAATAGAGGATATTCATGATCGCTTCCTTCCCGAGGAAGTGATCAATTCGGAAGATCGAGTCTTCTGGAAACACCGTGTGCGCGACGCGGTTAAGCTCCCGCGCGGAAGCCAAGTCCCGACCGAATGGCTTCTCGACAATGACGCGCGCATGCTCGGCCAAGTTCGCCGCCCCAAGCCCTTGGATCACTGTCTCGAAGAGCGAGGGTGGGATAGCCAGGTAATGCGCTGGTTGCCGAGCGCCACCCAGCTCCTTTTTGATCGCCGTGAATGTGCCCGGGTCGTGATAATCCCCACTCACATACTTGAACAGGGACAGAAGATGGCGGAAGGCCCGCTGGTTATCAATCCTGCCCGATCGCTTGATGCTGTCGGTAACGCGTTTGTGCATTTGCGCCAGACTCCACTTCGGGAAGGCGACGCCGATTACCGGGACCTTGAGGTCACCTCGTTTCACCATTGCATAGAGTGCCGGGAAGATCATCTTGTGGGCGAGATCGCCCGTCACGCCGAACAGCACCAGCGCGTCTGAACGGGAAGCGGCTATCAGGCAACTACCTCCTTGGTGGCGGCCTTTTCCCTATGGCCGCCGAACTGGTAACGAAGGGCAGACAACATCTTGTCGGCTAAGTCGCGGGCGCGCTCAGGTCGATGCATGGAGGACGGGAAATCGATAGGTCATACTGGAGGCGCGTGGAAATCCTCGGGATGCGAGTGCAGCGGCAGAAGGCATTTTACTTGGTTTTCTGCTCGCCAGCAGTCTCCTCCTGCTGCTCTTCAGCCTTTTGCCAACTGGAATTAGGGTCGTATTCCTTCATCGCTTTGGCGAGAACATCCGTCTTCTTGCCGAGATCCTTCTGATACACTACTCCATCCTCGTTAACGACAAACGTCATCACGCCGGACGACCTGTATTCCGCCGGATAGGCCACGAAAGCGAAGCCCTCGGTCATTTTGCCGTTTACGATGTAACTCTTCGCGCCGCCTGTGCCATTTTTCCCCTGACGCGTTAGGATCTGGTAGTAGTAACCGCGGTAAGGAGTCGGAGCGCCGTCTGGGCTTTTGCCCTTAGCAAAGGCCGATGCCACCAGCGGCCCGATGGGGCTCTGGGGCTCGCCCTCAGCAGCTTTCCAATAAAGGCCATTGTGCTGCCCTTCATCACTGAAGATTTCCTTGGCGTACTCGCTGTGCTGCGCGGAGTAGTATTCCTTTTCCGCCGCCACGAGCTCCTGGCAAACGCGAATGGTGGATATTTCATTCCGGCCAATTCGCCTGTACAAGATTTCTTTCTTGCCCGCCTCCGTGTCGAAATACCACGCATTACCTTTGTTCACCAGCGGTATGGGCGTGGGCCAATTCTCCGCGCCGATATACAAAATAGTGGTTCCGTCCGGTTCTTTCACCAGACGGTGCATTTGCTGATATCTCTGTACGAAATTAGCGCGGCTCGCGGCGTCTTCAGTTTCGTCTCCCGACGAGACGATTTGCTTCCCGTCGGGCCCGAGGATATCGAGCATCGCCTTTTCGTCGTTATTCTGCGCTGCCGTGACCAGTGCGTCGGTCGCGTCTTCTGGCGATGCAAACGTTTTCTGGCCCGGTTGCTGCGCCAAGGAACGGGTGGGAAAGCACGCCGTAAAAAGGATAGCGACCGCAGCTAATTGAGCGAGATTGGCCCAATAAAATTTGTCGAAGTTCAGCTTCATCCGCCGCATATGGATTCTCTCCATTTCCGAATTTTACAAGCCACTTGTGTTGCGTAACGCCTAACATCTGACAATTCGCCAAAGGCTCTGTCGCCGTGGTTGTAGGGGTACGGTCTCCTCGGGGTCTCGGTCACCGCGGCGACCGAGAGCTCGCGGTACCCTCATCATTTTTGTCGCGCGACTGAACCAACAGGGTACGGCGAGCCGCACCCCTACAAAGAAACTTTGGCTAGTGACGCCCGCCACCGCCGCCACGCGCTCCTCCGCCACCGCGCGATGCTCCACCACCACCGCCACGCGCTGCTCCGCCGCTGACGCTGGCGCTTCCGCGTGACGAATAGCTCTTAGTCTGTCCGCCCTTCTCGATGCCGCTGAAGGCGCCCGAGCGGGTGCCACTCTGGCCGCGGGGTGCAGCGTATCCTCGCGCCGCCTGCTTGTTTCCATTGAAAGGACTGGCCGTTGGGCCGGGACGGTTGAAAGCTCCGCCACCCGCACCCCGGTTGAAGCCGCTCCGGTTGGAAACTCCGCCGCCTGCTCCTCCGCCTCGGTTGATGTTGCCGCGGTTGGAAGCTGCGCCGCGCGCGCCCCCACCTCGGTTGAAGGCGCTCCGGTTATAAAACGTGTTGCTTCGCGAGTAGTACCTGCCCCCGCCAAAGGTTGCGTAACGTCCACGCCAATTGAATCCCCAATGATTCCAGCCCCACCCAAATCCTCCGAAGTAGCCGATTCCGAAGCCCATTCCGAACGAGAGATACGGGCCGCCATACCAAATTCCGGGATACGGGTACCATCCCGGCCACGCCATGACGGGGTCTCCATAAACCAACCACGGATCATACGCGGGGACGTAAACGACCTCGGGGTTAGCAGGCTGAACGACGATCGTCGAGCCTTGCGTCGACACGGTTTGCTGCGGCGTAGTTTTAAGCTCGCCGGCCCCTTGCGCCCGCTGGCGCATCACTTGTATGGCATCCATCACATCCTGTTGCTGGTTGTAGTAGGCGTCGCCCAGAGATGATGTCCAGGAGAGATTCTTGTCCATATTTCCCAGGACGGAGGGAAATGCCGTGAGCGCCTTGACGCTCGGATCCCAGGGTTGTTGGTCCACCGCCTGACCCAAAGCGTCGCCCTTCAAATCAGGATGGTCTTGCACCCACCGGTCGGCCTCGACGACTTGCTCAGGATACGTGGAGGCCGCCAGGATCTGCGCCACCAGCGAATCCGGATACAGCGCAATCGGCGCTACCAACTGCTGCATCTGTTCGGGAGTCCCTTGCTGGTAGGGTGGCGCCGTCGCGGCCTGCGGCGCGTCTTGCGGCGGCGCTTGCGCGTCTTGATAGGCTGAGACGTTCTGCGGCCAAATCGCGAACAACAGAGCCAACCCCAACAGGGAAATTAAAGTCTGCGCGCCCCATCGAGGCCTTGAGAACCCAGCAGCACGTCCGATAATGTTCATGTTCTTGAACCTCCTCTGCATCTTCATCGCTTGCGGCCTCCGATAAATAGTACCATCATTGTCGAAACACGGGGTGCGGTTCAGAGCGATTTGAAGAAGTGAGCCACCTTATGCCCTGCCTCTTCCGAGTAATACACGGTAACGCGAGCCGACTTTTTCGCAGCGTCCTCTGTGTCTCTCCCCGCCTCTTCAGCGGCGTGTACGCTCAGCCGGTACGTCTCTTCGGTTCCGTCGGCGGTTTTGATAGTCAGCGTCCTGGCGTCACGGTCGAATCCGGTCACCGCGCCCTCGCTCGCCTTGAGGCCGTCGTTGCCGACATGATCGATTTCCTCAGCAGTCTCGTCGGCGCCCTTCCTGGTAGCGTGCACGACCACGGAGGAGCCTTCACGAAGATCACCTGCGGCGGCATCAGCGCCTCTGCGGGTTGCCTGCGCTCCGTGCACGACGGTGCGACTGACCAGATGAAATGTGTGCTCGCTTCCGTCCACAGCCTTGACCAGCACGGTTTTGGCCGCCCTGTCCACTCTCTCAACTCTGCCTTCGACCGCGGCGACTGGTTCTACTGCTTGCAGAGCGCTATCAAAAGCGAACAGAAAACCGAGAGCAAGACATGCCGTCAAGGAATACCGGGTAGTGGTTCGTCTCTCCATATTAGAATTTCTCCTTCGTCAGGATTGCAGCGCCGCGGCGCAACGGAAAGGCAACGCGAGAAGAATGCCGGAGCGCCGCGGCCCTCAGAGCATTGAAGGCCTGGTCTGCACCGTTGGATACCCCAAGTCTTCCCTCAATCAACCTTTGCTCGCCGCACGGCTGTGGGACTTCTCCGATTCCGGTACCCAATAAGTCGACCGGCCACAGTGGTCATAAAGTCTTTTCTCAAACTCGCGAGTGATGGGCATAGACTCGATATAATCCGGACCGCTCTTGATGGATTCCCGGGAGAGGTCGACATAGACTTTGGAGTCCGGCCAACTCACATTGTCGATCCACTGAGGCGGTACCAGCACCTTTTTGCCAGGCCACCAGTTTCGCGTATTCACCTCCAGGTATCGAATCGCCCAGGTCTCATCATCGACGATGAAGTCCTCCACGTGACCGATCTCACCATCCGTCGCCTCGATGTGATAGCCCGTCACCTCGTCGGTGCTGCGCAGATGTGAATCGGCCGACTCTTTTGCCGCCCTGGCTTCCCCCGCTTCCGCTTCCGTCACCGCTTCCCTTTGGACTGTCAAGCCTGCCGGGTAGGACGCAAGGCCCCATAGCTTGGGCCCACCCCAATAATAGGGGTAACCGTAATACCCCAAGTAAACGGCCTCGTGTTGCCGTGAAACGGGCTTGTGCGTATCGATGGGAGGGCTGTTCTCGATCTGCTTTTGCGTGAGCGCCACATCGAGCCGCTTGGATTCCCATTCCGCTTGGCGGAGGGCAATGGGCGAGACCAGCACCAGCCGGCCGCCCAGCCAATCCCCGGCATTGACCACGAGGTAGCGGATGGCCCAGCTCTCATCGTCGAAATAGAACTGATCCAATGTTCCAATCTCCCCATCCGTGGCTCGGATCGCAAAACCCTTCAGATGGTTGACATTTCTTAACATCGGTTTATCGTCTTTGGCATTTTGAAACTTAATGCAACATTATCTAGCGGCGACCGCGGCGCGTTCCGAGCGTGCGGCTGCGTGCACAGTAACTTCCGCAGGGCGAGTCGTCTGCATTATGTCCTTTGCCTTGGCCACCTCGGCCGCCGTGCCGTGAGCCAGGACGAGGAATTTGTCTGACTTGAGCGCCAACTCGTATTTCACGACGCTGTCCTTAGGAATGCCAATGCTGTACAGGCCCGCGCCGAGCGCGCTCAATCCGCCTACTACCACGGCACCCTCGAGAGCACCGACGATCCACGCGACAAGAGGGCCGGCTACCAAGACCGGGCCGATGCCTGGAATGGCGAAGAATGCGGCTCCGAACAACATCCCCCACAGCCCACCCCAGAAAGCACCGAGCTTCCCCCAGTACTTCATGCGGTCGCCAGTATTGTAGTACCCGACCACGTGCTCGTCAGTGTGGTAGTCCTTGCCGACGATGGACAGTTTCTTCATATCAATCCCAGACCTCTGAAGTTCCTTTACAGCTTCCTCTGCTTGGGAGTGACTATCGTAAATGGCTACAACCGAGTTCACTTCAGACATGACTTGCGCTCCTTTTTTCCCAGATGAATCTTGTCGCTTCTCTGTGGGCTTCCCATACTTAGAACCTGTGTAGCCGCAGATGCACACTCCAGAGAATCACAACGCTTGAAGAAGATAACTGGTCAGACTTGAGATGTCTGGTCAAAATTGAACACGCGGGTGTTCACAAACGCACACTTAGTCAAACGGCTTTTGATTCATGCTTCGGGATGGCAGGAAAAACAAGAAAAGACGCAAGAGGTGGGGCGGCGTCCCTCGCCACATTAAGAACGCCTTGGAAATGCACAGCATACAGAGGGGCTGCGTAACATTTTACATGGATGAGAGTCAGACTCCTGCGGAGTTCGACAGGTAAGCAGACCCTTTCTGGGCGTTCTGCATCACGAATACGAATGGAGAACTTAGCACTATGAAAACATGGAGAAAATGCAGAAGGACGAGATTTCTTGCAGATCACAGGCCTCTTAAGCCTAGTCCTGCACGACCCAGTCTCGATCTCAAACCGACCCTAATTTCGACCGGCCCCGTAGTCTCCCCCACAAGCTGGGATGAGCAAATTCGACCAAACATGTGAGCCGTACGGGCCTGACGCGCAATTTACTCCACGGTATAAGCAGTGTGGGTCAAGACGCCAGCCAGTATCCGGTGCGGGAAAGGCTGACGCCTTCCGGGCTTTGCGGACAAAAGGAAGCGTGAAATGAAAAGATTGGCTCTGGCGTGGCTCCTTCTGAGCTTCTGCGCGACGTCCACAGTCGCTGGACCAATTCCCCAATGCAACGGCCAAGCTTCGGGCGAAAGCAAGTGCAGCACTGGATTCAAAGAGTGCAGAGAAAGTCTTAACGACTTCAAAGAAGCTGCACAGTTCATGCAAATGAAAGTCACCGTCCTCGCGGATTTGAACCGGCTGGAAAAGTCGGGGCCCACAAAACCGAAGATCCCCACTGTTCGCGATGCCGATGTAAATCGCCAGAAAACTGGAACCGGCGCCGCTTACGGCGCCACCATGAGACCGAT
Organism: Terriglobia bacterium; assembly: GCA_050013575.1. Lineage (GTDB taxonomy): Bacteria > Acidobacteriota > Terriglobia > UBA7540 > UBA7540 > DASYXZ01. Next base: position 42,353 of record JBEKEZ010000001.1, on the reverse strand, counting down.
TAGAAAATCGCCTGGACAAGCCACGAGTGCGGCCCAGCCTATAGTGTTGGAGTCTGCTAACGGGACTCCAGGGGATAAGCGCATGCCGTAAAGGCGGGCAGAGTGCGCTCTGTTATTTCGACAGGATGGGGCTCGGCGATGGCGATACGGTCTTAGGGAGTTGCATCATGATCACGGCGCGTCTTTCCATACTTCGCTCAGAGCGGCGGCTTGGCAGCTCGACAGGCCTCGCTACGGCCCTAACCATCAGGAAACTCCATGAAACCCGCGCCGCGAATCCGCCTGGTTCTCGGCCGTGCGGAACGTGGCGGAGAGGTGATAAATGACCACGTATCGACTTACGGAGACGTGCAGTTCCTCAAAGGGCCCGGGACCTCATACGATCTCAGCCTGTCCGCGACCGCCGCCCTGGAAAAAAATCCTGCTCGGAGCAGGGCTCACGATCTTGCTTCCTGTCACGATTGTGTTTGGTCTTTTCATTCATTTCTACCTTCAGTTCTCGCGAATCATTGATGCCCGCTTGGATGGAAACGTTTTCGACAATCCTGCTGTCGTCCTGGCTGCCCCAAGCGAGTTGCAAGTTGGACAGCCTTTGACTGCCGGCGAGGTCATGGTTCATCTCCGGAAGGCCAGCTACACCGAGAGCCAGGAGGCATCAGGTGTCGGGAGCTATACAGTGACGGACAACGGGCTGGAAATCCAGCCGGGCCCCGGGTCTTTCTTCCGAAATGGTCAAATGTCCGAAGCTCCGGCGAGATTGGAATTCAAAAGCGATCGCCTCGTGTCGATTACGGCTCTTGGCGACATGACGGCCTTGAGGAAATACTGGCTTGAGCCCGAGCCCATCACAACCCTCTTTGGCGCAAGCCGCACGAAGCGTCGTCTGATTCGTTACCAAGACCTCCCCAAGGCGCTGGTGAATGCCATTCTCGCTACCGAAGACCATCGGTTTTACTCGCACCACGGCGTGGATTCTCTCCGGATAGTTGCCGCCGCCATTGCGGATTTCCGCTCGGACAAGCGGCTGCAGGGTGGCAGTACGCTGACCATGCAGCTGGCACGAAACCTCTTTTTGACGCCTCGTCGCACCCTCCGCCGGAAATTAGCGGAAGTCTTTCTCGCCATGATACTCGAGCACCGATTGACTAAGGAACAGATTCTTGTGCTTTACGCGAACCAGGTCTATCTCGGTCAACATGATAGTTTTTCCATCTATGGCTTCGGCGAGGCTGCTGCGGTCTATTTCAACAAAGACCTCAGCGCCCTCACGCTCCCCGAGGCCGCTTTCCTGACCGGGTTGGTTCGCGGTCCTAATCTCTACTTGCCCTACGAACATCCGGAGCGAGCGGCGGAGCGGCGAAATTTTGTGCTGGGGCGCATGCAGAAGGCAGGCTTCATCAGCGCCGGTGAGGTCAAACAGGCCTCGTCGGGTCCCCTCGGATTGACTGAGCAGCCCATCGAAGCCCGCCAGCAGGCCTATTTTGTGGATATGGTGAAGGCGCAACTGCTCACACAATTTTCCGAGACCGATTTGCTTTCAAAAGGCTATCGCGTTTACACCACTCTTGATCTTGATCTCCAGCAATCGGCCTCGGAGGGCGCGCGCGCCGGCCTGATCGAACTGGACCGGCAAGTAAAGAAGGAGAGGGATCGCAAGAAGAAGTCTCTGTCGGACTCGGGCCAGCCGCAGATCGCTCTGGTGGCTCTGGACCCGCAGACAGGCGACGTCAAGGCGCTCATAGGCGGCCGCGGCTATGGAGCGAGTCAGTTGAATCACGCTTTGGCACGGCGCCAGCCCGGTTCGTCGTTCAAGCCGTTCGTGTACGCGGCGGCGCTGAACTCGGGCGTGGACGGCTCACTACCTCTCATCACGCCCGCCACAGTGCTGCCGGACGAACCCACCACGTTTGAATTCGGCAATAAACCGTACGCGCCGGAAAACTATCAGCAGGCATACCGCGGCTCGGTAACCGTCCGTGAGGCCTTGACCTACTCCCTCAACGTGCCCGCCGTGCACCTGGCCGAGATGGTCGGTTACAGCAAGGTGCGCGACCTTGCCGTGACGGCTGGTTTTAACAATCAATTGAAGCCGACGCCCGCCATCGCGCTGGGCGCTTATGTCGCGACACCACTCGAGGTCGCGGGGGCCTACACGATTTTCGCTGACCGCGGCGAGTACGTCACACCCAGGTGCATTGTGGCCGTCGCCGATCCCGAGGGCCGCACCGTTTGGGACAATCACGTCAGCACCCACCGAGTGCTCGATTCGCGCGTCAGTTATTTAATGGTGAGTCTGCTCGAAAGCGTGATCAACAGCGGCACTGGGGCGGGAGTGAGGGCCCGCGGCTTCAACCTTCCGGCCGCAGGCAAGACCGGCACTTCACATGATGGCTGGTTTGCCGGATTCACCTCGAACCTCCTCGCCGTGGTGTGGGTTGGTTACGACGACGACCGCGACCTGAATATCACCGGCGCACGTTCGGCTCTGCCCCTCTGGACCGAATTCATGAAGCGGACGACCGGCTTACCCGTCTACAAAAACCCCCAGTGGTTTGCTCAGCCCGATGGAATCGAGACGGCCGCGATTGACAATCTCACAAATCTTGTGGCGCTCGCCGATCCGGCCTTAACTCACAGCGAGGTGTTCATTGCCGGTACGGAGCCACTGCCGCCAGTTCAGGAAGAACCGACAGGCATAGCTATGGTGGCGCACCCGCCCGAGACTGCGCTCGGGGGAAAGGGATCACCTCTGCCGGCGGACGAAATTGTGCTGATTACCGACACGCAGGGACATAGAGTTTACGTCAATATGGGAGCCCTGCTCGCCACTGGCGCGAGCTACGGTGCTCGCCCGCTGGGCCCCGCCCAACCCTCGGCGCCTTGATCCGAGTATCAAGTGCGCGCAGCCGGTGCAGTGCGTGGCGAGGTTAGCCTTCCCGAAAGGGGTGCTTCGGGTGACTGACCCCCGCGCCGTCCCCAATCACCTCTGAAAGCCCGATGACTGCTCTCGCTCATTGCTTCACCACCGCATCATGGGTCCTCCCGTATGGCAGGCTGGCCGCTCTCACTTTGCGAAACGAGGCCGAATCGTGATCGCGTGCTCCCGCCTCGCGGGATCACGGGTTCACCTCGCCAAGCTTCGTTCGGCTGATCGCGCCGCCCCGCGGTGAATTATAACTATCCGTTGAATGGGCATTGTCAGGGTGAGCTCATTTCAGGTGACAAGATCAAGCAGCCTTCTTCTGGCACTCCATTGAGCGTGCTCGTTGCCATGTATGCGGTCCGAGCATTCGGTCCCGATAGAGAGTGCCGTCGCATCGTTCAAATAATAAACTCTCCAACTCGGCCTCGTCCAATCTCCAGGTCGTTCTACCAGACGCCGAGTCACGGAGTCAAAAACGCTGTCACGCCTGGCGCCCTGCACCGGCAAGCCGTACCCCTATTCGGAACAAAAGTGGCGATTGATGACTGGCCTCGGTGTGCTGTTTTGACCGAGGCGGTGAGCAATATTGGACATACGCCCGCCTTTGCCTGGAGGTATAAGACTTACCGCTTCATCGTCGGCAAAAAAAGTGGTGCCGACGCAGGGGGGGAACGCAAGATCCAGGTTCTTCAGTACTAGTGCCGTTCCAACTTAATGAGGCTATGCACTATGCTTCTGTCTTTCACCGCGTTGGCCCGCCATCGGGCTTACGCGGATTAGTCCCAAGAAGTTGGAACGGCACTAGATTCTATCGATCAACACAAGAGATAAAGAGAGGAGTTCTCATGCGAATGAATTTCAAGCCATATGCCTGGGTTCTGGCGGTAGCGGTGAGTGTGGGCATCATCGGAGGCACGGCACGCTCTGTGGCGTCTCCGGCAATGAATGGCCAAGGTCAGGACCAGGATTATTCGAAAAACAAGAGGTACCAGCAAGGGTTGCGCGAAGGCAAGGATGACGCGGCGCATAAGCGCGACCATTACAAAAAGAGGCATTTCAAGAAAGACGAAGACCAGAAAGCTTACGAGGCTGGCTACCAGCAGGGCCACGGCGGCGATCACCACGATGAACAACACTAGAAATAGCAGACCGGGCTTCCGGCACTCGAGCACGCAGACGTGTACTTGAAGGCGTAGTCGCGGGCGGCGCCGACATGGTTTTTTCATGTCGGCGCCCTTTATTGATGCCAGCGCTGTTGAAGCTGATCAAAGGGCTCGCAAAAAGCTCTCAAATTCATACGTGCGTTCGTAGGGCCACCAGACTGGCCATCACGCCGGCGGCGCTGTATTCTCTCGTCCCGCGTTACGGGACCGCCCGGACCCGATCGATCGGAATCGGGCCGCCCGCTCCAGGCGTGAATCATCGCTGCGCGCACCCCATCCGAACAGAAAAGCCGCGGTGTCTCAAGGAGCCGAGACTCTGCGCTGCACTGATTCGAAGGCATCAACGGGCGATGTCTGCGGCACCCACCGATAACCTTACGGACTGGACGTACTGTTCGTTGTCCTATGTTTCTTCGTCCGATGTGGTGACTTTGCTAGCCCCGGTCTGGGTGTCTGTGGCGCCAATTCCAGTACCGGGCCTGCTCCCTCCTGTTCGCCCTCGAGAATTCGTGATGATTCCTGTGGTGGTTCGTAAGATACACTCCCCAAGCATGGTTTTCGCGGTCATCCCAGTTATGGTAGTCCCGGTGGCCCCTATCGTAGACTCGGATCTGTACGCTTGCGCTTTGGGGCCCGGGAACAGCCATAATTGACATCGGTGCCGCGAGGGCAACGGCCAGGAACAGCGAAGCGACGTAACGCTGTGCATGCTGTCATGATGTGGTCCTCCAAATTCGAAACTTCCGCTGTCGGAACAATGGCAGCCATGACTATCGATTTGGTTAGAACTGGCTCATTTGTGTTACATGACCTTTATACCCGAGGGCGAATGGCGCGTCAGTTCAGACCGGCTCACCTGTTAGGTCAATACCGCTCACTTAAGTTTGCGAGAGGGAAACCTTATGACCGAGAAGCCCACGGCAGCGAAACCGTGCCGCGGCTACCAGCTTGCAGTTCGGTCCTTGTGAGCAAAGAGTATTTCCTGTACTTGATGAAGGCCCGCATGATGGCGATGTTGACCTGGTTCGCTCAATTGCTCCCCAATACATGCAGTGCATCGCGAGGCCCTGTTTCGTAAACGACTGAGTTAAATAACAGCGACCACCTCGCTGATGACTTACCAAAAGTCCAGGGCTAGGCCGTGGCCAAAGGACAGGGGACCACCTCAACGATGCAGGTTCACAACCTCCTTGCGGGAGTTTTGCCCCTGCTCTCTGTGTGCCTGAGAGGGGTTTTCGCCGTGCGTCACAAAAGTTTTGACGCGGATCAGGTCAGGGTTCCTGGTTCTGTCGTGCTTGGCTTTGCGCTTCTCGCGGCTTGTTCGTCGGTATGTATTCGGTCGATCGGGCGACCCTGTTGCAACAGGTTCCCTTATGGATCATTATGCTCTTCGGGCATTCCGGCTTCTTTATTGTGCTGTAATGGATAGCTAAGAGGCCGACGCATCACCGGAATATGAGTGCTGCGGCATATTCGTTTTGCAGGAGCTCGTCCGCAGTCCCGACGTACGGCTTGGCTGTAATCAAGCCTCTCCGCGGTAAACACGCTCCCGAGCTTTTTCCTGTAGGCAGGTGAAAATATCTTACTCTTCGGTCTTTCAGACAGGTTTCCACTCTTTCTCGTCTTCCATCGGTATCGGCGCGACGCTCTCTGACTACCAAGCCATTAGGAATCAGTTTTGAGTTTTATGGTACTTTGCTGATCAGTTGCGCAGGCGATGGCAGTTCGGAGGCACTCCAACTTCCACCGAGCGCCTCGATCAATCCGCCGCTGGCCGTCATCTGCTGAATTCGAAGGTTGACCGCAGTTTCCTGATTGGATAGCAATGTGGTTTGCGCGGTGAGCACGTTCAGGTAAGGATCGATTCCCAAATTGTAGCGATCCTGGGCGATTGCGAGGCTTCTTTCCGCCGATTTGACCGCTGTGTCCTGATGTCGAATCTCCACTGATAGGATCCGCAGCGACGCCAGATTGTCTTCAACTTGTTGAAAAGCCGTGAGCACCGTCTGCCGATAATTGGCCACTGTCTCCTCGTACTGGGCTCGGAATTGTTCCATCGTGGCCCGGCGCAACCCCGCGTCGAATAGGGTTTCCGCTGCCGCCGGGCCCATCGAGAAAAAGCGGCTCGGCCAGGTGAACCAGCTCGCGATCGAAGTGCTTTCGAGTCCTGCCGCGGCGCTCAACGTAACCGTCGGAAAGTAGGCTGCTCTCGCAATGCCAATCTGGGCGTTGGCCTCAGCAACCAGGCGCTCTGCTTCGGCAATGTCGGGGCGCCGCTCAAGAAGCTGGGACGGAACGCCGATGGGAATCGCGGGGGGGCTTGCGGTGAGTGGTTCGATGGGAATTGAAAACGTTGACGCCGGTTGGCCGGTCAGCATGGCGATGGCATGTTCAAACTGCGCCCGCTGCACGCCCAGTGCCGCATCTTGTGCTTTCGTGGCTTCGAGTTGAGTCTCGGCTTGCGCGACGGCTTCGTCTGATTCCATGCCCGTCTCGTACAAAGCCTTGGTCAGAGCGAGAGACTGTTGAAAGTTATCCACGGTAGAATCCAGCAACTGCTTTAAGGCATCCTGGCCGCGAAGTTGAAAGTAATCCACAGCTACATCCGCCTGGACTGTGAGGCGGGTATTCTCCAGATCCGCCGCGCTGGCCTGCGCTCCATAGGCCGCCGATTTAACCGTATTCCGGATACGACCGAACAAGTCCGGCTGCCAGGTCGCATCAAACGGAACGGTATAGTCGGTAAATGTACTCGTCGAGGAAGATGTGGAACCTCCCGCTTTGCCACTGGACATGGTGGCGGACGGGCGTTGCACGGTGATGGCTGGGTTGGTGGTGACTCTCGGAAAATACTGCGATCGAGCTTCTTTTACTAGGGCGCGCGCAGCAAAAAAGTTTGCCGCAGCAGCGGCGATGTTTTGGTTGGAAACATTGACCTTCTCTTCGAGCGCATTCAACTGAGGATCGCCAAAGATCCCCCACCATTTGCCGCGAAGCGCATCATCTTTTGGCTGCGCCACTTTCCAACCGTCCGTGTCTTTGTATTGGGCGGGAGTGAGCTCCTTGTATGCCGCAGGAGTTTCTGCGGTCGGTGTGTGGTACTTTGGGCCGACCGTGCACCCTGCCAGGAGGCAAGAGGTCACGGCGAGACACATTCTGGCTCTTAGACGGAATGAAGTCATAATCTTATGCACCCCATGATGGCTCCAATCAAACTGCAGCGCTAGGGGCGGGTCCGGCCCCATAGTTAAGGTTGTGGTGCTGCTTTCGCTGCATCCGTAGCCGCAGCCGGCCGAACGACAGATAGACGACCGGCGTGGTATAGAGGGTGAGCAACTGACTCAAGATCAGCCCTCCCACGATGGTGATGCCCAGGGGCCGGCGGAGCTCATACCCCATGCCTGTCCCCAGCGCCAAGGGCAGAGCGCCCAATAACGCCGCCATCGTCGTCATCAGGATCGGACGGAATCGCAACATACACGCCTCAAAAATCGCGTCGGCCGGGCTCTTTCCCTCCTCGCGCTCTGCCTGAAGAGCGAAATCGATCATCATGATGGCGTTCTTTTTTACGATCCCGATCAGCAGCACAATGCCAATGATGGAGACAATGTTCAGATCCTCTTGGAAGAGCATCAGAGCCAGCATGGCGCCTACGCTCGCGGACGGCAAACTCGAGATGATGGTCAGGGGATGGACCAGGCTTTCATACAAAATGCCGAGAACGATGTAAACCGCCAGCAGCGCCGTCACAATCAGCATGGGCTCGGTGCTCAGAGACTGCTGGTAGGCCAACAGCGTGCCGGCAAAAAAGCCTTGCAGCGTGGAAGGAGCGCCGAGCCGCTTTTGCATCTGGGTGATGCTCGCTGTGGCATCGCTCAAAGACACGTTCGGCGCGAGGTTAAAGGACACGGTGACCGAGGGGAATAAGCCCGTATGGTTGACGGCCAGCGGTGTGGTGTTGGCTTGGCCCTTGGCCACTGCGAGCAGCGGAATGTCCCTGCCGCCCGACGATAGGAGATAGATGTCTTTCAATCCTTCCGGGCTTTGCCAATACTGGGGTGCGACTTCCAGCACCACGTAATACTGATTTAACTGCGTATAGATGATGGACACTTCCGATTGGCCGAAGGCGCTGTATAACGCTGAGTCCAGCGACTTTGCGGTAAGGCCGAGCTTCGCCGCAGTGACGCGATCATAGGTCATCAACTCATCCAGCCCGCCATTTTGTTGGTCGGAGCTTACGTCCTGAAGACCGGGCAGGCGCTTCATCGCACTCTGCAGGATCGGTCCCCACTTGGAAAGATCCTGCACCGTGTCGGTTTGGATGGTGTACTGGTACATGGCATTACCGGATCGGCCGCCGATGCGCAGGTCCTGCACGGGTTGGAGGAAGGCAGAAGCCCCCGGCAGACGGTTCAATTGGGGGCGCAGGCGATCGATGATCTGAGCGGCACTGACATCGCGCTCCGCCAGCGGCTTGAGCGCAATGTTGATGGAGCCGGTATTGGTGGCCCCACCGCCGCCACAAAACCCCGTCACATTGGCAACGGCAGGATCTTTCTTGATCACGCCGACGATCTGCTGAAGGGCGTTGTTCGTCGCCGGGAAGGATGAATCCTGCGGCCCTCGCACCCCACCGGAGATCGCTCCCGTGTCCTCCACCGGGAAAAAGCCCTTGGGTATCTTGTAGATCAGCACGACATTGAGCGCGATGGTGAGGAAGAGTACACTGAGGGTAAGGACCGGATGGTCGAGCACCCAATGCAGCGTGCTGCGGTATAATGACAGGACCCACTCAAAGAACTTCTCGCTGGCCGTGAAGATGCGGCCATGTTTTTCCGCGCGTTCGTTCTTCAACAGATAGGCGCACATCATGGGCGTGGTGGTCAGGGAGATGAGCATCGACACGATAATGGAGGTCGAGAGCGTGACGGCAAACTCGCGGAAGAGACGGCCGACGATTCCCCCCATCAACAAAAGAGGAATAAAGACGGCAATGAGCGAAATGCTGATGGTGAAGACCGTGAATCCGATTTCTTGCGCGCCCTTCAACGCCGCGGCAAAGGGCCTTATGCCGCTCTCCAGATGGCGGGTGATATTTTCCATCACCACGATGGCATCATCGACCACAAATCCCGTGGATATGGTCATGGCCATCAGCGAGAGGTTGTCGAGGGTATATCCGAACATATACATTACGGCGAACGTACCAATCAGTGAGACCGGCACCGCGACGGCGGGAATGAGCGTGGCGCGGCCGTTGCGCAGAAAGACAAACACCACGAGGATGACAAGGCCAATGGAAATCAGCAGCGTCTTCTCCACGTCACCCACGGAGGCGCGGATGGTTGTGGTGCGATCCAGCACGATGGTGGTATCCATGCCCAGCGGAATGGAGGCCTGGATAACCGGTAGTTGCGCGCGGATGCGGTCGACCGTATTAATGATGTTGGCGCCGGGCTGGCGGAAGATCATCATCGTAATCGCGCGCTTGCCGTTCAAATAGCCCGCTGCACGGACGTTCTGCACGGAGTCTGTCACCTGAGCGACATCGGACAGGCGGACCGCCGCGCCGCGCTTGTAACCGACGATGAGCGGTTTGTAGTCATCGGCGTGCGAGATCTGGTCGTTGGCAACGATGTCCGCAGTCACAATGCCATCAGAGATTTGGCCTTTGGCCAGGTCGGCGTTTTGCAGGCTCAGCACGGATTGCAAATTCGCCAGGGTAAGTCCATAGCTGGCCAGTTGTGTGGGATTGGCGTCCACACGCACGGATGGCGACGCGCCACCTCCGGCAGTTACCTGCCCTACGCCCTGGATCTGCGACAACTTCTGCGCGATGACGGTGGAGGCTTCGTCATACAGTTTATCGGGACCGTATTTGTCGGAAGTAAGGCCGAGAATCATGATCGGCGCATCGGCGGGATTGACCTTGCGAAAAGTCGGATTGCCCGGCAGGTTGGCGGGGAGATAGGTTCGCGCCGCATTGATGGCGGCCTGCACATCGCGCGCCGCGCCATCAATGTCGCGGCTAAGGTCAAACTGAATGGTGACCGAGGTGCTGCCGAGCGTGCTCGCGGAGGTCATCTCCGTCACTCCGGCAATATGACCGAACTGCCGCTCCAGAGGAGTGGCGACGGATGACGCCATAATGTCGGCGCTGGCTCCCGGCAAGCCCGAACTGACGGAAATCGTCGGAAAGTCGACCTCCGGCAGGGGCGCTACCGGTAGCACCTCATACGCAACCGCCCCGGCAAGGGCAATCGCCACGGTGAGCAGCGTCGTAGCCACTGGCCGGCGGATGAAGGGTGCGGAGATATTCATGCCGGCCCTGCCAGTTCTGCGCCTCCGGTTTCTGGAGGGTTGGATTTGTTTGTAAAGCGGTCTGATAGATTGTCAAAGAAAATGTAGATGACGGGCGTAGTGTAAAGCGTGAGCGCCTGGCTCAGCAACAGTCCGCCCACCATGGCGATGCCCAGCGGCCGGCGCAACTCAGAACCGAAACCCGTTCCGAGCGCAAGCGGTAGCCCCGCCAGCAGCGCGGCCATGGTGGTCATCATAATGGGGCGGAAGCGGAGCAGGCATGCATCGTAAATTGCGTCCGTCGCGTTCTTTCCGTGCTTCCGCTCGCCTTCCAGCGCGAAATCGACCATCATAATGCCGTTCTTTTTCACGATACCGATCAGCAGGACGATGCCGATGATCGCCACCACGCTTAAATCCTGGTGAAAGAGAAGCAACGCGAGGAAAGCGCCCACGCCCGCTGAGGGTAGCGTGGACAAAATCGTAATCGGGTGGATAAAGCTCTCGTACAAAACACCCAGCACGATGTAAACCGTCACCAGTGCGGCAAGAATGAGCAACGGCTCATTGGCCAGCGAATTCGTGAAGGACGCCGCCGTGCCTTGAAAACCTGCCTGAAGGCTGGGAGGCATGTGCATGTCCTTCTGTGCTTTGTCGACCGCCGTAATGGCGTTGCCCAGCGCGGCATTCGGCGCAAGATTGAACGACACGGTGATCGCCGGAAATTGACCCTGGTGGGTAATGGCGAGCGACTCGGTCGTATTCTCAAAATGCGCGAAAGCGCTCAGCGGGATGGCGCTGCTTGTGGCCGAACTGGTCGTGCCCGCAGAGCCGGCTCCCTTGCTGGACGTCGCCGTGGAAGTGCTCGCCGAAAGCGCGTTGGCAGGAGGCGTGAGGGTATTTGCCGCCGGGGTGTACAGTGCGGAAGTCGTCAGACCATTTGATCCCGCAGAGGATGATCCGGAAGACGCAAAAGAAGAAGAGGCTCCCGCACCGCTTGCGCCGGAAGACGCATTGGACTGAATGTAAAGCTGGTTCAACTTGTTGGGGTTTTTCTGAAACTGCGGCTCACTCTCGAGAACAACATGGTATTGGTTTACTTGGGTATACATCGTGCTGATCTGCCGTTGACCGAAGGCGTCATACAGGGTGTTATCGATGGTCGTAGGCGCGATGCCCAGTCGCGAAGCGGTGACCCTGTCGATTACCAGAGATACGGCCAGCCCTCCCAATTGTTGATCGGTGGCCACGTCTTCCAGCTCTGGCAACTGCTTCAGCCGGTCGACGAAACGGTTGGTCCAGTCATTCAGTTCATTCACATCGGGGTCTTCCATTGCGTACTGGTATTGCGTGCGGCTCACCCGGTCATCCACGGTAATGTTCTGCACAGGTTCCATAAACAGTTGGATTCCCTGAACCTGGCTCACGCTGGTGTTGAGCCTGCGGATGAGGTCTGAAGCACTGATCTTACGCTGGTCGAGCGGCTTTAAATTGATCGACATCCTGCCGCTGTTTGTCGTTACATTCGTTCCATCGGCGCCGATAAACGACGAGACGCTTTCAACCGCCGGGTCATCCAGAACTGCCTTGGTAATCTCCAGTTGCTTCTTGGCCATGGCCTGTGAACTGATCGCCGGCGGCGCCTGCGATATGCCCTGAATGACCCCCGTGTCCTGTACCGGGAAAAACCCTTTTGGGATCACGATGTAAAGGAAAACCGTAAGCAGCAGTGTGGCCACGGCGACCACCAGCGTAACCGTCTGGAATCGAAGGACAACTTTCAGGGTCCGGCCATAGAACGCGATCATCCACTCGAAAACGCGCTCCGAGGCTCTATAGACGCGCCCCTGCTGCTCTTTTGCCTTGCGCCGCAAGATTCGCGCACTCATCATCGGCGTGAGCGTAAGGGAGACCACTGCCGAAACGATGATGGTGACGGCAAGGGTCACGGCAAACTCGCGAAACAGTCGCCCCACCACGTCGCCCATGAATAAGAGCGGAATCAGTACGGCGATGAGTGACACGGTCAGCGAGAGAATGGTGAAGCCAATTTGCTCCGCGCCCTTGAGCGCCGCTTCCATGGGTGAATCGCCCGCTTCGATGTACCGCGCGATGTTCTCGATCATCACGATGGCATCGTCCACAACGAAACCGGTAGAGATGGTCAGCGCCATCAGCGATAAGTTATCCAGGCTGTAACCCAGGACGTACATCGCCGCGAAGGTGCCCACCAGTGACAGCGGCACAGCCACGCTGGGGATGATGGTGGCATAGAGACTCCGCAAGAAGAGGAAGATGACCAGCACGACGAGTCCGACCGTCAACAGCAATTCGAACTCAACGTCGGAAACTGATGCTTCGATGGCGGTGGTAAGATCGGTAAGCGTGGTCACCTGAATGCCGGTGGGCAGGTTGGCCTCCAACTGCGGCATGAGTCCCTTGATGCTCTTGACGACGGCGATGGTGTTGGCCCCGGGTTGGCGTTGCACATTCAGGATGACCGCCGGGGTCTGGTTCATCCACGCGGCCTGATTATTGTTCTCTACGCCATTCACGATGCGCGCCACGTCGGTCAGCATCACCGGCGCACCGTCGCGGTATGCCACTACAACCTTCCCATAGTCGCCGCTGGTGACCAGTTGATCGTTGGCGTCGATCTGGTAATCCTGGGTCGGCCCATCGAAGTTCCCTTTGGCGGCGTTCACACTGGCATTGGTCAGCGCCGCGCGCAGGTCTTCCAGGTTGATGCCGTAGGATGACATCGCCGTAGGGTTGGCTTGAATGCGGACGGCGGGCTTTTGGCCGCCGCTGATGGTTACAAGACCGACCCCGTTGAGCTGCGAAATCTTGGGTGCAAGGCGCGTGTCCACAAGGTCTTCGACCTGAGAAAGCGGCATGGAATTTGAGGTGATGGCCAGGGTGAGCACAGGGGCATCGGCCGGATTCGTCTTACTGTAGATCGGCGGCGCGGGCAGGATGGATGGCAAAAGACTCTGCGACCCGTTTATGGCAGCCTGCACCTCTTCCTCAGCCACATCGATAGCGAGAGAAAGATTAAACTGCAATACGATGACGGAAGTGCCTCCGGAACTGGAGGAGGTCATCTGGCTCAAGCCCTGAAGTTGGCCGAATTGACGCTCCAGTGGCGCCGTCACCGTCGTCGCCATCACCGTGGGGCTGGCGCCGGGATAAAACGTGAGCACCTGGATGGTGGGATAATCGACTTCCGGCAATGCGGAAACCGGCAATTGTGTATAGCCGACAATACCGACCAGGAGGATGGCAGCCATCAGCAAAGCGGTGGCTACCGGGCGCAATATGAACGGACGAGAAGGACTCACGGCGCGCTGCTCCCACTCGTGCTGGCCGTGACAGGCTTGTTCGAAATGACCACCGCAGCCTTGTCCTGCAATTTGTCGAAGCTGCTGTTGGCGACAACGTCTCCAGGGTTGATGCCGTCAACCTGCGTTACCCCGCCGTTGGTAATCCCCGGCTTGACGCTGCGCATATGAGCAAAATTGTCTTGAATCACATACACGTAGGATGCTGGGCCATTTTGTTGAATGGCGGAAGACGGAATCAGCGTGACTCCCTGCAACGTATTCACCAGCAGGCGCGTGTTCACAAACTGGTTCGGGAAGAGCGCGTCATTGGCGTTGGCGAAGAGCGCTCGCCCTTTTACTGTTCCCGTCGTGGTGTCAATCTGGTTGTCCAGCGTCAGCAGCGCCCCGCTTGCAATCCTCGTCTGCGCAGTGCGATCAAAGGCATCGACGGGGAGCTTCGCCTTGGCGTTGAGGCGGGCTTCAACCTGGCCCAGGCTGTCTTCCGGGATGGTGAAAATGATGGTGATGGGCTCCAACTGCGTAATGACGGCGAGGGTTACGTTTCCACCAGACTGCACCACGTTTCCCGGATCCACCAACCGCAAACCCACGCGGCCGGCGATGGGAGCGGTAATATGGCAGTAGTCGACCTGAATCTGGTCAAATTGCACCGTTCCCTGGTCGTTTTTTACTGCGCCCTCGTACTGCAGGACAAGCTTTTCCTGGTCATCCAAAGTTTGCTTAGCAATGGCGTTGCGTGCCCACGCGGCACGGTAGCGTTCAAGGTCCATCTGTGCTTGGGCGAGCAGATTCTCGTCTCGCTCCAGCGTCCCTTGCGCTTGTAAGAGCATGGCGCGGTACGGACGCGAATCGACCTCAACCAGCGAATCGCCCTTACTTACCCGCTGACCCTCCGTATACTGCACAGCAGTGACCTGGCCATTGACCTGGCTGGTAATCGAAACGGAATAGACCGGGGTGACTGTGCCGATGGCGTCAAGGTAGACGCCGATGTCGCCCTTTTGAGCCGTCGCACTCGTGATGGTGATCCCCGGCGCGGCTGGGTGTGCGGACGCCGCTTTTTTGGCTTCCTCGTGGTGGTGTAAGACCAGCATGAGCGGAACCGCCACGATCAGCAGCAGCAGACTCCACATGACGACCCACAGACCCTTATGGTGGGGAACAAAGGCCGGGAGTTGATGGTCAGGGCTGATGACGGCTTGCTCGTTCATGTCATCTGTCAATCGGAATCTCCTTTTTCAAGTTCGAAGGCCTCCCGGGCGCTGCTCGTGAGCGCGCCCGCAAGGTCCAACATCGCGGGGCTGGACAGTCCCGGAAGGCAGCGGAACTTACCTGGCCGCTAGACAACCCCCTTGCTTCATTGATGCGCAACCTTTCCCTCCATCTTGGCCTTTCTGGCTGCCGGAAAATAACTTGGCTCGGGCTTGTAAGTAGGTCATGGAGCGCTGGTAATCCCACCACCGTTAGCCGGAATTGCAACGAAATCTTGCGTGATGTAAAGGCTACCATTCGGCCCTTGCACGATCCCAATTCCCACGTCAGTGTAATTCGCGTTTAAGATGTTGGCCCGATGATTGTTCTGGAAACGAGGCTCGTTCATAAATGCGATTTCCGCGCCAGGGACAGTTCCGATGATGGCAATATTCTCTCCCAAAGTCCGCCAGGGAATTCCGGCCGCGTTTATTCGCGCTGAAACGGTCCTGCCCTCGCGGTCGACATGGTCAAAGAATCGTTGCTCGAGCATGTCGCGGGAATGCTCTCGCGCCACCGCAGCCAATTTCTCGTTCCACCTGAGGGGCTGGGCTCGGCCACCAGTCTCGGCGGAGGTCGCCGGATCCACGCGGTCGCGGTTGACGAGCGTCCACATCTGCCTTTCCAAGTCGGCCATGCGGTTCGTGCCGAACTCGTGCCGGGGAGCTGTTTCAACGGGAACAACCTTCGGGGTGCCGCTCTTCGGACCGAAGGAGTCCCAGACACCCGGATGACTTTGCCCCGCCACGAAATCGGTATTGCGCTCGTCGAAGTGACGCCACGCACTTGATTTGACAGGTTTCTTCTTCGGCGTGTTTTGCGCCGCCTGGACTTCAGTCTGCGGGGGCGCGGCGGCGTCCGGCTTCGTGGATGTTTGAGCCTGGTCCGGACTCGCGCAGGCTATGGTTGCAGCCCACAAGAACCCAGCGAGAACAACGACCGACCGGCAAAGAGAAAAGGCGCTCATATTCGAACATCATCTTGAATGCGATTTAACAAACCGCTGCTGCTCCGTGTGAGAATCTAGGGCCGGTGCAGGGGAACGTGGTGAAAGCGAAAATGTCCTTCACGGGCTTTCAGCATTAATCCAGGATTTCCATTGGCAAATCCCAAGCCGTTGAAAAGTCCGACACATCGAGACTGGAGCTCTCTACTCCAAAAAGAACGCACGAGTGACTGTATTTTTCGGGTGCTGCCCTGTCTGTTCAAGAACGCACAGATGTGTGTTCCAAATTGCTCAGGCCAGTTAACGGGAACACGGCGTGGGGTGGATCCCGAACAGCGCCATTCGTTGACCTCTATTGATCATTTCGCAGCGAAAAGCCTCCGCCAGGGTTCGCGGCACGTTGAACTGCCAGCCACCGCATGACAGTAGGGTTGTGCAATTTTGAGCAGACTCCTGACGCAGAATTTGTTGCACTATGAGGCCAGGCTCTTGGGCGCCTCGTATGAGCCTGCCCGGGGGGTAATTCGCTGGATGAACCGGGACCTTCTGCGAGGGTCGAGGGTATCAGTGAATTTGAAAGCCGCTTACGCGCTGTTCAAAGAGGCGGGCTCGGCATGGGCTGAAGACAATGCCCCTAGCATGGGTGCAGCGCTGGCGTTTTACACAGTCTTTTCGCTCGCTCCGGTCCTGATTGTCGCCATAGCGGTCGCGGGTCTGGCGTTCGGGCAAAAAGCGGCAGAGGGTGAATTCTTACGGCAACTCCAAGGCTTGGTGGGTGAGACGGGTGCCAGAGCTGTTCAAGCGATCCTCCAGAGCGCGAATCGGCCCGCGCTGGGTGTCATTGCGAGTGCAATTGGCATCGGGATCCTACTGGTCGGTGCGTCAGGCGCGTTTGTTGAGCTCCAAGACGCGCTCAACAAGATCTGGAAAGTTCAGCGTAGATCAAGAAGTATCTTGTTGGGCGTGATTCGAGGCCGCTTTTTGTCGTTCGGCCTGGTCCTGGGTCTGGGCTTCCTGCTAATAGTGTCACTCGTGGTGAGCGCCGCGCTTGGGGCCGTGGGAAATTTCATGGCACCTCTGCTTCCCTGGCCCGTATTCTTGTTGGAATCGGTCAATTTTCTCCTCTCGTTGGGTGTGATTGCGCTCCTGCTCGCGATGATCTTCAAGTATCTACCAGACACGGAAATTGCCTGGAGTGATGTGTGGATTGGTGCAGCAGTTGCGTCACTACTCTTGACGACTGGCAAAGCGCTGATTGGGTTGTATCTCGCCCGGTCCACCGTCGCGTCAGCATACGGGGCAGCATCATCCCTCCTCATTATTCTCAGTTGGGTTTATTACTCAGCACAGATTCTCCTTTTTGGTGCGGAAGTCACGCACGTCCACTCCTACAAACTCGGTTCGCGGACCGAAGCAAGTCCTGTGCGTCTTCAGCACATCTGAGTTGTTCATTGGGCCGACGAAGAGGGAATCGCAGTAGAACGCGAGGTGCAGTTTTGAGGAGAAGGTCGATTAGAAGCCATTTCAAAACCCGGTACAACGGGCTGAATTTGCAGTAGTTGTGTTTTTGGTTGGAGGGGGATCATGGAGGTGAACAGCGCCAGGGGGATGGCAGATGGCGCGGTATGGTCGGTTGCTGACCGACGCCCAGTGGGAAAAAGATCCAACCCTTGCTCCCGAAACGGTCCCAGCGTTGGCGCGGGGGGCGGTCTAGGGCCAACGACCGCAAAGTGCTGGAAGGCATTTTGTGGATGCTGCGCAGCGGAGCACGCTGGCAGTATTTGCCCGAGGAGTTTCCGTCGCCGTCGACCTGCTGACGGCGGCTGCGGGACTGGAAGGAGCAAGAGATCTGATTGGAGATCTGACGGGCGTTTCTGGCGGAGTTGAATGAACACCAACAGTTGAAATGAAGCGAAGTTTCCTGGACGGCAGTTTCGCTCCAGCTAAAAAGGGCTCTCCGGAGTCGGAAAAACCAAGCGGGGCAAGGGGACGAAGTGGATGGTGGCGGTCGACGGCGCGGGTCTTCCTCTGGGAGGCCACCTTCACTCTGCTTCCCCGTCGGAGGTCCGGCTCATCGAGGCGGCGCTCCAGACGACCCGCGCAGGACGGCAGCATCAGCCGGGTCGTCACAAGCAAAAGTCGGAACGAATTATCGCCGACCGAGGCTACGACATTGACCCATTGCGCAAGCAACTGGCCCAGCGCGGCATCGAGTTGATCACCCCGCATCACAAGAATCGTCGCAAGCCTCCGACCCGGGACCCGCCAGGATGCCTGACATGAGAGAACTTATCAGGCGACTTCGATGACGCCAATCAATGGAATCCGGTCGAATTGTTCGTAGGAACAAGCTGGGAAGCCTAAATCGGAAATTCTGGTTGAGCCTTCACTGCATTTTCCCCTTCGTATAAATAGAACGAGCACTTTTGACCAAACGTATGAGCAATACTGGGCTGATACGTAAACTCCCCACAGGATATAAGGACACCAGGTCTTAAGATTTCTCGTGCCCAGGGAAGTTAGCCCGGCTACTGGCGGAGGAAACTGAGAGGCCCATTCGTCATAACGATGGCGGGGCGGTGCCACGCACAATGATGGGGAATACCGTATTACTTTAGATACATCGGAGCGTTATCTAAGTGACAGGGACGAGTTCCACGACTTTTAAACGAAGCCGCGCGGGGAAGATGCCCACGCCGGGACAGTGGTGGGCGCCTGGACGCTGGTGGCTGATTATAGGAGCGTCGCTCATCGTCATCGCCGGCATTGTGCTGATCGTTTTGGCCTGGAACTGGCCATTCACTCAACAGGCTGTCACCAAGGCGCTGCAAGACCGATTCGCCCGAACCGTCCAGATCCGCAGCTTCCGCAAAACCTACTTTCCACCGGGGTGCGTGGCGGAAGGGGTCAGTTTCCTGCACCGAAAACGCAAGGATCTGCCACCGCTGATCACGGTCCAGACGCTGATCATTCGAGGAAGCTACAATGGCCTTTTACGGATTCACGCGCGCGTGGATGAGGTCCAGATAAAAGGGTTGCATGTGTTAATACCGCCGCCGGGTCCGAGCGGCCAGCCGCCTGGCGTGATGCCGTTGACGACCAGCACCACGGGCGCCACGGTCACGATTGGCGAGATCAAAACGGATGGCGCACTGTTGGAGTTTATGCCCGGGAAGCCGGGCCAAGAACCCTTCAAGCTGCAGGTCCACCGGTTGACATTGGACAATGTCGGTGAAAAAGGGGTCATCCCCTACCATGCCGCGTTGTTAAACCCCGAGCCGCCGGGGGAAATCCGGTCGGAGGGTAAGATCGGCCCTTGGAATGAGGATGACCCCGGCAGTACTCCGGTGTCTGGTTCCTACACTTATGACCACGTGAACCTGGGTGTGTTCGACGGCATCGCAGGCACCCTATCGTCCCAAGGCAAGTTTAGCGGCACCATCGGCCATATCGATGCGAATGGCGAAACCGACGTGCCCGACTTCCGCGTATCCGGAAACAGCCACACCGTTCACCTGATTTCGAAATTCCAGGCGGTTGTGGACGGAACGAATGGAGACACGTATCTTCAGAATGTGGAGTCGCACTTTCAGCGAACCACGCTGACGTCGAACGGTAGCGTCGCCGGGCAGCCCGGCCAGCACGGAAAAACAGTTCGGCTGGAGGTGGCCGTGAATGGAGGCCGCATTGAGGATTTGTTGTCCCTCTTTACGGAAGAGAAACGCCCGTCGATGACCGGCAGTATCAACCTGCGCGCGAAAGTGCAAGTGCCGCCGGGGCCTCCGGGATTCTTGCGAAAGCTGGATCTTGCAGGCAGCTGCGAAATTGGCAGCGGGCGCTTCACGAACCCAAAGGTCCAGCAGCCGGTAAGTGCATTAACCGAGAGTGCGCGCGGCGAGAACAAGCAGCAGCAAGCCGAAGACCCGGAAACGGTGCTCTCGGAGTTTAGGGGGCAGGTCTCGGTGAAAAATGGCGTCGCAACTCTGTCCAACATCTCCTTCAGCGCTACAGGCACGCGCGCGCAGCTTCAAGGCACCTACAACTTATTGGACCGAAAAGTTGATCTCCATGGAATCTTGTACACCAACGGAAAGTTGTCCGACACCACGACGGGATTCAAAGCATTTGTATTGAAGGCAGTCGGTCCGTTCCTGAAACAGAAGTCCGTTACGGTGGTTCCCTTCGCAATTACCGGCACATCTTCCAGCCCTTCTTTCGCGTTGGATTTCACTGCAAAACGCCGGCAATCCGCTCTCCCCGTGCCCAGTCCGTGAGCCACTACAATTCCTGCGATACACCACAGCTCCGACTTAGAGCAACGGGAATGTCACGTTGCGTGCGCCTTGACCACGGGGCGACCGGATTGTAGTCGCTTTGTCAGCACGATCGCTGCGGTCGTCGCGACGACCACTGCGGTGGCAATCGCTAGCAACAATCCGGAATGTCCCCCGAGATGTCGCAGACCGACAACGAAGCGGCGGCCATAGTGGGAGGCAATTGCGGCTATGGCTCCGTAACGCACTGCTCGGCCCAAAGCCGCGACAATGATGAATGTCCGGAGAGGGTAGGCCAGCACGCCTGCTGCGGCGAAAAACGCGCTCGTAGGGAAGGGGAACGGTACAACGGTAGAAACCACCAGAGCGCCCGTACCCCACCGCTTGAAATACATCAGCAGTCTGGCGACCTTGCGCGCTCCAAACTTGCGGTTGAGATAGTCCAAACCGGCCTTACGTGCTATTCGGAAAGTTAAGTATGCGCCGATGACTGAGCCTGCCGTGGCGAATCCGGCGTAGTAGTACCACGGTTCGCGCTGCCGCGCAGCGAGTATGGCGGTGAGAATGTCCAGGCCGCCAAATGTTGGGAAGGGGGAGCTGTCGACGATCGCGAGAAGGAACAGCCCAAGTCCGCCTAAGTGCCGCACGAGCGCCGCGATCCCTTGCGGGTGTCGTGCTGCCGGTTTAACAACGTCCGTGAGTGTTTCGAGAAGCCGCACAGTTGCCCAGCGTTACGATACCAGGTTTTCAGTGACGAACGCAGACGGCAGCAACAAGGCACGAAAACTTCATCCACTTCCCCACGGCTGCCGCCCGGGCGCGCCGGGTCAAAGCAGACCGTGGGCCACAATCTGCAGCCCTGCCGGGCCTGGGCACGCGCAGGCGGGACGTGCTGCGCTTGCTTCAGCATGGTTTTGAGCCAAAAGTCCTTTCGGCGGCAACGAAAAAGGAGGCGAAGAAGAGGTATCAGGAGTCAGGTGTCAGGGCCTGGGCCGGCAGCACCGAAACCCTGCACAGCGCGGCTCCTAAGTGGCGCCGCGCGAGAGGGTTCTCCGACAAAAACAGCCAGTGGCATCGGGCGTGTTTGATTCAACGTACACCGGTTTTCAACAGCCGCGACTGCGAACTGGTCAGTGGCCGAAGAGCCCAAGCAGCCCAAACAGGATTAGGTAACCGCCTACGATGAACCTGAGGAGCTTGGGGAACATCAGAATCAAGATGCCTGCGACCAGAGAAACTATCGGCGAAAGCGAAGTGTAGCGCAGCGTTAAGGCGCCGCCCCTCATCTGCGCGAGAGCCGTGGTGGTCAGCAAGCTGAATAGCACTATGGAGAAAACGCCTTCTTTGAGTTTCAATCCACACCTCCTGTTATGAAGAGAGCGTCCTAAACTGATGCAGAGCGGGTATCAGTTGTGGAAGGCAAAATGCCGGGCTGAAGCCCACCTCTACGAAAACCCTTGCGATTCAAGGTTTTCAGGCAGACTCTTGCGGCATCGTTTTCTTTGCCCTCTTCCTGTCCGCTCGATCGGACCGGCGACCAGGGGGGTGATCGACGGAGGAAACCTCAACTTGACAGGCGCAATCCGCCGAACAGGTATAGGACTACCAGGATGATCAACACGGTGCCGACGATCCCGATGCCTCCACCCGGACCATATCTTCGATATCCATAATAGCCTCCGCCGCCGCCGAACAAGAGCAGCAGAATGACAATTAGCAAAATCAGTCCCATGGGAATCTCCTCTCAGCTAGTAAAATGCTTCGACCCGAATTTCCGCTTTAACTTCGCGGCCAACCGATAAAGAACACCCGACGCTTGAGCATGCGCCGCTCCACCCTGATTCCGAGCAGCGGCTTTAGGGAAAACAATCTCGCTCAGCGGGACCGCCAACCCTGGCCACCAATATTTGCAACCTGCGGTACTATCGGGAGCAGCCCGAAAGACGCAGGCACAACTGCCGCTATCCCGCCGGGTCCTTTTGGCGAGTTGCTTTTACACC
Source organism: Terriglobia bacterium (assembly GCA_050013575.1). Classification (GTDB taxonomy): domain Bacteria; phylum Acidobacteriota; class Terriglobia; order UBA7540; family UBA7540; genus DASYXZ01. Next base: position 20,149 of record JBEKEZ010000001.1, on the reverse strand, counting down.
CGTCAGAACCCCTAGGCCCAATATGACGATTGCACCCACGACAATCCAGTGTGCAGGGACATGCATCAAATAGGCGCCGTAAATCAGCCCGCCAATCACGAGCACGAGTCCAATGAAGTAAATTCCAAACGACACGGCATCTCCTTTTCGACAAAACAGAGTCGCCAGACCATGCGCCCCAGCGCACGTTCCCGGCACTTACTGCGTGGGCGTTGAGGTGGCCTTTTGATTTTTTACTTGCAGCTCGTTCACCACCTGCTTCACGTTTGGAACGGTTGACGCCACTTGCTCAACCTGTGCGCGCTTGGATTGAGAACTGACCTCGCCGGTCAACGTCACGACACCACTCTTGACGTCGTAGCTGACGCCCTTGTGGCACTTGTTCTGGATGAGGGCAGCATCCAGATTCTTGGCGATACCCGCGTCCAGATCCGAGTTTACGGCCTTTGCCTCAGCTTCGGCGCCGGGAGGAACCACAGCAATCTGGTTCGATACAACCTGCCCAGTTGCGATTGACTTCGCAATGGATTCAGCTTGTGCCTTGTCAGCGTCTGCCGCGACGTTTCCGCTCAGGGTCACGACACCCTTGTCGCGGTCCTGTGTTACGGAGACAGCTTTGAGGCCGGCTTGATCGAGCGCATTGCGGATGCTGTCAGAAACATCAGGCGACTGCTTGGATGTCCCTGAGCAGCCCACCAGGCTCCCAACTGCGAGCAGCATGAGCATGGTTAAGCATAGTTTAAGCGTTTTCATGTTTTTCCTTTCATCAGCGCCTTCCACGCTGAAGTAATCGCGGCACATACCCAACACCGCTGCGTGTCTCCTTGGCATGTCTGCGTTCTCCCTCTCGGTTCCGCGGCGTGCCCCGAACGGAGCACCTGGTAACTTCCGCCTCCCAACAGATGGGCGAGGCACTCTTCTTTTACCCTTGGCTTGATTCAGTGTCAGTTCAGAACGGCTCACACGTTGGGTCAAAATTGCTCATTCCACATCATGGAATCGGAAGCTCGCCTGCACGGCCGGTGACATCAGGGCGTAAATCTGCCATCTACCTTCCGAACGATGTCAGGGCCAAACAACCCAAACAGGAGCTTCAAGCTGGGATGAGCACTATTGACCAAACAGGTGTTTCGAACGACACAGACGCCGCGTCACCTTGACCGTATAAGAGAGGTGGTTCATCGCAGGTTAGCTAGCTCGGAATCGGAAAAGGAGATTTCAGATGAAGACAATCAGGTACTGCCTGGCGCTAGCCGCTATGGCAGTGTTCGCGTCAGCCGCGTTCGCCCAGGATCCAGCGCCAGCCCAAGAGCCAACCCTCACTTCCGCGGAAGTGAAGTTTGACACGACCACAGACAAAAAGAATGGCGACACCACTTTGGATGTTTACATCAAGACCAGTGACGGGCAGGAAGTCGCTAAGTCCGAAGGCAATCAAGGCCGTTGGAACAAGACTTCTTCCCACACCGTCAGCTTAAAGATCGAAAGCAGCCCAACGAAAACAGACGCCGCGAACGGCAGCGTTACGCTGACTATCCACCCGCACGGAGCCAACAAATGGGAGTTCAACTACAAAGTCACTCTCAAGTTCTCCGATGATTCTATCGTCACAAAAGAACTTGGCGGCTGTGTCTTGACTCAAAGGGACCCAACCCGGACGGATTCCCTTAAGTGATACCAGAGGCCCAGCCAACCCCGGACGACGTGGTCGAGGTGGCAGTGCGTATTCACCACAAACTTGATGGTCAGGTTTATCGTCTTGCGAATCGCCGCCAGCAGCAGCGCTTCGCGCAGGACCATCGGTATCAAGACTTTAAAGCAGGAGGGTAACATGAAACCAAGTACTCAGGACGAGGTGAAGGGCAAGTTTCACGAAGTGAAGGGCAAGATCAAGGAGAAAGTGGGAAAAGCTACCAATAATCCAAATCTGGAAAACGAAGGCGCCAACGAGAAGACGGCCGGCAAGGTGCAGAAGAAGATCGGCCAAATTGAAAAGGTTCTGGGAGATTAGCGGACCAGCTTCCATCGCGGAGGGCGCAAGACTTACCGAGGCCTGACCCGCTCTGGCCTGGATCACGGGCTGGAGCGTGTGGGCTTCGCCGGCGCTAACCGGCGAAATGACGCAGGCTGAGAGGAGCGAATCACCGTGCGAATCTGGATACTGATGATGCTGAGCGCGACGCTGGCGTTTGGGCAGACTAAACCCGTCGATACCGTCCAAAGGTGCCTGAACATTTTGAACGACGCCGCCTATGACCGGAATCCGGACGGTCGAAAGGGCGCGGCGCAGGCCCTGAGCCTGGTGGGATTAAAAGATAACGCTCTTCAGCTTCTTGGCTCGATGCTCGATGACCACGACGTTTCGGTCCGGATTGCGGTGGTTGTCACCCTGGGTGACTTCAAGGACAACCAAACCCTTCCTCTTTTGAAGAAAGCTTTGCAGGATCCCGTTCCCGAAGTCGACTTCGCCGCAGCCAAGGTGCTTTACCACCTCCACGACCCCGATGGAGTGCAGTTTCTTCTCGCTGTGGTGAGCGGAGAGTCTAAAGCGTCCTCCAGCTATCTCAGCAGAGAGAAGCGGAGCGCCTTGCGCATGTTGCACACTCCTACCCAGCTTTTCGTTACTATCGCCATCGCGGGAGCAGGTTTCGCTCCCGTCCCGGGTCTTGGGTTCGGATTATCGTCGGCACAAGGTATCCTGTCGGACCCCGATTCTTCCGCCCGGGCCGCCTCTCTGCTGCTCATCGGAAGCTCGCTTGATCCAACCCTGGCGGATGCGGTGGGATCAGCATTGTCGGACAAGGAATGGTCAGTGCGCGCTGCGGCCGCCCACCTGGTTGCGATGCATCCCTTCCCAGAATTCCGGGAGAATTTGGTCCCCCTGCTGGACGACAAGAAGGATGCGGTGCGCGTACGCGCCGCCGCGGCCTACATCAGACTGGAGCACGAAACGAAGATGCTGCCAGCGAGGGAAGGCGCCGGGACTCATTAACCGCGTACTACGGCCCCTATGCAACGATTCACCCCTGAGCCTCAACTGAAGGTTCCCACTTTGCGGCCCGATCGGCGCACGACGGAATTGATGAACGTTACTGCCGGTAGGGGAACAAGGTCCGAATAGGGCTTGCCTCTGAGGTTGTAGGTTGTACCCATGTCCTCCACTGCGAGTTCCAGCACGGCTTTGATCAATGGATTTTTCGAATGGTTCGGTGAACTAGGCATTTTTTCCTGGCAAGTTCTGCGGGCTGCCCTGACACCGCCCTTTGAATTCCGCGAGCTTGTCCGGCAAATCGACGAGATAGGATCAAAATCGTTTCCTCTGGTGGCTTTGGCGGGCGCGGCCATCGGCGCCATCCTCTCCCTTGAAACCCGCGATAGCCTGGTTCGATTCGGCGCCAGTTCATTGCTTCCCGCCGCCGTTGTGTTCTCGATCATCCATGAGATCGGCCCCATCGTCACCGGCTTGATCGTCTGCGGCCGAGCGGGAGCTGGCATCGGCGCGGAGTTGGGATCGATGAAGGTGACGGAGCAGATCGATGCCATCGAGGCATCAGCCGTAAATCCCTATAGGCTGCTGGCCGTAACCCGCATTCTAGCTTGTATCCTGGTGTTGCCACTCCTAACCCTCGCTGCCGATTTCTGCGGTGTAGTAATGGCTTGGGTGGCCGATGCCCTGGCTGAGCCGATCACCTTCCAGCAGTTCATCCACGACGGCTTCAGCCAATTCGGCTTCAACGATTTTCTGCCGCCAACCTTCAAGACCGCGGTGTTTGGCCTGATCATCGGGCTAGTGGCGTGCTTTCAGGGAATGCGGACGCGGGGAGGCACCGAGGGCGTGGGGCGCACGGCGACGAGCTCAGTGGTCTTTTCTTCGCTGTTTGTAATCCTGGCCGACGTTATCCTGGTGAAACTGATCGTGATGTTCTTTCCATGAAGACCGGCGCTTAGGAGTTCGCAACGGGGCACTGAAAGGGGCCTGTTACCGCATCGTGATAGAGAACCTTGAGAAAAGGAATGGCGAACCGCCCGTGGTCCTGCGAGGTCTGCGCAAGTCCTTCGGCGCCCAGGTGGTCTTGAACGGGATTGACCTGACGGTCGCCCGCGGTGAAACGCTGGCGGTGCTCGGCCGCAGTGGTACCGGCAAGAGTGTTTTGTTGAAGATCATCATCGGGTTGCAGAAGCCGGATGCGGGCTCGGTGAGTATCCACGGGCAGGAGATTACCGGAATCAGTCTCGGCAAGCTCAACGAAATCCGGAAGAAGATGGGTTTTTTGTTCCAGCAGGCGGCGCTCTACGACTCACTAACGGTGGAGGAGAATGTGGCCTTTCCACTGAAGCACAATACAAAAATGCCGGAGTCCGAACGGCGAGATCGAGTTAAGGAATTGCTGAAGAGTGTGGGTATGGAAGGCGATCTCAAGAAGATGCCTTCCGATATTTCCGGCGGCATGCAGAAGCGAGTGGGACTGGCGCGTGCGCTGGCTCTCGACCCCGACATCCTGCTGCTGGATGAACCCACCGCGGGACTGGATCCGATTACCTCCGGCGAGATTGATGAGCTGATTCTCAAGCTGCAAAAGGAACATGCCATGGCATCCATGGTGGTCACACACGATATGCAAAGCGCAAAAACCATCGCCGGCCGGCTGGCACTGCTCCACGAAGGAAATATAGTGATCGAAGGCTCCTTCGAGGACCTGGAGAAGAGTCACGAAGAGTTTGTCTCAGACTTTATGCGGCGGGACGCTTAGGAGAACATATGTCGAGAGCAGCGCGATTGGGAGCTTTCATCGTTATCACATTGGCGATTCTGGCCGTGGGGACCTTTATCATCGGAAACAAGCAATACCTGTTTACTTCCACGTACCGGTTAAAGGCGCAGTTCAGCAACGTGGTGGGCTTGGATGTGGGCGCCGGGGTTCGCGTGGGTGGTGTTTACCGCGGGGCCGTGCATAGTATCGAGTTGCCTCACGGGCCGGGCGGTAAAATCACGGTGGTGATGGACCTCGACAGCCAGACGCACGACATCATCAAGCAAGACTCCGTAGCGTCAATCGAAACCGAGGGCCTGCTGGGCAACGAGTATATGGCGATCTCGTTTGGAACTGCCGGGGCGGCCAACGTGCACGACGGTGATACCATCGCCAGCAAACCTCCGATCGCCATGTCAGACCTGATTAAGAAGTCGAAGGATATTCTGGATAGCAGCGAGCAAGCCATCAAAAACATTACGCAGACGACCGCGAATTTAAGCTCGGTCAGCGCCAAGATCGACCAGGGTCAGGGGACGGTCGGGGCGCTGATCAACGATAAGACGGCCTATCGCGAGCTTAACCAAACGATGGACGGCATCCATGATGCGGTAGCCCATGCGCAAGCGGGGGTCACCGATTTCCAGGAGAACATGGAGGCGCTGAAGCACAGTTTCTTCTTGCGCGGGTATTTCAAGAATCGCGGTTATGAAGATTCCGCGGAGCTGGCGAAAGACGAAATCGTAAGCCTGCCCCAGGGCACGCCGCTGAAAACGTTCACGTTCGAGGCCAAGCAACTCTTCGGCAAGGTCGACACCGCCAAGCTGAAAAACCAGAAGTCTCTGGACGCTGCCGGCGATTTCCTGACCGATACCGACTTTGGGGTTGCCGTGGTGGCCGCGTATTCCAGCATGGAAGGAGACGCCGCGAAAAACTTGGTCCTGACCCAAGGTCGTGCCCTGGTAGTCCGTGAGTACCTTGTTGAGAATTTCGGTTTCGATGATCGGCGGCTCAAGACGCTGGCAATGGGGAAGAAGAGTGGCACGAGCCCTGAAACCGGTTGGGGCGGCATCCAGATCCTCGTTTACCCCTCCGGCACTGAAATGCCGCCCGCGAAGCTGCCGCAGAATAGCACTCCACCCAAGACCACCGCAGAACCGCCGGTTCCCGAATCTCCCGCTACCGGGCCAAAGCCAGAATAGCGTCGAGGCGCCAGGGAAAGTAAACATTGTGCTTCGCCAAAATCGCATCGCTCTCTTGGATACAGGCTGGTTACAATGTACATGTGACCTCATAGAGGACCTCGGTCCCGAGCGATGTCGATTGTTCTGACCCGAAGGGACGACGAGAATCGTGTTGGTTCGGCGGCGTATGGACAATACCCTGATCCAATTCATCCCTAAGGAAGGCGCAGAGATCCTGTTGGTGCTCTTCCTTTCCTTTTTGATCGGTCTCGAGCGCGAAGAACAAAAGGTGACGTCGGAGCAGTATCGATTTGGCGGAGTTCGCACATTTCCGCTTCTCGGCCTACTCGGCTATGCGCTATCCCTGTTTTCTGGAGGAAATCAACTGCTGCCGGCTGTTGGCTTCGCTGTTGTCGGAGCGTTTCTTTGGCAATCCTACCGGCACAAGCTTCAGGGGGTGGCACTGGCCGGGATGACTACGGAGATCTCAGGCCTGGTGGTCTTCGCAATTGGAGCGCTGGTTGCGCACGGGCAGTATTGGGTCGCGACCACGCTTACGGTGCTCGGGGTGGGATTGCTGGAGCTGAAGACGGCGCTTGAAAATCTCACCAAGCGAGTGCCGGGCGATGAAATCCTGACGTTCACGAAGTTTCTCCTTCTGACGGCAGTGATCCTTCCTATTGTGCCGAACCGGACGTTTGGCACATTTGGCTTTAATCCTTTCAAAACGTGGTTGGTGGTTATCGCGGTAAGCGCCATTTCTTACGGCAGCTACCTCTTGCAGGTGTGGACGCAAGGGCGCGGCGGTGTTCTGCTTGCGGCCTTGCTGGGAGGAGCGTATTCCTCTACGCTCGCCACCGTCGTGCTTGCCAAGCGAGCCCGCGAGCAAGCACGCCCGCATCTATACTCGGGCGCGATGCTGGCTGCCTCCGGGGTCATGTACTTGCGCCTGCTCGCACTTCTGGGCATTTTCAATCGCCAACTGCTCTATCGGCTCGGATTGCCTTTTCTGCTGCTTGCCGTCGCGGCTCTTCTCGGCGGTTGGCTTTGGATGCGAAGGCTGGATCAAGGCCCTACAAAAGCCGAACAATCCTTCCAGCCGAAAAATCCGCTGGAGCTGGGCGCAGCGTTCTTGTTCGCAGGACTGTTTGTAGGAATGCTGCTCATCACGCATCTCGCGCTGCTCTACTTAGGTCGCGCGGGACTCTTCGCGCTGGCGGGAGTGATGGGAGTCACCGATGTTGATCCCTTTATCTTGAGCCTCGCGGAGTCTGCCTCCGCGCTGACGCCGGTTACGCTCGCCGGGGGCGCGATCGTCATCGCCGCAGCGAGCAACAACTTCATTAAGGGCATTTATGCGTATGGTTTCGGAGACCGCCGAACCGGCACGCAGGGGCTCGCGCTCCTCACGGTGTTAGCGCTGCTCGGATTGTTGCCTCTGCTTTTGTGAACCACTGTGTCTCGCCACAATCTGGGCTGCATCAAAGAAGATGCGTGGTAGGTGAGAGTTTCTGGCTTGAATGAAGGTTGATCCTCGCGGTGAAAGGTTTCCTGGCCGCGTCGTGCAGAAGGTCCTTGTCGGCGAGCTTCGGGATGGATTTCTTCAACATCGGCAGCGCTTCCTCACAATGGCCCTTGGTGGCGAGGTCGATGCCGCGCTCAGCAGCGGTGGAGGGAGATTCGACGCCCGATGTCTTCTTGGAAGCCTGAGCGCCGAAGCATGCGCCCGGATTTCCCCAGACGACAGCGGCGGCGAGGAACACGAAGACGTATTTGAGTTTCGACAAGCTACGTTCCCAGCGGCATACGGTCATACGCCATTATATTCCGATTCGAGTTTCGAAAATGTTGATCCGTTACGAACAGAAATTTGCGTCGGCCCCGGCTACCCCAGGATTCACCCATACAGCGCGCTGGGCCCGCTTCAGTCGATGGCGGCCACGGGCAACATGGGAATCGATCTCTCCCCCGCGCCCGAAGGCACCCAACCCGAGGCCACCTACGCCGTCGTAGGCTACCTTCCCACAGGGATAAACACCTGGTGCCGTTCCAACTTTTCTCGGCTAAAACGGGTCATCCACGGCGCAAACCCGGTCAGCAAGGTACAGGTGGAGTAGATTGCCGAATTAAGTTGGAACGGCACTGGGCCGCGCCGGTCGACGCGGTGCTGACGAAACAATCCATACGCTTGAAAACCTACCTCGAAGGCGGGCCCGCAGCCCTCAAGCCACCTCTGTCAAAATAGGCCAACGACGTTCCGGTGGCCGATCGCCGGGTGAGTCCGCTCTGCCCTGCTTCCGGAATCCGGAATCGTCGGTGGCGATTCAGAATTTTGAGTTTTAGATTTTGAATTGGAATCTCGCCGGCTGGCTCTTGATCAACCTGAGCTCGCCGATCACCGCCAGCCTGCTTAGTCTGAAAGCACATCGAAGCAAATCAGTTGCAAATCCTCTCGGCGAAGCTTCGGAGCGCTCACGGAAGTCGCCGCTGACTTGCCGCGCGCAGCGCCGCCGAAGGCAATCTGCATCCCTTCTATACCTGCTATCAGGTTGGCGACGCTGCCGTCATGCTGGAAGCCCTTATAGAGTTTGCGGAGCTCCTTCAACTCGACCGGCAACATGGGGGTGCTCAGGAACTCAATCGCCGCGATGCCGCGCTTGCGATCCACCTGCGGATGGTTCAATTGGTTTTGGATTACCGTGGCGACCGTCTGCTGCATCGGATCGATTGCCTGGGGCGCCACCTGAAGCGCGGCCAGTTCTTCATGCCCGTGCAGAATGCTGGCGATCACCTTCTCCTGCAGGTCGAAAACTGTCTTGAAGATCTGGTGATCAACTGAGCGGGGCGTATCCGGAGCGCAGGCGATTAAATTGGCAAGCACGTGGCGGTTGTCGAGAATGCTGTTTGTCTCTGCGTCGTAATACTTCCAGAAGTTCAACTTGTCTTCCACGCTTGCTGTTTGAAAATAGAAGAAGACGCCGCGCGCGCCGGGGCGATGCAAGCCAGAATGGATGCCGTCAGGAAGGCTTTCCAAAACTTCCCGGCCGCCGCTATCCAGAAACCCGCGCAGTTGTTGAAGGAGCCCTTCGCTGCTCGCCAGTTCCGTAAACTGCTCCTCTTCCTCGACCACGCTCTGATCTTCGTCGCGGATGCGCTTGAGTGTATTAAACGTCTGCGGGTGGACTTCCTCACCGAGCACGCTGGCGTCCAGCATTCCGAGGCGGTCAATATCCGCAATCTTGCGCGTCAGGCTTTCGACCAAGCCCAGCAACCGCTCCAGTCCCTTGTCCGGGAACATATTGTAGACATGAAGGACATCGAACTCTGTTCCGATGCGATCAATGCGGCCGGCGCGCTGCACCATGCGCGTGGGGTTCCAGTGCAGGTCATAGTTGAGCAAATAGCCGCAATCTTGAAGGTTCTGTCCTTCGGAAAGTACGTCGGTCGAAATCAAAAGTTGAATTTCCCTATCTGTTCCCACCCAGTCTGGCTTGCCATTTGCTCGGGGAGCGAACCCCTGCACAATGCGCAACCGCTCGTCGGGATCGGCGCCGCTATCCATCCGCCGCACGTTAATGCCACCCAACTGCTCTCGGAATCTCACGGCACCAGGGTTTTCAGGATGACCAATCTGCCGGTAGACGTAGCGGGCCGTATCCTTATAATAAGTAAACACCAAAACCTTCTTACCCCTCAGCTCATTGGATAGCAGTTCCTTGAGGCGCTGAAGCTTGCTGTCGTGGGAGGCGTCAATCCTCCTGACTTTCTCCCAGATTGCAGAAAATACCTGCACATCGTGATCGACAGCCGTGTGGAGCTTGCGGAGATCATAGAGCGAAGGGTCCACCGTCTCCATGGAGGCAAGCACGCGCTGTGCATCTTCGCTCTCATCCAGCTCGTCGGCCCGCGACTGGGGCACCGCGTCGTCTTCTTCGCCCTCGCGTTCCAGGTATTGCAGCGCCTTGTGAAAATCACTGCTGCGCAGCAGCTTCCCTTCTAGAATGTAGGATTCGAACGTCTTTAGGAAAGCCAGCGCCCGCCTCACGCTGATGCGAAAGGCTTCGATGCTGGATTCAAACCGCTTCAGGTAGCGGCTTTTGAAGATGCCCACCAAAGCCTGTTCGCGGCCGGCTTCGAAATCGTCAACGGCAACACCGGCTTTCTTGTAGCCTTCAAGGTTATACGGTGCAAGTTTCAGACTCTCGATTCCGCTGACGATGTCATCGTATATGCCCTTGTATGTCGCCTCCAGGTTGTACTCCACCGTTTTCAGTTTGCGGTTGGGAAAAAGAATGCGTTTGCCCAGGATGGTTGCCTCAGGGTACGCCTTGCGGATGAAGTGCCGCGTGCGCCGGATGACGACTTCTTCCAGCAGATTAAACAGGGCAAGGCCGGGAGCGTTCCGCCGCGCCTCGCGCCGCGCGTTGAGGAAGTAGCGGTGAAGGTCGCCAATACCGACGGCGGAGAAGTAGCTGCGGTCGCCCTGCGTAATGAGTGAGAACTGGTTGTACAGGTCGAACAGGTCGTTGTTGACTGGTGTGGCCGTGAGCAGGACCACTTTCTTGTGGCTGCCGTCCTTGCCGCGCCCTGCGTTGGCTTTGAGCAAGCGCTGCAAGTTTGCGGAACGCTGCGCGTTGGGGTTGCGAAAGTTGTGCGATTCGTCGATCAACACGACGTCCGCGTCTGACCAGTCGGCGGTGTCGAATTCCTCTCGGCCCAATTCCTCTTGTGAAAGCACCGTAGCCGGGATGGTGGCGTCCGCAAGCTCTCGCTGCCACATTTGGCGAAGGCTTGCCGGGCAAATCACGATCGCCTTTTGCCGCAGATGGTAGGCGTAGTCTTCAATCAACTTTTTGCCGATCCAGGTCTTGCCCAGACCCACCGAGTCCGCAACCATCACGCCGTCATACCGGGCCATGATCTTGCGCGCCTTCTTCACTGCGTCTTCCTGAAACTCCGCCAGCTCCACGGCGGAACGGGTGGGGCCGGGCTCCGCCTCGCCCAGTTCGTCTTTGAAGTACTCGTAAAGCGCTTTCATATAGACCTGATAGGGCGTGTATTCCGTGCGGCCGAACTTCGAGGCGTCGAGCAGCTCAATCAGCTCTGCCTTGAAATCGCGGCTGTCCGTCCACTGGCGCTCGTACCAGGCTTCGAGGTCAATGATCGCCCGGGCGCCCACTTCGCTCTTGAGCAGTTGACGGTTCTCCGGCGTGATATTCAGGGTCGGCTTGGCGTCACTCAGCCAGGAGACAGCCCACGTGGCTTCTTTATCCTCGACTTCGGACGGGTCCAACAACACTTTGTGGGCCAAATTCAGCTCGCGATTGAAAGTGAGGCCGGGGGCGGTGAAGTTGGAGGAGCCCACGATGGCCAGGATGGGGCGGAACCGGTCAAACAGCATCTGCTGGCCCGGCCGGTCGGAGTAAAACAGCCAGCATTTGGCATGCAGAAAGCCCTTATCATGCAGGCGCACTTGAACGGTACCGCGCTGCAAATAGGCAATCAGGTCTTCGACCATGCGCAGCGTCTTTTCGTCAAAGGGCAGGGACTCGAGGTCGCGCTCGATCAATCCCTTGATGACACCGGCATCGGGTCGGAGACCGATCTGCTCACCGGACGTCGGCTCCGCGCCGAGAATCATGCGGAAGCTGCCGAGGTCTTGCAGCCCTTTCTGCAGCTGCTGAAAGCCGCCAACTGTAAAGTAAGCGGTAGCGATGTCTAACGAGCGACCGCAATGTTGCGTGAGGATGTCATTCAGGAGGTCCGCAAGACGATGCAGCTGGTTGTCGATGACGTACGGGATGCTCAGAACAGCCCCCACTCTCTCCCGCTCGTCATCTGATATGCACCGTCCACTCGCTGGCTTCGCGTTCTCCATTGTCTTTTGTCTCCTCCTGCCGCCAACCTCAACACAAATCTGAATCCTCGCCCATCTGACACCTTCTCAAATAGGAGTGTCTCCTGATCGTATTTCGTGGGTCCCTCTGCTCCAGGCAATGGCAACGTAAGGACATCCATGGAATTGTTACTGAATCGGAGAGAGCAATCATCGCGGCGATGGCCACCATATTCGATTGACACCTCTCCGATGTACGTGTCCTGAGGAAGATCTCGAGCAGGAAAGCCAAAGAAGACCCTCATCATCCGCGACAGCATCAATTGGTTCCCGGGTTGGCCGGGGCCACGGTTTTCGTGCAAATTGCCCGCCTCGATCCAGAAATAACGGCAGGCGCGCAATTGGCGTAGCTGGTCCGGAGAAAGGCCTCGGCGACCGCCTGCACTGCGAGGTGCGACATCTTCGTCTGTAGGAGTCGGGGCTTTGAGGTGCGGCACTCGCTCGTATTGTCGCCTGTATGCAGCCAGCACACGGTTCAAGGGGGTCGCGCCCCTCCAAACCTGTTCGAACCAAGTAATCACGGCCTCACAGGAATTCCAGATCGCCTGCTCATGATTGCCCAGGGGCCTGATGGCCGCAACAAGACTTCCTACCTCATGTCCGAGAGTAAGGCCGTTGCGGGATAGGTTCCCAGAGCCGCATATCACCCCGACAGCGCCATCGCTGTGCAGGATAAACGTCTTTGGGTGAAAAGGTAAAACAGGCACACATTGCCTGCGGGCTACGACTACTTCGCCATCGAATACCCGAACAGCCGAATGTGGGAGGAAGCTGAGACGCTCAAGCGCTATAGGTTCACTACGGCACCAATCGATACCGACGAGCCAGCGTTTGGCAAGATCGCTCCAGTGCGGTGCCAGACGTAGTGCATCGACGAGCGCGTCAACACCCGCGTTAGTAGAATACGCGACAGCTGCGTCGAAGTGGGTGAATCTCGCGTGTTCGAACGCTGATTGAAAAAGCGATACGTATCGCGAACGGCGGGCTGGCTGCGTAAGGTACTGGTAAATGATCATGGGACACGCCTCAGGATTGGTTCGTCATTTCAGGTACAGCTCCGCCACCGCGGCTTCAATCTGAGCTTCCAAGGCCGAAGCAGTAGGCCCGTCAGGTGCCTGGAGACGCCTCGCGACGAGCTTAGCGAGTTCCTGCTGGACCTCCCGAGAAGGCATTGGTATTGGAACGCGTTCGATGAACCGCTTGGCGTAGGAGAAATATCCGCCTCTGAATCTCGAGCTAGAGGACTGCAGTATTTCGTCGAACTTTTTAGAGTTCAATACACCGAGCAAGTACAAGATTTCTACTTCCCGGCCCGGAATGATTCCGTAGACCCCCGCGTTACCGCCCCCGGTAAACCACTGGCTCCCAGCTGGGTCGAGTGTGAACGTGGATCGTAACGCAAGCACCTGCGTGAGGATCTTCGGCGAAGCAAATCGCCGCAGCGGGCGCGGGCACCATAGTGCATACCATTCTTCATATTGCATTGAATCACTGCCGCGCTCACTCAGTTCTGACTTATGTCGACGGAGATAGCTATATGTCTCGGGAAAACACTCTGATAAAAACTTCTCGGACATAAGCTCGTCTCTGCCTTCGAGTGTCCGATATGGGTAGATCACATATGATCCAGGGCTTTTAAGGGCATACCTTCTGACATCTTTGCCCCTAAGCAGTGGCCGCAGAATGCCCGACTCGTACTTAAATTCGTCGCCATCGAAAATGGCTCTGTCGCCGCTAACCTGGCCAATTAAGAGAGGATCGGCACCGGTAATCAATCCTTGGAAAATGGACTCACACACTTCCCCTAGAAGCGGAATGTCGGACGATGGTGCCGAAGCGCCCTTCTTGAGCGACCAGGGGGTGGCTGTAAGGTCGCCCTCCTGACAGCTGCTCGTAACCGCAGTGGTGATGTTCGAGGGATCGGCCCATCGCGTTTCGACGAATTCGAGCTGCTTACTCTGCAAGAACAACAGACACGCATACGTGGAGATGCCTTCAAATACTTGGCGATCTTCGAAATCCACCAGCTCTCGAAGACAGCGACGATCTGCGATGAAGCGCCGGATCCCGGAGCCGTAATCGGCTGTCAGAAACTTGTTCGGATTGATAAATCCGAGCATCCCGCCCGGCGCAGCCAGCAAGAATGCGCGCTCGATGAAGGGAAGGTAAATGTCGAACTTACCGACAGCGGATGCAAAGCGCGAACTTAGGTAACCTGCGAATTCGTCTGTGAGAGTTTGTATGCGCACGTACGGCGGATTTCCAACCACTGCATCAAAGCCCGCCTTGTCGAGTCGCTGCACTGCGTTCTGCGTCCCAGGGCGGCGACCATAGAAAACTTCGGGAAACTCTAGCTCCCAATGGAAGAATCGATTGTCCTGCGCGCTCGTTGCTGCCTGCTTCACCGCGCGGTTTGCTATTCCAGACTCTGCCGTGCCACCCAGTGGCGTCGGCACACGACCGTGAGCCCAATCGAACAGCTCGCCGCTGCGCAACATGTCATCGAAAAGGCTCGACCTTTTGCCGCGCTTTCCCGACGGCTCCTCCGACTTTACAAACCAACGAGCGGTATGCAGGTTCAACACTCGCTTGAAGGCGTCGAGCCCACCGAGGGCTGACTCGAACTGCTGCTTTGATTCCTCCACCTGAGCGGCCGTAATGTCCGGCATGCCTCCGACACTGATCATCCCTTGCACAGCTTGAGTCAACCCTGCCCAGTCGCTGGACATGGTGAGGGGCAATTGGCCCTTCTCCCGGCGGATTTTGTCCACGTCTTCCATGGCGCTGCCGATCAGCGAGTTGCCAGAGCGCAGGTGATGGTCGAGGAACGAGAGTGGGGCGCCCAGCGTGAAGCAATCCAGCCAAAGCGAGACCTTGGCGAGCTCCACGGCCATCGGATTCAGGTCCACACCGTAGATGCAGCGCTTGAGCACGTGCCGCTTGAGCAGGTTGGTGTCGTCCAACCGGTTGGCGTCAATCTCGATGCCCTGCGCGTCCATTTGGCGGCGAATGGTTTCTCGCATCTGGTTTAGGTGTTGCTGCACCGGATTCCAGGGGAAGGCGCTTAGGAACTTGATGGTCTCATCGGTAATGAAGTCCACCGCCTCCACCAGGAAGTGGCCGGAGCCCATTGCCGGGTCAAGCACCTTAATGTCAAACATCTCGTCTACAAGCTCCCGCCCGATCAAATCCGCCTGCTGCACGGGCTTCGGCCGCATATGACGCTCGCGGAATTGCTCCTCCTGCTTAAAGAATTCGCGCCGCTCCCGTTGCGCCTCACGGAGCTTCGGCCGGAGACCCTCAAGTTTTTCTTTCAGCACCGGACCCACGGCGTGTTCCACTATATACTTAACAATGTGGTCCGGTGTGTAATAGGAACCAGTGGCCTTTCGCTCGCGCTTGTCATTCTCCAGATACACGCGCCCCGTGCGCACGATTTTGCCTTGCCGCTCGGCGCGGTCGCGCTCCCGCTCGCCCAACTCGCGAAATGGCTCGTAAACTTCACGCCCTTTCTCTTTCACGACGGCCAGTTTCTCGCCCGCAATGCGCAGCCTGAACTCCAACAATCCTTCGTAAATTGAACCGAGCTGCCGAACGCCAAGAGATTTGTAGTCAATCATCACCAGGTCTTGGCGCTTGGGATCGATCCCGCGTGACAACAGGTCAATGGCGCGGGCAAGATGGCGATCGGCAACCTGCTCGACCTCAAGGAAGCGCGCCGCCTGAGCCTCAGGGCTGTGGTCGGCGGGATCACGCCTCGCCTGGAAAAGGCCTCCGTTATAGCGCGGGACGTTAAGATCTTCGCTGCCCTGGTCGACGACGGCGAATAGCCGCTTCAGCCTCTCCCAGAGCGCAAAGCTGTCTGCCCGATAGCCTTCCTTAATTTTGCCTTCGGTTTCGTCCTTAATGGTCCCAGCAACCCCGGCGATTTGCTTCTTCAGGCTCGTCAGGCTGGCATCGAAGTACTCCCGCGAAGTCCGCAGGGGAAGCAGGTCCCGCGATTCGGCGTAGAGGAGGAACAACAGACGGTAGAGAAGGGTGAGCGTGCCTTGAAATGTGCTCTGCAGAGTGTCTTCGGAGATTTCAGCGTCGCGTCCACGGCGCTCCCGGCCGTAAACTATGAAGCCCTCTGCCAGCTCAGGAAAAACATCTTCAAAGACGCGCGACTTCAGGCTTTCGCCAAGTTGCTTGGCATAGTCTTCGCTGCCGAGCAGGAGCCGGTCCAGCATGTTGAGCTGGACCTTTTTACCCTGCCTCTCACGCTCTTCGGGCCGGAACGCCTGCATACGGAACAGCAGCCAGAAGAAGCGGAAGGCGTCCTGAATATCCTGGTGGAACCCCTGGCGGCCGAGGACCTCGTCTGCGTCCATCTCGTAGTAATTGGTGGCGCGCGAGTGCGCCCGCTTCGAGTACAGCCGCCACAACTTGCCGTTGGTCAGGACTACCCAGGGCGCGTTGTGCTGTGCCAGCAAATCAACCACAGCGAAGGTGGGCGTGACTTCGGGCGTCTCGGCGTCGCGGGTGTCGTCCTTGTGGTCGAGCTCGCGACCCCATGGATACGGGAGACAGATCGCCAGCAGCTTTTGAGGATCCGTCGGGTCAGACAATCGAAGGTGAAAACCGGCTTCGGCGCTCGTCGTTCGTGTAACGCTGAATCCGAGCTCGCCCAGCACAGGCTCGTACAGAAGATTGCAGAGCTCGGAAATCCTCTTACCTGCAAAGCGCGCCCCGGCGTGATCGTAGAGAACCCGCAGGCGCTGGTATGCGGGTTTGGGGTCTTCGCCCCACTCGGGGAACTCCGTCGGGCCGGCATCCTTGGGGCGAAGCCGTTCAGTCAGAAAGTAATCAGAGAAGAGCCCGCGATTGTTGAAGTGCTCTTCCGACCAATGGGCAAGGTCGTAGGCGTGACGAAGTTTTTCGAATTGGTCGAATGCAGTGGGCTCCGTCCAGGTGAACCGGCGAAGGACGCGAAGGAGTACCCGGTCTGGCTTCTTGCGGTCAACGCTGAGGCGGCGCGGATTCAGACTTACCTGAGGCGTGCTAAGACCGGTCGTACCTGTCGTCGCCGGCATCTCGGGATCAAGCAAGACGAAATCCAGTTGCTCGAAATCTGCCGTGAGCACGAACAGAAATCGGCCGCTGAACGTCCGGAAGGCGCGGGCCAAGCTCCGGATTTCGGCGATCGTGACGCTCCTAAGCTCGAAGAAGTAAATCTGCAACCGGTTCGGCTCTCCGGCGATTAGTTCGATGCGCTTGACGGGACGGGCAACAGATTCCGACAAGGAAAGATTCGCGGCAGTCTGCACCGTTCTGATCGAAGTATCGTATCCCAACTTGGAGAAGAACGCGGTGAGCGCGTCAGCATTGTGGACCGATTGAACATCGTGAACGCTTATTTCGGTATCAAAGGGTTGGTGACTCACAGATGCGCGTCTGCGGCCTCGTGATAAGCCAGGCCGTCCTCACAAAAAACAACGTATATAGCAACACACGAACCTCGCGAAGGCAAGGGGGCGAATCTTACGGGCTCCTGCTGCGACCTCAGGGGCACTCAGTGTGGACGTCGCCGCTACATTCGACAGACCGATGCGCCGCCAGGTTGGAGAGTCAGTCCACCACCTCCTTGCCCTTGCCCAAGTTGTCTTCATCGTTGAAGTCGGCGACATCGATCACGCCCTTGAGGTCGTTGGCCTCGGCCGGGCGGTCGGTGCTGGGTTCGCAATTCGGCAATGACGCCGCCCGATTTCCGCCTGCCGCGAGCGACAGTGGCCATTCGCTTTGAGCGGGGACCCTCCTGCCGAACTGCCATCCCGTCCCGCAGGGTCAGCCGAGGGATGATCCGAGTCAAGAGGTGGCGCCGCCTCGGCCGCGCACTCACCCAGCCATCCCATAGGACGCAGGCAGCGAATCCGAAAAGGCGGCCACCGAAACGTGGGCACGCTTCGGAAGCAAGCAGCGCGGACGTGCGCCTTTCTGACTCCATGAGGGCGCTTCGAGCCTTTTGCCTCCCAGGGTCGGCGGATGGCAGGTCGACGACCTTTCTTTCGACCGCAAGCCGAATCGAGCGGCGGGCTAAGCTTCCGGGGCCAGGGCTTGGACTTCGGCGAGCTCGGAATATTATCTATGATATATTAACGTATGAATAATAGACGCCGAGAGGAGACTTCCCAAATGTAACTATTGAAACTTTTGAAACTTTTGCCACTAATTTTTCTAACTGACGCAAATAATAGACTTGCGCAAAAAATAAATTTGCAGAAATTTGCGATTTTGGGAAAAGTGTGGCATTTTGCCCCACCGATTCCATTTTTTGTAGAGGCCATTTTTACTCAACGCGAAGTAATCCCGTCAAACGATCGCGCCAGGAATCCCAGATCACTGGTCGCTAAGTTCTGTAGGTCTTGGAAGGTGGGAACGATATTGTCTTCCAACCCTTGATCCGCGCGCGTCTGGGAATGCTTGACCTCGAATGGTTCAAGAATGAGGTTCGATATTGCCGGCTGCCCAATGGAGTCGCGAACGACCGCGTCCGGCAGATCGATGGCCGGTACGATGACAGTACCGACTTTGACTTCATGATGCGCATGGGAGTCTGGACGGAAAACCTGTCATTGCCGGCGGTCCTCAATGAATGCATGTTGCAGAGCTACACCGGAACGCTCCGCCTATTCCCCAACACCCAGAGTCTGGGACGCGCGCGCTTCCGCAACCTGCGCGCCGCCGGAGCCTTCCTGCTCAGCGCCGCTTACGAGGGCAAAACGGTTTCAAGTGTCACTCTGTTCAGTGAAAAAGGGACGACGGCCAAGCTGGAGAATCCTTGGCCCGGAAAACAAGTTAAGGTCACGCCGGCGGGCCTCGGGCGGCCGCTTACGGTTTCAGTGAGGGGCAGCGTCGTACAATTCCCCACCGAGCCCGGTGGGCGGTATCGGATTGAACCTGCGTGAACAAGCTTGGAGACTGTGGGTCGCCAAAAGCGTGTCCGACTGGAATTGAATAGATTGCTCAGCATAAGTGGGACCGCGCGGCTCCGTCTCGTCGGGTCTCTCGCCGCGGTTGTGGAGTCCTTCAATTCCACACCTTCACACGAGCGTTCCCCGCTGTCTTGTTCCAGTATTCTCCACCAAGTAACAGCGTTGGGACGAGCAAGGTCCTGTGGGATCGAACTGGAAAGGATTCAGCCGATTTCTTTCAGGCTGCGGCAGACCATCCCTGCGGGCGGCCGGATCAGCTTCGTGTTCCACCGTGGGTTGCAGATGTTGTCTCTGATGTTCTGCTGCGTGACCTGCGGGTTCGCCGCACCCGGAGTCCTCGCTGGGTCAGGGTAGATGTCCGCAGGGCCGACGCGGCTGGACTGAGCTGGGGGCACACGCGCCAGAAGCATGCCGATTCCGGCGGCAAAAATGGCGAGAAGGAGTCGCTTCTTCATCTGGCTGCCTCCTTGGGAAGCAGCACGAGGATACAGTCGGAGCGGCTTGGGATGCAATGTGCATTTCGGCGCGAGCCCAGATGACGGAACAGGCATGGTTTGTGCCCTAGGAGAATTCGTCTCAGCTCATTAGTCGTTAGTGAGGACTGGCGATGCCCGACACCATCTTCTTCCGCCCAGAACTGTTCGCTTTCTTGCGGCAGCTCAAGCGCCACAACAACCGGGACTGGTTCGCCAGGAACAAGGAACGATATGAGGAGGCCGTCCGCGACCCGGCGCTGCTGTTCATCGGCAGCTTCGAGCCGCACCTGCACAGGCTCAGCCCGCATTTCGTCGCCGACCCGCGCCCCGCACGCGGCTCGCTCTTCCGCATATACCGCGACACCCGGTTCTCGCCGGACAAGCGCCCCTTCAAGACGCATGTCGGCATCCATTTCTCCCACGCCAGCGGCAAGGACGCCCATGCGCCCGTGTTCTATCTCCACCTTGAGCCGGACAACTGCTTCGCGGCGGTGGGCGTCTGGCATCCTGACAGCAGCGCCCTGACGAGAATCCGGATGGCGATTGTCGCCGAGCCCGGGCAATGGGCGAAGGCCAGGCGGAAGCTGGAGCTTGAGGGCAGCATCAACACTCTGGTCGATTCGGTTTTCAACGCGCCCACCCTCTCGGGAATGTACAAGGCGGCCGCCTACGACGGGCTGGGCAATCTGGCCGGATACAAACTGAAAGAAGGCTGACGCTCAATAAGGGCACAGCGTTGCTGGCAGGAAGTGCCACTAAGAAGGTTTTGCGAACTATGAGAATTTTGAGGGCCTATGAAAAATGGAATTGGTGGGGCAAAATGCCACACTTTTCCCAAAATCGCAAATTTTCGCAAAATTTTTTTAAGCTC